>CAVPMG010000022.1:0-51792 GCA_963706115.1 uncultured Actinomycetes bacterium | reverse complement strand
GATGATTACGCCGCACTCCATGACCCCGCCGGGCGCGGCGGCATTTCCTGGTGTCGCGTCAGGCCCGCACGGCCGCCCGAACGAGGAAATCGTGGCGATGCCCCGGTGAACGGCCAGGAACGACGCCCCGGTCACCCCGACCATCACCATCAACCGTCCGTTGGCGCGCGGCGCCAGCACAGCCTCGTTGCTGGTGTGGATGGGCGACCACTGCTGTCGCGGCACCCTTCAGGTACACCTGGACGGCGGTACCTGGCCGGATGCACAGTGTCCGGCCGTTGTCGGCGTAAGTGATGTTGATCAGGGAGATTGGCGGGGCGGCGTGCCGCAGGAGGCGGCAACCGGGTCGCCGGGCACGGGGGACGGCCTTGGGGCCGCGGATGCCGATGTGGACAGCGGCGGGCCCGCCGGGGTGCCCGCGTGCTGCTGGCCACAGCCGGAGGCCAGCACCATGGCGCCGACAGCCACCGCCACGAGGACCGACACGCTGCGCATCGCTGACTCCTTCCGGTGTAATTTTCACCTGTTCAGGGCTTAGACGCGACACCGCTGGTGACGGTTCCCGTGACCACGCGTCAGCGGGAAAATCAGCGATCGCCATTTCCGTCGCTGCGGAGCGGAGCCGCATCACCGGTTAATGTCTGTTTAATCCAGATTTATCCTCACCTATCTCTTGACGCTCAGTTACGTATATTGACGCCTTATTACTGGCTGGTTATGTTTCGCGCAGGCACGCTACTCAGCGGTGCCTCCTCGGGCGGTGCCTTACCCAGGCAGCGCCGACCTCTCTTTCCCTGTAGGAGGCGCAAAATGAGATCTCGCACCCCGATCCGCAGATGGGCCATTCGCGGCAGTGCCGCCGCGTTCACGGCCGTGGCCCTGACCGCCGGAATGCAGGCGGCCTTAACTGGAGGAGCACAAGCTTCCCCGCACCAGGCGCCCAACCGAGTCGTCAACCCGTATTCTCCGGCCTACCACCACGCCTACCGCCACGGAGTGGTGCCGACCATCCCGCAGCAGAAGAAAATGTTCCGGTGGGACCGCAATCACCCACGGAACGCGTCCGCCAATGACCTGAACTACGGCGGCGGGATCGACGGGATCGGCGTCACCACCGGCCCGGAGCGCGTCTACATGGTCTTCTACGGCTCGCAGTGGGGCACTCAGAGCACCAACAGCAACGGCGACATCACCCTGTCCGGTGACCCGTCCGGCCAGGCGCCCTACCAGCAGGAGCTGTACAAGGGCCTGGGCACCGGCGGTGAGCTGTGGTCGGGCGTGATGACCCAGTACTGCGACGGCGTCGCGGTGAACGCGCAGAGCTGCCCGGCGAGCAACACCCAGCACGTGGCCTACCCCACCGGCGGCGTGCTCGCCGGCGTGTGGGTGGACGAGAGCACCGCCTCGCCCAGCCAGGCCACCGGCCACCAGCTCGGCGTGGAAGCGGTCAACGCGGCCACCCACTTCGGCAACACCACCGCCGCTTCGAACAGGACCGCCCAGTACGTCATCGTGTCCCCGCACGGTACCCATCCCGACGGGTTCAACACCGCGGGCGGGAACTTCTGCGCCTGGCACGACTGGAACGGTGACACCACGCTGAGCGGCGGTGCGGTCAGCTCCCCGTACGGCGACATCGCGTTCACCAACAGCCCCTACATCACCGACGTCGGCGCCTCCTGCGGGCAGGACTTCGTCAACAGCAACGGCACCCTGGACGGCGTGTCCATCGTCAACGGCCACGAGTACGCCGAGACGATCACCGACCAGAACCCGCCCGGCGGCTGGACCGACTCCAGCGGCGAAGAGAATGGCGACAAGTGCGCCTGGATCACCCCCGGCACCGCCGGCGGGTCGTTCGACCTGAGCACCGCGCACGGCACCTTCGCCATGCAGACCACCTGGGCCAACGACGGCAACAGCGGCGCGGGCACCTGTGAGGCCAGCCACGCGATCGTCACCAACCCCGGCGGCAACACGGTCACGGTGACCAACCCCGGTAACCAGACCGGCACCGTGGGCACCGCGGTCAGCCTGCAGATCCACGCCACCGACTCGGCCTCCGGCCAGACGCTCACCTACAGCGCCACCGGGCTGCCGGCCGGGCTGTCCATCAACTCCGCCACCGGCCTGATCTCCGGCACCCCGACCACGGCCGGCACCTCGTCGGTCACGGTGACCGCCAAGGACACGACCAACGCGTCCGGTTCGGCCAGCTTCACCTGGACGATCAACCCGGCGGGCGGCAACACGGTCACGGTGACCAACCCCGGTAACCAGACCGGCACCGTGGGCACCGCGGTCAGCCTGCAGATCCACGCCACCGACTCGGCCTCCGGCCAGACGCTCACCTACAGCGCCACCGGGCTGCCGGCCGGGCTGTCCATCAACTCCGCCACCGGCCTGATCTCCGGCACCCCGACCACGGCCGGCACCTCGTCGGTCACGGTGACCGCCAAGGACACGACCAACGCGTCCGGTTCGGCCAGCTTCACCTGGACGATCAACTCCAGCGGCGGCTGCACCGCGTCGCAACTGCTCGGCAACCCGGGCTTCGAGACCGGTTCCGCCGCACCGTGGACCTCCACCGCCGGCGTCATCGACCCGAACGGCGCGGGCGAGACGGCGCACACCGGCACGTGGGACGCGTGGCTCGACGGTTACGGCACCACCCACACCGACACCCTGTCCCAGTCCGTGACGATCCCGGCGGCCTGCACGGGCACCACGTTCAGCTTCTGGCTGCACATCGACACGGCCGAACGGACCACGACGACTCAATTCGACAAGCTGACCATCACGGCCAACGGCACCACGATCGCGACGTTCTCCAACCTCAACCACGCCACCGGCTACCAGCAGCACAGCTACTCGCTGGGCAGCTTCGCCGGCCAGACCGTCACCCTGAAGTTCACCGGCACCGAGGACTCCTCATTGCAGACCTCGTTCGTCGTTGACGACACGGCGGTCAACACCAGCTGATCAGTGCATGACCCGGGCCGGGCAGGCCTGGGTAGCAGTGGCCCGGGCCCCCGGCCCGGGCCACTGCCTACTACGGGCGAAGTACTCCCGGCGAGTACCCGGCCGGCGAAGTGCCTTCCTGCGTACGACGATCCGGCGGCCCGATCCCGCGAGCATCGAATGCGACAGCAACTCCTCCGGCTCGTGGGAGACCCCCATGTCATACGCAACTCACGCCCCTCACCGTGACCCCGGTCCGGGGCCGATCGGCCTGCTCGGCCGCGCGTGCTACCGGCACCGGTGGATCACGCTCTTCGTCTGGCTGGCCGGCGTGGCCTGCCTCATCACCCTGTGGACCAGGTTCGGCGCCCCGGCGCAGGACAACTTCAGCGGCAGCGACCCGGGGCAGACGCTGCTGAACAAGCACTTCCCGCACGCCTCAGGCGACACCCTCACGCTGGCGATCGACTCCAAGGCCCCGCTGTCCGACCCGGCAACCCGGGCCAGGATCGAGGCGGCGCTGGCGCCGTTCGCCCATGCCGTGCACGTCACCTCGGTCACCGACCCGTACCGGACGCCGGGCCACCTGTCCAGGGACGGCCACATCGCGTTTGCCACCGTGCAGTTCGGCGTCCCGTCCACAAGCATCAGCAACGCCGAGGCGGAGGCGCTGATGCATGACGCTACGACGGCCTCCGGGAACGGAATCACGTTCAGCCTCGGTGGTGACGTGGTGGATCTGGCCGAGACGCCCTACGGGGGGCCCAGCGACGGCATCGGTATCGCCGCCGCCGCGGTGGTGCTGCTGATCGCGTTCGGCTCGTTCCTGGCCATGGGCCTGCCGATCGCGACCGCGGTGCTCGGCATCGGCGCCGGCCTGTCGGTGATCGCGCTGCTCGGGCACATCTTCCCCGCCCCGTCCTTCTCTCCCATCATCGCGGCCATGATCGGCCTCGGGGTCGGCGTGGACTACGCGCTTTTCATCGTCACCCGCTACCGGGAGGGCCTGTTCGCCGGGCGCCCCCCGGAGGACGCCGCGGTGATGGCGATGCGCACCGCGGGGCGCACCGTGGTGATCGCGGGGAGTACGGTCGTGATCGGCATGATGGGCCTGCTCGTGCTGCGTCAGCCGCTGCTGAACGGCGTCGCGGTCGCGGCGGCCGCCACGGTGGCCATGGTCCTGCTCGGCTCGCTGACCCTGCTGCCCGCGCTGCTCGGGTTCTCCGGCACCCGCCTGGCCAAGCGATCGAGGCTGCTGTTCTGGCGGCGGAACCGGTCGGCCACGGCCGATCGTCCGGCAAAAATTCCCGCTGCGCAACGCTGGGCAGGCGTCATCCAGCGCCGGCCGGTGCTCGCGACGGTCGTGTCCACCGGCATCATCCTGGCGCTCGCCGCGCCCGCCCTCGGCATGAAGCTGAACTTCCCCGACGAGTCCTCCCAGGCCAGGGGGACCATGGGGTACGCGAGCTACGCCACCATGGCGCGCGGCTTCGGCCCCGGCTTCGACGCCCCGGTGATCGTCGCCGCCGCGCTGCCGACGCCGGACGCCAGCACCGCCCGCCTGGCCGCCGCGATCGGCCACACCCCCGGCGTGGCCGAGGTCACCCCCGTGGTGCGCAGCGCGGACGGTAAGGCCGCCATGCTCGTCGCCTACCCCACCACCGGTGAGCAGGACACGGCCACCAACGCGCTGGTGAACCACCTGCGCACCGGCGTGATCCCTAGCGCCACGGCCGGCACCGGCATCCGCGCCTATCTCACCGGGCCGAACGCGGGCGGCGTGTCCTTCGCCAACCTGGTCAGCCAGCGGCTGCCGTGGCTGATCGCGGTGGTGGTAGTTGTCTCGATGCTGCTGCTTACTGTGATGTTCCGGTCGGTCACCATCGCGATCAAGGCCGCGGTGATGAACCTGCTGTCGATCAGCGCCGCGTACGGCGTGCTGGTCCTCATCTCCCAGGACGGCTGGCTGCACCAGGCGTTCGGCTTCCCGGAGAACGTGCCGGTGACCACCTGGGTGCCGATGTTCCTGTTCGTGATCCTGTTCGGCCTGTCCATGGACTACGAGGTGTTCCTGCTCTCGCGGATCCGTGAGTCCTACGACGCCACCGGCGACAACGCCGCCTCGGTGGCGCACGGACTGGCCCGCACCGCGCGGGTGATCACCGCGGCCGCGGCGATCATGATCGTGGTGTTCCTGTCCTTCGTGGCCGGCGGGCAGGTCTCGGTGAAGCAGATCGGCCTGGGCCTGGCGGTGGCCGTGCTCATCGACGCCACCCTGGTGCGCATGGTGCTGGTGCCGGCGGTCATGGAACTGCTCGGCAAGGCGAACTGGTGGCTGCCGGGACCGCTGGCCCGGGTGCTGCCGAAGACCTCCCTGCCCGAGGACGAGCCCCTGGCCGACGGCCTGGCCCTGACCCGGACCGGCGGGTAGTAGGCGGGCGGGCTCACGATTCCCGGGCCCCGGCCGGGCCTCGGCGAGGAGGGCGTGCCCGGCGCCGCTGGCGGCAAGCGCAGCGGCGCCGGGCACAACGCATCCCTGGCTAGCCGTGATGAGCCCTGATGACCAATGTGCGTTACTACCCGATAACGCTCCGGCGGACCGGGACCCGGCTACGGTGGGCGCATGCGCGAACCAGGGTCACTTCCGTTCCCGGACCGGCCGGCCGGTACCGACAGCCTGCCCGGCATCGATCACATCGTGATCTTGATGAAAGAGAACCATTCCTACGACAACTATTTCGGCATGCTCGACCGGGGGGACGGCTTCACCCTCGGCCCCGACGGCACGCCGCAGAACAGCAACCCGGACGGTCACGGGAACCAGGTGAAGGTGCACCACCTCGGCCTGCCGTTCAACCCGTCCTTCCACGTGAACCAGACCTGGAACGACTCGCACAAGCAGTGGAACAACGGTGCGATGGACGGGTTCGTCACCACCACCAAGAGCGCCGATCCGATGGGTTACTTCGACGGGACGGACCTGCCCTGGTACTACGGCTTCGCCCGCAGCTACGGCCTCGGGGACCGCTTCTTCTCCTCGGTCCTGGCGCAGACCTTCCCCAACCGCCGGTTCCTCCAGGCGGCCACGGCGGCCGGGCTGGTGTCCACCTCCATTCCCAACCCGTTTACGAAGCCGCCGGCCACCGGGCTGATCTGGGACCTGCTCGACGCGCACAACATCGGCTGGGCCAACTACTTCGTGGAGGTCCCCGAGGTCGGCCTGTGGCCGCGGAACCTGATCAAGTACCGCGATCACCTGCACGACATCGGCGACTTCTACGACGACTGCCGCGACGGCAAGCTGCCCCCGGTCTCGCTGCTCACCACCGAGGTGCTGCTCGCCTCCGAGGGGGAGTTCCAGGACGTCCAGATCGGCGAGGCGGAAACCGCCAGCCTGTTCGACGCGGCCACGGCCGGGCCACAGTGGCAGAGCATGCTCTTCGTCATCATCTTTGACGAGGGCGGCGGGTTCTATGACCACGTGCCGCCGCCGGCGGCGGTCACCCCGGACGACATCCCGCCGGACATCCACGTGCCCCCGGACGAGCCCGGCGGCTATGACCGGTACGGGTTCCGTGTTCCGTGCCTGGTCGCCTCCCCGTTCGCCAAGCCTGGCCACGTCTCGTCGGTGGTCTACGACCACACCTCGGTCCTGGCGACGATCGAGCACAAGTGGAACCTGCCGGCGCTGACCCGGCGTGACGCGGCGGCGAACCCGCTGACCGACTTCCTCGATCTCGGCGCCCCGCCGCACTTCAAGACGCCGGCCAAGCTCCCCCGCCCGTCGATCTGGCCCTTCACCGGACCCCGTTAGCCCGGCATGCTGTGGGTCGTGAGCGACCCGCATTCTTCTCCGCACGGCCATGACCACGGCCACGAGCATGCGCATGCGCATCCGGAACCAGGATCTGGGCTGGCTGGCCGGGTGCGGCAGCTGTTGCGCCCGCATTCGCATGAGGCCGCCGACCAGATTGACGCGGTCATGGAAGCCAGCAGGCAGGGCATGCGGACGCTGTGGATCTCGCTGGCCGTCCTCGGCGTCACCGCGCTGATCCAGGCCGCCGTGGTGGCCCTGTCCGGGTCGGTGGCGCTGCTGGGCGACACCTTGCACAACGCCGCCGACGCGCTGACCGCCGTCCCCTTGGGAGTGGCGTTCGTCATCGGCCGGCGCCCGCCGACCCGCCGCTACACCTACGGGTATGGCCGTGCCGAGGACCTGGCCGGGATCGCCATCGTGGCCTTCATCGCCGCGTCCTCCGCGCTGGCCGCCTATGCGGCCATCACCCGCCTGCTGCACCCCCAGCACGTGACGAACCTGCCGGCGGTCGCCGCCGCCGCGCTGATCGGCTTCGCGGGCAACGAACTGGTCGCCACCTACCGCATCCGCACCGGCCGCCAGATCGGCTCCGCCGCGCTGGTCGCCGATGGGCTGCATGCCCGCACCGACGGGCTCACCTCGCTGGCCGTCTTGCTCGGCGCGGGCGGTGTGGCGCTGGGCTGGGACTGGGCCGACCCCGTTGTCGGCCTGGTCATCACCGTGGCCATCGTGGCCGTTTTGCGCCAGGCCGCCCGGGAGATCTACCGGCGGCTGATGGACGCCGTCGACCCCGCGCTTGTCGGCCAGGCGGCGCACACCCTGCGCGACACTGCGGGGGTTCTCGATATCGGGCAGGTCCGGATGCGCTGGATCGGCCACAACCTGCGCGCCGAATGTGAGGTCGTCATCGATCCAGCCATCACCGCCGTCCAGGCCCACCAGATCACCGTTGCCGCCGAACACAACCTGCTGCATGCGATCCCCCGGCTGTCCGCCGCGCTCGTCCACGCCGACCCGCAGCCCCACGGCGGCGCTGACTTCCACCAGGCCCTCGCCTCACATCGGCGGACGGTTGCCCCGCCCCAGCGCACCGCGCAGTAAACACCGCAGGGTCAGGCGCCGCCTTCGGTGCGGCGGGCCCGGGCACGGCGCTTGCCCTCGTGCATGGCCTGGACCCGGGCTATCGGGATCGCCCGGCCCTCCTCGATCAGTTCCGCGCTGAGCGACTGCGGGCCGGGCATCTGCCCCGCCCAGGGCGCACTGCCCGCAAGCAGCGGCGGCGCGGTGCGCACGGTGAAGTCGCCGGGCGTGACCCGGTCGAGTTCGTCCCACGGCACCGGGAACGAGACCGGCGCGCCGGGCCGCACCCGCGGGCTGTAGGCGGCCGCCACGGTCGCACCGCCCGCCCTGGTCGAGTCGAGGAACACCTTGCCCTCGCGGTCTTCCTTGATGAACGCCGTGGTGGCCAGCGCCGGGTCCAGCCGTTCGGCGCGCGCGGCGATCGCGCGGGTCGCGGCGGCCACCTCCTCGCTCGTCGCCTGCGGCGCCACCGGCACGAACACGTGCACGCCCTTGGCCCCGCTGGTCTTGACCGCACCGGCCAGGCCCGCTCCGGCCAGGGCCTCGCGCACCAGGTGGGCAGCGCGGACCACCACGCCGAACGCGCCGCCTTCCGGCGGGTCGATGTCGAGGATGAGATAGGTCGGGTGGTCCATGTGCCCGGCCAGGGCCAGCGTCGGGTGGTATTCCACGGCACGCTGGTTCGCGAACCACAGCAGCGTCCGGCGGTCGTTGCACAGGGCGTAGGTCACCTCGCGCTTGGACGCCTCCGCCCAGACCGGAACCGTCGGGACCCATTCCGGCGTGTATTTCGGCACGTTTTTCTGCATGAAGGGCGCCTGCCCGCGAATCACCCGGATGACCGACAGCGGCCGGTCGCGCAGCTCCCCGATGAGAAGTTCGTGGACCGCGTCCAGGTAGTCCACGAGGTCCCGCTTGTCAGCCCCGGCACCGTCGAAAAGCGGCTGGTCGAGGTTGGTCAATGACACCCCGTCGCGCACCTCATCTCGGCCCATCTGCGCAAACTAGCACGTTACTCAGCGTGCATATTGCCGAGGCATTGACGTACCTATGCTGGATAATGCCACTTTCGTGATCAGATCATGTCACTCCCCGTGGCAGGCTCGATTCAGGTGCTAAGGCTGGGCGTTGCAGTCGCGGGGACACCGGGTCCGCTCTGAGGAGATACCTGCGCGTCATGCGTGCCCATCACGCGTGAGAGCGGTGAGCGGTGCAGGGAACAGGCGGTGAGGGGCACGGGAACGACGCGCCCGGCGTAGCAACGGATGAGCGGGGAGAGGCGGGCGAACCGGACGGCGGTGCGCTGGCCGGAGAAGGGGGAAGGGGAGGCGGGTGGGGTACCAGGGCAGGCGTCCGCAGCGCACCCGGCAGGACGGCCACGATCACGGCGAAGCCGCCGGCACCCCGTACGGCGCCCCCCGGTCCCGGCGCACCGGCGGCTTCGCCGCCTGCCCGGCGCCCGGACTGGCGGCGGCTGGTTCGCGCCCCGGGCCGGGCGCTGGCCACCGGCCCCGCCGGGCGGCACCTGGCGCTGCTGGCCTGCTACGTGACCGTGGGCATCGCGGTGACCTGGCCGCGGGCGACCTACCTGGTGGACGGCAAGCTCCAGGCCACCAGGGACGCGGGCGTCTACGTCTGGGACTTCTGGTGGATGGCCCACGCCGTGGAGCACCTGGCCAACCCCTGGTACACCAGGTCGATCGTCGCGCCGGCCGGGGTCCAGCTCGGCTACCACGCCCTGATGCCCCTCGAGGGCGCAGCGATGATGCCGGTCACGGTGCTGTTCGGGCCGAGCGCCTCCTACAACCTGCTGTCGATCCTCACCCCGGGGCTGATGTGCTACGCCGCCTACCGGGTGGCGCGGCTGTGGCTGCCCACGCAGACCGGCGCGGTCTTCGCCGGCGCGTTCTACGGGCTGTCCTCCATCATGGCCTGGCATGCCTGGTACCAGCTCAACCTGGCCGCCGGGGCGGTGTTCCTGCCGCTGGCGCTGGAAGCGGCGGTGCGGCTGCGCCGCAGTGCAGGGGGAAGGGGAGGCGGGCGGGGCAAGCAGGCGGTGATCCTCGGCCTGGTGCTC
Source organism: uncultured Actinomycetes bacterium (assembly GCA_963706115.1). Taxonomy (GTDB): domain Bacteria; phylum Actinomycetota; class Actinomycetes; order Streptosporangiales; family Streptosporangiaceae; genus DASXKD01. Next base: position 41,857 of record CAVPMG010000022.1, on the reverse strand, counting down.
GGCGCCAGCCTGCTCACCGATCAGCAGTCGTTCGTCCTCGTGCTCATCGTGGTGCTGGCGGCCCTGGTGCCGTGGCTGGTCAGCCGTGCCTGGCGGGAGCGGGCGGCGGCGGCCGCGACCGCCATCGTGGTGTCCCTGCTGGTGGCCAGCCCGCAGATCGCGGCCATGGTGGCGCAGACCCTGTCCGGCGGCGCCACCATCCCGGCCGGCACGGTGGCCAGCGACTACGTGTACTCGGGCACCGAGTTCCCCAGCCTGTTCGGCGTCTCTCCGCGTGCGGTCCGGCTGGGCCTGACCTGGCTGAAACCGATCAGCTACCGCGGGCACACCCTGGACGGCGTGCTGACGTTCGGCCTTGTGCTCTCCGTACTGGCGGTCGTAGGGCTGGTGATCTCCTGGCGGCGGCGCAGCGCCTGGCAGCTCGCGGCACTGTGGCTCGCCAGCGCCGCGCTGGCGCTGGGATCGGTGCTGAAGATCGGCTCCCACACCTACATGCCGTTCGCGCAGAACTGGCACGGGGTGCGGCTGTCCGGCATCATGCCGTTCACCTGGTTCGTGCAGATCCCCGGGATGGCCGGGTTCCGCGAAGCCGGGCGGCTCACCATGCTCGGGGTGCTGCCCGCCGCGCTGCTCGCCGGTGCGGCGGTCGAGTGGCTGCGCCGCCGGGCCGCCGTGCTGCTGATCCCGGTGCTCGTCGCCGCCGCCGTGGAGGCCGGCTGGGCGGGCAACCCCGCCGTCCCCACGATGCCCACGGCCCTGCCAGCCCTGGACCGACCCATCGCCGCGGACCACTCGGGATCGATCGTCGTGGACGTGCCGTTCGGCGTCCGCGGCGGGGTGCCGCTGACCCGGGAGGGCGGCAAGTTCGATCCCGAGGCGCAGGTGCTGGCGACCGCCGACGGGCACCCGCGCGCGGTGGGCTACCTGTCCCGGCTGCCGGAGAAGACGCTGATGTCGGTCCGGCGGAACGCGTTCTACGCGGGCCTGCTGAGCGCCCAGGGTCAGCCGCGCGGCCTGGCCGAGTCGGTCACCGGGCTGCACAGCTACCCGGCACTGGTCGCGGCCGCGCGCGCCGATGTGCGCCGGATGGACATCGGCTGGGTCATCGTCTGGCAGCGGTCCCCCGCCGTCCTCGCCTACCTGGCCAAGACCGGGTTCCGCTTCGGCTACGCCGCCGACGGCGCGTGGGTGTATCGCGCGGCAACGCACTGACGTCTCCAGCCGCGTGGCCGCCCCTGGGCAGCGGGGGCGGCCACGTGACGTAGGAACGAAAGCCGCGCGCCGCCGGCCGGGGCATACTGGCCTCGACGCTGATCATGGAACCGGGGAGGCGCACGATGGCACGGCTCGGCGGGATGTACGGACCGGACGTCACCTTCCTCGGGGTCCCCCGGGCCGACCTGGCCGACCGCGACTCCTGGGCGGGCGCGGAGGTCCTGATCATCGGCGCGCCGTTCGACGGCGGCACGTCACACCGGCCGGGTGCCCGGTTCGGCCCGCAGGCCATCCGCTGCACCGACTACCTGCCGCACGACGGCGCCCGCCCGCACCTCGCCCTCGGCGTCGACCCACTGGCCGAACTGCGCGTGGCCGACGCCGGTGACGTGGAGATGCCCTCGGGCGAGACGAAGACCTCGCTGACCCGGCTGGAGCGGGCGGTCCAGACGGCCTGCGAAGGCGGCGCGTTCCCGGTGATACTCGGCGGCGACCACACGATCACGTTCCCCGACGCCACGGGGACGGCGCGGCACGTGGGCTGGGGCCGGGTGTCGCTGATCCACTTCGACGCCCACGCCGACACCGGCGACACCCAGTTCGGCTCGCTGTACGGGCACGGCACGCCGATGCGCCGGCTGATCGAGTCCGGCGCGGTGCGCGGTGACCGGTTCCTGCAGATCGGCCTGCGCGGGTACTGGCCGGAGCCGGAGACGCTGGACTGGATGGCCGGCCAGCGGATGCGCAGCTTCGAGATGACCGAGGTGGTGACGCGCGGGCTGGATGAGTGCCTGTCCGAGGCGTTCTCCATCGCCACCGACGACTGCGACGCGGTCTTCCTGTCCGTGGACATCGACGTGGTGGACCCGGGAATGGCCCCGGGGACCGGCACCCCGGAGCCGGGCGGCCTGACCGGGCGGCAGTTGCTCGACGCAGTGCGCCGGATCGCGATGGAACTGCCGCTGGCCGGCATGGACGTGGTCGAGGTGTCGCCGCCGTTCGACCACGCGGAGATCACCGCCTATCTGGCGGGCCGGGTGGTGCTCGAGGCGCTGTCCGGGATCGCCTGGCGGCGTCGCCGGGAGGCGGGCGAACCGGTGCGCCAGCCCACCGACCCGTTGCTCGCCAACCGCCCGGTTCAGCCGCCTCACCAGGGTCGATAGGTACGATTACAGCCAGTGACCAAATTGATCAAAGCGGTCTATCATTGCTGCATGCTGGACGTGACCAGGCTGCGGGTGCTCGCCGCGGTGGCCAGGCACGGTTCGGTGACCGCGGCCGCCAAGTCGCTCAACTACGCCCAGCCCTCGGTGAGCCATCACCTGGCCCGGCTGGAGGCGGAGACCGGGACGCGACTGGTCGAGCGGTCCGGGCGCGGCATCAAGCTCACCGACGCCGGCCGCCTGCTGGCGGGCCGGGCCGAGGAGATCCTGGGCAGGCTGGACGCGGCCGAGCAGGAACTCGCCGCGCACGTCGGCCAGCGCGAGGAGCGGATCCGGGTGGCGGGCTTCCCCTCGGCGCTGGCGGCCATGGTGCCCGCGGCCGCCGCCCGGCTGCGCGCCGAGCACCCCGGCGTCGAGTTGCTGCTGGCCGAGGCCGAGCCCCAGGGGGCGCTCCGCATGCTACGGGCCGGGCGGGTGGACGTCGCGCTGGTGTTCTCCTACCTGCAGCAGGGCAACGCCGCCGGGGCCCGGCAGCCAGCCGGGGCCGGCGCAGGCCGGGCAGCACGGGACGGCGCCGGGGCAGCCGGGGGACGAGGAGGGGGTCCGGGCCAGGCTGCTGCTTGACGAGCCGGTGCACCTGGTCACCGGGGCCGGGGCCCAGGTCCCGCCGCGCACGGCCGGGAACCGGCTGGCCAGCTATGCCGAGCACCGCTGGATCGCCGGCTGCGAACGCTGCCGCACCCACCTGGTCTGGCAGTGTGAGCGGGCCGGCTTCACCCCGCAGATCGCGTTCACCACCGACGACGTCCTGGTCGCCCAGGCGCTCGCCGCGTCCGGGTTGGGCGTCGCGCTGCTGCCCGACCTGGCATTGCGGGCCGCACGTCATCCCGGGGTGCGCACCGAGCCGCTGCCGGGCGCCCGCCGCCAGGTGCTGGCGCTGACCTACGGTGAGCCACCCGGGCCGCCCGCGGTCGAGCGCCTGCTGGACACCCTGTCGGAGACGGCGGAAGGCAGGACAGCACCGTGAGCCGGTGGACCTGTCCCGGTGGAATCAGCCGCACACCTGACTCGGCGTTACGACATAGCGAAATCAGTCAACTATTTTAGTTATCACTGCTGGTCAAGACGGTACCAGCAACAGCTCAACCGCGTACAACGCCGGGATCACCGCCATCCGGGTTCTTTCCTCCAGCGGAACCGCCCCGCTCAGCGCCGGGCATGCCAAGGCCGGCCTGCCGGGCGGGCCGGCACCCAAGGGCCGGTAGCCGGTCAGATGGCCTTGTCCCGGTCCTGCCAGTAGGGATCTCTAAGGCGGCGCTTGAGCAGCTTGCCGCTCGGGTCCCTGGGCATCTGCTCGATGAAGTCGATCCGCTTGGGCCACTTCATCCGGGCCAGCCGCCCGTCCAGGGAAGCCAGGATGCTCGCCGACAGTTCCGGGCCCGGGGCCACCCCGGCCTCGGGCTGCACCACCGCGGCGATGGACTCGCCCCAGTCGTCGTCCGGGATGCCGAACACGGCCACGTCGGCGACCTGGGGATGCATGATGATCTCGCCCTCGATCTCGGCCGGGTAGATGTTCGCCCCGCCCGAGATGATCATGTCGGCCTTGCGGTCGCAGAGGAACAGGTAACCGTCCTCGTCCAGGTAACCGATGTCGCCGACGGTGAAGAAGCCGTTGCGCCGGTTGGCCTGGGTCTTGGCCGGGTCACCCTTGTAGACGAAGTCGGTCATGTCCGACCGCAGGTACACGGTGCCCGGCACCCCCGGCGGGCACCTCTCCCCGTCCTCGCCGGCGACCATGACCTCGCTGATCGGCCACGGCTTGCCCACCGTGCCCGGCTTGGCCAGCCAGTCCTCCGGCGTGGCCAGCGTGCCCCCGCCCTCGGTCGCCGCGTAGTACTCGTACACCCGGGGCCCCCACCAGTCCAGCATCGCCCGCTTTACCCCGACCGGGCAGGGCGCCGCCGCGTGCAGGATCCAGCGCATCGAGGAAATGTCGTAACGCTGCCTTGTTTCCTCAGGGAGGGCAAGCAGCCGGGTGAAGTGCGTGGGCACCATGTGCGTGTTGGTGACCTTGTGCTGCTCCACCAGCGCCAGTGCGCGCTCGGCGTCCCAGCCGTCCATGTACACCAGGCGGTGGCCCATCATCAGGCTCGCGCCGCCGAAGACCGAGACCGCCGTGTGGTAGTGCGGCGAGGTGACCAGGTGCACGTTCGGCGGGCCCGGCGTGATGCCGAACAGTTGCGGCAGCAGCGAGGAGAGTTCGCCGGCCTCATCGGGGTTCAGGCCGGATAGCTGGCGGCGCACGCCCTTGGGCCGGCCGGTGGTGCCCGAGGTGTAGTGCATCGTGGTGCCCGCCGTCCGGTCGTCCGGCATCCTCGGTGACCGGTCCTCGCGGACCCGCTCCACGGGGGTGAACCCGGGCACCGTCCCGTACGAGATCCGCCCGCTGGCCGGGATGCCCGCCTCGTCCGCGGCGCCGGCCCCGGCGCCGGCGAACCGCTCGTGCGCGACGAACACCTTCGCCTCGCTGTCCCGCAGGATGTAGGCGATCTCGGGCACGGTGAAATGCCAGTTGACCGGGGTGAGGTACCACCCGGACTGCAGCGCAGCGAGGTAGACCTCCAGCGCGGCGATGCCGTTGGGCGCCAAGACGGCCAGCCCGTCGCCCGGCCGCAGGCCCCGCTCCCGCAGTCCGTGGGTCAGCTGGTTGACCCGGGCCAGCAGGTCCCCGGCGGTGTGCGCGGTACCGTCCGGCTCGACCGCCGCGATCCAGCCGGGCTCCTCAAGCGCGCGGCGCCAGAAAACCTGCGACCCCATGGATTGGCCTTTCCTCGAGCGCGGTCTCGCCACCCGCAGGTTCAGGCTACGCTGCGGTCACTGCGGCCGGAAGGCGGCCGGAACGGCCCGGAGGAGAGGGCGAGATGCTCGGCAGGCGCGGCGGGATCTGGTGGGGCCCGGGCGGGCTGGCTGCCCTGACCGTGGCTGGTGTCACCCTGGCCGGTGTGGCCCTGGCCGGCTGCAGCGGGTTCGCGCTGCCGCCGAAGAAGAAGCCGCATCCGACCTTCGCGAGCAACCCGGCCGCGGTCCGCGTCGCGGACGCGCCGGCCCTGCTGGTCCAGTGCGCCATCCGCACCGCCGGGCTCCGCCCCGGCAGCCAGTCCTGGCTGAGCGGCCTGAACGTGCATATAGACAGCACGAACGCGATCGACTTCTCGAACTGGTTCCGCACCCACGACGCTCCCGGGCCATACCCGCAGACATTCCTTATCGACGGCCACCGGACGCACTACCTCGCATTCGGCGCCCAGTGGGTGCGCAAGGGCAGCATGTGGGTGCCCACGCACACCGCCCGCAACAGCCCGCAGGCCCAGCGCACCTCGCTGTACGCCTGGTCGCTATGGACGGCGGCACAGGACAGGCTGCCGACGCCGGTCTGCGGCACCTCGGTCACCGTGGCCGGGCTGCAAACCCAGGTCTTCGGCCCGTCCGGTAACCCGTGGTAGCCGCCGCCGACCTGATCATCTTCCTGGGCGGAGCGGCCGTCAGCCTCGGCGCCAGTTACGTGCTGGTGATCCGGCTGGAACGGATCGGCGAGCGGCTGGGTCTGTCCGAGGGGCTGCTCGGCGTGCTGGCCGCACTGGCCGGGGACGCGCCGGAGATCACCGCCGCGGTGACCGCGCTGACCATGCACCAGAACAAGGTCGGCGCCGGGGTGATCATCGGCTCCAACGTGTTCAACCTGGCCGCGCTGCTCGGCCTGGGCGCCGTGGTGGCCGGCCGGATCGCGCTGCACCGCAACGTGGTACTGCTCGGCGGGGTGGTCGGGATCTGGATGGCCGTGGTCTGCCTGGTCATGGTGCTCGGCCTGGTCCCGGCCGGGGCGGCGCTCGTGGCCGCGCTCGCCGCACTGATCCCCTACCTGATCGTGCTCGGGGCCAGCCGGGCCCGGCTGAACCGCCTCCCGCTGGCCCGGCGCTGGGCGGCGTGGCTGGCCGAGGCCGTGGCCGAGGAGGAGGCCGAACTCGAAGAGGTCATCCACCCGGCGCACGGCCGGGCCAGGGACGTGGCCGTGGCCAGCGCGATGCTGGTCGTCGTGGTCGCCGCCAGCGTGGTCATGGAACAGGCCGCGACCCGGCTCGGCACCCACTTCTCGATCCCGCCGATCATCATCGGCGGGGTGGTGCTCGCCGCGGTCACCAGCCTGCCCAACTCGGTCGCCGCGGTGTACCTCGCGGCGCGGGGGCGCGGCGCCGCCATGCTGAGCACCACGCTGAACAGCAACGCGCTGAACGTCACCGCCGGGCTGCTGGTGCCCGCCACGATCACCGGGCTGGGGGCGCCGTCGGGCCAGGCGGATCTGATCGCGCTGTGGTATCTGGTGCTGACCCTCATCGCGCTGGCGTTCGCCTACCGCTACAGCGGCATGACCCGCGCCACTGGGGCCCTCATCATCGGGGCCTACCTGGTGTTCCTCGGTTCGCTGTGGATCGTCGCCCACTCGGCGGAGCCGCGGCTGGCCGCAGCCGCCGTGCCGCTCGCCGTCGTGGTGGTGTGCAGCGCGGTGGGCCTCACCGGGCGGCGCAGGCGCCTACGCTGAGCGCATGCGTGCCGCCCTCGGCCTTCTCGCCGACGTCTGCTGCGTGCTGATCTTCGTGGTGATCGGCCGGGCGAACCACCATGCGGGCGACACCCTGGCCGGGATCGTTTCCACGTCGTGGCCGTTCCTGGCCGGGCTGGCCGCCGGCGAACTGGCAACCCGGGCGTGGCGGCGGCCGTTCGCCCTCGTGCCCACCGGCACCGGCGTCTGGCTGGCCACCGTGGCCCTCGGCCAGGCGCTCCGGGTGCTGGCCGGCCAGGGCACCGCGCTGGCGTTCATCGTGGTCTCCCTGCTGTTCCTCGGGCTGTTCCTGCTTGGCTGGCGGCTGATCGCCCAGCGGGCCGTTCGGCGCATCTCTGTTAGTTGACACTAACGTTCGAAGTCACTAACGTTAGCTGTCCCTAACGTAGAAGGAGCTGGCCATGGGCAACCCCGTCGCGTTCTTCGAGATCATCAGCCCGGACGCGGCCCGGGCCCGGTCGTTCTACACCGAACTGTTCGGCTGGGCCGCGGACGCGAACCCGGCGTTCGGCGGCTACGCGCTCGTGGATACCAAGGCCGGTGCGGACGCCATCGGCGGCGGCATCGGCGAGGCGGACGAGCCGGGCGAGGCCGGCGTCAAGATCTACATGCGCGTCGAGGACCTGGAGGCGTGCCTGGAGCAGGCCGAGAAGCTGGGCGGCACCATGGTGGTCCCGCCGCACGACCTGCCCGGCGACGCCGGCCGGACGGCCATCTTCACCGACCCGGACGGGAACAAGGTCGGGCTCTGGGAATGAGTCATGGCCAGTGACGACGCGGGCGCCCGCCGGGCCGCGGGCGGGGCGGGCGCCGGGCGGGCCGCGGGCGGGGCGGGCGCCGGGCGGGCCGCGGGCGGGGCGGGCGCCGGGCGGGCCGCGGGTGGGGCGGACGCCGCCGAGCGGGCCACGGACGAGGCGCTGAAGGCCCTCGCCGAACCCCGGCGCCGGGCCATCCTTCGCCTGGTCGCCAGCGACGAACTGGCCGCCGGGGAGATCGCCGCCGCCTTCGACGTGACCAGGACCGCGATCAGCCAGCACCTCACCGTGCTGCGGAGCGCCGGCCTCCTGAGCGAGCGCCGGGACGGGACCCGGCGGCTGTACCGGGCCCGGCCGGACGGGCTGGCCGGGCTGCGCCGGTTCCTCGACGACATGTGGGCCTCCTCGCTGGATGCGGCCAGGCGACTGGTGGAAGCGGAGGAAGGAATCACCGATGATGAGGACCATGCCTCCCGCGCTGGGTGATCCGGGCCGCACCCGGGCCGCCGTCACGCCGCCCGAGCCACCCGAGTCGGCAGAGCCCGGCCGCCGGGCCGTCGTCACGCCGCTGCGCCGCCCTCCGGTGCGGCAATCGGTTGTGGTGCGCGCGCCCGCAGCGGCGCACCTTCGACACCTTCGTGCGCACGATCGGCGCCTGGTGGCCGGTGCAGCCGTTCTCCGCCGGCAAGGACCGGGTTCGCGCGGTGACCGTGGAACGGCGCCGGGGCGGCCGGGTCTACGAGACCTGGGCCGACGGCACCGAGGTCACCTGGGGCGAACTGCTCGCCTGGGAGCCCCCGCAGCGGTTCGTGATGACGTGGACGATGACCCCGGCGGCGACCGAGGTGGAGCTGATGTTCGCCGCGCTGGGACCCCGGCTGACCCGGGTCACGGTCGAGCACCGCGGCTGGGAGGCGCTCACCGACGAGCAGCTCGGCGAGGACTGCGCGCTGCCCGGCGGCTACACCGGCGGGTCCTACGCCGCCGGCTGGGCGCTCATCCTCGGCCGGCTGGGTGCCGTGCTCGGCCTCGCGGAAGCCGGAACGGAAACAGGAGGCGGCCAGGCATGAGCGTGGACCCGGCGGCCATCACCCTGGAGACCTACGAGCTGGTGCTGCTGCGGCGTACCCGCCGGGCCAGGGAGTTCGACGAGGAGACCATCGAGCGGATCTTCCGTGAGCACCTCGCCTACACCGTGGGGATGGTCAACAGCGGCCAGCAGCTCGCCGCCGGCCCGGTGCGCGACAGCCCGGCCGAGGAGGAGCACATCTGCGGCATGGGCCTGTTCCAGCAGGGCTCGCTGGACAAGGTCCGCGAGCTGGCCAACGCCGACCCCGGTGTCCGGCAGGGCCTCTACCGCGTCGACGTGATGACCTGGAATACCCCGGCGGGCCGGATAAGTTTCCCCGGCCCGGCCCAGGGATAGCTCCGGTCGCCACTTCGGTCACAGGCTGGCGGGCAGGCCGAACGCGGGGAACATCGATGGCTGCTCGAAGGCGGCGATGTCGGCCAGACGGCCGTCTTCGAGGCGCAGCACGGTGAGCACGAACGGGAAGAACGCGGTCTCGCCGGGGCGGCGGAGGTACCCGGCCGCGGCCGGCTGCCCGTTGGCCATGATCGGCAGCACCCGCCACCGGCCGAGCGCGGTCATGCCATCGCGGAGCGCATCGCCCACGTCCTGCTGGCCGTTCCATTCCCCGACCTGGGGAGAGATGGCCAGCCGTACGTCATGGCCCAGCAGGGCGATCAGCGCCTGCGGGTCGGCCTGTTCGTGCGCGTCGATGAAGCGCTGGAGCAGGCGGCGCTGCGCCGAATCGGGCTCGGTGGCCGGCGCCCAGTCCAGCCGGCCGTTCGGCCACTGATCGCGCAGCGTTGCGCGGGCGCGCTGGAGCGCGCTGTTGACCGCGGTGACGCTCGTGCCGAGCAGCGCGGCGACCTCGGCGGCGGGGAAGCCGACCACGTCGCGCAGGATCAGCACGGCCCGCTGGCGCGGCGGCAGGAGCTGAATCGCCGCCAGAAAGGCGAGCGAGATCGTCTCCCGGCTCACCGCCACCGCCTCCGGGCCTGGCTGGCCGGCGGCCATCTCGTCCAGCAGCGAGTCCGGGTACGGCTGCACCCACGGCATCGCGGCGACCGAAGGCCCCTGGCCGGCCGGTGCACTCGACGGCGCGGGCACCGCCCGGCGGGCGTCGCGGCGCAGCGTGTCCAGGCAGGCGTTGGTGGCGATCCGGTACAGCCAGGTCCGCGGGCTCGACCGGCCCTGGAAGCCCTCCCGGGCGCGCCAGGCGTGCAGGAGCACCTCCTGCACGTGATCCTCGGCCTCATCAAAGGACCCGAGCATCCGGTAGCAGTACACGTGCAGCTCGCGCCGGTACCGGCGGACCAGATCGTCGAAGTCCCCCACCCCGGGAACGCCCACCCGTGTCCCTCCGCATCCGCACTGACCGTAGATCGCCGACCGGTAGATCACAGTACCCGCGCATGCAGACGGGCCCGGGCACGCCGGAGAAAGGCGGATCGGTGGCCGGATTGCCGCCCCGCGGGCCGGTGAGTTTTCCGCTCCGGCACGTCTGCATGGACCGTGACCAACACACCGATCCGTCTCTACATGACGATGTCCCTCGACGGCTTCATCGCCGGACCGGACGACCGTGCGGGCCAGGAACTCGGCCGCGACGGCGGCAGGCTGTTCAACTGGCTCGACGACCGGATGTCCGATGGCCCGAACGGGCAGGTGTTCCGCGAGGCCATGGCGACGGGGGCGCTGATCTCCGGCCGCCGCACCTTCGAGCTGGCCGGGCGCTGGCAGGGTGATCACCATAACGGCGTGCCGATCTTCGTCCTCACCCATCACATCGACGACGGAGATGTCCCGCCGGGCAGCGCGCAGTTCGTCACCGGCACCGAAGACTGCGCCGCGCGGGCCCGGGCCGCCGCCGGCGACCGCGCCGTGATGGTGCACGGCGCCGGCGCGGCGCAGGCGCTGCTGCGGGCAGGGCTGCTCGACGAACTGGAGATCCACCTCGTCCCTGTTCTTTTGGGCAGCGGCCGGCCGCTGTTCGGCACACTGGGGCAGGGCCACATCGAACTCGAACTGGCCCGGGTGCTCGACGCGCCGGGTGTGACGCACCTGCGGTATCGCGTCCAGGGTTCCCGAACCTGAGCCGGAGGCTCACATGCGGCAAGTAATCCTGCAGATGGGCATGTCACTCGACGGGTACGTGGCCAGCGACGCCGAACATCCCGGCGTGGCCGTCCCCGAGGACGCCGAACTCGTCGGCTGGAAGCTGGACCGGGTGGCCAAGGCCGGGGCCCACCTCATGGGGCGCACGACCTACCTGGAGATGGCGTCCTACTGGCCGCACTCGACGCACCAGTACGCGGCGCCGATGAACGACATCCCCAAGATCGTGTTCTCCAGGACGCTGCGCGAGGGCTCCTGGCCGACCACCCGGATCGCGAGCGGCGACCTGGCGGCGGAGATCGCGGCGATCAAGGACGAACCAGGGCGGGACGTCATGGTCCACGGTGGCGCCAGCTTCGCCGCGGCCCTCGCCGCGCACGGGCTGATCGACGAGTACTGCCTGGTCATCCAACCGGTAGCCGTTGGCCATGGGCAGGCGCTGTTCGCCAGCCTGCCCGCGGCGCTGCGTCTGGAACTCGTCGAGGCCAGGAGCTTCGAATGCGGGGTGGTCGTGCACGTCTACCGGCCGCGAAACGGCTGAGTTCGCCGGGCACCGCACCCCCGCGCAGCCAGCGGGTAGGGCAGCGGCAACGGGGTCGGGGCACGACGGGATGAGGCGGTGGCGACCGACCTTCCGGGCCTTGTCAGGGAACTGCGCCTGCTTTTAGACTGAATGTTCAGTCAAATAGAAGGGGCCACCGTGTCCACCACGCAGGACAGCACCGTCCGGCTGCCCGCGGACCTCGCGGAAATCATCGCCGAGCAGGAGAGAATATTCGCCGAACGCCAGCCGGAATCGCGCCGGATGGCCGTGGAAGCGGCCGGATTTCTGGCCGGCGGAGTCACCTCGAACTGGCAGATCACCGCGCCGCAGCCGGTCTGGCTGAGCCACGGCCGCGGGTCCAAGATCTATGACGTCGACGGCAACGAGTACGTCGACCTGCACGGCGGATACGGCGTGGGGCTGGCCGGGCATGGGCACCCGGCGATCGTGGCGGCGGTGACCCGGCAGGTCGCCCAGGGCACCCATTTCGCCCAGCCCACACCGGACGCCCTGGTGGTGGCCGGCGAGCTTGCCGCCCGGTTCGGGCAGCCCCTGTGGCGGTTCGGCAACTCGGGCACCGAGGCCACCATGGACGCGATCCACCTGATGCGCGCGATCACAGGGCGCGACCTGATCATAAAAATCGAGGGCTGCTACCACGGCCATCACGACTCGGTGCAGGTCTCGGTGGGCCCGGAGGCCGACGAGGCCGGCCCGGAGGGCAAGCCGGCCCAGGTGCCGGCCAGCACCGGCATCCCCGGCCCCTTCGTCAAGCTGACCCTGGTGGCCAGCTTCAACGACACCGACAGCGTCGCCAGGCTGCTGGACGAGCACCCGGACGAGATCGCCGGGATGATCATCGAGCCGATCATGATGAACGCCGGGATCATCCACCCCGAGCCCGGCTACCTCGCGGCGCTGAAGGACCTGCTCCACTCCCGCGGCGCCCTGCTCACGTTCGACGAGGTCAAGACCGGCCTGACCGCGGGCCCGGCCGGGGCCACCGGGCTGACCGGCGTGGTGCCCGACATCACCTGCCTGGCCAAGGCGATCGGCGGCGGCGTCGCCGTCGCCGCGATCGGCGGCACGGCCGAGGTGATGGAGCACGTCGCGGCCGGCGACTACGAGATGGTGGGCACGTTCAACGGGAACCCGCTCGCGATGGCCGCCGCCCGGGCCATGCTCACCGAGGTCGCCACGCCAGAGGCCTACGGGCGGATCGACGCCCTCGCCCGGCGGGCCGCCGAAGGCATCGAGCGCGAGATCGCGGCGACCGGGCTGGCCGCGCACGTGGTGACCGCGGGCGCCAAGGGCTGCGTGGTGTTCTCCACCCAGCCGGTCCGCGACTACCGGGGCTTCCTCGGCATCGACGACCGCTACAGTCACGCCCACTGGCTGTTCCAGCACAACGGTGGCGTCTTCCTCCCGCCCTGGGGCAAGATCGAACAATGGCTCATCTCGGTGCAGCACGATGAGCCGGACATCGACCGGCTGGTCGAGAACTTCGGCGTGTTCGCCCGCGCGGTGGCGCCGTGACCGGATCTTGTCCCCGGAGGACTTGCCTCCGACAACTCCACAGGAGTACGTAATATTGACGGACTGTTCAGTCAAATGTAACGAACGGCCGGGGCGGGACGCGTAACTCACAGGACCTACCCGGGATAGAGGTGACGTCACGATGCACCCACGAGAGGGCTGGACCGAGGACCGGCGGGAACTGGTCACCCGGCGCGGCTTCCTGAAACAGAGCGCAGGCGCCGGCCTGCTCCTTGGCGGTGCGGGCTCACTGCTGGCCGCGTGCTCCAGTGCGGGCACGGCGGGCACCTCCGGCACGGTGTCCGGCGCGCTGCCGCTGCCGCGGCCCAACAAGCCGGTCACCTGGCCGATCTACAAGGGCAACCACGCCATCAAGAGCGGCCTGACGCCGGAGACGGGCGCCACGCTGAAGATCTACAACTGGGTCGCATACATCAACCAGGCCGTCGTCAACAGCTTCGCGAAGAAGTACAACTGCAAGGTCGAGGTCTCGACGTTCAACACCATGGACGAGGCGCTGGCCAAGATCCACAGCGGCCAGGTGAACTTCGACGTGTTCATGGGCGTCACGATCGACGTGCTCGGGCCGCTGATCGCGCAGAAGTTCATCCAGCCGCTCAACCACAGCTACATCCCGAACATCACCCAGGCCTGGCCGGACTTCCAGAACCCGTTCTACGACGGGAAATGGCAGTACACGGTGCCTTACACCATCTACACGACCGGCATGTCGTGGCGGAAGGACCACGTGCCGGAGAACCCGTACCAGATGGCGAACCCTTGGGCGATGCCCTGGCAGTCCAAGTACAAGGGCAAGGTCGCGATCCTCGACGACTACCGCGAGGGCATCAGCCTCGGCCTGATGAAGAACGGCATCTTCAATCTCAACACCACCAACGCCAGCCAGATCCAGGCCTCCGGGCAGGCGCTGCAGAACCTGGCCAGCCTCACCAACGTCCAGATCAACAACAACGACTACACCCAGATCCCGAGCGGGCAAGTGTGGATCCACCACGCCTGGTCCGGCGACATGGCGGCGGCACCCTCCTACATGCCCAAGGGGGTCCCGGTCGAGGTCGTCGGGTACTGGTTCCCGCCGGACGGCAAGGGCCCGGTGGGCAATGACCTGAACACGGTGCTGCGGACGGCGACCAACCCGGTGCTGGCCCACCTGTTCGTGAACTACCTGCTCGACGTGCAGAACGCGCTGACCAACATCAGCTGGAACGGGTACATGCAGCCGCTCAACGAGATCACCCCGCAGCGCCTGGTCAAGGAGCAGATCCTGCCGCCGAGCCTGATGTCCACGGCCGTGCTGCCCTCGTTCTTCCGGCGCGGCGTCATGGAACTGCAGATCCCGGTGACCACGAACCTGCTCTGGGAGCAGGCCTGGCAAGCCGCCAGCAAGGGCGTGTAGCCGGATGGCCGTCAGCACGCTCAGCACCAGAGACGGCCGGCGGCGCGAGCGTGAGCCGCACCGGCTGTTCTGGGCATGCCTGGCGCTGCCGGGCATCATCTGGCTCACGTTGCTGTTCATCGTGCCCTTCTACACGGTGCTGGCGATCGCGGCCGGCCGTCTGAACCAGTTGTTCGGCACGCCGATCGCGGTGTGGAACCCGCTCAACTGGAGCACCACCAACCTGCAGAGCGCCTGGCGGGACATCGCCGGAAGCTCGGCATTCATCGGCCCGATCATCCTGCGGACCATCTGGTACACCGCGGTGGCGTCGATACTGTGCCTGCTGATCGGGTATCCGGCCGCCTACTTCGTGGCCAGATTCGGCGGACGCAGGAAGGCGCTGTTCCTGGTCCTGCTGATCGCCCCGTTCTGGATCAGCTACATGATGCGCATGCTCGCCTGGATTGACCTGCTCCAGACGAACGGGTATGTCAACAAGGCGCTGATGTTCCTGCACGTGGCGAACCATCCGATCAACTGGCTCAGCGGGCAGTCGGTGACCGTGATCCTCGGCCTGGTCTACGGCTACATCCCGTACCTGATCCTGGTGCTCTACGCCGGGCTTGACCGGATCGACCCGGCGCTCATCGAGGCAGGCCGGGACCTCGGCCTCGGCCGGGCCCGGACCTTCGTGCGGGTGACGCTGCCGCTCAGCCGCCAGCCGATCATGACGGCGATGCTGATCACGGTGCTGCCCATGCTCGGCGACTACTTCACCAACCAGCTGATGTCCGGTGCCACCAACACCTCGATGCTCGGCAACGTCATCAACCAGCAGCTCTCGACACCGCTGTTCCAGGGCGAGGGGGCCGTGCTCTCGGTGATGGTTCTGCTCGTGCTGCTCATCCCGATGATCTGGTACGTGATCGCGACCAACCGGACATCGCAGGACGCGGTATGACGACCACCACGACGACGCCCCCCACCACGACCGCGGAGCAGCCGCCCGCCATCACGCCCAGGCCGGGCCGCCCGTCCCGGGCATGGTGGCCGCGCCGCAACCCCTGGGGCCACCCCTGGTTCCTGGAGGGGTTCACCTGGCTCTACCTGATCTGGTCGCTGGTCCCGATCGGGCTGGCGGTGCTGTTCTCGTTCAACCACGGCAAGTCCCAGGCCGTCTGGCAGGGTTTCTCCTGGCAGTGGTACTTCAGCGACCCGGTCAACAGCGTGCTGCACAATCCCGCGCTGAGCACGGCCGTGCTGGTGACCTTGAAGCTGTCGTTCTACACGACCCTGATCGCGGTGCCGCTTGGCGTCGCCTTCGCGCTGGGGATCAACCGGTGGTACGGGGTCACGGCGGCGTCGTTCAACTTCGTGATGATCCTCTCCTTCGTGATCCCGGAGCTGATCTTCGGCGTCGCCATGTTCTTCGTGTTCACCTCGCTGTTCACCTTCGTGCACCTGGGCACGCTGGCCGAGACGCTGGCCCTGGTGACCTGGAACGTGAGCTGGCCCGCGATCATCGTGCAGGCCCGGCTGGTGACGATCGGGAAGCAATACGAGGAAGCAGCGGCCGACCTGGGCGCCAACCAGTGGCAGACCATCCGCCGGGTGCTCATCCCGCTGCTGACACCGGCCATCTTCGCCAGCGCGGTGCTGGTGTTCTCCACCGTCATCGACGACTTCGTGCTCGTGGACCTGCTGAACAGCGGCGCCAGCAGCACGCCGATGTCGGTGTACATCTACTCCAACCAGCGCGGCGGCAACGGCGGGCCGGCGCTCAACGCCCTCGGCACGATCATGCTGGTGATGTCCTTCGTCATCGCCATCCTCGGCTACCTCGGGTACCGCTGGCTGACCAGGGGCGAGCGGGGCAGCGGGCTGGACGCGCTCACCTCGATCGCGGGCGAGGGCTGAGACGGGCGAAGCCTGAGACAGGCAAGGCCCGAGGCGGGCAGGGCCAGGAGATCGCTGCGCGGCTACCAGGCCTGCTGCGTGGTGAACATGGCCCAGACGACCTTGCCCCTGGGCCCGGGCCGCGTGCAGCCCCATTCGTCGCACAGCGACGACACCACGTGCAGCCCGCGGCCCGACTCACCGAACCAGTCCGGCTCCTTGGCGACCGGGACCTCATCGCTGGGGTCGGACACCGCGCACAGCACCCACGGGCCCGGTTGCAGCAGGCCGAGCCGGACCGGCCAGCGCGGCCAGACCGCCCCGGGGCAGGGCACCGTGTACCGCAGCGCGTTGGTCAGCAGTTCGGACACCACGACGACGATGTCGTCGGACCGCTCGCCGCCCACGCCCCAGCGTTGCAGCGTCACGGCCGTGAAGTCCCGTGCCACCCGGACCGACTCGGCACCCGCGCTGGGCGTGCGGGTGGCCACCTTGGGATATCCGGGCCAGCGCTGCGCGGCGGGGTGGCTGGCCAGTGGCCAGACGCCGCTGACTTCCGCAGCCATATCCGCGGCAGACGCCAGCCAGTGCCAGTCCGCCGCGGGAGTTGTCCCGCGCGCGAAACCTGCAGGTGCTGCCGTCACAGCCGCTTCGGACACTTCCGACTCGCCGCTCTCCACTGGTTAGAGTGCAAACGTATGCAAACCGCATTCTGCCGCGCCTGAGCGCTTGATGCAAGCACCAAATGCACGTGCATCAGCATGTTAGGCTGCCGCGTGCAGACTACTGCAGCAGGGGCGGACGTGGGCGTCCGCCCCTGACTGTCCCCGCCTAAAAGCTGAAACCGGAGAGAAAATGCACGTCGAGAACGGCATGAGTGCCGACCTTCTGACGACGGCACGCTGGCGCAAGAGCAGCGCCAGCAACCCGAGCGGAAGCTGTGTGGAGATCGCCGAACTGCCGGACGGGATGATCGCCGTCCGCAACTCAAGGGACAAAACTGGCCCCGCCCTCATCTACCGCCGGACAGAGCTGGCCGGATTCCTGCGCGGCGTGCAGGACGGAGAGTTCGACAACCTGCTTTCGCCTGCTCAGTAACCGTTCTTCAGCAACGACCCGGTGCCCGCACCCAAAACGGTGCGGGCACCGCCATGGAAAGGCCCTGCCACGGCCCGCCGGATCGGGTGTATTGTGCCGGGTGCACCCCGCCGGATGAGCCTTTCCCGGCCCCAGGCAATGCCTCTCCGGCAATGCCCTGGTGCCGTGGGATCCGATAACACCGTTACCAGGCCGGGACCCCGGACCAGCGCCGACTCACCACTGCCGGAGCCAGGATTGAGCACGGTCGACACCGGTGGCACGCCACCGGGTGAGAGCGGCGGCACGCCGCCCGGTGATGGCGGCGGTCCCCCGGACGCCGATGCGCTGGCCGATTCCCGGGGCGGCCCGACCGTACTGCGCATGCTGCTCGGCACCCAGTTGCGCCGCCTGCGCGAGGACGCCGGGATCACACCGGACCGGGCCGGCTACGAGATCCGCGCATCCCGGTCCAAGATCAGCCGTCTGGAGCACGGCCGGGTCAGCTTCAAGCACAGGGACGTGGCCGATCTGCTCACCCTGTACGGGGTCACCGACGAGCAGACCCGCACCGGGCTGCTGGCGCTGGTGGAGCAGGCCAACGCCCAGGGCTGGTGGGCGAAGTACTCCGACATCCTGCCCGACTGGTTCGAGGCCTACCTGGGCCTGGAGGCCGCAGCCACGCTGATCCGGACCTTCGAGCTTCAGTTCGTGCACGGCTTGTTCCAGACGCAAGGCTATGCCCAGGCGGTCACCGTGCTCGGCCACAAGGCCGCACCAGCGGAGGAGATCGACCGCCGGGTCAGCCTGCGGATGAAGCGCCAGGACCTGCTGAACAGCCAGGACGCACCCCGGGTCTGGTCGGTCATGGACGAGGCCGCGCTGCGCCGTCCGGTGGGCGGGCCGCAGGTGATGCGCGGGCAACTGCAGCGGCTCATCGAGGCCGCGGAGCTGCCGCAAGTGACGATCCAGATCGTGCCGTTCCGGCGCGGCGGGCACGCGGGCGCGGGCGGCTCCTTCACGGTGCTGCGGTTCCGCCAGGCCGACCTGCCGGACGTGGCCTATATCGAGCAGCTCACCAGCGCGCTGTACCTGGAACGGCGCAGCGACGTCGATCACTATATGGAGGTCATGAACCGCCTGTCCGCCGAGGCGCTGACGCCCGCGGGCACCACTCGCTTCCTCAAAGAGATCATCAGGGAAACCTGAGCCCACCAGGGCCCGCCGAAATGGTCGAGCCGGGGCCTGGTGCGGGTCACCGAGTGGCGGCCGGATTCCACGTCGTAGGCCGCGATGCCCACCGCGCTGTGGGGCGCGGTGGCCCGCAAGCCGTGATCAGGCCGCGAGCTTAGCTGCTGACCATCGATTCGTCGGGCAAGACCGGCACATCGCGCGTCTGTCCGCCGAGCACCCGCAGCCCGTCCGGCGGCAGGAACACATGCACCGGGGAACCCTGCGTCAGCCCGGTCGGCTCGCCGTCGTTCTGCACCAGGGCCTGCAACGGCACGCCCGCGCCGAGCCGCAGCATCACCTGCGTCGAGGAACCGAGGAACACCAGGCGTTCCACCATGGCCGGCACCCGGTTGTCCCCGGTGGAGCCGTAGGCCTCGATCCTGACGCGCTCGGGGCGGATCACCGCGTGGGCCGGGCCGAGGCCATCGATCTCGCCACGCTCGACCACCAGGCCCGCCTCACCGATCTTGATGTGGCAGCGCGCCCCCGGGCCCCGCTCGACCACGTCGACCGCCATCAGGTTGGACACCCCGAGGAAGTCGGCCACGTAGGTGTCGCCTGGCTCCTCGTACACCTCGCGCGGCGCGCCGATCTGCACGATCCTGCCCGAGTTCATCACCGCCAGCCGGTCGGACATGGTCAGCGCTTCCTCCTGGTCGTGCGTGACGTACAGGAACGTGATGCCGACCCGCTCCTGCAGCGCCTTCAGCTCGAGCTTGAGGGACCGCCGCAGCTTGGCGTCCAGCGCGCCGAGCGGCTCGTCGAGCAGCAGCACCGTGGGGTTCAGTACGAGCGCCCGGGCCAGCGCCACCCGCTGCTGCTGGCCGCCGGACAAGGCACCGGGGCGCCGCTTGGCGTACTCGGTCATCTGCACCAGGTCCAGCGCCTCGTTGACCCGCTTGCCAATCTCGCCCTTGGACAGGTGCCGGTGGCGCAGGCCGAACGCCACGTTGTCGAACACGTCCAGGAACGGGAACAGCGCGTAGCTCTGGAACACGGTGTTGACGTTGCGGCGATGCGGCGGGGTGCCGGTCATGTCGGTGCCGTCCAGCAGCACCTTTCCGGCGGTCGGCTGCTCGAAGCCCGCGATCAGCCGCAGGGTGGTGGTCTTGCCGCAGCCGGACGGGCCGAGCAGCGAGAAGAACTCCCCGCTGGCCACCGTCAGGTCAATGCTGTCCACCGCGATCTCGGTAAATCGCTTGGTCAGCCCGACCAGCTCGATATGCCCTCCGGCCACCGGGCCACCTCCCTGTGCTAACTCCGTGCCCGCGATCTCTGCCAGCTCGGGAGGACGACCCCCCGCTGGCTCAAGGCCTCGTTCCTCCGTCACGGGGCCTTGGCCGCTCTGCGCGCCGCGCCGTCCAGGTGAACCCGAGCTGGGCGGCGGCAAACTTCATAGCCAGCTCGAAGGCACGGGACGCGTCCACGACCGGGTCGGCCAGCGCGATCTGCACCGCGAGCCCGTCAAGCAGCGCGGAAAACAGCACCGCGAAGTCCACCGGGTCGACGGGGCCGAACTCGCCTGCCTCCTGGCCCGTCACCACGAGCGAGCAGATCAGGTCCCGCCACCGCTCGTCGAACTTCTGCCGCACGCCGGCCACCTCGGGATGGCGCACCGCCTGTGCCCACAGGTCGAGCCAGAGCGCCCAGGAACTATTCGGCTCGGAGTCCGCCTCGGGCAGGCAGCTCATGGCCACGATCTCCTCGAGCTTCCCCGCCGCGGTGGGAATCTCCGCCATCCGGCGGGTCCCGGCCTCGTACCAGTTGTCCTCGGAAAACCGGATCGCCTCGGTCAGCAACTGGTCCTTGGTCTTGAAGTAGTAAATGACCAGTGCCGGGCTGGTCCCTGCCCGCTCGGCCACGTCGGCGATGCGGCTTTCGGCGTACCCGCGCTCGGCGATCACGTCGAGCGCCGCCCGCAGCATTTGTTCACGCCGCTGATCGGCCGTGCCGGCGTTGTTCGCCTGCACTCTCATGGACACATCCTTGCGGACACGAGCGATCTTGGCACCTGCCTCTATCGATCCGTGGCACTTGTGGACAAGCGTACCAGTTTCTAGACTGAACATTCAGTCAAACATTTGGCGGCCGGCCGGCGGTACGGATCCGTGGCGCGGCGCCGAACGCGGGAGGTCGGACTCATGGCCGCACGATACGACGCGATCGTGGTGGGCGGAGGGCACAACGGGCTGGTCGCGGCGGCGTACCTGGCCCGGTCGGGCGCGCGCACGCTGGTGCTTGAAGCGCGCGGCAAGACCGGCGGCGCGGCCACCACCGAGGCACCCTGGCCCGACG
This sequence comes from uncultured Actinomycetes bacterium, assembly GCA_963706115.1. Taxonomy (GTDB): domain Bacteria; phylum Actinomycetota; class Actinomycetes; order Streptosporangiales; family Streptosporangiaceae; genus DASXKD01. The sequence goes on along the minus strand of CAVPMG010000022.1, from coordinate 20,939 downwards.
CACCCGATTTCCGGGTCACCCGGCTGTCCTACGTGATGAGCCTGATGCCGCCCACCATCATCAACGACCTTGACCTGGCCAGGCACGGCTACAAGATCTACCCGATGGGCCCCTACTACCAGGCCTTTCCCGAGGGCGGCTCGATCAAGCTGTACGCCGACGACGCCAAGCGCAACCACGAAGAGGTGGCGAAGTGGTCGGTGAAGGACGCCGACGCCATGCCCCGCTGGGACGCCTGGCTGGCCGGCCTTGCCGAGGTGCTCGGCCCGCTGCTGCTCACCGTGCCGCCGAAGATCGGTTCCCGCTCCCCCCGCGACCTGAATGAGACGCTGCGGCTGGCCTGGCGGCACCGCGGGCTCGGCGTGCGCACGATCGCCGACGTCACCCGGCTGATGACGATGAGCATCGCCGACCTGCTCGACGACTGGTTCGAGTCGCCGCAGGTGAAGGGCGCGCTGGCGGTCAACGGCGTGATCGGCACCTGGGCCGGGCCCTACGAGCCGGGCACCGCGTACGTGATGGCGCACCACTCGATCGGCGACGTGGGCGACGGCCACCTCGGCAACTGGGGCTTCCAGGAGGGCGGCATGGGCGCGGTCTCCGACGCGATCGCCCGCGCGGCCCACGGCTTCGGCGTGGAGATCAGGACCGGCGCACCGGTGGCCAAGGTGCAGACCAGCGGCGGCCGCGCCACCGGCGTCGTGCTCTCCTCCGGCGAGGAGATCAACGCCGGCGTGGTGGTGTCCTCGCTGCACCCGCGGACCGCGTTCCTCGACCACGTGGGCGCCGAGAACCTGCCCAGCGACTTCGTCACCGACATCGAGCACTGGAAGACCCGCAGCGGCGTGGTGAAGATCAACCTGGCCCTGGCCGAACTGCCTGACTTCACCGCCGACCCCGGTACCGACCTGCAGGAGCACCACACCGGCTCGGTCGAGATGGCGCCGACCATGGAGTACATCGAGCGCGCCTTCCAGGACGCCCGCGAGGGCAGGCCCGCGCAGCGCCCGTTCAGCGACGGGGTCATCCCCACCGCGTTCGACAAGACGCTGGTCCCCGAGGGGTACCACGTCATGTCGCTGTTCACCCAGTGGGTGCCGGCCGACTGGAACCTCGAGCCGCACCGGGCGGAACTCGAGGCCTACGCCGACCGGATGATCGACTGCTACAGCGAACTGGCGCCCAACCTCAAGAGCGCGATCGTGCACCGTGACATCGTCGGCCCCTACGACATGGAGCACGAATACGGGCTGATCGGCGGCAACATCTTCCACGGGGAACTGTCCCTGGAGCAGTTGTTCCACATGCGCCCCGCGCCCGGCTTCGCCGACTACCGCACGCCCGTCGCCGGCCTGTACTACGCCAGTTCCGCCACGCACGCCGGCGGCGGCGTCTGCGGCATCCCCGGCATGCAGGCGGCCAAGGCGGCGATCGCGGACAAGAAGGCGGCCAAGGCCGGCGGCGCCTGCGGCGGTCATGACGGCTCAGGAAATTCGGGCCACTACGCCGGCCCATCCGTCCCGGGCAGCGCTGGAAAGGATTCCGCGGCGGTCATGACGGCTCAGGAAAGCCGGGCCGCTACGCCGGCCCACCCATCCCGGGCAGCGCTGGACCGGGCGCCACCCGGGGCGGGCCAGGAGCCGGTGCTCCGGGCGATGCTCGAAGCCCGTAGCGTAGCCCTGGTCGGGGCCAGCCCGCGGCCGGGCACGCTCGGCCAGCGGATGGTGGCCGAGGTGGCGCGCAGCCCGGCCTCGCCAGCGATGTACCTGGTCAACCCCAGGTACCGGGAGATCGGCGGGGTGCCGTGCCATCCCTCGCTCGCCGCGCTGCCCGGGCCCGTGGACCTGGTGCTGCTCGGGGTGCCCGACGCGGCGCTGGGCGCCCAGGTGGAGCTGGCCGCGCGCCGGGGCGACAAGGCCGCGGTGATCTTCGGCGGTGCATACGGCCCGGTGACCGCTGGTGACCCTGCCTCCGGGGAACCCGGGGCCAGCCACGGGGTAACGGTCTCGCTCAGGGACCACATCGCCACGACGGCGCGCGCCGCGGGGATGGCCCTGTGCGGCGCTGGCTGCATGGGCTTCGTCAACGTGGGCTACGGGTTGCGGGCGATCGGGTACCAGGAGCCGGACCAGCTTCCGGCCGGGCCGGTCGCGCTGGTCACCCAGTCCGGCTCGGTGTTCTCCGCGATGCTGCGTACCCGCCGGGCACTCGGGTACACCGTGGCCGTCTCCTCCGGCCAGGAACTGGTCACCACGGCCGCCCAGTACGCACGGTATGCGCTCGACCTGCCGCAGACCCGGGTGCTGGCCCTCGTGCTCGAGGCAATGCGGGACACCGGTGCGCTGCGGCAGGTGCTGGAGACGGCCGCCGTTCGGCAAATTCCCGTGGTGCTGCTGACGGCGGGACGTTCCGCGGCCGGGCGCGCGCTGGTGACCGCGCATTCGGGGGCGCTGGCCGGCGCGGACGCGGCGTGGGAGGCGCTCGCGGACGCCTACGGCGTGCACCGGGTCGCCGACCTGGCCGAACTGGCCGACACGCTGGAACTGTTCACGATCGGCCGGCGGGCGCCCGCCGGCCCGCGCGGCGGTATCGCCACCGTGCACGACTCGGGCCTGGAACGGGCGCACATCGCCGACCTGGCCGCCGACCTTGGCGTGCCGTTCGCACGCGTCGGCGAGACCACCCTGCAACGGCTCGCCGAGGTGCTCGACCCGGGACTGGAGCCGGGCAACCCGCTGGACATGTGGGGCGCGAGCGCCAAGGCACAGTGGCAGCTCACCGAGTCGCTCGCCGCGCTGGCCGAGGACCCGGCCGTCGCCGCGGTCGCGCTCGCGGTGGATCTGGTGACCGAATACGACGGCGACCGGTCCTATCAGGACGCGATGGCCGACGCCGCGCGGCGGACCGGCAAGCCGCTGGCGGTACTGGCCAGCATCCCCGCCGCCGTGGACCCGGCCGCGGCCGGGGAACTGCGCGCGGCCGGCATTCCGGTGCTAGAGAGCGCCCGCACCGGCCTGCTTGCCCTCGGTCATCTGCTCGCCCACGGCACCTGGCCCGGCCGGCCGCGGCCGGGGCCGGTGGACACCGCGCGGCGGGACCGCTGGCTCCGCGCGCTGCGGTCAGGCCCGCTGGACGCCGCGGACGGGTTCCGCCTGCTGCGCGACTACGGGATACGCGCCGCCCTGGCGCAGCGCGCGGAGAGCGCGGAGGCGGCGCTCGCCGCGGCCGCGCAGATCGGGTACCCCGTGGTGCTCAAGACCGCCGAGCCCGGCGTGGCGCACAAGTCGGACGCGGGCGGGGTGGTGCTCGGCATCCGTGACGCGGCCGGGCTGGAGGCCGCCTACGCGGACCTGGCGGCGCGGCTCGGCGCGCGGGTGCTCGTCTGCGAGACGGCGGGCCCCGGCACCGAACTGGCGGCCGGGATCCTCACGGACGGCGACCTCGGGCCGCTGGTCGTCGTGGGCGCGGGCGGGGTCCTGGTGGAGCACCTGGCCGACCGGGCGGTCGCGCTGCCGCCGGTCGACGCCGCCGGGGCCAGGCGGATGCTGTCCCGGCTGCGCGTGGCCCGGCTGCTGGCCGGGTTCCGTGGCCAGCCCCCCGCGGACCTCGGCGCGGTCACCGCCGCGATCACCGGCGTGGCCGCGATCGCGGCCGAACTGGGCGGCGGCCTGGCGGCCCTGGACATCAACCCGCTGATCTGCGGCCCGTCCGGCGCGGTCGCCGTCGACGTCCTCGTGGAACCGGCCCGCCCAAAGGCGCAGCAACCATGATCACGGTCGATGTTGGGGCGCATAGCACCCAAGATCGACCGTGATCATGGAGCTCAGGGCGGCGGGTCAGCGGTGCACGGCGGCCAGCAGGCTGGCGTAGCAGCGGACCAGTTCGGCGCGTTCGCTGGGGATGAGCGGGCTGCCGGGATCACGCCCCTCGGCAACCCACCGGTCGGAGATGTCCATGGCCCGGGCACGGTGCTGCGCGGCGGGGCGGACCGACTCCTCGGCGGTGTCGTACACGTAGGCGTACAGCCGGGCCAGCGCGGTGACCAGGGGCCCGTCGCCGCTGCCCTCGTCGTACTGGTGCTCCCGGTGGGCCGCCCACCAGTCCACCTCCAGCCTGGCCGCGCGCGCGGGGTCGCTGGGCGCGCCGTGGGTGAGCAGCAGCAGCGCGTAGAACCGGGTCATGCAGCGCCGGGCGCCGTCCGGATCCCCGGGGTTGGGCGCCCAGAGCTGGTTGGCCCGCAGCACCAGCCAGGCCCCGTGGATCGTGCGCAGCCAGTCCATGCCGAACGTGTCGCGCACCACGAGCAGTGAGGTCAGCAGGAACCTGGCCCACTGCCTGCGGTAGTAGGTGACCCACAGGCTGGTCTCCATGTTGCCGACCTTGACCGGGTCGAAGGACCACAGCACGCTCGCGGGGTGGCGCCGCGGGCGGCGCCGCGGGCGGGCCGCCGGTGCGGTGCGGCCGCCGCCGCCCGGCCGCCGGCCCTCGTAGGCCGGCCCCGGGCCCTCACCGGCCAGCCGGACGCCGAAGCCGCGCGCGGCCAGCCGGAGCAGCACCGGGCCCGGCCGCTCCAGGTCGGCCACCCGTGCGCCGGAGAGCTTCTCGAGTTCGGCAAGACGGCTGGCGTAGCTGTCCGGGCCGGCCGCGCGGGCCTTGGACAGCTCCAGCGCGTTGGCCCACACCTTTTCGCGTGACTCGCGCAGGAAGCGCCGGGTGGCCATCCGGTTCAGCGGCTGCAGTATCCGGTCCTGCCAGGTCGCAGCCGGTTCCATCTGCTTGGCTTCGGCGTCCTCGGCGCCGACCTGGACGGAGAGCACATCGTCGATCCTGCGGTGGTCCGCCTCCCGGCGGGCGCGTACCTGCGGGTCGCCGAACTCCGCGTCGCTGATCACCGCGAGCAGCGCCTGGGGCAGGTCGTAGTTGATGTGGGCGTTCATGCCGAGCAGGACATGGCGCACCGCCGGAAGATCCGGCTGGGCGGCGGCGGTACGGAAGGCCACTGCCCACGGCTCGGGTACCGGCTCGCCGCGCCGGTCGGCGTCCAGGGCGTCGAGGTACAACCGGGCGAAGGCGACGTCCCAGCGGTCCACCCACTCGGGGTCGGCGAAGAACCCGTCGCGCAGCGCCTGCGCCACCGCCTCGGTGGTGCGCAGGTAGGTGTTGTGGAAGGCCAGTCGCCCATCCCCGTCCCGGCGAAGTTCTTCCGCCAGGGTGGTCATGCGCTCGATGACCTCGTCAATGCCCATCGACCCCCCAGAGGCGGCGCCCGCGGTTAATCGGCGCCGCCCGAGAGCTTAACGGAAGGGTCAATAAATGACGTACAGCTTGCGGATCGTCTCGTGGATCTGCCAGGTGCCGGTCCAGCCACGCGGGAAGACCGCGCAGTCGCCGGTGCCGACCTCCTGCGGCGCGCCGCCGTCCGGGGTAACGGTCATCCGGCCCGCCAGGATGTAGATGGCCTCGTGCGTCTCCAGGGTCCAGCGCGACGGCCCCGGGGTGCACTCCCAGACCCCGACCTCCTGGTCGCCGTCGGACCAGAGCGTGATGCCGGACGTCTGCATGGGCTCCCCGGTCGCCTCGGCCAGCGGTCCCCAGTCCTCCAGGTCACCAGCGAGCGCGGCGGCTGCCAGGAATGGCGTGCCGGGAGGGGCTTGAGTCATCGAATGTTCCTCTCTTCGGGGCGTGCGCCGCTGGCCGGAAAGGCGCCAGCGTGCCGGTCAGGTGACGGTGTTGGCCCGGGGGGCGACCCCCGGAACCCCCGCTGGCCTGCGGCCCCGTTCCTTCGTCACGGGGCCTTGGCCTTGAGCTTGCCGGGCGCCTGGCCGGGCGCCATCTCGGGGAATGGCAGGGCGACCGGGTCGGCGGCGAGCTTGCTGTTCCCGTGCTCGTCGAACCGGTCCAGGCCGAGGTTGGTGGTGTCCACCACCTCGCTGGTGCCGGTCAGGGCGATGTCGGCGGCGGTGCGGGCCACCGCCGGGCCCCACATCATCCCGGCGCCGCCCGCGCTGGCCACGGTGACCCCGGCGACGGGGCCGTCCGTGCCGAGCGCAGGCCCGATGATCGGCAGGTGGTCCGGGGTGTAGTCGATGGTGGCCGCCCAGACGCGGCGCAGCCCGAGGCCCGCGGTGACCGGTACCAGCGCCTCCAGCCTGGTGCGCATCCTGGCCAGGTACTCGTAGTCGACGCTGCGGTTTTCTCCCGGCGGCTCCTCCGGGTTGCTCATCCCGAACAGCAGGCCGCCCTCTTCCGGCCGCCAGTACAGCCCGGCGTGCAGGTCGAAGACCATGGGCACCCGGGACGGGTGCAGATCGGGATGCTGCTCGGTGACCGCGACCTGGTGCCTGACCCCGCCGGCCGGAATCCGGATCCCCGCGAGCGCGCCCACCTGCGCCAGCTTCGGGCCTCCGGTGAGCACGACCAGGGGTGCTTGGATATCGCCGTCACTGGTCGTCACGCCGCGCACCCGGCCGCCGCCGGCCAGCAGGCCGCGGAACGCCACCCGCTCGGCAACCGTGACGCCGCTGGACAGCAGGGCCACGGTGTAGGCGGCCACGTTGCGCGGCGGGCTGATGTACCCGTCGTCGGCGCAGAACGTGCCGCCCAGCGTCTGCCCGGGAGCCAGTGCGGGGTTGACCGCGTCCACCTCGTCCGGCTCCAGCCACACCGCGCCGATCCCGAACTGCGACTGCATTTCCAGCCGCTGCCTGGCCACCTCGACCTCGGCCGTGGTGAAGCACGGCAGCAGGTAGCCCTGGCTGACGAAGCCCGAGTCGGTGCCGAGCTGCGCGCGCTGGCCGAGGTAGAACTGGCGGGACCAGATGCCCAGGCGCACCGCCTCCGGGGTGCCCCCCTGCATCCGGACCACGCCCGCGGCACGGCTGCTCGCGCCCTGGCCGAGCACGCCCTTCTCGATCACCACGACGCGGTCCAGGCCCGCCGTGCGCAGGAAGTAGGCGCACCACGCGCCGACCGTCCCGCCGCCGACCACGACCGCGTCCGCGGCCTCCGGAAGCCCAGGTGAAGCCATTGGCACGAGCACGATGCTGGCATAAACTGAACATTCAGTCAAGACTGCGCGGGAGGCCAAGGCACCGTGACGAAGGAACGGAGCCGCAGGCCAGCGGGGGGTTCCGGGGGGTCGTCCCCCCGGGCCAACAGGGCCAAGGCACCGTGACGAAGGAACGGAGCCGCAGGCCAGCGGGGGGTTCCGGGGGGTCGTCCCCCCGGCCAACAGGGCCAGTGATCACTCACGCACCGGAGGAACGATCGCATGTACGGACTGACCGAGTCCGACCTTGACCTGCAAAAACGGGCCGCGGCGTTCGCGGACGAGCTGATCGGCTTCGAGGTCACCGCCGAGCTGGCCGGTGGCGAGCTGCCCGCCGAGGTGACCGCGGAGCACGCCCGGCGGGCCCGCGAGCTAGGCCTGTGCGCCACCAACATGCCGGCGGAACTGGGCGGCGGCGGGTGCACCGCGCTGCAGCAGGTGCTGGTACAGGAGCAGGCCGGGCGGGTCACCAACGCGCTGGGCTGGGTGGCCTCCACTCCCCCGTCCTGGCTGCCGGCCGTGGCCACCGAGGACCAGATCGAGCGGTACGTGCGCCCGGCCATCCGCGGCGAGCGCGAGGAGTGCTACGCGATCACCGAGGAGGGCGCGGGCTCCGACGTGGCGGCGATCGAGGCGACCGCCCGCCGGGACGCCGACGGTTATCTGCTGAACGGCATCAAGTGGCACGTCACCTCCTACAACACCGCCGACTTCGCGTTCTTCCAGGCCAAGCTGGACGGCGGCGCGCACCACGGCGAGCACGCGATGTTCCTGGTGGATCTGCCCAGCCCAGGCGTCAGCGTGGTGCGCACCCCCGCGTACACGCACACGATCAGCCATCACCACCCGATCGTCGCGTTCACCGACGTGCGGGTCCCGGCCGCCAACCTGATCGGCGCGGAGGGGGACGGTATGTCCTTCGCCTACGAGTGGTTCCGGTTCGAGCGGCTGATGGTGGCGGCGCGGTGCCTGGGCGCCGCGGGACGGCTGACCGAGGAGATGACCACGTTCGCCCGCGAGCGGCGGGCCGGCGGCCGGCCCATCAGCGAGTACGGCCTGGTCGGCGGGATGCTCGCGGACAGCATGACGGAGCTGTTCGCGGCGCGTGCGCTGCTGTACGAGACGGCCAGGAACATCGATGCCCGGGTGGACGTGAAGGTCTCGCACGCGCAGTGCTCCATGGCCAAGCTGTATTGCTCGGAGATGGCCGGCCGGGTCGCCGACCGGGCCGTCCAGGTGTTCGGCGGCCGCGGCTACATGCGGGAGAACGTGGCCGAGCGGTTCTACCGCGAACTGCGGGTGGAGCGGATCTGGGAGGGCACCAGCGAGGTTCAGCGCGCGATCATCGCAGGCCAGATGGTCAAGCGTGGGCCAGTGTCCCTGGCCTGATTACCGCGCGGGCTCGGGGATGCCCATGGTCCAGGCGCGCTGACCCTGGTAGCCGCGGGCCACCATGGTGACGAACTGGTAGACGGCGTCCTCGTCGGGCGACAGCGGCCCGGGCACGGCGTGCGGGGAACTCAGCCCGCGCTGCACCGACTCGCACGCCTGCCAGTCCTGCCGGTTGGTGATGTCCCAGAACTCGATCGCATACCCCGGATCGAACCCGGGCCGGGCCAGCGCCTCGGGGGCGAAGGACCAGGTGCACTCGATCTTGGTCCGGTTGGGTCCCAGCGGGATCATCTTGTGCATCATCACGTAGTCCGGATGCAGGCTGAGCAGCAGGTTGGGGAAGACACCGATGTAGATGACCGTCCGCAGCCCGGTCGCGTCCAGGCCGCGCAGCGGGATCCCGGAACTCGTCCCGTCCAGGGACATGGTCGCCATGCCGTCACGCAGGTCCATCCAGCCGCCGACCCAGATCCCCGGGGCCGAATAGTTCTCCCCGCTCCTGGGCGGGCTCACCTTGCACAGCTGCGGGTGGATCGACGGGCAGTGGTAACACTCGTGGTAGTTCTCCGTGAGGATCTTCCAGTTGGCGGCCGAGTCGTAGTCGTGCTGGCCGGCCACCACCAGCCGCTCCATCTCGTACGGGGCGACGTGTTCCTCCAGGTTGCCCAGGCACTCCGCGAGCGGGCCCGCCGTGCCCGACTCGTCCACGAACACCAGGCCGTGCCACTCGGTGACCGGCAGCTCGTGCAGGCCCCACTCGGCGGCCGCGAATCCCGGCCGGTTCTTGAAGCCAGCCGCCGCGCGCAGGTCGCCGTTCAGCCCGTAAGTCCAGGCGTGATACGGGCAGATGATCACCTTCTGCTGGCTGGACGCCCCGCACGGCAGCAGTTCGTGGCCGCGGTGCCGGCAGGTGTTGGCGAACGCGTGCAGCACGCCGTCTTCGGCGCGGGTCAGCAGGACACTGCCCGTGCCCAGCGGCTCGGCGCGCATGTCGCCCGGGCTGGCCACCTGGTCACTGCGGCCGGCAAAGACCCAGCCGCCGCCAAACATGTGCTGCTTCTCCCACTCGAACACCGCCTGATCGACGTAGGCGGCCCGGGGCAGCATCCGGCTTTCGCCGAACGGCAGCAGGGCCTGCGCCACGGCCGCAGGGTCGAGAGGAGCAGGGGGGCACACTGTTTGACTGATCATACAGTCAAGCCTAAGCGGCGCGTAGCGGCCTGTCCAGGTGAGGGCGGCGGCGGGGCCCCCGCGGCAGCGCTGGTGACGGCGGCCGGACGATGTGCGCACGCGGCGGCAACGCTTCCTGGCCGCTGCCGCTATTCTGACCGCTGCGTCAGGAAACGAGTGACGTCGTCAGAAGGATTCCCGTGCCGTACGCCTCACCACCCGCCGATCTCATCCCGGTCGTCGACGCGCCGCCGCCGCCGTCGGTCTCGATGGCCCCCGGCGGCAGGTATCTCGCGCTCGTCCACTACGCGGCCCACCCGGACATCGCCATGCTGGCCCGCCCGTACCTGGCCCTGGCCGGGCTGCGGATCGACCAGCGGCTGCGGGCCAGGCGGCGGCTGCGCCGCGCGGACAGGCTGTCACTGCTGCGGATCGCCGACGGGCACGAGCGCTTCCTCGGCCTGCCCGAGGGGGCGCAGGCCGGTTTCCCGGTGTGGGCGGCCGACGGGAGGAGGTTCGCGTTCACCGTGGATCGCCCCGACGGCGTCGGGCTGTGGGTCGGGGACGCGGAGACCGGCGAGGTCAGCGAGCTGCCCGGGCTGTCCATCTGCGACGTGCTCGGCGGCGAGCCCTCCTCCGGCGGCGGTACCGTGCGCTGGTCCCGCGACGGCCGGTCGCTGCTGGTGCTGGCCTGCCCGCCGGGCGGCCCGGTTTTGCCGGAACCGGAGGCCGGGCCACGGGTGGAGGAGACCGCGGGGAAGCGGTCACAGCTCGCCACCTATCAGGACCTGCTGCGGACCGGAACCGACGAGGACAGCTTCGAGATACTGGCCGCCTCGATCCCGTGCCGGGTGGACCCGGCCAGCGCGGAGCGCACCGAGCTTGGCCCGGCCGGGCTCTACTACACCCTGCAGGACTCGCCGGACGGTACGCACCTGCTGGTGCAGCGGCTGCGCCGGCCGTTCTCGTTCCGTGTCCCCTGGGTGTGGTTCGCCCGCCGCACCGAGGTCTGGAACTCAGGCGGAGCGACGCGCGCCGTGATCGCGGATCAGCCGGTCAGCGACGAGGTGCCCCGCCAGGGCGTGCCACTGGGCCCACGCCTCGTCGGCTGGGAGGAGCGCGCTCCGGCCAGCCTGGCCTGGGTGGAGGCGCTGGACGGCGGGGATCCGGTGGCCCCGGCCGAATACCGCGACCGGGTGTTCCGGCTCGCCGGGCCGTTCGGCCAGGCACCGCAGCAGGTGCTCGACGTGCGGCACCGCTGCCTCGGCTGGTACGACCTCGACGCGCCCGGCCAGGTGCTCATGGTCGAGCACGACCGCGATCGCCGCTGGGTGACCACCTGGTGGTGTGACCTGAACGCACCGCGGGAGTCCCGTGCGGTGTTCGACAGGTCGGTGGATGACGCCTACGGCGACCCGGGCGCGCCGCTGCGGGTGACCAATCCCGACGGCTCGCAGACCGTGCTGGCCGACGGGACAGCCATCTACCTGCGCGGGGAAGGCGCCACCCCGGCGGGCAAGCGGCCGTTCTTCGACCGTTTCGACCTGGCCACCGGCGCGGCCACCCGGCTGCACGAAAGCCCGCAGGGCACGGTCGAGCACGTGCTCGGCTTCACCTCGGCCGGCCGGGACGAGGTGGTGCTCTGGCACGAGAGCCCGGCCGAGCCGCCGAACCTGTTCGTGGCCGGCCTCGGCGGTGCGCAGGCCAGGCCGCTGACCCACTGGCCCGACCCGCACCCGCAGCTCACCCGGATCGCCAAGCGGCTGATCACGCTAGACCGGGGCGACGGGGTGACGCTGTCCGGGATGCTGTACCTGCCGCCCGGGCACGACCCGGCCGTGCACGGCCGCCTGCCGCTGGTGATCTGGGCCTATCCCTTTGACTTCGGCGGCGCGGACACCGCGGGCCAGATCAGGGCCGACAGCTTCGAGTTCACCCGGGTCACCGCGCTCGGCCCGGTCGTGTTCACGCTGCGCGGCTACGCGGTGCTCGCCGACGCCACCATGCCGGTGATCGGCGATCCGGAGACGATGAACGACACCTATCTGGAACAGGTCACCGGCGCCGCCCTGGCACACATCCATGCGCTCGACGAGGCCGGGATCATCGACCCGGCCCGGGTCGCCGTGGGCGGGCACAGCTACGGGGGGTTCATGACGGCGAACCTGCTGGCGCACACCACGGCGTTCGCCGCCGGGATCGCCCGCAGCGGCGCCTACAACCGCACCTTGACGCCGTTCGGGTTCCAGACGGAACGGCGCAGCTACTGGGAGGCCGCCAGCGTCTACGACCAGGTTTCGCCGTTCCGGTTCGCGGACCACATCACCGCGCCGCTGCTGCTGGTCCACGGTGAGCAGGACGGCAACTCGGGGACCTTCCCCATCCAGTCGGAACGGCTGTTCCAGGCGATCCGCGGGAACGGGGGCACGGCGCGGCTGGTGATGCTGCCGCACGAGGGCCACGGTTATCTCGCCAGGGAATCGGTCATGCACGTGCTCGCCGAGGAGATCGGCTGGCTGGAGCGCTGGCTCGGCCCGGGAGCGCAGGGCATCGCTGTGGACGAACCGGTCAGCGTGCCGAGCGCCCCGACGTGAACCCGGCCACCATCGGCGCGGTTTTCGCAGTCATCTTCGTCGGAGAACTGCCCGACAAGACCATGGTCGCCTCGCTGGTGATGTCCGCCCGCGGGCGCCCGTTCGCGGTCTGGCTCGGCTCCGCCGGGGCCTTCGCCGTGCACGTGGTGATCGCCACCACCCTGGGCACCGTCGTGTTCCACCTGCTCGCGCCGCGAGTGGTGGACGCCGTGGTGGCGGTGATCTTCCTGATCGGCGCCGGCTGGGCGCTCGTCGAGGGCATCAGGGAATACCGGCGCAGGGATCATCCCGATCCGCCCGCCGTGCCGCCGTCCCGGCCCGGCCGGACCGCGGCCACGGCGTTCGCCGTCATCTTCGCCGCCGAATGGGGCGACCTGACCCAGTTGCTGACCGCCAACCTGACTGCCCACTATCAGGACCCGCTGTCGGTCGCGACCGGCGCCATCCTGGCCCTGTGGGCGGTCTCCGCGCTCGCCGTCACCAGCGGCCGGTGGCTGGGCAGCGTCATCGACGCGGTCGCCATCCGGATCGGCACGGCGGTGCTGCTGGCCGGGCTCGGCGCGTACACGGCCTGGGTGGCCCTGCGCTGACCGGTCCCTATGCTTGACGGCCATGAGAGGCCGCCAGCCCAATCCGCGCGGGGAATCGCTGACACCCCGCCAGAAGCGGGTGTTCGCCATCGTGGGCGGCGTGGTAGTCCTCCTGGTGGCCTGTCTAGGCGCCTGGGCGGCCCTGGGCCCGGACCGTTACGGGCAGTCCAGCCACGGGTGCGTCACCGTGGTGGAGCCGAGCAGCACCGGCGGCGGAGTGCTGCACCAGTGCGGCGATGCGGCGCGGGCCATGTGCCGCAGCGCGTTCGCCCATCACAGCAAGCTTGACCTGCTGACCCGCCCGCAGTGCCGCCTCGCCGGCCTCGCCCCGCCAGAGAAACCTTAGTCACCACCAGGCCCAGCGCACAGGAGGGTTTACGAGTCATCTCTCGAGAGAGTACTCTCGAGAGATGACTCGTGACAGCGGTGACCAGCCAGCCGGGCCCGGCTTCCGCGAGCTGACGGATCCGCGCGCGATGCGGGCGCTCACCCATCCGGTCCGGCTGGCGCTGCTCGAGGCGCTGATGCTTGAGGGCCCGCTGACGGCCACCCGGGCCGGGGAGATCATCGGCGAATCCCCGACGACCTGCTCGTTCCACTTCCGGCAGCTGGCCAAGTACGGCTTTGTCGAGGAGGCGGGCGGCGGCCCGGGCAGGCTGCGGCCCTGGCGCATGTCGGGTCGCGGTATGCGGTTCACCGACCTGCATGAGGACCCGGAGACCGCCATCGCCGCCCGGGCCCTGGAACGGACATTGCGTGCCCGGTTCCTCGAACACCTCCAGGCGTTCTACGACGACCGCGGCAGCTATCCGCGCGAATGGCAGGAGGTCACCGGCGGCAGCGAGTTCATCGTGCACGTCACCGCGGCAGAACTGCGCGCACTGGACGAGCAGATCACCGAGCTGCTGCGGTCCTACTCCGACCGCCTGGATGACCCGGCAAAGCGGCCTCCCGGCTCGCTTCCGGTCGAGGTGCTCCTGTTCGGCTACCCGCTGCGCGTGCCGGGAAAGGACGCGGCGACATGAGCATGCGGCGCCTGCTGGCCATCAGGGACACAAGGATCTACCTGATCGGGCAGGCGTTCTCGCTGCTCGGCGATTCCGCCCTCTGGCTGGCCATGGGGATCTGGGTGAAGACGATGACGGGCAGCAACGGCGCGGCCGGGCTCGTGTTCTTCTTTTTCACCGCCCCGACACTGCTCGCGCCGGTCAGCGGGCTGATCGTGGACCGGGTGCGGCGCCGCCCGCTGCTCATGGTGACCAACGCATGTGCCGGTGGAGCGGTCCTGCTGCTGCTCCTGGTCCACGGGCGGGGCCAGGTCTGGCTGGTCTACCTGGTGATGGCGCTCTACGGCCTGGCCTACACGCTGCTCGGCGCCGGGCAGTCGGCGCTGCTGACCGTCATGGTCCCCGGCGACCTGCTGCCCGACGCCAACGGCGCGCTGCGCACCGTGCAGGAGGCCTTGCGGCTCATCGCGCCGCTCGCGGGCGCCGGCCTGTTCGTCCTGGTGGGAGCGCATGTAGTGGCCATCATGGACGCTGCCACGTTCGCCGTGCCCGTGCTCTGCCTCGCCGTGCTGCGGCTGCGTGAGCCCCGGCCCCGGCCCAGCACCGGGCGCTGGCGCGCCGAGGTCCTGGCCGGTTTCCGGTACCTGGCCGTGACTCCGGTGCTGCGCCAGCTCGTCATCGCCGGGGCGTGCATGCTGACCGTGTTCGGGTTCTCCGAGACGATTGTGTTCGCGATCGTGGGACAGGGCCTGCACCGGCCGCCCGCGTTCGTTGGCGTTCTGATCGCGGTCGAGGGCGCCGGCGCCGTTCTCGGCGGCCCGACCGCCGCGCCGCTGATCCGCCGGATCGGTGAGAGCTGGCTGGTGGGCGTGGCCATGGTGGTCGCCGGTATCGGTGCGGCGCTGTGCGTTGCACCGGTGTTGCCCGTCATCATCGCCGGCGTTGTCCTGCTCGGCATGGCGATCCCCTGGGTCGTCATCGGCTTCATGACCCTGCTGCAGCGCCGGACGCCCGCCGAGCTTCAGGGCCGCGCCTACGCGGCGGCGGACGCGCTCGTCACCACCCCGCAGACCATCTCCATCGCGCTTGGCGCGGCGCTCATCGGCGTGGCCGGTTACCGCACGCTGCTCGTTGTGATGGCGGTGGTCACCGTCGGCGCGGCGGGCTACCTGCTCAGCCGTCCCGAACAGCGGCGCGCCGCGGTCACGCAACCGGTGCCTACGCGGTCTCCCCCGGATCACCACCCGCCGGCGGGGAGTCCGCGCGCGGCACGATGAGGCGTGCTATCCGGACCCGCCGGCTCCCGTCCGGCCGCGAAGCACGCCGGCGTTGCTCGTAGGGTTCGAGGGCCCGCCGTAGCGCTGCTGATATTTCCGCGAGTTCCCCCGGGGTCAGCCAGTAGTCGCCGTTGCCGAGCTCCATGGTGTCCCGCCACTGCGCCGGCTCGTCGGCCTGGTGCGCAAGGAACTCGGTGGCCAGGGCGCGGTTGCGGTCAAGGAACACCTCAAGCACCGCGGTCTCGGCCAGCACGGTGCGTGGCGCGTCGGAGCTCACCGCGATGGAGCGGCCGGTGGCCTTCCAGGGGCGGTCCCTGCCGTCCGCGCGGGGCTGGCCCGCCTCCACGATGCCCCAGCGCTGCAGCGCCTTGAGGTGATAGCTCGTCGCGCTCGGGGACAGGCCGGTGAGTGAGGCGCACTCGGTCGCGGTCAGCTCGTCGCCAGGGAGCAGTGCCTCGATGATGGCCAGCCGTGCCGGGTGCGCGAGCGCGCGGATCGCCCGGGGGTCGGACAAGACGATCCTGCCGTCCTGCTCCTGTGACATGCGGTGATCCTACCGCTGGACAATGAGATGTTAAGCAAATACTATTTAGTATATGCTTAACACTTTCCGGCCGCTCGCCCGCAACCGTGACTTCCTGGTGTCGACGGCCGGGCGGTGCGCCTCCCGGTTCGGCGACGAGGTGGCGATCGTGGCGCTGACGCTGCGCCTGCAGTCGTCCGGGGCGCAGCCCTACCTGGTCGCCGTGCTGCTCGCGGCGGGCCTGGTTCCGATGATCGCCGCGGCGGGACCGGCCGGCCGGGTGGCCGACTCGGTGGATTCGCGGCGCGTGCTGGTGACCGCCTCGGTGGCGCAGGCCTGCTGCTGCGTGCCGCTCATCTTCGTCCACCAGGCGGCGGCGATGATCGTGCTGGTCGCGCTGCTCGGCACCGGGGCGGCCTTCTCCCAGGCGACATGGCAGGCGCTGATCCCCCGGGTGGCCGGGGAGGAGAACGTCGGCGCGGCCATGGCGCTCCAGCAGGCCGCGTTCACGTTCAGCACCATCCTCGCGCCGGCCGTGGCCGGCGTCCTGGCCGGGGCATTTGGCACCGGGGTGCCGCTGGCCCTGGACGCGGTCACGTTCGGCGCGATGGCCGTCGCTGCCCTTGGTGTCCGGACGCGCCGTGGCACAGCCGGGGTGCATGGTGCCACCCGGCCGGGGCGGGCCAGCGGCTGGGCGGCGCTGCGCCGCGACACGCTGCTGGCACCGCTGATCCTGGGCCTGGCGGCGTTCGTGCTGCTCGGCATGATGGTCAACGTCGTCGGTGTCTTTCTGGTCCGGGAGACGCTGCACGCCAGCGCCGCGTGGTACGGCGGGCTGGAGGCGATCACGATGGCCGGCCTCGCCGGCGGCGTGCTGGCGTGCGGGCGGATAAGCACGGATGCGGGACGGGCCTGGGCCGTGGCCGGCGGGGCGGCGCTGATGTCGCTGGCCATGCTGGGGTACGGCACCGCGCCTGCCGTGCTCGTGCTCGTCCCGCTGAGCGTGCTCTGCGGGGTGGGCAACGGAATCGTGAACGTGTGCGTGGCCACGCTGGTGATGACGCGGACCGAGGAGCGGATGCGCGGCCGCGTGGCGGCGGCGCTCGGGGCCGTCATGAATACGGCCTCGGTGTGCTCGCTCGCGGCCGGCGGAGCGCTGGCGGCCGTACTGGCACCCCGGCAGGTCTACCTGCTGGCCGGTGCGATGGGCTGCGCAGTGACGGCCGTGCTGGCGGCACGGTTGCGCCATGGCTGGGCCCGCCGCGCCAATATTTCGTTCGCGGCTGAACAGTCCCGCGCCTAGTGTCAGCCCGTGGGCGACGGCAGGAACACCCGGACGCTGGCCGCGGTAGCGGTCACGGTGCTGGCCTGGGCTTCGGCGTTCGTGGCGATCCGGGACGCGGGGCGGTATTTCGACCCGGGCGCGCTGGCCCTGGGGCGGCTGCTGGCCGGCTCCCTGGTCCTCGGGGCGGTCTGGCTGGCCCGCGGCGAGGGCTGGCCACCGCGCGCCGCCTGGCCCGGCATCGCCGGTACCGGGGTGCTGTGGTTCGGCGTGTACATGGTGGCGCTCAACTGGGGCGAGCGTCACGTGGACGCGGGCACGGCCGCGATGGTGGTCAACATCGGCCCGGTGGTGATCGCGGTGCTGGGCGGCTGGCTGCTGCGCGAGGGCTTTCCGCGCCGTCTGCTGGCCGGGCTGGCGGTCTCGTTCGCCGGAGCGGTAGTCGTCGGGCTTTCCGAGTCGGGTGGCGGGAGCGCATCGCTGCTCGGCGTGGGCATGTGCCTGCTCGCGGCCGTGTCCTACGCCACCGCGGTGGTGGGCCAGAAGCCCGCGCTGCGGCACGCGTCCGCGTTGCAGGTCACCACGTTCGGCTGTTTCGTCGGGACGGTGGCCACTTACGGCTACTGGATCGCCGGAGCGTCGAGAAACTCGGCGCAGGCAGGTAGCTCGCTGCACGGGTCGGTCGGGTCATCGTGCTCGCTGCGCCAGCCGACCCGGCTGATCAGCTCGTAGGCAACGGCGACCCGCCACCAGGCGCCGCCGCTGAGCGCCCGGCCCAGCGCGGCGAGCCGGGCCATGGCGTCGGCGGCCAGGCCCGTTGTCCCCGCCCGGGCCTGCAGGTGCCAGTCGAAGGCCAGCCGGGCCAGGTCGACGCACCGGTCACCGACGCCGAGGTTTTCCGTGTCGAGGATGCCGGTGAGGCGCCCGGCGCGGACCAGCAGGTTGCCGAGGCCCAGGTCGGCGTGCACGTAACCATGGTCCGGCGGTTGTTCCCGCGATGACGGGTGGCCGGTCCAGGCGCGCAGCCGCCTGCAGAACCCGGCCGCCTCCGGAACGGACACACGCTGGCCAGACGCTGTTCGTGGCGTGGCGGCGGCGTGCGGCATGGGCGTTGCCCGGCAGGTCCCTGGCCGCGTCACTGCCGCGCCCGTGGCTTCCGGCCTGATACTCGATATCGACGGTGATCAGCCCGCCGTCCGGGCCAGCGGTAGCCCGCATCGGTACCGGTCGGCATTCGGAGAGGAGCACCCGCTATGGCCGAGAGCGAACTGTTCGAGAGGGGCCTTCAAGCGCGGCGGGATGTGCTGGGCGCTGAGTACGTCGACGCGAACCTCGCCGACACCGACGAGTTCATGATGGCCTTCCAGCGCGTCGTGACGGAGTGGGCGTGGGGGTACGCCTGGAGCAGGCCGGGCCTGGATCCCAAGACACGCAGCATGCTGAATCTTGCGATCTTGACGGCGCTCGGGCGGCCCGACGAGCTGGGCATCTACGTGAAGGGCGCACTCGCGACGGGCGTATCGGTCGACGAGATCAAGGAGATACTGATTCACGCCACCGTGTACTGCGGCACACCGGCCGGGCGCCAGGCGTTCCGGGCAGCGCACGAGGCTCTCCTGGCCGAGGGCGTGCTGCACCGGCGCAGCTAAGCGCCTGAAACCGAGGTCGGCTCCGGGCCGAGGCTTCTGCATGCCGCTGGGCTGGCCGCAATCCTGCCGGTCGAGGATGTGCAGGTTCCCCCGGTGGTCTTCACCTGGTGGGTGCGGTCGCTGTAGGTGAACTTCACCGTGCCGTCCGAGGCCCCGCCCCTGGAGGAAGGTCTCCACGTCATCTGCACGCGTTCTGCCTCGCTCCTGCACACACGCGAGTTGTGGTGCTAAGTGACAGGGGCCAAGGCTCGCAGAGACATCGGTGGCATGGGCAGGCTGCGGCACGTCAGTACGACCCAATGATATCTTTGCAATTACTTTACCTTTTCGATAGCTGCCTTTACTCATCAGGGTCTCGGCGGCGGCGCTGCCCCAGACCCCGGCAGTGGGATCAGGTGCTGACCGGGGGCACGATGAACGGTGTAAGACTCAGCCACGCGAGCGGCGCGCCGCGAGCTGGTGTGTCGGATGGTGCGGCGGCAGCGAGCAGCCTGCATGATCCCCGTGATCCGTGGCTGGGGGTGGCTGCTGCGGGTCTGATGAGGTCCCCGCTGGCCGGTGAACCTGGCCATGGGTGTACGGCGGTCCTGCGGAGACAGCCGGTCCTGATCGTGGATGGCCGGGCGGAACGCGGATACACCGACGCGTTCGAACTCATCTGCTGTGAGTGCGGCGACAATCCGGATCTGGATTACTCCCAGGTCTCACCTCGCCTGCAGCAGATACGCGGGCCGTACACGGTCGCTACGAGCCTTGCCGCCTATGAGCAGCACCTCAGGCTGACCGCGTCTGATTCGCCGGCCTGAGGGCAGGAAGGCGGGCCGGCCGCTGGCGGCGGGTGATGCCGGCCGTAGGCAGGTGCGTATGGCTCAGTCGGGACGACGTGAGCCTCTCGCTCGGAGGGCTGTGCACGTTTCACGGGCTTGGGTGTGTCGCTGCGATGCTCGGCTCGGCGCAGTGCTGATGACCTGACCGGAAGGGGCGATCATGGCGGACATCTTGGCCGGTGGCGGGGTCCAGACCGGGCCTGCGGCGAAGAACCTGGGGCGGCGCCGCGCCGCCGGAATATACGGCGCCATCATCACCGCGGCGATCCTTGACACCGCCGGGGAGCACCTGCCCACCGCCGCGCTGGTGCTCGCGGTCGTGGTCACGCTGGTGGTGTACTGGCTCGCCGAGGAATACGCCGAGCTTCTCGGTGAGCAGGCGCAAGGCGGTCACCTGCCGGCCCGGGCACACGTCCGGGAAGCGCTGGCCGCGACTTGGCCGATGGTCAGCGCATCCTACGCGCCGCTACTGGCGCTGGTGGTGGCGCGGGTAGCCGGGGGCTTCGGCCCTCGCGGCCGCCAACGTCGGGCTGACAGCAGCGATCGTGTTGCTGACCATCCACGGATGGCTGGCCGGGCGAGCGGCCGAGTTGCGCAGCTGGCAGCTGTTTTTCGCCACCTCGGTTGCGGCGGCGCTCGGGCTGATGATGATCTTTCTGAAAGACCTGGTCATGATAAACCTGCACTAGCGCCTGCCCATGGGCAGGAGGAACCTGACGTAACAGAGCAGTAGTCCATTCGATCGCCAGGCGCCGGGCATGATCAGGCGGGACGATGTCGGCCCTTACTCCGTAACACCTTCTTTTGTCATGGTTGCGCCAACCGTGACAAACGGCCCACGCCGCAGCGCCGATAGGGCATGCGGCATGGGCCATCAGCGTCAACAAGCGGAAAGCGAACCGCCAACTTGCACCAGGGTCGTTGGGGGTTCCGGGGGCTCAGGCCCCCGGGCTGGCACAAGATGGCGGCGAAGTCGGCCCAACGGGCCGACGAGCAGGGTGGTGGAGGTGGCGGGAATCGAACCCGCGTCCTTCGGTACATCACCAGGGCTTCTCCGGGCGCAGCCTGCAGTGGGTTTCTCAGCCCCGGCGGTCTCGCAGGCGAGCCGCCGCCAGGCTCAGTCGCTGTTAGATGTCCCGCTCATCCCCGCGACCGGGATGAACGGTGGATCCTCCTAGCTGATGCCAGACACCGGGCCGGAGGCGTTCCCGGGCTGACAACCTCTAACTCGCGTTAGGCCGCGAGGGCGAGGTGAGTGCGCTTAACATTGGCACTTATTAAGGTGCGGTCACAGGTTTTACGAGGTTATGTCCGCCGTCCTCGGCCCGCTTCCCCTGGATCAACTACCGAAGTCGAAGCCTGTCACCCCCATGTTCAGTTGTCTGGTGAGCCCTGAGACCACGCTGCGGCGCGTCCCAGCCTTCACTAGTTGTTCACGCTACCGGCTCAACACGCGACGGCCAACTGGGATTCCCCGGCGCTGAGTGCCGCGGCCGGGGTGATGGGCGGGAAACAGCGACTCAGCGGGCCGGCGCCGAGAGCAGGAAACTGCGCGCCAACGGCGCGGCCGACACCTGGGG
>CAVPMG010000021.1:0-212971 GCA_963706115.1 uncultured Actinomycetes bacterium | reverse complement strand
GGCAGGTGCGGCATGCCCGCCTGCCAGCCGGCAGCCAGCAGTTCCGGGCTGGCCGGCTGGTAGTCCTTGCCCAGTGAGGCGGCCAGATCCCAGGCGTGCAGGTGCCACTCGGCACAGGCGGCGCCCACGACGCCGCCAACGGTCACGACCGTGTCGCCGAACCGGTGGTGCGGCAGATCCCAGACGCCCAGGGCGCGGTCGGCGTAGGCCCGGGCGGCGACCGTGAACGCGGCGATGTGCTCGGGGCCCGTCGCATCAGGGAGCGCCGCAAGCTCGGCCGCGTTCTGCCTGGCCAGCTTGCGGGCCAGGCTTTCGGGGCTGGGGGCGCGGGCCATCAGGCGGGCCATCCGGCTGACCGGAGCGTCGTCGAGGTACTCGTGGTAATCGTCGGCGACGCAGCGCAGATGCCCGGCCAGGTCGGCGGCGCGCCATTCGGGGCAGGTGGTCGGGGCGGCCCACGCCTCGCCGGTGAACTGGGCGGCCAGCTCACAGATGACGGTCACGCCGGAGTGGTACGCCGCGAGCGCTGGGCCAGGTGCCCAATCAGTCATGGACTGCCCCCAACCGTCCTTCCCGGCCACGCCCACGGGCCGGGCTAGCCAGCGTGCCAGAGTCGGGGTCGCTCCGCCACCCCGTCGCTGCCACAGTTTCGCCGAACCACCCGGTAATACCGCGATCAGGTGATCACCGGGCAGGGAGCGCGCTCCCCGGTCGGCCCCTGCGAGCGGCGAAAAACCAGATGACATACGCGCGGCCCGGCGGTTAGCGTCGACACAATGCCCCCTGTGCACGCTGCTGCCGACGCGCGTGCCCATTCCCCGGCGACCCCGATGGCGGCGCTGTGGCGGCTTCGCAGCTATCTGCGGCCCTACCTGTGGCGATTGATCGGAATGCTGGCTGCCGCATGTGCCTCGGTCGCCACGGCACTGGTGATCCCGCTGCTGACCAAGGCCCTGATCGACAGCGCGCTCCAGACCGGTGACCGCAGCCTGGTGCTGCCCATCGGCCTCGCCGCGACCGGGCTGGGCATCGCCCAGGCAGCACTGAACTTCACCCGGCGCTGGGTACAGGCCAGCGCCGTTACCGGCATGGAACAAGCCATGCGCCGTGACCTTTACGCGCATCTGCAGCGGCTTGACGTCGGCTTCCATGACGAATGGCAATCCGGGCAGCTGCTGTCCCGTGCCACTACCGACCTGTCGGCGATCCGGCGGTTCGCCGGGTTCGGCACCGTGTTCCTGATCACCAACGCGGTCACGTTCGTCGCGGTCGTCGCGCTGCTGATCCACCTCAACTGGTGGCTGGGCCTGATCACCGGCGCGGTCTTCCTGCCGGTGGGGGTGGTATGCCACCGGTTCGAGCGGCGCTACCGGGTGCTGTCCCGGCAGGCCCAGGACCAGCAGGGCGACCTGGCCACCTACGTGGAGGAGGCCGCCACCGGGATCGCCGTGCTCAAGGCCCTCGGCCGGCGCGGGCAGGCACAGGCCAGGCACGGCGCCCAGGCGTCGCTGGTCTACCAGACCCAGATCGACAAGGCACGGCTGCGCGGCTCGTTCTGGGCCATGCTCGACCTCATCCCGAACGCCGTCATCGGGCTCATCGTGCTGCTCGGCGCCGTCGCGACCAGCCAGCACGCGCTGACGATCGGCGGCCTTGTCGCGTTCATCACGCTCACGCTCGAACTGGTCTGGCCGATCGAGGCGATGGGCTACATCCTGGCGAGCGGCCAGGAAGCCGCCACGGCGGCCCAGCGGGTGTACGAGATCCTCGACACTACGCCGGCCGTGGTCAGCAAGCCTGCTATGCCAAGCTCGGCCCCCGCCGGCTCTACCTCGACCGCCTGGGCCCGCGGCCCGGTGACGGAGGAACCGGGCCGCGGGCCAGCGGGGGGTTCCGGGGGGTCGTCCCCCTGGGACAGCACTGGGGGGGTTCCGGGGCGGCTTGCCGCCCGGGCCAGCACAGTCCGGTTCGACCGGGTGGAGTTCGGTTATCCGGGAACGGAGCGCCGGGTGCTGCGCGGGGTGTCGCTGGAGCTGGAGCCGGGCAAGACCCTCGCGCTGACCGGCGCCACGGGCTCCGGCAAGACCACGCTGCTGCAACTGGTGCCGCGGCTGGCCGACCCGACCGCCGGGTCGATCACCTTGAACGGCACCGACATCCGCGACCTGCCGCTGCCGGTGCTGCGCACCCTGGTCGGCTGCGGGTTCGAGGATCCCACCCTGTTCTCGGTGAGCGTGCGGGAGAACGTCACGTTCGGCGCGCCGGACGCCACCGATGAGCAGATCGAGCAGGCCCTCGCGGTGGCCCACGCGGGCTTCGTGGCCCGGCTGCCCTGGGGCCTGGACACCAGGATCGGTGAGCAGGGCATGGCGCTGTCCGGCGGCCAGCGGCAGCGCCTGGCCCTGGCCAGGGCCATCCTGGCCAAGCCGCCCGTGCTCGTACTCGACGACCCGCTGTCCGCGCTGGACGTACGCACCGAGGAAAAGGTGACCGCCGCCCTGCGGGACGCACTCACCGGTACGACCGCGCTGCTTGTCGCGCACCGCCCGTCCACCGTGCTGCTCGCCGACCGGGTGGCCCTGCTCGCCGGGGGCCGGATCGTGGCGACCGGCACCCACGCGGAACTGCTCGCCACCGAGCCCAGCTACGTCGCGCTGATGGGCGACGTGGCAGCAGCCGATGAGCGCGACGACTCCGGGCGGGCGGTGGCCAGATGAGCGAGCAGCCATGGCGGGGCGTTGGCGCGGAGAACGCCGAGATGGTCACCGGCAAGCTGTCAGCCCTGCTGCGCAGGCGGGCCAGGCGGCTGCTCACCGCGCTGCTGCGGCCCTACCGGCGCCAGGTGACCTGGGCGCTGCTGCTGGTCATCGTGGCGAACCTGGCGGCCCTGGCCGGGCCGTGGCTGGTCGGGGTGGCGATCGACCGCGGCATACCGCCGCTGACGCACGACCGCGACGTGGGCCCGCTGGCCGCGATCATGGCCGCGTTCTTCGTGGCGGTCGGGGTGCAGGCCATCACGACCCGCGCGTTCGTCCGGGAGATCGGCCGGTTCGGTGAGGGTGTGGTCAGGGAACTGCGCCGCCGACTGTTCGCGCATTTCCAGCGGCTGCCGGTGGCCTTCCACGAGCGGTACACCTCGGGCCGGGTCATCTCCCGGCAGACCTCGGACATCGACTCGATCTCCGACCTGTTCGAGGAGGGCCTCGACTCGCTGGTGTCGGCGGTCTTTTCGCTGCTGCTCGTGGGCGCGGGCATGCTGCTGCTTGACTGGCCGCTGGCGCTGGTGGTGCTGCTCGGGTTCGGCCCCCTGATCGTGCTCACCCTGTGGTTCCGCCGCGAGTCCGCGCTCGCCTACCGGCGCAGCCGGGAGGCGATCGCGGACGTGATCATCGCCTTTGTGGAGACTTTCGGCGGTATCCGCGCGGTACAGGCTTTCCGCCGGGAACGCCGCAACGAAGAGATCTTTTCAACGCTGAACGGACGCAACGCCGCGGCCACCCTGCGTTCGATGCGGCTGATTGCGGTGTACTCACCGGGGATCACCCTGGTCGGCAACCTGGCCACGGGCGCCGTGCTGCTGTACGGAGGGCTGCGCGTGGCGAACGGCGACATCAAGGTGGGCGTGCTTGCCACGTTCCTGCTGTACCTGCAGCGCTTCTTCGACCCGCTGCAGGACCTGTCGCAGTTCTACAACTCGTTCCAGTCCGCCGGTGCCGCGCTGGAGAAGATCTCCGGGGTGCTCGACGAGCCGCTGGGGGTGCCCGAGCCTGAGGTCCCCGCGGAACTGCCGCCCCGCAAGGGGTCCGGCCGGGAACTGTGGCTGCGCTCGGTGCGGTTCGGGTACCGCGAGACGATCGTGTTGCCGGACATGAACCTGCGGATCCCGGCGGGCCAGACGGTGGCGCTGGTCGGCGAGACCGGCGCGGGGAAGACCACCGTGGCCCGGCTGGTGGCCCGCTTCTACGACCCGCGCGAAGGCAGCGTCCTGCTCGACGGCACCGACCTGCGGGACCTGGCGGCCGAGCGGCTGCGGTCCGAGGTGGTGCTGGTCACCCAGGAGAACTTCCTGTTCACCGGGTCGATCGCGGACAACATCGAGCTGGGCAAGCCGGGCGCCAGCCCCGCGGAGATCATCGCCGCCGCGACGGCGATCGGCGCCGACGCCTTCATCACCGCCCTGCCCGGCGGCTACGACGCCGAGGTCGGCAAGCGCGGCGGCCGGCTGTCCGCGGGGCAGCGCCAGCTCATCTCGTTCGCGCGGGTGTTCCTGGCGGCCCCCTCGGTGCTCGTGCTCGACGAGGCGACGTCGCTGCTTGACCTGCCCGGCGAGCGGGCCGTGCAGGCGGCGCTGCGCACGATCCTGGCCGGGCGCACCGCGCTGATCATCGCGCACCGGCTGTCCACGGTGGCGATCGCCGACCGGGTGCTGGTGATGAGCGGGGGCGAGATCGTCGAGGACGGGCCGCCGGATCTGCTACTCGCGGGCAGCGGCCGGTACTCTGCCCTGCATGCCAGCTGGCAGTCCAGCCTGGCTTAGGGATTCGCCCGCGGGGCACGGATTTGCAGGCACGCGGCGGCCGCCGCGGTGGGATCATGATGGCGGGAGATGGTATGGCGACAAACCCGGCCCGGGCCCGGAGCGACCAGCCCGGCCGCTGGCGGCAGGTTGCCAGGCCGCGCCGCCCCGCTCACCTGGCCCTGCTGGCGCTGATCCTTGCCGGTCTCGCCGTATACGCCTGGGTGGTCGCGGCCGCGGCCCCGTTCAGCCGCGGGGCACTGGTCGGGGTAGTCATCCCCGGGGCCGTACTGGGGCTCAGCGCCTCCGTGCGGCCGCCGGAGCGCATTCCGCCACCCGCCGAACTGGACATGATCGGCATGTCGTACTGGATGATCTGCCTCGCGGCGTTCTTCGAGTGGGAGGCGTCCGCCTGGCGGGACAACTCCTGGCCCTGGCATCCGTCCTTCACCAATCTCATTGACCCGCTGCTGGACCCGCATCTGGTCAAGACCGCGGCCGTGCTGGTGTGGCTGCTGGCCGGCTGGGCCCTGGTAAGGCGGTGAGCGTGCCCCCGATCCCCACTCGCGCCATCACCATCGCCGGGTTCGCGGTGGCGGTCGCGGCCATGATCGTGCTGGAGATCCTGGCCCGGCGGCCCGGTTCCCGGATCCCCACGGTCGGCCAGTGGCTCGGCTACCTGATGCGGCCGAAGATCGGCCGGGCGCTGGTGCTGGCCGGCTGGTGGTGGCTCGGCTGGCACTACTTCGCGCGCTAGTGCCAGTGCCAGCCCAGGGGGGCGACCCCCTGGAACCCCCGCTGGCCTACGGCCCGGCTCCTTCGTCACCGGGCCGGGGCCCTGCCAGCCCAGGGGGGCGACCCCCTGGAACCCCCGCTGGCCTACGGCCCGGCTCCTTCGTCACCGGGCCGGGGCCCTGCCTAGGCCCCGTGAGGGATTACCTCCGGAACTACCGCTGGCTTCGAGTACGGCGAGCCCGTTCCTGGCGGGTGCTCCTGTTGCCTTAAGCTGGGCACGTGATGGCAAAGCGCACGCCTGTCAGTCCGGAGGCGGCAGCCAAGTACGACGCCGACGTTGCCCTCGCGGAGCGGTTCGACGACCTTTTCGCCCAGGCGCGGACGGCCGAGCAGCACCTGCGGGAGGCGCAGGCCAACGGCGCCAGCCTGGAGGATCTGCACCGGGCGGGCAAGCATCTCGACAGTGCCCTGACCGACGTCATGCGCGCGGCGTTCGCTGCGCAACGGGCGGAGATCGGGTCGCGCGGCTACGACGACCGCATCTATCGGCGCAAGGCCATGGCCACGGCACCTGTCCGAGCCTGGACCATGGAGGCAGAGCGGCTGCTCACCCTGCGGGAGAGCCACCGCCTGACCGGCATCGTCCGGCTGCCGAGACAGCCAGCCGGGCTTCCGGACGCCTCGGCGAGCCCGGGCACACCACTGACCGCCACGCTGTAGTTGTTTGATACCAAATAGTGACTCGTTGCCCCGGCCCGAACGGCTCAACCACGTGGGCCACGGCGCCAAACTGAAGAGAAGGAGCCACGAGAGCACGTCTGATCAGGGGGCAGCCATGTGCCCACACTTGCCTGAGTGCCCGGACGCACACGCAACCGACCGCGAGGCGGCCCGAGCCATCTCCAGCCACCCCGAGCAGGGCTGGACGCTGCTCTGCAACGGTGTCGTGATCTTCGAAGACACCGGGGAACTGCTCCCCGACGGCGAGATCATCACCCCGCACCGGACCGCCCCCCTCAGGTAGGCGTTTGAACGCGGCTGGGTCCCGGCCCGGGTGACGGAGGAACCGGGCCGTAGGCCATCGGGGGGTTCCGGGCCATGGGGTCCGGGGGCCTGCCCCCGGGGAGGCGGAGTGCTCCTCCGGGCTAGCACTTCCGCCAGCCAGGAGCCGACCACCCGGCGGATCGCACCACCCTGGCCCCTCAGTGCGTGGGTCGCGCCAGGCAGCACCACCACCCGGATCGCACCGGCCGCCTCGGGAACCCCGAACGGGTCGGCGGCGCCGTTGACCACAAGCACCTCCGTGCCCGCCTCCGCCAGTTCGGCGGCCCGCGACCGCTCCGGGCGCCCCGGCGGATGCAGCGGGAAGGCCAGGGCCAGCACGGCCAGGGCACCGGCCTCCCGCGCCGTGCGGCAGGCCACCCTTGCCCCGTTGCTCCGGCCGCCCTGGATCAGCGGCACCCCGGGGAACCGCCGCCGCAGCTTGGCGACGATCTCGAGCCAGGCCTCGTCCTGCCGGGCGGCGGAGCCCGGCGCCCGGGCACCGCGCAGCCGGTAGGGCTGCACCACCCGGGCCACCGCGGCGCCCTGGTCCAGCCCGGCCTGCCGCGCCGCCAGCAGGTCGGCGCTGTCCGTGCCGCCCCCCGCCGCGTGCGTCAGCACTAGCAGGAACCGCGGATCCGCGGCGGCGTCGAGTTCGGCGCTGGCCGGGCCCGCCGCGGTACGGATCTTCACATCACGCAGCGTAACCGAGGTTGAGGCCCGCGGTGGCCCCGCAATAGGGTGCGGCTCATGGCCGGATCCTGGCCCGCGTGCTCCTATGAGACCTGGCGGGCTACCTGCGACACGCTGCACGCGCACACCCAGGTGCTTGGCAAGCTCGCTGCCAGGCTCGCCCCGCACGAACCGCAGTTGCAGCACGCGGCGCTGCGGCTGACCGCGCGCGGCTGGGAGACCGCGCCGCTGCCGGCGCCGAACGGCTCGGGCGTCTTTACCGTGCTGCTCGACCTGCGCGCCCACGCGGCCGTGGTGGAGCACAGCGCCGGGTTCGCCGAGCGCATCCCGCTCACCCCCGACCGGGCCGTCGGGGAGGTGACCAGGGACGTGCTCGCGGCGGTCCGCGCCGTGGCCGGCGAGGTGCGGATCGACCCTGCGCCGCAGGAGGTCGCCTGGAGCGTGCCGCTCGACGTCGACACCGAACACGCCAGCTATGACCCGGCCCAGGTGAGCGACTACTTCGCCGCGGCGACCCGGGCCGCCGCGGTCCTGGCGGCTTTCCGCGCGCCGTACCGGGGCCGGTCCACCCCCGTCCACGCGTGGTGGGGCTCCTTCGATCTCGCGGTGAGCCTGTTTTCCGGCCAGCCCGCCGACCCCCCCTCGGCCGACTTCATCATGCGCAACGCCATGGACTCGCAGGAGGTCGCCGTTGGCTGGTGGCCCGGCGACCTGCGCTACCCACGGGCGGCGTTCTATGCCTACGCCCACCCGGTCCTTGAGGACTTTCCCGGCAAGACCATGTCCCCGCCCGCGGCGCGCTGGGACGGGACCCTGGGCGAATACGTGCTCGACTGGGACGATGTGCGCACCGCAGCGGACCCGCACGCGGTGGCGCTTGAGTTCGCCCGGTCGGTGTTCCGGCACGCGTGCGCGATCTGCGAATGGGATCCGGCTCTTGCCTCCAGCGCCGACGCGATCCCGCCGCCCGTCAGCTGACCTGCACGGTTGCGCCCGCCACCGGTCGGATAAATGTCCCGCCCGCGCCGTAGGGTCGAAGCCAGGAGACACCACGCGAAAGGCGGATGCGCATGAGCACCACGCACGCTCTGACAGGTGAACGCGCCGACCTGGTGGAGTCGCTGGCCAGGACCCGTCACTTCCTGCGGCACACGACCCGTGACCTGACCGATGAGCAGGCAGCGCAGCGAACCACCGTGAGCGAGCTGTCCCTCGGCGGCCTGATCAAGCACGTGACGCTGACCGAGCGGCAGTGGATCCAGTTCATCCGGGTTGGCCCGGCCGCGATGGCGTGGGACCAGTCGAGCGTGGGCGACTGGCTGTCCGCGTTCCGCATGGAGCCCGGGGACACCCTGGCCGGCCTGCTTGAGGAGTACGCCCAGGCCGCGGAAGAAACCGCCGAGCTTGTCGCCGGGCTGCCCGACCTGGACGCCTCCCAGCCGCTGCCCGAGGCGCCCTGGTTCCCGCCCGGTGCCCGCTGGTCGGCGCGGCGCGTGCTGCTGCACGTGATCGCCGAGACCGCCCAGCACGCCGGGCACGCCGACATCATCAGGGAGTCGCTCGACGGCGCCAAGTCGATGGGCTGATCCGGGGAAGCCGGCCGGGCCGACACGACAGGGCAGCCCGGGGGAGCGACCCCCGGAGCCCCCCGGTGGCCTGCGGCCCGGTTCCTCCGTCACCGGGCCGGGGCCGGGCGCGAGCACACCAGACCGGCGTGGCTAGAGCTGCCCCACGTCCGTGACCCGCACGACGGCCGTGCCTGCCGCATCCGAGGCCGCGAGGTCGACCTCGGCGCTGATCCCCCAGTCGTGGTCGCCCGCCGGGTCATCGAGGATCTGCCGCACCACCCAGCGGTCCGGCTGCTCGTCGATGATGAGCAGGGCGGGGCCGCGGGCGTCGGCGCCGGTACCGATCTCGTCGTGCTCGGCGAAGTAGGGTTCGAGGGCCTCCGCCCAGGCCGCCGCGTCCCAGCCGGTCCCGCCGTCCAGCTCGCCGAGCTCCTCGTAGCGCTCCAGCGCGGCAAGCTCGACGCGGCGGAACAGTGCGTTGCGCACAAGCACCCGGAACGCCCGCCGGTTGCCGGTGACCGGCGGCGGCCGCTCGTCCAGCGGGGCCGCCTGCTCCTCGCCCGGGCTGCGCAGCCGCTCCCACTCGTCGATCAGGCTGGAGTCGGTCTGCCTGACCAGCTCCCCCAGCCACTCGATCAGGTCGGTGAGCTCCTCGGTCCTGGCCTCCTCGGGAACGGTCTGCCGCAGCGCCTTGTAGGCACTGGCCAGGTACCGCAGCACGAGCCCCTCGCCGCGGGACAGCCCGTAGAAGCCGATGTACTCGACGAAGGTCATGGACCGCTCGTACATGTCCCTGGCCACGGACTTGGGCGACAGTTCATGGTCGGCGACCCAGGGATGGCCCCGCCGGTACATCTCGTAGGCAGCCTCCAGCAGGTCGGCGAGCGGCATCGGGTAGGTGACGTCCTCGAGCAGCTCCATCCGCTCCTCGTACTCGATGCCGTCCGCCTTCATCTGCGCCACGGCCTCGCCGCGGGCCTTGAACCGCTGTGCCGCGAGCAGCTCGCGCGGGTTGTCCAGGGTGGCCTCGATGACAGAAACCACGTCCAGCGCATACGAGGGTGAGTCCCGGTCGAGCAGTCCGATGGTGGCCAGCGCCAGCGGCGACAGCGGCTGGTTCAGCGCGAAGTCCTCCTGCAGGTCCACCGTCAGCCGCCAGCGCCGGCCCTGCTCGTCCGGCTCATCGAGCCGCTCCACCACACCACCGGCCAGCAGCGCGCGGTAGATGGCAAAGGCGCGCCGGATGTGGCGGCGCTGCGCGGCGGGAGGCTCGTCATTGTCGGTGAGCAGGTGGCGCATCGCGGCGAAGGCATCCCCCGGCCGTCCGATGACGCCGAGCAGCATGGCGTGGCTGACCACGAAGCTGGACTGCAGCGGCTCCGGGTCGGCCGCCACCAGCCGCTCGAACGTCGGCTGGCCCCAGGACACGAAGCGGTCCGGTGGCTTCTTGCGCACCACCTTGCGGCGTTTCTTCGGATCGTCGCCGGCCTTGGCCAGCGCCCGCTCGTTCTCCACGACATGCTCGGGGGCCTGCACGACCACCGCGCCGGCCGAGTCGAAGCCGGCCCGGCCCGCCCGGCCGGCGATCTGGTGGAACTCGCGCGCCTGCAGCAGCCGGGCCTTGGTCCCGTCGTACTTGGACAGCGCGGTGAACAGCACGGTGCGGATCGGCACGTTGATGCCGACGCCGAGGGTGTCCGTGCCACAGATGACCTTGAGCAGGCCCGCCTGGGTCAGCGTCTCCACCAGCCGCCGGTACCGGGGCAGCATGCCCGCATGGTGCACGCCGATGCCGTGGCGGACCAGCCGCGACAGCGTCTTGCCGAAGCCCGCGGTGAACCTGAAGTCGCCGATCAGCTCGGCGATCGCGTCCTTCTCCGCGCGGGTGCACACGTTGATGCTCATCAGCGCCTGGGCCTGCTCGACCGCCGCGGCCCTGGTGAAGTGCACCACGTAGATCGGCGCCTGCTGGGTCGCCAGCAGCTCCTGGAGCGTCTCGTGCAGCGGGGTGAGCACGTAGGAGAAGACCAGCGGCACCGGGCGTTCGGCGGAGCTGACCACGGCGGCCGGCCGGCCGGTGCGCCGGATCAGGTCCCGCTGGAACCGGCTGACGTCGCCAAGGGTGGCCGACATCAGCACGAACTGCGCCCGCGGCAACTCGATCAGCGGCACCTGCCAGGCCCAGCCCCTGGCCGGGTCGGCGTAGAAGTGGAACTCGTCCATCACCACCTGGCCGATGTCGGCCGCCTCGCCGTCGCGCAGCGCGATGTTGGCCAGTACCTCGGCGGTGCAGCAGATCACCGGCGCCGTGGCGTTCACGCTCGCGTCGCCGGTCATCATGCCGACGCTGGCAGGCCCGAAGATGTCGCAGAGGGCGAAGAACTTCTCCGACACCAGCGCCTTGATCGGCGCGGTGTAGAAGCTGCGCACGCCCTGGGCCAGGGCGGCGAAGTGCGCGCCCGTGGCGATCAGGCTCTTGCCGGATCCGGTCGGGGTGCTCACGATCACGTGGGCGCCCGACACGATCTCGATCAGCGCCTCCTCCTGGTGCGGGTACAGGGTGAAGCCCTGCTCCTTCGCCCAGGCGGCGAACGCGTCGAACACCGAGTCGGGTCCTACCTCGGCCGGAAGCTGGTCTATGAGCGTCATGGTCCTTCCATCGTGCCCGCAGTGGGCCGGTCGCCGGCCGTCGGGTGTCGATTCCGGCGGCCGCTATTCGTGAACAACAAAGAGAGCCGGTATGGTCCCGGCCCAGACGAAGGGAGCACCACGATGAAGCAGTACCTGCTCGCCGTGTACAGCGCGGAGGCGGCCGGACAGGACACCCCGCCGGCCGAGGAGATGCAGCGGGCCTATCAGGCGGTCGATGAATTCAACAAAGAGGTGCAGGCGGCTGGCGCCTGGGTGTTCGCGGGTGGCCTGCACCCGTCGTCCACGGCCACGGTCGTCCGGGCCCAGGGCGGCCAGGTCGTCACGACCGACGGGCCGTACGCGGAGACGAAGGAGCAGATCGGCGGCTTCTGGGTCATCAAGGCCGCCGACCTGGACGCGGCCCTGGATTGGGCGGCCAGGGGTTCCGCCGCCTGCGGCTGGCCGGTGGAGGTCCGCCCGTTCCAGGAGGAGCCGGAGTAGGCGTGCAGTGAAGGGGACGGTGAAGAGGGAATGGGGAGGCGGGTGAGGGGTGGGGCTCTCGAGCACGCGTACCGGGAAAGCTACGGGCGCGCCGTCGCGACTTTGATCCGCGTGTTCGGTGACATCGACATCGCCGAGGACGCAGTCGCCGAAGCCTTTGCCGTGGCCGCACAGCGCTGGCCGGAGACCGGGGTGCCACCCAATCCCGGTGGCTGGATCGTCACCACGGCCCGCAACAAGGCGCTGGACCGCCTGCGCCGCGAATCGTCCCGTTATGGCCGCGAGGCGGAGGCAACCCGCATGCTCGCCGATGCCGAGCCGCCGGAGGTGGGACCCGTGCCCGATGACCGCTTGCGGTTGATGTTCACCTGCTGTCACCCGGCGCTCGCCGCCGAGGCACAGATCGCCCTGACGCTGCGGCTCATCGCCGGGCTGCAGACCCCGGAGATCGCCCGCGCGTTCCTCGTGCCCGAGGCGACGGTGGCACAGCGGCTCGTCCGGGCCAAGCGGAAGATCCGCGATGCGGGGATCCCCTACCGGGTACCGGGGGACGCGGAACTGCCCGACCGGCTCCCGTTCGTGCTGGCGGTCATCTACCTCGTCTTCAACGAGGGGTACACCGCCTCAGCCGGCGATGACCTGATCCGCGGCGACCTGTGCGACGAGGCGATCCGCCTGGCCCGGCTGCTTGCCGGGCTGATGCCCGACGAGCCCGAGGCGCTGGGCCTGCTGGCGCTGCTGCTGCTCACCGCTGCCCGGCGCCCGGCCCGCACCGGCCCGGACGGCACCCTGGTGCTGCTCGCCGACCAGGACCGGAGCCGGTGGAACCGGGCCATGATCGCCGAAGGCCAGGACCTGGTCCGGACATGCCTGCGGCGCAATCATCCCGGGCCCTACCAGATCCAGGCCGCGATCGGCGCGGTGCACAGCGACGCCGCCGTCGCGGCGGACACCGACTGGGGACAGATCCTCGCGCTCTACGACCAGCTCATGGCGGTCGCCCCGACACCCGTGGTGGCTCTCAACCGGACCGTGGCGCTCGCCGAGGTCCGCGGCCCCGCCGCCGCGCTCGATGAACTCGGCCAGCTCAGCCTCGATGGCTATCACCTGTTCCACGCGACCCGCGCCGACCTGCTGCGCAGGCTCGGCAGGCGGGAGGAGGCCGCGGCCGCTTACGAGGCGGCCATCGCGGGCGCCACCAACGGCGCGGAGCGGTCGTTTCTCCAGCAGCAACGGGACAGCCTCTGAACACCGCCGCGTTCGTGCTGAACCCGGCCCGGGTCCGCAGCGCGGCCCGGGTCACGGCCCGCTGCGCCGCGGTAGCCACGGCGGCCGGGTGGGACTGGCTGCTGGCCGAAACCACCACCGACGACCCGGGCACCGGGCTGGCCCGCGAGGCGGTCGGCGCCGGGGCCCGGCTGGTCGTCGCCGTCGGCGGTGACGGCACGGTCCGGGCCTGCGCACAGGCTCTGACCGGCACCGCGGTGCCGCTGGCGATCGTGCCCAGGGGGACCGCCAACCTGGCCGCGCGGGCCCTTGGCCTCCCGGCGCGGCTCGACTCGGCGCTGGCCTGCGCGTTCGCCGGGCACGAGCGGCGCATCGATCTCGCGGCTGCCGACGGGATCACGTTCGTCGCGATGGCCGGGCTCGGCACCGACGCGGCGGTGGTCGGCGCGACACCCGCCCGGCTCAAGACCAGGGCCGGGTGGCTTGCCTACGCGGCGGTGGGCGCCTGGCATACCCGCGGCCGCCACGCAGCGTTCGGCATCAGCCTCGACGGCACGCCGCTGGCCACCTCCGCCGGTTCGGTCGTGGTCGGCAACGCCGGCCTGCTGCCCGGCGGCTTCAGGCTGCTGCCGGACGCCCGGCTCGACGACGGCCAGCTCGACGTTTGTGTGCTGGCGCCGTCCTCGCTGCTGGATTGGGGCGTGGTGGCGCGCCGGGTGCTGACCGCGAGCCGCCGTGACGACCGGCGGCTGACCCGGTACCGGGCCAGCCGCGTGGAGATTCGCGCCGACCGGGACCTGCCACGGCAGGTCGACGGCGAGGTCCTCGCGCCGGGACGGGAGCTGACCGTGACCGTGCTGCCCCGGGCCCTGCTGGTCCGGGTGCCCGGACCGGTGCCGGTGCGGGCCGCGGGGCCCGCGCTGGCCGGGATGCCGGGCCCGGCTTGAACAGTAGCCCACCCATTCTTTGGCCGCACGTTAGGATTCCCCGGAAGGGGACGGCGGTGGCGGAATATGCCGATCCGGGGAGCAAGCGCGCTTGCGGCCGGCGCACTGGGCAGGGACACCGAGCTCAGCCAGATCGAGGACTGGCTGGCGCCCGGCGACGCGCCCGGGCCAGCGGGGCCGCGGCTTGTGCTGCTCATCGAGGGCGAGCCGGGCATCGGCAAGACCACGCTGTGGACCGAGGCCACCGGCCGGGCCCGCACGGTGGGCTGGCACGTGCTCTCCTGCCGCCCGGCTGCTTCCGACGCCGGGCTCTCCCATGTCGGCCTGGCCGACCTCCTGCGCAGCGTTCCCGATGACGCCTTCGCCAGACTCCCGGCACCGCAGCGCCGCGCGCTCAGCGTGGCCTTGCTGCGCGAGGAGGCCGGCGGCACCGACCTCGATCCCCGCGCGGTCGGCACCGGCCTGACCGCCCTGCTCGGGATGATCGCGAGCGACGGCCCGCTGCTGCTGGCCGTGGACGACGCCCAGTGGCTGGACCCGGCCTCGGCCCGCGCCCTGGGCTTCGCCCTGCGGCGGCTGGACGACCAGCAACTGCGGCTGGTGACGACCGTGCGCACCGAGGGACCCGCCGGCCAGCGGACCGGCGCGTTCGCCGCGGTGGAGGCGTCACTGGACCGGCAGGCGATCACCCGCATCGAGGTGGGCCCGCTCAGCGTGGCCGCGCTCCATCAGATGTTCGCCCGCACGCTCGGCTCGTCGTTCGCCCGGCCGGTGCTTGTCCGGATCCACCGGGCCGCGGGCGGCAACCCGTTCTACGCCCTGGAGATCGGCCGGGAGGTGCGGCGCCTTGGCGTGCCGACGCCGAGCCAGCCGCTGCCCACCCCCGGCGACCATCGCGACCTGGTGCTGCTGCGGCTGCGCCGGCTCCCCCGGGCCACCCGTGATGTGCTGGCCGTGGTGGCCGCCACGGCCCGGCCGTCCACCGCCGGCCTGGATCTCGACGCGCTGGCGCCCGCGGAGGTAGCGGGCATCATCCGGGTGCACCCCGGGGGCCGGACCGAGTTCACCCATCCGCTGTTCGGGTCGGCCTTGTACTCCTCGCTCCCGGAGGCCAGCCGTCGCAGGCTGCACCGCGACCTCGCGGAGCGGGCCACCAGCCCGGAAGAACGGGCCCGTCACCTGGCCCTGGCGGCCGACGGCCCCGACGAGGCCACCGCTGCCGCCCTGGACGAGGCGGCCGCGGCAGCGGCGGCGCACGGAGCCGCCGACATGGCCGTAGAGCTTGCGGAGCTGGCCCGTAACCTGACCCCGCCCGGCGACACCCCCACCCTGATCCGCAGGGAGACCGAACTCGCCGAGCGGCGCTATTTCGCCGGGGACCCGACCGGCGCGCGCCACGAGCTGGAGCGGTTCCTGGCCTCGCTTCCCGCGGGCGAGGACCGGGCCCTGGTGCTGCTCGAACTGGGCAGCCTGCTGTGGGTGCAGGGTGAATCGGAGCAGGGCCTGGCGATGATGTCCCAGGCGCTCGGCGAGGCGGCCACGCCTGGCCTGAAGGCCGGCATCCACACTCGGATCGCGTCCGGATCTGACGACGCCGACGTCGCGGTGGAGCACGGCGAGGCGGCCCTCGCGCTGATAGATGAGAACGAGAACCCGCAGCTGTACTCTTACGCGCTGCTTGTCGTGGCCATGTTCAAGCTGTACTCCGGGCGCGGCGCCGATCACGCCGCGGTCGAGAAGGGCATGCGGCTGCAACGGCAGGCCGCCGGATGGGTGATGAGCCCGGTTCCCGCCTTCTGGGCGAGGAACTTCGACGACTTCGGCACCGCCCGGCAACGGCTCGTGGACTTCGTCGGGGCACTCCGCGAGCAAGGTGATCATGCGCAGGTGGGGCCGGCGCTCACGCACCTGGCGCGGATCGAGGCCATGACCGGGCACATGGACTCGGCCCGCGCGCTGACCAGTGAGGCACTGGACCTGGCGGCGCAGACCGAGCAAGAGACCTACCTCGATGTGGCGCTGTGCGCCCGGGCACACGTCCTTGCCTACGCTGGCGAGCTGGACGACGCCCGCGCCTGCGCCTCGGACGTGCTGGACCGCCTTGGTGATCGCCCGGATGCGGTACTCGAGGGAATGGCCAGGGAGGCGCTTGGCTTGGCGGCCCTGCAGACCGGGGACCTAGCTGAGGCGGACCGCCAGTTCACCAGGGCCGAGGAGATCAACGATCTGGTGCACAACCGGGAGCCGGCCAACCAGCGCTTCCAGGCCGACCACGCGGAGGCGGTGACCGGGATCGGTGACCGGGACCGCGCCGAACGGCTCGTCGCCCGGCTCGAGGCTCGAGCCGCGGCTTTGCCGCGACCTTGGATCTTGGCCGTCTCCTGCCGCTGCCGCGGGCTGCTCAACGCTGCCAGAGGCGATCTTGACCAGGCCCTGGCCGACTACCAGCGCGCGCTGACGGCACACGAGCGCCTGGACATGCCTGCGGAGCTGGGACGCACCCTGCTCGCCCAGGGCCGCCTGCACCGGCGCCGCAACGAGCGGCAGCGTGCCCAGGACTGCCTGAGCCGGGCCGCCGCGTTGTTCGACGCGGCCGGGACGTCGCGGTGGGCGGCGGTAGCCCGCGAGGAACTCCAGCGCGCCCAGGGCCGGCGGGGCAGCGCGGACCGGCTCACCCCCACCGAACTTCAGGTCGCCGAGCTGGCGGTGGCTGGGCTGCGGAACACCGAGATCGCCGCCCGGCTGTTCCTGTCCGGCAAGACCGTCGAGGCCAACCTGTCCCGCATCTACCGCAAGCTCGGCGTCCGCTCCCGCACAGAGCTTGCCGCCAAGATGCCGCAGCAGAGCACTCCGGCCCCGTAACCGTAGGGGTTTCCCCGACGCGACGGACCGGCCTTCGCGCCTAGCGTCGGGCCATGCTTCCCACCAGAAGAGGGGTCAATGACATGCCCGCAACCCGTTCCGGAGTGCCTCCGCCGCAGCGCAGAAGGCGGTGGGGAAGGGTCGCCGTCGCCGCGACCGCGCTGGCGCTGTTGTCGTCGGCGGCCACGATCACGGGCGCCGTGGTGCCCGCCACGCCCGCCTCGGCCCTGACGCTGCCCATCGTCGCCGGAGGCGGCGGTCATACCTGCTCTGTCATGGCGGACCAGTCGGTCTGGTGCTGGGGGCAGAACACCACGGGCCAGCTGGGCAACGGCGCCACCGCCGACTCAACCGTCCCGGTACCGGTCACCGGCCTGCCCCCGGCCATCGCCGTGGCAGGCGGGCACGACCACACCTGCGCTATTGATACAGGGCACAACGTCTGGTGCTGGGGGGCGAACGCCTTCGGCCAGCTCGGCAACGGCACCACCAGCGTGGACAGCACCACACCGGTGCAGGCCGGCACGTTCCAGGGCCTGCAGGTGTCGGCCGGCGACGGGTTCAGCTGCGCGGTCACCGCGATGCACACGGCGCGGTGCTGGGGCGACAACAACTTCGGCGAGCTGGGCGACGGCACGACGAACGACTCGAGCACTCCCAAGGTGGTCAAGGGACTGGCCGGAGTGGTGTCGGTGGCGGCGGGCTACTTCCACGCGTGCGCGCTGCTGAATACCGGCCGGGTGTGGTGCTGGGGCGACAACGGCAACGGGGAGCTGGGCAACGGCACGACGACGGCCAGCGACGTGCCGGTGCCGACGCCGCTGGAGGCGGCCACCGCGATCGCCGCGGGCGCCGCCGACAGCTGTGCCATCACGTCCGGGGGTGACCTCCAGTGCTGGGGCAACAACAACGTCGGCCAGCTCGGCATAGGCACCTTCGCCGACGCCCACGTCCCGACCCAGGTCGCCAGCCTGAACTCCGGGGTGCAGCAGGTCGGTCTCGGCGAGGACTTCGGCTGTGCGCTCGCCAACACCCCCACGCCGAGCGTGGTGTGCTGGGGCGACGGGGGCGGCTACGGGCAGCTCGGCGACGGCAGCTTCAGCCACCAAAGCCCGTTCCCCGTCCTTGCCTTCGGGCTGACGACCCCGCCGGCCGGCGGGCCCGGCGGCCCGAGCCAGATCGCGGTCGGCGGCCACCATGCCTGCGTGGTGCTGACGTCAGCGAGGGTGGAGTGCTGGGGGAAGAACCTCACCGGCGCCCTCGGCGACGGCTCCACCCTGAACCGTGCCATTCCCACCCCGGTGATCGGCCTCCCCGGCCCGCCGCACACGGCGGCGGAAGTCACCGGTGGGGCCGACACGAGCTGCGCGGTGACCGCGGCCCTCAGCGCCGAGTGCTGGGGCGAGTTTGTCGGGGACGGCACCCCGGTGCTGACCGTGCACACGTCGGCCGCCGCGGTCACGCTCCCGGCTGGCGCGGTGTCGCAGATAGCGGCCGGGTACGGCGGCTGCGCGATCGTGCACGGCGGCGGCCTGTCGGTCTCGCTGCGCTGCTGGGGCGACAACACCTGGGGTGAGATCGGCGACGGCACCACCAAGAACCGGCTCTCGCCGGTGAAGGTGCAGGGACTGTCCGGCCAGATACAGTCCGTGACCTCCGGCGGCTCGCATGTGTGCGCGCTCGTGCACAACGGCGGCGCCTGGTGCTGGGGCTTCAACAACAACGGGCAGCTCGGCGACGGCACCACCACCAACCGCAGCACGCCGGTGATGGTGACCGGCCTGCCGCTGAACATGGCCCAGATCGCCGCCGCCGACGACCACACCTGCGCCCTGCTGGTGAACCAGACGGTGAAGTGCTGGGGGCTGAACAGCAAGGGGCAGCTCGGCGACGGCACCACCAGCAACAGCAGCACGCCCGTCAAGGTGGCCGGGCTCACCGACGCGGTGCAGATCGCGGTGGGCGACGGGTACACCTGCGCCCTGCTGGACAACGGTGGCGTGCAGTGCTGGGGCTGGAACAACTTCGGCGAGCTGGGCAACGGAACCACCACGGACAGCAAGTCGCCGGTGCAGGTGAGTGGTCTGACCATCGGGGTGCAGGCGATCTCCGGCGGCGACGCCAGCGTCTGCGCCGTCCTGCAGTCCGCCCAGGTGGACTGCTGGGGCGACAACTCCTTGGGCGAGCTGGGCAACGGCTCGACCGGCGGGCAGAGCGACACCCCCGGGCTGGTGCTGGGCGGCTCCTTTGCCTCCGACGGCGCCTCGATCGGCCTCGGCAGCTTCGGCTCCACGAGCTGCGCCCTCGACTCCGGCGAACTGGCCGAGTGCTGGGGCTTCAACGTCGACGGCGAGGCCGGAAACGGGACCACCACCAACACCGGCTCGCCTGGGATAGTGCAGGGGCTGTGAACCCCGCGGGCCTGCCGTGACGTTCTAATGTCACGGCAGGCCCGCCCCGTGGCCTGTTCGGGGCCGGCTCCAGTAGGTAGGCTGCGAGCACGCCCGGTCCGCCCTCACCCAGCCGGGATGTGATCCGGCCATGGCCATCGCCGCGCTTGCCTGCTGGCTTCTCGCCGGCGCCGCGGGCATCTACATGTTCGGCACCTGGCTCTCGTCCGGCGGCCCGGGCCATCAGCGCTCCCGCAGCGACGGGCTGCCCCCGGCGGTGATCTTCACGCATCTGGGCTTCGGCGCCCTCGGCCTCGTGGCCTGGATCGGCTACGTGGTGACCGGCCAGGACTGGCTGGCGTGGACCGGCGTGGGACTGCTGATGCCCGGCATCGGGCTCGGCATCTGCACCGTGACGCTGTGGGCGCCGTACCCGACTCCGCCCGAGCGGGGCGCACCGGTTGCCGACGACGCGGGCCCGGGCGGGGCCGGCCCGGCCAGCGGGATGCTCGCCACACCCGCCGAGGGTGCGATCGGCCACCGGCTCACCGACGAGGGGCTCGCCAGGGCCCTCTCCAGCGAGGCGCAGGTCAGCAAGCTCATCAACGAGGCGCTGGCCGGCCTTCCGGCGCACCAGGCGGCCGCGCGCACGTCCCGGCGGCACCTGGCCCCGCTGATCCCGGCCGGCCACGGCCTGGCCGCCGTGGCCACCTTCGTGCTCGCGGTGCTCAGCGCCATCAGCGCGCGCTGAGCACCCGTCGGCCGCTACGACCTCGCCTCGGCCAGGGTCAGCAGGTTCCCTGCACTGCTGTAGTACTCCCCCACGGCGGTGCACGAAGCGGCCGAGGTGCACCAGACGCCGTTGAGATGGCCGCCGATGCCCTCGAGGCTCGGCGGGGACGGCGGGGTCGGATCGATCGACCACGCGGTGCCGTTCCAGACCTCGGCCAGCGTGTCCGCGGCCACACCCACGGCGATGCACGCGCTGGGCGACGTGCACGAGACGCCGCCGAAACCGGGAAGGTCCTGGGACGGCTGGGCCGGCGTCGGCTGGATCGACCAGGAGGTGCCGTCCCAGGCCTCGGCCAGCGTCCCGGCCGTGAACGGTGAGGACGTGACGAAGCTGCCCACCGCGGTGCACGCGCTGCCCGAGGTGCATGACACGCCGTTGAGGTCAACGATGCTATGGGTGCCCGGTGGGTTGGGGGTCGGCTGGATCGACCAGGAGGTGCCGTCCCACCGCTCGGCCAGCGACACCTGGCGGCCGCCGAAGCGGGCGAACACTCCCACGGCGGTGCAGGCGCTCGGCGAGGTGCACGAGACGCCGAGCAGCACGGCAACATCGGCGCGCACCGTACTGGGGGTGGGCTGGATCTTCCAGGACGTGCCGTTCCACACCTCGGCAAGGGCAATGCGGTCGTTGTCCGCGCCGCCCACCGCAACGCAGGCGCTGGCCGACGTGCATGACACGCTGGACAGGTCTCCGAGATGACGGGGGTTGGGCGTCGTCAGCAGCGACCACCTGGTCCCGTCCCACCGCTCGGAGAGAACGCCGCCGGGGAACGACTCTCCCACGGCGATACAGGCGCTGGGCGACGTGCACGACACCCCGCGGAGCTCGGCGTCACCCCGGCTGGGCGTCGGCACGATCGTCCACCTGGTCCCGTCCCACTGCTCGGCCAGCGTGCGGGTGGCAAGGCCTCTGGGGGCGACACCCACGGCCATGCAGGCGCTGGGCGACGTGCACGACACTGAGGTGAGCCGGTGCGTGCCGAACAGAGACGGAGGGGTGACCGT
This sequence comes from uncultured Actinomycetes bacterium, assembly GCA_963706115.1. Classification (GTDB taxonomy): domain Bacteria; phylum Actinomycetota; class Actinomycetes; order Streptosporangiales; family Streptosporangiaceae; genus DASXKD01. The sequence continues at coordinate 192,063 of CAVPMG010000021.1, read as the reverse complement.
CGGCACCACCGACCACGAGGTGCCGTTCCATGCCTCGCCAAGGGTGGCCTCAAGGTCAAAACCGACCGCGGTGCAGGCGCTGGCGGTGGCGCACGACACGCCGGTCAGGGCGGCGTTGTCGTGGACGTCTGGGATCGGCTGGATGGACCATGCGGTCCCGTTCCACCGTTCGGCAAAGGCGCCGCTGCCCACGGCCGTGCAGGCGCTGGGCGAGGCGCAGGACACGCTGTTGAGCTGCGCGCCACCGGTGCCGGGCGTGGGCGGGATCGACCACGAGGTCCCGTTCCATGCCTCGACCAGCGGCGAGCTATTGTTGTCGCCACCAACCGCGATGCAGGAAGCGGCCGAGCGGCAGGACACGCCGGTCAGGAAACCCCCGAACGGCCCGTTGGGCGTGGACTGGATGGACCAGGTGGTGCCGTTCCAGCGCTCGGCCAGCGTCACCGAGTTACTCCTGAAGTTGTCCACAGCAGAGTTGCCCACGGCCGTGCAGGCGCTGGCCGACGTGCAGGAGACCGCGGCCAGGGCACTGCGCGGCGGGGTCGCGGGGTTGGGCGTGGGCTGGCGGGACCATGTGGTGCCGTTCCAGCGCTCGGCCAGCGTGACGTGTTTGCCCGACCTGGTCTGATAGCTCCCCACGGCGGTGCACGCCGTGGCCGACACGCAGGACACGCCGTTGAGGAAGCTGCGGCGGGCCCCGGGCGGGGGCGGCGCCGGCATGACCGACCACGAGGAGCCGTTCCAGGCCTCGGTCAGTATGGCGGCCGGCCCGCGCGGTTCCGGTAGTTCCCCACGGCGACGCAGAAGGTGGCGGCCGGGCACGACACGCCGAACAGGACGCTGGTGAACGCGCCCACCGGGTTGGCCGAGGCCTGGATGGACCACGAGGTGCCGTTCCAGCGCTCGACCAGCGTGCCGGTCCCCGGGAGGTTGTCGAAAACACCCACGGCGGTGCACGCGCCGGGGGAGGAACACGACACGGCGTTCAGCCGGCCCTGTTTGTCTGTCTTCGGGTTGGGGGTGGGCTGGATCTTCCAGGCCGTCGCTGCCGCCGCGGTGCGCCCGGCCGGCGCCGGTACGGCGCTCGCCGCCGGCCCCGTCGCGGTCAGCGCCGCGGTCAACAGGGCCAGCGCCGCGGCGGCCAGCACCGGGGCGCGCATCTTTGCCTTATTCATCCCCGCCGCTCCCCTCATCGCCAGGCCGCCGCAGATCCGAGAGCCGGTGACAAGGTAACGCAGCCCCCAACAACTCGCCATACGACATATGGGGGGGATAAACCACTCATATCGGTCGGGCTTAGCCGGGAGCCCGGCCCGGCCCGGCCCGGGACGCGCGGCCGCGCCGGCCGGGCCGGCTATCGTCGCGGCCGTGGAGCAGGTGGAGGTGGCGGTCGTCGGGGCTGGCCTGCTCGGCTCGGCGACCGCCCGCGCGCTGGCCGCCCGCCGGGTACCCACGGTGCTGTTCGAGCAGTTCGCCCTGGGACATGCACGCGGCTCGTCGCACGGCGCTACCCGGATCTTCCGGTACTCCTACCCCGACCCGTGTTACGTCGAGATGGCGGTGCGCGCGGGCGAGGCATGGGACCGGCTGACCGCCGACGCGGGCGAGGAACTGCTGGTGCGGACCGGCGGCCTGGACGCCGGCCCGGGCGCGGGGGACTGCGCAACGGCGCTGGCCGAGTGCGGCGTGGCACATGCCTGGCTCACCGGCGGTGAGGTAGTTGCCCGGTTTCCGGGTATAGCGGCCCGCCCCGGCGAGCGGATGCTGTTCCAGCCGGACTCGGGCGTTTCCCTCGCCGGGCGCACGGTCGCGTCGCTGCAGCGACTGGCCCGCCGTGACGGTGCCGCGATCCGGGCCGGTACCCCGGTGCTTGGCATCGAGGCGGGCCGCGACCGGGTGCTGCTGCATACCGCGACGGGTGAGGTCACCGCGCGGGCGGCGGTGATCACGGCCGGGCCCTGGGCGCGGGGCGTGCTGGCCGGGGCACTCCCCCAGGCACCCCGGCTGACGGTCACGGTGCAGCAGGTGCGGTATTTCGCGGCGCGGGATCCGGCCACGGCGTGGCCGACGCTGATCGAGTGGGGGCCCGAGGGCCTGGTCTGGTACGCGGTGCCCGCTGCCGGTGATGCCCCAGGGGTGAAGGTGTCCGCGCACATCCCCGGCCGCCCGGTGGACCCGCACGAGGGGCCGTTCACCGAGATCGACCCGGCGCTGGAAGAGGAGGCAGCCGGGTATGTGCGTGATCGCCTGCCTGGCCTGGACCCGGCCGGGCTGGCCGCGGAGACCTGCCTGTACACGATGACGCCGGACGAGGACTTCGTGCTGGACACGGCCGGCCCGCTGGTGGTCGGCGGTGGCTGCAGCGGGCACGCGTTCAAGTTCGGGCCGCTGCTCGGCGAGTTCCTCGCGGACCTGGCGCTGGGCCGGGACATCCCGGTCCCCCGCGAGCGGTTCGCGCTGCGCCGCCCGTCCCTGGCCGCCTCCTGAACCCCCGGCCGCCAGGGCACGGCTCAGTGCGTTAGCGGTGGCGGATCTGGCGCAGCAGCTGCCGGCTGGCTAGCTGTTCGTCGTTGGCGAGGGTTGCGGCGCGGAGCGTGATGCGGCTCAGTACCTCGTGGTCGTCGGTGACGGGAAGCCAGGGGAAAGGTCGGTGGCACTGGCCCGGGCGGCCTGTTTGGTGTCGAACGAAAGCCACTTTCCAGCGGGTTCCATCCGGACGCTGGCGGTGGCCAGGCCCTCTCCCTGAACGCGCCGAGAATCCGCCTGCCGCTTTCCAGCCGTTCCCGGCCCGGAGCCGCAGGCAGCCCGGCCGCTCCGGCACGATCGCCCTCGCCATGCGCCACAGCGCAAACCTACGGTCGGGCCATGACAAACACGCGAGGGGCCGGCGCCCTGGCGGGGCGCCGGCCCGTCACCCGGCCCGGCCGGTCAGGACCCGGTGAACACGTCCGCGCCGAACGGCTTGACCTGCGGCATCGCGGCGTCACCGAGGTGCGGCACGCCGAAGATGTCCTCGATCGTGCGCAGCATCGAGTAGTGGTTGTAGTCGACGGTGCTGACCGTGCCCGGCTTGATGAACGGGGACAGCAGCAGCGCGCCGACCTTCCCGCCACCGGGCCCGCTCATGCCGGGCTCCGGCGCATTCGGATGTGACGGCGACTTGCCCGGGGTCTCGCCACAGCAGGCCTGGCTGGTGCTGCCCTCGTCAAAGGTGATCATGATGAGGCCGCCGTCCTTGTAGGCGGGCGAGTTCAGGATCTCCGGGACCCAGATGTGCAGGAACCCGTTGACCTCGGTGAGCCCGCCCGGGTCGCCGTCGGCGCACGGCGCGTCGTGGCCGTCCATGCACAGGTTCGGCGACAGCCAGGAGAAGTTCGGCGTGGTGGACTGCCTTGGACAGGTCCTTGAGCAGCGGCTGGAACGACACGACGTGCGCGTCGCAGTAGGCCTGGTTGCCGATGACCGACTCGAAGTACATGAAGCCCTCGTGCCGGTCCGCGAACTGGTCGGCGGCGGTGGCGCCCTCGGTGTCGTCGGGCTTGCCCACCATCGGGTGGCCGCAGGCCGGGCCCTGCTTGGTCATCGTGGTGCGGTCCCTGGCCGGCTGGTTGCCCATGTCCTGCAGGTAGGCCTTCCAGGTCCAGTGGGCGGCCGACAGCTGGTTGCCGAGCGTGGGGATCGACTGCCGGATAGACACATCCGTTGCCGACAAGCTGGCCGAACGGCTTCTCGACCACGTTGGTGGGCCGGAACCTGGTCCACACCCCGCAGTCCTCCTGAGTGGCGTGGTCCGGGGCCTGCCCGCTGATCTGGGCGACGTAGTTGTCGAGGCTGTTGTGGCCGACGGCGTAGTAGTTCTTCACGAAGGCGCCCATGCGCCGCAGGACGACCGCCAGGTAGGGGTCGGCCGCCCGGTCGCCGAAGCTCTGGCTGAGACCCTCGTTCTCCAGTTCGATGACCCAGACGTGCTTGATGGCAGGCAGCTGGAAGGACTGGGGCGCGGTGCCCGCGGTGGCCATCCCAGCCCAGGCCAGTGAGATGGGGAGCACGGCCGCGGTCGCGGTGGCCGCCAGCTTTCCGCGGTGCCGCAGCAAATGCCGGATGTGCACTCGTTTCCTCCTCGCGAGAAAGCCGTCCCGGCAGCACTGCGACACGTTCCGGCGGGACGGCACGGGCAGTCGCGAGCAGGCTCGCAGGAGCCGCTGAACAACTCATGACACCGACGTAGCGCGGGGGACACACCAGGCGAAACGGTTCATGCCACGCGCTGGTGTACCAACCGGGTCAATCGGTGTGCCCGGCTACGCGGCGCGGTGCCGGACCAGCCAGATGGCGCCCGCGAGCAGGATCACCGACAGCGCGAGCAGCCAGCCGCCCTCGATGAACTGGAAGTGCCAGTACCTGGTCTGCGGCTGGTAGAGCCACCACTGCGTGTAATGGTGGGCGGAGAGGTAGGCCGTCGACGCATTCGCGTTCTTCGAGTACTGCACGGCTTGCGGTGCACGCGCCATCACCGCCCTGATCGTCTGCTGGCTCACCGGCTTGCCGTTCGGGCCTGTGTACCACTGGGCCCACGACCAGTTGTTGGCAAAGCTGGGGGTGTTGGCCTTGGCGCTCCCAGCGACCAGTGGTGCCTGATAGTGCTTGCGCAAAAACATGAACGTCCCGAAGAAGAGCCCCGTCCAGGCCGCCAGCGCGACGGCCATGGCGGGCACCGTGCGCCTGATCAGCGCCCCGGCGGCCACGCCGAGCGCGAAGGCCAGCAGGGTCCACGCCGCGAAGTCGATCCCGCGCAGGTCGAACAGTTGCGGCGCTAGCCCGCCGTCCAGGTCTTGGGCGAACCACGGTTGGAAATACCAGGAGAACAACAGGCTGAATGCTTCGGCTGCCACGGTGACCGTCACGGCGAGCAGCGCCAGCTTGACGACCACCCAGCGCAGCCGGCCGCACCCCTGGGTCCAGGCGAACCGGAACGTCCCGGTCTCCAGCTCCCTGGCCAGCACCGGCCCGCCGACGAACACCCCGACGAGCGCCGGGACCACCTGCAAGAAGCCGGTCATGGTCTGCGCTGTGGGGTAGTAGTCGCTGGTGACAAGGCTCCTGGTCAACTCGCAGGCTGCGGACCCGGCCGGGTGGCAGGACGTCACGCTGGCGTAGCCGCTGCGGATCCTCAGGCCCATGATCAGCAGGTAGAGGCCCAAGCCGCCGAGCAGCGCGGCCACCCCGGCCAGCGCGACCCGATGCTGCCGCCAGGTGACCCAGACCAGCCTGGTCCACGGCACGGAACGCCGGGCGCCGATCGGCGCGGGCGCGGTGACGGCGATCATGCCGGGATCCCGCTTTCCTGAGTGGCCCTGACCGAGGGCCCGGGCAGCGCGGCGGCGCCCGGCTCGCGCAGGTAGGCGAGCACGAGTTCCTCCAGGCCCACGGGGCTCGCTTCCCAGCCGCCCGGCGCCGGGTCCGCGGCACGCTGGCCCCTGACCAGCAGATGGGCCTGGGTCCCGGCGCGGCGGGCATGCACCACGGCTGATCGTTTGGCCAAATCATCGGCAGCCGCCGCCGGGCCGGTCAGCAGGCGGTGCTCGGCCAGCAGGGCATCCACCTCGCCGGCCACCTGTACCTGGCCGCCGGACAGCACGATCAGGTAGTCGGCCATCCGCTCCAGGTCGGCGATCACGTGCGAGGACAGCACCACCGACAGCCCGTCCTCGGCCACCGCCGCCATGAGTGAGGCCATGAAGTCGTGCCGGGCCAGCGGGTCGAGGCTGGCCAGCGGCTCGTCAAGAACCAGCAGCGCGGGACGCCTGGCGAGCGCCAGGGTCAGCGCGAGCTGTGCCTGCTGGCCGCCGGACAGCTTGCCGACCTTGCGGTTCAGCGGGATGCCCAGCTCCTTCAGCCGGGACTCGGCACGCTGCTGGTCCCAGGTCCGGTTCAGGTTCCTGGTCAGGTGCAGCATGTCGGTCACGGAGAGGTTCTTGTACAGCGGCGCGTCCTGGGCGACGAATGCGATCTGGTCCAGCGCGGCGGGCGAGCCGGCGGCCTCGTTGCCGAGCACGGTGATCTGGCCGGTGGTCGGCGTGGTCAGGCCGACCGACATGTGCAGCAGCGTGGTCTTGCCCGCGCCGTTCGGGCCGACGAGCGCCACGACGTAGCCGGCCGGGATCGCGACCGAGGCATCCTTCAGCGCCCAGGTCCGCCCGTAGCGCTTGCCGAGCCCGGAGGTCTCGATGACGTTCATGCCACTCCCTCTGATGCGTCTGCCTGGGCGCGGCCGTCACGGGCGCCAGGCGCCGGGGTCTCGCCGCGACGGTCATGGAAATCCCGCAGCGCGCTGGTGAACAGGGCGACCATCCCCCCCTCGTCGAGCCCGGCGGCGTCGGCGGTGCGCAGCCAGGTCAGCAGGGTCTTGCGCAATGCGGTCAGCTCGGGCAGCCCGACCGTGCCCGGTGTGCCATGCACGAACGTGCCCTGCCCCGGCCGGCCCGCCGCGAGGCCCCTGTGCTCCAGCTCGCGGTAGGCCTTCAGCACCGTGTTCGGGTTGATGGCCAGCGAGCTGACCACCTCCTTGACGGTCGGCAGCCGGTCCCCCTGGCCCAGGTAACCGAGCCGGAGCGCGTGCTCGACCTGCTGCACGAGCTGCAGGTAGGTCGGCACGCCGCTGCCGGGGTCCAGCCGGAACGCGATCGGCGTGGCCGAGCCACGCTCCCGCGGCCCATCAGGCTCAGTCTGTTTATCTATAGTCATAGGTAAATGATATGCATCCGCGTATCGCTGTCAACCGGCGCGGCGGCGGGCGCGGCCACGCGGCGCGGCTACACTGCCGCGGGTGACGGCCAGATTCGACAGCATCCGCACCGAGCGGCTGCTGATGCGGCGCTGGCGGGACTCCGACCGCGGGCCGTTCGCCGCCATGAACGCGGACCCGGAGGTCATGCGCTATTTCCCGGAAACGCTCGACCGCGCGACCAGCGACGCCTACCTGGACCGGATCGAGGCCCTGTTCCAGCACCAGGGGTTCGGCCTGTGGGCCCTCGAGCAGACGGAGACCGGGCGGTTCCTCGGGTTCACCGGGCTGAACCCGATGCCACCCGGCGTGCCCGGCGCCGGCGGCATGGAGGTGGGCTGGCGGCTGGCCAGCCACGCCTGGCATCAGGGTTTCGCCACCGAGGCCGCCACCGCCGCGCTCGACGTGGCGTTCCGCGGGGTGGGACTGGCCGAGATCTGGTCCATGACGGCGGTGCTCAACGAGCCGTCCGAGGCGGTGATGCGCCGGCTCGGCATGACGCTGTACGGGCACTTCGAGCACCCCAGAGTCGCGGTCGGCCATCCGATGCGCCCGCACGTGGTCTACCGGATCGCCCGGCCCGCGACAGCGCCGGGAACGGGGACGGGGAGACCATGAGAACGTTTGCGACAAATGGTGGCCCGTGCCGCCTGTGCCGCAATAGTGTCGGATCATGAGCGAAACGTTGCCGTTGTTCCCACTCGGCACGGTGCTCTTTCCAGGCCTGCTGCTGCCGCTGCACATCTTCGAGGAGCGTTACCGGCAGCTTGTCCGCGACCTGCAGGACGGGCCGGAGCCACGGCGGTTCGGCGTGATCGGGATCCGCCAGGGCCGCGAGACCGGCGTGGACGGCATCCAGGCACTGTACGAGATCGGGTGCACGGCGACGCTGCGCCAGGTCAAGGAGCTTGAGGACGGCAGGTACGACATCGTCACCGTCGGCACGGACCGGTTCCGGCTGGCGGGCCTGGACGATTCCAAGCCCTACCTGCAGGGCCAGGCGGACCTCCTGCCCGAGGAGATCGGCGACGTGACCGGCGCGGCTCAGGCGGCCCGGGCAGTCCGGGATGCGTTCCGCACCTACCTGAGTGCGCTCGCCGAGCGCGGGGTCACCCAGATCAGTGCGCCGGAACTGCCGGACGACCCGGTCACCCTGTCCTACCTGGTCGGTGCGTCGATGATCATTGACCTCAGTGACCGGCAGACCTTGCTGGCCGAGCCGGATGCCTTGCACCGGCTCGTCGCCGAGCGCGCGCTGCTCTCGCGGGAACTCACGATGCTGCGGACGCTCACCGCCACACCAGCCCCAGATCTGCGGAACGCCCCCTACAGTTCCAACTGAGTGGCTCCTATTGAGACGCGTGGCCCCTGGCGTGGCCGGCGGGCGCTGCGCGACGATGGGGCCAGCCCGTCCCGGCAGAGGAGTCCGATGATCTTCATCACCGCCAAGTTCCAGATACTGCCCGAACACGCTGACGCCTGGCCCGAGATCTCCGCCGAGTTCACCGAGGCGACTCGCGCCGAACCGGGCTGCCTGTGGTTCGACTGGTCAAGGAGCCTGGCGGACCCGGCCGAGTACGTGCTGGTCGAGGCATTCCGCGACGGCGAGGCCGGGGGCGCGCACGTCCAGTCCGAGCACTTCAAGAATGCCCAGCGGACCCTGCCGCCGTTCCTCGCGCGGACCCCGCAGATCGTCAACATGACCGTGCCGCAGGACGACTGGTCCCTGCTCGGCGAGATGGCGGTCCCCGAAGGCCGCTGAGGAGTGATTACCTAGTCCCTGGCGGCATGGAGGAGGGGCTTACATCATGGTCGGCAGCACGCGCCGCGGCCCGGTGCTGATCACCGGCTGCTCGTCGGGGATCGGCCGGGAGGCAGCACTCAGCCTGCATCAGGCGGGCTTCACCGTATACGCGACGGCCAGGCGGACCGAAGCGCTCACCGGCCTGAGCGACCGCGGCCTGCGCACGCTGGCGCTCGATGTCACGGATGAGGAGTCCATGACGGCGGCCGTAGCGGCCGTGGAAGCCGACGCGGGCGCGGTCGCCGTAGTGGTCAACAACGCGGGGTATGGGCTGTACGGGCCGGTCGAGCAACTGCCTATGACCGAGATCCGCCGTCAGTTCGAGACCAACTTCTTCGGCCTGGTCCGGCTCACCCAGCTCGTGCTGCCTGGAATGCGCCGCAAGGGCCGGGGCCGGATAATCAACGTGTCCTCGATGGGGGGCAGGATCACGCTGCCCGGCGGGGCGTTCTACCACGCTTCCAAGTACGCGGTCGAGGCGCTCAGCGACGCGCTGCGGATGGAGGTCGCCCAGTTCGGCATCGATGTGGTGCTGATCGAGCCGGGGCCGGTGAAGACGCCCTGGAACGACGTGGCCGCCGGGTCGTTGTCCACGGCCGCGGTGCCCGGCGCTGCCGGTGGCGCGGGGGCGCCGGCCGGGGCCCGGGCGGCGGCGGACGCCGATGCCTACCGGGAGTACAAGGCCGCGGTCGGCGCCTCGTTCGGCCGGGTTCAGGCCGGGCTGTTCGGGCGCCTCGGCTCCACGCCGGAGGACATCGCCAAGGTCATCACCCAGGCGGTGACCGCCCGGCGGCCGCGGGCCAGGTACCTGATCAACCCGGTGGCCAAGAGCCTCGTCGCGATGAACCGCGTGCTGCCGGCACGCGCGTACGACTCGATGCTCCGCCGCCAGTACGGCCTCCCCCGCTGAGGTGCCCTGAGCGGGTACGTGCAAGCGACGGGCTACCGCGGCGGCCCTCGGCTGGCGAGAATGGTGTCCGTGGGTATGCGCATCCAGCAGGCCGGGGCAACCACGGCGCCGGTGGTAGTGCTGCTGCACGGCTCGGGGCGGGCGGGGCGTATGTGGGACCCGGCGCTGGGCAGCCTGTCCGGCCAGTGGCACGTCCTCGCCCCGGACCTGCCAGGTTTCGGCCGGTCCGAGGGGCCGTTCACGGTCGCGGGCGCGGCGCAGGCGGTGCGCGACACGATCGCGGTGCAGACCGCGCCGGTACACCTGTGTGGCCTGTCCCTGGGCGGGGTGATCGCAATACGCGCCGCCGCGCAACTCGGCTCCCGGGTGGCCAGCCTGGTGGTCACCGGCACGCCGGTCGTCCCCCGGCGGGACCTGCCCGCTGCGCTGCGCCGGTTCCGGCAGCTGCCGGGCCCGTTGCTGCCGTTGTTCTCCGACGTCGGCGGGCGCCGGGAATGGCTGCGCATGCTCGACGAACTAGAGCGCACCGACCTGCGCGACTACCTGCCGCGGATCACCGCGCCCGCACTGGTTGTCTGCGGCTCACGTGACTGGCGTGCCATGCCCGCCGCCTGCGAGCTCGCGGGCGGCCTGCCCGATGGCCGGCTCTGGATCGCGCCGCACCAGGGCCATAGCTGGCCGGCCACCTCGCCCGAGCTGTTCTGCCGGGTGGTCACGGACTTCATCGCCACGGTCACCGGCGCGGCCGGTGGCGCACCGGGCGAACTGGCGGGCGCCGGGCGTGCCTGACGCGCGGGTGCGGCCCGGTCAGTCCATTGCGCCGGGAAGCAGGCGCGGCTCGATCCGCTCCTCGCGCGCCTTGTCGCCGTCGCGGGTGACCAGGTAGGTGCCCTTGCCCTTCACTTCGCTCAGCGCCTCCACCATCGCGGTGCCCCGGTACAGCAGGCCGGTCCCGTCGTCGGTGGCCCAGCCGTCCGGCAGCGTGCCGTCCGCGATCAGGCTCTGGTAGAGCGGCCGGCGCTGCGCCTCGGAGTCGTAGTGCACCCCATTGGAGTACGGCAGGAAGGCCAGGCCGTTGGTCACCGGCCGCAACTGCGGGCCGAAGGAGTCCGTGGTGCCGCCGACGTGCCAGCAGATGGAGCCGGCGGAGACCCCGGCGAGCACCACGCCCGCTTCCCAGGCCACGCGGAAGCTCTGGTCCAGGCCGTGCAGCCGCCACAGCGCGAGCAGGTTCGCCACGCTGCCCCCACCGACCCAGACCACGTCCTGCTCCAGCAGCAGGCCCGTCATGTCGCCGGTGCTGGGCATGCTGAACAGGTTCAGGTGGGACACGTTGATGCCCTGCTCGTGGCCCGCGGCATCGAGCCAGGCATGGAAGTACCGCTGGTCGCCGCCGGCGGTGCCGACGTGGCACAGCTTGGGTGCCCGCCCGGTGACCCCGGACAATTCGATGGCGTGCAGTACCAGCGGGCTGAACTCGACCTCGGTGCGGCTACCTTGGCGCAGGCCGCCGGAGGTGGCGAGGATGGTGGGGCTGTCGGCAGGCATGGCAGCAAAGCCTACGCGAGCCCGCGGCCCGGGGCCAGGGCGCCAGGTCAGGGCAGCAACCGGTCCCAGGTCACCGTCTGCGTCAGGACCTCGGGGAACGTGCGCTGTACGTGGCTTGTGTACGACTCGATGTGCTCGCGCATCCGCTCCCCCGCCCCGCCGGTGTCGTGCCGGGAGATCGCGGCGTAGATCTCCTCATGGTCGGCGAGGATGGCGGCCCGGCGGTCGCCGGGGTCGTCGATCCCGATCGCCGTGTCGTCGAGGATGCCGAGCACGGCGTCCACCACGTAGCCGAAAACCACGTTGCCCGACGACCAGGCGATGATGTCGTGGAAGCGCCTGCCGCTGTCGCGGAAGGAGTCCCGGTCGCCGATGTGCTCGCGCATCCGCGCGACGGTGCCGGCCAGTTCGGCAAGGGCCGCCGCGTCGATGCGCTCGGCCGCGAGCCGGCTCAGCACCGGCTCCAGTTCCGACCTGGCCTCGATGAGCGTCCGGTACGGCGCCTGGTTGAGCTGCATCAGCAACTGCAGGGTGCCGGCCAGGTGAGCGGCGGCCGGGTTCATCAGGATGGGGCCGCCGCCCGGCCCGGGCTTGAGCGAGATGACGCCCTGGAACTCCAGCAGCCGCAGCGCCTCGCGCAGCGTCCCGCGGCCGGTTTCGTAGGTTTCGAGCATGACCCGCTCGGGCGGGAGCAGATCCCCCGGATGCAGTCCGGCGCGGCCGATGTCACGCACGATCCGCTGCGCCACCAGCATGGCGGCCTTCGGCGGCCGGCTGCCGGTCATCGGGGAACCGCGCTGATCCGGCGCGGGCTCTGGCCGCCGCGGAGCCGCCACCACACCTCCCCGCAACGGGATCAGGGTCAGGTGAAGATGCGCCGCTCATCGCGCCTTCAACGTTACGAAACATGATCATCGATTAGGGGGCGGAAAGCAATCGGACATGGCGCCACCCACGGCAGCGAACGACATCGCGGCGGTCAGCGCCACGCCAGCAGCCGGTGGCGCCTCGGTCAGACGAAGATCCGCCGGGTGATCACGCCCAGGCCGAGATCGTGCCCGTCCCAGAGCGCGAAGCGCTCGCCGGTGCCGAGGTAGTCGCTCGCGTCGTCACCGAGCACCACGAAGGTCACGTTGATGCCGGAGTCCCTCGCAGCGATCGCGTCGTCCCTGGTGACCAGCGAGCTGAAGAGCTTGCGCGCGTGCGTCTCCCGGTGCTCGGCCTTGATCACCATCCGGGACGTGCCCGCGGGCACCGTGGCGGTTGTGGCGGCTGCCTCCGGCAGCAACCGGACCAGGGCCTGGTACTTGTACCGCTTCATCTCGTCACCGCTTCCCGGGGTACACCTCCTGTTGGCAACATATATCGTGACACGATACTCTTTGCTGCAGAAACTCACCACGGTGCCGCCTGGCCACCGCTTGTATCGACGCCTTGCCAGCCGGGGCCTGATATCGGGGCAATAATTTGGTCGCCCGAGTGGGGAAACGGGCGCACAGTGAAATCTGGCGGCGGTCCCACGGGGAAGGCAGGCCAGGGATGGACAAGGAAGAGCTTCTGCTGCGCTACGAGTGTGAGGGCGGGGAAGACCTCTACGCCGAGGCCAAGCCCAAGTTCGAAGAGGCACTCGCGGCGAGTCCCGGCGACGCCCGGCTGCTCAACGCCTACGGTTACCTGCTGGAGTGTCACGGCCGCCGGATGATCCGTGCGGCGGCCGGCTACTACCAGCGGGCGATCGACGCCGACCCGGACTGGGCCAAACCGCGGTTCCAGCAGATCGGCGCGCTGAGCGCGCTGCGCGACGCGGCTGAGGTGATCCCCCGCTACGAGGCACGGCTCGATGAGTTCGCTGACGATGCCATCGCCTATGAGTTGCTGGCCCTGGCCTACTGGTACGACCACGATCACCCCGGCGCCGAGCGGGTCATCGCCGCGGGCCTGGCGCGGTTCCCCGGCGATCCGGGGCTGATCGAGCAGCAGGGGTCCGTATACGCGGCGACGGGCCGCCCCGACGATGCGCTGACCTGGTGGCGGCATGCCGCGGAGGCGGCGCCGGACGACTACGGGATCAGCATGCACTACAGCGCCGCCTTCCTGCTAGAGCGGCTGGGCCGGCTGGCCGAGGCCGCCGGCGAGTGGCGGTTCATCATCGGCTGGTGCGAGGAGCACGACGCCCTCATCGAGGCGCAGTGGCCCAGGGAGATGCTCCAGCGGATCGAGGCCGCGCCCGGCGCGCGCTGACCCACCTGAGCGCCCGATCACCAGGAAGCACCGGCCCCGCACTGGACCGTGTGCAAGCGCACCGCGCAGAATCGGTGCCAGTGATGGCGGGCGCGGCCGCCCGGGGAGAGCGGCGGCGCGAAAAGGGAAGGCGGTGGCATGGGCGGGCTCAAGGCGGAGGTGGATCCGGCCGAGGTAGGCCTCGATCCCGGCCGGCTGCGGCGGATCGACCGGCACTTCGCCCGGTACGTGGATGACGGGCGGCTGCCCGGCTGGCTGGTCGCGGTCAGCAGGCAGGGGCGCCTGGCGCACGTGTCCAGCTACGGGTCGCGCGACATCGAGGCCGGGCTGCCGGTCGAGGCCGACACGCTGTGGCGCATCTACTCGATGACCAAGCCGGTCACCTCGGTCGCCGCGATGATCCTCTACGAGGAGGGCGCCTTCGAGCTGACCGACCCGGTGAGCGCGTTCATCCCCGCCTTCGCCGACATCCGGGTCTACACCGGCGGCTCGGACCAGCGGCAGGTCACGGTCCCGGCCAGCGAGCCGGTGCGGATCTGGCACCTGCTCACGCACACCTCCGGCCTCACCTACGGCTTCCTCCGGGTGCACCCGGTGGATGCGCTGTACCGGGCCGCCGGGTTCGAGTGGTCCGTGCCCCGCGGCATGGACCTGGCGACCGCGTGCGAGGCGTGGGCGGCGATGCCGCTGCTGTTCCAGCCGGGCACGGAATGGAACTACTCGGTGGCGACCGACGTGCTCGGCAGGGTCGTCGAGGTGGCCTCCGGGCAGCGCCTTGACGAGTTCTTCAGCACCAGGATCCTGGATCCCCTCGGCATGACCGACACCGGTTTCTACCTCCGCGACGACGTTGCCGCCGACCGGCTTGCCGCGCTGTACATGCCGGCCGCGGGCGGCAAGACCGCCAGGCTCGACGCCATGGGCCGGGTGGCGCACAAGCCGGTACGGATGAACAGCGGCGGCGGCGGGCTGCTCGCCACGGCGGCCGACTACCACCGGTTCCTGCACATGCTGCTGGACAGCCCCGGCAGCCCGGCGGGCGAACTGGACGGCACCCGCCTGCTCAGCCCCCGCACGGTCGGCTACATGGCCCGCAACCACCTGCCCGGCGGCCTGGACCTGGAGACGTTCGGCCGGCCGCTGTACGCGGAGTCCCCGTTCGCCGGGGTGGGGTTCGGCCTCGGCTTCGGCGTGGTCATCGATCCCGCGCTGAGCCGGGTGGTGTGCTCCGAGGGCGAGCTGACCTGGGGCGGCGCGGCGAGCACCACGTTCTGGATCGACCAGCGGGAGGAGCTGGCCGTGTCGTTCTACACCCAGTTGCTGCCGTCGAGCACCTACCGGATCCGGCCACAGCTCCGCCAGCTGGTCTACCAGGCGCTGACCGGCTGATCCGCGCATGACACGCTTATTAGTGCATTACGGCAGATCGGGGGAATGTGATGTCGAGAATTGTCGTCGTCGGTGGCGGCCTCATCGGTATGGCCGCCGCGATGATGTTCGCCAAGGACGGCGCCGAGGTTATCGTCCTGGAGCGTGATGATGACGCGGTACCCGGCTCGCCGGGCACCGCCTGGCAGGACTGGCAGCGCCGCGGCATCGCCCAGTTCCGGCAGCCGCATTTCATGCAAGCGGCCGGGCACCACATCCTGAGTGGGCAGCTGCCCGAGGTGGCCGAAGCGGTGCAGGGCGCGGGCGGCACGACTTTCGACCCGCTGGTGATGCTGCCACCGTTCATCGAGGACCGCGCGCCACGAGCAGGTGACGAGAGGTTCACCACGACCACGGCCCGGCGCCCGGTCCTGGAGTACGCGTTCGCCACCTGCGCGCAGCGTCACGTGGACGTCCGCCGGGGCGTGACGGTCAGCGAACTGGTCACCGGCCAGCCCGCCGCGCCGGGCGTTCCGAACGTGACCGGGGTGCGCACCGCCGACGGCGAGCAGATCGCCTGCGACCTGGTCGTCGACGCGATGGGGCGGCGCAGCGAACTGCCGCGCTGGCTGGCGGCCCTTGGTGCCCGCCCGGTCACCGAGGAGGCGGAGGACTCCGGGTTCACCTACTACACGCGGTACTTCCGGTCCCCCACCGGCGAGCCCCCTGGCTTCATCACCGGGCTGCTCACGCACTTCGACAGCTTCTCCCTGCTCACGCTGCCCGGCGACAACGGCACTTGGTCGGTGACCGTCTACATCTCCTCTCGCGACCAGGCGCTGAAGGAACTACGGCAGCCGGATCACTGGTCCGCACTGGTCAATGCCTGCCCGCTGCACGCGCACCTGCTGAACGGCGAGCCGGTCAGCGAGATACTCCCGATGAGCGGGATCGTGGACCGGCGGCGCCGCGCCGTGGTGGACGGCACCCCGGTGGCCACTGGAGTCCTACCGGTGGGCGACGCGATGTGCTGCACGAACCCGTCGCTCGGCCGGGGCATGACGATGGGCCTCATGCACGCCGCAGGCACGGCGGAGGTGGTCAGGCAGCACCTGGATGACCCGCTTGCCCTCGCGGCCGGGCACGACCAGATGAGCCAGGACCGGATCTTGCCCTGGTACCGCCAGACGGTCCAGCTTGACCGGGCACGCAAGGCGCAGATCGACGCGTCCATCGCGGGCGCGCCCGCGGCGGGCCCGCCCGGATTCGCCGGCGGGGATACGCCCGGGTGGGCGGACCTGCAGGTGGCCATGCTGTATGACGCCGACGCCTTCCGGGCCTTCATGGAGATCATCTCGATGCTGGCACTGCCGGGGGACATCATGGCCAGGCCCGGGTTCAGCGAGCACCTCGCCAAGGCCGCGGCGGGCCGCGAAGCCTTCGAGATGCCCGGCCCATCCCGCGCCGACCTGCTGACCTCACTGGCCTGAGTCCCACCCAGCGCACCGGCCGCAGCACTCCGCCGAGCCGGCGCCCACCCCTGCGTCACGGCCCCCGGCGCCGCGCCAGGCCCCCCACCCCAGGGCCGCTGGCCCCAGCGCCGCTCTGCTTTGCTTGACGCGAGGAGGCGATGCGTGAAGACCGCGTTCGTGCTGGGCGGCGGCGGGGTGCTCGGCGCCCACGAGGTGGGCATGCTCCGTGCCCTGTCCGAGGCGGGCATCACCCCGGATGTCGTGGTGGGTACCTCGGTGGGGGCGATCAACGGCGCGTTCGTGGCCGCCGACCCGGCGGGTGCCGCGGCATGGCTGGCCCACGCCTGGCAGGGCCAGGCGCTGCAGCAGGCGTTCAGCGAGACCATCTTCGGGCAGGTGGCCCGGCTGGCCAGGTCCGGCACACACCTGCACTCGATCGAGCCGCTGCGCCAGATGCTCCAGGAGTCGCTGCCCGGTGGCGACTTCGCCGACCTGCGGCTGCCGTTCCACTGCGTTGCGGCGAGCATCGAGCGGGCCAGCGCGCACTGGTTCTCCAGCGGGCCTGTCGTGCCCGCGGTGCTGGCCTCCTGCGCCGTGCCCGGGCTGCTGCCGCCCGTGGCGGTTGACGGGGAGCACTACTTCGACGGCGGCCTGGTCGATTCCATCCCGGTAGGCAGGGCGCTGGCCCTGGGCGCCCGCACCGTCTACGTGCTGCACGTGGGCCGGATCGAGCGGCCGCTGACCGCGCCGCGCCGCCCGTGGGAGGTGGGCCTGGTGGCGTTCGAGATCGCCCGGCGGCACCGGTTCCACGAGGAGATGGCGGCACTGCCCGATGACGCCATGGTGCACGTGCTGCCGTCCGGGGCCGACAAGCGCCCGCCGGACCTTTCCCAGCTCCGCTACCGGGACAGGACCAGCGTCGCGGCGAGCATGGAGCGGGCCTACCAGGCGTCCGCGCGGTACCTCGCCGAACTGGCCTGATTGTGCTTATCTGACTGTGCCGGCCGGCGCAGGAAGGGAGGCGACATGCTCCCTCCGCGCCTGATCCGCCGGCTCGTACTGGCACCGCTGGTGATCGTCATCGCGGTCGCGCTGATCGTGCTCTCTCCGCTGATCGCGCTGCTGGCCATGACATTCCGGGCGGTGGGACGGTCGCGCCCGCGCGCGCTGCGGCTGCTGTTCTTCGCGCTGGCCTGGCTCAGCGCGGAGACGGCGGCGCTGTTCATGTGCCTTGGCTTGTGGGTCGCCAGCGGGTTCGGCGGGCGGCTGCGCACCGAGCCCTACCAGGCCCGCCACTACCGGGTCATGAGCTGGTTCCTCGGCCGGCTCTACCGGTCGGCCACGAAGACCTTCCATGTGCAGGTCATCGTGGACGAGCCGGAACTCACCCCGGCCGAGCAGGCCGCGCGGCTGGCCCGCCCGGTCATCGTGCTCAGCAGGCACGCCGGGCCGGGTGACTCGCTCCTGCTGGTGCACCAGCTGCTCACCGTGTACGGGCGCCGTCCGCGGATGGTCATGAAGGCGTCGCTGCAGTTCGATCCCAGCCTGGACGTCATGGCCAACCGGCTGCCGAACGTGTTCATCTCCCGCCGTCACGCCGGTGAGCGGATCTTCACCGACCAGATCGGCCGGCTGGCCCGCGGGCTCGACCAGGCCGGTGCGCTGGTGATCTTCCCCGAGGGCGGCAACTGGACCCCGGGCCGGTGGCACCGCGGCATCCGGCGGCTGGAAAAGCTCGGCCGCCGCGACCTGGCCGACCGGGCCAGGAACATGCCCAACCTGCTGCCGCCCCGGGCCGGCGGTGCGCTCGCGGCCATCATCGCCTGCCCGGCGGCCGACGTGATCTTCGTGGCCCACGCCGGCCTGGACCAACTGGTCAGCGTCGCCGACGTATGGCGGAGCCTGCCGATGGACCAGGTCGTGCACGCGAAGTGGTGGCGGGTCCCGGTCGGGGAGGTGCCGCGGGGCGCCGATCACGAGAGCCAGGTGCAGTGGCTCTACGACTGGTGGCAGCGCATCGACACGTGGATCACGCAGAACCGGCCGACGGCCGCCCCGGCCCTGTCCGCCAGCCCGGTGGTGTCTCCCGGCCCTGAGTGATCATGGCGCGGGCATGGTGGCCGCGAGCCGCCGCGAACCGGCCGTTCCGCTGATCACCGCGGGCTGGTCCTGGGCCGCGGACATGAGCCAATCCGCGGTCAGCCGGACGGTCCGGCCGCCATAGCGAACCGTCAGCCGGGCGCTCACCCGGTCCGTGGCCGGGTCCCACCGCGCGGTGCCGTCGGTGCTGGCATCGCTGACCCAGCGCACGCCGTGCAGGGTGGCCAGGAGCCCGTGCCCGGTGCTGAACCTCACCGTCCCGCCGCGCAGGCCACGGTCGGTGTACCCGGGCAGCAACTCGAACCGGTTCAGCTCGTCGGCGGCGCTGGCGAGGGCGGCCGCAGCGGCCTGCCTGGCCGACCGGCCCGCCGCGTTGCCGGGCGCCGGTGTGGCCGGGGCCACCCCTGCCAGGTGCCGTGGGTAGGCGCCCACCGTGTGCACCGGGGTGACCCGCGCGGCGCACGAGGTGTTCTCCTGCTGCAGGTTCCCCGGGTCCAGGACGAAGCGCTGGTAGATCGAGGCGGGGCAGGCGTCGTTGGCGTCCTGGAGCGCGACGTGGGTCAGGTTGGCGACCGTGACCAGCCGCGCCGAGGGGCCCATCTGCCGGGCGACCAGCGTGGCGCCGCCCAGCTTCGGGGTGAGCGAGTCGAGCGTGCCGGACAAGATCAGCACCGGCAGCCGGCCCGGGACAAGCGGTGGCTTGCGGGTGATCGGCGGGATCAGCTTCGCCGGGGACGGCCAGCGCAGGCACGCGCTGTACGCCTCGGTGTACTGGTCCAGCGAGGTCCACTGGCGCAAGGTGAACGGCGCGAAGGTGCGGGCGGGCTCGCGGCGCAGCGCGGCGGCGTACTGCCGGGCCCGGGCCGCGGGCGGGGCGGCTGGAGAGAACAGTTGCACGTAGTCGGTGCAGCCGACCGCGTAGTAGAGGCCGTCGCTGAACTCGGGCAGCGGGTAGTTGGTGTCGTCGAAGCCGAGCGACAGCGCGGCCAGTCGCAGCAGCGGCGCTGCATCGTCGTGGCTGACCAGGGCGCGCCCGGCCGCGTCCAAGTCACGGTAGACGACCGGGTCGAAACCGGCGTTGTTGACGAGGTTTACCAGGGTCAGCACGGTCACGGTGAGCGTGCCCCTGGTGCCGTTGGACAGCGTGGCCTGGCCGGTGACCGGCGCGCGGGCCAGCCGTGCCGCCAGGGCGCCGATCCGGGCCCAGGCGCCACCACCGCCTCCGGTCGCCGCCGCGCACGCCGCCGAAAGGCGGCAGGCCTGCGCGAACGCGCGGCGCGCGGTGATCACGGTGGTGGTGTACCACGGGTCGAGGCCGAGCACCTGATAGGTGGAGTCCAGCGTCACCGACCTCAGTTGCCCCGGGTAGCGGGAGGCGAAGACCTGCGAGAACCAGCTTCCGTAGGAGTCGCCGTACAGGTCCACCCGGCCCAGGTGCAGGGCGCGCAGCACGCCGGACACATCCCTGGCCGTGTAGGCGGTGTTGAACAGGTCGGAGGCGTGCACCCAGCCGCCGCCGCGGTAGTGCCAGGTGTGGTTGAGCTGCCGCCCGCACGCGGCGACCAGGCGGTTGAACCGCTGCCCGGACTGTCTGCTCCCGGCGTGCTCGAGGCCGGGGCAGTTGATCACCGTGGAATTGCCGGTGCCGCGCAGGTTGACCAGCAGCAGGTTCCTTGTCCGCTTCAGCGGTCCCAGCTGCGCCAGGTAGGCACCCTGCGTTCCGGTGGTGGCGAACCCGGGCCCGCCCTCCACGGCAAGCACGGTGCCGACGGCGTGCCCGCTGGCCGGCAGCCAGCGGAACCCGATGCGGATGCGTGGGCTCGCGGCAGAGGCGTAGTCAAGCGGCACCATGAGATGCCCGCAATACGTCCGCGGCCGTTTCGTACAGGGCCGCAAGCCGAGGCTGCCCAGTCGCAGCACCGGCCCGTGCGGGGCGGCGACGGCCGCGACCGAACCTGCGGCCGCCGGGCCGCCGGCCACCGCAGCGCCAGCCGCGGTAGCGATCGTCAGCGTGGACGCACAGACAACACGGGAAACCGGCCTGATGATCACACGCAGATCGTAGGCCGCCCAGCACCGGCCAGCCAGGTTCCCATCATGATCATTCCGCGGATAACCCGGCCAGGGGCGTCCTGGCCGCCACCCGCCCCAGGGCGGCCAGCGACTCGCCGATATCACGGCGCATCTTCGGGGCGAACAGCAGGACGAGCGGCGCGATGCCGCCCTCCACGTCGACCCTCTTGACCACGCGGACACGGTCCTTGGCGACCGGCTCGAGCAAATGGTCGAAGACAACCTTGCCCAACGGCACCGGGCATTCGCTCACCCAGCGCCGCCCGGCCTCGACCGCCGTAATGGTGAAGTTGCCGCCCAGGTTGCCGCGCTGCTTGGCCCAGCCGGACACACCCGGCTCGAACGGGCCATCCAGCCGCGCGATCTCCTTGCTGACATCCCACTCCGGCCACCGGGCGACGTCGATCCACACCGCCCACACCGCGGCCTGGCAAGCCTCCAGCGTGGCCTCGCATTCCAACAGGTGCATGCCCCGCCCCCCGAGGAGTCCCAGCCGATATTGGGGAGATTAAGCCAATATCAAAAGTTAGCCGGCTAACACGCAGGAAACAGGCATTCGCACGTCCCGGCCAGTTCGGGTTTGCCGCCAAACGGCCCCGGCCGCCAATGCGCCTGCCGCGCCGGCCCGGCAGCTCAAGGGATCCTCAACCGCCCCTCAACCCCCATGGCCAAGCCTGGCTGTCACGGAAGACACCACGCAGAGCAAACCGCGGGGAGATCACGATGCGCCCAGCAAGCTACTACTACCTGACCCAGGCCTGGCCCTCCAACCAGCGCCGGCAGAGCCAGCCGGGTGGCCCGTCCCGGACCACGCGCCGGGGCCGCCATGCGATGGCGCCGCGCCGCAACCACTCCGCACGCGACCTGCCCGCCCGCGCCCGCCGCGTCCTCGCGACCCTGACCGGCACCTCGCAACCGGCTTAGCGGCCGGCCGCTCGGGGTCCTGGGCCGTCCCGCGGAAGAACGCGCCGATGGCTCCCCTCTTCTTGGTGAACACCCGCCAGGACGCGGGAGCGGTTCCCTGACGGGCCTGAGCGACGGCCGCGTCCGGATATGCCATCGCTCACCTTCCATCCGCCGTCCCCGGCGTGGTGGGGGGCGCTCCGGCTACGGGGGATCACCCCAGCTATGGGGGAATCTGCACGTACCGTCCACCCGCTAAACGCCCGTGGCGCCGGCCAGGCGGCGGGCGGCCGCCCGCCACGGTGCGGGATCGCCGGGCTGGTATCGGCGCAGCGGCTGGGTGGCGCGGATCAGCGCACGCATGCCCGGCAGGTCGTCCGGGCCCCGATGCAGCGCCCTGGCCTGCACGAGCACGTTGCCGAGCGCCGCCGCCTCGGCCGGGCCGGCGACCACGGGCAGGCCGCACGCGTCCGCGGTGAGCTGGCACAGCAGCGTGTTGCGCACTCCCCCGCCGACGATGTGCACGGTGTCCACGTGGTGCCCGGACAGCTCCTGGACGGCCAGGATCGCCCGCCGGTGGGCGAGCGCAAGGCTGTCCAGGATGCACCGGACGACGCCGGCCGGGGTATCAGGAACGGGCTGGCCGGTCCGACGGCAGGCGCCGGCGATGCGGGCGGGCATGTCGCCGGGCGGCAGGAACACGGCGTCGTCGGTGTCCACCACCGCCCGCAATGGCGGCTGCGCGGCCGCCTCGGTGAGCAGCGCCGCCAGGTCCACGGCCTGGCCCCGTGCCGCCCAGACGCGGACCGACTCCTGCAGCGGCCACAGCCCCATCACGTTGCGCAGGAAGCGGATCGTGCCGTCCACCCCCGCCTCGTTGGTGAACCCGGCCTCGCGGCTGGCCTCGGTCAGCACCGGGCCGCCAAGCTCTACCCCGGCCAGGGACCAGGTACCGCAGGAGATGTAGGCGAACGAGCCGCCCTCGGCGGGCACGCCGGCCACGGCCGAGGCGGTGTCGTGGGAGCCCACGGCGATCACCGGCAGCGGGCGCACCGGTCCCGCCGCGGCGGCGCCGAGTACGTCATCTGCGGCGGCACCGCGCAGTTCACCGATCATGCTGCCCGGCCGTCGTAGCGCAGGAAATATGCCCGGCGGGATGCTGGCGCTTGTCATGAGCGCGGTTGCCCAGGCCTGGGCCCGCCCGTCGAGCAGGCCGGTAGTGGACGCGTTGGTGATCTCGGCGCCCACCTCCCCGGTGAGCCAGTAACCGATCAGATCCGGGATGAGCAGCAGCGTGCGCGCGGCCGCGAACTGCGGCGTGTCCCGCGCGGCCACGAGCTGGTAGATCGTGTTGAGCGGCAGCTGAGCGGTACCCGTGACCTGGTACATCTCCTGCCGGCTCACGGATGCGTGCACCCGCTCGGCGACGCCGGTGGTGCGCGCGTCGCGGTAATGCACCGGGTTGCCGAGCAGTGCACCGCCGGAGTCGAGCAGGCCGTAGTCCACGCCCCAGGAGTCGATGCCCACGCTGGCCGGCTCGAACTCCGCACAGGCGGCCCGCAGCCCGGCCAGGATGTCGGCGTAGATCCGCAGGATGTCCCAGTGCAGGGTGCCTAGCGTGGCGACCGGGCCGTTGCCGAACCGGTGCGCCTCGTGCAGCACAAGCTCGCCGGGCCCGACGACGCCGGCCATCACCCGGCCCCCGGAGGCGCCGAGGTCGACCGCGGCGACGGTGGTCATCGCAGGAACGCGGCCGCCACCCCGGCGTCGACCGGGATGTGCAGTCCGGTGGTGCGGGACAGCTCCCCGGCGGTCAGCACGAACACCGCGGCCGCCACGTGTTCGGGCAGGACCTCGCGCTTGAGCAGGGTGCGCTGCGCATAGAAGGCGCCAAGCTGGGACTCGGGCACGCCGTAGACCGCGGCCCGCTGCGCGCCCCACCCGCCGGCGAAGATCCCCGAGCCGCGGACCACGGCGTCGGGGTTGATGCCGTTCACCCGGATGCCGAACTCGCCAAGCTCGGCGGCAAGCAGCCGCACCTGGTGCGCCTGGTCGGCCTTGGCCGCGCCGTAGGCCATGTTGCTCGGACCGGCGAACACCGCGTTCTTGCTGCAGATGTAGACGATGTCCCCGCCCATGCCCTGCGCCCGCATCACCCTGGCTGCCTCACGGGACACCAGGAAAGAACCTCTGGCCATCACCGCGTGCTGCAGATCCCAGTCGGCCGCAGTGGTGTCGGCAAGTGGCTTGGACACCGAAAGACCGGCGTTGTTCACAACCAGGTCCACCCCGCCGAACGCGAGCGCCGCCGCGGCGAACGCGCCGGCGATGCTGGCCTCGTCGGTGACGTCGGCGGTGACGTCCACGGCGACGTCGGCGGTCCCGATGCCCGCGGCCGCCTGCTTGGCCGCGGCGCCGTCCCGGTCGGCGAGCACCACGCACGCTCCCTCGGCGGCCAGCCGCCGCGCGGTGGCCCGCCCGATGCCGGACCCGGCGCCGGTGACCAGGGCAACCCGGGCCGCCAGCGGCTTCGGCTTGGGCCGCCGCCGCAGCTTGGCCTCTTCCAGCTCCCAGTACTCGATGCGGAACTTTTCGCTCTCCGGTATCGGCGCGTACGCCGAGACCGACTCGGCGCCGCGCATCACGTTGATGGCGTTGATGTAGAACTCACCGGCCACCCGCGCGGTCTGCTTGTCGGTGCCGAAGCTGAACATGCCGACGCCGGGCACCAGCACGATGGCCGGGTCGGCGCCGCGCATCGGCGGCGAGCCCGGGGTCGCGTGCCGTTCGTAGTAGGCGCGGTAGGCGTCCCGGTAGGCGGCGTGCAGCTCGCGCAGCCGGCCGGTCACCTCGGCCAGCGGCGCGGCCGGCGGCAGGTCAAGGACCAGCGGCGCGACCTTGGTCCGCAGGAAATGGTCCGGGCACGAGGTACCGAGCGCGGCCAGGGCCGGGTGCTTGCTCCCCGCCAGGAAGCCGAGCACCGCGCCGTCGTCGGTGTAGTGGCCGACCTGCGGCCGGTCGGTGCTGGCCAGGCCGCGCAGCAGCGGCGCAAGCTCCATGGCGCGGGCCCGGCGCTGCGGCGCGGGCAAGGCCGTAAAACCGGCTATTTCACTGCCGAACGGTTCCCCGGAGCCATGTTCGTCCAGATACCGCTGTGCCCCGTGGATGATCTCCAGCGAGTTCGCCTCGCACTCCTCGCTGGTCGCGCCCCAGGCCGTGATCCCGTGGCCGCCCAGGATCACGCCGATCATGCCGGGGCTGGCCCGGTGCACCTCGGCGATGTCCAGGCCGAGCTGGAACCCGGGGCGCCGCCAGGGCACCCAGCCGACCCGGCCGCCGAAGCACCGGGCGGTGAGCCTTTCGCCGTCGGCGGCCGTGGCGAACGCGATCCCCGAGTCCGGGTGCAGGTGGTCCACGTGCGGCGCGTCCACCAGCCCGTGCATGGCGGTGTCGATGGAGGGGGCGGGCCCGCGCTCTGTTTGTCCTGACCCCGCCACCCCGCCCTAGGCTGGCCCTGACCCCGCCACCCCGCGCTCTGCTGGCCCTGACCCCGCCACCCCGCGCTCTGCTGGCCCTGACCCCACCACCCCGCCCAGGCCATGCAGGCAGAAGTCGAACGCGGCCACCATCTCGTCCTCACGCTCGACCCCCGGGTACACGCCGGTCAGCGCGCGGAGCCTGTCAAGCCGCAGCACCGCCAGGCCTTCGGCGGTCAGCGTGCCCAGGTCGCCGCCGGAGCCCTTGACCCAGAGCAGTTCCACCGGCTCCCCGGTGACCGGGTCGGTGACGGTGCCCTTGGCCGAGGCGTTGCCGCCGGCGTAGTTGGTGTTCCGCCGGTCCGACCCAAGCCTGTTGCTCCGCCCGATCAGCTCAGCAACCCCGCCAGCTACTTCCTGCCCCATCAGCAACCTCCCTGCGGTCAACGTCTTCTCGTGATCATGACTTTGGTGCCCCTATAGCAACACCTAAGTCAGGCATCACAACTCGTCTCCAGGCGGGCACGCGGGCGGTCCGGGTTCGGCGGTCTTTAGTCCAGTTGGAAGATCTCGGTGATCCGGCGGAATCCCTCATCCCGGCGCTGGTCAGCTCGAAGGCCTCCACCGTGCCGTCTATGACTTACTTCCTCAGCGAGTCCGGGGTGCCCAGCCCGGTCAGCGCGGCCTGACCCTTGCAGTTGGGCGAGTCCACCACCTGGGCGGGGCGGCGGCAAGGATTCCGACGCATGTTCGGGTACTTCAGCTCCTGCTTCATTTGACTTCCACCCTGGCCTGAATGCCGGGGATTCCCGCCTGTCACGCTACTTCCCGATGTGACTTCGGGTGGGTTCCTGCTTCGCTGCGCTGCGCCGGAACGGGTTCCGGTCTTACCTGCGCTCCACAGGCTGTCACCGCCAGCCCGGCGGCCTTGGCGACGTTGACCGCCGCGTTGATGTCCCGGTCCAGCCAAGCCCCGCAGCCCCGGCACTGCCAGGCGCGGACGCTCAGCGGCTTGGGGCTATCCCTGGTCCCGCACGCCGAGCATGTCTGTGAGGTGGGCTCGAACCGGCCGATCCGGTGGAACTCCCGGCCGTAGAGGCGGGCCTTGTACTCCAGCATGTTCACGAACGCGGCCCACCCGGCGTCGTGGACGGACTTGCCCAGGCGGGTGCGGGCAAGTCCCTTGACCGCCAGGTCTTCCACGGCGACCGCTTGGTTGTCGCGAATCAGCACCGTGGAAAGCTGGTGGTGGAACTCCCGCCGGGCATCAGCCACCCTCGCGTGGGCTCGGGCGACCTTGATCCGGGCCCCGTCCCGGTTCTTGCTGCCTTTCTTTTTGCGCGACAGGTTCCGCTGCTGGCGCTTGAGCTTCTTCTCCGCGCGGCGCAGGAATTGCGGGGAAGCGATCTTCGTCCCGTCCGACAGGACCGCGAAATGGGTCAGCCCCAGGTCGATGCCCACCGCAGGTCCGGTCGCGGGCCGGGAGCGCGGGCCGGCTTCAACCACGAAGCTGGCGAAGTGCCGGCCCGCCGCGTCCTTGATCACGGTCACGCTTGACGGTCGTGATGGCAGCGGGCGGGACCAGCGCACCGGCACGTCGCCGATTTTCGGCAGCCGCAGTTTCCCGCCGGGCAGCACGCGGAACCGGGCGTTGGCGGTGAACCGGACCGTCTGCCGACGGTCTTTGCGGGACCGGAACCGTGGCGGCCTCATCCTCGGCCCATGACGGTTCCCGGACAGGGAGGCGAAGTAATTACGGTAGGCCGTGTTCAGATCCGCCAGCGCTTGCTGGAGCACCGCCGCCGAGACCTCGGTCAGCCAGGCCCGGTCGGCGGTTCGCTTGGCTAAGGTCAGCCGTCGTGACAACTCCGCGTCACCCGGGTAGGGCAGTCCCGTCTTGTGCGCTTCTTCGCGGGCGCGCAGGCCGTCGTTGTACACCACCCGGGCGCAGCCAAACGCTCGGGCCAGCGCCGCGCGGTGGCGGGGGGCCGGGTCCAAGCGATAGTTGTAGCGGAGCTGCACTGGAATGCTTCATTTCCTTCGCGCAAAGGGTTTTATACTTGAGGTGCGGCCGGGGAGCCGCAGTGGCTCATGCTGGTTCTGGTTGTAATCTACAAAGGCCGACTGACAATTGCTGCCCTGGGCATATAGGCCTCTCCCGGTAATGGTCGAAGATTTCTCCGTGCAGGAGTGCCGCCGGGCCAGGATCAGCCCGGGGTGGTTTCCTTGAGCCAGAGGGCGCGCTCAAGGACTCCCTGCGGGCAGCGAAGGTGCTCGGCACTGACGAAACCCCGGCCCCGCTGGCCACCGCGCCCAGCGCGGAGGGCTGCGAGACCCACACGTGTACACGGTGCGGATTATGCGGGCCTGGACCGGCGGCGGGCCGGACCTGATCTGGTTCGGCGCGGCCAGGAACCGGACGAAGCTGGCGATCACCGGGTTCGGGATCCTGGACGGCCCCCGCGGCCGACGGGATATCGACGACCTGCACCGCGGAAGCCGCCCGGCCCTCAGGGCCTGCCAGATCCGCGCGGCAGCCCGCGTACGAACCCGGCTCGATGACCAGGGTCTCCTCCGGCTGGGCAGCCCACGCCAGGCTCGCACCCCGATGGCCCTTCTGGCCGCCCTGCGCCCGGCCCGGCCGCGGCCGCCGCGCCGTCTGCTTACCTTCTTTGCCTCAGCCGCGGGGCCGTCCTGGCTCAGGGGCTGCGAGGAGTTCGAGGAATCCCGGCCCACCCGCCGGCGCAGCGCCGCCACCTCGGCCCGCAGCGCCTCGATCAAGCGCCCTGCTCCGCCACCAACGGCAGCAGCTCCGCGTTCCGGGCGGCCAGCTCCTCATACGACGGCTGATCCGAACCCGGCACCCCGAACCAAACCATGATCACAAACCTGACGCCAGCACCCAACACGCCGCAGATCAACCGGTGGCCTGACTGGTTACGCCAAGAGTGCCGCAGGCGCCTCGACGCAGGTGAGCGCACGGTGAACCCACAGACCAGCGTGAGTAGGCGGGAGTGCCCAGCCCGTATCGCCTGCGTGTCAATAGTTGCGCGGTGCGTAGTTGAATCGTTACATCCGCGCGGGCCTGCCCGCTGGCGCTGAACGGGACGGGTTGTTTGACACGTTCAAAACGAGCACCGCACACTTGCACCAAATTCGGGAGGGCACCGTGGCAGACGCGCCGGCCAGCATCAGGGAGGTGGCCGCCCACGCGGGCGTCTCCGTGGGGACCGTCTCCAACGTGCTTAACCGGCCCGACATCGTGGCCGAGCCCACCCGCAGCCGGGTCAGGGACGCCATCAAGCAGCTCGGCTTCATCAGGAATGAGTCGGCGCGCCAGCTTCGCGCCGGGCGCAGCCGCACCATCGGCCTGGTCGTGCTTGACGTGGCCAACCCGTTCTTCACCGACGTCGCACGCGGTGTGGAGGACGAGGCCAGCGAGTCCGGCCTGGCCGTGATCCTGTGCAACAGCGACGATCAGCAGGCGAAGGAAACCCACTACCTGGAGCTGCTCGAGGAGCACCGGGTGCAGGGCATCCTGATCACCCCGGTATCCGCCGACGACGAGCGCCTCGCCCGGCTGCAGCAGCGGGGCACCCCGGTGGTCCTGGTGGACAGCCGGTCACCGGCCCGGGGCCAGTGCTCGGTCTCGGTGGACGACGTGCTCGGCGGCGAGCTTGCCGTGGCCCACCTGATCGAGGCCGGGCACACCCGGATCGCCTTCGTCGGCGGGCCGCTGAGTATCCGGCAGGTGGCCGACCGGAGAGAGGGCGCGATCAGGGCCCTGGAACGCGCCGGGGCCAGCGGGGACGACCTGCACATGATCGTCACGCCGGCGCTGAACGTCGCCGCCGGGCAGCGCGCCGGCGCCACCCTCGCCGAGTTGCCGCCGCAGCAGCGCCCCACGGCGGTCTTCTGCGCGAACGACCTGCTCGCCCTGGGCCTGCTGCAGGAGATGACCGCGCAGCGGATCCGGGTGCCCGAGGACATCTCGCTTATCGGCTACGACGACATCGACTTCGCCGCGGCCGCGGCCGTTCCGCTGTCCTCGGTGCGCCAGCCCAGGCAACTGCTCGGCCGCACCGCCGCGCAGCTTCTGCTCGACGAGGCGCTCGGCGAAGAAGCGCACCAGCACCGGCAGGTCGTGTTCGAGCCGGAACTCGTGGTCCGCCGCTCCAGCCAGGCTCCCGCGCACGGCCGGGGCTAGCCGTGCGGATCGCGCTGTTCGTGACCTGCCTGGCCGACACCCTGTTCCCGCAGGTCGGCCAGGCGACCGTGCGGCTGCTTGAGCGGCTCGGCCACGAGGTGACGTTCCCGCAGGCGCAGACCTGCTGCGGGCAGATGCACACGAACACCGGGTACCTGCGCGAGGCGCTGCCGCTGGTGCGCCGGTACGTCGAGGTGTTCGAGGACTGCGAGACCGTGGTCGTCCCGTCCGGTTCGTGCACCGGCTCGGTGCGGCACCAGCACGCGATGGTGGCGCGGCGGTTCGGGGACGAGGCGCTGGCCCGGCGCGCCGAGGCGGTCGCCGCGCGCACCTACGAGCTGTCCGAGCTGCTGGTCGATGTGCTCGGGGTGGAGGACGTCGGCGCCTACTACCCGCACCGGGTTACCTACCATCCGACGTGCCATTCGCTGCGCCTGTTGCGCGTCGGCGACCGGCCGCTGCGGCTGCTGCGCCGGGTGGCGGGGATCGACCTGGTGGAGCTGCCGGACGCCGAGGTGTGCTGCGGGTTCGGCGGAACGTTCGCGGTCAAGAACGCGCCGGTGTCCACGGCCATGCTGGCGGACAAGATGCGTTCGGTGCTGGCGACCGGCGCCGAGGCGTGCACCGCCGGGGACAGCTCCTGCCTGATGCACATCGGCGGCGGGCTGTCCCGGCTGAACGCCGGTACGGCCACCATCCACCTGGCCGAGATCCTCGCGAGCACCCAGGACTCCCAGTGAGCACGTTTTTGGGCATGCCATACGCCCCCCGTGGTGTCGGTCACCTGCGCGGCGAGGAGCCGTTCCCCGTGGCGGCCCGCGCGGCGCTGGCCAATACCCAGCTGCGGCGCAACCTCGGCAAGGCGACCAGGACCATCCGGGCCAAACGGGCCGCGGTCGTGGCCGAACTGCCGGACTGGGAGGAGCTGCGCGCCGCCGGCGAGGCGATCAAACAGGACACGCTCGCGCACCTGGATTCCTACCTGGAACAGCTGGAGAGCCAGGTCACCGCGCACGGCGGGACCGTGCACTGGGCACGGGACGCCAATGAGGCCAACCGCATCGTGACCGGCCTGGTCCTCGACACCGGGGCGGCCGAGGTGGTCAAGGTCAAGTCGATCGTCACCGACGAGATCGGGCTGAACGAGGCACTCGCCGCGGCCGGCATCACCGCGCACGAGACCGATCTGGCCGAACTCATCGTCCAGCTGGGGCACGACAGGCCCTCGCATATCTTGGTGCCGGCCATCCACCGCAACCGCGCCGAGATCAGGGAGATCTTCCTGCGCGAGATGGCGGACGTGGACCCGGGGCTGACCGACACCCCGGCCGCGCTGACCGAGGCCGCCCGGCTGCACCTGCGCCGCAGGTTCCTGTCCGCGCGGGTCGGCATCAGCGGTGCCAACTTCGCCATCGCGGAGACCGGGACGCTGTGCGTGGTCGAATCCGAGGGCAACGGGCGGATGTGCCTGACGCTGCCGGACACGCTGATCACCGTCATGGGCATCGAGAAGGTGATCCCTTCCTGGCGGGACCTGGAGGTGTTCCTCCAGTTGCTGCCGCGCTCGTCCACCGGCGAGCGGATGAACCCCTACACCTCGATGTGGACCGGGGTGACCCCCGGGGACGGCCCGCAGCGGTTCCATCTCGTGCTGCTGGACAACGGCCGGACGGCCGCGCTGGCCGACCCGGCCGGGCGTGCGGCGCTGCACTGCATCCGGTGTTCCGCCTGCCTGAACGTCTGCCCGGTGTATGAGCGCACCGGTGGTCACGCCTACGGCTCGGTGTATCCGGGCCCCATCGGCGCGATACTGTCGCCGCAGCTCACCGGCGTTGAGGACAACGCGTCGCTGCCCTACGCCTCCTCGTTGTGCGGTGCCTGCTACGACGTCTGCCCGGTCCGGATCGACATCCCGTCGATCCTGGTCCACCTCAGAGCCAGGCACGTCGAGGAGGCCTCTGCGCGGCGGGTGCCCAGCGCCGAGGCGGTGACCATGGCGGCCGCGGCCTGGGTGATGGCCAGCCCGGCCAGGTACGCGGCAGCGCAGCGCGGCGGCAGAGCCGGCCGGGCCCTGGGCCGCGGCGGCCGGATCCGGCGGCTGCCCCCGCCGCTGTCGGCGTGGACCGCCGCGCGGGACGCGCCCGCTCCCCCGGCAAGAACCTTCAGGCAGTGGTGGCGGCAGGAGCACGGAGACCCCGATGACCGGCGATGAGGGGGCCAGGGCGGAGGTCCTTGCCCGTATCCGCGCCGCGCTGAGCAGGGGGGCCAGCCCGGGCGAGATACCGCGCGGTTACCTGACCGGCTCCGGCAAGGCCACGCCGGTACTGATCGAACTGCTCACCGAGCGGCTGCACGATTACGGGACCACCGTTCGCCGCTGCCCGGCCGATGGCGTGGCGCAGGCGGTGCGCGAGGCACTGGCCGGGCGCGGCGCACGCCGGGTCGTGCTGCCACCCGGCCTCACCCTGGACGGCGCCGGGCCGGACGGGGTCGAGTTCCTCGCCGACGACGGGCTGTCCCCGGAGGCGCTCGACGCTACCGACGGCGTGATCACCACCGCCGCGCTGGCCATCGCGGAAACCGGGACGATCATCCTGGACGGCGGCCCGGGCCAGGGCCGCCGCGCGCTGAGCCTGGTCCCCGACTACCACCTGTGCATCCTGCACGCCAGCCAGATCGTCGGGATCGTCCCGCAGGCGCTGGAGCGCCTGGAACCCGGCCGGCCCTGTACCTGGATCAGCGGCCCCTCGGCCACCAGCGACATCGAACTCGACCGCGTGCAGGGCGTGCACGGCCCGCGCACGCTCGAAGTTATCCTCGCCGGGGCCTGACCCAGGCCTGGCCGCTGGCTGGAACGCCGCGCCCGGGCGCCCGGGTCTTGGAACGCAGTCCGGCGTGTTTGGAACGTGCTCTCAGGGTGAGGACAGCACGATGGCTGCGGAAGGCGCGGCCAGCCTGACGGAGGGCCTCAGAGACCATGACCATGCCAATGGAACCCCATAACCCGCAAAGACAGGCATATCCTCCGGACCGCTCGGCGTATCCACCGCCGCAGCGGGCCCGGCCCAAGGTGGACGCCCGGATGCTGTGGTCCGGCGGAGTGGCGACCGCTGTGGTCGCCGGGCTGATAGCGCTGGTGGGTGTGCTGGTCTGCCGGTGGCTGTTCAACATCCCGATCCTCGCGCCGAAGCGCTACGGCGCCTACGGTGATGCCCACACCACGACGCTGGTGCTCATCGCCGCGGCCGCCGCCCTTGCCGCGACGCTCCTTGCGCACCTGCTGCTGCTCAGCACGCCGCGGCCGATGGTGTTCTTCGGCTGGATCGTCGGCCTGGTGACGGTCATCGTGGTGATCTTCCCGTTCCGTACCGGCGCGGCGCTCTCACACCAGGTCGCTACCGCAGCGCTGTACCTGATCCTCGGCATCGCCATCGGCAGCCTCATCGCCGGGGTCGGTGAGCGGGCCACCCGGATGCGCACGGTGCCGGCCGCCGAGCCCGCCTATCCCGGCCAGGGCTACCAGGGCCAGAACTATCCCGGCCAGACCTACCAGGGCCGCGACTACTAAACAGCCCGAGGGCCGGCCGTGAAGCAACTGACCGGCGGCCCCGGAGCGGGCCGCCGGTCAGCGCCGGACTGGCCGCCGGCCAGGGCGGGCTGGCCGGCGGTCATGAGGTGGTCAGCGGCGTCGCCGCCCTGACCACGTCCAGCCGGGCCCCCAGCCGGCGAGATGCACGGCAACCATGGCAAGGCTCACTGACTCGGCTGCGGGAGCTGGCACGAGACCTTGGGGTTCACGCCCACGTAGTTCAGCGGGCCCGCCAGAATGGTCACCGCAACGGTCCCCGCATGGGCGCAGTTTTCATGCGAATCGCTGTAGTAGTTCCGCTGCCCGGCGGCAATCGCGCCAATGACCAGCCATATCACGAGAAGGATCGCTCCGATACGCATCGATGCCTCCACTGTCCGCAGTGTCTTAGATGCGAGGCTTGCGAGGTCTCGCATGTGGCCCAGAGGTACCGTGTGCGGCGCCCTTCAAACAAACCGCACGTAACAAGACACGTGACGTTCGGAGCGGGTCATCCGCAGGCCATCGGGCGACGTTCCGGCGCGCCAGGACTCCGCACCGCCGCCTGGCGCTGGAAGCCCGGCCGCCGCCGCGGATTCCGCCCGCCCGCGGCGGTTCCCTGAAGGTATTTTGCCGCGGCAAACAGGCCGCTGAACTCGGTAAATGACCCCTGCGGCAGGCCGCGGGCCGCAGGCCATGTTTAGAGCCCACACCACGGGCACAAACGGGAGGTGCAGACCAGAAAAACAGCAGGTGATCGCCAATGACCACCGTTCTTTCCCACCCCCAGGCCCCCGTCAGCCAGGCCGCCGACCTCGCCGATCCGGAACTGGTGAAGCTGGTCCAGTCGCTGCCGCGGGGCAGTGAAGAGCGCGACGCCGCCTGCGCAAAACTCGTCGGCCGTTACGAGTCGCTGGTCCGGGCGTGCGCACAGCGGTACCGGCACAGCCCGGAGTCGCCGGAGGAACTGATGCAGGTCGGGTACGTCGGCCTGCTCAAGGCCATTAACAACTTTGACCCAGCCTTCGGCAGCAACCTGGCCTCCTACGCCCAGCCGTGCATCGCCGGGGAGATCAAGCGGCATTTCCGGGACAAGCGGTGGCACGTGCACGTCAAGCGCTCCACCCAGGAGCTGCGGCTGGAGCTGTGCCGGGCACGCGCCGACCTGACCCAGCAGCTCTCCCGTGCCCCCAAGGACGACGAGCTGGCCGAGCACCTCGGCATCAGCCACGACGAGCTGCGCGACGCGCAGCGCGCCGACCTCGCCTTCCAGACCTCCTCGCTGGACGCGCCACGGTCCGCCGGGCCGGACCCGGGCAACCTGGCCGACATCCTCGGCGAGGACGACCCGCAGCTCGAGCACACCCTGGATATGGAGTCCGTCTGGGCGCACTGGAGCGATCTCCCGGTGCGCGAGCAGCGCCTGCTGATGATGCGCTTCTACGGCAACATGACCCAGGCCGAGATCGGGGAACGGCTTGGCATCTCTCAAATGCACGTGTCCCGGCTGCTCGCAGGTGCGCTCAGCTACCTGCGGGAGCACGTACTCGGCCAGGATGCCGACAGCGAGCCACGCTGACCGGCGGCTGGCCGGAAGACACGTGCCCACTAATAGGAGGGACGACGGTCATGAGGACCGCGACTGGACTGTTCTTGATAGCGCTTGGTGCGATTCTCGCCTTCGCTGTGCAGGGCCACCCCTCGTGGCTGAACATCCAGGTGGTCGGCTGGGTGATCATACTGACCGGTATCGCCGGGATAGCCATACCGCGCCGCGGTTATGGCTGGCTGCGCCGCCGGATGGTGCTGCGGCGCGGGCCCGGCGGCCGGCCGGTCGTGGACCGGGTGGAGGAAAAGCGCTACCCGCCGTACATCATGCTCAACACCGGCAGCAACGGCGTTGTGGATGACTCCCCCGAAGAGGGCACCCACGTGGGCGCCGCCGCGATGGCCGAAGACGACCCGACCGCGGTCGGCTCATTCGAGAACGCGGACCGGACCGGGCTAGCCGATGAGCCGGTACCCGATCCGGAGCGGCTGGCCAAAGAGCGGGAAGCCGTCGTGGAACGCACCCAGGCCGAGTGGGATGCCGCGGAGGCCGCGGCGCGCCCGGGCGACCCCGTCCCGGCCGAGGAGATAGTCGAACAGTACGTCGAGGAATAAGGCCGCCCGTACGGCGCCAGCCGCCAGCAGGCGCCCGCCCCCGGTCGGTGCGGCCCTAACCTCCGGTGGTTCAGCCCGGCGATTTCCGCCGGGCTGAACCATTTCCACCGCTGCTGCCCGGCCGCCCCGCGTCGCGAGGCCCCTGCGTGTCGCGGGCCCCCCGGGCGCCGCGGGAGTCGATGATCGTCCTGGCGACGTCGGTGACCCGCAGATTGCGCTCCTGGGAGATCTGCCGCAGCCGCTCCAGCGCGTCATCGGCGCTGCAGCCGAGCGCCTGCATCAGCATTCCCTTGGCCTGGTCCACCAGCGCACGCGACTCCGCGGCCGCCCGCAACTGGAGCGCGGTGCGCTTGGCGTCGCCGTATTCGGCGGCGTTGCCCATGACCGCACCACCGAAGGCGGTGAGCAGCTCGGCGAGCTGACCGGATTCCAGCGAGCGGGGGCGCGCGCCGACCAGGGAGAGGGTGACCGCGTCGGGATCCGACCGGTAAGCGAGCGTCACGCAGCAGCGCACACCACGGCGCAGGGCCGCGCTGGCGTACTCCGGCCACCGGGTCTCCGCCAGTGTGTCCGGGCAGCTCGCCGGGCCGCCGCCGGACAGGGCGTCCAGCACCGGCCCGCGCCCGCTTGACAGCTGCACGTCGTCGAGCTCGGGCAGGTCGGGATGACTGGCGGCGCGCACGGCCGGCTCGTTCCCGCGCCACAGCACGGCCGTGGCACCCGAGCACGCAGGCACCTGGCGCGCGGCAAGGACCACCAGCTGGTTGAGCGAGCGCGGCTCGGAGGTGTTCGCGATGCTCAGCAGTTCGGCCGCCTCCTGGGCGAGGTCGGGGCGGGGCACGGCCACCTCCGTTCACTGCTGTCGGCCGGGATAAGGACTGCACTGCTGCCAGCGTGTCACGATCCCTGGCCCGCCGGTAGCGGCGGGAATGCGAAGCCGGGCGGGACGGTGTACACCGTCCCGCCCGGCGTGGTGCCTCAGGCCGGCCGGGGTGAGTCAGCCGGACGTGGCACCGGCCAGGCTCGCGGCCGCGGGCCGCAAGCAATCCTCGTAGGCCGTGAGCGTCTCCCGGCTGATGCGCTCCCAGGAGTAGCGCGCGGTCGCGCGGTCGGCGGCGGCGATCCCGTACGCCTCCAGCCGCAGCGGGCTGGACAGCAGGTCCCGCACCCGCCGCGCGAACAGGTCGGCCCGCCCCGGTGGGATCAGCAGGCCGGTGGTCGCGTCGAGCACGGCATCGGCGCAGGCACCTGCGGCCGGTGCGGCAACGGGGACGCCGCAGGCCATGGCGGCCAGGGCGATCGCACCGGACGGTTCGTATGGCGCGCCGCTCACCAGCAGGTCCGCCGAGCGGAGCAGCGCAGGAAGGCCGCCCGCGGCGATCTTGCCGGTGAAGGACACCCGGTCCGCCACGCCGAGCCGCTCGGCCAGGCCGGTCAGCTGCTGGTAGGCCTCGTCCTTGCGGAGCTGGGACTTGGCCGGGCCGCCGGCGATCACCAGCTCGGCGCCGGGCACCCGGGTCAGCATCCGCAGCAGCGTGCCGAGGCCCTGGTGCCCGTCCAGCTGCGGCACCACCGCGAGCAGGCGGGGACGGCTGCCGCGCTTGGCAGCCGGGCCCTCGGGGGTGAACTCGGCCGTGTCCACCCCGCACGGCACGACGGTCACCGACGCACGGGGCACACCCATGTTCACCAGGTCGGCCGCTTCGGCATCCGTGCTGGCCAGCACCGCGTCGGCGTTCCTTGCCAGGCAGGCCTCCAGCCGGATGCGCACGTCATTGCCCTCCATGGCGCTGCCGTGACGCCGCTCCGCAACGCCGAGCGTGCCGAACGTCTGCACCACCGGGATGTCAGTGCCGTGGGTGGCGGAAAGAGCGGCGAGGCCGCTGGTCCAGAAGTAGGCGTGCACTACGCCGGGCGCGTTCCGGCGCCACCGCGCCGCGAGCTGGTCGCTGAACTCGGCGACGGTTCCGGCCAGCTCGGCGCCGCTCAGCGGAGTCAGCGGGCCCGCGGTGATGTGCTCGACATTCACCCGCGGGGCAAGGATCGCGCTGCCGGGCAGCGCGCGTGAGTCCCGCCGGGCATAGATGGTGACCCGGTGCCCGAGCTTGGCCAGGCCCCGCGCATGCGCGGCGATGCTGGCGGCCTGGGACATCGGCTCCTGGCCGGTGGCCGGGGTGAGCGGGCTGCCCTGGTGAGCGACGAGGGCGATCCTCATCACGATGCCTCCTGGAGGGTTGACCGCAGCCCTGGCATCGCGAGGGACCCTGCCATCGAGCGCAAAAAAGGCACACCCCACTTCACGCCAGGACGGCGTGAGGGTGTGCCTGCGTCGTAAGCACCGTTCTCGGGAGAGATTATCCCCTCCCCCATGGCCCGTCAAACACCACGGCCGTGGCCCGGCACCGAGGCAGCAGGCGCCGGGGCCCGGCGACGGTCTTGCCGTCGCCGGGCCCCGGCGGTGAGTTGCGTGCTAACGGTGCAGGTACGGCCTAGTAGCTGTTCTTCCAGGTCGTGCTGAAGGCGTTGCCACCGGTGAGGCCGGAGACCGTGTTGAGGTTGTAGATCTGCGTGGCGTCGATCATGGTGATCGCGTTGACGCCGGGGCCGGCGCCAATGGTCGTGGTCTTGCCGTTGGCGGTCACCGAGCCGCTGGTGAGCTTGAACGCGTTGTAGTGCGCCTGCGGCGCGATGCCGATGGAGAACGACGGCCGCTCGGAGATCCACTCGGCGCTGGTGTCCTTGCAGGTGGCCAGCGTGCAGGTCTTCGTCACGGAGATGTTGTTGCCGGCGGTCGTGGCGTCGGTCAGCTTGAGCGCGTAGCTCGTGCCGGTGCGCGTCACCGACGCGGTGATCTTGTCACCGGGCTTGAGCGTGGTGCCTACCTCGATCGAAGCCGGCCGGGAACATCTCGTACCAGGTGATAGTAGAGCGGCGTGCCCTGGAAGCACTGGGCAAACGTGCCAAGCTGCTCGACCGTGCCGCTGTTGAAGCCGTCCAGGCCGACCCAGTTCGAGGTGATCTGGTCCTCAGCGTTGCAGGTCACGCTCGGTGCTGTCCAGCTGCCGCTGACCTTGGTGAACGTCTGGTTCTTGGTAGCGGTGTCGGCGTAGCCGGACCAGTTGAAGCTGCCGGTGGCTGGTCACGCCCTTGATGGCATGCGCGTGCCGCGTGTGCACCAGCATGGCCTGTGGATGGTTGTGGCGGAAGTACTTGGCCAACGCGGTCCTGGCCTCGGAGAGGAACCGGGCCGACGGCGCCGTGTGGTGTACCCGCGCAGGGGCGGCGACAGTGGTGGCGGCGGTAACGCCAGTGAGTGTCACAGCCCCGGCCATCGCAGCAGCCGAGCCAGACACGATCAGGTAGCGCAGCAGACGCATGCAAAACCCCCTACCTTGTGGGCAAAAAGAACATTCCGCCCGCACGATAACTGGCGCTGTTACCGGTCTGCAACCCTCCCTGGGCCTGTTTGTGACGCCACAGCCGAATCAAAAAAACGCAATCGATTTTCCGTTGGCGCGCGAGCCAGCGCCGTCTCTTACCGGCATCGACCCTCCGTTGAAGGGAAGCTGCGATGAAGAACCTGGTGATCGCCACGCTGACGCTTATCGGCCTCGCCACCTGTGCCTGCAGCAGCCTGGGCGCCGACGCGCCCCAGGTCACCGGGCCGGCCCGCGGTCGCGGCCCGCAAGCGCACCGCCGGTCACCTCAACCCCCCCGAGGTAACCGGCGGCACGCCGCCCGGGCCGCCCGTCTATCCGGCGCCCTGCAAGGCCAGGAAACGGTGCCAGCATCGGGCACCCCGGTCTTCCGCATTGGTAAGACGAGGTGGCCTGTGCTGCCGTTCCAGCCTTCCCCTCCGCAGGCCGGGGACGGCTCATCCGGCAACTTTGCGCAGAGGCCGTCACACCAACGTCACAGGCCGGGTATTTTCGGCGCATAGCGCTCTTGACACTCTGGCAGCAGCCGCCGGGCAGCCCCGGCGGCGGGTGGCTGAAAGAGGCTCCGAATTGGGCCGTCTGCCTCCGCACCACATCCGGCGTCCACGGCTGACCGGACGATGCGCGCGCGCCTCCGTCGTCGTGGTGGAGGCCGCTGCCGGGTACGGCAAGACCGTCCTTGGCACGGAACTGGCCGACATGTGGCGGTCGGTGGCCATCGAGGTGGTGCTGCACGAGGGCGGCATGCCCGCCCAGTTGTTCGCCGCCCGGTTGCGCACCGCAGCGGCGCACGCGGGCTTTTCCGAAGCCGCGGCCACCATGGCGGAGGCCGGTGAGGACGCCACGGGCGCGGTGGATGCCCTGCTCGGCGCGCTCACGCAGGAGCGATGCACGTTCATCGTGGACGACGCCCACCACGCCGGCCGCAGTGCGGGCCTGCTGATCGAACGCCTCGCCGAACAGTTGCAGCCCGGCCAGCATCTCGTCGTGCTCACCAGGCGACTGCCGGGAGGCACCGCGCGGCTGCGCCGGGCGGACTGCGCCCAGCTCAGCGCGGCCGACCTGGCGCTGCGGCCGGAGGAGACGCTGCAGTTGTGCCGGGCCGGCTTCGGGCTGGACATCGGCCCGGCGGAGGTTGCCCGGCTGGAGCGGTCCACCGGCGGGTGGACCGCCGCAACGGCGCTGGCCGCCGCGCGCGCACAGCGCACCGGCGAGGACGTGAGCGCGCTGCCCGCCGCGAGCGACCCGGACCAGCCGTTCAGCGCGGTCGCGGCGATCCTGCACGAGGCACTCGACACACTCCCGCCGGCCGAGCGCCAGGCGCTCGCCCAGGTCGGCAGGCTGCCGTTGCTCGACGCGCCGACGGTCGACACGGCCACACAGATCGATGGCTACTTCGCCCGCGCCCTGGCCGCCGGCATCCCCTTCACCCCGGGCCAGGACGACTGGTGGGACCTGCCCGGCCCCGTGCGCGACTACCTCGCGACGCTCCGCGCCGCCGATCCCGTGGTATTGCGCCGTGCCGCCGGAGAGTATGCGCGGCGCGGGCATCTGGGCGCGGCGCTCCAGCTCATGCTGGCCTACGGTGACCCGCGCTCGGCCGCCGCGCTGCTGTCAGAAGGTTCTCCCGCCACGATCGAAGCCCTCGATGTGCGCGAGTTCCAGGCGGTCATCGACCGGCTGCCCGCGGCGGCGATCGCGGAGCACCCGGCCTTGCTGCTGTACTTCGCGCTGAGCTGCGAGACCGCGGCCATGATCGACCAGCGCAGCGAGGCCCTGGAGCGGGCCACCGCGATCGCCTGGCACACCGGTGACCACCCGCTGATCCGCGCGATCGCGGCCGAGCGAGCCAGCGACCTGGTCAGGGATATCCAGTACGAGAAGGCTGAGGACGCGGCACAGCGCGTGCTCGCCGCCTGCCCGCGCGACGAATGGCTCACCCGGGCCCGCGCGTTCTCCGTGCTCGGCCGCGCGAACTGCTGGAAGCTCGACGAGCAGGGCCGCCGGGACCTGGCCGCGCTGCGGGACGCGGAACGGTACTTCGACCGGGCGGCCCGGCTGTTCGACCAGCTCGGCATGCGGACCGCCCGCGCCGGGCTGGTTCCTTACCAGGCGATGTGGATCGACTTCCCGCGCGGCGAGGCGAACGCCGCGCTGGAGCATCTTGAAGCCGGGCTCAGCCTGGTCTCCGGCCGGCCCCGCAAGTGGGCCTACCTGCTGGTCTTCCACGCCGAGGTGGCCATCGAGCTGGGCAGGCACGACCAGTGCGAGGCGGACGTGCGGGAGATACTCCGGGTGGCCTCCGACCTGCCGCACGCGGAGATCCTGCACGGATACAGCCACTGGCTGCTCGCCATCTCGGCATCCCAGCGCCGGGACGCCGCGGAGACGCTCAAGCAGGTCCGGCTGGCCGAGGTGCACAAGGGCGTGTGGTGGACCCGGGCCGGGGCCGAGTTCCTTGCCGAGGCCGCCGACTGCCTGGACCGGGTCGGGCACAGCGCACTGGCCGCCGACTTCCTCCGGCGGGCCCAGGCCGATCCCCAGGACGCCGAGCCGGTGATCGCCATGGCCGAGGCCGCCCTGCTGGCCAGGCACGGCGACCCCGACCGTGCGGAGGAGAAGCTGCTCTCCGCGCCGGGTCACCAGGTCGCACCGCGTGAGTATTGGCGGCTCACCCTGTTGCGTGCCTACGCGGCGTTCCGCCGCGGCGACCCCGGCGCGGGTGCCCTCGCGGCACGCGCCTTCGAGGAGGCGGCCCGGCTGGGGCTGGCCCACCTGCCTTACACCAAGGAAGGCGCGATCACCGAGGAACTGCTCGGCCTGGCCGTGGAGACCGGCCAGCCCGCCGCCCTCGCCCTCGAGGCCGCGGCCCTGCCGGTGTGGATCTCGGTGCTCGGCCGGTTCACGCTGACCCGCGGCGGCCTGCCGGTCCCGCTGAGCCCGGGCCAGGCGACCCAGCTGCTCAAGCTGGTCGCGGTGTCGGGCGGCCGGGTCCCGGCGGAGGTGGCCATCGACGCGCTGTGGCCGGAGGCCGGCCGGGAGGCGGGCCGCAACCGGCTGCGCACCGTGCTGAACCGCCAGCGCGCCGAGGCCGGCGAGGTGATCGTCCGGGCCGGCGACACGCTGATGCTGGCACCCGAGGTTCAGGTGGACCTGGAACTGTTCCAGGCCGAGGGTCGCCGGGCGCTGGCGCTCGGGCTGGCCGAGCCGGCCCTCGCGGTGGCCGTGGCCCGGGCCGCTGTTGCCAGGTACCGCGGTGACGTGCTCCCCGACGACCTGTACGAGGGGTGGGCCGACGGACCGCGGGACCGGGCCCGCCGGACCATGCTCCAGTTGCTTGACCTGTGTGCCGACGCGGCCACCGCGCGCGGCGACCTGGATGAGACCCGGCGGGTCATCGAGCTGACCATCGACCTCGCGCCCTACGACGACGCCAGGTACCTCCGGGCGGCGACCGCGCTGCTGGAGCAGGGGCGCCGCGGTGCCGCGCTGACGGTGGTGCGCCGGGCCCGCGCCGCACTGGCCGAACTGGGCCTGCAGCCGCCACCGAACCTGATCAGCCTGGAAGCGACGATCGTCGCCTGAGGCACCGCGCAAGCGCGCCACAGGCTACCGGCGCCAGCGGGTGCACCCGCTCACCGAGCTGCGCGGCCTGGCCGACGCGCGGGCCGACCCTGCCTGAAGACCAGCCGGGTGGATGAAGCCGCCCGCCCCGGGCAGGGTCCCTGATGCGAACACCATCAGGACGGGAGGAAGCGTTGATGGCGGCAATACCCGAGATCATGCTGAACAACGGCCGGACAATCCCCCAGCTGGGCTTCGGCGTCTTCCAGGTCGAGCCGGAGGACACCGCCGAGGCCGTGACGCTGGCCCTGCAGGCGGGCTACCGGCACATCGACACCGCACAGGGGTATGGCAACGAGCGCGAGGTCGGCGAGGCCATCGCCAAGTCCGGCCTGGACCGCAGCGACGTCTTCGTCACCAGCAAGCTGGCCAACGACAGCCACCGCCCCGACGACGCCCGGCTGGCGTTCGACGTGTCGCTGGATGCGCTCGGCTTCGACTACCTGGACCTGTTCCTTATCCACTGGCCGCTGCCCACCCGCTATGACGGCGACTACGTGTCGACCTGGCAGACGCTGGAGGAGTTCTACCGGGACGGCCGGGCCCGGTCCATCGGTGTCTCGAACTTCCAGCCGCATCACCTGCGGCGGCTGCACACCGAGTGCGAGATCACCCCGGCGGCCGACCAGATCGAGGTGCACCCGTACCTCACCCAGCAGGCGGTCCGGGAGTTCTGCGCCGCGCACCAGATCGCCATCGAGGCATGGTCGCCGCTGGCGCGCGGCGGCGACCTGCTGTCCGACCCGGTCGTCGTCTCGGTCGCCGAGGCGGCGGGCAAGACCCCGGCGCAGGTCGTGCTGCGCTGGCACATCGAGCGCGGCGACATCGTGTTCCCTAAGTCGGTCACCCCGGCCCGCATCAAGGAGAACATCGACATCTTCGACTTCGAACTGTCCGGCCAGGACCTCGAAGCGATCACGTCGCTGAACCGCAACCAGCGCACCGGCCCGGACCCGGACAAGTTCGACCTGGTGTAACCGCACCGCTGCCGGGTAGCGGGCCCCGGGTGTCGCAACGTAAGCAGGACGGCAGGCCCGGTACCTGGGGCTGCGCAGGGACAAGGATCCGGCCTCGGTGACCAGGGAGATGGCACGGCCATGACCGGGCAAAAGGAAAAGCTGAAGGCCGGGCGCATCACCGTGGAGCTGTCCAACACGGCGAAGGTGCTGTTCCCCGGGGACGGAATCACCAAGGGCGACCTGGTGGCGTACTACGAGGCCGTGGCCGGTGAGATGCTGCCGCTGCTGCGGGACCGGCCGGTCTCGATGACCCGCTTCCCGGACGGCATCACCAAGAACGGCATCGTGCAGAAGAACGTGCCCGCCTACTTCCCGGACTGGATCACCCGGGTGCGCATCCGCAAGGAGGGCGGGTCGCTGCGGCAGGTCGTCTGCGACAAGCCCGCCACGATCGTGTACCTGGCCAACCAGGCCTGCATCGAACTGCACGCCTTCTTGTCCAGGCTGGACCACATCGACGAGCCGGACCAGTTGATCTTCGACCTTGACCCGCCGGGCGGCGACCGGTTCGGCGACGTGCGGGTCTGTGCGCTGCGGCTGCGTGAGCTGCTCACCGGGGAACTGGGCCTGCCGACGTTCGTGAAGACCACCGGCGGCAAGGGGCTGCACATCCACGTGCCGCTGAACGCCCGCGACAACTTCGGCACCGTGCGCGACTTCGCCCGCGAGGCCGCCGAACTGCTGGCCGCCAGGAACCCGGGCCTGGTCACCACCGAGCAGCGCAAGGACAAACGCGGCCCGCGCATCTACGCCGACATCATGCGCAACGCCTACGCCCAGCTCGCCGTCGCGCCCTACTCGGTCCGTGCCCGCCCGGGTGCCCCGGTGGCGACGCCGCTGAGCTGGGACGAACTGGACGACGAGGAGCTGCGCCCGGCGCAGTTCACGCTGCGCACCGTGCCGGACCGGATCCGCGGGACCGGCCGGGCCGGCGGCCCCTGGGCGGGGCTGGCCAGGCGGCGGCCCGGGCTCGCCCGGGC
Organism: uncultured Actinomycetes bacterium; assembly: GCA_963706115.1. GTDB lineage: Bacteria > Actinomycetota > Actinomycetes > Streptosporangiales > Streptosporangiaceae > DASXKD01. The sequence goes on along the minus strand of CAVPMG010000021.1, from coordinate 148,386 downwards.
GCAGGAGTCCCTGCGGCGGCTCGCCGCATAACCAGTGGGCCGTGCTCCCGGGAGATGCGGCCGACATACAGGAAGGGATCTTGGGGATGACAGTCCCAGGTAACCAGGCGCCTTCGGGCGGTGAACCGGACGCATCGACCGGCCAACTGGTCAAGCAGCTGTCCGAAGAGATATCGCAACTGGTGCGGGAGGAGGTGCGGCTGGCCACGCTGGAGATGACCGGCAAGGCCAAGACCGCGGCGCGCGGCGCGGGCCTGTTCGGCGGCAGTGGTGTCATGGCCCTGTACGGGACCGGGTGCCTGCTGGCCGCGGCGATCATCGCCCTGGCCGGGGTGGTGGCCCCGTGGCTGGCCGCGCTGATCGTTGGCGTGGCGCTGTTCGCCGTCGCGGGCATCGCCGCACTGGCCGGAAAGGGCCAGATCAGCAGGGCGACGCCGCCGATACCCAGCCAGGCCGCCGAAAGCGTCAAGGCCGATGTGGAGCAGATCAAGGAGAGTGCGCACCGATGAACGACGCCGCGGGCAGCCGCACACCGGAGGAAGAGGCTCTCGCCGAGGAGATCGAGCGCACCCGGGAGCACCTCGGCGAGACAGTCGAGGCCCTGGCCGCGAAGGCCGACGTGAAGGCGCGGGCGGAGCGCCAGGCCGCGGAGGTCAAGGCCAGCCTGCGCGGCAAGGCCCGCGCGGCCAAGGACAAGGTGACCGAGCAGGCCGGGGAACTACGCGAGGGGGCCGCGGCCACGACGGCACGGGCGAAGCAGATGACGCCCGCGCCGGTGCAGCGGTCCGCCGGCCAGGCGATGGGCATCGTGCGCGGACATCGCGGGAAGGCCGCGGCAGGCGCGCTGGCGGCGGCCGTGGTCATCCTCGCCTGGCTCGCGGTACGCCGCCGGCGCTGAACGATCCCGCGCGGTTCCCCCGGACGGCCCGCTAGCCGGCAACGGAGATCGCCGACACGCCCGCAGGGGCGTCGATGTCGTAACGGCTGGCGGAACCGGCCCAGCCCGGCGCGGCGAGCACGGTGCCGCCGGCCACGCCGGTATGGGTCTGGCCGGCCAGCGTCGCCGACGCCGCGCCGCCATCGAGGCGCAGCCGGGCGGGCACCCCGGCGGGCAGGCTCATCGTGACCTGGCTCGCCCCGCCGGCCAGCGTCACCGAGGCGGTGCCGCCGGGCCGGGGCAGGGTCATCGAGATGACGCTGGTCCCGGCCGCGAAATCCACATCGCTGACCCGGCCGTGACCCAGGTTCAGCGACGTCAGGCTGGTGCCACCGGCGAACCTCAGCCGCCAGTTGACATGCGGGTTCAGCAGGATGCGTACCGCCGCGGGACCGCTGCCGCCGACCGGGTCCAGGTACAGCATCACCGTGCCGTGACCGAGCAGGCTCGGGCGGATGCCCGAGTTCTCTGGCGTCGACACCCGGATCAGGTTGTCCCCCAGGTCAGCGGTGCCGACGGTAACCGTGGTCGCGCCGTTCACCACCGCCAGCGTCGCACTGCGCAGGCCGTCGCGGGGCACCGTGACGGTATGCGGCGCACGGAGGGCGCCCGAGCAGCCGGCGAGGGCCACGACACCGGCACACAACACCACACGCCAAGCTTTCATGCGCGGCACACTCCCCCGCAACCTCCCGGCTACACCTGCCGCCCATCCGGGCCGGCGGCCGCTCGCGACGGCATAGATCTACGGGACACGCCCTAATGCGGCCAGCGGGAGCGGCGGGATGCCTTCTTCCACAGGCGGCGGGCCGGGGCCTGCAGCCGCTCGCCCTCGCAGGCGGCCTGCTCGCAGAGCAGGCCGTAGCTGAACGCGTTCTCACCGGCCAAATGCGCGCCGATGCCCAGATCACGTGCCTCGGCCGCGGCGATGACCGAGTCCTGGTGCTCGCCGAGCACCGACTGGACCTGCTTCATCCGTTTCGCGAACCTGGCAGCCTTCCGGCCAACGGCCGGGGTCATCGCCTCGGTCGCGTAGCGGGCCCGCCTGGCCGACTTGCGTGCCCGGTGCAGCGCCTCGTTGCGCGGCCGGCCGACGGGTGCGTCCCAGGCCCGGTGCATCCGGCGGTCGGCCTGCCGGAAGGCGCGCCGCGCCGCGGCCGGGAGCACATCGGCGGCCGGGCTGGCCGCCTTGGCGGTGAGCGGCGGCTCGGCCAGCAGCCGGTCGAGGTCGTCGAGCAGCGAGAAGTACCGGTCCGAGTCGAGCGCGGCGAGCAGTTCGGTGCGCGCGGCGGCCCGCACCGACGCGAAATGACCGTGGATCCGCGCTTCCACCGGTCCTATGCGGAGTTCCACGGGAGCACGGCGCAGCCTGCTGCGCAGGTGGGCGTCCAGTACCTCGCCGTCGCGTGCCGCGCCGAGCACGCCGCCGAGCCACTTGAGGTCGGCGGCCAGCCCCGAGGTAGCGTCACGGCGCAGGATGTGCCCGAACGAGCGGAGCGTGGCGCGCAGGCGCCGGCCCGCCACCCGCATCTGGTGCACGGCATCCGGCTCGTCCAGGCGCACCAGCGGATCCAGCGACATCAGCGTGCCGGCCTGAGCGCGCAAGTACGCCAGTACCACCTGCCCGGCGGGCGAGGACGCGGTGAGGCGGGCCGGACCCTCCGGCTCGGGCAGCCGGTCACCGAGGGCCCGGGCCAGCTTGGCCGCCCGGCCCGCCGGGCGCAGGCCGTCATGGTGGCGGAGCAGGTCGTCGGCCGCCCGGAGCAGCCGCCGGTCACCGCCGGTCAGCTCCACCTCGACCTCCTGCCACCGGGACACCGCCGTCGTCGGGCCCAGCACCTGCGCGGATACGTCGTCGGCCGCGACCTCGGCGAGCGACTTCCCGGCGTCGTCGCGCAGGACCAGGCGCTGGCGGACCGTGGTCATCCGGGCAACCGGCCGCAGTGGGGCGCCCCTGGTGTGCACCCGCACCAGGGAAGCGAGTTCAGCGGGCACGCTCCGCACGTCGCCGTTGAGCGGCCGCCGGATCTCCCGGCGGGTGCCCTGACCGAGTGGCAGCTTGAGGTGCCAGCCCGCGTCGTCGCCGCCGGACCGCTGTCGCAGGGTGATTCCCGCGCGGAGCAGCCGCAGGTCATCGGTGTCGTAGTACTCGGCCTCGAGCCGCTGTTGCTCGGGGCCGGAGACGGCCGTCACCTGCGGCAACCCGTCCAGGCTCGGCAGCCCCGCCCCGGCCGGTGCGTCGTACTTGGTCTCGGTTTCGTTCACGTTCACCGTCATCGGCGTTCGCTGCCTCCTTCCGGCTGGTCAGGTCCGCTGTCAGCGGGGGAACGGGTACGGCTGCGGGCGAGCGGCAGCACGAACCACAGCACCGCGAACAGGCACACCACGAACAGCGTGATGAGCACCACGGTCGCGCCCTTGTCCACGTAGCTGACCACCAGCAGCACGGCGGCCGAGACATCCAGCCCCACGGCGGCCAGGCCCAGGATCGCCAGGATGTTGGCGTCCTTGACCAGTCGCTCCTTGCGATGCTGGCGGAACACCAGCCGGTGATAGGCGACCGGCGCCAGCAGCAATGCGGTGGAGACCGCGGCCAGCACCAGGGTGAGCACATACAGCCCGCGCTGTGCGTGGCTGAGCGTGGTGAACCTGGTGGTGAAGGGGATCGAGAGCAGGAACCCGAACAGCACCTGGACGCCCAGGCCCGCTACCCGCAGTTCCTGCAGCAGTTCGATCAGGTTTCGGTCGTCACGCTCCGCCTCGGTCTCTCCCGGGCGGCTCGCCTCGGCCTCACCCGGCCGGTTCACCGTGCCCGGGCTGCTTCCGGCACGCGGACCGGGGCACGAGGGCTCTCAGACAGCGCAGGGATGCCCGTCCTGCGCTGCCGCCGCAGCAAGCGCCTGCGCTCCTCCTCGGTCATTCCGCCCCACACGCCCTGGATCGAACCCGCGCCGAGTGCGTAGCGCAGGCAGTCCCGCTGGATGTCGCAGCGCGCGCAGACCGCCTTGGCCCGCATGACCTGCCCCAGCGCGGGGCCCGAGTGAGAGATCGGAAAGAAGAGTTCTGGGTCGGCGCTGGCACACGCGGCACGCGACCACCAGCCGGCCCGGTTGTCAATCTCAGTCATCGGGACCTCAGATTTCTTGTCCTGTGCTGACCTTTGGGCATGGCCGAACCGGCCTCGGTCCAGCCACAAGCCCTCCGCCTGCCCGCGCACGGGCGGTCTAATCCCCCGCAGGCGGCAAACCCAGGCAATCCGCAGGTCAGCGGGCTGACCCAGGGCTGCCGTGATGAGCCTCGCGGTGCCGCTTGGGGGCCTGCTCCCGCCTCACGCGACGCTGGCGGGGCCGCCACGGCTGGCCGAGTCGAAGTCACCGGTGCCGTCCGCCACTCCGCTGCCGGGGCTTTGCGGGTACGCCTTCCGGCCGGCCGCCGGGACGTTCTCCGGGTGGCCCTCGCGGACGGACAGTTGCTTGATCTTGAAATAGCGCCTGATGTCCGCCCACTGGCTGGCGGCAAGCAGTACCACCCCGACAGGAACCACCAGACGCAAGGCCTTGCGTACCATGCTGCCCCCTCTCCGGAGGTCTCTACGATCCGGCACTGCTTCCCTCGCAGCGGCGATCAAACGCCGGCCCAGGCGCGGCATGCGATGTTTGCCCTGCTACGCGGGGGCAGGAACCTCCGGAGCGCCGTACGGCGCCGCAACCGAGCGGAGGAAGGCAGGCATGGCGGAAAAGTCGGCCACGGGCCGCACCGTGCTGATCGCGGGTGCGGCGAACATCTTCGTCGCCGTGATCAAGCTCGTGGCAGGGATCCTGGTGGGCTCGAGCGCCATGCTCGCGGAGGCCGCCCATTCGGCCGCGGACACGCTCAATCAGGTGTTCCTGTGGACGTCGCTGCGCCGCGGCGCGCGGCCCGCGGACGCCCGCCACCCGTTCGGGTACGGCCAGGAGCGGTATTTCTGGTCGCTGCTGGCGGCGTTCGGCATCTTCATCGCCGGCGCCGGGTTTTCGATCTTCGAGGGACTGCTCGCGCTCGGGCACGAAAACAGCGGCAGCCCGCTGGTGGCCTATCTGGTTCTCGCGGCGGCCGGCGTGGCCGAGGGCACATCCCTGGTCCGGGTGCTTGTGCAGTACCGGCGCGAGGCCCGCCGCAGCAACACCGAAATAGCTCGACCAGGTGCGGAGCAGCCCGGACACCACGGTCAGGACCGCCCTGTTCGAGGACGCGGCGGCGATGGTCGGCCTGGTGCTGGCCGCGCTCGGGCTGATACTGCGGCAGGTGACCGGGTCGCCGGTCTGGGATGGCGGGGCCTCGATCGCCATCGGCTGCCTGCTCATCGTGGTCGCGGTGCGGCTCGGCATGGACAACAGGGACTTCCTCATCGGCCGGGCCGCCGAACCCAGGGAACTGGCCGCCATACGGGAGGAGATCGAAAAGACGCATGGCGTGGACCAGTTGCTCGACCTGCTCACCATGTATATGGGCCCGGATCGTCTGATCGTGGCAGCCAAGGTGGACTTCAGCGAGGACATCAGTGCCGACCGGGCCGAGGAACTGGCCGACGACATCGACAAGCGGCTCGCCGACCGGCTGCCGCTGGTCCCGCATGTGTTCCTCGACCCCACTTCGCGGTCGGCCACCCAGGTGCCCGGAACGCGCCAGGCACGCTAGGCCGCGCTAGTACGGCGCGCCAAGCTTGTCCGGGCCGGAAAGCCGGACCGCCGTCTCCAGCATCCCGGCGTGCACGAACGCCTGCGGCAGGTTGCCCCGCAGCTGACGCTGGTGCACGTCGTATTCCTCGGTGTAAAGCCCGGCCGGGCCGCAGGCCGCGCGGTTGCGCTCGAACCAGTGCGCGGCCTCCGCATCCTGCCCGCATGCCTGGGCGACCTGCGCCAGCCAGAATCCGCAGAGCAGGAACGCACCCTCGGCCTTACGCAGCGGCCGGGCGTCATGCCGGAACCGGTACACGTACCCGTCCTCGGCCAGTTCCTCGCGGACCGCGGCGACCGTTGCCCGGGCGCGCGGATCGTCGGCCGTCAGGGCGCCGCGGATCACCGGCAGCAGCAGCGCGGCGTCGACGCGCGGGTCATTGGGTGAGCGCTGCCACCGGCCGGTCGGGTGCACGCAGTCGTCCAGGCTGGCCTGGATCTTGTCGGCCAGCGCGCTCCATCCGGCGGCCTGCCGGTGCCCGTGGCCACCTGGTGGTCCTTCCGCCGCGGCGGCCAGTGAACGCAGCCCGGACACGCAGGCGAGCCGGGAATGCGCCCAGTGCTGGTCGTCGAGTTCCCAGATCCCTGCGTCGGGCTTGGTCCAGCGCTGGCCGATCGCGTCGGCCGCCACGGCGGCGGCCCGCCAGTTCTCCTCGGCCAGCATGTCCAGCCGCGCCGCGGCGGCCAGCAGTTCCAGCGACTCCCCCAGCGCGTCCAGCTGGAACTGGCCGATCACCCGGTTCCCCGCCCGGGCCGCGCCGCCGGGGTACCCGCGCAGCCGCAGGTTCCGCTCGTCCGGGATGCGCTCGCCACCGACCGTGTAGGCGGGCATCAGCCCCGGCCCGTCGTCGAGGATCCGCTCGGTCAGGAACCGGACGGTTCCCTCCAGCAGCGGGTGGGGGCCGTGCGCGGCGACCGCCAGGCCCGCGTAGCACTGGTCACGGATCCAGGCGTATCTGTAGTCGTAGTTCCGCCCGCCTTCCAGGCGCTCGGGCAGCGAGGTGGTCGCGGCGGCAACCATCGCGCCGCTGCCCGAGGTCAGCCCCTGCAGCACGGCGTAGGCGTGCCGGGCGTCCCGCACGGCGATCAGGTCCGCGCAGTCGGGCACCACGTCGGACCAGGACTGCTCGGTGGCCGCCCAGGCGTCGTCCGGCTCGGGCGGTGGGTCGTCCAGCGGACGGTCCGACAGCTCAAGGACCAGGTCGTGGTGCTCCCCGGCGGGCAGCGACACGGTGCAGGCCAGACCGTCCGCGGTGCGGCGGGCCCGGGCAGCGCCCGACCAGCGGAACCTGACCGCCCCGCTCCGGCCCGTCCAGCGGCCGCCCTCGCGGGACAAGCCGGTCATCTTCGCGCGGCCGAACCCGGCCCGGACGTCCAGCAGCACGTCCACCCGGGCCGGGCCGTCGACCGCCTCGATCCGCCGCAGGATCACCACCTTGCGCGGGTCGGCCGGCCTGGCCAGCGCCTCCCGGCATTCGGTGTGCGAGGAGCCTCCGCCCCACCGGCTCCGCCAGATGAGGCTGCCGGTCTCGTAGTAGCCGCCCCAGACATTCCACGGATCCGACGGGGTGACCGCGTACCTGCCCTGGCCGCCGAGCAGCCCGCTGAACACGGCAGGGCTGTCCCAGCGCGGTGCGCAGAGCCAGGCGATCACCCCGTCCGGATCGATCAGCGCGCCGCGCTCACCATCGGCGATCAGGGCGTACTCACGCAGCACGTGCGGCCGGAACGGTCTGTTCACGCCGGTGAATCTGTCCCGAAGATCGCGGCCGAAACGCGCCCCCACTTCGGGCCCGCCGGGAGCGGCGCGTTTGGCCTGGCCCGTCCCGGGCAGTCGAGCCTCTTGTCACGTCGTAGGAGGGAGCTGACCGTGAGTGACGTTCAGACGGGAACGGTCGCGGTGGGCAACCTGCTCGGCCCACTGGTGCCCGGCCGGCCGTTCGGCACGATCGGCCGCAAGCCGATGATCGCGGGCACCTGAGGCCGGTGCGGGTGCGCACCGGCCGGGAGGGAACAGACATGACGACCGAACCGGAACCGCGAACCGTCCTGGTGGGAGTTGAGGAGTTCTCCGGCTCCCGTACCGCCATCAAGATGGCCGCGCAGGAAGCCCGATACCGGGCCGCGCGGCTCATCGCGGTCATGGCCTACAGCGGCGAGCGCGCGGTGGCGCCAGCCGGCCGGCCGCTGGCCACCCTGCGCAGCGCGGGCGAGGAACGGCTCGTCGCGGAGTCGGCGCTGCGGGACGCGGTCGTCGATGCCCTCGGCGATGAGGCGGACAAGGTCGAGTTGCGCACCGTCCTCGGACTGGCGGGACGGAACCTGGTCGATACCGCCCGCCGGGTCAACGCACAGCTCATCGTCCTGGCCGGTCGCGGCAGCACGTCCATGCTGCTCGGCACGGTGAGCCAGTACGTGCTGCGGAAGGCACCCTGCCCGGTCCTGGTGGTGCCGGAAGCCGGCTAGGCACCGGAGCAAGCCGCGGCGGCGCGGCTGGCCGGACCGCATCCGGGGTAACCGTTCCGACCTGGATGACCAGGTCGGCGGCGGCAAGCCAGCCGGGCGCCTGGTGCCGCGCGGCGCCGCAGGACGCGGAGACAGGCATCAGGCGTTGTCCCTTTCCGGCTTTCTGCCCCAGGCCGCGACCAGCAGGTGCGGCATCATCAGCGTGTCCGGGCGGGCGAGATGCCGCCGGACCGCCAGATCCACCCGATCCAGTTCGGCGCCGCTGGCCACGCCGCGCTCTACGATCACCGGGCGCAGGCCGCGCACCAGGTCGGGGATGACCGTGCGGCGCGAGTGGCCCACCGGATAGTGGCCGGCATGGACCTGTACCTGAATGTCCACCAGTCCGGCCTGCCGGTACATCTCGGCCAGCCGGCGGCCGATGTTCAGGTCGGCGCCCGCCCGGGTCGCGGCGGCACGGAAGATCTCCCCGAGCCGGTCCCAGGCGGGCAGCGGCGGGTAGCAGAGGGCATGTTCGACGTCGGGTTCCTGGCTGGCGACCCAGCCACCCGGCCGGGCCAGCCGGACCATCTCGCTTAGCACCTCGGCGGGCCCGGGGATCGTCACCAGCAGGGTGCGGGCGTGCACCAGGTCGAAGCTGCCCGAGGGCAGCCCGGTGTGCCGGGCATCGCCCCGGATCACCTCGACGTTGCCCTGCCCGGACCGGCCGGCCGCCGCGGTGGCCGCGGCGACGTGCGCGGGGTCGGCGTCCAGGCCCACCACCCGGCCGCCCGGTGCAACCGCGGCAGACAGCAGGCCCAGGATCCCGCTGGGGCCGCAGCCGAGGTCGAGGGCGGTGCCCCCCGGCCGCAGGCCGATCCTGGCCAGCAGCGCCTCGGCCTCGGGCCGCAGTTCGTCGGACTGGCGCCGCAACCGGGCGGCCTCCTCCTGGTCGGCACCCAGCGCATAGACCTGCGCCGGGTCCGGCCCGGCCGCATCGGGCGCGCCCAGCGCGGCGCCAGCCTGGTTATCCATGCCCTGCCCCGTGATCGTGGTCATGATGGTCTCCTTGCCTGGTCCGCGATCAGCGTGCCCGGCCCGGATTCCGGTCGGCCCACCGCTGACTTACGGTTGACTTACGGGGCGGCTGGCTGGCGCCTGGAGTCGCCGTGCCGCAGGGAGAAGCGGAGTGGAGTTCAGCGTCCTTGGTCCTGTCGAGCTGACCGCAGGTGGGCGGCCGCTGGCGCTGGGCGGCGCCCGGGCCCGGGGCGTGCTGGCGATGCTGCTGGCACACGCCAACCAGGTCGTCTCGGCCGACCGGCTGGCCGACGAACTGTGGCCCGGCCACCCGGCGGACAGGGCGGCGGCCAGCCTCCAGGTCCGGCTCTCCGAGCTGCGCAAGGCGTTCCGCTTCGCCGGGGAGGACGACCGCCTGGCCACCCGGCCGCCGGGATACCTGCTGACCGTGGCGCCCGGCGACCTGGACTCGCTGCGCTTCGCGCGGCTCGCCGGGGAGGGCGCCGCCGCGCTGGAAGCCGGGGACGCGGCCGGGGCGGCGCAGCGGCTCACGGATGCTCTGGCCCTGTGGCGCGGCCCCGCCTTCGCCGGGATCGACGCGCCGTCGGTGCGGGCCGAGGCCGGCCGCCTGGAGGAGATGCGGCTGGCCGCGCTGGAATCACGGGCGGAGGCGCTGGTGGCAGCCGGGCGGCACGGCGAGGTCATCGCCGAACTGGAGACGCTCACCGCGGCCCACCCGCTGCGGGAGCGGCTCTGGGCGCTGCGGATGCTGGCGCTGTACCAGGCCGGACGCCAGGCCGATGCGCTGCACGCCTACGGCGGCCTGCGCACAATCCTCTCCGACGAACTGGGGATCGATCCGGGACCCGCGCTGCGCGACCTGCACGCGCGCATCGTGCGCCAGGATCCTGCGCTGGACCAGCCGACCGGCCGCCGCCTGGACGGTGCACCGTCCGCCGCACCGCAGACCCGTTATGCCCAGGCCGCCGGCGGCGTCCAGATCGCCTACCAGATACTCGGGCAGCCCGGTCGCGACATCGTCTTCGTACCCGGCCTGATGAGCCACCTGGAACTGCTCTGGGAGAGCCAGGAAACCGGCGAGTTCTTCCGGCGCCTGGCCACGCTGGGGCGGCTGATCCTGTTCGACAAGCGGGACACCGGGCTGTCGGACCGCGCCCCCGGCGCCGCCACGCTGGAAGAGCGCATCGACGACGTGCGGGCGGTGATGCGCGCCGCCGGGTCGGAGCGGGCCGTGCTGTTCGGCTACTCCGAGGGCGCCCCGATGAGCATCCTGTTCGCCGCCACCTACCCCGAACGGGTCAGCGCGCTGATCCTCGGGTCGGCGGCGGCCCGCTGGTCCCCGGCCCCGAACTATCCGTGCGGGGACGGGCCGGAGGAGATGTTCCGCGCCCTGTACGACATCGCCGAGAACAGGTGGGGGCAGGGCGACACCATCGACTGGTACCTGCCGAGCCGCGCCGGTTCACCACAGGCCCGCCAGCTCATCGGGCGGTTCGAGCGCATGGCGATCAGCCCGAGCGCCTTCCAGCGAATGCTCGCGATGATCAGGGACATCGACGTGCGCGACGTGCTGCCCGCGATCCACGTGCCGACGCTGGTCATCCAGCGCCTCGGGGACAAGATCACCACTCCGTTCCACGGCCGCTACCTGGCCGCTCACATCGCCGGTGCACGCTACTTCGAACAGCCCGGTGACCATTCGCTGCGGTTCGCCGCCGACGGGGAGAGCGACGCGCTCATCGGTGAGATCACGGACTTCCTGGCCACGGGCGGTCAGCCAGCGGTGCCAGATCGTGTCCTGGCCACGATCCTGCTCGCGCACGCGGCGGGCAGCACGGCGGAGCACGGCACCGGCGCGCCCGGCCTGCCCGGCTCGCTGACCGGCCTTGCGGTCACCAGGACGATCGTCCAATCCCACCGTGGCCGCTGGATCGAGGCCAGCGACCAGGCCGTCCTCGCCACCTTCGACGCTCCCGGCCAGGCGATCCGGTGCGCGGCGGCGGTCCGCGACACCGCCGCCGCGGCCGGAATCCCGCTCGCCTGCGGGATCCACACCGGAGAGATCGATCTCGCCGGTGACAAGATCGCCGGAGCGTCCGTGGACATCGCCGCCAGCGTCGCGGCGCTCGCGAAGCCCGCCGAGATCCTCGTCTCGCGCACGGTCAAGGACCTGCTGACGGGGTCCGGGATCGTCTTCGCCGCCCGGGGCAGCCACCAGCTCAGCACCGCGGGCAAGTGGCCCCTGTTCGCCGTCACACCGCCGGGTTGAGCCCTACCTGAGGTACTGGATCTTCGTGATCTCGTCGTGCCGGACGAGCGAGGGGTTGGCCCAGCCCTGCGCCGGCTCTTGCGACCAGATCTCGACCAGCCGGTCGGTGACCACGATCGCGATGACCGCGCTGCCGCTCTCCTCGCCCACGGCGCGGCCGGCCTTCGTGGCCGCGGAGCCCGGCTGCGGCGAGCCCGCGTACCGCTTGCGCGGCCGGCCGATGGTGGCCTTGTAGATGTCGCCGCTGTGGGTGTAGACCAGCGAGCGCGCGGGCCTGGACCCAGGCGGCCCTGGAAAGACGCGCGCTTGACGCACCCAGTCGGAGTAGCCCTTGGGCACTGCATCCGCCATTCTCCCCGGCGCCGGGGCTGCGTCGCGGCCAGTCTCCCTCGCGTTCAGGTTAAATCCGGCGGGGCCACGCTGCCCAGACCCCAATTGCGATCGATTGTGAAGGGCGATCGCTGCCGCAGGTCAGCAGCGGACCAGCCTGTTTGGAACCCGCTTTGCTGGGCAGCAGAGAGCGCATGAACCCGGTCGAGCGGGTGATCCGCCGGGTGGACACCGCACAACAGCGGCACCGGGTCTCCGCGTTCGCCTTCGGCGTGATCAAGAAATACGGCGACGACAATGGTGGCACGCTCGCCTCGAACTTGGCTCACTCCGCGTTCGTCACGGTCTTCCCGCTGCTGATGATCCTGGTGACGGTGCTGGTCGCGGTAGCGTCCGGCGCCCCTTCCCTGCGGCACGCGGTGTTGCACGCCGTCGCGAAGCAGTTCCCCCTTGTCGGCAACACACTCGTCGGCAACGTCCATAAGCTGGGGCGGTCCAGCACGATCAGCCTGGTCGTCGGCCTGCTCCTGGTGACATGGGGCGCGACGGGCCTAGCGCAGGCGGGCCTGTTCACCATGGCGCAAGTGTGGAACCTCCCGGGGCCCGCTCGGCCAGGGTACGTGCCACGGCTGGGCCGGGCGGTGCTCTTCCTCGTCGTGCTCGGGGTCGGCGTGGTCGGCGGCACGTTCCTCAGCGGCCTGGTCACCTACGGGCACAACAAGGTGATCGCCGTGGTGTTCGCCGTGGTATCCGCCGCGCTCGTCAACGTCGTCCTGTATATGGCGAGCTTCCGGATCCTCACCCCCAAGGGGGTCGCGCTCCGCAGCCTGGTACCGGGCGCGGTGGCGGGGGGCCTCGGATGGACCGCACTGCAGGCGTCCGCGGCACTGGTCGTACACCATTACCTGCACACCGCCTCGGTATACGGGATCTTCGCCACCGTGCTCGTGCTGTACGCCTGGATCTACCTGGGGGTGCAGATCACTGTGTACGCGGCCGAGGTGAACGTGGTGCTGGCCCGGCGACTGTGGCCGCGCACCATCGTCCAGCCGCCTCTGACCGAGGCGGACCGGGCGTCGATCGCGCTGCAGGCGCTGCAGAACCAGCGGCGGGAGGAGCAGGATGTGACGGTGACCTTCCACGATCGTCCACCGGGCGCGCCTGCCCCGGCCCAGACGCCACGGACGCCCGAAGAGGTCGTTCCGCAGGCGCAGACCCCAACGCCACGGGCGCCAGACCCCGCTCCCCCGACACGGAGCGGCAGCGGAGCGGACCGGGCCGGGTAAGGACGACCGGGCCGAGTAGGATGACCGGCCCGGCTAGGACGGAACGGGAAAGCAAGAGGGACGGGAGGGGCATGGCGGATCCGGAACTGACCGCATGGCCGGGCACTGCGTACCCATTGGGGGCGACCTACGACGGGGTCGGGACGAACTTCGCGTTGTTCTCCGGCGCCGCCGAAAGGGTGGACCTGTGCCTGTTCGACTCCAGCGGCGCGGAGGAGCGGGTCACGCTGCGGGAGATGGACGCGTTCGTCTGGCACGGCTACCTGACCGGCATCGGTCCCGGCCAGCGCTATGGCTACCGGGTCCACGGCCCCTACGAACCTGCCGCGGGGCACCGCTGCAACCCGGCCAAGTTGCTGCTCGACCCGTACGCCAAGGCGATCGAGGGACAGGTGGACTGGAACCCCGCGGTATTCAGCTACCAGTTCGCCGACCACGACAAGCGCAACGACGAGGACTCGGCGCCGTACGTGCCGCGCTCTGTGGTTGTGAATCCGTACTTCGACTGGGGGTCCGACCGCTCGCCGGGGACGCCGTACAGCGAGAGCGTCATCTACGAGGCGCACGTGCGCGGCCTGACCAGGCTGCACCCCGCGGTGCCAGAAGCCGAGCGAGGGACCTACCTGGGCATGTCCCATCCCGCGGTGATCGAGCACCTGCAGGGCCTTGGCGTCACGGCGGTGGAACTCATGCCCGCGCACCAGTTCGTCACCGACGCCTTCCTCGCCGAGCGCGGGCTGGCGAACTACTGGGGTTACAACACCATCGGGTTCTTCGCGCCACACAACGCCTACGCCTTCGCAAGAGGCCGCGGCGAGCAGGTGCAGGAATTCAAGTCGATGGTCCGGGCCCTGCATCAGGCCGGCATCGAGGTGATACTCGACGTGGTCTACAACCACACCGCCGAGGGCAACCACCTGGGACCGACGCTGTCGTTCCGCGGCATCGACAACGCCGCCTACTACCGGCTCGTCGACGAGGATGCCAGGTACTACTACGACACCACGGGGACCGGCAACAGCCTGCTGATGCGGCACCCGCACGTGCTGCAACTGATCATGGACTCGCTCCGGTACTGGGTGATCGAGATGCACGTGGACGGGTTCCGGTTCGACCTCGCCTCGGCGCTCGCCCGGCAGTTCCATGAGGTGGACCGGCTGTCGGCGTTCTTCGACCTGGTCCAGCAGGATCCGGTGGTATCCCAGGTGAAGCTGATCGCCGAGCCGTGGGACGTGGGCGAGGGCGGCTACCAGGTGGGCAATTTCCCGCCGCTGTGGAGCGAGTGGAACGGCAAATACCGCGACACCGTGCGCGACTTCTGGCGCGGCGAACACGCGACGCTGCCCGAGTTCGCCGCGCGCTTCACCGGCTCCGGCGACCTGTATGCCAGCGACGGCAGGCACCCGGTGGCCTCGGTCAACTTCGCCACCTGCCACGACGGCTTCACCCTGGCCGACCTGGTGTCCTACGACGCCAAGCACAACGAGGCCAACGGCGAGGGCGGCCGGGACGGCACGGACGACAACCGGTCGTGGAACTGCGGCGCCGAGGGCCCGGCGGACGACCCCGCGGTCCTCGCCCTGCGCCAGCGGCAGGCCTGCAACTTCCTGGCCACGCTGCTGCTGTCCCAGGGCGTGCCAATGCTTACCGCAGGCGACGAGATGGGACGCAGCCAGCGGGGCAACAACAACGCCTACTGCCAGGACAACGAGATCTCCTGGATGCACTGGCCACCCGCCGCGCTCGGGCCGAACGCCACGGGGAACGGCAGCGCGCGGCATGGGGGCAGCGCACCGGGTGGGGAGAGCACGCCAGGCGAGGGAGCCCAGGGCGTGCTTGCGGCCGGCGCCGCCGAAGTGCTGCTCGGCTTCACCCAGCGGCTAACCCAGCTGCGCCGTGACCATCCGGTCCTCCGGCGCCGTCTCTACCTGCAAGGCGGCCCGGTAAGCGGGGCGGACGACCAGCTCGGCGACGTCGCGTGGTTCACCCCGGGCGGGGGGGAGATGACCGGGCAGGACTGGGACGCGGGATCCGCCCAGTCGCTGACGGTCTTCCTGAACGGCGGCGCGATCACCGAGACGGACCGGCGCGGGCAGCCCATCCGCGACGACAGCTTCCTGCTGTTGTTCAACGCCAGCCCGCATGACCTGGAGTTCGCCCTGCCCCCGGCCAGGTACGGCGACGTGTGGGAGACGGTGCTCGACACGGCTCAGCCGGCGGAGCCGTTTGACGACGCCGCCGCGATCAAGGCGGGCGCCCTAGTCCCGATGCGCGACCGTTCCGTGCAGGTCCTCCGCCGCCGGTGAAGCGGCCAGCCGGCGCACCGGCGGCACGGTCCGTCCGGGCCAGCTGCCCACCCGGCCGAAAAGCACTACGAGGGCGGGCACCAGGAGCGAGCGGACCACAAACGTGTCCAGCAGTATGCCCAGGGCCATGGCGACCGCGATCTCCCGGAACTGGGCCAGCGGCACAAGCGCCAGCAGGCCGAAGCCCGCCGCCAGCGCCAGGCCCGCCGTGGTAATCGCGCGCGACGCCCGGGGCGCGGCGACGGCCACCGCCTCACGGAGCGGGCGACGGCGCGCCTCCTCCCAAATCCGGCCGACCACGAACACGTTGTAGTCCGAGCCGAGGGAGATCAGCAGGACGGCGACGACGAACGGTACGTAGTAGACCAGGCTGCCCGCGCCGAGTATCCCCTGGAAGATCCACACGGTCAGGCCCAAGGACGCGAGCAGGGCGAGCACGCTGGCCGCGAGCAGGTAGAACGGCGCCACCACGGCACGCAGCAGCAGGGCCAGCAGGACCAGAACCACCAGCGCGATGACCACGGCGACCCGGGTGAGATCGGACACCGCCGCGTCGGAGGCGGTCAGCGGCGGCAGGTAGAGGGTGACGGCGACCGCGGCGGCGATCCAGCCCAGCAGAATCAGGTACCGGGCGGCGACGATGACCGCGGCCAGCGCGCGCCAGAGCCAGCCCACGGTGGCCCGGTCCCGGCGGACCGGGCCGTCCCCATGCTGCCCCTGGCCTGCCACGGACCACCTCTTGCCCGCGCTCACCGGTATAAACGTGACCCCCGCGTTTGCTGGCGGCTCGCCGGGGGCAGCCCTCAGCCGTGCCCGCCGCGCCCGCTCCGCAGTCCAGCTACCGGCTCCAGCTTCAGCCCGGTTTCGGGTTCGCCGACGCCGCCGGGATCGCCGGATACCTGGCCGGCCTCGGCGTCACGCACGCCTACCTCTCGCCGATCCTGCAGGCCGCGCCCGGATCCGTGCACGGCTACGACGTGGTGGACCATTCGCGGGTGTCCGCCGACCTCGGCGGCGAGGGCGCGTTCCGTGACATGGTGGCGCGGTTCCGGCGCCACGGGCTCGGCGTGATCGCCGACATCGTCCCCAACCACATGGCTATCAGTGCCCCGGAGTCGCTGAACCGCCAGTTCTGGTCGGTGCTGCGGGACGGGGCCGGGTCGGCGTTCGCGCACTGGTTCGACATCGACTGGCAGGCCGGCGGCGGACGGCTGCTGCTGCCGATCCTTGCCGGGCCGCTCGCCGACTGCCTCGGCGACCTCACGCTCGACGCCAGCGGCCCGGACGGCCCGGTGCTGCGCTACCACGAGCACGTGCTGCCGGTGTGCCCGGGCACTGAGGACCTGCCACTGCCCGGCCTGGCCGGGGCCCAGCACTACCGGCTCGCGGACTGGCACGCTGCCGCGACCGAACTGAACTGGCGGCGGTTCTTCGACATCACCTCGCTCATCGCGGTCCGGGTGGAGGACGAGGACGTGTTCACCGCGACCCACGGCCTGCTGCTGCGCCTGGTGGCCGAGGGGCTCATCGACGGCCTGCGGGTGGACCACCCCGACGGGCTCGCCGATCCGCGCGGCTACCTGGACCGGCTGGCCAAGGCCACCGGGGACGCCTGGGTGGTCACCGAGAAGATCCTCACCGGGCCCGAGGAACTGCCGCCGGACTGGAGGTGCGCGGGCACCACGGGCTACGACGCCCTCGGCATGGCCGGCGGTCTGTTCGTGGACCCGGCCGGGGCGGCCCCGCTGACGGCCGTCTGTGCGGCGTTCACCGGGGACACGAAGGGCTTCGCCGAGGTCGCGGAGGCTGCCAAGCGGGAGGCGGCCACGGGCAGCCTCACCGCCGAGGTACGCCGGCTGGCCCGGGTGCTCGCCCGCACGGACGACCCCGCGCTGGCCGGGCTCGAGACCAGCGATCTGGTCACGGTGCTGACCGAACTGCTGATCGCCTTTCCGCGTGTACCGGGCGTACGTGGTGCCCGGCGAGCCCCCGTCGGCCATGGTCCGCCGGGATCGTGGCGGACGCAGCCGCCGCAGCGGCGGACCGGCTGCCCGCGCGGCTGCACCTGGCCCTCGCCGCCGTGGCCGCGCTCGCGCTGGGCGAAGCGCCCGCCAGCAGCGGCCACGGCCCGGTGACGGAGGAACCGGGCCGTAGGCCAGCGGGGGTTCCAGGCCACGGGGTCCGGGGGCTTGCCCCCGGGGAAACGGAGTGCCCCCCAGGGCTGGCAGCACGGGACGAGTTCATGATCAGGTTCCAGCAGACCTGCGGCCCGGTGATGGCCAAGGGCGTGGAGGACACCGCGTTCTACCGGTGGCCGCGGCTGGCCGCGCTGAACGAGGTCGGCGGCGAGCCGGACCGGTTCGGCATCGAGCCCGGGGAGTTCCACGCGTTCGCGGCCAGGCTCGCCCGGGACTGGCCGGCCACCATGACCACCCTGTCCACCCACGACACCAAGCGCCAGGAGGACGTCCGGGCCCGGCTGGCCGTGCTCGCCGAGATCCCGGCCGAATGGGCCGAGGAGGTCACCCGCTGGCACGGCCGGGCGATCGCACTGGCCAGCGGCGCAGCGCCCGAGCCCGGCACCGAATACCTGCTGTGGCAGACCCTGGCGGGCGCCTGGCCGATCGGCTACGAGCGCGCCGCCGCCTACCTGACCAAGGCGATGCGCGAGGCGAAGATGGCGACGTCGTGGCGGCAGCCGAACGCCGAGTACGAGGCCGGCGTGCTCGCGTTCGCCGCCGCCGCGCTGGCCGACCCCGTGCTCACCGGCCAGATCGCGGCCTTCACCGAGCGCATCGCCGCGGCGGCCAGGGTGAACTCGCTGGGCGCCAAGCTGGTGCAGCTCACCATGCCGGGGGCGGCGGATGTGTACCAGGGCTGCGAACTGGCCGCGTTCGCCCTGGTGGACCCGGACAACCGGCGGCCGGTCGACTACGAGCGGCGGCGCGCCCTGCTGGCCGCGCAGGACGCGGGCACGGCGGCCACCGGCCTGGACACCGAGAAGCTGGTGGTGACGTCGCGGGCGCTGCGGCTGCGGCGCGACCACCCGGACTGGTTCGCCAGCGGGTACGCCCCCGTGTCCGCCGACGGCCCGGCGGCCGGGCATGTGGTCGCGTTCCGCCGCGGCCATGCGATCATCGTGGCCACCCGGCTGCCGGCCGGCCTGGCCGGGCGCGGCGGCTGGGCGGGCACGGTGCTGCCGGTCCCGCCGGGGCGCTGGCAGGATGTGCTGACCGGCGCGGAGCATGACGGTCCGCGCCCGCTGCTGTCCGGCATTCTTGGGCGGGGCGGCGGGGGTAGGGCTAGCTTTGGGCGGGGCGGCGGGGTAGGGGCTAACACTGCGCTACGCCTCCCCGTGGCAATCCTGATCCCGGCCGATGCATAGGGTTGCCCGGTGACGGTGTTCCGGGTCTGGGCCCCAGAAACCGCGCATGCGGAAGTCGAGGCCCGCGGCCATCGGCACCCGATGACGGCGGACGCCGTCCCCGGCTGGTGGCGCGCCGACGTGGCGGCCGCCGGTGAGGGCACCGACTATGCGTTCCGGCTGGATGGCGGAGAGCCGCTGCCGGATCCACGGTCGCCGCGGCAGCCGTATGGCATCAATGGCGTGAGCCGGACGTACGACCATTCCGCGTTCAACTGGACCGACTGGGGCTGGCGTGGCGGGCCGCTGCACGGCTCGGTGATCTATGAGATGCACGTCGGCACGTTCACCCACGAGGGCACGCTGGACGCCGCGATCGGCCGGCTCGGGCACCTGGCCGACCTCGGCGTGGACACCGTGGAGCTGATGCCGGTCGCCGCGTTCCCCGGCGAGCACGGGTGGGGTTACGACGGGATTCACCTGTGGGCCGTGCACGAGCCCTACGGTGGGCCGGACGCGCTGAAGCGGTTCGTGGACGCCTGCCATGCCCGGCGGCTGGCCGTGCTGCTCGACGTGGTGTACAACCACGTGGGCATCGGCAACCGGCTCGGCGAGTTCGGGCCCTACTTCACCGAGGCGCACGTGACGCCGTGGGGCCCGGCGGTGAACCTGGACCAGCCGGGCTCGGACGAGGTGCGCGCGTTCCTCATCGAGAACGCGCTGATGTGGCTGCGTGACTACCACCTCGACGGGCTGCGCCTGGACGCGGTGCACGCGCTCGAGGACCGCCGCGCGCTGCACTTCCTCGAACAGCTCGCCTCCGAGGTGCAGGCGCTGGCCGCGCGGCTGAACCGGGACCTGGTGCTGATCGCCGAGTCCGACCTCAACGATCCGCGGCTGGTCACCTCGCGGGAGGCGGGCGGGTACGGGCTGACCGCGCAGTGGAGCGACGACTTCCACCACGCGGTGCACGCGGCGATCACCGGGGAGCGGCAGGGGTACTACGGTGACTTCGGCTCGATGGGCGTGCTGGCGCAGACGATGACCCGGGTGTTCTTCCACGACGGGCGCTGGTCGGCGTTCCGCGGCCGGACCCACGGGCGGCAGGTGGACATCTTCCGGGTGCCCGCCCACCGGTTCCTGTGTTACCTGCAGAACCACGACCAGATCGGCAACCGGGCCACCGGGGACAGGATCGTCGCGGCCGTGCACCCGGATCTGCTCAGGGTGGGCGCGGGCCTGGTGCTCACCGCGCCGTACACGCCGATGCTGTTCATGGGCGAGGAGTGGGGCGCGGACACGCCCTGGCAGTACTTCACCGACCACGTGGATCCGTGGCTGGCCGACACGGTGGCGCGGGGGCGCAGGGAGGAGTTCGCCCGGCACGGCTGGGCCGCGACGGACGTGCCCGACCCGCAGGACCCCGCGACGTTCACCCGCTCCAAGCTGGACTGGTCCCAGCCCGGCCGGGAGCCCAACCGCGACATCCTGGCCTGGTATCGCGAGCTGATCGCGCTGCGCCGGGCGCGGCCGGAGCTGACCGACCCCCGGCTGGACCGGGTCCGCGCCGACTACGACGACCAGGACCGCTGGCTGGTGGTGCACCGCGGCCGCCTGCGCATCACCGCCAACCTGAGCCCGTCCCCGCAGCGCCTCCCTCTGGGCGCACCTGGCACCGGGGTACTCGCCGCCTCCTCCCCCGATGTCAAGCTGGACGGCGACGCCGTGGCCATGCCCCCCGCCACCTTCGCCGTCATCGAAGTCTGAGCGAAGGACCAGGCGGACGAGCAGGCGGACGATCTTCATCGTGCGTCCCTTCGCTTAGGTCTGGTCGCGGCCGCCCAAGCCGCCCCGGGCCAAACCCCTCGCGGTCGCACCTCGATCGGACGCATACCCTTTGCTCACCGGGTAGTCGGATGGGCGGAGGTGATGTCGATGACCACGTCCGCCCTGGGCATCGTGATAATCGTGATCGTGGTCGCGGCAGGCCTGGTCGTGTGGATCACCGCCGTGTTCCGCGCCGAAAGGCATCCGGAGACCGGACGCGGCGGCGCCCCCCGCCGCAAGATCACCGGTGGGATTTTTCGCGGCGACCCGCGCCAGCAGATGCCGCGCCGCGACGCCCCGGCCGAGGTGATGGACCCCGACGACAGGCCCAAGTCGCGGTAAGTGAGGAAATGCCATGAGCCTGCCCGCCAGCCAGCAGCGTGTTCTCGATCGGATCGAGGAGGCGCTGAAGAGACGTGAGCCGCGGCTGGCGTCGATGTTCGCGATCTTCAACCGGCTGAACATCCACGAGCGACTACCGTGGGTGGAGGCGCTGAAACCAATGCCGTGGTGGTCTTTGAAGCGCTACCACCCCTCGGCGAGGATTCGCGCGGTCGTGCTGCTCACACTGGCCGCAGGCCTGGTGGTGTCGGCGGTCTTCGTCGGCATGAGCCAGTCACGGGGCGGCTGCAACACGCCGATCATGCTCCGCGGCCCGCTGATCGGTGCGAGCCACGTGCGGAACTGCCCAGCGACGCCGGAGGCCAAAGGCTATGGGCACGGCCCGTAGGCCGCGCCCATAGATCTCCGTTGTGCCCCGGCCGTACCCGGCCGGGGCACAACGGGTCTTATACCTTGCGCCAGCGGGATTCGGCCCACGAGTAGCAGCCGAACAAAACCAGGCCGATGGCTACCAGGACGAGCAGCCAGGGACCGGCCGGGGTCTTGGTGAACGCCCGCAACGTCGCGTCGATGCCCTTGGCCTTGTTGGCGTTGGCGGTGACCGCGGCGATCAGCAGGAATATCCCGGCGGCGCCGAACACGATACCTCGCGCGATACCGCCGAACCGGCCGAGGAACGTGACCACCTTGCGCGTCTGCGGGCTCATCTCGCCGGTCCTGAGATCTTCGAGGAACTTGCGCTGGAACGCCCGCCAGGCCAGCCACGCGCCGACCCCGATGAGCACCAGGCCGACGATCCCGACCAGGATCCTGCCGCCTGGATGGCGCATCGCGGTGGCGGTGAGGTCGACCGACTGCGAGTTGGACGACTTGGGCGCGCCCAGGCCGAGCGCGTACTTGGTGATGCCGTAGGCAATGAAGCCGTATAGCAGCGCCTTGAACAGGGCGATCAGCCGATTACTGGCTTTCCGGCCGTCCGCGCCGGGCCCGCCGTAGATGGCCTCGGACAGCCGCCACAGCATCATCCCGGCGAAGCCGATAACAAGCAGCCACAGCAAGAAGGCACCGAACGGCGTACTTCCCACCAGCCGGGTGGCGCCGCTCTGATCGGCCTTGTGACCGCCGCTGCCAAAGGCGATCTCGATGGCCAGGATGCCGATGATCACGTACATGACGCCCCGGGCGATGAACCCGGCTCGCGCCAGCCAGTCCACATACTTGCTATTGCCGGCCCTGCGGGCCGCATATTTGGCGTCCCGGGTACGGCGCCGTGCAGTCGGTGTAACCACTGTCGCCTCCTTGAAGACCACCCCCAACTGCCCGCGCCGGATTGCCCTAAACAGCGCGGCGTTGGTCATCGGGGCCCCGGAGGGCCGCCGCCCCCAGGACGGCAAGGTTTGCCACCTGGGACGGGGGTAGCGACAAGACCGACCTGTGAGCAGCGGAGGCGGACATTCATGGAAACCCAGACAGTGGTGGTCACCGGGGCGAGCGCGGGAATCGGCCGGGCCACGGCCCGGCTGTTCGGCGAACGCGGAGACCGCGTCGGCCTGATCGCCCGCGGCCAGGCCGGCCTGGACGGGGCGGCCAAGGAGGTCGAGCAGGCGGGCGGCACGGCGCTGGCCGTCAGCGCCGATGTCGCCGACTACGAGCAGGTATCCGACGCAGCCCGGCTGATCGAGGAGCGTCTCGGTCCGATCGACGTGTGGATCAATGTCGCCTTCACCTCGGTCTTCTCCCCGTTCACCGAGATCACCGCCGACGAGTTCCGCCGGGTGACCGAGGTCAGCTACCTGGGCTTCGTGTACGGGACGATGGTGGCACTGAGCCGGATGCGGCCCCGGAACCGGGGCACGATCGTGCAGGTCGGCTCCGCGCTCGGGGATCGCAGCATCCCGCTGCAGTCGGCCTACTGCGGGGCCAAGCACGCGATCAACGGCTTCA
Organism: uncultured Actinomycetes bacterium; assembly: GCA_963706115.1. Taxonomy (GTDB): domain Bacteria; phylum Actinomycetota; class Actinomycetes; order Streptosporangiales; family Streptosporangiaceae; genus DASXKD01. The sequence goes on along the minus strand of CAVPMG010000021.1, from coordinate 125,583 downwards.
CTTCGTCGTTGCGCTGCGAGTTGCTGCACGAGCACTCCGGCGTGCGCGTGACCGTGGTGCAGATGCCGGCCGTCAACACCCCCCAGTTCTCCTGGGTACGGTCCCGGCTGCCGAATCACCCGCAGCCGGTTCCGCCGATCTACCAGCCCGAGGTGGCCGCGCGCGGCGTCGTCTACGCCGCCGACCACCCCCGGCGCAGGCAGTACTGGGTGGGGGCGAGCACGGCGGCCACCATCCTGGCCAACCGGGTGGTCCCGGCCCTGCTGGACCGGTACCTGGCCCGGACCGGCTACGACTCCCAGCAGACCGCGGAGCCCGCCGACCCGGACCGGCCGGACAACCTGCTGCAGCCGGTCGACGGGGTCGGCGGCCACGATTTCGGCCCGCACGGCGAGTTCGGCGACCGCTCCCATGATCACAGTTCGCAGGCGTGGCTGTCCCGGCACGCGGGCCTGGCGTCGGCGTTCGCCGGCGGTGCGGTGGTGCTCGGCGGGTTCCTCGCCGGAAAGCTTGGGCAGCGGCGGTGACGACCACTGGCCTGCCGCCGACCACGCCGGTGCCCGAAGCGGTTCCCGCGCCGCTGCTGAGCCCGGCCCTGGTGTCCCGGCTGCTGTTCCCGGCGGCCCGGGCCTGCTACGGGGCGTTGCTGCTGTGCGCGCCCGGCCTGGCGCTTGGCATATGCACCAGCGAGGCCTCCGGCCAGCGGGCCCGCGTGGTGACCCGGATTCTCGGCGCGCGTCACCTGGTCCAAGCCGCGCTGACGCTCTGGCGGCCGCGCCCGGCGGTGCTGGCCGCCGGAGCGGGAATCGACGGCTGCCACGCCGCCTCGATGCTCGCGCTCGCCGCGGCCAGCCCCGATACACGCCGGGCCGGGCTCACCGATGCCGTGACCGAGCTGGCCTTCGCCGCCACCGGCGCGGTTATGGCCGCGGCCGCGGGGCCACACCGCTGAGCGCGCGGCCGCCGGCGTATACCGCCAACCCCGGCGGCCGCGCATTACCCGGGCCCCATCGGCGGGGCACCGAGCAGGCGGCCGGCCCCGGCAGGCGTAGCGCAGCGGCTTGCGCTACGGCCGGCGACGTGCGAGCAATCAACTCCGGTCCAGCCGCCGGAACGTCACCTCGTGCAGCAGGAGCCGCAGGGCCGCCGCCGCGGGGATCGCCACCAGCGCGCCGACGATGCCAAGGAGCGTGCCTCCGACCAGCACGGCAACCAGCGACACCACCGCGGGCACCTTGACCGTGCTGCCCATGATCCGCGGTACGAGCAGGTAGTCCTCGGCAAGCCGGTAAGCGATGTAGAAGGCGAGCGTGGCGACGGCGACGGGCAAGGATACGGTCAGCGCGACCAGGGTCACCACGGCACCGCCGATCGTGGAGCCGATCACCGGAATCAGGTCCATGATGGCCACGAACATGCCCAGCAGGATCGGGTAGGGGATGCCGAACGCGAGCATCCACAGGTAGGTGCCCAGCCCGGCGATCACCGACGTGACCATGTTGCCCAGCACGAACCCCCCGACCTTGGTGAAGATCTCGTCGCCGATCAGGATCACCCGGGCCCGGCGCGAGTGCGGTGCCAGCCGGTAGGCGAAAAGCTTGATCCGCGGCATCCCGGCCAGGAAGTAGATGACCAGGACGATCACCGCAAGTGTCGAGGCGACTGCGCCCAGCACCAGCGCCCCCGCGCCCAGCACTCCCCCAACCAGCGAACTGCCCCGGGTAGCGAGCAGGTGGGACAGCCGCTGCTCGATGTGGTACTTCATGTTGAGCCGGCCGAACTGCGAGTTGTGATCCTGCAGCGTGTGCGCGTAGTGCGGCAGCTCGGCGATCAGGTTGGAGGTCTGCGCGGCGAGCGGCGGGATCGCTGCCGCAAGGAATCCGCCGATCACCGCGAGCACGCCAAGCAGTACGGTGATGACCGCAGCCCATCGAGGCATCCGGTGCCTGGTCAGCCAGTTCACCACCGGGTCCAGGCCGGCCGCGATGAACAGGGCAAGCCCGATGAGCACCAGCACGGTGCGTGCCCTGATGACCAGTTCCACCAGGGCGATCGTCACCACCACCCCGGCTGCGCCGGTCATCCCGATGAAGAACGGCGAGCGCCGATCCATCGGTCGCCCCAGCCGTCCCAGGCCGCCGGTTTCCTCGGCCTGGATGGCGGCCCCCCGGGCCGCCTCGCGCATCCGCTGCATGCCCGGCTCGGGCTCGCCCTCACCGCCTTCCCCCGCGGCTTCCAGCAGTTCGCTAACCACCTCATTCTCCCCCGGTGCCTCAGTTACCGACGCCGAACTACCGGCCCCGCGCTGGCCGGTGTCGCGTGCTGTCTCGCTCACCTGCCCGGCCTAGCCGCGGTCACGTCGGCCCGCGCGCCGGGACGGTGCCCGCGGTGATGGCTGGGCCTGCTCGCCGCCGCGCGCGTGCTTCTCGTTGCGGATGACCGCCTCCTGGCGGAGGTCGTCATGGCGGCTGGCTGGCATCGGCTCGTGCCGGCGCTGGTTGACGCTCGGCCGGTACCCCGTCTGGTCGGCGTGGTCCCGCGCCTGGCGTTCGGCCGCGTCCAGGCGCTCGTCCCGCCTGCCCCGGTCATCCCGCCCCGTGCCGCGACGCTGGCCGTCGTCCCGTCCGTGCGTCCGGTTCATCTGCTGACACCCTTTCACTACGCTGGCGGCAAGCCCCCACGACGCGCCGCCCGCGGATCGCTGGCAAATGCCCGTTAGCACTACCCCCGGCTGCGCCGCACTCACATTTCCGGGCAGTTTGATGCCAGGGCTCCGTGTACCAGGGCGCCAACGGGGCCCGCAATCCCTGGGGGTCATCTAGGGATCACGAGCCCCGCGTCAGCCGCGCCGACCGGGTGAGTGCTGGCCCGACCGGCGCGATCCTTAGGACGTCAGCCAGCCAGTGTCAGGCGCGGCCACGGCCGGTCGCGGCGTCCCTGGCCCGATCGGCCGCCGCGACGGCAGGACCTGCCGCCTTCTGCACGCCCGGCGAGGACGGGGTGTGCGGGTGCGGCCGAGTCGGTGCGGTCTTCTTGCCCTGCTCCAGGCTCTCCCCGAGGTCGAAGGCTTCGGTCTCGGTCATAACGGCCCGCAGGGCCGGCCAGACCTGCGTTTCCTCGAACGCGATGTGATCCCGGGCCGCCTTGATGAACTCGCCGACCAGCATGTCGAACTCCGGGCTGTCCGCCTCGAGCTTGTCCAGTTCGGCAAGAATCCGCTTGCCTTCCTGCTCCTGGCTGATGGCCTGGTCGGCGAGCTTGTCGCCGTCCGGGAGCAGCTTGCGGACGGCCGGCCAGAAGTACATCTCCTCGACCGCTTCATGCTTGGACTCTTCGATGACGAGTGTCTCGGCCATCTCCTTGCGTGCCGCGAGCAGGCTGTCGTTGACGCCCGACGCCGCGGGCGCCGCCTCGAATTGGGCGAGCAGCCGCTTGACCTGCTCGTGATCGCTGGCTAGCACGTCGAATGCGCTTGGCATGTGCTTTCTCCCCGTGTGTTAGCGGTTGGTTGTTCCTCCTGCGGCTTCCCATGCCGAGGGAGATAAACCTCGATCGGCGATATGCCGCCAGCCAGGTCAGCCGTGACGGGTGAGCATGCGCACGACGGCACGCTCCGCCGCGCCCCGGGTGGCGAGGTCCCCGAACTCCGAGTTCCGGCCGAGATCGCGTAGTGCGGGGGCGATCGTAGTGCCTGACTCATAGAGTTCGATCACGCGCGGGTCGATGTAGGATGCGCGCGCCACCGCCGGCGTGTTGCCCAGGTAGCCCGCGACCTCGGCAACCGCGCGGGCGATGGCCCGCTTGCGCGCCGCCGCGGTGCCCGCGGCGTGCTCGGACACGGCCAGGCCCACGGCCGCCAGGACCGTGGCGTGCCAGGTGCGGAAGTCCTTGGCGGTGAACTCGTCCCCGGAGATCTCCCCCAGGTAGGCGTTGATGTCGGCGGCGGTCACGTCGTGCCAGACCCGGCCGGACCGGTAGGCGAACAGGCCGTCCCCGCCCGCCTTGCGCCGGCGCAGGCTCACCACGACCGCCTGGATGTCGGCGTCCACCACGGCCTGCTCCCGCTGCTTGGCACCCTTGGCCAGGTAGTCGAAGACCAGTTCGCCACGGCGGCAGGTCACGTGCTCGCGCCGGATTGTGGCGATACCGAAGGTGCCGTTCTCCGCCGCGTACTCCTCGCCACCGGGCCGGAAGAAGCCGAGGTCGACGAGGCGGACCGCCGCGGCCAGGACCCGCTCCCGCCGCAAGCCACGGCCGGCCAGGTGCTCGCTGATCGTTTCTCGCAGGCGCGGCAGGACACGGCCGAACTCCAGCACCCGGTCGTGCTTGTCCCGGTCCCGCCGCTCCCGCCACAGGTCGTGGTACCGGTACTGGCGCCGTCCCGCGGCGTCGGTGCCCATCGCCTGGATGTGGCCCCCCGGCTCGGCGCAGATCCAGACGTCCTCCCAGGCAGGCGGGATCACCAGGGCCTTGATGCGGGCCAGCGTCTCCGGGTCGCGGATCGGCTGATCGCCGGCGCCCGAGATAGCGGAACCCGCGCCCGCAGCGCCGGCGCCGGATGCCCGGCCCGGCCGGGTTGCTGCGCCGCAGCCGCATCGCCGGGTCAGCGGAACCCACGCCGCGCCGCCTTCATCCGGGAACCTCGCTCTCTTCACCCTGTTTGCCGCCGGACAGCGTTTGTTTTCCGCAGGAGGGGCAGAAGAAACGCGTCAATCGAAAGGAGCTTGCCGTGCTGCTCATCATCGCGGTCCTGCTGCTCGCCCTGATCCTGTTCGGTGTCGGGTTCGCGGTCCACGTCCTGTGGTGGATCGCGCTCATCGTGCTTGCCCTGTGGCTGCTCGGCTTCCTGTTCCGGGCGGCCGAGGGGACCGGGCGACGACGCCGCTGGTACCGGTGGTAGCGGCTTACCGATAGCTAGACGGGTTGCCAGTGCGAATCGCCGCGCTGGCAGCCCGTTGCCATGTGCGGGCCTGGCCGGTTTATTGGGTGCCCACGATCTCGTAGTGACGTACTGTCAGGTCGCGTTCGACCAGGAACCGCTCATCTTCGGGATAGAAGACAGCCTTATCGATGTCGCGGCCGGCAAAGGCCTCGATCGATTCCCGGGAGTCCCAGAAACTAACGGTGACGAATTCGACGTGGTCGCCTTCTGCCCTGCACAGTGCCCAGGCGCCACGGTTGCCCGGCGTCTGCTTATAGCCCTCGATGCCTGTCTCCTGGATGTAGCGGCCATAAGCGGCGGCATCGTCCGCGCGAACCGCGCCGCGCCAGATTCTTGCGATCATCCGCTGTTTCCTTCCGGTCTGGCCATGGTCCGGTCGCCCAGATGCTGGCCGAGGGCCGGCTGCGTCAGCGGCTGACCGCGCGGGCCAACTGCGCCTTGTTCATCGATGAGCGGCCCTTGACGCCGCGACGGCGCGCTTCCGCGTAGAGCTGGGCCTTGGTCGGGCCGCCGGCGCCACGATGGGAGCGCTGGCCGCCGCGTCGCGCCGGACGAGATGTCCTGGGTGGATGACTTGCTGGCGGTCTTGGACTCCCCGGAACGGGCCCGTTCCTTGTTAACCGTGCGGGCAGCGATCTCCTTGGCCCGTTTGGGGCTTTCCCCCCGCTCCTTGGCGCTTTGCCTGATGTGCTCGTACTGCCGCTCGCGCTTGGGACTCGAACCCCGTGGCATGAGACCACCTCCCGGCTGCCGGGCCGCGCTCAGGCGGCTCCTGTGGACCGGGCCACTACCCGGGAGACCTCCGTCCAATCCGGCGCCACTGCGCGATCCCGGACTCCTGGCTAGCTCGCGTCAGCGGACGGGCCCGTGGTGGGTTCCATCAGCGGGGCCTCGTGGGCGTCACGGCGGCGCGGGCGCGCCTTGCGGGGCGGGACGGCGCCAGCGGTGAGGTGGTCACGCAACTGGGTGAGCGCGGCATCGAGCAGCCGGGAGACGTGCATCTGGGAGATGCCGAGCCGACTGCCTATCTCGGCTTGGGTCATGTTGCCGTAGAAGCGCATGGCCAGAATGCGCTGCTGCCGGTGCGGCAGCGTGGTCCAGTGTGCCCACAGGGCGTCGCTGTCGACCGCGAGATCGATGCCCGGGTCGTCGGCCCCGAGCAGTTCGCCGAACGTCGCCGCCTCCTCGTCGGAAGACACCGGGGCGTCCAGGTAGTACGGGCGGAACGCCATTTCGGCATGCTCGGCTTCCCGCAGTTCCTCGATGGTGAGGCCGGCCGCTTCGGCGAGTTCCTGGTGGCTGGGTGACCGGCCCAGTTGCTGGGTCAGCGCGACCCGGACGTCGCGCACCGCGAGCATGTTCTCCTGGCTGGTGCGATGGACCCTGACGTGCCACCGCTTGTCCCGGAAGTGGCGCTTGAGTTCCCCACTGATGCACGGCTGGGCGTAGGCGGCCAGGTTCGGCCCGAGCTCGGGGTTGAAGTTATTGATCGCCTTTAGCAAGCCCAGGTATCCCACCTGCATCAGGTCTTCCAGGGACTCGGGACTGTCGCGGTAGCGGCGCACGCACGCCTTCACCACGAAGTCATACCGGCGAATCAGTTCCTCGTACGCCGCCGCTCGCCGGGGGGAGGCGTACGGCAGCGACTGCACAAGGCCTATCAGGACCTCGTCGGTGCCACCATCTGGCAGCCCGGCCACCGGCGACCCGCGCTTGCCGTTGCGGGGCTGTGAAGCACTCATGAACCGTTCCCCTCTGCGCCTGCGCGCCGCGATTCGCGAGCCGGCGTCAGCGGCGTGCAAAGCCATCGCGCAAACGACGCGGCTGGCTCGGCAACCGTGCGTATCACTCTTGCCCGCCGAAAGCGGTTCAATCCTCAGCGCCGGGCGCATATTCGGCGTCTGCCGGGTAGCAGATAATGGATCACGCTGGGTAGCAAGTAACTGATCTTGTGCGGCGGGCACGAGTTCCGCCACTCCGGGGCGGGGCCCAGGGCCGTGTATCGCAGACGGCGGCGAGGCGTCGATGAGAACAAAACGCATATGAACATCGCCATCACCTTGATCGCGGCGATGCTGGCGGGTGTCGGCTTCGTCCTCCAGCAGCACGCGGCGGAGCAGGCACCGCAGTCGTATTTCCTGCGCCTGCGGCTGATCACAACGCTGCTGCACCGGCCGCGGTGGCTCGCGGGCGTCGCCGTGATGGCGGCGAGCCAGCTGCTCTCGGCCTGGGCCATCGGCCATGTCGCGCTCTCCCTCGCCGAGCCGCTGCTGACCAGCAGCCTGATCTTCGCGCTCGCGCTGGCAGTCCCGCTGTCCGGCCAGCGGCTGCGGACGGCCGAGGTACTCGGCGCGGTGCTGTTGAGCGCCGGCGTGGCAGCACTGTCCGTGGCCCGCTCGGCCGGCCCGCCCACGGAGACGTTCGGCTCCTTCGCCGCCTGGCCCGCCGCCGTGGGGATCGCGGCGGTCGCCGCCGGGTTCCTCGTGGCGGGGCTGCGCCGCAGCGGGCCGCAGCGAGCCCTCATGACCGGTGCCGCCGCGGGCCTGATATTCGGCATCTCCGATGCGCTGACCAGGCGGGTTGTGGAGATCATGGACCACCAGTCCCTGCTCACCCTGCTGGCTGGCTGGCCTGCCTACTGCCTTGTGGCGGCGAGCCTGGCAGGTTTCTGGCTGATGGAAAGCGCGTTCAACGCGGCGCCGCTGCACGCGTCGCTGCCGGCGATCACGGCCGCCGAGCCGGTCGCCGGGATATTGCTCGGCGTGGTGGTCTTCGGCGACGTCGTCCACGTCTCGGCGGGAATGCTGCTCCTGCAGGGAGCCGGTCTCGCCGCCCTGGTTCTCGGCGTGGTTCTGGTGGCCCGCGCCCCGGTGCTCAGCCGGCTCGGCCGGCCGGCGGTGCCTGGCGGCACCGGCGGTGCCGGCAGCACCGGTGATTCGGGCGGCAGCGCGAGCCAAGTGAAAGCGCCGTGCCGCCGGTTCAGGGATGCCGTCGCGCCTGCCGGCTGATCGGCGCGGCCGCATGCCTGGTCCTTCGAGTCCGCCGAGCGGAGCTGCTGCACCGCCCTGCGCGGCGTCGCGCACGCCGTGCACCGAGTGCAGCGCAGCCCTTACCTGACCGGCCCGGGCGGTCACAGTGCCCGCAACGTTCGGCTGCAGGCACCGCAACGCGACCAGCGCGACGTCGTCGCGGGCGGCCGCGCTGCCGACCAGGGCACCCATCACCGCGGCACAAACCTGCTCCGGTGCCTGCGCCGTCACCGCGGCGCACAGCCGGGCCAGGCCCTCGTCGAGCGGGTACTCCCGCCGCTCCACCAGGCCGTCGGTGTACAGGCACAGGACCGCACCGTGTGCGATCTTCACCGTGGTCACCCGTCGGCGCGCCCGCGTGTCCACGCCGATCATGAGGCCCGGCGCGACGTCAACCATTTCCCCCGCCGCCTCCCCCGGCATGGCCATCACCGGGGCGAGGTGCCCTGCCGAGCAGACGTACGCCCGGTCCAGCGCGGGATCGAGCACCGCGTACAGCACGGTGGCCAGGGCACCCGGCTCGAAATGCTGCATCTTCCGATCCAGCCGGTCCAGCACCTCCGCCGGGTCCGCGGCTTCCAGTGCGTAGGCGCGCAGCGCGCTGCGCATCCGCCCCATGACGATGGCGGCCGGCAGGCCCGAACCCGCGACGTCGCCGATGACCACGCCCAGCTCGCCAGACGGCAGCACGAACACGTCGTACCAGTCGCCGCCAACCACGCCACTCCCTGGCACATACCGGACGGCGATCTGCACCCCGGGCACCGTCGGCAGCGCGGATGGCAGCAGGCTCCGTTGCAGCGCCTCCGCCGCGATCCGATCGTCGACCGACCGCAGCGATCGGACCGCGACAGCCGCCCGGTCCGCGGCAAGCTGGAGCAGGCTGACATCGTCGCTGGTGAACCTGCGAGGCGTCAGCGACCCGACGTGCAGTACCCCGATCACACTTCCCTCGGCGATCAGCGGCACGCCCAGCATGGAGTGGATGCCCTTCTCCATGAGGATCGGGTTCAGCACCGTGGTGTGATCAACGTGGTCGAGGATCACGGGCCTGCCGGTGGCGGCGACGCGGCCCGCGAAACCGCGGCCTACCGGGAGCCGCACTCCCTGGCGCACCTCTTCCTCCAGCCCCACCGCCGCGGCCGCCACCAATTGCCCCGATGGCGAGTCCAGCAACAGAACCGCAGCCGTATCGGCGTCCAGGATGGCCTTTGCACGATCGAGCAGCGCCGACAGGAAATCATGATCGTCAAGTCGGGACAGCGCGGCATCGGTGATCGCCTGGAGGTCGCGAAGTCTTGCCTCCGCATCGACCTCGCCGCCAGAGCCAGCCACGTCAACGCCACCACCTGAGGGAGCCGTACGAGGTGAACCCCGGACGGCCCGTGACAAAGGAAGCCAGCCATCGGAACCCCCGCGGCTGGCCTATCAACCAGTAACAATCTACCCGGAGCGGGATGGCCGCGGGAGGCCTAGCTTGTTCCCTCGAACAGATCAGCCCCGGTGCCAGGGCGGCACCTGGTCCTGCACCGCGTTAGCAGCCGGGTAATCCGGGTAGGCGCAGCGGAAATGGAAGGCAGCGGCGGCAACCGGCACCGCGCCGTCATAGGCAAGGGGGCGAAGGGATGGCCAAGCTGGCGTACCGGCTGCTGAGCATGCTGGTCAGCATGGGAGGCGGCATTCTGGCTAGCGCGATCTTCAGGAAGATCTGGAAACTCGCCGCTGACGAGGACGAGGCACCCAAAGCGACCGACGCCGCGCAAGGGCTGGCCGGAGGTCCTGGCCGCCGCCGCGCTCCAGGGCGCGATCTTCGCCGTGGTCACGGCATCGGTGGAGCGCCTCACCGCGGCGGGTACCCGCTCACTGACCGGGACCTGGCCCGGAGAGGACAGCGGCGAGGACAGCGACGAAAAAGGAAAGAAGGCCTGACCGTGGCCGAACCACCGACCGTGCGCAACGTGGCCGAGCCGACCGCGCCCGCGTCCGACGGCGCGGATCATGCGAACCTTCCGGACGAGGCAGGCTTGCCGGGCAAACCGGCCGATATGGGCCGCGGGTCGTGGCGGGCCGCGGTCCGCCGGACCCTGAGCGAGTTCAAGAACGACTTCCTGCAGGACCGGGCGGCGGCGCTGACCTACTACAGCGTCCAGGCGATCTTCCCCGGGATCCTGGTGCTGGTGTCCCTGCTGGGGCTGTTCGGCCAGTCCGGCGACCAGCCGCTGATCACCAACCTGCCACGGCGGCGCCGGGCAGCGTGCGGACGATCATTGCGCAGCGCGGTGCTCCGCCTGGAACATGGTCACTCCGCCGCTGGCGTGCTCGCGATCGTCGGGATCGTCCTCGCGCTGTGGTCGACGTCCAGCTACGTGGCGGCGTTCATGCGGGCGGCCAACGCCATCTACGACGTGCCAGAAGGCCGGCCAGCCTGGAAGACGCTGCCGGTGCGCCTCGGCGTGACCCTGCTGCTCATGGTGCTGCTGGTCGCCTCCGCCGCGATCGTCGTGGTCACCGGTTCGCTGGCCCGGCACGTCGGGCAGGTGCTGGGTATCGGCTCGGCGGCGGTCACCACGTGGGACATCGCCAAGTGGCCGGTGCTGGTCATCCTGGTCTGCCTCATGGTCGCCGTGCTGTACTGGGCCAGCCCGAACGCCAAGCAGGGGCTGCGCTGGATCATCCCCGGCGCGGTGATCGCCATCGGCGTCTGGCTGGCCGCCTCCGGGCTTTTCGGCGTCTACGTGGCCAACTTCGGTCACTACAACAAGGTGTACGGCACCATCGCCGGCATGATCATCTTCCTGATCTGGCTGTGGCTCACCAACACCGCGATCCTGCTCGGCGCCGAGTTCAACGCGGAACTCGAACGCGGCCGGGCCATCGCGGCGGGTACCCCGCCGGACACCGAGCCGTTCGTGGAAATGCGCGACACCAGAAAGCTGCGCCGCGGCAGGCGGGCCAGGAAGGCGGCCGCCTAACCGCCACGCGCGCGGCTGGCACTGACCGCGGCACGCCAGAGCCCCCCGGGATTCCCGGGGGGCTCTGCTCATCGTGCCGGGTCAGCTCTTGAACTGCTCGATCTTGTCCCGGAACAGGGTCGTGGCGATGGTGGCCTTGCGGGGCTGGCCGCGCAGGAACGCCTCGGCGAACTTCTTGGCCTGCTGGTACTCCACCTTGCCGGGCAGCGGCGGCTCGTCGGGGTTGACGTTCACGTCGATCAGCGCCGGGCCGTCGTGGGCCAGGCCCTGCTCGATCGCGGAGCGCACGTCGGCGGCCTTCTCCACCTTGATGCCGAACGCGCCGTTGGCGGTCGCGATGGCGGCGTAGTCCACGAACGGCTCGGGGTAGCGCACGCCGTGCTCGGGGTAGCCGAGCACCATCTGCTCCCAGAGGATCTGGCCGAGCGAGTTGTTGTTGTTGATCACGATCTTGACCGGCAGTTCGTGCTTGATGGCGGTGATGAACTCGGCCATCAGCATGGCGAACCCGCCGTCGCCGACGTAGCCGATCACCTGCCGCCCGGGGAAGGCGTGCTGGATGCCGATCGCGTACGGCATCCCCGGTGCCATCGTGGCCAGGTTGCCGGACAGGAAGAACTCACGGCCGCCGCGGATCTGCCAGTGCCGCGCCGCCCAGGTCGCGATCGTGCCGCTGTCACAGGTCAGCACGGCGTCGTCGGTGGCGAGCTCGTCCAGCACGCCCACCACGTACTGCGGGGCGATCGGATCCCGGCCCGAGTCCTGCTGCGCCGCCATGTGCTCGCGCCAGCTTCTCCATCCGCTTCTGGCACTTCTCCAGGAACGAGGTGTCGCTGCGCTGCTTCAGCAGCGGCAGCAGCGCCTGCAGCCCCTCCTTCGCGTCGCCGACGACCGGCACCTCGGTGGCGATCCTGCCGCCGGCCCGGGCCGGGTCCGCCTCGATCTGCGCGACCCGGACCTTGCCCGGGGCGGGCAGGTGCTTGGTGTACGGGAAGTTCGTGCCCACCAGGAACAGGGTGTCGATCTCCTCCATCAGTTCCTCGGACGGCCGGGTGCCGAGCAGCCCGATCCCGCCGGTGGTGTACGGCGAGTCGTCGGGCACGCAGGCCTTCCCGGACAGCGTCTTGACGATCGGGTGCCCCGAGCTTCTCGGCCACGGCCAGCAGTTCCTCCCGGGCATGCCGGGCACCCGCGCCGGCCAGGATCGCGACCTTCTCACCGCTGCCGAGCAGGTCCGCGACCTTCTGCAGGTCCTCGTCCCGGGGGCGGCCCGGTGCCTGGAGCATGACCGGCGCGGTGTGCGGCGGCCGGGCCGGGGCCACGTGCTGCCACGGGTCCGCGTCGGCGTCCGCCACCTGGATGTCGTTGGGCACCGTGATGTGCGCGACACCGCGCCGGGCGTAGGCCGTCCGGATCGCGTTGTCCACCACGGACGGCAGTTGCGCCGGGTTGTAGATCATCTGGTCGTACTCGGCGACGTCGGCGTAGAGCTTGTCCAGGTTGACCTCCTGCTGGTACCCGGTGCCCAGCACCGAGGTCTCCTGCATGCCGGTGATGGCGAGCACCGGCATGTGGTCGAGCTTGGCGTCGTAGAGGCCGTTCAGCAGGTGGATACCGCCCGGCCCGGACGTCGCCAGGCACACGCCGATCTTGCCGGTCGCCTTGGCGTGCGCGGTCGCCATGAACGCCGCCGCTTCCTCGTGGTGCACCAGCACGAACCTGACCCGGTCCTGGTGCCGGCGCAGGCCCTCCATGAGCCCGTTGATGCCATCTCCCGGCAGGCCGAACACGGTGTCCACGCCCCAGTCCGCCAGGCGCTCGATGAGTGCCTCCGATGCGATCTGACCCACGACGGGCCTCCCGTCAGTGTCGCTTCACGTCTTTGCATGCCATACGGCACGTCCCACAGCCACTGTCCGTAAGGCCACGACGCAAACATGGCCGGTCAGGCGAAGGCCGCGCCGTGGCTGGCCGTTTGGGAGCGCAGGAGTGGGAAGAGCAAGGAACCATGCCGTCCAAGCCAAGGACCAAGGGCATGCGTGCCCCGGGGATAGCCATGCGCCTGCTCGGGCTGTGGTGCTGGGCCTACCTGGTGTGGGCGCTGCTGACTTGGACCCTCACCGTGGAGCAGGTGGTTTTCGGCGCGTTCATCGCGGCCGCCGTCGCGGTGGCGCTGGCCCCGCTGGGCGAGGTGGCGGGGCCGTGGCGGCTGCTGCGGCCACGGGCGCTGGCCGGCGGTGTGTGGCTGCTGCTCGCCGCGGCATGGCAGGTGCTGCTGGCCAATCTGCGGCTGGCCCGCCGGATCTGGGATCCGCGCCGCCCGCTGGCCAGCGGCATGGTGATCACGCCCACCCGGGAGCGGCAGGACTGGGGCCTCGCCGCGGTCGGCGTGATCTCCTCGCTGATCGTGGACAACCAGATCACCGATCTGGACACAAGGGCCCATGAGTTGCAGTACCACGCGGTCGCCGTGCCTGACGGAGACGCGGAGCAGGCGCGCGCGCAGATCAACGGGCCGGTGGAGGACCTGCTGAAGCCGTTCCACCCCCGGAAGCGGCCATGAAAGACGTGTACCTGACGGTCGTGATCGCCGAGGTCGCGGTCATGGCGCTGCTGCTCATCCGGGTGGCCGCCGGGCCGACGATCTGTGACCGGATCGTGGCGCTGAACGCGATGTCCACGCAGGCGGCGATCGCCGTGCTGTTCTTCGCCGCGTACGCCGACCGGACCATCTACTGCGACGTCGCGCTCTGGCTCAGTTCGTTCAGCTACCTCGGCGCCATCGTCTGGTCCCGCTACCTGGAACGGGAGTTGCTGTGATCGAGATCGTGGTGATCGTCCTGGCCGCCATCGGGTGGGCCTTCTCGTTGTCCGGCGCGGTCGGCATCCTGCGGATGCCCGACGTGTACACCCGGATCCAGTGCTCCAGCAAGATGATCACGATGGGCACGCTCCCGGTGCTGATCGCGCTGGTCGTCGGCGAGGGCCCGATCAGCGTGTTCGGCAGCCGGGCGCTGCTGGTCGCCGTGCTCCTGCTGGTGGTCAACCCGGTCGCCTCGCACGCCCTGGCCCGGGCCGCCTACAAGACCCGCGTGCCGATGTGGCCCGGTGCGGTGGCCGACCAGGTAGCCGACCGCATGCGCCGCAGGAGCGGGCAATGAGTGGCTTCTGGGTTCTCGATTACCTGCTGCTGGGGCTGATGCTGGCGTCCGCGGTGCTGGTGGTCTGGATGCGGAATCTCAACGGCGCGGTCATGGCCCTGTCCGGGGTGGGCACCATGCTGTCGGTCCTGTTCGTCGTGCTCGGCGCCCCGGACGTGGCCCACTCCGAGGTCGTGGTCGGGGCGATCGCGATGCCGGTGCTGTACCTGGTCGCGATCGGCAAGGCGCGCACGGTCACCGACGAGCAGGGCCTCGGCGAGACCGAGGGCCAGGACGAGGACCAGCCGTGACCAGGGCCGGCCTCCGCGAACGCAGCGCCGTCGCGCACGCCGCGGCGCGCGAGGCCACCGAACGCGAGCCACGGCACCGGCCCTGGCTCGGCGCGCTGCTGGTGGCGGGGATGGCCGCAGCTCTGGGGGTGGCGATGGCCGGGATGCCGCGTGAGCATGCGCCGCTTCCCCTGATCGCCCGGTACGCGCTGGACATCGCGATACCCCGGTGGAAGCTGACCGAGCCGGTCAACGAGATCGTCTACGGCACCCGGGGCTTCGACACGTTCGGCGAGACGTTCCTGCTGCTGGCCGCCGTGGTCAGCGTGATGGTCATCACCCGGCCGCGCGAGCCGCGTCGAGGCTACTTCGGCGAGGCCGCCGCGGGCGCGCGCGAGCAGCAGCAGGACGACCCGGCGTGGGCGCCGACGCCACCGAGCCGGAGGCCAGGTCGGCCGAGCGCCGGGAGCAGGGCGAGCAGGCGCCTAGCGACGGGGAGCCGGTAGAGACGCCGGACGCGACCCCGCTGGGTACCCCGGCACCGGAGACGGCTGAGGCGATGACGGTCGTGGTCCGCAACGCGATCAGGGTTGTGCTGCCGATCCTCGCGGTGGCCGGACTCTACCTGGTGGCGTGGGGATATTCGCCCGGCGGCGGCTTCCCCGGCGGGGCGGTCATCCTCGGCGTTCTCCTGCTCGTCTACGCCAGCTACGGCCGCCGCAAGATCAGCAAGGTGATCCGGCCCGGGCTGATCGAACCACTGGAACTGGCGGGCGCGGGACTCATCGTCATGACCGAGTTCCTCGGGCTGGTGTTCAACGGCTCGTTCAGCGCGAACTGGCTGCCCCTGGCGCCCATCGCTGACCCCGCTGTCGGGCGGCGTCGCCCAGCTGTTCTCGGCGGCCGAGCTGATCGAGGTCGGTACCGGCCTGACCATCGTCGTCTTCGCCCTGCTCGGCATGTCTCACGACTGGGCGCGGGACGACCAGGGCGAGCCCAGGGGCGGCAGGCGGAAGCGATGATTCTTGGCAACTACCTGGCCGCGGTCGCGCTGTTCTGTGTCGGCCTGTATGTCCTGCTGACCAGGCGGAACCTCATCAAGATCGTGATGGGCCTGTCGCTGATGGAGGCCTCGACCTACCTGTTCATGGTGTCGCTCGCCTACCGGGCCGGGTCCACCGCGCCGGTGCTGGCCAGCCCGCCCGCCGGGAAGACCGCCGAGCAGCTCGCGCACGGGAACGTGGCCGACCCGGTGCTACAGAACTTCTGCCTCACCGCTGTCGTCATCGGCGTCGCGGTCACCGCCGTGTTCCTCAGCGTCGTGGTGCGGATCGCCCAGCACTACCGCACCCTGGACGCCGACAAGGTCCGGGCGATGCGGGGATGACCGGCCGGCCATGAGCTCGCAAGCGCTCGCATCGCTGCTGCCGCTTCCGGTGGTGCTGCCGATCGCCGGGGCGGTGGCGGCGCCGCTGCTGGCCCGGCTGCACCGGCGGCTTGCCGTCATCGTCGGCATGGTCGCTCTCGGCGGCTCCACCGTCATCCTGCTGCTGCAGGCGCCCAGCGTGTTCGGCGGACTGGTCCGCGCCCACTACCTGGGGTTGTGGACCCCGGTGCACGGCCATGCGCTGGGGATCGCACTCGCCGCCGATCCGTTCGGCCTGATCTTCGCCTTGACCTCAGCGGTCATCGGCGCGGTGCTGCTGCTGTACACGCTGTCGGAACTGGGCGGCCTCGGCCCGCGCGAACTGGGCGGTTATGCCTGCCTGTTCCAGTTGGTGGTCGCCGCACTGATCGGCGCGGCGCTCACCGCGGACCTGATCAACCTGTTCGTCTGGTTCGAGGTCGCCGCGCTGGCCAGCTATGGGCTCACCGCGTTTCCTCCTGGAACGCCCGATCGCCCTGGAGGCCGCGTTCAAGATCATTGCCCTGACCACGCTGGCCAGCTTCGCCGTGTTCCTCGGTGCCGGGCTGCTCTATGCCGTCAACGGCGCGCTCAACTACGCCCAGCTTCATGCCGCCCTGGCGCGGCATCTGTCCACCGCCGATGTGATCGCATTCGGCCTGCTGGTCGCCGGGTTCGCGACGAAGACCGGGCTTGTCCCGTTCCACGGCTGGCTGGCCGATGTGCACACCGCCACGTCGGGCCCGGTGTCCGCGCTGTTCTCCGGCCTGATGTACAACTTCGGCATCGTCGCGATCGCCCGGCTGGCATTTCAGGTCTTCGGCGTGGGCAGCACCCCCATCCTGGGCCTGCTGCTGACGGTGGGCATCATCTCCGCGCTGCTGGGCGCGATCATGGCGCTGGCCCAGGACGATCTCAAACGGCTGCTGGCCTACGACACGATCTCGCAGATGGGCATCCTGGCCATCGGACTGGGCACGGGCACCGCCTCCGGGATCGCCGGCACCGTCTACCACCTGGTCAACCACGCTCTGTTCAAGGCGCTGCTGTTCCTGTGCGCCGGAGCCATCCTGCACCGCACCGGGCTGACGAAGCTGTCCGAGATGGGCGCCTTGGCGCGGCGCATGCCCGTCGTGGCCGTCGCGTTCGTGATCGGCGCCGCGTCGATCGCCGGCATCCCGCCGCTCAACGGCTACGTCTCGCTCAGCCTGATCCACACCGGCCTGCTCGACGGCCACCAGTACCTGCCGTACGCCCTCATGCTGGTCGCCCAGGTGATCACGATCGCGGCGCTCGGCAAGGCGGCGTGGCTGGCCTTCTTCCGCCCCCGTGCGCGGGACTACCCGCAACTGGAGCCGTTGCGGCCGGGCATGGTGGCCGGGCTGGCCAGCCTGGCGGGGTGCTGCGTCGTGTTCGGCGTCCTGCCGCAGTTCTTCCTCGACTCGGTGATGGCGCCCGCCGTGGCCGGCCTGCGGTATCCCGCCCACTACGCCAGCGGGGTGCTCACCGGCCTGGCCCGGCTGCCCGCGCTGCATCTGCCCTTCGACTACTTCTCACCGGGCGAGCTGGCCTCGGTGGCGGGCTGCGCCGTCGCAGGTGCCGCGCTCGGCTGGGCGTACCTGAGGGTGCGTGAGCCGGTGCCGGTCCGCCTGCTGCGCGCCGCGCACACCGGTTCGGTCAACGACTACGCCGCCTATGCCGTAGCCGGGATGCTCGCCGTCATAGCCGTGCTCACCTTGACCTGACGAGCCGATGCCGCCCGATATCCGTTACCCGCGGAGCCGGGCCGCGCAGTTGCTGGGGGTCGAGCTCGCCACGGACCAACTGGGCCGCAATGATGCGGACCTTCTGGTTGGTGTTCTGTGAGTACCGTCTGATCAGCTCGAACGCCTCGTCCGGCGACACGGCCAGTTTGGCGTGCAGCACGCCCTTGGCCTGTTCGATGATCGCCCGGCCCTCCAATGCCGCCTGGAGATTATCGGTCAACTGGCGGCACGCCCCGTAAATCCCCGCGTTGCTGACCGCCGTGCCGCCCTGCGCGGCGAACAGCAACGCGATGTCATGTGCCGCACCGCTGAACGCGCCGGGGCAATCGGCGTACAGTGCCACTGCCCCGGCTGGCCGGTCGGGCAGTGTGCAGGGGCAGCGAAACAAGGCTGTGCAAACCGGCTTCGGTGGCGGCGCGGCAGAAGGTTTGCCAGCGCCCTTCAACGCTGGTATCCGGGACGTGCCTGGCCTCGTTGTAACGCAGTGTTTCTACGACCGGCCCTTCCCCCGACGCGAATTGCAACCTGTGCAACTCGCTGATCCGCGCATCAGAGACGGCGAAGGTATATGTCTGTGCACCCGCCGTGATGGTCACTGCGGCGGCGGTGGCTCCTGGTACCAACTCGACGCCAAGGCCTGCCAGCCGGAGCAGGGGCGCATCGCCTTCGTCATCGTTCTCCAGCAGCCGTGCGACCTCAGAGATGTTCTCGGCGAGTTCCTGCGTCACCTCCAGCATGGGCGACTGCTACCCCCGCCCGGAGCGGCGTAACGTACGTTTGCCCGCGGGCAAGCCGGGTAGACGCCAGCACCGGCATGGTGGCCCGGATCGGCGGCCCTCGAGAAAGAGTGGGGTCTCCGAGCTGCGCGTGCGCACGACCGTCACCGTGCCTGACCATCCAAATGGCACGGCCCTCGAAGAGCGCGGGACCGCTGGTAACGGTGTGCTGTCGCACGTGGTGGGGCCGGGAGGAGCGGACGGCCCTTGGCGCTGCGGCAGCCGAGGAGGCCTGTTCGTGGATTCAGTCATCCCTAACCGCACCTCAACCGCGCTGGCCAAGGCCGGTACGACCGTTCCCGATACCGGCATCAGCGAGATTTGCGAGCTGATCTTTGCCGAACATGCACGGATCCTCCGGCTCTTCGGTGCGCTTGACGGTGTGGTTCGGCGCGGGGAACCTGCGGTCGTGCGCCTGGCGCTGAACCAGATCTGGACGAGGCTGGCAAGCCTGCTGGAAGTTCATACCAGGGCGGAGGAGGAGGTCTGCTTCCCGCTGGTGTTCGGCGGCGGTGCGCTCGCGCTGAGCTTCGTGGAGGCGGCAACCGCCGACCATGACGACCTGCGCGAGGCGGTAGAAGAAGCACGCCTGCTCGATGTCGGCTCGGCCCGGTGGTGGCAGGTGATCACGGCGGCCCGCGCCGCATGCACCAAGCACTTTGCCAGCGAAGAACGGGGGCCGCTGGCTCAGGTTTGCGGTTCCGTGCCACCAGAAACAAGTAAGGTCCTGGTTCGCCGATGGACCGCGTTCACCGCGGCTCACGCAAATGGCACTGGTGACCAGCGGTAACACCGGGACCGCCCGGCGCTGGCTCACCTGACGGGACACAACGCGGCTACCCGGGCGAAGCTGGCGGCGTATCCGGGCAGGCCGGACAGGAATCGCAGCGGGCGGCGGGCGGTTCGCCGCGCCGGCTGATAGACATCCAGGGAGATGATCGCCGATCCGGCCATGGCCGCCGTGGTGGCCCGATCACGTCCGCGAGGCGGCCCAGGCTGTCGATCTGGCCACCGGGCAGCCAAATCGCGGAGTACCCCAGTCGCTCCAGCTCAGCGGCCTCATCCAGATAGGTATCCGAGACGGTCAGTGCCATGCCAAACGACCCGAGGCCCAGCTTGCCCATTGCCCGATTCTCCGTCTAATTGAGGGTGAGCGGGGAAGGGTTCCCGCCGAGGCGTTACGACGAGCGAAGGAGCAGCAATGCCCGAGCAGAGGCGGCCGGAATCGGCTGACCTGACGGACTACGAGGTTCTGGATGCGTCCGACACGCTGGACGGCGACCCCGGAGACGACCCGCTCGACCGGGGGGTCGCTGCGCCGCAACGGTGGTCGGCCGCCATCCGGCACGGCGCTACGGCCGCGGAACAGCAGGCCGGTGAGTCGCTCGATCGAACTGCTCGCCGAAGAAGAGCCGGACGTTACCGGCGAGGTCGACGACGAGCCGATCGGGGACCTCACCGAGGATGAGGATGCCGCCGACGAGGACGTCGATGGGCTGCTGCTCGACGACGGCCCGGATCCCCGGGCAGGCAGGCTGGTGGCCGAGGACGAGGGCGCCCACCCGGACGAGGAGGCGGATCTCGTCGCCCGCGACACCGGGATCGATGGTGGCGCTGCCACCGCGGAAGAGGCAGCGATGCACGTCGTGGAGGACGACGACACAGACATCCGCTCCGACGGTTAACTCATCAGCGGCCCACCGGCTGGCGGGAACTCCCCGCCGCTACCAGCACGTTAAACTCCGCGCGCCGCCGACGCGGTTCCAGCAACCCACCTACGCCTGGGCGGGAAGGCAAAGCTTGACCGAGCCTGGATGAACCTTGATCCGCAGTTCCTTGACCGTGCCGCGCGCACCGCCGTCAAGCTCGTAGGGCATGGCCCGGTTGAACCGGACCCGGAATCGCTCACCCCGGGTGACCTCAATGAACGGCGACTCCGCTGCCCGGCCCCGCACGACCCGCCCCAGCACCCGCACCCACTCGGCCGGGTTCTTGGCGGTGACCACACCGAGTTCGAGCAGCCCGTCGTCCGGCTGCGCCCCGCTGAAGACCTCGACCCCGCCGAGAATCCTGGCCACGTTGCCCACCAGCACACAGGAGACCCGGCCCTTGTAGAAGCGCCTGCCGTCCACTTCAATGGTCGCCCGGGCCCGGGGCGTTTTGAGGTTCCTGGCCCCTGCCACGAGATACGCCGCGCGGCCGAAGCGCCCTTTCCGCCCATGGCCGGCTTCTTTGATCATCCGGGCATCGAATCCGGCACCGGCCATCACCGCGAAGTGCTCGCCGTTCACCGAGCCGGTATCGAACCGGCGCCGCTCCCCCTTCAGCCCGGCCCGCACCGCTTCGGCGAGGTCAGCCGGGATCTGCAGGTTGCTCGCCAGCAGGTTGGCCGTGCCGGCTGGCAGGATCGCCAGGACAGCCCCGGTCCCGGCCACGGCGTCGATGCACCGCTGGACCGTCCCGTCGCCGCCCCAGACGAAGATCACCTCAGCGCCGTGCGCCAGCGCTTTGCGCGCACACTTGGGTGCCTTGCGGCTCTTTCCCACCTCATACCACAGCGGATCGGCAACGCCCTCCCGTGCCAGTACCTCGCGAAGCTCGCCCAGCCCGCCGCCGAGACTCTTGCCGGTATGGGCCACTACCGCGATCTTCGGCACGCCACGGCCTCCATGTTGTCGCCTGAAACCACCCCTCCTCCGGATGCGGAGGAGAGCCTCCTTCCCCGGCGCCGGTCCCGGCTCGGGGTCATCTCCCGGCCCTGAACTGCCCGCAAGATCCGACGGCAATCATCGGCCCGGGCGCCTGCAATTTATGTCGTGTCACGATATAAATTGCGGCTCCGGGTACCGGAAACCAGGGGCAAGATGCTCGAGCAGATCGAAGACGACGTCGGCGCAAGCGACGCGAACCGCATGACCCAATCAGGCTGGATCGTCGGGAAGCTTTGCCAGCGAGAGGAAGAGACCTGTCACCTGCTGGATCACTTCGGTGAAGAGATCGAAGGTCGTTGGCTTGGCGATGTAGGCGTTGGCGTGCAGTTGATAGCTGCGCAGTACGTCCGTCTCATCCTGCGACGTGCTCAGCATGACCACGGGAATGGTCAGCAGTTGCTCACTGGCCTTCACCTCGGCCAGTACCTCCAGGCCGCTGCGGCGCGGCAGGTTGATATCCAGCAGGATCAGGCTTGGCCGTGGTGCGCCGGTGAACTGGTGAGCCTGGTGGAGAAACTCCATCGCCAGCTCACCGTCGCCCACCACATGCAGTGTTCCAGGTGCCCGGGATACCTCGAAGGCTTCCCTGGTGATAAGAACCGAGCCGGGGTCATCCTCCACCAGGAGCACATCGTGGACCTGAGCCTCGGCCGAACCGGCGGGATCGGTGGCAGGCATCGCGGGTGTCCTCCAGGGAGAACGCTCAACTCGGGTCCGTTCTACGATCATGCCACTAGCCGGATCGCTCGTGCCCGAGCTTCCCGATCGGGCTGGCGTGGATGTCATCGAGCAGCGCGGCCGGGTCGTGGTACACCGCCGCAGCTCCGGCGCCGCGTAGTTCCGCTTCGGCGGTCCCACCGCAGAGCAGGCCGATGCACGCGATGCCGGCCCGCTCGGCGGCGAGTACATCCCAGATCGTGTCGCCGACCATGACGGCGCGGCCGGGGTCGATACCCGACTCATCCAGCGCCTTGCGGACGATGCCCGGGTCCGGCTTGGCCCGTTCGACGTCACCGGAGCTGACCACGGTGGTGACCACGGAACCGACGCCAAGCGCGTCCGTCATGAGGTCCACTTCGTCGTCCTTGGCGCTGGTGGCGAGCACCACATCCAGCCCGAACCCGGCGGTCGCGTGGAGCAGATCGGCGGCCCCGGGCAACGGGCGGATCCTGCCGAGGTAGGGGGCGTAGTGACGGCTGTGTGCCGCGCTGACCGAGGGATCCGGCTGGCCCAGAACCCGTTCCACGAGCTCGGCAGAACCCATCCCGAGGGCCCGATGGACGTCGGCACAGCGGATTTCGTGGCCGCGTTCCCTGAACGCCTCCCACCACGCCGCGACGTGCAGGTAGTTGGTGTCGAGCAGGGTGCCGTCCACGTCGAAGATAACGCCGCCCCGGCGCTTGTCAGCCACCGGCCGGCCCCTGGCCAAGGGCGAACCGCGCGGCGCGCACCCGAAGATCCTCAAGCATGCTCAGTTGACTGTCAGCCCTGCCGATGAGCTCATCGAGCCGGTCGCGGTCGAGCCGCGGGTCGGTGTCGGCCAGGACGCGGAGCGTGCGCCACCCGGCCGCCTTGCCTGTCACTCCCAGGCGCATCATTTCCAGCTCTTCCAGGCTGCTCAGCGGCGACCGGCTCAGCAGGTGGCCGTTGAGCTTGAGCCGGCCCGCCTTCTCGGCGATATACCCGGCGCACACCTTGTAGGCCCGTACCGGGACACCCAGTGTGGTCATGATCTCCAGCAGCGCGGCGCGGTCAGCCGCGACGTCGGCTGCGAAGCGCAGCAGCGCGTCGCCGGCCTCCTCTTCCCGGCGGGCCGCCGCCACCCTGCGTGCCAGTTCCACGCCGCCCGTCGCACCGGCGAGATGATCATTGAGGTAGATGCCAAGCAGCCCCTGCGCCGCCTGCCTGGTGCTCCCTGTGGCCTGTGCCGCTGCCATGGTTCCTCCGCGATGCTGTCCGTATCCAGGTGCGCCCGGCTGGCCCCATGCCCGCCGTGACCACGCCTCACTTCCCATCAGGGCTCCGGGCTAACGCGGCCACGTCGCGACGAGAAGGGGAGCAGCCGTTCGGGCGGGGAGATCGTGGGCAGTACTCCGGCGTGGCAGCAGCGGCGACACCGGAGCCGGGAGGCGCACTCGGATGCCCGTGCTGATCGGTACCTCCGGCTGGCAGTACCGGGACTGGCGCGGCGGGCTGTACCCGGCAGGAGTGGCCCAGCGCCGCTGGCTGGAGCACTACGCCAGCCAGTACCTGACGGTCGAGAACAACAACAGCTTCTACCGGTTGCCCGCCGCGGAAACGTTCGCGGGCTGGCGGGCCCGCACGCCGGCGGATTTCGTCATGGCGGTCAAGGCGAGCCGGTACCTCTCCCATGTCAGGAGGCTCCGCGACCCGGCAGAACCCGTCAGCCGGCTGCTCGGCGCCGCGGCGGCACTCGGCCCCAAGCTCGGCCCGGTGCTGCTTCAGTTGCCACCGACGTTCAAGGCAGCGCCGACGCTGCTTGACGCCTGCCTGACCGAATTCCGGCGCGCCCGGCTTCCCGGCCGCCGACGGGTGCGGGTCGTGGTGGAACCACGGCACGACTCGTGGTGGACCGAGGAGGTCCGGCAGGTCCTGGCCGCTCACGACGCGGCACTGTGCTGGGCGGACCGGCTCGGCCGCCCGGTCACGCCGCTCTGGGTCACCGCCGGATGGGGCTACCTGCGGTTTCATGAGGGCACGGCCGACCCGTGGCCCAGCTACGGCGAGCGGGACCTGCGGTCCTGGGCCGAGCGGGTGCGCCAGGCGTGGCCGACCGGCGCGGAGGTGTACGTCTACTTCAACAACGACCCTGGCGGAGCCGCCGTGGTCGACTCCGTCACGTTCGCGGCGCTGGCGCGCGACGCCGGCCTCACCGTGACCAGAACGCCACCAGCGGGCAGCGTTCCGCTCACCACCGCCATCCCGACGTGGTGACCACCGCCGTTCATACCCGGGTCGCTTAAATCCCGCAGCTCCGGGTAGCTCCCGTGCTCCCGCCTGCCGAACGGGACCAGCAGGCCGGTAGCCAAGCAAGGAGGGGGCGAGCACCCGTGACCGACAACAGTTTCAGCGTTGACGTGGCCGCGATCCGCGACCGCGCACGGCAGAAGATGGACCGCGGCAGCGATGCGGGCAGTTCCTGACGCGGCCGCCGGCGTGGCTGAGCCGGCCGCCTGGCAGTCCGCCGCCGCGGCGTTCCGCGCTGCGGTGGAGTCGGGGCGACTGGACCTGCCGCTGCCCGGATCGGGCCGGACCCGGGAACGCTGGGCCCGGTTTGCGGAACTGGCGGGAGAGGACCTGTCCCTGGCAAGGCTCGCCGAGGGTCACGCGGACGCGGTGGCGATCCTGGCCGAACTGGACGGCCCGGCGCCGGCGCTGGGCAGCCGGTGGGGCGTGTGGGCCGCCCATCCGCCCGGCCCGAAGCTGGAAGCTCACCATGACGGGGGCCGCTGGCGCCTGCGCGGCACGAAGCGATACTGCTCCGGAGCCCGCATCTGTACTCACGCCCTGGTCACGGCGGACGCGCGGGACGGCAGGCGGCTGTTCGCGGTGGCGGCCGACACCCTGGCGCCGGTCCTGGGCAGCTGGCCAGCCACCGGCATGGCGGGCAGCGACACGCTGGACGTGGACTTCGGCGACGTGCCTGCCCAGCCGGTCGGGGCGCCCGGAGCGTATGTCGAGCGGCCGGGATTCGCGCACGGTGGCGTGGGGGTGGCCGCGTGCTGGTACGGCGGCGCCCGCGCGGTGGGGCGCACGCTGCTGGCCGCCGCCGAACGGCGCGACGTGGGGCCGCACGCGCTCGCCCACCTTGGCGCCGTGGACATCGTGCTGCGTACCGTGCGCACGGCCCTGGACGGCGCCGCGGACGAGATCGACGCCGACCCCGCCGACCTCAAGGGCGCAGGCCGGCTGCGGTCGCTGCGGGTCCGCGCGCTCGCCGACGCCGCGGCGGCCGAGGTGATGGACCGGGTCGGCCGGGCTCTCGGCGCAGGGCCGCTGTGCCTGGACGAGGCGCACTCGCGCCGGGTGGCGGACCTGACCGTCTACATCCGCCAGCATCATGCCGAGCGCAGCCTGGCCGAACTCGGCGGGCTGGTCGCCGAGCAAGAGGAGACGCAATGGTGAGCCGCCGATGACCCTGGGACCGGACTACTTCGACGCGATGTACGCAGCGGCACAAGATCCGTGGAGCCTTCGCACCCGCTGGTACGAGGCCCGGAAGTACGCGATCAGCATCGCCATGCTGCCACGGCAGCGCTACCGCGACGCTTTCGAGCCGGGCTGCTCGGTGGGCGTGCTCACCGGCCTGCTCGCCCCGAGATGTGACCGGCTGCTGTCTTGTGACATGGCGCCGGCCGCGGTCAAGGCCGCGGCCGAGCACACCGCCCACTTCCCGAACGTCACGGTCGAGCACCGGGCCATTCCCGGTGACTGGCCCCCGGCCGCTTCGACCTCATCGTCCTCTCGGAGTTCCTGTACTACTTCGCCGGTGCGGATCTGGACCACGTGCTCGACCTCGCCCTGGCGGCACTGCGGCCGTCCGGCACCCTGCTCGCGGTGCACTGGCGCCACCCGGTCGCCGAGTATCCGCGCAGCGGGGACGACGTGCACGCGGCGCTGGGCAGCAGGGCCGGGCTCGCCAGGCTCGCCGATCATGCCGAACCTGACTTCCTCGCCCAGGTCTACCTCAGGGAAGACGGCGATCCGGTCTCCGTGGCCCAGGCCGAAGGGCTGGTGTGATCAAGGCGGCGGGGGTCGTCATCCCCGCGCACAATGAACAGGATCTGCTGCTGTCGTGCCTCACCGCCGTCCAGCAGGCGGCCAGTCAGCTCGCTGTCCCCGTACATGTGGTGGTGGTGGCGGACGCCTGTACCGACCGGACCGCGGCGGTGGCCCGCAGCCAGGGCGCGGATGTCGTGGAAGTGAGTACGCGCTGCGTCGGCGCGGCCCGGCGGGCGGGGGTCAGGCAGGTGCTCCGCGGAACGTGCCACGTGGATCCCGCCACGGTGTGGATCGCCACCACCGACGCCGATACCCGCGTGCCCGCTTGGTGGCTCCGCCGCCAGCTTCGCTTCGCCAGTCAGGGATGGAAGGGCGTGCTGGGCACCGTGACGGTCGGCGACTGGGCCGATCATCCTTCCCGGGTGCAACGGCTGTTCGCCCAGCGCTACCGGGCCTGGCAGGTGCACCATCCGCACGTTCATGGCGCCAACCTGGGATTCGCTGCGGACGCCTACCTGGCGGTCGGCGGTTTCCGGCCGCTGCCGACGGCCGAGGACCATGCCCTGGTCGATGACCTGCTGGCGGCGGGGATTCCGCTGTTGCGGACGACCCAGATCCCCGTGGTCACCTCCGCGCGGTCGCGCGCCCGGGCGCCGCGCGGCTTCGCCTGGCTGCTGACCACGCTCGCCACAGCCGAGGAGACCAGCCCCGAGCCGCAGGAAGAGCCGGCCTGAGCTACCTGCGAAACCCGGCCGGCCCGGCAGGTCAGCCTGCGCCGGGCAGGCAGACCTGGATGACGCCGCCGGTCACCCGGGCCTGAAACACCGGCTGCGGCGCGGTGGCAGGGCCATGCAGTACCGTCCCGTCGGCGATACGGAACACGCTGCCGTGCCACGGGCAGGTCAGGCAGCCGCCCGCGAGCTTCCCCTCAGACAGTGGCCCGGACAGGTGACTGCACCGCTCGGCGAGCACGTGCACCTCCCGGCCGTCCCGCATGACCACCACCGGGACCTCGCCGAGCATCCGCTTCACGGGAGTCTGGTCCGGGAGTTCCGCCGGCCGGCATCAGATCGTGCCAGCCGGGCTGGACCAGGTGCGGCACCGGCTCGGCCTGGTTGGCACCACCGGCCAGCCGGAACGAGATGTGCCCGCCCAGCAGCCCGGCCACCCCGGCCGTGGCCAGCCCGGCCAGCCGCAGCACCCGCGACGCCGGCCGGGAGCGAGCGGCCAGGGACGCCGTGTACAGCCCCACAGCGGCCCCATTGGCCATGGCGTGCACCGTGCCGACCCGCATCTGCTGCTCGTGCTGCTCCGACCAGTCCACCGCGCCCGCCAGTGCCGCGGGGACGGCGGCCGCCAGGCCAGCCAGAACCAGCCGTCGCGATGCCCGCTCACCGCCGGGCCACGCGTCCAGCACGGTGGCCGACAGCCACAGCCCGATCGGGGCCTGGGCGAGCATCGGGTGCAGCGGATGGCCGAGCCAGACGCCATACAGTGCGTCCCGGCACCGGCCGGGGCGCAGTAGCCGCGCCCAGCGCTGGCCCAGGCCTACCAGGCCATCCAGCTTCTCGGCATGTTCGAGGTCATCAACCACGCGCATGGCCGCCCGGCTACCCAGATGCCAGCGGCCAAACCAGGCCAGCCGCGTGGCCCCGCCGCACCGGTACCCCGGGACAGCCCGACGGTGGCCGTCACTCACCGGCTGCAGCCCGATCATCGAGAGCGGCCTGGCGCCTCCGGCGGTGCTCGTGCCCGGTGGCGTGCAGTTCGGCGTCGGAAGCATGCTCCAGGGTGATCAGGGAGTTGTCGGCATCGGGCAGGGCGTGCAGGATCTCGTCGAGCTTGCGCTGCGTCGCACGCTGATGCCGCGCCTGGGTGTGCTGGATGACGAAGACCATGGCGAGGGTCAGCGCAGCCACCAGGGTCTGGAAGACGGTTTCCCACCGTGCCGGAAACCCGGTGGCAATGCTCACGACGACCCATGAAACGACCGCAGCGAGGACCAGCAGCGCCACCGCAGGCCGGGAGGCAAGCCGGTCGACCCGGGACAGCCACCGGCTGACCGGGGACCTGGACGGCTCGCCGGGCGGCTCTGGCTCAGCCACGGTACCTGGCTGCCATGCGGTTACTTTTCGCCCAGCTTCCTGGCGAGCTCGTCGCGGCCCATCTTCGACCGGCCGGGCAGGTCACGCTTCTTGGCGATCTCGTACAGCTCCGCACGGGTCTTGGGTGACGCGCCGCCTTTGCGCTTGCGCTGGGCGACCGCCGCGGCCTGCTTGCCCAGCGCGGTGCGGGTCTTGGCAGGCAGGTTGGCAATCGTCTTCTTGCTCGTCGCGGCCTGCTGTGCCTTCTTCACGTTGCGCTTGGCCGCCTGCGACTGCTTGCTCGTCGCCATCGCTATCGCCCTCCCATCCGAGGTTGTCGGCAAAGCCTGCACCTACCCGGCAAGCACCATGACTAACGGCCTGGCAAAGTCGCCCGGCTCGCGGGTTTGCGGTGGTGTCCATGGGTAGCGGCTGCCACGAGCCGCTCACTGGGGACGGTGCCGATGACCGGCACGGGCGGCGCCGATGACCGTCACGAGAGAGGAGCCATGTCATGGGCAACGAACTTCAGGGCCGCCGGGTCGCCTTCATGATCGCCAACGAGGGCGTGGAGCAGATCGAGCTCACCAAGCCCTGGGAGGCGGTGCGGGGCGCCGGCGGGACACCAGAACTTCTCGCGCCCAAGCCGGGCATGGCCCAGGCGTTCAACCACCTCGACAAGGCGAACACCTTCCCGGTGGACCGGGCCATCGCCAACGCCGATCCGGCCGAGTACGACGCGCTGGTGCTGCCCGGGGGCGTGGCCAACCCGGACCAACTGCGGACCGTCCCCGAGGCGGTGGAGTTCGTCCGTTCACTGTTCGGGGCCGGTAAGCCCGCCGCGGTGATCTGCCACGGCCCGTGGACCCTGGTGGAGGCGGACCTGGTCCGGGACCGGACCCTGACGTCCTGGCCGAGCCTGCGAACCGACATCCGCAACGCCGGTGGGAACTGGGTGGACACCGAGGTGCAGGTATGCACCGGCGGCACTAACGTGCTGGTGACCAGCCGCAACCCCGGCGACCTGCCCGCTTTCTGCCGGGAACTGGTGGCGCGGTTCCGGTAGCGGTGCCCTCGATTCGTTATGGCCGTGCCGATACCCGGGCGGCCCGGAGCACTACTGGTGCAGGTCGGCGACGACCGCGAAATGGTCGGAGGGCCAGACCCCGTGCACCGGGGCGTTGCCGGCCAGGCGGACCGACTCCACCCGGCCACGGCCCTCCCAGGGCAGGCCGACCAGGATGTAGTCGATCCGCGAGTTAGGGATCAGGCTGTCGTCCTGGTAGGGGTTCCGCAGGTCCCAGGTGAAGCCGGGGTCGCGCGGATCCGCATAACGCCAGGAGTCCAGCAGCACCAGACCGGGGACCGCCGGGTCGGCGAGCAGGCCGCCGAGCAGCCGCAGTTCGTCGGAGCCCGGTTCGGCGTTGAAGTCGCCGGTGACCACGGGCGGGTAGGTGCAGCCGGCGGAGTGATCCGCGATGAAGCCGGCCAGCGCGCGAACCTGCGCCACGCGCAGCGCCGAGCGGCCCAGCCCCCAGGTCAGGTGGGTGGTGAACATCGGCAGCGGCACCGCCCGGGGCGTCGATCCGGGCGTGCAGCGCCAGCCTGGCCTCGTCGGAAGTGGTCACCGGCAGGGCGTCGGCCGCCTGCGCGGTGATCGGCCAGCGGCTGAGGATCGCGTTGCCGATGAACAGCTCGGCACCGTCCTCATCGTGCACCTTCCCCGCTTCCGCCCAGCACCAGTGCATGCCCAGCCGGCCCGCCAGGTCGATGGCCAGGTTCTCCCCCGGGCCACCCTCCCCCGGGCCGCCCCAGACCTCCTGGAAGCCGCACAGGTCGGGCTGGACGTCGGCCAATGTCGCCGCGATCGCCTGCCGCCGTTGCTCCCATGGCCCGTAGCGCCACCACAGGTTCCAGCTCATCACCCGCACGGCCCGGGGTTACCCCGGAAGATCGCTCCTTAACCGTGATGCGCGGTTAACGTGCGGGTTTGCCGGTTCTGTGCGGGTCAGTCCGAGCCCAGCCAGACCTCCATCACCGTCAGCAGGTCCTCGGTGTCCACCGGCTTGGTGACGTAGTCGGTGGCTCCGGCGGCGATGCTCTTGTCCCTGTCGCCCTGCATGGCCCGGGCGGTCACCGCGATCACCGGCAGCTGGGCCAGGCCAGGGATCTGCCGGATCGCCGCGGTGGTCGTGTACCCGTCCATCTCCGGCATCATCACGTCCATCAGCACGATGTCGATGCCCGGGTCGTCCTGCAGCATCTCGATGCCGGTCCGGCCGTCGGATGCGTGCACGACGGTCAGCCCGTAAAGCTCCAGGATGCTGGTGATCGCGAAGACGTTCCGCAGGTCGTCGTCGACGATGAGCACCCGGCGTCCGCGCAGGCTGTCGTGGCCCGCCGCGACGGGCTCGGCCGCCGCGGGTTCGGCCGGGATGGGCCCGGCGGCGGCAAGAGCCGCCGCCGCGGCACCGGCCTGCGCATCCGGGCCTGCCGCCATGGCGCCCTCGCCCAGGCCATCGGCCACGGCCTCCTCCGCCGGGTAGCTGACCGGCAGGTGCAGGGTGAACGTGCTGCCCTTGCCCACCGTGCTCTGCACCGAGATGGTCCCGCCGAGCTGCGCCGCCAGCTCGCGGCAGATGGTCAGGCCAAGGCCGGTCCCGCCGTAACGGCGGCTTGTCGTGCCGTCGGCCTGCTGGAACGCGCCGAAGATGGCGTCCAGGTTCTGGTCGCTGATACCGATGCCGGTGTCACTCACCGAGAAGGCCAGCTCCGACGCGCCGTCGGCCGGCGGCTCCATGGTGATCCGCAGCTCGACCAGCCCCTCCTCGGTGAACTTGACCGCGTTGGACAGCAGGTTGTGCAGGATCTGCCGGAGCCGCTGCCGGTCGGTGAAAAGCTCCGCGGGCACGCCGTCGGCCGGTGGCCCGGCGGCGAAGGTCAGGCCCTTCTCCGAGGTCAGCGGCTGGAAGACGGCCCGCAGGTCGTCCAGCAGGGGGCGCAGGCCGAAGCGCTCGGGGTGCAGCTCCATCTTCCCTGCCTCGACCCGGGACAGGTCGAGGATGTCGTTGATGAGCTGCAGCAGGTCGGTGCCGGAGGAGTGGATGACGTTGGCGTACTCGACCTGCTTGGCCGACAGGTTCTGGTCCGGGTTGTCGGCGAGCAGCCGGGCCAGGATGAGCAGGCTGTTCAGCGGGGTGCGCAGCTCGTGCGACATGTTGGCGAGGAACTGCGACTTGTACCTGGACGCCAGGTCGAGCTGGCGGGCGCGTTCCTCAAGTTCCTGCCGCGCCTGCTCGATCTCCTCGTTCTTGATCTCGATGTCCCGCTTCTGGCTGGCCAGCTGCTCGGCCTTGTCCTCGAGATCGGCGTTCGAGCGCTGCAGCTCCTCCTGGCGCGCCTGCAGTTCGCCGGTGCGCGCCTGCAGTTCGCCCGCGAGCCGCTGCGACTCGGTGAGCAGCGCGTCGGTGCGGGAGTTGGCGATGATCGAGTTGAGGCTGATCCCGATCGTCTCCATCAGCTGCTCAAGGAAGTCCTGGTGCACCCGGGTGAACCGGCTGAACGAGCCGGCCTCGATGACGCCGAGCACCTGATCCTCGAACACGATCGGGAGGATGATCAGGTTGACCGGGGCGGCCTCGCCCAGGCCGGAGGAGATCTTCACGTAGTCGGCGGGCAGGTCGGTCACCACGATGGGCCGGCGGGTCTTCGCGACCTGGCCGATCAGCGACTGGCCGAGCTGGAACTGGCTCGGCGCCTCGATGTCCGAACGCAGGCCGTAGCCGGCGAGCAGCCGCAGGCGCGACTCGCCGCCGGAGTCCTCGGCCAGGAAGAATGTGCCGTGCTGCCCGCCCACCAGCGGGATCAGCTCGCCCATGACCAGGTCGGCCACCACGCCCAGGTCACGCTGGCCCTGCATCAGGCCGGCCATCCTGGCCAGGTTGGTCTGGAGCCAGTCCTGCTCCTCGTTGGCGATGGTGGTATCGCGCAGCGACCGGACCATCGCGTTGATGTTGTCCTTGAGGTCGGCGACCTCGCCCTGCGCCTCGACCGAGATCGAGCGGGTCAGGTCCCCGGTGGCCACCGCGCTGGTCACCTCGGCGATCGCGCGGACCTGGCGGGTGAGGTTGCCGGCCAGCTCGTTGACGTTCTCGGTCAGCCGCTTCCAGGTCCCGGACACGCCCTCGACCTCGGCCTGGCCGCCGAGCGCGCCCTCGCTGCCCACCTCCTTGGCGACCCTGGTCACCTCGGCGGCGAACGAGGAGAGCTGGTCGACCATGGTGTTGATCGTGGTCTTCAGCTCCAGGATCTCGCCGCGCGCGTCCACGTCGATCTTCTTCGACAGGTCGCCCTGGGCCACGGCCGTGGTGACCTGGGCGATGTTGCGGACCTGGCTGGTCAGGTTGTTCGCCATCGAGTTGACGTTGTCGGTCAGGTCCTTCCAGGTGCCCGCCACGTTCGGCACGGTGGCCTGGCCGCCGAGCATGCCCTCGGTGCCCACCTCCCTGGCCACCCGGGTCACCTCGCCGGCGAACGCGCTCAGCGTGTCGACCATGCTGTTGATCGACTCGGCGAGCGCCGCCACCTCGCCTCCGGCCTCCACGGTGATCTTCTGGCTCAGGTCACCGCGGGCGACCGCGGTGGCCACCTGGGAGATCGAGCGGACCTGGGCGGTGAGGTTGGAGGCCATCACGTTGACGTTGTTGGTGAGGTCCTTCCAGGTGCCGGACACCCCGCGGACCCTGGCCTGGCCGCCCAGGTTGCCCTCGGTGCCGACCTCGCCGGCCACCCGGGTCACCTCGTCGGCGAACAGCGACAGCTGGTCGACCATCGTGTTGATGGTCTCCTTCAGCTCCAGGATCTCGCCGCGCGCGTCGACCGCCACCTTCTGGGTCAGGTCGCCCTCGGCGACCGCGGTCGCGACCTGGGCGATCGCCCGCACCTGGCTGGTCAGGTTGCCGGCCATGAAGTTCACCGAGTCGGTGAGGTCGCGCCAGGTACCGCCTACTCCCGGCACCCGCGCCTGGCCGCCCAGCCGGCCCTCGGTACCCACCTCGCGCGCCACCCGGGTCACCTCATCGGCGAACGCCGACAGCTCGTCCACCATCGTGTTGACGGTGTTCTTCAGTTCCAGGATCTCGCCGCGCGCGTCGACGGTGATCTTCTGGCTGAGGTCGCCCTTGGCCACCGCGGTGGTCACCTGGGCGATGTTGCGCACCTGGCCGGTCAGGTTGCCGGCCATCGAGTTCACCGAGTCGGTGAGGTCGCGCCAGGTACCGCCCACTCCCGGCACCCGCGCCTGGCCGCCCAGCCGGCCCTCGGTACCCACCTCGCGCGCCACCCGGGTCACCTCATCGGCGAACGCCGACAGCTCGTCCACCATCGTGTTGAGGGTGTCCTTGAGCTCGGCCATCTCGCCCTTGACGTCCACCGAGATCTTCTGGGTGAGGTCGCCCCTGGCCACCGCCGTGGCCACCCGCGCGACGTCGCGCACCTGGCCGGTCAGGTTCCCGGCCATCGAGTTCACCGAATAGGTGAGGTCCTTCCAGGTGCCGGCCAGCCCCGGTACCTCCGCCTGCCCGCCCAGCCGGCCCTCGGTTCCCACCTCGCGCGCTACCCGGGTCACCTCGGAGGTGAACAGGGCGAGCTGCTCGTTCATCCCGTTGAACACCGAGGCGATCTCGTCCATGAGTGGATCGCCGTCCGTGGGCAGCCGAGTGCTGAAGTCTCCGCTTCGCACCGCCGACAGGCCGGCCAGCAGTTGCTGCAGGCCGCCGTCCGCAGGCTGCAGCGCCCGATGGTGGATAGTCGTCATTTCTTCCGAACCCCTCCATGGCCAGCCAAATATCGCGCGGGGGTGCGATATGCCAGGCGAGCCCGCTGAAAAGATCCTGTCACGTCTTGTGATGGCCGAGAATGGAACTGAGACGAAGCAGGCGTGGCCTGGGCGGTTGCCCCGGGCGGAGCTGCCCTGGAGCGAAGGCTGGTGGCCGTGACCGAACCGAGCGGAGCCGACCTGGTGCGGCTCAACGCCCTGGTCGAACGGCAGCGGCTGGAACTGGACGAGCTGCGCTCGGCGGCTGCGGCCCGCTCGGTCGTGGATCTGGCCAGGGGCATGCTGATGGAGCAGCTTGGCTGTACGCCCGCCGAGGCCCAGCGCCAGCTCGTCCACCTGTCCGCCGAATCCGGCATCACCACGACCGAACTGGCCGCCCAGATCACCCGCACCGACCCGCCCGGCGAACCGCCCGAGGCCGGCCTGCCCCGGGTCAGCCTGGCCAGGGCGGAGATCGAGACCGCGGCCTCCGGCAGCGCCGTGGCCAAGGCCCTGCTCGGGGAGGCACTGGGCAGCCTCGGCGCGGTGGCGGTGGCGATCTGGCTGACCGAGCCGGACGGTGGCCTGGAACTGGTCGGTGAGGCCGGTTTCGGCAGCCACGAGGCAAGCCGCTGGCGACGGTTGCACCCGGACATGCCCTCGCTGCCCCAGCAGGTGGCGCGGGACGGCCTGGAGACCTGGTGGCCCAAGGGGCCACCGCCCGGCGACGAGCGGCCGCTGCCTGGCCGCTGGCGCGACGGCGCGTGGGCCGGGCTCCCGCTGCACGACGCCGGGACCGCCCTGGGCGCGATGGTGGCCTGCTGGCCGGAGCCGCTCGCGGACTTCCCCGCCCCGCTGCGCCGCCAGCTCAGCTCCGTCGCCGATGTCGCCGCCCAGGCGCTGGGAATCCGGCTGTCCCAGGGAGACCTCGCTGCCGACCACGAGGCCGCCGGGGTGCTTGCGCTGCTGGACGGCCTGCTCGACGGGCATGTGTTCGCCCGCGCCGTGCGCGATCCCGGCGGCCGGGTGACCGACTTCCGCGTCGATCATGTCAGCGGCGGCTTCCGTGATCCGGCCGGGCGCGGTCCGGTGGAACTGACCGGCAGGCACCTGCTCGAGTTGTACTCCGGCGCGCTCACGGGGGGCGGGCTGTTCGACCGGTGCCTGGCCGCACTCGAAACCGGCGAGCCGCAGCAACTTCCCGGTGCGGCCGTGGCGGCCCAGACCGGCCCCGGCACCCAAGCTGATCTCCGGATCGCGCGGCTGTACGACGGGGTCGTGATCGCCTGGCACGGGGCCGGCGACGACGGCCGGGTTGCGACACTGCTGCAGCACGCGCAGCGGCTGGGCCGGGTCGGCGGCTGGGAGGAGGACATCCGCAGCGGCGAGGTGAGCTGGACCGAGCCGACGTTCGCGCTGTTCGGGCTGCCGTCCGGGGATCCGGTGCCGGTCGCGGACCTGCCCTCGCACGTGGTCCCCGACGACGTGCCCGCGGTCCAGGGCTTCCGTGAGGCCCTGCTGCACGGCCGGATGGAAAGCGCCGCCGCGTTCCGGGTGGTCCGCGCCGACGACGGCAGCGTGCGGCAGATCCGCGCCTACGCCGAGCCGGTGACCGACCCGGGCGGCACGGTGATCGCCATGCGCGGCGTGTACCAGGACGTGTCGGCGGAATACCACACCGGGCTGGCGTTCGCGGCGGCCCGCGAACAGCTTGCCGACACCGAGGAACGCGCCGCGGAGGAGCACCGCCTGGCCATCAGGCTGCAGGAGGCCATCACCCCGCGGTCCGCGGAGCCGGACGAACTGGTGGCGGCGGCCGGGCTCGACGTCGCGGCCAGGTACCGCCCGTCCGGGGAGGGCAGCCTGGTCAGCGGCGACTGGTACGACACGGTGCTGCTGCCAAGCAAGAAGGTGCTGCTGGTCGTCGGGGACATCGCCGGGCACGGCCTGGACGCGGTCACCGGCATGGTCGCGGTGCGCAACAGCCTGCGCGGCCTGGCGATCACCGGGGCCAGCCCGGCAACCCTGCTCGACTGGCTGAACAGCGCGGCCGCCCACTTCACCGACGGCGTGCTCGGCACGGCGATCTGCGGTCTCTACGACCCGGCCGACCAGACGCTGCGCTGGGCCAGGGCCGGTCACCTGCCGCCGGTCCTGGTGCGCGACGGCAAAGCGGAGGAGCTTCCGCTGCCCGAAGGGCTGCTGCTCGGTGCCGACCCTGGTGCCAGCTATGCGGAGGAGCTGACCGCGCTCCGGCTCGGCGACACGCTGCTGCTATTCACCGACGGCCTGATCGAGCGGCGGGACGAGTCGATCGACGACGCGATCGCCAGCCTGCTCCGGGCCGCCAGCCGTCCGGTGGGCGAGATAAGCGCGTACGCCGACCACCTGCTTGACCAGGCCGCCTCGAATACAGGTGACGACGCATGCCTGGTCGCGGTCCGGGTCCGATGACCGGGCACCGGCATTGCGCCACGACATGGGGATTGATGCTCGCTTCCCTGGGTAACGGGTGCCTCATGGGACAATGCGGTATCTGAAGCTTGCCGGAGAGCATGTCATGGATGAGCCTGTCGGGGGCGTTCTGAGCCACGCGGCGCTCTTCTATCGCAGCCAGCCCGAGTACACCGACCGGATCACCGCCTTCGTCCGGGCCGGCCTGGACCGGGGCGAGCCCGCGCTGATCTGTGCTGCCCGGCGGCCGGGCCGCAGGATCGCCGCCAGCCTGGACGGCGCACCCGGCGAGGTGGCGTTCGCGGACATGGCCGAGCTGGGCCGCAACCCGGCACGGATCATCCCCGAGGTGCGCTCGTTCACCGACAAGCACCCCGGCCAGCGCGTGCGTTTTGTCGGCGAGCCGATCTGGCCCGGGCGCAGCCCCGCGGAGATACGCGAGGCGACCCGGCATGAGGCCCTGGCTCAACCTGGCGTTCGCGCGGGCAGCAGGCGACGATTTTGTGCCCATACGATGCCTCGGGGCTGTCGGATTGCGTCCTGGCCGACGCCCGGCGCACGCACCAGGAGCCGACCGCGTCCGGGGCGACCGCCACGACCTGGCGGGACAACCTGCCCCCGGAATGCGACCAGCCGCTCGGCCCGCCGCCCGCGGAGGCCGAGGCTCTTGCCTACGAAACGGACCTCGCCCCGGTGCGGCGCCTGGTCACCCAGCACGCACGGCACGCCGGGCTCGGCCAGGACCGGACGATCGACCTGGTCCTGGCCGCGAACGAGATCGCCGCGAACACGATCAGCCACACCACCGGCGGCGGGGTGATCCACGTCTGGCACACCGGCGAGGAGATCCTCTGCCAGGTCCACGACGGCGGGCGGATCACCGACCCCCTGGCCGGGCGGGTCCGGCACGGCCCCGACGACCGCGGCCATGGCCTGTGGCTGGTCAACCAGGTGTGCGACCTGGTCGAGCTGCGCTCGGGCGAGGGCGGCACCACGGTCCGGATGCGCATGCGCCTGGCAGGTTAGCGGCGCCGCCCCCGCTCCCTGTCAGACGCCGGTCTTCTCGCCCAGATCCAGTTGCTGCACCTGCTGCCCGAGCTTGCGGTACTCCCGGAGCGCGGTGCGGAGCTGCTCGGTATCCGCCCCGGCGCTCTGCCAGGTGGCTGTCAGGTCGCGCTGACGGGCCCGGACCGAGTCCACGAACTCCTCGATGGCCTCGTCCACCGCGTCCGCGGCCATCTTCACCGAGCCGCGCGGGTCGTCCACGAAGGCCACCATGATCTCGCTCCAGCGCTGTGGCGCGATCGTGGCAGCGGCCGGCGCCGGTACCGCGGCTCGCGCCACGGCCTGCTGCTCGTCCGGTCATGGCGGGTTCCTGGCCCCGCTCTCTGGCTCCTCAGCGCCGCCTCCTGGGCCTCGGTCATGACGGGCTCCTGTGCCTCGCCACGGGCTCCGTCGCGGCTCCTGGGCCTCGGTCACGACCGGCTCGTGGGCCACCGCCACGGTTGGCTCTTCGAGCTCCGTTGCCGCAGACTCTGGCGCCACGGCCGGCTGCCCAGCCCCGGCGGGCCCCTTGACCGCGGTCTCTGTGTCGACCACCACGCCGCTCAGCACCGGGGCCGGTGCATCGCTACCGGCCGGGGCCTCGTCCATCGCTGGCGCCGGGGCCTCGCCGGATGCCTGCTCCCCGTAGTCCGCTGCCTCATGGTCCGGCCTGGCGGCACATCGCCGTAGGCGGGCGGCGGGGCGTCGGCCGGGTCCCGCCCGAGCGACTCTTGTGCCTGTCCCTGCGCCCGCCAGAACGCTGGCGCCGGTTCCCCGGCCTGGTGTTCCGCGGCCGGTTCCTGCGTGTCCTCGCGCCTCGGCCTGGCTCTCGCTGTGCCTCGGCCTGGCTCTCCTGTGCTTCCTCGTCCGGTGCTTCGCCGTCGCGGCGTCCCCAGATCGTCATGGCGTTCCTCCTCAGTTGGACTGGTTGGTAATCAGCTCGGCGAGCAGCTGGGCGAGGTGGATGCCTTCCCGGCCGAGATGCCCGGCCTGGATCTGGGTGCGGCAGGAGAACCCGTCGGCCAGCACGGCCACCTCCGGGCGCGCGTCCCGCACGGCCGGCCACAGCCCGTGCTCCGCGCAGGCCACCGACACCTCGTAGTGGCCGGCCTCGAAGCCGAAGTTGCCGGCCAGCCCGCAGCACCCGCTGTCCAGCACGTCGACGTCGACGCCGCAGGCCTTCAGCAGCTTCGGTGTCGGCATCGAAGCCCATGATCGCGTGCTGGTGGCAGTGCACCTGTGCGATGGCCGCGCGGCGCCCCGCGACCGGGGGCACGGGCGCGTGCCAGCCAGCCTCGGTGAGCACCTCGGCGAGCGTCCTGGTCCGTTTCGCCAGCAGCCTGGCGTCGTCGGAGCCGAGCAGGTCGGCGGCGTCCGACCGGAACACCGCGGCGCAACTCGGTTCCAGCACGACCACGCGGGTGCCCGCCTGCAGCTGCGGGCGCAGCATCCGGATGGCCCGTTTCAGCATCGCGGCGGCCACGCCGAGCTGGCCGGTGGAGATCCAGGTCAGGCCGCAGCACACCGGCCGGGCGGGCACCTCCACGGTGAACCCGGCGTCCTCGAGCACGGCCACGGCCGCCTTGCCGACCTCAGGGTGGAAGCTGTTGGTGAACGTGTCCGGCCACAGGATGACCTTCTCGCCCCCCTGCCGTGCGCCACGCCTCGTGTGCCACCTGGTGAACCGCTCCCTGGCGAAGGCCGGCAGTTCCCGATGCTGGTCGATACCGCCGGCGGCCTTGATCAGCCGGGCCAGCCCCGGCGCCCGGGCGGCCGCGTTGACCAGGCCGGGTGCCCGGGCGGCGAGCAGCGCGGCGGCCGGCAGCCAGCCCATCGAGTAGTGCGACGCGGGCCGTAGCCTGCCCTTGTAGTGGTGGGCGAGGAACTCGGCCTTGTAGGTGGCCATGTCCACCTCGACCGGGCAGTCCTTGCGGCAGCCCTTGCAGGACAGGCACAGGTCGAGCGCGTCGCGCACCTCGGTGGAGTGCCAGCCGTCGCGGACCACCTCGCCGCGCACCATCTCCATGAGCAGCCGGGACCGGCCCCGGGTGGAGTGCTCCTCCTCGCGGGTGGCCCGGTAGCTGGGGCACATCACCCCGCCCTCGTCGCCG
Source organism: uncultured Actinomycetes bacterium (assembly GCA_963706115.1). Taxonomy (GTDB): domain Bacteria; phylum Actinomycetota; class Actinomycetes; order Streptosporangiales; family Streptosporangiaceae; genus DASXKD01. Next base: position 86,301 of record CAVPMG010000021.1, on the reverse strand, counting down.
CGGCACTTGCCCACCCCGACGCACCGCGAGGCCGCGTGGGAGAACTTTCCGCCGTCGGGAGCGTAATGAAAAAATGTCACCGGCTCCTTCGGGAACCAGCCGCGCCTGGTGAGGTGCGAGTCCAGCGGGTTGGGCGCGACGACCTTGCCCGGGTTCATCCGGTCGTCCGGGTCGAAGGCGGCCTTCAGCTCGCCGAATGCGCGGATCAGGTCCGGGCCGAACATCTTCACCAGCAGTTCGCCACGGGACTGGCCGTCGCCGTGCTCGCCGGACAGCGAGCCGCCGTAGCTCACCACCAGGCCGGCCGCATCCTCCACGAACGACCGGTAGTGGGCGATGCCCTCGGCGGTGCGCAGCTCGAACGGGATCCGGGTGTGCACACAGCCCTGGCCGAAGTGCCCGTACAGCGAGGCGCCCCGGTAGTCGTAGCGCTCCAGCAGCTTGCGGAAGTCGCGCAGGTAGTCGCCGAGCCGGTCCGGCGGGACCGCGGCGTCCTCCCAGCCCTCGTGCGTCTCGTGCTTGCCCGGCGGGTAGGCGGTGGCGCCAAGGCCCGCCTCGCGCACGTCGCTGAGCTTGTCTTCCACCGCCGGGTCCTCGGTGTAGGCGACGTGCGGCTTGGGATGATCGCCGTCGGACTGGGCGTCCTCGATCAGCGCGTGTGCCTTGGCGTCGGCCTCGTCCTCGGTGTCGCCGCCGAACTGGACCATCAGCCACCCGGAGCCCTCCGGCAGCTTGTCCAGCGCCTCGCCGGCCAGGTGCTCCTCGCGCTCCAGCGAGATCAGCGTGTCGTCCAGCCCCTCACAGAGCAGCGGCTTGTGGGCGACCACCTTCGGCACCAGATCGGCGGCGTCGGCGATGTCGGGGTACCCGAGCACGACCAGCGACCGGTGCTTCGGTACCTCGAACAGCTCGACCTCCGCGTGCAGCACGGTGACCAGCGTGCTCTCGCTGCCCACCAGCGCCCTGGCCACGTGGAACCCGTTCTCCGGCAGCAGCTGGTCGAGGTTGTAGCCGGACACCCGGCGCGGGATCTTCGGGTAGCCGGTGCGGATCTCGCCCAGGTGGGCGTCGCGGATCTCGCGCATCCGCCGGTACAGCTCTGCCTTGTCGCCGCCGGCCGCGACGATCTGTTCGTACTCCTCGTCGCTGGTCTCGCCGACCCAGGTGCGCAGCCCGCCGTAGGTGAGCACCTCCAGGCGCCGCACCGAGTCGGCCATCTTGCCGTACGCCTGTGCCGTCGAGCCGCACGAGTTGTTCCCGATCATGCCGCCGATCGTGCAGCTCACGTGGGTGGACGGCTTGGGCCCGACCATCAGCCCGTGCGGCGCCAGCGCGTCGTTGACCTTGTCCAGCGCCATGCCGGGCTGCACGACGGCGGTCCTGGCCTCCTTGTCGAACGAAACCAGGTGGTGGCAGTACTTGGTCCAGTCGATGACGACCGCGGTGTTCACGCACTGGCCGGCCAGGCTGGTACCGCCGCCCCGGGACAGCACCGGCGCCCCGGCCTCCCGGCACACGGCGACGGCCGCCACGGCGGCGTCCACGGTGCGCGGCACGACCACGCCGATCGGCACCTGCCGGTAGTTGGAGGCGTCCTGGGCGTAGGCGCCCAGCGTGCCCGGGTCGAACCTGACCTCGCCGTCCACCCGTTCGTCCAGCGCGGCGTGGAGCTTGGCGACATCCACGTCGGCTGCCGGTGCCATGACCTGCGTCACTGATCGGTCCACCCTTCCACCGGGCCGCGCGGCTATCCTCCCGCAGCCGCGGCAGCACCGTGTTGGCGCAGAACTCGAAGAACCCGTCATGCTCTCCCCCGGCCTGGCCGATGTACACGTGATCGTGGGAGGAGCTGGGCGGCATTTGCTGATTGCGCAAGCTGCTTGCGCCGGAGGCAGCCCGGCGCAAGAATGCCTTTGCGGCTGCCCGGGCTGGGCAGCCCCTTCCAAGGTCCAGAGACGCGGCCTGCCCCTTCTTCGCATGGACGGGTGGTGGTGGCCTGTGTCTGGTGACCGGCCTGTCGTCTGGGTCGGCCGCGTGGCGGTCGTGACGCTCCCCGCCGAGGTGGACGTATCCAATGCCGGCCAGATCCGCCAGGATCTGGCCGACGTGCTGGCGCAGGATGCCTCCCTGGTGATCGTCGACATGAGCACGACGACGTTCTGCGACTCCGCGGGAGTGACGGCCCTGGTCCGGACGGTACGGCAGGCGCACGCGAGCGGCGCGGGATTGCGGGTGGCGGCCAGCGCGCCCGCCGTGACCCGCGTGCTGGCCATCACCGGAGTGGACCGGCTGATCGAGATCTACCCGAGCGTCGCGGCCGCGATGGCCGACCCGGGAAGCGAAACGGCACACGAGGGGCATGCCGTACACCCCGGGCCCGCCGAGCGGGCCGACCCGGACGGGCGTGCTCCACAGCCAGGCTGAGCCATCCGGCTCCCGCGGTATCGCGAGGCCTGGGCCCGCCCATAGGGGGGCCGGCCCGGCCGGATCGCGCAAGGTCCGGCCGGGCCGAACGGGCCATTGCCGAGCTCTCCTGGCCCGCTGCCGGGCTTCCGCCTAGTCCTCTTCGAACGGGTGCGGCTCCGGCGGCTCGCCGCTCACGCTGGCGACGATCGCCCTGGCGATGTCGCGGAGCTTGACGTTGCTGTGCTGGGACGCGGTGCGCAGGATCTCGAACGCCTTGGTCTGGGTGCACCGCTCCTGGGCCATGATCACCCCGAGCGCCTGGTAGATCACCGCGCGCGAGGTCAGCGAGGACCGCAACTGGTCGGTGAGCTCGGAATACGAGGCCAGCCGCAGCATCAGCGACAGCGCGCCGGATGCGTTCTCCGCGAGGTTCTCGGCACGGCGGACCTGCGCGGGGCCGAACGCGGCGGCACCGCGCGCATAGAGGTTGAGCGCGCCGACCGGCTTGCCGTCCGCGACCAGTGGCAAGGCCAGGCAGGACCGGATGCCGCGGGCCCGCGCCGCGGCCTCGAACCGAGGCCACTGTTCCCGGTTGCCGGTGTCGTCGATGATCACCTGGTCACCGGACCGCATCGCGTGCAGGCACGGGCCGTCGTCGAGGCGGTACTGCACCTCATCGACCTCCGAAGCCAGCGGGTCGCTGCACGCCACCGTGGCAGGCCGCCCGTTGGGCCGCATCGTCATGCCGCAGGACACCCCGTCGGTCACCAGTCGGGCGGCGACCGTCGCCAGTTCCTGCAGAAACTGCTCCAGGGTCTGCGTGGACAGCAGCGCCTTCTGCAGATCGGTGAGGTTGTCCGTCGCGTCGCTGCCTGGCTCGTCCATCATCGTCGTCTGCCTTTCCATCCGCCCCGCGATCTCAAGATCCCTACCCATGGGGCCGGATCGAAACTGCCGGAGCGCCGAAGCCCTTGCCGGGGGACCGGATCGAATCTCGGGATTGAAAGAGCCGCACGGGGTAGAGCCGAAGGTCATGGATGCGAAACAGCTTCACGACCTGGGACAGCAACTCCGGGTGGATGCGGTGCGCGCCGCGGCGGCCGCCGGATCCGGTCACCCGACGTCTTCGATGTCCGCGGCCGACCTGATGGCCGTGCTGCTGGCTGAGCACCTGCGATACGACTTCACCATGCCCGCCCACCCGGGCAACGACCGGCTGATCTTCTCCAAGGGCCACGCCTCCCCGCTGCTGTATGCGATGTACCGGGCGGCGGGCGTGCTCGACGACGGCGAACTGCTCACCTTCCGTGCGCTGGGCAGCAGGCTGGAGGGACACCCGACGCCCCGGCTGCCGTGGGTGGACGTGGCCACCGGCTCGCTCGGCCTCGGCCTGCCGGCCGGCGTCGGCATGGCGCTGGCCGGTACCCGGCTCGAGCACAGCCCGTACCACGTGTGGGTGCTGTGCGGGGACAGCGAACTGGCCGAGGGCTCGATGTGGGAGGCGTTCGAGCACGCCGGATACGAGCGGCTGGACAATCTCACCGCCATCGTCGACGTGAACCGGCTCGGCCAGCGGGGCGAGACCCGGCACGGCTGGGACACCGCCGCCTACGCCGCACGGATCGGCGCGTTCGGCTGGCACACGATCGAGATCGACGGGCACGACATCGAGGCCATCGACGCCGCGTACACCGAGGCGCTGCAGGGGCGGGGGGCGCCCACCGCGATCCTCGCCCGCACCATGAAGGGCCGCGGGGTGGCCGCGGTGGCCGATGCCGAGGGCTTCCACGGCAAGCCGCTGCCCGACGCCGACGAGGCCATCGCCGAACTGGGCGGGATCCGCAACATCAGTGTGCCGGGGCACCCGCCGCACGCGGCCGCCGGCCGGCACACGGCCGCCGCCACGGTGAACGGCAGCCGGCTCGTCCTGCCGGAATACGAACGCGGCGAGCAGGCCGCGACCCGGACCGCGGTCGGCGCGGCCCTGGCCGCGATCGGCACCGCCCGGCTTGATGTGGTCGTCCTGGACGGCGAGGTGAGCGACTCGACCAAGACCGACGAGTTCGCCCGCCAGCACCCGGACCGGTTCTTCGAGATGTTCATCGCGGAGCAGCAGATGGTGGCCGCGGCCCTGGGCATGCAGGCGCGCGGCTGGGTACCGTTCGCGGCCACGTTCGCCGCGTTCTGGGCGCGCGCCTACGACTTCATCAGGATGGCCGCCATCAGCCGGGCGAACCTCAAGTTCATCGGCACGCACGCGGGCGTCTCGATCGGCCAGGACGGGCCGTCCCAGATGGGGCTCGAAGACCTCGCCATGTTCCGCGCGGTGCACGACAGCGTCGTGCTGTACCCGTGCGACGCGAACCAGGCCGCCGTCCTGGCCGCCGGGCTGCTCGGGCACCACGGCATCGGGTACCTGCGGGCCACCAGGGGCGACACGCCGGTGATCTACCCGCCGGGCGAGGAGTTCCCGATCGGTGGCAGCAGGGTCCTCCGGTCCGGCGACGCCGACCAGGTCACGATCATCGCCGCGGGCATCACCGTGCATGAGGCGCTGCGCGCCGCCGACAGCCTGGCGGCCGGCGGCCTGCCCGCCCGGGTGATCGACCTCTACTCGGTCAAGCCGGTGGATACCCAGGTGCTGCGCGCCGCGGCGGCGGACACCGGCTGCTTCGTGACCGTCGAGGACCACTGGGCCGAAGGCGGGCTGGGCGACGCGGTCCTCGCGGCCTTCGCCAACGGCCACCAGGCGCCGCGGACGACCAAGCTCGCCGTGCACGCCATGCCGGGCTCGGCCACCCCGGCCGAGCAGTTGCACGCGGCCGGCATCGACGCGAAGGCCATCGAGGCGGCGGCCCGCGCGCTGGCCGGTGACCGGGTAGCGTCCTGATGCCCGGCGGTGCGGCCCCCGGCGGGCCGGCGGTGACGCAGGTCACCGCGGCGGCCTACGTCATCCCGACCGACGCGCCCGAGGCGGACGGCACGCTCACCTGGGACGCCACCACGATGGTGGTCGCCACCGCCCGGGCGGGCGGGGCGGAGGGCATCGGCTGGAGCTACGCGGCCGCGGCGGCCGCGAATGTCATCACCGACGTGCTCGCCGGCGCGGTCGCCGGCCGCAGCGCGATGGACGTGCCCGGCTCATGCGAGGCGATGATTCGTGCGGTACGCAACATCGGGCGGCCCGGGATCGCGGCGACGGCGATCTCCGCCGTGGATATCGCGCTGTGGGACCTCAAGGCGCGGCTGCTCGGCTGCCCGGTGGCCCGGCTGCTCGGCCAGGCGCGGCCCAGCGTGCCCATCTACGGCAGCGGCGGGTTCACCAGCTACGACGCACGGCAGACCCGGGACCAGCTCACCGGGTGGGTGGAACGGGACCACATACCGCGGGTGAAGATCAAGATCGGCGAGAGCTGGGGCGGCAACGAGCGCAGGGACACCGAGCGGGTGGCGCTCGCCCGCGAGGTGATCGGCGCGGGCACCGAACTGTACGTGGACGCCAACGGCGGCTACACCGTGGGGCAGGCCGTCCGGGTCGCGGACCGGCTGGCCGGCTACGGCGTGACCTGGTTCGAGGAGCCGGTGTCCAGCCAGGACCTGGCCGGGCTGGCCGCGGTCCGCCGCCAGGTACTGCCCGACGTGGCCGCCGGCGAGTACAGCTGGTCGCTCGCTGACTCGGCGCGGCTCATCGCGGCGGGCGCGGTGGACTGCCTGCAGCTCGACGCGACCCGGTGCGGTGGCTTCACCGAGTTCCTCCGCGGCGCCGCGCTTGCCGCCGCGCACAACCTGCAGGTCTCCGCGCACTGCGCGCCGAACCTGCACGCGCATGTCGGCGTGGCCGTGCCCAACCTGCGCCACGTCGAGTACTTCCACGACCATCAGCGGATCGAGCGGATGCTGTTCGACGGTGCCCTGGACCCCGGCGGCGGGACACTCACCCCGGCCGCGGACCGGCCCGGGCTCGGCATGTGCCTCAAGAGAAGCCGACGCGGAGAAATACCGCCAGAGCTAAGCCGGAGGCGGCTCGCCGACCTGAATGGCGAGCATCGTCACGTCGTCGCGCAGGTCGCCCTGGCACAGCTCAAGCACCACGTCACGCACCCGGGACACCAGTGCCGCGGGTGGTTTCCCGGCCAGCACCGCCAGCTCGTCGGCGAGCCGCTCCTCGAACTGGACCAGGTCCGGGCCGTACGCGCTGGCCAGCCCGTCGGTGTACAGGAAGACCAGGTCGCCGGTGTCCAGGTCGACTTCCTGGGCGGCCGGCTCGGCGTCGGGGAAGATCCCGAGCGGCAGGCCTCCCCCGTTCAGCACCTGGGTGCGGCCGTCGGGCCGCAGCAGCACCGGGCCGGGATGGCCGGCGCTGGACAGGGACAGGTGCAGCCGCCCGTCCCGCCAGCTCAGGTGCCCGGCGTCGGCGGTGACGAACCGGCCACCGAAATCCTCGGTCAGCATGATCTCGTTGATGCAGCGCAGCACCGCCGTGGGATCGGGGTCCAGGTGCGCCAGCGCCCGGATCGCGTGCCGCGCCGCAGCGGTCACCGCGGCGGTGTCCGGCCCCGTACCACACACGTCGCCGATCGCGATGCCCCAGCCGTCCCTGGCACGGGTAGACGTCGTAGAAGTCACCACCGGCCTCGGCTGCCGTCGTGGCGGCCACGTGCGCGCCCGCGATCTCGGTGCCGGGGATCTGCCGTACCTCCCGGGGCAGCAGGCTGGTCTGCAGCGCGTCCGCGATGTCGACCCGGTGCCGGAACATGCGATCCACCCTGATCGCCAGGGCAAGCTGCTCCCCCAGTTCCTCCACCAGGCCCACGTCGGCGATCTCGAAGTGCGGTTGGCCCGCCCAGCGGGCCAGGGTCAGCACCCCGTAGGCGTGCTCGCCGTCGGTCAGCGGGACCGACAGCACCGAGGTGGCACCCAGCAGCATGAGCAGCGGGATGCCGTCAGGGCCGTCGCCGAGCGCGGCCGGGTCGTCGGCGTGCGCGATGAGCAGCGTGCTGCCCGACTCGTGTACCTGGTACGGGCCGGACTGCGGTGCGGGGTCCACGGCCGCCACGGCGTGCGCCAGCTTCTCGCCGCGCTGGTCCTCGGGCCCGCTCACGTGCTGCCGTTGCAGCCGTTGCCCGCTGCCCTCGACGTCCACGATGACCCAGGCGGCCAGTTCCCTGGCCAGCAGCCGGGCGTACCGCTGCATCGCCACCGGCTCGCTGTAGGTGATGTTCTCCAGCAGGATCCTGGTGGCGGCCATCACCAGGTCCTGGCGGCGGGTCATCGCCTGAACGGCCTCCGCGGCCGGCTCGGCCCGTGGCTTCCCGCGGCGGCCTGCCGGTGCGACCTCGGCGCTGGTCACCGCGACCACCAGCTGGGCGGCATTGCCCTGGGTGCTCACCGGGTGCACGGCGAGCGCATGTTCCACCGCTCCGGTGGCGGTGAGCAGCCCGCAGCGGAACTGCCTGGTCTCACCCTTGCGGGCCGCGGCGGCGAGGTGGGTCGCGGCGGCCGGCCGGGACGGCATGTCGATGAAGGCCGTGAAGGCCTTGCCGGTCGCGTACCCGGGGCCCGAGCCGAGCAGGTCACCCGCTGCGGCGTTGACCCGCCGGACCGTGCCGTCGCTGCCGATGAGGAACAGCGGCACCGGCGCCTGCTGGAAGACGGCGTGCAGCAGCCTTCGTTCCGCGTGGGCGGCCGAGGACCCCTGGCCGGCGTCACCGTGCTCGTCCACGCCGCTGCCCGGGTTCAGCGCGGCGACCGCGGCGTCCAGCTCGGCGAGCGCAGCCTCCAGCAGCGTCGCCGGGTCGGCTCCGGGAAGGGCGGCCGCCTGCCGGAGCGCGCTGTACCTGGCCTTGAGGGCGGCTATCTCACTGCCAGCGCCCTGACGGCGCGGCGTCTGCTGCATTGGCCCCAAATCTCCGCATCCCTGGCTTTCCGGTCCAGGGATCAGCCTAACCGGCTGCCGGGGCGGAGATACCTGTCAGATGGCGTTGGCGACCTTGTTGAACACGCTGGTCAGGTTCGTGCCGATCAGCCGGACCGCGGTGCTGATCGGGGTTCCGGCCGGGGCCCGTCTGGCGCCTCGATCAAGACTGGCTGGCCGCGGCCGCTTCCCCGGTCCCGGCCCCGCCCGCGGCGACCGCGGCGTCCACGCTCTCGTAGAGCGGCAGCCGGTCGGCGAGCCCGGTGATCCACAGGGTCTTGGTGTAGCGGTACCGCGCGCCGGCGAGCGTCAGCGTTCCGCCGGTGGCCGTCATCTGCTTCCAGTGACCGACGATCACGGCCAGCGAACCGGTGTCCATGAAGTCCACCGCACTCAGGTCGATGATGATGTGGTCGGTATCCTGGCGCATCTCTGTCAGGAATTCGTCGAACCGGCGGCTCGTCACGATGTCGAGTTCGCCGCTGACCGCGACGACCGCGAACCCGTCCCGCTGCTCCGACGAGATCCGGATCCCTTCCACCCACACCCCCTGGGCATCGGTCCATGAACAGGTGACGACGGCCTCATCGTAATCTCATTCGTGTCCCGCCGGGAGAAGCCTGGTTGCATGATCGGCGATTGCGGGGGAAGCAGCGCAGGGATAGGCGTCCAAGATGTGCACCCTGAGGAGGCCGTAGTGCTTGCCGCGTGCAACAACGGCCTGAACCACCTTGCCTATCTCTACGACGACGAACGTGACTATCTGGCCTGTCTGTCCGACTTTGTCCAGGCAGGCCTGCGCAACGCCGAACCGGTGTTCGTAGCGGTTCCTGGCCACCGGGCCGCGCCGCTGCGCGAGCGCTTCGGAGCCGAATCGCCGCTGCTGCGCTACGGCGCCATGACCGAGACGGGCCGCAACCCGGCGCGGCTGATCCCGGAACTGTATGCGTTCGTTGAGGAGCATCCCGGGCAGCGGGTCCGTTATATCGGCGAGTCGGTCTGGCCGGGACGCTCGGACGCGGAACTGTGCGAGGCCGCCAGGCACGAGGCGCTGCTCAATCTGGCGTTCGCCGCGGCGTCGGTCAGCATCATGTGCCCCTACGACGTCCGGGGCCTGGCCGCTCCGGTGGTCGGCAGGGTGCAGCGCACCCACCCGGAGGTCATGCAGGCCGGCCAGACCCAGCCCGCCGCGAGCTATGCCGGGCAGGGCGTAATCCCGGCCGAATGCGACGACCCGCTGTCAGCACCGCCCACGGACGCGCAGACCCTCGGCTACGCGACCAGCCTGCGAGAGGTCCGCGACCTGGTGGCCAGGCACGGCGCGGCGCTCAGCATGGCCGCCGACCGGATCACCAACCTCGTGATCGCTGTCGGGGAGATCACCGCGAACACCCTGCGGCACACCAGGGCGGGCGGGACGTTCTGGGTCTGGCACACCGGCGAGGAGATCATCTGCCAGGTGCAGGACCAGGGCTGGATCACCGACCCGCTCGCCGGACGGAAGCGCCGCTCCCCCGAGGACTCCGGCCACGGCCTGTGGGTGGTCAACCAGATGTGTGACCTCGTGGAGATCAGGAGCAGCAACGCGGCCGGGACCATCATCCGCCTGCACATGCGGCGAGAGGACAGCGAGCCGTAGCAGATGAGCCCCGCGGCAGCAGGTGAGCCCCGCGGCAGGAGAAGGTGAGCCCCGCGGCAGGCAGGTCAGCCCCGCGGCAGGCGGCATCCGGGCGGTAGAGCAGCCGCCCGCCGCGGGCAACTGGCCGACCAGTGGTTAGCGGGCCGGCCCGTTCCTGGGCGCGGGCACGACAGGCTCGGCCGGCTCTGCGTCCGCGGGGATACCGGAACCCATGCCGGGCTCGCCCGCGGACGCCCTCGGCATGACGGGCTCGGCCGGTGCCGCAGACTCGGCCGGTGCCTCCGCAGCACTCCCGGCCTCGGCCGGCTGGCCCAGCAGGTCACCGAACAGCGCCCGGTAGTGCAGCATCGCCAGCCGCAGGTCTTCCGTGGAGACCGTGCCGCCCTCGGCCTGCAGGCTGACCTCGTGCGCCTGCCGGTAGTGGTCCAGCGTGTTCGCGTGCTCCACGGACAGATCCGCAAGGATCTGGTCGTGGCCTTCGGTCGGGTAGCCCCGGTCCTTCATCACCGAGGTGACGAGTGTCCCGGCCTGGGCGACGGCCTCCTGCGGCTGGTCCACGAACCGCTCCTGTATGGCGGTCCATTCGCCCGCGTACTTGGCCCTGGCCGTCTCGTCAAGGGGACGGATGTCGAGGCTGCGGACCCGCCGTTCACGCTCCGCCAGTTCGGCGTTGGCCTTGCGGCGGCTGTTCATCTCGCCAGCAACCCGGTCGTACTCCGGGCCGAAGCGCTGCTGGAGCTTACGTCGGCGTGCCACAGACAGCGCACCGATGACCAGCAGCACCACGACAATGGCCACGATGATGGCCACGATCGCTCCTGCTGCCATGGGGACCCTCCTCTTGACGGGGTTTGGTAAACCAACCGACTGCCCCCAGCCAAGGCATCCAAACGCGCGCCGGGGCCTCAGCCCCGGGCCGGCCAGGCGCTGACCAGGGCCGCCCCGGCCAGGAAGGCGCACCCGGCGACGATCAGGCCGTCGCGCAGCCCGCCGATGAACGTGGCCCGGACGGACACCAGCGAGCCCAGGACGGCCACGCCCAGCACCCCACCCGCCTGCCGGGCGGCGTTGATGACACCGGAGGCGATGCCGCCGCGGTCCGCGGGGGCCGACTCCATCACCGCCGAGGTGGCGGCGGGCATGGTCAGCGCCATCCCCGAGCCCGCGGCGATCATGGGCAGCACGAGCACCAGGTACGGGGTGTGTGTCCCGGCCGCCACCAGCCCGATCAGGCCCGCGCCGCCGAGCAGCAGGCCGGTCAGCATCGGGATCCGCGGCCCGGTCCGTGCCATCAGCCGCCCGGAGACCGCCGAGGCGATCGTGAGCAGCGCCGCCTCCGGAAGAAGAGCCAGGCCGGTGCGCAGCGCGGAGTACCCGCGGACATCCTGGAAGTACAGGCTCATCACGAACAACTGTCCGTAGAACCCGAGGTTGATCAGGAAACCCACCAGGGTTCCGGTGCGGAACCCGCGCCGGGCGAACAGCGGCAGCGGCAGCCGAAGATCGCCAGGCCCGCCGTGAAGACGCGGCGGCCGCCGAGCCGTTCGGCGAGGGCACCGCCGGTGAGCAGCAGGGCGGCGAAGCTCAGGGTGTAGGCGTCGACGACCCATTGCAGCCCGGTGATGCTCCCGTGCAGGCCGCGCCCGATGGAGGGCAGCGCCACGTTGGTGACCGTGGCGTCCAGGATCACCATGAAGTAGCCGGTGCAGATCAGGGCCAGCGTCGCCGGCCCGGTACGGGTCTCCTCCGTTGCTCTCTGTGCCGTGATGCTTTCCATGAATCCAGCCTCAGGCAGCAATATTTCGCTGCAGTACGAACGGTCGTGGCAGGCCGTAGCCACGCCGGCATACCCGCCGACCGGACGCGCCTGGCCAGCAGCGGTTGCTGATGAATGTGACATTCATCAGCAAAGAACGTGATGATCGCCACACTCATGGCTTTCGTGCAGGCCTGGCGCCGATCAGAACCGGCCCGCGCGGCGCCAGGACAGTGGCCGCCCGTCGGGGTCAAAGACCACCCGGTACGGCAAGGTGGCCCATGCCCTGGTCCAGGCCGACAGTTGCGGCGCAGGGTAGCCGCGGAGCTGCCCGGGCGGCCGTTGCCCGCGCCGCCCGCCCGCGTGCCAGGCATCGAGGGCCTGCGCGGCCCGCCGGAACGCCGCGAAGGTCCCTGCCCCACAGTCCTCCGCGCCCTCGGCCGCGGCGCCGAGATGCTCGCGGGCCAGTGCGACGCGCAGCGCCCGCGGATATGGCCCGGCCCCCGTGGGCATGGTCTCGCTGCCCGGTCCCCCGGCCTCGTCGATGACCGCGCAGCTCAGCTCCGAATCGTGGGTCCACGAGCGCCGGTTGAAGTTGTCCGACCCGACGATGGCCCAGGTGTCGTCGATCACGCACACCTTGGCGTGGACGTAGATCGGCACGCCTGCCTCGTTCTCCGGGCTGTACACCGCCACCCGGTCACCCCCAGCCGCCCGCAGCGTCCGCAGTGCGGCGACCCGGCCGAGCAGGTTGGGTGGCAGTGACAGCTTGCCGTCCTGGTCGGGGAACCGCGGCAGCACGGCGATCAGGTGCAGCGACGGGTTGGCAGTCAGGGCTTTGGCCAGCACGTCCGCGACCGTGTTGGACCACAGATACTGGTCCTCCAGGTAGATCAGGGATCGGGCGCGCGGCACCACCTTGAGGTAGGCGCGGGCGATGCTGCGTTCGCCCTGCGGCGCGAAGCTGTAGCCGCGCCGCCGGTAGGGGTAGGTGCGCAGCACCTGGACCGCGTGCTGGCCGCACCTGGGCGGATCCGGCTGCTGCGGCGGGAGCCGCCTGGCGTCGTCGTCCACGTGGTCGAACAGGTCGTGGATCCGGGCCATCGGGTTGCGGGTGAGCGGAGCCGGGTCCTCCCAGCGCTCCCGGAACACGGTCTCCAGATCACCGACCGCAGGACCGGAGATCAGCAACTGGATGTCGTGCCACGGCGGGCGGTGGCCGTACACGGCGGCCATCGGCTGGCGCTGCGGGTCTCCGTGGTGTGCCGCGTCGTCGCGGCGGCTGTGGCACAGGTCGATGCCGCCGACGAAGGCCACGTCCCGTTCCGGGCGGCCGGCGTGCCGCAGCACCACGAGCTTCATGTGATGCGAGCCGCCGGGGCGCACCCGCATGTCCAGCAGGCACTCACCGCCGGCGGCGTCGACCTCCTCGCCCAGGTGCCGGTTCTCCCGCCCACTGAACTGGAGCTGGTCCAGGTGCGACCGCCAGACCAGGCCGCGGACAAGCGCGCCGCGCCGGGCTGCGTCACTGAACGCGGCCGCCACCTCCGGGCCCGCGTCTGCCAGCCATTGGTCGGGGTCCCCGCGCCAGTCGGTGAACAGCAGCAGGTCGCCGGCTCGCAGGTCGCGGACCCGGGACAGCAGTTCGGCGAAGTAGGGCTTGCCGTGGATCAGCGGGCGCACCTCGTTGCCCGTGGTCCAGGCCGCCCCGTCCGGGTGCCTGCTGTCCAGTCGCGTCGCCGGGTTGCCCCGCTCCGCCGCGGTCAGGAACCAGTCATCGAGCTGCACGTCCTGTGGCTACCCCGGAATGCCCCGGGCATCCGTAGCGGCGAGCCTCAGCGGGGAAGTTCCACCACGGTGATGAAGAAGTTGTCGATCTGCCGGATCACGTCCATGAACCGCTCGAAGTCCACGGGCTTGCTGACATACGCGTTGGCGTGCAGGGCATAGCTGCGCAGGATGTCCTCATCGGCCTGGGACGTGGTCAGGATCACCACGGGGATGACCCGCAGTGCCGGGTCTTCCTTCAGTTCGGCGAGCACTTCCAGGCCGTCCCTGCGGGGCAGGTTGAGGTCGAGCAAGATCAGCCCCGGCCGCGGTGCGCTGGCGTACTCGCCGGTCTGGTGCAGGAATTGCAATGCCTGCTCGCCGTCGTTTACCACGTGCAACTGGTTGCGTATCTTGTGGTGCTCGAACGCCTCCCGGGTCATCAGCACATCGCCAGGATCGTCCTCGACCAGCAGCACATCGACCAGCCTGGTGCTGCCGCCGTTAGTCACTGGCATGCTCGTCCTCCGGAAGCGCTGGCAGGGTAAACCAGAAACGGGCCCCGGCCGTGATCGTCGTGTCGAGCCAGATCCGGCCACCGTGATACTCGATGATCTTCTTTACCATGGCCAAGCCTATTCCGGTGCCGGGATAGGCCGCCTTATCGTGGAGCCGCTGGAATATGACGAAAATCCGTTCGGCATATTCCGGCTCGATACCGATTCCATTATCGCTGAACGAGAACAGCCAGAACTCCCCGTCCCTGCGGACCGAGACGGTGACCCTGGGTGGCTCGTCCGCGCGGAACTTCAGCGCGTTGTTGACCAGGTTCTGGAACACGGCGGTCAGCAGCGAGGCCTCGCCGAGCACCACGGGCAGTTCGCCCACCTCGATCGTGGCGTGCGTGCGCCGCACGTCGGCCGCGAGGTTCGCCCAGGCCTGGGCGAGCAGCACCGCACAGGACACCGGCTCGCGGCGTTGCGCGGTCCGGCCCACCCGGCTGAACGCGAGCAGATCGTTGATCAGCGCCTGCATCCGCTTGGCGCCGTCCACCGCATGCTCGATGTACTCGTCGGCCTTGGCATCCAGCCGGCCCGCGTAGCGCCGCTGCAGCAACTGGCAGAAGCTGGCCACCTTGCGCAGTGGTTCCTGCAGGTCGTGCGAGGCGACGTAGGCGAACTGCTCCAGTTCGGAGTTGGACCGCTGCAGGTCCTCCGTCCTGGCCTCCAGGGTCGCGTTCGCGGCCTGCACGGCCGACAGTTCCGCCAGGATGCGCTCCCGCATCCGGTTCACGTCAAGCCCCACGGCCCGCATCTCGGCCGGGCCACCCGGCTCCATCTGGTGCTCGAAGTCGCCCCCGGCCACCTGGCGGGCGTCCGAGGAGAGCCGGCGCAGCGGCAGGATCGCCGATCGCCACAGTCCGAACGCCACCACCAGCACGGTGGCCAGCAGCGCGACCGCGATGACGATGAGGGTCGCCTGCAGCACCGAGGCGGCGTCCCGCAGCGTCCCTGCGGCTTGTATGCGCTGCGCGGTGAGGTTGTTCTGCAGATGGGTGAGCGCGTCCCGGATCCGGTCGAAATCGGCCTTGCCCAGGTCGCCCGTGGGGCCCGTCGGGGGCTTTCCTGACACGGTCACCTGGTGGATCGTGGGCACGGCGTAGGTGGCCCGCCAGACGGCGGTCCGCTGCTGCACCTGGCTGAGATATGCCTGGGCGGCAGGCATGCCGGCCAGCAGTTGCCGCAGCCTGGCGACCTGCTGTTGCTGCCCGGTCATTCCGTTGTGGTACGGAGTCAGGAACGATGGCTGCGCGCTGAGCGCGTAGCCGCGCACGCCGGTCTCCTGGTTCAGCAGTTCGACCTCCAGCTGGGAGGCGTGAAACGCGGCGGGGTCCAGGGTGTTCACCACCCGGTTGCGGGCGGTCGTCAGGTCAGCCAGCGCGGTACCGCCCACGCCGATCGCAAGCAGCGAGAACAGCCCGACAATGAGGAGGCCAACCCCGATGATCCGGCCGAACGGCCAGCCGCCGGAGAACCTGGCCGCCATGGCGCTGGCCCGCTCCGACGCGGTGGGCCAGGCCAAGGCCGGGCCGGCCCAGGCCGCTGGGCCGGGCCATACCGTCAGAGCGGCGCCTACCGCCGGGCCTCCCCGGGCGGCCGGCGGGCACCGGGTTCCGGTGCCGCCGGCGGTTCCCGTGCAGGGGGGCTGGTGATCGGGCCTGCCCCGGGCAGCACGACCGGTCTGTCGGCCAGCCCCGGAGCACGCTCGGGGGCCGGTGACACGGGTTCGCTGGCCGCCGCACCGATCGGCCTCAGCGCCGGTTCCATGCCTGGCGCCACGGCTCCTGGTCGCCTGGGAGCAGGTTCCGGGCCAGGCGCGACAGTTGGCGCGGGGGACGCCGTTCCGGGCGGCCCCGGATCACGGTCTGGGACGGGTTCGGTGGCCGGCGCCGCGGGCTGCCCCTGGTCAGGGCCTGTTCCGGGTGGCGCTGCTTCGGGTGGCGCTGCTGCGCGAGTTGGTTGCCCGGTGTCCCGCGCGGCGTCGGCCGGGCCCCGCCGGCTGAGCCGCGCCGCCACGGCACGGAACCGGGCCAGGCCCGCTCCGGTACCGCCACGCGGGCCGCCGCCCGCAGGGTTGCCGGGATCAGGGTCCTGGCCTGGGGCGGCGGCGGGCGCCGGGGAGCGTATCGCATCAAAATCTGGTGCGGCTTCTCCGGCATCCGGTGGCAACTCGGTCATGTGCCGGCCACGGCTGGAAATCCGAGCGCGAGCACGGCCAGATCGTCGTCCAGGTCCCCGCCGTTGAGTTCCCGCACCCGGTCGATCAGCCCGTCCAGCAGGCGCTCGTCCCGTACTTTGCGTTCCCGCTGCCCCGCGAAGGGCTCGGCGCGCAGGTACGTCCCGATGATCTCGGTCAGCCCGTCGCTGCCCAGCCGCTCGGGGCCGGTACCGATCCGCCCCTCGATCAGGCCGTCGGTGTACATCAGCAGGGTCCAGTTGCTGCCCAGGGCCACCTCGCTGACCGGCCACTCCTCCACGTGCGCGATGCCCGGAGGCGGCCTGACGGGTGCCTTCAGTTCGCTCACCCCATCCGGCGTGAGCAGCAGCGGCGGCGGGTGCCCGGCCAGGTGCAGCCGCGCGTGCGCCCGGTCCGGCGCGACCGACATCATGCACAACGTGGCGAACAGCCGCTCCTCGTGCCGCTCATGCTCCAGCACCTGCTGCACCGCGGACAGCACTTCGGCCATCGGCCGGCCGGCCAGCACCATGGTGCGCCACGCGACACGCAGGCACACGCCGAGCGCGGCCTCTTCCGGGCCACGGCCGCAGACGTCGCCAATCACCACGTGTATCCAGCCGTCGGCCGACTCGACCAGGTCGAAGAAATCCCCGCCGACCAGCATCTGGCCACCGCCGGGGCTGTACCGCGTGGCGACGGTCAGCCTTGTGTCGGACAGCAGCGGCGACGGCAGCAGGCCACGCTCAAGCCGGGCATTCTCCCGCGCGTAGATCTGCGCCACGCGCAACTGCTGCTGCATCTCCTCGAACCGGCGGCGCTCCACCGCGTAGCGGATGACCCGGTTCAGAAGTGCGCCGTCCACCTGGCCCTTGACCAGGTAATCCTGCGCGCCCGCGCGGACCGCCTCGGCGCCGAGATGCTCGTCGGCCAGCCCGGTCAGCACGACCACGGCGACCTGGGGCACGTTCTCCTGCAGCCAGTGCACGCCCTGCAGTTGGTGCGCATCGGGGAGATCAAGGTCGAGCAGCACGCAGGCTACGGTGGGCAGCAGCGGCTTTGCCTCGGTGATCGATCGCACCCGGTCAAGCGCTACCGGGGCGCTTGCTTCCACCAGGTATTCCTGGACGAGAAGGGCATCCCCGTCATCGTCCTCGATGAGCAGCACCTGCACCTGGCCGGGAACGGCGGCGGGGGCCGGGACCCTTGCCTGTGCGGCGTCCCGAGTCACCGTCCGGGCCTGTTCATGGGTTTCGTGGGCGTTCCATCCCTCACTGGCAACCTGTGCGGTTGAGTAAGCATAGTTGGACCCATGCCTTAGCTACCGGACACCTGGATAACGGTGTTACGACGTTCTGCCAGCGGCCGGCCCGCGCGCCGGGGCCGGGCCGGGGCGGCCTCGCGGCATCCTCTCATTTGCCCTGCTCACGGCCCGTTCATCGGATCACCGATGAGCTTTGTCCGTGGGCTGCGTTACACCGGTAAAAGCGATGGGCCGATGCGGCCGCCGTGCCCCGCGCGGCCCCAGCAGGTCCCAGCACGAGGAGGGTGCACGATGGAGTTCAAGCTTGAGCTGGTCCTGGTCCCGGTCACGGACGTGGACCGCGCCAAGTCGTTCTATGTGGAGCAGGCCGGCTTCGGCCTGGATGTCGACACCGCGGTCGGTGCGGACATGCGGGTGGTCCAGGTGACGCCGCCGGGTTCGGCCTGCTCGGTCGGGTTCGGCGTGGGCATCACGGCCGCTCCGCCTGGCTCGGCGCAGGGGCTGCACCTGGTCGTCTCCGACATCGTGGCCGCCCGAGCCGACCTGGTGAAGCGCGGGGTCGGGGTCAGCGAGGTCCGGCATCTGGAGTCCGGCAGCTGGGTGCCAGGACCGCATCCGCGGCGCGCGAACTACGAATCGTTCGCCGAATTCGCCGACCCGGACGGCAACGTCTGGGTGCTGCAAGAGGTGAACCACGCCGAGTCGGCCGCGCGTGATGGAGGCTGATCGCGTGACGGAGGCTGATCGCGTGCCAGGCCAGGGGGTCTCGCAGCAGAGCCGGGAACCGATGCAGGCCGTAGCAGCCGGGAGGGCGGCCGCAGCCGGAGCGACCGGGGAGCAGGAGGCAGCCGGGGAACTGGTAGCGGCGGCGGTCGCGGGTGACCAGTCCGCGTTCGCCGCCCTCACCCAGCGGTACCGGCGCGAACTGCACGTGCACTGCTACCGCATGCTCGCGTCGTTCGACGATGCCGAGGACGCGGTCCAGGAGGCCTTCCTGCGTGCCTGGCGCGGCCGGGACGGCTTTGACGGCGGCACGATGTTCCGCGCCTGGCTGTACCGCATCGCGACCAACGTGTGCCTGGACATGCTCCGCCGCCGCGCGCACCGGGCCAGCGCGCTGCGGTCGTTCGCCGAGATGCCCTGGCTCCAGCCATACCCGGACCGGCTGCTTGATGAAGCGGCCGCTCCCGGCGAGCAGCCCGACGGGGCCGCGATCGAGCGAGAGACCATCGAGCTGGCATTCGTGGCCGCCCTCCAGGTTCTGCCGCCGCGGCAGCGCGCCACCCTGATCGCCCGCGACGTGCTCGGCTGGCCCGCCAGCCAGACTGCCGTGCTGCTGGAGATGAGCGTGGCGGCAGCGAACAGCGCCCTCCAGCGAGCCCGCGCGACGATGCGCGAGCACCTTCCGGCTCGCCGTTCTGACTGGTCTGGCCGGTCTGCCGGGCAGCTGAGCGACGCCGAGCGTGACCTGCTCGACCGGTTCATCGATGCGCACCAGCGCTGCGATGCGGCGGCCGCGGTGGCGATCGCCGCCCAGGACATCCGGGTCACGATGCCGCCGTACCCGATGTGCTACGACGGGGTCGGCGCGGTCGGGCAGCTCCTGGAGCGCGCGTTCGGCCCGGACCGGGACGGTGACTGGCGGCTCGTGCCGACCGCGGCGAACCGGATGCCGGCCGCGGCCACCTACCTGCGCCGGCCGGGGGACTCGGAGTTCCGCGCCTTCAAGCTCGACGTATTGCGCACGGGCGACGGGGTGATCGCCGAAATCACGACGTTCGGCGCGAACCTGTTCCCGGCCTTCGGCCTCCCCGCCATTCTGGCGCCAGACACACCCTGACCGACCGGAGCCGAGGTCCGCGCCCTCGGCCTCCCCGCACCCTCAGCCCAGACACCCCTGACCTACCGGAGCCGAGGTCCGCGCTCTCGGCCCCCACATCCTCAGCCCAGACACCCCTGACCTACCGGGGCAAAGGTCCGCACTCTGCCTCCCCGCTCCCTCGGCCCAGACACGCACCCTGACCTACTCGAACAGAGGTCCGCCCCGATCCCCGCCTTCGGCCTCCTCCCGCCCTCAGCGCGGGCACACATGGGCCATCGGCGCCCGGCACATCCCATGCCCCCGGCCCGGCCGTAGGCATCTCTCTTCCGCGCGGGCTCATAGCTTCCGCGCGGACCCAGACTCTCCGGCCTTCAATCGTAAATTTATTCGAATCCTCGTCGTGGCATCGTACTTTTGTCGGACCTGGTCGATAGCATCGATACCAGCAGGTTGGCTCCGTTCCCAGGGAGGTGAGGCAGATGCCCGCAGTTGGCCTGACCGCGAAGCTCCCCTCTCCCCGGACCGCGTAGAGCTGCCGCCATCCCTGGACCGCCACGCGCCAGCCCTTTCCCGGATCGCGATGAGCCGCCGCTCCCGGATCGCGCGGAGCTGCCCGCATCCCTGACCGCCACGCGTCGCCCCCTCCCCTAGATCGCCATGAACCGCCCTCACCTCTGATCCCCATGAGCCACCTTGTCCGCTGGATCGCGACTCGGTGCGGGAAGCGCTGCGCTCGCTAGAGCGGGCGGTGGCTGCATGGACTGCCCAGGACGCGGAACTCGACGCCGAGATCGCCGCCTTAGAAGCGGCCGGCGTACTCACCGTGCCTGCCGAGGAGGAGTTGCCGGGCCCGGACCTCGACCCGGACTGCGCCCCGCCAGACGCGCTGCAAGCGTGGCTGGCCGACCTGTCTCGCCTTGCCGTCCGATGAATGCCACCCGGCGGCAGCGGATCGCACCGGCCCGAAGATCTCGCAACGGGTCGCCGCGACCGCGCCGGGGGTGGCGCACTTGGATTCGCAGCGGGTGGGGCCGCCGATCTGCTGCCGCCCGGGGCGGCGCTGGCTGGTGTGGCCGAAGACGCACGTGCTGCCGGGCTGAGCAGGTTGACCGACGACGAACTGGCCGGGGTGATCCGCGCCGGGCGTCGCCTGTCGTCGTGGGCCAGCGCGCTGGAACTGACGGCGGTAAGTGACCTGATGCGTCGCCGGGAGCAGCAGGAAGCGGCCGGGCACCCGAACGCCGCGGAGCACACCGATGCCGAAATCGCTGCCCTGTTAACGCTGACCGGTCGCGGCGCCGGGCGCGTGCTGGACCTGGCGATCGCATTGCGGCGGCTGCCGCTGACCGCCCGGGCACTGGAGGCCGGGGTGATCGATCTTCCCCGCGTGGCCGTTATCGCCGACGAGACGACTGGGCTCGACGATGACCACGCGGCCGCTGTGGAGCAGCACATCCTGGTTCGAGCGCCGGGGCAGACCACCTCGCAGGTCCGAGCGGCGGCCCGCCGGGCGGTACTCACCGCCGATCCGCGTGCCGCCAGGAAGCGTCAAGAGCAGGCACAGCGGGAAGCCCGTGTCGAGCGCTGGGACGAGCACGCTGGCACAGCAGCGCTCGCGGGCCGTGACCTGCCCCCGGCTGCGGTGATCGCCGCCGACCAGCACATTTCCGCCCTGGCTCGCGGGCTGCGGGCCGCAGGGTTGGCCGGCACCGCCGACCAGGCCCGCGCCCATGTCTTCCTCGCCCTGCTCAGCGGCGTGCCAGCATCCTTGCTGCTGCCGGCTGGCCAGCAACAGCCAGACCCGGCTGCTGGGCAGGTCCGGCACCCCGGCTGTCCCGGGCCTGCCGGGCCAGCCGGGTAGGCCTGGCCAACCGGATAGGCCAGGCAACCCGGGCAAGGTCGGCAATCTGGGTACGGCCGAATCACCGGCCACCCGCGGCGGACCCGGAACCGACACCCGCGGCGGACCCGGAACCGACGCCTCCTCCACTTCTGCTACGGCCGACTCACCCGCGATCCCGGCGAGCGCTGGCTCCCCTGGTAGCCCGGCGAGCGCCGGGCCGCCTGGTAGCCCGGCTACTGCTGGCCCGCCCGGTCTCCCGGCTACCCCTGGCTGGCCCAGCCTCCCGGCCGTGGCGGGCACGGTCAACCTGACCATGCCGTTGAGTACGTGGCTCGGCTTCCAGGACGCACCTGGCGAGGTAAGCGGGTTCGGCCCACTGACCGCCGATGACAGCCGCTACCTCGGCACGGCTATGGCCGATCACCCGCAGACCCGCTGGTGCGTGACGCTGACCGGCGAGGATGGGCGACCGGTCGCTCACGGCTGCGCCGCCAGGGGCACGGCCCTCCGCCCGCCGCGCCTGCGCCGGCACCATCGGCGCACGGCCCAGCACGACCGGCTCACGCACGCGAATCCCCCGTGCACGGTCCCGCCCCACCCGATCGTGGCCCCGGACTCCCCTCCGGGCCGACGAGCACATCCGGGCTGGCAGAGCATCACCGGGCTGGCAAGTATCACCGGGCTGGCGAGCATGCCCTGGCTGGAGGGCATTACCGGGCTGGCGGCCATCAGCTGGCTGGCGAGGATCCCCATGAAGTGGTTCGAGTCCGCCGGGTGTGCCCACGAGCGGCAGTCCGCGGCCTACCGGCCGCCGCCGACGCTGCAGCACTTGATCAGGGTCAGGCAGCAGACGTGCGCCTTCCCCGGATGCCGCCGTCCGGCCAGCCAGTGCGACCTCGACCACACCACGCCATTCCAGCGTGGCGGCCGGACTTGCGAGTGCAATCTCGCTCCGCTGTGCCGTCGGCATCACGAGGCCAAGCAGGCGCCGGGCTGGCGATTGGAACAGCCCCGTCCCGGCGTCCTCACCTGGACCATCCCGAGTGGGCGCAGCTACAGCACCCGCCCGGCCGTCTACCCCGCCTAAGCTCCAGTCCGCCGGCCCCGCTCCGCCGACCCTCGTTAGGTCCCCGGCACCGAGCCTGCGAGCGGGGTGGTGTCGAGGTACCTGATCTCGTAGACGCGCTCGGTGAACTTCCAGCCGTCCGGGGTTCGCTGGTAGCGGTCGTGGTAGATGGCGAAGTTCAGCTCTGAGCTGCCGTCGCGGAGGCGGATGAGCTCTTGGATGTAGGCGCGGCCGGACGCGGTGTCGCCGTCAAGCCGGATCACGCCCGGGTGGGTGGTCTGGACGAGGTAGGCCACGAAATCCGGCACTCGCTCGCCCCAGGCGCGGATCTCTTCCTGGCCTGCGAGCTCAGCCGGGATATTGGGCATCCGCCATTCACCGTCCGGTGTGAACAGCGACGCCACGCGGTCGTAGTCGCGCATCATCACCGCGTCGCTGAACTCTCCGCGCAGCGCCTCGATCTCGAAGCGGTCGGCGATGGCTTGAAAGTCGCTCATCGATTTCCTCCCTCGTCTGTGCCGCGGTACCCCACGGGCCAGGATCCGGGTCCGGACCGACTTGGGGCTCTCCTACATCAAACGACAGCCCGCCTGGGCGGTATTCGGAAGCCGGTCGGCTTGGCGCTGGGGCTAGGTTGCTGGTTCCGGCACCGGCGTCACCTGGCGGCCCGCACGCCGGGCGATCGAGGCGAGGGCGGCCGCGTCGTAGAGCGCGGCCGCATGCTGGTCGTTGTTGAAGTAGACGAAGACGTCCGCACCGTCCGGCCACGCTTCCCCGGCCCGCTGGACCCAGCTGCGCAGCGCCTGGGTGCCGTACCGCGGCCAGGGCTCCGCCGCGCCCTCGTGGAAACGCAGATAACCCCAGTCCGCGGTACACCACAGCGGTGCCACCGGCCGGCCAAGCCGGTCCACCCAGCACAGGGCAGCGTTGTGGCTGGCAAGGAGCTGCCGGGTCTCTTCGGTCCACCAGGACTCGTGGCGGAACTCCACCGCGACCCGGACCGGACCGCCGGAAGCCCCGCGCCCGGGGAACCGTGCAAACTCGGCCAGGCAGGCGGCCAGTGCGCCAACGTCGGCCCGCAGGTTCGGCGGCAACTGGAGCAGCACCGGGCCGAGCCGGTCACCAAGGCCCGCCGCCGCACGCAGGAGACGCGCCACCGGTTCGGCCGGATCCCGCAGCCGCCGGATGTGGGTCAGGTAGCGGCTCGCCTTGACCGTCATGACGAAGCCGTCGGGCACCTTGGCCCGCCACGTCGCGAACGTGTCCGGGGCGGGCAGCCGGTAGAACGTGCCGTTGTTCTCGACGGTGCCGTACCGCCCCGCGTAGTACTCCAGCCAGTCGCGCTCGGCGAGGCCCCGTGGGTAGAGCACTCCCCGCCAGTCGCGGTACTGCCAGCCCGAGGTACCGATCAGCAAAGGCATCGCAGGAATTCAGCCTCCCTCACCCGATCGCTCGCATGCTCCGATCGCCGCGGTCCGCTCCGACTGATCAGGAGCCTGCAGTTCGCCGCGGCCGGGGCAGGCAGCGCCGGTGCGCCGGCCCGTCGCGCCCGGTCAGCGCCGGGTACAGCGCGGCCACCAGGACCGCGGGCAGCCAGCCGACCATCACGATCGGGTCCAGGCTGTGCTGCCGGATCGCTTGCGCGATTGCCGAACCGAGGATGATCGCGGACAAGGCGAACGTCCCGGCCCTCAAGATCCAGCGATTCCGTGCTCCCATCGTCATCCACCTCCGCCATGTAAAGCTCGTTTGACACCTCGAAGTTAGCCGGACCGCCCCAATGTGTCAAGCGAGCTTTACATCAAAGGCAAGCAGCGCCGCCGGTCGTCAGGGATCCCGGGTCGCGATACCCCACACGTGCGGGGCGGCGGGCGGAGGGATCCGGCTCTGCGGGAACAGGAACGCCTCGGACTGGACCACCGTGAACCCGGCTCCAGCGATCGTGGCGAGCGTGTCCCTGCTCACGTGGCACCCGCCGACAAACGCCGGCCACACCGTGGCGTCCAGCGCGCGCTGCACCCGGCGCAGGCCCGGCGTGTCCGACCGGACGTGCTCGATGAAGCGCAACTGGCCACCGGGCCGGACCACCCGGCGCACCTCGGCCAGGACCGCCCGCTGATCGGCCACGGAACACAGCACCAGCGTCACCACGGCCGCGTCGAACGAGCCATCCGCACCCGGGAGGCGTTCGGCCACCCCATCACGGACCTCCACGGCGACCGGGGCCCGCCCGGCATGCTCCCCGGCGATGCCGCGCAGGTAGGGATCCGGCTCCACCGCCAGAACCCCGGTAACCCCGGCCGGGTAGTACGCGAAGTTCAGCCCGTTGCCCGCGCCGACCTCGATCACCGAGCCAGTCAGGCCCGCCAGTGCGCGCTGCCGGTAGCCCGCCATCCCCTCGGCATCCATGCCCGGGCTGACCCTGGCGTAGAACCGCGCGAACAGTGGATGGCCCTTGCGTCCTTCCGGCACGGCTGGCTCCCGTCGCTGCGGCTGACCGATCCGCCCATGGCGTGCGTCATCAGGCTACGGGTTCCGCCCAGGCGAACTCGCTGAACTGCTCGTCCAGCGGCGCTCTGGTCAGCCGGTTGGCCAGCGTCGACATGGTGTAGGTGCCGATACCGAGCACCACGTCCAAGGCGTTGCGGGCGGTGTAGCCGTGACCGAGGAACGCCTCCAGTGATTCCGGGCCGACCGCCCCGGCCGCCGCCACCACGTCAAGGGTGAACCGCTGGACCGCGGCCAGCCGCTCATCGCCAACCGACGGCACCCCCGGGTTCGAGCTGCCCCTGCTGCTGTTCGGCGGGTTCCGGGAGCTCATCGACGCGCTGCACACCGAACTGGCAGCCCAGGGCCACCCTGGCGTGCGACCGGCCTATGGGTTCGCGATGCAGGCGATCGGCCTGGACGGGGCGACCGCCAGCGAGCTTGGCCGCCTGCTTGGCATCTCCAAGCAAGCCGCCGGGAAGACGGTCGACCGGCTGGAGCAGCTTGGCTATGCCGAGCGCGCCGCCGATGCCAACCGCCCGGCGAAACTGGTCCGGCTCACCCCGCGCGGCATTGACGCACTGGTCAGGTCGGCGGCGATCTTCGAGGACCTGCGCGCGCAATGGGCCAGTCACCTGGGCCCGGAGCGGCTGGCCGCGCTCGAGGCCGACCTGCGCACGATGGTCCCGCTGGGCAGGTTCCGCCTCGACGTGCCAGGGTGGTTCGGTACCTGAGCGACGGACGGTAGAGGATGGACGGGTGACAACGGACCCCGGCGAGGCGGCGCCCGAACCGCAGGCCGTCATCGCGTCGTTCACCCGAGGAGCGGCTCCCGAGCCTCAGGCCGTGGCCTCGCCGCTCACCGGCGCGGCGATCTTCCTGGTGGTCGCGCTCGCCCCGGGCGGGGACAGCGTGGCGACGGTGCGCGATCTGTGCGCGGATCTGGCCGGCCTGGTCCGTGCCGTGGGATTCCGGGATCTGGACGGGCATCTGACCTGCGTCACCGGTTTTGGTTCGGCAGCGTGGGACCGCATCAGCGGTACGGGCCAGCCAGCCGGGCTCCATCCGTTCAGAGAAATAAAAGCAGGCCCGCGGCATGCCGTGAGTACCGCCGGCGACGTGCTGTTCCATATCCGCGCCGTGCGGATGGACCTGTGCTTCGAACTGGCCAGCCAGATCATGAGCCGGCTTGGCGGCGCGGTAACCGTCGTGTCCGAGGTGCACGGCTTCCGCTACTTCGACGACCGCGACCTGATCGGCTTTGTTGACGGTACGGAGAACCCCACCGGCGTGGCTGCCGCGCGGGCGACGTTGATCGGGGACGAGGATCCCGCCTTCGCGGGCGGCAGCTACGTGATCGTGCAGGAGTACCTGCACGACGTGGCCGCGTGGAACACGCTGCCGGTCGAGGAGCAGGAGAAGATCATCGGGCGGACCAAGCTGTCCGACATCGAACTGGCAGACGACGTGAAGCCCAGCTACGCGCACAACGCGCTGACCACCATCACCGGTGCCGACGGCGAGGAGATACAGATCCTCAGGGACAACATGCCGTTCGGCTCGGCCGGGGACGGGCGCTACGGCACCTACTTCATCGGCTATGCCCGCTCCCCTGCCACGATCGAGCAGATGCTCACCAACATGTTCGTCGGCTCCCCCGAGGGGAACTATGACCGACTGCTTGACTTCAGCACGGCAGTTACCGGGAACCTGTTCTTCGTGCCCGCGATACCGCTGCTGGAAAACCTCGGCGCCACCGCGCCCGCGAGGGGCGCAACCACACCCGCTCAGCAAGGATCTACGGGCTCCCTCAATATCGGCAGCCTGAAAGGGGCACCTGGCGATGGATAACCTGCACCGCGAGCTCGCGCCGGTCTCCGAGGCCGCCTGGACGCAGATCGAGCAGGAGGCCACCCGCACGCTCAAACGCCACCTGGCCGGGCGCCGGGTGGTCGACGTGCAAGGACCGGGGGGCTACGGGCTGTCCGCGGTGGGCACGGGGCGGGCGCGCGACATCGGCGCGCCGGCCGACGGGGTGCACGCCCGGCAGCGCATCGCCGCGGCACTGGTGGAACTGCGCGTGCCGTTCACGCTGAGCCGTGAGGAGATCGACGACGTGGAGCGCGGCGCGGAGGACTCCGACTGGCAGCCGGTCAAGGACGCCGCCCGCCAGATCGCCTTCGCCGAGGACCGCGCGATCATCGACGGCTATCAGGCGGCCGGCATCGAGGGCATCCGGCCGTCGTCGAGCAACCCCCCGGTGAGCCTGCCCGAGGATGTGCGCGAGTACCCGGCGGCGATCGCCCGGGCGCTCGGCCAGCTTCGCGAGAGCGGCGTCGACGGCCCGTACTCCGTGCTGCTCAGTGCCGACGCCTACATCGCGGTCAGCGAGACCAGCGACCACGGCTATCCGGTGCTCGAGCACCTCAAGCGGGTGGTCAGCGGCGACATCATCTGGGCGCCCGCGATCTCCGGCGCCGTCGCGCTGACCACCAGGGGCGGCGACTTCTGCCTCCAGCTTGGGCAGGAGGCATCGATCGGCTACCTGTCACACACCGCCACCGAGGTCGAGCTGTACCTGCAGGAGACGCTGACGTTCCTGGTGTACACCGCCGAGGCCGCCGTCAGCCTGCCTGCCGACTAGGGGTACGTGGCCGGACGGCCGAACGCCACGCCCACGGTGAGCGGGTCGGTCACGATGATGCCGCGCGCGGCGATCGCCTGCACGGCCTCCTGGAAGTCGTTGTAGCAGTAGCGCTCGACGTCGTTGGTCCAGTGCATGTTCGGGTTGTCGGAGTTGCAGTTCCACCGGGTGCCGTTGTGGGTATACGGCGGGTTCTTCCCGGTGACCAGGATGTAGGACTGCAGGGTCAGCCACTGGCCGGGCTGGAGCGCGTCGACCAGGTCGATGATCTCGTCCGGCGTCGCGTAGCGCGTGCTGCCGTGCGCGGCCATCGTGTAGCACGCCGCCGTCGGGTCGTTGCACGGGCCGCCGTTGAACGCCCGCGTGAGCTGCCAGAACGGCGCGCTGGAGCCCATCGCGGCGGTGGTGGTCCCTGACTTGTCGTACTCCCGGCCCCAGGCGAAGCACTTGGCACCGTACGTGGCCTGAACGGTGGTCGGCGGCTCCTGCGCTCCGGGATAGGCGATGAGCCCGTGTGCACCGGGCAACCCATGGTTATCAATCGTGTTTGCGGATCCGCAGGTCTCGGCCTGCTGCTGCGACGGGGAAAGCGTGGCTATGTTGCGGGGGTAGGTGGCGGTGGCCGACACGAAATGCCAGCCGTAGGTCTGCGCCAGCGAGGTCGCCTGGGCCCAGGACGCGGTGAGCGAGTCACCATTGTGGGTGCAGTTGTTTTTCGTCTTGCGGGTCACGTCGGTGACCAGGGAACCGGTCCCGGCCATCCCGAGCGACTCCAGGTATGGCGCGACCGTGGTGTCCAGGCGTGCGATGCCGGTGTCGTCTGGCGTGCAGGCGTCCGACCCGCTGACCTCGGAGCGCGAGAAGAACAGCGTCGCGTACATCTCGCTGGCCGCCGCGGCGGGCCTGGTGTGCGGAAGCGCGGTCTGGGCCCGGACCACGGCGGCCCCGGAGCCCGCCGACGCGGGCCGCACCGCGGCACCGGCGCCCAAGGTCCCCATCGTGCTGATTGCCACACAGGCCGCTGCGGCCAGCACGAGCAGCGGCCGACGGCCATGCCGGAACAAAGACGTCATGTTTCCCCACTGTGCGATCTGAAGCAGGCTGAATCCGGGGCACTCGTTCTCTGTCTATAAAACGGCAGAACTAGTCATGATCACCCGCGATTTGCTCGGATCATTACGTTTTAATTCGCTGCGTTACGCTCCCCGGCGATGACTTTGAGTCCCAATCGGGCGACCGTGCGTTACTTTCTGCTGACAAGCTGGCGCGTGCAACCGCCGCCCGCGAGCGGCATCTCGTAGCGTGGAGAATCAATGCGCCGGGGATGTCGAGACCGGCGCGACAGCTTCGTCCTCGGAGATGACAGCGCCACCAGGGCGCGGCAACCGAAGGGAACCAACCATGGACTGGAAGCTGGAAGTCGTCGTGATCCCGGTCACCGATATCGACCGCGCGAAGAGCTTCTACACCGGCAAGCTGGGCTTCCGCCTGGACGCCGACACCACTCCCACCGAGACGATGCGCGTGGTGCACATGACCCCGCCAGGCTCGGGGTGCTCCGTGGTGGTCGGGCCGAAGGTGGTGCCGGCGGGCACCGATCTTGGCGGTACCTCGGCGAGCCTGCAGCTGATCGTCGGCGACATCGAGGCGGCCAGGGCCGAACTGGCTGGCCGGGGAGTCGAGGTCTCCCCCGTTCAGACGATGGATCCCAGGGACGGTGGAAAGTTCGCCTTCTTCACCGACCCTGATGGCAACAACTGGGCCATCCAAGAGGTCCGCGAATACGTGGGCGCAGAACTGACTTCCTGACCGAAACCGTGATCCGTGATAGCGGCTAGGGGCGCCGGGCAACCCCGCAATAGAGCCAGCGCGAGCCATCGCTGTCGGCCATTGCCGGGTCCTCGGCCTCCCAGTCGCCCACGTAACACAGCCGCCCGGGGACCTCAGGGTCGTGCGCCGAGACCATGCCCAGGCCCTCGAAAAACCGCTCCACCTCGGCGCGGGACCGGAAGTGCATCTGCTCCGTGGCACGGTTGAACACGCGGCGGAACTCACGCACCGCCCGCGGCGGCTTCTGGTCGCTGGTCAGGTGCGACAGCGCCAGGTAGCTGCCCGGAGCCAGCGCCGCCAGGTACCGGCGGACCAGCCCCCACGGGTCGCTCTCGTCGGCCACGAAGTGCACCACCGCGGTCATCAGCAGGCCTGTCGGCTGGCCGAAGTCGATCAGCTCCCGGAGTTCCGGGTCGGCGAGCAGGTGCTCCGGGTCGCGCAGGTCGCCGTGGATGACCTTGACACCGGAGACGCCGGCCAGCAACTGCTCGGATTGGATGCGCACGTGCGGGTCGTTGTCCACGTAGACGACGCGGCAGCTCGTGTCGGCCGACCGGACCACATCGTGGGTGTTGCCCACGGTAGGCAGCCCGGAGCCGATGTCGATGAACTGCGTGACCCCGCGGCCCGCGATCCACCTGGCCGCGCGCTGATGGAACCCGCGGTTCGCCCAGGCACAGTCCCTGATCTCCGGCACCAGCGCCATGATGCGCTGCGCCGCGTCCCGGTCTGACTGGAAGTTGTTGTTACCGCTTAAGAGGTAGTCATAGATCCGCGCAGGCGCGGGCCTGTTGGGATCCACGCCGGCCGGAAGCTCGGCAGTCTCATTCATCGCACTCCCCCCCGAGCTGGGAAATACCCGCTTGACGTGCTTTGTAGTAGGAGACCAAGGGCGGTAAGGGCCGGTGACAGCGCCAAATGCGCAGGTTCCGGGGCGCCACTGTTCCCTGGCCCGGGCCCTCCGCCCCCGGCTGGTGGAGCCTCGGCTGGTGGAGTCTCGGCTAGTGGAGCTTCGAGCGCCAGTCGCCGGGTACGCGGCCCGCCGGGCCGGGCACCGGCTGGTCGGCGGGATGGTGCTCCGGCGGGGCCAGTTCGGGGCCACTGCCGTACATCCGGTCCTCCGCGTAGCTCCAGAACCACGACTCGCCCGGCTCGAAGCTCCTGATCAGCGGGTGCCCGGTGGCGGCGGCATGGGCGCTGGCGTGCTGGGACGGTGAGGAGTCGCAGCAGCCGATGTGCCCGCACTGCGCACAGCGGCGCAGGTGGAACCACCAGCCTCCGACTTCGTCGCACTCGGCGCAGCCCGTCCCGCTGGGCGGGACCGTCGAGTCGATCGATTCCGCAGTCACCTGCACACCCCTCTTCGCGCTCGCCGGCCGCCGGATGCAGCCTGCGACTACTGGTATAGCCAGCCAAACCCATACCCGCAAACCGCAATTCCCGCACGAACCGTTACCGGGCTCCGTTGTTGCGCTTCGTGTTCAGGCAGCCACCGGTGTCCCGGCGCCGCCGCGCGGCAGCACCTGGCAACAGCCCCTGCTCAGACAGCGACCACCGTCCCCGCGTCGCCGCGCAGGAGTGCCTCGGCGTCACCAAGCTGCCCGATGGCCGCCATCTTCCCCGTCGCCTCCACGAAGCGGCAGACGGCCTCGATCTTGGGGCCCATGGAACCGTCGGGGAAGGACCGGGACCGCAGCTCGGCGGGTGTCACCCGGCGCAGCGGCCGGGCCTGCGGCGTGCCGAACCCCTCCTGGACGGCCGCGATATCGGTGAGCAGCAGCAGCGCGTCCGCATCAAGGGACCGGGCCAGCAGGGCGGCCGTCAGGTCCTTGTCCACGACCGCCTCGGCCCCGTGCAGCATGCCGGCCGCGTCCCGCACCACCGGCGCCCCGCCGCCGCCAGCGCAGATGACGACGGTCCCGGCCTCGAGCAGCATCCGGGCGCCGGGCAGGTCCAGCAGTTCCAGGGGCTCCGGGGAGGGAACCACCCGGCGCCACAGGGCGCCGTCCTGGCGGACCTCCCATCCGTGGGCGGCGGCGAGCGCGCGCGCCTCCGCTTCGCCGTAAACGGGCCCGACGAACTTGGTCGGGCGGCCGAACGCCGGGTCGCCGGCGCTGACCACGGTGCGGCTGACCAGGCAGGCGACCCGGGTGTCCGGGAGTGCGTTCTGCATGGCCTGGAGCAGCCAGTAGCCGATCATGCCCTGGGTCTGTGCGCCGAGCACGTCGAAGGGGTACGGGGCGCGCAGGCCGGGGGCGCTGGTGTTCGCCAGGGCGAGCAGCCCCACCTGTGGGCCGTTCCCGTGGGTGAGCACGAGCTGGTGTGCCTGTGCCAGCGGGGCGAGCGCGAGGGCCGCCTTGTGCACGTGTTCTTCCTGCACCCTGGCCTCGGGCAGTTCGCCACGTTCCAGCAGAGCGTTGCCGCCGAGCGCGGCGACCACCCTCATGCGGGCTCTCCGATCATGGCCACCATGGCCGCCTTGATGGTGTGCAGCCGGTTCTCCGCCTGGTCGAACACGATGGAGGCGGGCGACTCGAACACCTCCTCGGTGACCTCGAGCGCGTCGAGCCCGCGCTTGTCATAGATCTGCTGCCCGATCTCGGTCTCGGTGTTGTGCAGCGCGGGCAGGCAGTGCATGAACTTCACCGCGGCATTCCCGGTGGCCGCCATCGCCTGCGCATTCACCTGGTAGGGCAGCAGCAGGTCGATGCGGGCGTCCCACTCCTCGGCCGGCTCCCCCATCGACACCCACACGTCGGTGTACAGGAAGTCGGCGCCCGCGACGGCCGCCGCGAGGTCCGCGGTGACCGCCGTCCGGGCGCCGGAGGAGGCGGCGAGGCCGCGGGCGATGTCCTGCACGCCGGGCGCGGGCTGGAGTGACTCCGGGGCGCAGATGCGCACGTCCATGCCCAGCAGCGCGCCGGTCACCAGCAGGGAGTTCGCGGTGTTGTTGCGGCCGTCGCCCAGGTAGCAGTAGGTCACCTCGGTGAGCGGCTTGGCGGTGTGGTCGCGCATGGTGAGGATGTCGGCGAGCATCTGGGTGGGATGCCACTCATCGGTGAGCCCGTTCCAGACCGGGACCCCGGCGTAGGCGGCCAGGGTTTCCACCTTCTCCTGGGCGTCGCCGCGGTACTCGATGCCGTCGAACATCCGGCCGAGTACCCGGGCGGTGTCCTTCATCGACTCCTTGCGCCCGAGCTGGGAGTCCTGCGGCCCGATATAGGTGACGTCGCCGCCCTCGTCGTGCGTGGCCACCTCGAACGCCGACCGGGTGCGCGTGGAGGTCTTCTCGAAGATCAGCGCGATGCTCCGGCCTGCCAGGTGGCGCGCCCGCCGTCCCGCCCGCTTGTCCGCCCGCAGCCGCCCGCCGAGGTCGACGAGGTAGAGAAACTCTTCGGCGCTGAAGTCGATCTCTTTGAGCAGGCTGCGCCCGCGCAGGTCCATGAGTACTCCTCGTTACGTCTGGGTCAAGCCGCGCTGCTTACCCGATGATCAAGGATGCCAGGGGCAACCTGGTGCTCAGCACGCACCCGGGCGGCTAGGCGCTCGCGGCACCGGGGCCG
Source organism: uncultured Actinomycetes bacterium (assembly GCA_963706115.1). Lineage (GTDB taxonomy): Bacteria > Actinomycetota > Actinomycetes > Streptosporangiales > Streptosporangiaceae > DASXKD01. Next base: position 53,564 of record CAVPMG010000021.1, on the reverse strand, counting down.
GTTTCCATGATCTCGGCCGCACCGCGGACCACGCAGCGCAGCGGGTCGTCCACGACCATGGCCGGGATGCCCGCGACCGTCTCGACCCGGCCCGCCAGGCCGAGCAGCAGCGCCCCTCCCCCGGCCAGGCAGACCTTGCCGAGCACGACGTCCTCGGCAAGGTCCGGCGGCAGGTTCAGGAGTATCTCCCTGACCGATTCGATGATCGAGGTGACACAGGGCTCCAGTGCCGCGGCGACCAGTTCACCGGGGATACGCACGGCCCGGGGGGTTCCGCGCCCCACGTCCACGCCGACGGCCTCCGCCCACTCGGCCGTGCCACCGGTGAGCCCGAGCGCCATCTTCAGCCGACGGGCCGCGTTCCTGCCGATGAGCAGGCCAAGCTCGGTCTTCACCGCGGCTACGATCGCCTCGTCCATGGCGTTGCCGCCCAGCCGCAGGGACTCGGCACGGACCAGGTGCCCGCCGGCCACCACCGCGATCTCCGTGGTCCCGCCGCCCACGTCCACGATGAACGCTCCGGTCCCGCCGGTGAGGCCGAAGCCCGCCCCCGCGGCGGCGGCGACCGGCTCGTCGACAAGCTGCACGATGCAGCGGGGACGCCCCGCCTCGACCGCGGCCGCCAGCGCCCGGCGCTCGACATAGGTGGCCCCGCTCGGCACGCAGACCATGGCGGCCGGCCGCAGCAGGCCGCGGCGCAGCCGGGCCTGGCGCATAAAGGCCGCCAGCATGGCCGTGGCCGCTTCCAGGTCGGCGATGACCCCGTCGCGCAGCGGATGGATGACTTCGACGCCCTGGGGGGCCTTGCCGGCCAGCGCGTCCGCGTCCCGGCCGACGGCGACGGTCCGGCCGGTGGCCCGGTCCACGGCGATCGCGGACGGCTCCTCCACGATGAGCCCTCTGCCGCGGACGCTCACCAGCGTGTTGACGGTACCCAGATCGATCGCCACGCCTGCACGCAGCCGCATCATGCCTGCCTGTTCTGTCGCGAAGTCGCTGTCCGGCCATCGGAGCCCGGTCACCTACGGTTACCTCCATACCCGTAGCCCCGGCGATCAATGACCGTGGCCCGGCCGTTCCCTCAGGAACGGCCGGGCCACGTCAGCCGAGCGCCACCGGCCCCGCCGGGTGCCTCAGCTCTCGTGGGGGACGACCACGACCGGGCAATGCGCATGATGGACGACCTGGCTGCTCACCGAGCCCATCAGCAGCCTGGCGAAGCCGCCGGCGCCGCGGCATCCGACAACCATCAGGTCGGCCCTGCGGGTTGCCTCGATCAGTTCCTGCGCCGGGAACCCCGAGATAGCGCGCACCGTCACCGAGGACGGCTGGGCGTCACCAAGCTGGCTGGTTGCCTTGAGCGTCAGTTCCTCCGCCGCCTGCTGCGCCTCCTGCAGATCGGCCGCGTCCTGCGGGAGAACGATCGGGGTGCCGGTCCAGCCGCTGGCCGGAACCGAGTGCACGGTGAGGACGGTGACCGGGGCGTGCCGGACCGCCGCCTCCTTGATGGCCCATTCCAGCGCGCGGGTGGAGTGGGCAGATCCGTCGATGCCGACGGTGATACCAGGCATCTTCTGCCTCCTCTGGCGAGACCGCCACTGCGGGCGATCCGAACTCTTTCCTCCACCCTTGTCCGGCCCCAGCGCCGGGACCAGGGACCTTCGGGTGCATCCCGGGGACCTTCGGCCCCAGCCATGCAGAGGATCGCCGCGGCACGCTGGGAGTAGAGAGCCATACCTGCTAGGAGGTGCGAGATGCGCGCCGTGGTCATCTACGAGTCGATGTACGGAAACACCCATGCGATCGCCGACGCGATCGGCAGGGGGCTGGCGCCCGGGAACGACGTCACCGTGGTCCCGGTTGCCGAGGCCGCGCCGGAACTGCTCGACGGGGCGGATCTGGTGGTGGCCGGCGGCCCGACACACGTCCACGGCATGAGCGGGGCACGGTCCCGCCAGGCCGCCGTGGAGGCCGCTGACAAGGACGGCAGCGGGCTCACCCTGGACCCAAACGCGCAAGGGCAAGGCCTGCGTGACTGGTTCGGCTCGGCAGGCCGGATGCATGGCTGGGGGGCGGCCTTCGACACCCGCATGGGCGGCCCCGCGATGCTCACCGGGCGCGCGTCAAAGACCGTCGCCAGGCACCTGATGCGGCACGGGCTGGCCGGGATCGCTCCCGAGCAGAGCTTCCTCGTCACCAAGGACAACCGGCTGCAGCCGGGCGAAGAGGACCGGGCCGAGCAGTGGGGCAGGGAACTGGCGGCCAAGCTGACCGCGGCCGCCGCGTTCCGCTGATACCTGCCCGGGCGGGGACGCTAGGCCGGGATCACCACCACCGGGCAGGCTGCCTGGTTGACCACCTTGTTGGTCACCGAGCCAAGCACCAGCTGCGAGAAGGCGCCACCACCGCGCGCGCCCACCACAACCAGATCCGAGTCTGACGAGGCACTCACCAGCTCCTGTGCGGCCAGGCCGCTGACAGCCCGCACCGTGACCGACGCCGGGCCGGGCTGCCCGGCCTGGCCCACCGCCTTCTGCACCGCATCCTCCGCCGCCTGGCGTATCGCTTCGGTGGCCGGCTGGTCCGCCGGATACACCTCCGGGTTGCCGGTCCAGTGATTCGAGGCGACCTGATGTACCGCCAGCACCGTCAGGGGCGCGCCGCGCAAACCGGCCTCACGGACCGCCCAGTCCAGCGCCCGGCGCGAATGCTCGGAGCCATCAATTCCAACCGTGATCCCAGGCATAGCACTCCTTCGGCCAAGGCCATCCCGAGTTGGTGGCCTACACCCCCCACCAAGTCTCACCCCGGTGCGCCGCGCGCACCAGGGGTCAAAGCAGTATCAATCAGGATCAGTGGACCCACTGCATATCCCGGCCCGGCGTGAAAGTCCCGGGCCATTCAGCCGATCCGGCTGCTGCATTTGGCCCTACCGGGCGTCACGGGCGCACTTGAGGAGGCCGGTGCCATCGCCTGGCGGAGGGCGGCCTGCCCGTCACCTGCTGAGCCTGCCGCCTGGCCACGGCAGGAGGCAGCCTGGCATCGTGGTGCGAAAGCGGATGTGCTGGAGTGATCACGCATGGCTGATGCGGCGGCCGCCGTTCCCGCGGCACCGGCCACCGGTGTGCACCCGACGCCGCGCGCCGGACTGAGCAGCGCGGAGGTTGCCGAGCGGCGCTCGCGCGGGCTGGCGAACACCGGCGCGGAGCGCACCAGCCGCTCGCTTGCGGAGATACTCCGGGCGAACATCCTGACCCGGTTCAACTTCATCCTCGGGGCGCTGCTGGCGGTGATCCTGGTGGTGGGTGAGCCGCAGGACGCCCTGTTCGGCCTGGTGCTTGTCGCCAACGCCCTGATCGGCATAGCGCAGGAGCTGCGCGCCAAGCGGACGCTCGACCGGCTCGCCGTGCTCAGTGCCCCACAGGTGCGCGTGATCCGCGACGGCTCCCGGTGCGACATCCCGGTCGCCGATCTGGTCGCCGATGATCTGGTCGACCTGCGTCCCGGTGACCAGCTGGTGGCGGACGGAGTGGTTCGCGACAGCGCGGGCCTGGAGGCCGACGAGTCACTGCTGACCGGTGAGTCCGAGCCGGTGGGCAAACAGAAGGGCGACCGGCTGCTGTCGGGCAGCTTCGTGGTGGCCGGGGCCGGGGACTATCAGGCGACCGAGGTGGGCGCGGGGGCGTACGCTCGCAGGCTCGCCGCCGAAGCGCGGCGCTTCGGGCTGGTGCGCTCGGAACTTGTGGACGGCATCAACCGGATCTTGAAGTACGTCACCTGGGTGATCGTGCCGCTGGCGGTGCTGTTGCTGGCCAGCCAGCTGCATGCCAGGGGCTCGGTGCGGGAGGCGCTGACCGGGACGGTCGCGGCGCTGGTGGGCGTGGTCCCGCAAGGCCTGGTGCTACTGACAAGTGTTGCCTTCGGCGTGGCCGCGGTCACCCTGGCCCGGCGCCACGTCCTGGTCCAGCAACTGCCCGCTGTCGAGGGCCTGGCCAGGGTGGACGTGCTGTGCGTCGACAAGACCGGCACGCTGACCGACGGCACCATCGCGTTTGACAGCCTGATCCGGCTCGGCGAGCAGGCCCCGGTGGCGGAGGCACTGGGTGCTCTCGCCGCCGAACAGGCCCGTAATGCGACGCTGGGCGCGATCGGGCAGGCCTTCCCGCCGCCGGGCGGCTGGCAGCGCACGGCGGCGGTGCCCTTCTCGTCGGCGCGCAAGTGGAGCGGCGCCAGCTTCGCCGGGCACGGCACCTGGGTACTGGGTGCGCCGGAGATGGTGCTGCCCGCCGACCAGCGCGCGCTGCTGTCGCAGGCCGCCGGGCTGGCCTCCGACGGCCACCGGGTGCTGGTGCTGGCGTATGCCGAAGGCTCACTGATCGGTGAATCGGTTCCAGCCGGTGTGCGGGCGGAAGCGTTCATCGTGCTGACCGAGCGGCTCAGGCCCGACGCGGCGGAAACGCTCGGCTACTTCGCGGCGCAAGGCGTCGCGCTGAAGGTGATCTCCGGCGACAGCCCGCACACCGTGGCCGCGGTAGCCACGCGCGCGGGGCTGCCCGCCGCGGGCGCGCCGGTCGATGCCCGTAGCCTGCCGGAGGACCCGGATGAGCTGGCCCAGGCGGTTGAGGAGCACGCCGTGTTCGGCCGGGTGACCCCGCATCAGAAGCAGGCGATGGTCACGGCGCTGCAAGCGCGCGGGCACACCGTGGCGATGACCGGCGATGGGGTCAACGACGTGCTGGCGCTCAAGCTCGCCGATCTGGGCATCGCCATGGGCTCCGGGGCGGCGGCGACGCGGGCGGTCGCCGAACTCGTGCTGCTGGATGGCCGGTTCGCCACCCTGCCGGGCGTGGTGGCCGAGGGCAGGCGGGTGACGGCCAACATCGAGCGGGTCGCCAACCTCTTCGTGACCAAGACGGTGTGGACGGCGCTGCTCGCGATCGCGGTGAGCCTGGCGCTGCTGCCGTACCCGTTCCTGCCCCGGCATCTGACCATCATCGACACGCTGACGATCGGCATTCCGTCGTTCTTCCTGGCCTTGGCCCCGAACCAGCGGCGCTACCTGCCCGGGTTCGCCAGCCGGGTGCTGCGCTTCGCCATCCCGGCCGGCAGCATCGTCGCCGCGGCGACGCTGGCCGCCTTCGCGCTGACCCGGGCCGCAGGCCTCTCGCTTGCGCAGCAGCGCACCGCCACGGTGCTGGTCGCGTTCCTCCTCAGCCTGTGCGTGCTCGTGCTGTTGGCCATCCCGCTGACCTGGCGCCGGATGCTGCTGGTGGGCGCGGCGCTGGCCGGATTCGCCATGCTGTTTCCGCTGCCTGCGGTGCGCGGCTTCTACGCGCTCGAACTGCCGCGCGCCGATCTTGGGATCGTGCTGCTCATCGCGGGGGCCGGGGCAGCCTTGCTGGCCTGCTTCTGGGTGATCTCCCGTCGGCACGGCCAGCGTCCTGGGTGACCTCTGCTGCCCATGTGACCATTGGCCCTGTACTTGGCGGGGCCGGCCGGGTTCGATGGTTGCGGATTGCCAGCGAGCACAAGGGAAGGCGGAGGGCGATGAACGGCGAAGGCGGCGGGCAGGAACTCGTGGTGGTCGGCGTCGACGGCTCGGCCGAGTCCATAGCGGCACTGCGCTGGGCGGCGCGTTACGCCACGGCGGCCGGCGCGCGGGTGCGTGCCCTGCTGGCCTGGCACTACCCCGGCGCGGCTGGCGGCCCGCCCATAGAGAAAGCCCCCAAAGCAGTCCACGACCAGACCGACGCGCAGATGCACGAGACACTCGACGCGGCGATCGCCAAGGCCTACGAGGGCCAGGAACCCACCGGGGTGGAGAAGAGCACCGCCTACGGGCACCCCGCCCAGGCGCTGATCGACGCGTCCAGGGAGGCCGACCTGCTCGTGGTGGGTCACAAGGGGCATGGGGCGTTCACAGGGATGCTGGTCGGCTCGGTGAGCATCCACTGCGTCACCGGCGCGTTCTGCCCGGTTGTCGTGGTCCGCGCCGGTGACGGCGGCTAGCCCGGCCGCCACCAAGGCGCCGGGCTAACCGTCCCTGCCATGAGCTACCCGCTGGCCGGTGGGCTTGCTTCCGGCTCGGCGGCGGCACGCTGGCCGTTGGCGTGCTGGCCGTTGGCGCCCGGCGGGGCTGCTCCCGACCCGTTCGCGCTGGCCCCGGCGGCTCCGTTCGCGGTGGCGACCGCTGCGCGGCCGTTACCGTTGCGCCACGGCTGAGTGCGGAACAGCCAGTAGGCGCCGGCGGTCAGCGCGACGGCGCACAGGACCCAGCCAAGCACGGTGGTGCCGACCCCGACGTACTTCAGGCCGGACGCGAAGATCACGAAGGTGATGATCGGCCTGATGTAGCGGTCCGGTGCCCGCGAGGAGAAGAACGAGCCGATCAGCACGGCCGGCACGGCGCCGATGATGATGGACGCGGTCACGCCGAACTCGACCGAGCCGAAGATCAGCGCGCCAAGCGCGGCGGCCGCGGTCAGCGGGACCGCCTGGGTCAGGTCGGTGCCGACGAGCGCGTTGGCGCTGATCAGCGGGTAGAGGAAGAGCAGCAGCACGATCATCAGCGACCCGGCTCCCACCGAGGTCATGCCGACGATCAGCCCGCCGATCATGCCGATACCGATGCTCGGCAGCGGGCGGACCTGGACGTCGTTGATGAGCCCGATCCGCTGCTGGCCGGACCGGCGGTCCAGGTAGTAGCGGAACACCATGGCTCCGGCGCCGACCAGCAGCGCGGCGCCGAGGATTCGCTCCACGTTGTCCTGTGCCGAGGAACTCTCGCCGAGTTGTTTCAGCAAAAAGGCGCCGACGAAGGCCATCGGCACCGAACCGCAGACCATCCAGCCGACCAGGCGGAGGTTCACCGTCTTCTTGGAAAGGTGCACGGCCGCGCCGACGGGCCGCATCACCACCGCGGCCACCAGGTCGCTGGAGATCGCCGAGGATGGCTTCACCCCGAAGAGCAGGATGAGCATCGGCGTCATCAGGGCGCCCCCGCCGGCCCGGTCAGTCCCACAAGCAGGCCCACAACCGCACTGCCAAGGACGATGTAGGGGTCCACGTGCATCGCTGGCCTTCTCCTTCCGTTGCTGCCCGGTGGCCGTCAAGGCACCCCGGTGACCTGCATTTCCTGCCGTTTCGCTGCCGCCGCGGGCGCCGCTCCCCCGGTGACCGATCGGGTCACCATGCCCGGTGTCACCGGCTCTACACCTCTCCGGTGACCTGCGCCGCCACGCTCGGGCAGATTCCTAGTCTTTCATCCCTAAATATAGGCATTAGAGACCTGATGTCTAGCGGTCCGGGCGGAATTGTCAAAAGAAATAACCCGAGTTTATCGTGCTTAAAAATAGGATTTATCGCATGCGTCACCCATCGGTTACCCGCATGCAATTCCTAGTGTTTTCCGAGGGGTTAAATCGACTTCTTGCCTAAATAGTCCGCGACCGTGGCATGGCGGTCTGCAGGCAGGAAGTCAGGACGAGCTTGCCGGCGTTCCGGTGGCTCAGACGGCGGCCGGTGATCGTGGTCGGGATGATGCGGATCGCGTGCTCGCGGGCTCCGCGCGGCCACGGCGTGACCCCCGATGCCGCCACGGCCGCCCGCTCGGCCTCCGAGGACATGTGGTGCGCCGGGCCGTGGATGAGGACGCTCCAGCCTTCCCTGGTCTCCGGGTTGATCTGGTCGATCTCGAAGGCGACCTGGTATTCGGCGTGCGCGATCCCGGTTTGCAGGTCCTCCCCCGTCGGGCTGTCCTGCGCGGTACGGAACACGATCGCCCCGTCGTGCAGCTTGTAGTTGACCGGAATCACGGTCAGCCCGTAACGCCCGATGAAGGCGAGCCGCCCGATGCCGCCCGGCGAGATCAGCCGCAGGGATTCCGCCTCGTCCAGGGTTTCCAGAACCGGGCTCACGTTCGCATTACCGCTGGTGCCTTCAGACATTCGCGATCCTTGTCGTTTGCGTCGGTGGCCTACGGCCCGCAACCGGGATGCGCGGGCCCATTTACCCTTTCCTGCGCTAACCGCGCGAGCGGAAGCGCTTGGTCCACTGCGGTCCGACGATTGCCCAGGCCAATTCCCAGTCGGCGAGCCTGCGCCGGTCGAGCAGCCACCGCACGATCAGCGCGAGGCAGGACAGCGCGATCAGCAGCACGGCGGTGGCAACGGCCGCCGCGGTGGCCGCCCGGGCCATCACCGCACGGTGGGTGAGCGGGACATCGGTCGGCCTGCCCGCGGCATCCACCCACAGCAGCACCTTACGGCCCGCGGCCAGGCCGGCCTCGACCGGGATGTTCCCCGAGCGCACCTGCCCGTTCGGCGCCGTCCACCGGGCCGGCACCCAGGAGTACCCGAACACCCCGTCGGCAAAGGAGTCGGGCGCTGGCACCGACCGCAGCAAGACGGCGGGCACCTCACGCCAGGAGCGCTCCGCACGCTGCTCGGCGACACCGGCACGGCCGGCCCAGCTGAACGCCGCGATAGCAAACAGCGGCGCTCCGATCAGGACCACCACAAGGAACTGGGCCATGAGCCAGGTGGCGATCTTGTCGGTGCGCCGCCGCAGTGGGTTGCCGTCCAGCCCCAGCTTGCGTGCCAGCCGGCGGGGCCGCCTCCTGATGCCGCTCATGCCGTTCATTCCGTTCTTGCCGTTCACTCTGGCGGCGCTGCGCGCGCCATGGAATGCCCGTGCCACGGGCATCGCCGCCGATATTGACGATACTGCCGCCTGCCCGCGCTCAGCGCAGTTGTCTGAGGAACGGGTCACGTGGCTGTGCCGGGCTGACCCGGATCCGCGCGTCCACGGCCCGGGCGCCGTCCGGCGTGGCGATAACCGGGTTGAGGTCGAATTCGGCCACCTCGTGCAGGTCGTCGGCGAGACGGGACACCCGCTGCAGCACGCCGGCCAGCGCAGCGGTGTCCACCGGCGGGCTGCCGCGGTGCCCGAGCAGCAGCGGGGCCGCGTGCACCCCGTGAATCAGTTCGTCCGCGTCGGTGTCGGTGAGCGGGGTGAGCCGGGCCGCGTGGTCACCGAGTACCTCGGTGGCAACCCCGCCAAGGCCGAAGACCACCAGTGGGCCGAAGACGGGTTCCTGTACGACGCCCACCAGCACCTCGACGCCGCCGGAGAGCATCGGCTCGACCACCACGCCGGTCAGGCGGGCGCCGAACGCGGCGGCGAGCTCGGCATGCGCCGCCCGGACTTCCTGCTCCCCGTGCAGGCCCAGCTTGACGGCGCCGGCCTCGGTCTTGTGGACCAGGCCGGTCGCCTCGGCCTTGAGTACCGTCGGCGCCGCCGAATCCGGCAGCGGCCCGCACGGCCTCCTGCTCGGACCTGGCCAGCGTGGCCGGCACGATCGGGATCTGGTAGCAGTCGAGCAGCTCGCGGACGGCGTCCTGGGGCAGCCACCCACCATCCGGGTGGGCGCGCAGAAAGGCCGTCACGCCCGCCCTGGCGTCCGTGGCGCGCAGCCCACTGAACTCACGGACCTGGCCGCGCTGCCGCTCCCGCCAGGCAAGGTACCTGGCGGCATGCCCCAGCGCCCGGACGGCGCCCTCAGGGAACGCGTAGGCCGGGACGGCGGCGGCGGCGACCTCGCGCTCGGCACGGTGCAGCAGCCGCACCGTGGCCTGCTGGTCCAGCACCGCAGCGGCCAGCGGCTTGGCAACCTGGGCGGCGCATATCGCCTGGGTCAGGTCGGCGATGGCGGTCGGCACCGTGACCGCAAGGACGGCATCGATGCCTTCGTCCGCTGCCACTTCCTCCAGGCAGGCGCGGAAGGCGTCCTCGCCGATGGCGGCGGTGGTGTCGACGGGGTTGGTCACGGCCGCGCCGGGCGGCAGCAGGCTGGCCAGCCTGCGCCGGGTGGCCGCGGCGAGGGCAGGCACCTGCAGCCCGTGGTCGCCGCACGCGTCCGCCGCCAGCACTCCCGCGCCGCCCGCGTTGGTCACGATGGCGACCCGGTTCCCCGCCGGAAGCGGCTGCGCGGCCAGCAGGGCGGCGACCTCCACCAGTTCGCCCAGGCCGTCCACCGCGATGATGCCCGCCTGCTCGAACAGTGCCTCCTGCGTCACCAGCGGCGTCGCGGCCGCCGCCGTATGCGAGGCCGCGGCGGCCTGGCCCGCGGTGGACCTGCCGCCGACCACGGTGATCACCGGAATCCGCTGGCCCACCCGGCGCGCGGTCCGCGCGAACTTGCGCGGGCTGCCGAACGATTCCACGTAGAGCACCGCCAGCTTCGTCCGGCCGTCCTGCTCCCACCAGGTCAGCATGTCGTTGCTTGACACGTCGTACTTGTCACCGACCGAGGCGAACGAGGACACGCCGATGCCCAGCTCCGACAGGTGCCGCAGCAGCGAGATCCCGATACCGCCGGACTGGACGACCAGGCCCGCGGCGCCCGGCGCCGGGTGGGCGGCGGCGAACGTGGCGTCGAGCCCGAGAGGCGGCACAGCCACCCCGAAGCAGTTGGGGCCGACCAGGCGCATGCCGTGCCGGCGGCACACCGCCAGCAGGTCCGCGCCGTGGGAACCCAGGCCCGAGGTGACCACCACGAGGGACCGCACCCCCCGGCGCCCACACCGCTCCGCGGCGTCGGTGACCGCGTCCGCCGGCACAGCGAGCACGGCCAGATCCACCCCCTCGGGCAGGTCATCCACGGAGGCCAGGCAGTGCAGGCCCTCCAGCGACGTGGCCCGCGGGTTCACCGGGTACACGGTCCCCAGCGAAGCCCCCGGTCACGATGTTGCGCAGGATCTCCCGGCCCACCGTCCCCCGCCGCCGTCCGGCGCCCACCACTGCCACCGAGGCAGGCTGCAGCAGGGGCCGCAGGCTGGCCACATCCGCGCGGCTCTCGCGTGCGGCTACCGAATCCAGATAACCGTCCAGGTTGCGGTCGTCGTCTCCGGCCGGAATGGGGAACGTCAGCTCCACCACACCGTCGGTCATCTGCCGGTGCACCGGCAGCCCAGCGTCGGCGAACACTCCGAGCATGGCCCGGTTCTCCGCCAGCGCCTCGGCGGTGAACGCGCGCAGCCCGCGCTCCCGCCCGGCCGACACCAGGTGCTCGAGCAAGAGCGTGGCGATTCCCCGGCCGTGCATGTCGTCGGGCACGGCGAAGGCGACCTCGGCAGTACCCGGCGTGGCCGCTGGCTCGTAGCTGGCCACGCCGACCAGCCGGTCACCGAGCCAGGCCAGCAGCGCGGCGTGGTCCGGCCCGGGCTCGCGGCAGACGCGGCCGGCCTCGCGCTCGGCGTTGTGCGGGCTGAGGCTGAAGAAACGCAGGTAGAGATTGTCGGGCGACATGGCGGCGTGCATGGTACGGACCGCCTCGGCGTCGGCCGGGCTGGCGACCCTGATGAACACCGTGCTCCCGTCGGTCAGCAGCGCGTACCTTCCGGCGCCCGGCCCGGCGTGGCCGGTGCCGTTGCCCGCGGCGGTCATGCCGCGTCCCCGGAGCCGCCGGCGGTCACCGGTTCCCCCGCGGGGACGATGCGTGCGTACTGGTCGGGAAACACCATCGCGATGTGTCCATCCTTGAGCCATTTGATGATGTAGGGCGGCGAGCCGTCCGCGGAGGGCATCCCCACCACCTCGCCGATCCGGCCTTCTCCGACGACCAGCCGGTCGCCGATCCGAGCGCGCATGGAAAGCCTCCTCACCGGCCGGGCCGCGGCGTCACGACCGTGACCGGGCAGTGTGCGTGCGCGGTGCAGTAGGCACTGACCGAGCCGTGGACCGCCCGCTTCAGGCTCGGGCCTCGTGTGGTTCCCACGACGAGCACATCGCCATCGCCCGAGGCGATCTGGGTCAGCACCGGACCGGGATCGCCTTCCGGCGCCTCAATCGACACGTCGACATCGCTCAGGGCATCCGGCGCGGCCTCGCGGAGTGCCCGCTTGGTGAGGCGCATGGCCGCATGGCCGGGTTCTGTGCCGTGGAAGGTGATGACCACCGACCTGCGGTAGCCGTGATGGCGGAGCCCGCCGTGCCGCGGCAGCCCGAGCGCCCAGGCCCGGACCGCGACCAGCCGCGCGCCCCGCGACCGGGCGAACCCGATCGCCCAGCGCAGCGCCGCCAGCCCGGCCGGCGAGTCGTCGATTCCCACCACGACCCGGCCACCCGCTGCGGGGCTTTGCTGCCCGGTCGGCGTGCTGGCCACGGCTGCCATCGTCGGCACCTCCTCCTGTTCCCGCGTCGTGCTCCCAAGTCTGCGCGGCCGGGCCCGCGGGCCGGCAGGGCGCTGCGGCCCGGATGTCAGGGACGTTGGTCCCGCTCGATGCCGCCGGACGTCCCGTCGATGAGGAACTCGGGCACCGGACGGCGCGGGGAGGCCAGGGTCGCGCGCGCGGGCCCGAACTGGAGCAGCATCTGCGGCGTTCCGGGCAGCGCGAGCTGGGTGCGGATGAGGTCACGGATGACCGGGATCTCCAGCGGGCCTGTGTGCAGGCTGGCCGCCACCCACACGGTGGCCGCGTGGGCCAGGACGCGGTGCAGCGCCTGGCCCGCGCGCAGCCAGTCGAGGCGGCTGTCTCCGGCCGTGACCAGCACCGCGGTCACGGCTGGGGGCGGCTCGCCCGGCCCGGGAGGTGGCAGCAGACCGTAGTGACGGCCGAGATCGAAATCACGCTGGGCGAGCCGCCCCGGCCCGGCAGGTGCCGTCGGCCCGAACGCGGCCGCCGGCACACCATCCCTGGCCGGGCTGCCGGGCGGGCGGCTCCAGTGCTGCATCTCGGCACGGGCCCCGGCGCTGTGCGCCTGCATCCTGGCGGCCTCGGCCGCGAGGTCGGCCAGCTTCCCGTACTGGCCGGGCGTCTCGGCAAGGGCGAGCGTGGCACCCTCGGCGAGGGCGTCATGCTGCAGCCGGGGCAGCAGGCCGGCCGGTATCGGGCCGGGGTCGAACGCGCCACGGTGGGTGTGCCGGTGCGGCAGTGCCGCCAGCATCCGGCGTTCCGCCTCGGTGACTGGTGCCTCCGGGCCGAGCGCCACCCGGGCCAGCAGCCAGGGCGTGGACCGCTCGGAGAACAGGGTCACCGCGGGCAGGTAGCCCAGCCCGCGCACCGCGAGCCGCAGGCCGAACAGTGCCGCGCCGCAGGAGATCACCATCTCCCTGCCGTCGCGGTCCTGGCCGAGCTTACGGTCGGTGTCGGCGTACAGGTCGATCGCGTGCGGGCTGACCGCGAACCGCCACGGCTGGGTGTTGTGCACCGAAGGTGCGCGGGCAGCAGTCGCCAGCATCTTGCTGACCGTGCGCGATGGGATGCGCCGCGGCAGCGGCGGCGCCGCGGACCCGGCTGTCCGCGCGGCCGGCGCCGCCTGGTCGTCGTGGCCGGTCAGCGCCCGCCTGGTGGCCTCTGTCATGCCCCTCACCTGCCCATACTCGCGGGGTCAGGGTCCCAAGGTGGCGCAGGCCGGGCGCCGTAACCAGGGCCGTTGGTCCCACAGCAGTGGGTCCTGTGCCGGTGCCTGCCGGTAACGGGTCAGCGATCGTGCCGGAATCCGTGCGGGACGGGGAGCGTAACGCATCTATCGCGGGCCTGTGCAACGGCAAGCCGTCGGCCGACGGGGCGGGCGTGTGTGCCCAGCGCCTGCTACTGGCCCTTGAGCATGCTCCGGTATACCGCGAGCAGCGCGGCCTTCTGCTCGTCGTCGAGCCTTGTGTCGGTCCGGATCACCGACTCCACCGAGCCCGGGCTGTCCTCCGCCTCGCCGCGGGCGGCGGCCGCGCCGTGCTCGAGCAGCCCGGCCTCGGCGAGCAGCGTCTCGGCGGACACGTTGAGCGCGTCGGCCAGCAGCCGCAGCACGCGCACCGACGGCTGGTGCAGGCCGCGCTCGATCTGGCTCAGGTACGGGTTGGACAGGCTGGTCAGCTCGGCGAGCTGGCGGAGCGACAGGTTCGCCAGCTTGCGCTGGCTGCGGATGAAGCCGCCGAGCGCCTTCATCTGGGCGTCCCATGCGTCCGTCACGGTCACCTCGCCTCCTAGCACGCGCCGTGCGCTAACAGATCCGTGTGCTAACAATACTGAGCAATATGCCGCGCGGCGGCCCTTACCGGGCCGCCGCGCGGCATGGTGGTTCTTGTGGCCCGCTGCAACGGGCGGGACAGGCCGGATGGCTCGTCCCCACGGGCGCGCCTTACTTGGCAGCGGTACCCGTCTTCTTGGCAGCGGGAGCGGTGTCGCCGTAGAACAGCGGCGCGGTCGCGTGCAGCACGTCCTCGGCGAACTTGCGCTGCGCGGCGAGGAGCTGCTCCACGAAGTCGTAGGTGCCGGCCACCAGCTCGCCCGGCTTGGGCAGCTTGTCGGCGAACGGGATGCCCACCTCGGGCATCGGCGGCTTGATGGCCTGGACGGCGTCCGCCCACAGCTGGATCGCGTCGACGACGGCGCTCTGGCCGGCGCGGACGGTCTTCAGAATCTCACCCTGGAGCTCCTGCCCCACGGTCTTGGTGTCGCTCATGGTTCCTCCTCGACGTCTTCTGCAAACTAAAGTACGCACCCTCGCTGCTCTTGTCAAGCGACCCCTAGATATATCAAGCAACGCGCCGATCCAGCGCCCGCCCCGACCCAGCCACCGCCCGATCCAACAAATCGCCCGCCAAGTGTCCGGCCGACGCCCCCGGCAACCGCACCCCCGGGCATCAGGTGCAGACGGGCAGCAGCGAGGACAGCCCAAGGCGGCCGGAACGGCTTGCGGCCAAGCAGGCCAATGCTGCCATGGGCGGCCGGGGAGTTGCCCGGACGCGGTTTTGTCCCGCGTCCGGGCAACTGCCTGGTCGGCCCTTCTCCCGGACCCCGATGGCCCTAACCGTGGATATAGCTCCCAGGCGCGTCGGCGATGGCCGGGTATTTCTCACTCCCCATAGCAGGCGGATCCGTACGGCGCCCCGCCCGCCGGCCTGCCCACTTGGCCCAGTCCTCCCACCAGGACCCGCTGTGCCGCTCCGCCGCCTCCCGCCACTGCTGCGCGGTGACCGCGTTCGGCCCCTTGCCTACCTCGTACCAGGCCTTCGGACCCGGCGGGTTCACGATGCCGGCGATGTGGCCGCCGCTGGAGAGCACGTAACGGACGTCCCCGCCCATCAGGCCGGTCGTCTTGTAGGACGCCGGCCAGGGCACGATGTGGTCGTTGATGGCACCAACCACGTAGACGTCGTTCTTGACGTCGGCAAGCGACAGCCGCTGCCCCTTGAGCTCCATCACGCCCCGGGCCAGTTCGTTGCGCAGGTACAGCGAGCGCAGGTAGAACGCGTGCATGGTGGCGGGCATGCGGGTGTTGTCGCTGTTCCAGGCCAGGATGTCGAATGCCGGCGGGTCCTGGCCGAGCAGCCAGTTGGACACCACGTAGTTGAAAATCAGGTCGTTGGGCCGCAGCGCGTCGAACGTGGTGGCCATCTGCCTGCCTTCGAGGACACCCTGCCGCTCCATCTGCTTCTCCAGCCTGGCCACGGTCTTCTCGTCGGTGAACGCACCGAGCACGCCCGGCTCGCTGTAGTCGAGCAAGGTGTTGAGCAAGGTGATCGAGCCGATCCGGTCATCGCCGGCGCCGGTCAGGTAGGCGGCGAGCATTGCGGTGAGCGCCCCGCCGAGGCACAGCCCGACAATGTCGATCTTCGGCGCCCCGGTGATCTCTGTGATCACATCCAGCGCGGTCTGCGGGCCGTGCACCAGGTAGTCGTCCAGGGTCACGCCGCTCATGCCCGCGTCGGGGTTGCGGTAGGAGATCGCGAAGACCGTGCGCTCGTGGGTGATGGCCCATTCCAGGAAGCTGCGGCCGGGGGCCAGGTCCATGATGTAGTACTTGTTGATCCACGGCGGGCTGGCCAGCATCGGGACCGACCGGACCTGAGGTGTCTGCGGCGCGTACTGGATCAGCTCCATCAGGTCGTTGCGGAAGACGACCTTGCCGGGAGTGCCGGCCAGGTTCCGGCCGACCTGGAACGGCCGGGTGTCCACCTGGCGGGGCATTCCCTTGTTGTTCTTGAGGTCGTCGAGGAAGTTCCTGCTACCGGCCACCATGCTCGCACCGCCGGTCTCGAACGCACGCTTGAGCGCCGCCGGGTTGGTGGCCAGGTAGTTGGTCGGCGCCAGCGCCGCGAGTATCAGGTCGGACGCCAGCCGCGCCTTCGCATCGGTCACCGGGTCGCCGCGGCCGACGGCTAGCAGGTCCTCGGTGAGCCCCGCCGCCGCGAAGTACGCCTGCGCGATCGCGAAGTAGGCTGGATTGTCACGCCAGGTCCGGTCCGCGAACCTCTTGTCTTTTGCCAGCGCTGCCGCGCCGGGTCCGCTGTCGTCGCCGCGACCCGCCCAGCGCGCGACGGCTTCCGGGCCGATGCCCGCCAGAGCCGCAGCGAACTGCCACAACGCGCCGGAGGCCGCATAAGGGTGCAGCGCGGCGCGCCAGCCGACGGCGAGCAGTGATCTGCCGAAGCTGACTGGATCGAGCCTGGCGAAAAGGCCGCCTTCGGGAGCGAGGGCCGCCATGGCGTCCTCGCCTGCGGCCCAGGCCCGCCCTGCTCCGTCCATGACCGTCCTCCTCGGTACCCTTCCGGGTGGTCACGCGGGCGGAGCGGCCGCTGGCCGCTCCGCCGCTATCTACCACTACCGTGTCATGCCCGCTCGAACACGGCGGCAATGCCCTGGCCGCCGCCGATGCACATGGTCACCAGGGCGTAACGGCCGCCGGTCCGGCGCAGCTCGTACAGAGCCTTCACGACAAGGATCGCCCCGGTCGCGCCAATCGGGTGGCCGAGCGAGATCCCGCTGCCGTTGGGGTTGGTCCGCTCGGGTGGCAGGCCCAGTTCCCTGACCACCGCGAGGGCCTGCGCCGCGAAGGCCTCGTTGACCTCGAACAGATCTATCTCGTCGACCTTGAGGCCCGCCCGGTCCAGCACCTTGTGCACGGCCGGCACCGGTCCCATGCCCATGACCCGGGGCTCGACCCCGGCGTGGCTGTAGGCCACCAGCCGGCCCATCGGGGCCAGGCCCTCCCGTGCCGTGAAGTCGCCGCTGGCCAGTACGACGGCTGCGGCGGCGTCGTTGATCCCGGACGCGTTGCCGGCCGTGACGGTGCCGTCCTTGGCGAAGGCAGGCCGCAGTTTGGCCAGGTCCGCGGGCGCGACCCCGGGCCGGATCTGCTCGTCGGTGGCAAAGATCGTGGCGCTCTTGCGGCCGGATACCTCGATCGGCAGGATCTGCTCGGTGAAGTAGCCCGCCTCGGTGGCTGCGGCCGCCCGGCGGTGGCTTTCTATGGCCAAGGCGTCCTGGTCGTCGCGGGACACGTGGTAGCCGGCCGCGACGTTCTCCGCGGTGACCCCCATGTGGCAGGCGTCGAACGGGTCGGTCAGCGCGCCGACCATGGCGTCGACGACCGCACCGTCCTGCATCCGCTGCCCCCATCGCATGCCGGGCAGCCAGTACTGGCCGCGGCTCATCGACTCGGCCCCGCCCGCGACGGCGGCCTCGGCGTCGCCCAGCATGATGGCCTGGGCCGCGGAGACGATCGCCTGCAGGCCGCTGCCGCACAGCCGGTTCACGGTGAACGCCGGGGTCTCCACCGGCAGGCCGCCGTTGACGGCGGCGACCCGACTCAGGTACATGTCCCGTGCCTCGGTGTGGATCACATTGCCGAAGGCGCAGTGCCCGACGGCCGACGGATCCACCCCGGCCCGGCGCACCGACTCGGCGACCACGGCGGCGGCCAGGTCACACGGCGGAACGCTGGCCAGGCCGCCACCGTATTTCCCGATGGCGGTACGGACGCCGGACAGAATGTAAACGTCGTTGGTAGTCATCGTCATCGCCCTCACATGTCCAGGCCGCCGTTGATGGCCCAGATCTGGCCGGTGATGTAGGACGACTCGTCGGCCGCAAGGAAGCAGACGGCGCGGGCGATCTCCTCCGGCCGGGCCAGCCGGCCCAGCGGGATCTGCTCCTTGATCCGCTCCAGCGCCTTTTCCGGGACGGCAGCCACCATGTCGGTAGCCACGTATCCAGGGGTGACCGCGTTGACGGTCAGCCCGGCACCCTCGCCGGGGATGCCACCTGCCCGCCTGACCTGGAAGATCGCCTCCTTGGCCAGCGACTTGGTCAGGCCGAACAGCCCGGACTTGGACGCGGCGTAGTTGGCCTGGCCGATCTGGCCGGTCTCGCCGATCACCGAGGACACGTTGATGATCCGGCCGGTCCCTTGTTTGATCATGTGTTCCAGGGTGGCCTGGGCCATGAAGAAGGCGCCGGACAGGTTGACCGCGATCACCCGCTGCCAGTCCTCGTCGGCCATCTTCGCCACGGTCTTGTCGATCGTGATACCCGCGTTGTTGATCAGGATGTCCAGGCGGCCGTGCCGTTCGATGACCTCGGTGACCACGCGGCGGCAGTCATCGGCCGAGCCGATGTTGCCCTCGTGCACGGTGAACAGCCGGTCGGGGTAGCGTGCGGCGATATCGGCCTGGAACTGCGCGGCCCGTTCCTGGTGCCGCCAGTAGCCGGCCGCCACCGCGGCTCCGGCGCCGACCAGCTGCTGGCTGATCGCGCCGCCGATGCCAGCGGTACCGCCGGTGACGAGGGCAACCCTCCCGGTGAGGGCTCCTTCCGTTGTCGTGTGTCGTTCTTGCGTCATGGTCATCGTTCGCTCTTCCCGTCGGGATTCGGTTACGTCATTTCGACCATTTCGGCGCGTCGCGACCGCGGCAAGGGGACGAAGGTCCCGCTGTCCAGGGGCGCTGGGCCCGGCAACGGGGCACTCATGCGAGCCTGCTCGCAACGGGCGGGTACTACGCGAGGATGTGGATGGCGGCCCAGGGCACACGGCGGCAGGAAGCCCAGCGCGCCCCGGCAGCAGAACGGAGGCACCTATGACCGGCACCCTCCACGTGGCCTGGGACGACCGGCTGGCCCGTTATGACTTTGGGCCCGGCCACCCGCTGGCCCCGATCCGGGTCGAGCTCACCGTCGAACTCGCGCGCGCGTTCGGAGTGCTGGACGCGGCCGGGGTGACGGTGGCCGTCCCGGAGCCCGCCACCATGGCCGAGCTTGAACTGGTGCACGACCCCGGCTACATCGGCGCCGTGCAGCGAGCCAGCGTCGGGGTGCAGGCTACTGACCTGGGGGGCCTGCTCAGGTACGGGCTCGGTACCCCGGACGACCCCGTTTTTCCCGGGATGCACGACGCGTCGGCGCTGGTGGCCGGCGCGACGCTGGCCGCGGCTCGGGCGATGTGGACGGGCGCGGCCACGCACGGCGTCAACATCGCGGGCGGCCTGCACCACGCCATGGCCGGTCATGCCAGCGGGTTCTGCGTGTACAACGACCCGGCGATCGCCATCGCCTGGCTGCTCGGCCAGGGCGCCGAGCGGGTGGCCTACGTCGACATCGACGTGCACCACGGCGACGGCGTCCAGGCGGCGTTCTGGGCCGACCCACGGGTGCTGACCATCAGCCTGCACGAGCATCCGGCAACGCTGTTCCCAGGTACCGGCCTGCCCTCCGAGACCGGCGCGCCCGGCGCCGAGGGCTCCGCGGTGAACGTGGCGCTGCCGGCCGGCACCAGGGACGCCGGCTGGCTGCGCGCGTTCCACGCGACGGTGCCGCCGCTGCTGCGGGCGTTCCGGCCGCAGGTGCTGGTGAGCCAGCACGGCTGCGATACGCACTGGACCGACCCGCTCGCCAACCTGGAGCTGAGCATCGACGCCCAGCGGGCTGCCCACGCCGCCATCCACCAGCTGGCGCACGAGACCGCGGGCGGGCGCTGGCTGCTGACCGGAGGCGGCGGCTATTCGCTGGTCCAGGTGGTACCCCGGACCTGGACGCACCTGCTCGCCGAGGCGGCAGGCGCGCCGATCGACCCGCAGGCGCCGACCCCGGAGGGGTGGCGCGACTACGTCGCGGCGCAGGACCGGCCAGCCAGCACCGGAGCTGATGACCGAGGGCCTGCCGGGGCAGTTCTCATCCTTCGAGTCGGGCTACGATCCCGCGGACCCGGTCGACCGGGCGATCATGGCCACCAGGAACGCGGTCTTCCCGCTGCACGGCCTGATGCCCCTGTCACTAAGGCAGGCCCGGCGGCACGTCCTCAGCCGCCGCGCCAGGACCCGGCACATCCGGGCCAGCCGCGCCGACTGTCAGCGTGGCCGCGATGCGGCGCAGCAGCGACTTGAGGGTGGCCCCGGCCACCCGGTGCAGCCCGGCCTGGTCCAGTCCCTCCCCCAGCCCGTCCAGCGGCGGGCGGTAAGTACCGGTGATGCGCAGTTCGGCCCGCCCCTGGCTGTCGGTGCCCAATATCAGGTTGGCATCAAGCACGGGGAACAGGCGGCCCATCCGCCCGGTCGCCTCCCAGCGAATCGGCACGAGCACCATGTCATCCCGGGGCACCGGGTCCAGCAGGCTCACTCTGACCAGCTTGGAGGCGCCCGGCACGCTGCCGAACGGGCCGACCCGCATCTCGCCGACCAGCCCGTCGGTATACGCATCCCGTGACGGGCCGTCCAGCCAGTCCCCATGCGCCAAGCGCAGGAACCGGGCTTGGGCGGCTGGGTAGTCCAGGTCGAGCCCGACCGCGTGATCGGTGAACATGCCCCTCAGTCAGTCACATTCGCCCGCCGCCACCTAGGGACCTTTGGCCCTAGATCGGCGCTACCTGAACTGGTGTGCTGGCACTGCCGACGAGGGGGACCTCGAAGGACGCGGGGCTGCGGGCCGGGGGGCCCGTACACCGCGCGATCGGGATCCGCGAGAAGCCGGATAGGTCCCCCTCGTCAGTTCATGCCCAGTGCCGGTCCATGCCCGGCGCATCAGCGGAAGGGACGGGTCATGTACGAAAAGATTCTCGTTGCGGTGGATCACTCCGAGATATCCGGGCGCGCCCTGGTGGCCGCCCGCGAACTGGCCTCGTTGTCGCACGGTGAGGTGTGGGTGGTACATCTGCGCGAGCGCGAGGCGATGGGCAAGACCGGCCTGCTGACCTCCACGGAGTCGTCCGACGAGGCCACAAACGCCGTCACCGCCGCGGTGGCGGACCTTACCCAGGCCGGGATCAAGGCGCATGCCGTGGTCAGGGACACCGTGTTCGGCTATGCGGCCCGGGAGATCGTCAGCGACGCGGCCGGTGTCGGCGCCGACGTGATCGTGATGGGCTCGCGCGGACGGGGTGACTTGGCCGGTCTTGTGCTCGGCAGCACCGCGCACAAGGTCATCCACCTGGCCGACCGGCCCGTTCTTGTGGTGCGCTGACCGCGGCGGGCCGCCGGTTAGGAGACGGCTACCGGTGCGCTGACCACCGGCGGCTGCGCACCGGCGGCCGCGGTGATGATCACCAGCGGGCACATGGCGCTTCGCATGCAGGCACGAATGACCGGGCCGGCCGGGCGCCCGGTAATCCCCGCGTCGGCGGTCGCCCCGAGGACGAGCAGGCCGGCGTCCCGGGAGTGACGCACGAGGACCCGTTCGGCCATTCCCTCGGCGATCTCCGTCGTCGTGCCCGTGGGCACCTGGGCGCCGAACGCGGCGCGCATGATGGCAGCGAGGTTGTCCTTGGCACGGAGCCGTTCCTGCCCGCCTGGCCGGGCTGTCATCGAGAATGGCGTAGGAGGCCCGCCGGGCAGCCGGTTCCCAGGCGTGGACCACGTGCAGCGTGGCGTGGCGCAGCCGCGCCTCTGCGGCCGCCCACCGCAGCGCCCCCAGGGACGCCGCAGACCGTTTCACCCCGACGACGATCCGATGCTGTGCGGGCTCAGTCACGACCGCCTCCAGAAATCCTCGTCCTGCGAACACTCTCACCCCGCCCCCCGCCTGTCCGCAAGGGCCGGAGGTCCCTACCCGGCAGTACGGCTGCCGCTGGTTAACCGCACAACCGGGTGCCGACCATGCGGTGATCCTGGTTACCGACCAGCGCTCGCCGTTCCGGCTGGCAGCCTGACAGCCCCGGACTCGGCGCGCCGCTTGATGCCGAGCAGCATCCTGCGGGTCATCACCAGGGTCACCGGGCTCATGGCCCAGGTGGCCAGCCGCGCTGCGCCGCGCGGCCGGGCTGACCGGGCGCGGGAGATGAGCCGGCATCGGCCGGGCCGTAGCGGGACGACGTGGAACGACCAGATCGCGTCCCACGGCTGCGCCGGAGGCTGCTGCCGCAGCACGATGGCGCGGCCGGGATCTACACGCGCGACCGGCAGGGCCAGGCCCTCCTTCAGCCCTAGCCAGCCCTTCCTGACCAGGCGGACCTGATCACCGAGAGCGAGGTGCTGCCACTCCTCCCTGATCCGGTCCGCACTGTGAATGCGCAGGCCGAAAAGGTTCTCCAGCCAGTCGTAGCTGTACATACCGCCGCGGTCCTGGCCGATCTGGACAAGCCAGCGCCATACCTCCTCCGGCGCGGCGTCCACGGTGGCGGCCAGCGTGGTGACGGTTGCCGGACCGGGGACCAGTTCGTCGCCCGGTAGCGCGCTGGCCTGCTCAGACTCGGTCGATCCCCAATTCGCTAGCTGGCGGGCGGCGCCCGGCAGCCCGCCCGGTTCCTCCGGCCAGGCCGCCCACGTCGGCTGGGGCGACGTTGTACCGGATGGCGCCCGGGGCGAATCTGAACTCGGCGTACCGGAACGGCCCCTCGGGCAGGTGCCAGATGGCCGAGCCTGCCGACGGTAGCCAACGGCCGTTCACCTGCCGCCAGCCGCACACCGGGGTGGACCACCGGGCCCGGACTATGCCCTCAGGCAGGGCGCACCAGCGGTCCTCGGTGCTGAAATCGATCGGCGCGCCGCGCTCGTCCAGGAGCACCCGCGCGGTCACCCGAAGGCCGGTGTCTTCGAGTGTGAGCTCGAACGAGTCGTCATCCACCGGCGCCCAGGTGACCGGCAGTTCCAGCAGCATGGACGGCGCCAGGAGCACGGCGTCGTTGAGATAGGTCACCAGTTCGCTCACGCTGGTCTCGCGCCCCGAGCTATCCGCGACGGTGACCAGCCCGGCCAGCGTGCCATGCATCCGTCCCTGGCCCGCGGCGTAGGCATCGCGGCCGGTCATCCGGAGGACGCCCGCCGCGCTCAGCCGCATGTGGAACAGTCGGGTGACGCTGGGACAGGTGCTGTACTGCCATGCCTCGCAGCGCAGCCATGGCAGGCCTGGCCGCAGCCGGAACCTGCCGGTGAGATGGGCGAGGAAGGACCAGTCGGCTGGCCCGCCGACCACCACCCCCATGAACCGCAGGTAACGCTGGGCGGCCGGTGGCAGGCCCACCAGTTGCGCCTCGGTCACCATCGCTGGCTGTGCCGGGCCGGATGGCAGGCCCAGCGCGGCCACATCGGCCGCCAGCCGCTGGCGGAGGCCTCCCGTGGTGCGCATCGGTCCATCTCCTTCGGCTCGAGCCTCCCGACGATGACGAGGGCTCTTGATTCCAGGCAACACCTCCCGGCGCCCCGCGAGGCAGGGACGTTGGTCGTGACCTTCCGGCCATTCGTTCCTTCCGGAATACGGGGCAGGCGGTGACGGCCTGGAGGGCCGGGCGGCGGCGGTAGCGAGGGGGAGCGCGCCGCCGCCGTCCGGCCGCGAGCAGGGACTAGCCTGCCCGCTCGGGAATGGTCGTCGGCGGTGCGGCCATTGCCCCGGACCGGTCGAGGCGGAGCGCCAGCAAGGGGCACAGCCGTATTGCTTCGTCGGCACCGGCCATCAGGCCGGGCGGGACCTCGCGGTCTCGAATGATCGGGAAACCCCAGTCATCCAGCGTGATCAACTCCGGCAGGACCTCCGCACACAGGCCGCGGCCGTCGCACGCGATCGGATCGACCCGTAGCCGGGCACCGGCGGTGGTCACGGCTGCCTCCGCGGCGGGACCGGAAGCACGCCCAGGGGCCGGCTCCCGCGGCACCAGCCCTGACCGTGGCGGTCGATCTCCGCGCCGAACACCCGCAACGCGCTGCGGATCAGGCGGACCGCGCCATCCGGGTGGTGACAAGCACCGCGCCCGTCCACCTGGCCCATCCAGCGCCGGAGCAGGTCCGGGCGGAAGGACCGGCCGACGGCCAGGTCCTCCAGCGCACCGGCGATCGCATCGAGCCCGAAGACGCACGGGCCGCAGTGGCCCGCGGACTCACCTGCCAGGTAGCGGGCCACCCGCGCGGTCTCGGCCAGGCCACAGGAGTCCGCGGGCAGCGCGGCAATCAGCCCGGCTCCAGGGCTGGCGCCCACCGAGGACAGGCCGTCCGCCGAAAACGGGAGCGGCCAGGTCGCCTCTGGGTCGGTCCAGGTGCCGAAGTACCCGCCGATCAGCAGTGCCCCCAGCGGAGCCGCCGGACCTCCGGCGAGGTCCAGGATCTCCCCGACCCGTTGCCCGATCTCGATCTCATAGACCCCAGGCCGGTACACCCCGCCGATCAGGGTCACCAGCATGGATCCGGGCTCGGCCGAGGTTCCGAGCGAGCGGAACCACTCCGCCCCGTAGCGCCCGATGAGCGCCAGGTGGGCCAGCGTCTCCACGTTCTGGACCAGCGTGGGGCGGCCGTCCAAGCCGTGCTCGAAGACCCGGGGCGGTGTCGTGGTAGGCAGCGGGATGCCGTTCCCGACCCAGTTGACCAGGGCGCTGGCCTCCCCGCCGACGAACCGGTCCGCTCCGGTCATGACCTTGAGCCGGATCCCGTCACGGCGCGTCTGCCTGCGCTCGGCGGCCGCACGGTCAACGATTTCCCGCACTGCCTCGTGGACCACCACGAACGCCTGCTGTGCGCCCACGAGGTGTGCGGCCAGCACCGCCCCGTCGAGGACCAGATGCGGCTCGCGGGCCAGCAGGACCTTGTCCTTGACACTCGCCGGCTCCCCCTCGGTGCCGTTGGCGATGATCACGGGGGTGTCGCGGCCGGCCGCGACGGCGCGCAGCTTCCTGGCGGTGGGAAACCTGGCGCCGCCGCGGCCGGTAAGCCCGGACCTGTCAACCTCAGCGATGAACGGGCCGCGCCACCCATCGTCCCGGCCGGGCACCGGCAGCGCGCCGAACCTGGCACAGTGCTCGGCCCAGCTGGCAGGGCCGCCGCCCAGCCGCTGCGGCAGCAGCCTGGGCAGACGGCCCGCCCGCAGGCCGGACTCGCCATCCGCCTCCCGGTAGCGGGTGCCCGCTGTGTTCACCGGACACCCGCTCGCGAGGCAGCGGACATCCGCCGGGAACTGGCGGAGAGCGGTACCCGGGCCGATCCCCCTGGCCCGTGCGGGTCTCCGTCCCGCGCCCGGCCGAACAGCCGGGCGAGTACGGCCGCCGCCACCGCCACCGCCGATCCGAGCTCGATCAGCGCCACCCACCAGATGCCGAGGTCGTTACCCGCGGTCAGGGAGTGCAGGAAGGCCGCGGGCCAGGCCAGGTAGGCAAGCCAGTGCACGGCCCGCCAGGCACGCTGGCCGAGCCGCCGCCGGGCAAGGCTGGTAAGCAGCACCGCCCCGGCAAGGTCCACCGCCAGGGTGCCGAGGCCGATGGCCAGAGTCCGGTACGGGGACGCGAACGGCAGCAGGGTCGCGGCCCAGCCGATCGTGACGAACGGGTCGAGAATCGCGGTCACCACGTGCAGCACCAGCAGGGCGACCGCGAACAGCGACAGGGTCCGGTGCAGTTCGGCGATCGCAAACCGTGGCCAGCGGGGCGGCGCGGAGCCGGTCCTGGTCGCCACGCCGAGTACGACCACGATGCTGAACAGGACGAGCAGGACAAGGCCGCTCCCCCGGGACAGGAACCACAGGCCTTGCGAGCCGGTGACCGCCGCGCTCATGGCCATCACCTCACCCGGTGCGGCTTGGCGGGCCTGCTGAGGTGATCCGCCGGTCGGTCGGCGGCGTCGGGCCTGCCACCGGGCGCGGCCGGCATCCGTGCGGTGGCGGGCGCCTTGACCAGCCCGCCTGCGGTGGCCGGCCAGCCGCCGAGCAGGCGCACGCTGCCGTCGTGGGCGACCAGGCGGGCGGGCAGGCCCTGGGCGGTCAGCCATTCGGCCGCCTGCTCTCCCGCGATGATCGCGGCGGTGGCTGCCGCATTGGCTTCCGCGCAGTTTGCTGCGGCGACGCTCGCCGTCCGCCACGGCCCCGCCGCAGGCAGGCCGGTCCGCGGGTCCACGATGTGATGCAACGTGCGGCCACCCCGCCGCCACTGACGGCAGCGGATCGACGAGGTTGCCAGGGCACCTGCGGCCAGCCGGACCAGCTGGCCCGGTGGCTCCTCTGGGGGACACATCTGGAGGGCACCGCGAGAGGCGGGCTCTCGGCCTTGCTGCTGCGGCTCGTCGCTGACAAGCACCGGCCAGCCGCCCAATGGCGCCTCTCCCGCCACCGCGATGTCGCCGCCGAGGCTGACCAGCACGCCGCCGCCGGGCACGCAGCCCGCTGCCGCCCGGGCGGCGCGATCGGAGCCGAGGCCTTTGGCAGTGGCTCCGAGGTCGAGCCGCACTCCAGCGGCCAGTCGCAGACGGCGGCCGTCGAGCCGCACCGACTGCCAGCCCGGCACATGGCCCGGCAATGCTGGCCCGGCCTTGCCGTCCGGGTCCTGCGGTATTGCGGCGAAATCGCGGTCGTAGCCCAGGCCGCAGACGGCGCCGCCCACCGTAGGGTCCACCAGGCCTCCGGTCCACTCGGCAGCGGCGAGCGCGACCGCGAGCGCCTCGGCAAGTCCTTCGCTCACGATGCAGCTTGCCCGGGGAGGGCCGTGCCCGATGTCAGTAGGGAGCCCAAGGGCACGGTGCAACCGGGAGATCTCCGAGTCGTCGCGGAACCGGCTCGCCTGCTCATCCAGCAGCGCCAGTTCTGCATCGACGGCGGCGTGTGCCCGGCCGGTCCAGTTGGGCGGCCAGACCACCACCCGCGCGGTTGTGCCCAGGGCATCGCGTTCCGCGACGCCCACAGCCGGGGCGCCGACATCCACCGGGCACCAGTCTCGGGCCCCTTCCGGGCCCATCGCGGCCATCAGTTGTCCCGGTAGCTGACGATGCGTGTCCCGCCCGGCCCGGTGCGCACGGTGACGCCGGAGCCGCTGGTGGTTGCCACTGGGCCGGACAGGGACGGCCTGTGGGCGCCGGTGGCCGCCGTGCCGCCGGGCACCGAGGTCACCGTGCCGGTGGCCGGCGTGGCGGGGGGCGCATGGTGCGCGAAGTAGCCGGTAGTGGCGGCCACACCGGCAATGAGGAGCGCCGCAGTCCAGTTGGAAGCCTGGCGCACCCGGCGGACCCCGGACGTGCGGGCGCCGGCACCGCGGCGGTACTCGCCCGAGTCGCCCGCGCCTCGGGGATAGCGAGGGTCTTCGTCGGAGCCGGGCAGCCGGACCCAGCTGGGCTGCTCGGGGTAGTCGTGCTCCATCGGTCATTCCTTCCAGATGGTTCATGCCGGGCTGTCCGGCTCCTTCAGGCTGCGCCGGAGCGGATGTGACGGCCGTGAGCCGACGATGTGAGCCGTTCACATCGATCTCTCCTCGTTCTCACATCACCGGCTGCGTAGCCTCTGGGTATGCGAGTGCTGGTGGTCGAGGACGAGACCCGGATGGCCCGGCTCCTCAAGCGCGGCTTGGAGGAAGAAGGCCACGCGGTCGACGTCGCGGGCGACGGGCCCGAAGGGCTGTGGCTGGCCACCGAGAACAGCTACGCTGCGGTCGTTCTCGACGTGATGCTGCCCGGTTTCGACGGGTTCGAGCTGTGCCGCAAGCTGCGGGCCGCAGGGGTGTGGACGCCCGTACTCATGCTCACCGCCCGCGACGCGGTCGATGACCGGGTCCGTGGCCTGGACGCGGGCGCCGACGACTACCTGGTCAAGCCGTTCAGCCTGCTGGAGCTGGCCGCACGGCTGCGCGCTCTGGTCCGAAGGGACGACCGGGCCCGCCCAGCGGTCCTCAACGAGGGCGACCTGAAGCTGGATCCGGCCAGCAAGCGCGCTTGGCGTGGCGGTACCGAATTGCAGCTCTCGCCAAAGGAGTTCTCGCTGCTCGAGCTGTTCCTGCGCCATCCCGGCAGCGTGCTGACCCGGTCCCAGATCCTCGATGCGGCGTGGGACTTCGCCTATGACGGCACCTCGAACGTGGTAGACCAGTACGTCACCTATCTGCGCCGCAAGATCGATGTCCCGTTCGGGCGGCACGACCTGGAAACCGTCCGGGGCATGGGCTACCGGCTGCGCCACGTCGAACGGGAGTGAGGGTGCCGATCCGGCTGCGCGTCGCCCTGGTCTTCGCGCTCGCCCTGGCCGTGGCGTTCACGCTCGGCGGCTGGCTGTTCGTCAGCCAGCTTTCCGCTGCGATGTTGAGATCCACCGATGCCGCCCTCGCCGCCCGGCTCAACCAGGTCGGCCGGTATACCGAAGACGACGAGAACCCGCGTTCACCGGCGGTGGCCCGCGGTAAACCGGCTCCCGGTGAATACGTCACCCAGGTCGTCGACGCCTCGGGGCGGGTCACCCGGGCCAGCCCCGATGCGGGCAACATCCCGCTGCTGACTGCCGCGCAGCTACAGCAGGCCCGTCACGGCACCCTGACGCTGACCCGGATCCTCGACGACGAGCCCGAACGGATCAAGGCTGCCCCCGTTCCCGACGGGCACGGATCGGTAGCCATCGCGGGCATCTCGCTCGAATCGAACAACACCACGCTCGGCCAGGTCACCGTCGGCCTGGCTGTCGGCGGTGCCATTTTCGTGGTCGTGGCCGGCATCGGCGCCTACTGGCTGGCCCGCGCCGCGCTCGCCCCGGTGGAGCGGCTGCGGCGTCAGGTTGCCGCGTTGTCCGAACGCGACACGGGGTCGGCGGTGCAGGTGCCCGGCACCCGCGACGAGATAGCGGCTCTCGCCAGGACCATGAACGACCTGCTGGTCCGGCTGCACGGCGCGCTGGCGCGGCAGCGGGCCTTCGTCGCGGACGCGAGCCACGAGTTGCGTACGCCGTTCGCCGTACTGCGCGGCGAGCTCGAACTGGCCGGGCGCCCGAGGCGGACAAGAGAGGAACTCAGCGCGGCGGTGGCCAGTGCGGCGGAGGAAGCCGACCGGCTGACCCGCATCACCGACGACCTGCTGCTGCTGGCCAGGGGCGACGAAGCCACGCTCAGCGTCAGCCTGGCCCGCTCCGATGTCGCGCAGTTGCTGGCACGCAGTGCCGAACGGGCCGGCGGCCGAGCTGCGGCAGCGGGCGTCACCTGCCGGGTTATCGCCCCGGCAGGACTGACGGCCATGGTGGACGAGGGACGAATCCGCCAGGCAGTCGACAACCTGATCGACAACGCGCTGCGCTTCGCCCCTCGCGATACCGAGGTGGACCTCTGCGCCGAAATGACAGGCCAGGAACTGGTAATCGAGGTGCGCGACCGCGGGCCGGGGTTCCCGCCGTCCTTCCTCCCGCACGCGTTCGAACGGTTCGCCCGGCCCGACCTGGGCCGGGCGCGCGATGCGGGCGGCGCCGGCCTGGGGCTCTCGATCGTGCAGGCGATCACGCACGCCCACGGCGGCCGGGCGGTGGCGGGCAACCGTGACGGAGGCGGTGCCGTGGTCCGGCTCGAGATCCCCTGCCCGCCAGAACCTCCGCGATAGCCCACACGCCCGCAGGCGCCGGCCAGGTCAGCTCTCCGGCCGGCCTGGTCCTCTGCAAATGGGGTAGGCGGAACCATCCGTTCGTCCAAGCACCGCGTAATCACCCTTGCCTAGCGTCTAACCAGACCCACAAACGGGTCAGGGGAGACACAGGCGGGCCAACCGGGGTCCAGGGGGTCATTCCCCCGGGCTAGCACCGCCGAGGTAAGCCTCGGCGACCCGTTTGGGCACGCACATGCGCCACGCGTCGACCACGAGTTCGGCCAGTTCCTCTTCGTCGAGCGCCGCGAGCCGGGCACGGACCCAGTTGTAGCGCTCGTCCGAGCGCACCGGCATGAGGAATTTGTCCGGTTCGCTGGCCACCAGCGCGGCCCGTTCTTCCTTGGGGAAGCCGAAGCCAAGCAGTTCCTCGTCGGGGGATATGGACAGGAACACGATCCGGCCGACCCGGAACTTGACGTAGTCCCGGACCAGAGCTTCGTAGGCGCGGGGCAGGGCAAGGGCCAGCCGGCGCACGTCCTGCGCGGTAGCCATGCGGGTCAGGCCCCCGGCCGGTAGGCCTCGGCCAGCTTGCCGGTGACCTCGTCGACCCCGGCATCGATGCGCTGCCGGGCGGGGTCCTCGTCGTACCAGGCGACGATCTCGCGGGCGCCCTGCTCGAACGGGATGACCGCCCGGTAGCCCGGCACCACGCTGCGCAGCTTGGCGTTGTCGAACACCATGGAGTGCGCCTTGTCGCCGAGCAGGGTGGCGCCCCAGACCGGGTCGGCGGCGGCGATGACCTCCGAGGGCACGTGCACGATGTCCGCGCTCACCCCGGCGGCGGCCGCCAGGATCCGGGTGATCTGGTCCCAGGTGAGCACGTCGTCGGAGGTGATGTGGAAGCTCTCGCCGAGGGTGCGGGGGTGCCCGAGCAGCGGCACGAAACCCCGCGCGAAGTCCTCGTGGTGGGTGAGAGTCCACAGCGAGGTGCCGTCGCCGTGCACCACGACCGGCTTGCCCTGGCGCATCCGGGCCAGGGCCGTCCAGCCGCCGTGCAGTGGGATGTTCGTCCTGTCGTAGGTGTGCGATGGCCGGACGATCGTGGCCGGGAACCCATCGTCGCGGTAGGCCGCCCGGAGCAGTTCCTCGCACGCGATCTTGTCCCGGGAGTACTGAAGGTAGGGGTTGCGTAGCGGAGTGGACTCCACCACCGGAACCCGGGACGGCGGAGTCTGGTACGCCGACGCCGAGCTGATGAACACGAACTGCCCGGCCCGGCCGCGGAAGACGTCGATGTCGTCCTGCACGTGGTCTGCCGTATAGGCGACCCAGTCCACCACCGCGTCGAACTCCCGGCCGCCCAGCGCGTCCCTGACGCTGGCCGGGTCCCTGGCGTCGCCGCGCAGCACGGTCGCCTCCGGCGGCAGCGGGCGGCCGGTGGTCTGGCCGCGGTTGAGCACGAACAGCTCGATGCCGCGCTCGACCGCCTGCCGCGAGCATGCCGAGCTGATGATCCCGGTGCCACCGAGGAACAGGACGCGCAAACCAGGCATGGACCCACCCTAGGATGCTCCCCGGACAGAACACCGGGGTGCCAGGTATGGAGAAACCGGACGGCGGCCCTGCCCCCCAAAAGGCCGCCGTCCGGCAGATGATGCGGCAGAACGGCTATGCCGACTGGCCTGCGGTGGCGGAGTCGACCGGGTGCGCTGCGGCATCCGTGTCGCCGCCGTCACCCGCGCTGTCCGGCTCGGGCCGCCAGATGAGCCGGTGCACCGGGATCAGCCTGGGGATGTCGCGCAGGCCGGGGATGAACGGGACGGCGAGCAGCAGCAGGGTGGCGATGCCGGTCAGGTAGACCGCCCAGACGTCCACGCTGGCCGAGTTGCTGAACGGCGCCACGTGGTACCACAGCTGGTACAGCCACAGCCAGGGCTGGCCGGGGTAGCTGCCCGTCTCGTTCATGACGCCCCACTGGTCGCCGGTCAGGTGCATGGACTGTGCCAGGTTGGCGTAGTACTCGCCGTCGGCGATGAACAGCAGCGGCTTGGTGAAGTCGGTGCCGTAGAACTGCCGCTCGGCGAGCAGGTCGGAGTCCAGGGCGCCGCTGCGCGCCATGTTCAGCTCGTTCGCCATCATCACCGGGACGGGCCCGTCGCTGGCCGGCGGCACCACCGGGGTGCCGTTGACGAACTTGACCTTGGTGACCGCGTTCCCGTAGGCGGTGGCCCACTTCTGCTGCTGGGCAGCCGGAGCACTGGTGTAAGTGGTGAGCGCGGCCGCCAGCGCCGGGCTGAACGGGGCCAGCTTCTTCAGCGGGGTGACGACGAAGTCCTGGCCGCCGTTGACGGGCTGGGTGACGCCGGAGAGCTTCTGCCAGTTGACCGGCCCCACCTGCTGGACCGCGGCGGTCCCGTTGTTGTACGGAGGGCCGTACGAGGCGGCCAGGCCGGTGCCGTTGAGTTCCGCGGCGGAGGTGCCGAGGAAGTCGGCCGGCGCTATCTTGGCCCAGCTCTGCACCGAGACCGACGGCACGTCCGGCGAGGACAGCACGGCGGCCATGATCAGGACCAGGGCCAGCGCGATCGCTGTGGCGATCGTGCCCTCCTTGAGAATGTCGTAGCGACGGGTGCGTCCGCGCCACGGTGCGGCGTCGGCCTCCTTGGCGGCCTTGCGCGCAGCCCGGTCACGCCAGCTGATCCGCTTGGCCGGCAGCGGGTGGCTGACCCCGCGCACCCGGACCAGCAGCACGTGCGCGCCGACCAGCGCGACCAGGATGATCGGCACCAGCACGACGTGCCAGAGCAGCATCTGGCCGAAGTTCATCACGTTGAAGAACGCACCCACGCCGACCGCGTTGAACGCGTCCTTGCCGTTGGTGGCGATCCACTGGGAGTCGAAGTTCTGCTGAGCCAGGTACCCGGTGAAGCACTCGATGACCGAGGCCCCGAAGGCCACCACGCCGGTGATCCAGGTCAGCGCCCGGCGACCGCGCCAGGCCGCCATCCAGAACTTGCCCCACAGGTGGATGACCATGAACGCCATGAACAGCTCGACGCTCCACAGGTGCATGCTGTTGAAGAAATGGCCGACCGGATTGGTGTGCCACCAGTCGGTGCCGCCGATCGCAATGGCGAAACCGGAGACGATGGCCAGGCCCAGCGCGGCCAGCGTCGCCACCCCGAACACGTAGACCCACGAGGCAACGTAGGCGGGCTGCCGGTCGGGCAGCAGCTTGTTCGGCGGAAGTGTGCGCAGTGCCCACCGCCTGGTCCGGTTGGTCCACATCTTTGCGTCGGCGTCGTCGCCCATGGCACCGGGCACCGGTTCGCCGCCAGGGGCGGGTTCGGCCGCAGGGGCCAAGGTGCGGTTCCGGTGCGGGAAGGGCAGCAGCAGCGCCGCGCCGAAGATCACCACCATGACGGCGATTACCACCAGGTTCGCGACCGAGATCTCAAAGATCGACCAGTGCAGATAGGTGCCTGGCTGGTTCAGGTCAATGGCAGCGATATGGGGGGCTGCCATGAGGGAGGTAGACATCGGATGCTCCTTTAAATCGCGCAACCGGGATAGTCGGGAAGCCTTGAGGAGAGAATGCGCGCGACGGCCGGGCGGCCAGTAGGGCGATCGGTCACGTGAACGTGGGACCTTGGTCCCACGCTGAGACCGCGGGCGCGGCGGGGCAATAGCGGCCCGGGTACGCAACGCCGAACGCGCCCCTCGCCGGGGACGTGGGGCGAGGGGCGCGTTCGGCTTGTGAGGCCGGACGGGTCAGGCGTTGACCTGGACCCGGGTGGCCACCTTGGGAAGAACCTCCGACTCCGGGGTGACCCGGCGCAGGTGCCAGAACCCCAGACCCGAGAGGATCAGGAACAGGACCGCCGCACCGAAGGCCACGAAGGCGGAGATCAGCATGATCTGGCCCATCTGCCACCACCCGTAGGCGTTCAGCAGCAGCCCGCGAAGCGTCTCACCGCGGAAGATGGTCTGCACCTGCTCGGCCAGCGCGGTGTTCTTGGGCTGCGCCAGCGACGCCTCCGACAGCTGCGAGTAGGTCTTGCCACCGCCGATCTTCTGCAGGTGCACGGCGATGAAGTGGTCGGCGTAGGTCTGTGCCTGCGCGCCGGTGGTCATGAGCTGGCCGCCGTACTGGCTCATCGCGGTGGCGTCAGCGGCTGGCAGCTCCTTGATCGCGGAGCTGGTGGCCGGCGGGAACACGATCTTCTGCGCGGCCAGCTGGTTGTGCACGTCGGTGCTGATCACCGAGTGCCCCCACAGCAGCATCCCGCCGCCGATCGCCAGGACGACTGCGAGCACCAGGCCAGCAAGTGTTGCCAGCGCGTCGAACGTCCTTCTGCGCATCTCAATGCCTCCTTGCATTGCCGCCGGGCCCACGGTCCGGCTTGACGACCTTCTAGCTGTGCTCCAGCGTCGCGCCGGCCTCCGTGCGGGCAGCAGGGGCGCAGGTCACGCCTGTGTAGGACTTCCGTCCGTAGCTCGAAGGCCCTTCGGCCAGCCCGCACGGCCGCGCGCCCGGGCGGACGCCGTGGCTGGGACCTTGGTTCCCCCGTGGCATGACCTCTGGCCCTGACCATGGGGCCACCCGGGTGCCAAGGCTGGTCAGGACCGTTCTGCGGACCATGGAGGAGTAATGAAAGCAGCAGTAGTACGCCGGTTCGGTGCGCCGCTGGTGATCGAGGAGCGGCCGGTGCCCGCGCCCGGGCCCGGACAGGTCACGGTGCGGATGGAGGCCTCCGGCGTGTGCCACACCGATATCCACGCCGCGCACGGCGACTGGCCGGTCAAGCCGGCCCCGCCGTTCGTGCCCGGGCATGAGGGCGTCGGCACCGTGTATGCCGTTGGGGCAGGGGTCACCACGGTGGCCGAGGGCGATGTGGTCGCCGTGCCGTGGCTGGGCTACGCCTGTGGCACCTGCAAGTACTGCCTTACCGGCTGGGAGACGCTGTGCGTGTCCCAGCGCAACACCGGCTACTCGGTCGACGGCGGCTACGCCGAGTACTTCCTGGCCGAGGCCGCGTTCGCGGCCAAGATCCCCGCGGGCGTGAACGTCTTCGAGGCCGCCCCGCTGACCTGCGCCGGCGTCACCACGTTCAAGGCCGTCAAGGTCGGCAACGTCCGCCCCGGCGACCTGGTCGCGATCTCCGGCATCGGCGGCCTGGGCCACCTGGCGCTCCAGTACGCCAAGATCTTCGGCGGCACCGTCGCCGCCATCGACGTGACCGACGAGAAGCTGCAACTGGCCAAGGAACTCGGCGCCGACTTCGTCATCGACGCCAGGACCGAGGACCCGGCGTCGGTCCTGCAGGCGCACGGCGGCGCCGACGTGGCCGTCGGGCTGGCCGTCAGCGACCAGTCCTTCGCGGCCGCCTACGCCGGCCTGCGCCGCGGCGGCCGGCTGGTGCTCGTCGCGCTGCCCGCGGACGGCACGCTCAGCCTCCCTGTCTTCGACACGGTGCTGAACGGCAAGTCGGTGATCGGCTCGATCGTCGGCACCCGCGCCGACCTCGATGACGTGTTCGCCCTGCATGCCGCGGGCCGTACCCGGGTGATCTACGAGACCCGGCCGCTGGAATGGGTCAACGAGGCCATCTTCGAGGTGCTCCACGGCAAGGCCAAGGCCCGCCTGGTC
Organism: uncultured Actinomycetes bacterium; assembly: GCA_963706115.1. Taxonomy (GTDB): domain Bacteria; phylum Actinomycetota; class Actinomycetes; order Streptosporangiales; family Streptosporangiaceae; genus DASXKD01. The sequence continues at coordinate 18,420 of CAVPMG010000021.1, read as the reverse complement.
CTCCAGCCCTAACCGGCCATTCTGGACCAGGATGGACGGCCGGGCGGATCATTCCGCCGGGCCGTCCGCCCGCGTACGATCATGACGTGACGTACGGGGATTGGCAGGAATAGCCGGTGGACAGCCAGGACTCCCATCCGCTGCTGCCGCACCTGCGGCTCGACGACCTGCTGGTGGAGCTGCAGTCGCGGCTGCAGGCGGTCCTCGACACCAGGGACCGGACGCACGCGCTCCTCGAAGCCGTGGTCGCGGTCGGCAGCCAACTCGAACTCGAGGTGGTGCTCCGGCAGATCGTCGAGGCTGCCGTCGAACTGGTGTCCGCCCGATACGGCGCGCTGGGCGTCATCGGCGAGGGCGGCCGGCTGGCCGAGTTCGTCCCGGTCGGCCTGGATGAGTCCGGAGATCGCCCGGATCCATCACTGGCCGGAGGGCCGCGGCCTGCTCGGCAAGCTGATCACCGACCCGCGCCCGTTGCGCCTGCACGACATCTCCGCAGACCCCGGATCGAGCGGGTTCCCCGACGGCCATCCGCCGATGCACTCCTTCCTCGGGGTCCCGGTGCGGATCCGCGACGAGGTCTACGGCAACCTCTACCTGACCGAGAAGCGGGGCGGCGACTTCGACGAGGAAGACGAGGCGCTGGTCCAGGCGCTCGCCGCCGCCGCCGGGGTGGCCATCGAGAACGCCCGGCTGTACGCCGAGGCGCGCAGGCAGCAGCAGTGGCTCAGGGCCAACTCCGAGGTGACGAGGCGGCTGCTGTCCGGGGATCAGCCGGGCGAGGTACTGGAACTGGTGACCCAGCAGGCGCTGGAGATTTCCGGGGCGGACCTGGTGGTCCTCGCCCTGCCGACCGGGAACCGCAGCACGCTGGTGATCGAGCATGCCCGCGGGGACGGTGCCGCCGACACGCTCGGGCTGGTGCTGCCCGCCAAAGGTTCTGCTTCGGGAATCGTGATGGCCAGCGGCAAGCCGCTTGCCGTGGAGGACTTCAGCGGCGACGCCCGGGTGGCCCAGGTGGCGCGCGAGCACATGCCGCTGGGGCCGGCCGTGCTGGTCCCGCTCGGCCCGGCCGGGGACGTACGGGGCGTCCTGACGGCCGGGCGCCACCAGGGCGCGATGCCGCTGTCGGCCGACGCGGTAGAGATGCTGATCACGTTCGCTGCGCAGGCCGGTATCGGGCTCGAACTGGCCGAGCACCGCAGTGACGCACAGCGCCTGGCGCTGTTCGAGGACCGCGACCGCATCGCCAGGGACCTGCACGACCTGGTGATCCAGCGGCTGTTCGCCACCGGGATGTCGCTGCAGGGCACCATGGCCCAGATAGGTGACCCCGAGGTTGCGCATCGGGTGGAAAAGTCGATCGATGCACTCGACGAGACGATCAGGGACATCCGGTCGGCGATCTTCGAGCTCCAGTCACGCGGCGAGGCTGAGCCGGCCCGCTTGCGCACCAGGATCCTCGCCGTCGTGGAGGAGATGACCGACTCCCTGGGTTACGCTCCCGCGCTGCGGCTGGCCGGGCCACTGGACTCGCAGGTACCTGGCGGGATCGCCAGCCAGATGCTTGCCGCGCTGCGCGAGGCGCTGGCGAACGTGGCCAAGCACGCGCAGGCGAGCCGGGTGGACGTCGCCATCGAGGCCGGGCCCGACCTGGTGCTCACCGTCCGGGACGATGGCATCGGCCTGAGCGCGGCCACGCGGCGTAGCGGCCTCGCCAACCTCGCCGACCGGGCCGTCGAGGCCGGCGGGACGTTGCGCGTGGCCGCGGCCGCCGACGGCGGCACTGAACTGGAATGGCGGGTGCCCCTGGGCGGCCAGGACGCGGCCGGCCCTGAGCCGTGGCCCGGCCGTGAAGGCTCAGCGATCGTGGTGCTCGCGTGCTCCCTGGGCCTGCTCGTCGAAGACCCTGGCGGCATAGGCAGCGGCCTGCGTCCGGCGCTCCATGCCCAGCTTGGCGAACAGCGAGGACACGTAGTTCTTGACGGTCTTCTCCGCGAGGTACATCTGCTCGCCGATCTGCCGGTTGGTCAGCCCCTCGCCGATCAGCTCCAGGATGCGCCGCTCCTGCTCGGTCAGGCCGGCCAGCGGGTCGGGCTGGCGGGACTTGTCGCGCATCCGGGCCATCACCTTGCTCGCGGCCTGCGGGTCCAGCAGCGACCCACCGGAGGCGACCGTGCGCACCGCACCGACCAGGTCGGTGCCACGGATCTGCTTGAGCACATAGCCCGCCGCGCCCGCCATGATCGCGTCGAACAGGGCCTCGTCGTCGCCGAACGACGTCAGCATCAGGCAGGCGACCTCGGGCATCCTGGAACGGATCTCCCGGCAGACGCTCACACCATCACCGTCGGGCAGGCGCACGTCCAGCACGGCCACGTCGGGGCGCAGCGCAGGAATGCGGGCCAGCGCCGACTCGGCCGTGCCAGCCTCGCCGACCACGGTGATGTCCGCTTCGGCCTCCAGCAGGTCACGCACGCCTTTGCGGACGATCTCATGGTCGTCCAGCAGGAACACGCTGATCATGTCAGCCAGCTTAAACGTGCAACGGGCCACCGGGCACGGGACCTAGGTCCCCGCTTGGCAGGACACAGGTCACCCCGCGCTCATGCCCTGACGGCACCCGCCCGGGCGGCGCCGCGGGAGCCGATCTCGGCGAGCTGCCGGTCCACCCACTGGTGCACGTCGTGGCCGCGGATGCGCCGGGCCATGGTGGCCAGCGCGGCGCGGCGGCTGCCGCCTTGCAGCCCCAGTGCGTGCTCGATGCGGTGGGACAGGCCCTCGACGTCGAACGGGTTGCACGGCACCGCCTCGCGCAGCTCCGCGGCGGCCCCGGTGAACTCGGACAGAACCAGTGCCCCGCTGCCGCGGCGCGCGTACTGGACGGTGACGTACTCCTTGGCGACCAGATTCATCCCGTCGATGAGCGGGGTGACGAGCAGGGCCTCGGCGGCCGCGTAGTAAGCGGCGAGTTGCTGCGGCGGCAGGCTCCGGTACAGGTAGTGGATCGGCACATCGGACCCCGGTTCGGTGAACCGGCCGTTGATCCGGCCGATGTGGCGCTCCACCGTGCCGCGCAGGTTGCGGTACTCCGGCACGTCGTCGCGGCTGGGCACGGCGATCTGCAGGAACGCGAGGTTCCGCCGCAGGTCGGCGCGCCGCTCAAGGAGCATCTCGACGGCCAGCAGCCGCTCGGTGATGCCCTTGGTGTAGTCGAGCCGGTCCACGCCGAGCAGCAGGGTCCGGCCGGCGAACTGCCCGCGGACCGCCTCGATGTCACGGCTGGTCTCCGGGTCGGTGGCGAGGCGGGTGAACTCGGCCGCGTCGATCGAGATGGGCGCGCTGGTGGTGGTGACCACCCGGCGGTCGGGCAGGGTGATCTGCGACCCGTGGATCTGGACGCCGGTGCCGGCCAGCAGCCGGCCGCAGGTCCGGACGAAGTTCCTCCGGTAGCCCTCGGTGTGGAAGGACACGACGTCGGCCCCGAGCAGCCCGAGCAGCACCTCCTCCCGCCAGGGCAGCCGGGCGAAGATGTCCGGCGGCGGCCAGGGCACGTGCAGGAAGAAACCGATCGGCTGATCGGGACACCGTTCCCTGATCAGCCTGGGGACCAGCATGAGGTGGTAGTCGTGAACCCAGGCGAGCGCGTCCGGATGCTCGCCCACGGCGGAAACGGCCTTGTCGGCGAAGAGGGCGTTCACGGTTTGGTAGCTGTGCCACCAGGTGCGCTCGAAGCGGGGCTTCTCGATCGCGTCGTGCAGCAGCGGCCACAGCGAGGCATTGGCGAACCCGTGGTAGTACTGCCGCAGCTGGCTGGCGGATAGCCCGACGGGCAGCATGCGGACGCTGAGATCGGGCATGGTCGCGGGGATGCCCCTGGTGCCGCCGTCCCACCCGACCCAGGCGCCGGAGTGGGCCGCCATGACCGGCCGCAGCGCGGTGACCAGGCCGCCCGGTGAAAGCTCCCACCCGTCTTCACCCATCCGGACGGGCAGCCGGTTGGCAACGGTCACGATATTCATGATCTTTAATCCTCACCGGTGCCCCGGAAGTCAAACGGGAAACGGGGTTTGCATACGCCCACCCCGGTGAGTCACAAACATATGTGGTGGAAGAAAGCCGCTGCCCACGTCCTGACCGTCGTTGCCTGCTCCGGGCTCGCGATGGCCGCGGCGGGCTGTGGCGGCGCGGCCACCGCCGCCAGCCCCCAGCAGCAGGCGGCCGCGAGTTTCCTGGCCAAGTACGCACAGCACGATGGCCGGGTGGTGCGGCTTGACCAGGGTGGTGACACGGTCAGCGAGGGCCAGGCGTACGGCATGCTGCTGGCGGAGGTGGCCGGTGACGACGCCACCTTCCGGCGGATCTGGGGCTGGACACACGATCACCTGCGGCTGCGGAGCGGCCTGTTCGCGTTCCATGCGAACGCCGCGGGCAAGGTTGTCAGCCAGCAGGCGGCCAGCGACGCGGACCTGCTCATCGCCTGGGCGCTGCTGCGCTACCACGGGCCGTCCGCTGCCTCGATGCATGGTGCCGGGCGCCAGGTGGCCGCGGCGATCCTGGCCCACGAGGTGACCACAGGCCCGGGCGGGACGCCGATCCTGGCGGCGGGACCGTGGGCCACCGGCCGCCCCGCGTCCCTGGACCCCAGCTACTGGTCGCTGCAGGCGCTGCGCGGTATCGCCCAGGCCACCGGCGGCCAGCAATGGCGCCGCCTTGCGGCCGGCACGGTAACGCTGACGCGCCAGCTCACCAGGAACGGCCGGCTGCTCCCGCCCGACTGGGCGGAACTGACCGCGACCGGCGTGCTGCGGCCGGAACCGGCGCCCGACGGCAGCCAGCCGCAGACGCAGTACGGCCTGGACGCGCAGCGCGTCGTGGTCTGGTTCGCGGCGTCGTGTGACCCGCAGGCCAGGGCGCTGGCCGCACGATGGTGGCCGCTGCTGCGCTCCGGCAACCGTGCCCAGGCGCTCGCGCTGCGCCCGGACGGCACCGTCCTGAACGGGACGGCGTCGGTGCTGCCGCTGGTGGCCGCCGCCGCGGCGGCCAAGGCCGCCGGTAACAGCGGGGCGTCCCAGCGGCTGCTGCGGCAGGCCGCGGCGGCCCAGCACAGCCACCCGACCTACTACGGCGGAGCATGGCAGGCACTGGGTGCAGCTTTGCTGTCCAGCGGCTCCCTCGGCGCCTGCTGAGGTGGTCTAGCAGGACTTTGGTCCCCGCGTGCCGTCCAGCGGCTCCCTCGGCGCCTGCTGAGGCGGACATTGCTGAACGCCGGCCAGCGATCGCGCCGCCAACTATGTCGAGGTGGGACTCGGCGACACCGTCGTGGGCGACGTAGTCGGCGATGGTGAGGTCGGCGTCGGCGTCGGCGTGGGCGACGGGGAGGTCGTGGTGGGCACGGCCGACGGGCTCGGCGACGTGGTCGATGGCGTCGGCGTGGGCGAGGCGGTATGGGAGTGGTGCGGGGTAGGTGTCGACGTGTGTCCCTGAGCCGGCCCCACCAGGTTCGGCGTATGCAGGTGCTTGCTCGGGGTCAGCAGCAGTACCAGCGCACCCACCACCACGGCGGCCACAGCGACCACGCCGCCGGTGGCCGCCCCGGCCGCGAACGCGCGGCGGTCGCGCTGGGACTCGGTGCGCCTGCGGTCGCGCAGCCATTGCGGCAGCGAGGCCCGCTGGGCGGCCCAGCTGTTGAACGGCGCCGCCGCGTAGCCCAACGTGGGGAAGACCAGCATGGCGGCCAGCAGCGGGGCGGCCAGCCTGGTGATCTGGCTTATCGCCAGGCCGATGCCGGCCAGGCCGAGCGCGGCCAGGGTGGACTCCGCCCAGTTCGCCCGCAGCGCCTCCCACCACTTGGCCCGTTCGCTGGTCTTCGGCGTGCGCAGGAACGCCGCCTTGCGGGCGAACAGGCCAAGCACCGACGCGCGCGCCACGACCAGGGAGGTGGATTGCCAGATGAAGAACGCGCCGAGCGCGTCCCGCCAGTTGGCGCCGGTGCCGCGGCGCAGCAGCGCCACCGCCCGGATCAGGCCGAGACCCACCAGCACCGGCACCGTGGCCAGCAGGAACGGGGTGAGCTTGCGGAACAGCTCGCCACCGCCGCTCGCCAGGTTCACCGCCCCGGCGAGCAGGAACACAAAGAAGACCAGGCCGAGCAGGTCGCCGTACCACTGGACGCCGCCGGACAGGTAGGCCCAGCGCTGCCCGCTGGTGAGATGGTTCTCCCTGTTCTTCCGGCCGGGAATCAGCGACCGCCAGTGCATCCGGATGATCTGGATGCCGCCGAAGCACCACCGGTAGCGCTGGCCCTTGAGCGCCTCGAAGGTCAGCGGCATGATGCCGCGGCCCCAGGTCTGATCGACGTGCAGCCCGTGCCAGCCGGCCCGCAGCAGCCGCAGCGAGACCTCGGCGTCCTCGGTGATGCACCACTCGTCCCAGCCGCCGAGTTCGTCCAGCGCCACCCGGCGGATCAGCCCCATGGTGCCGGCGAAGATCGCGCCGTCGTGCTCGTTGCGCGAGGGCTGGGACACGGCGAAGAAGTACTTGTAGGAGTAGTACAGGCGCCGGTAGTAGCGGGCGTGCTCCCAGTCGCGGTAATCCTGCGGGGACTGCACGAAGCCGATCCAAGGATCGGCGAACGGCGGGGCGCAGCGGCGCAGGAACCCGGGTTCGAGCTGGTAGTCGGAGTCCACCACGCCGACCAGTTCGGCCCGCTCGTCGGTCAGCCGCCGCAGCGCGTAGTTGAGCGCCCCGGACTTGTAGCCGGGCCAGTTCTCCAGGTGGGCAAACTTCACCTTGTGCCGGGCGCACCACTCCTCGACAGGGCGCCACAGCGACTCGTCGTCGGTGTTGTCGTCGATCACGACGATCTCGTAGCGCGGGTAGTCCAGGCGCAGCAGCGAGCGGAGCGTCTGCTTGACCATCTCCGGCGGCTCGTTGTGCGCTGGCACGTGCAGGCTGATCATCGGCAGGTCTTCGTCGGCGGCCGGCAGCCGGGTCTGCGCGGTGATACGCCTGCGCCAGTGCTCGGTGCCGAGTGCGTCGCAGATCTCCCACAGGTAGGCGCAGGACATGATCGCGGCGAACAGCTCGAACAACCACAGCAGCAGGCCGCCGGCCGTGCTGCCTGGGCCGAGATGGCTGTTGATGGTCCAGTCCAGCGCGTAGGCCAGGTAGACCACGAACAGGAACACGCTGGTCGCCCAGCACAGGTGGGCGCGGGCGGTCCACTGCCGGGTGGCCGGGAGCCAGATCACGCTGGCGACCGCCACGCCGGCGACGCCGAGGATGAGGTTGTGCTGTGACACCTTGAGCAACTTCAGCACCACGGCCACCAGCACGGCGAGCACCACCGTGCCGATCACGGCCAGCACGAACCGGCGGGTGGTGGACCAGGTCCCCGGCTTGCCTGTACGCGCCCGGACCGGCGTGAGTAGCGCGATCGACCCCAGCGGGGCCGCGATGATCCCGGCCAGCAGGAGCGTCGCGAGCATCAGCCAACCCTTCTCGTCATGCCGGGCAAGTTACCCCTATTCGGGCGAACTAACGAATACCTGATCAAGGGCTCAGCGGCAACGGCTCATCGATGCCGGGCCGGCGGAGGGCTTCTCCCAGGCTGATCTGGCCGGGGAGCCTGCGGTCGTCTGCCCGGCCCGGGTACCTGGCGCGCACCATTACCTCCGTATGGGCGCGCCATTACCTCCGTACGAGAAGGAAGTAATGCGCCTGCCACGGCAGGCCTGGGAGTTCGAGCAACGCTGGCCTTATTGCGGCGTGCGGCTCAGGACATTACTTCCAGCGCCGCGTCCGGTCCTGAACCTCCGCTGCGAGACGGTCGCCTGCCTTTTGGCCATGATCACCAGCGGCCGGCAGCCTGGCGTGCCGCCGTTTCCGATAGCGCAGGGCGCGCAGACACAGGTGGGCTCCCACCAGTGCGCCCAGTATCAGCGCGTACGGCAGCCAGACCAGGCCGTGGCGCAGGTTCGCGATCACGAGCAGCGCGGCGACCGACCCGATGAAGGCCGCCACGAAGCCGCTGAAGGTAACCAGCGACGTTAGCCACGGCGACGCGTCGTAGTCCTTGCTGAGCTTCGACCGCTGCCTTTCCCACTCAGCAATCTCTTCGTCCGTGCGGTTTTGCTTCCCGCCCAGAATTGGGGAAAACATGTCGTTATGCCCCTTTGGCATATATTCAGTATTTATCTTGTCCCTACCCCTCTCGGCGCTTGGCATGCGCCGCCCGGCCAGCGCGCGCGCCCGTCGACGCGCTGACGCCGGCGCTGGGCGGGATCGTCGTCCTGTTCTCGCTCTTCGGGGGGGCTACGGCTTAGAGATTGCCCAGTCAGGTCCCCCTGTTCGCGGTGATGAAGGCGCTGCCGTCCTACTGGCTGGCGCAGGCCGGGAAGAGCGTGGCCGGGGGCGGCGGCCGGCGGCAGCATCGACGCCGGCCAGGGCAGCGGACGAGCATGGCTGGCTCTGATGCGCCGGGCGGGTAATGCGCTGGCTGGCGCGGCGGGCCCGGGCATAGCTTGGACGGGTGACCACAGCCCTGCTCGGGTTCGCCCTCGCCGCGACCCTGCTGATACTCGCGCCCGGACCGGACTTCATGCTCGTGATGCGCAACACCGTGCGCGGTGGCCGCCGGGCCGGCTGGGTCACCGCCTGCGGCACCCTGTCCGGCCTGACGGTCTGGGCGCTGGCCGCCGCCCTTGGCCTGTCCGCGCTGCTGCGGGTCAGCCACGTCGCCTATGACGTGCTGCGGTTCTGCGGCGCGGCGTACCTGATCTGGCTCGGCGTGACCAGCCTCGTCAGCTTCCGGCGCAAGGGCACCGACCGGGCCAGGCCGGCGCCGGACGTCGCCGCGCTGGGCCAGGCCCCTACCCGGCCGGGCCGCGCCTACCTCAACGGCATGCTGTCCAACCTGCTCAACCCGAAGATCAGCGTGTTCTTCATGGCGTTCCTGCCTGCCTTCGTGCCCGCCGGCGCGTCGGCGTCGCAGTTCTCCCTCGTCCTTGGCGCCTGGTTCATCGCCGAGACCGGGCTCTGGCTGGCCGTGGTCGCGTGGCTGGCCGACCGCGGGGTGCGGTGGCTACGCCGCCCCGCGGTGCAGCGCTGGCTGGAGCGGATCACCGGCATCGTGCTCATCGGGTTCGGCCTGCGCCTGGCCACCGAGTCCCGCCGGTTCGCCTGAGCACGCGCTTGTCCGACTCCGGAATCGTCATTGACCGCGCGCTGCGGGGTAGGTGCCTGACATGACCGATATGGCAGGCGAACCCGCAGGGCCGCGCCCGGAGCCCGGGAACATCATCGAGGCCGATGACACCATCGCGGAGCGGGCGGCCGAACTCGCGACCGAGGTCACCGAGGCGCGGCAGCCGGAGGAACGGCGCAGGCTGACCGCCGCGTTCGCGACGGCGGCCCGGTCGAGCGCGCGGGTCACCGGCCGCGGTGCACGTGCGGTCCGGCGCGGGGCGGTCGCGAGCTCGGGCTGGCTGACCGGGCAGGTCGTGGTGATGGCGCCGCGGGTGCGGGTGCGGAACCGGGCAACATTGCGCGCGCAGTTTCCCGGGATGTCCACCGAGGACACCGCCGACGCACTGATCACCGGTGCGGCCCGGGCCTCGGCAGCGGTCGGCGGCGCGGTGGGCGCCTGGGCCACGCTGCCGGTGCTGCCCGCCTTCCCCGTGGAAATAGTGACCGAGACCCTGGCCCTGATCGGCATCGAGATCAAGCTCATCGCGGAACTGCACGAGCTGTACGGCATGCCCGCTTCCGGCAATGTCGTGGACCGGGCAACCGCCTACCTCGGCTCGTGGGCGCACCGCCGCGGGGTGCTCGCGGTGGCCCCCGGTGGACTGATCATGGTCGCCGGGTCGCCGCTGGCACGCCGGCTGCGGCGGCGGCTGTATGGGCGCGTGGGCCGGAGCGCGTTCTCGCTTGGCCCACTATTCACCGGGGCGATGGCGGGCGCGATGCTCAACAGCAGGGAGACACGCAGGCTCGGCCAGGAGATCCGTGCCGACCTCCGCCGCGAGGCCCAGGCCAGAGGCCTGCCACCCAGCCGTCAGCTGCCAGTCGACCCCGAATGGCAGCCACCAGCCATCGACGAGCCAGCCTGGTCGGAGCCGCAGGCAAACTCGCCCCGCCGCAAGCCCCGCGCCCGCCTGCGCCGCCGCCCACGGCCCACCGCGCTGCCGCCCGGTGGCGACGCTCCCGGCTGACACCGGCTTGGCCTGCACCAGGCCAGCTTCGTAAACTCGCCAGGATGGCCGAAACCGTGGAGGACCCCTCCCCCGCAGGGCCGCTTCGCGAGCGGCAGCACGTCCCGTGGCACACGAGGTGGCGGCTCACCCGCACCGGCGCCCGGCCCGGCTGGCTGCCGACGTGGTCGGTGCCCGCGGCCATACGGGCGGTCCGCGCCACCCTGGTGATGCCCAGCCTGTTCGCGCTGACCGACAGGGTCATCGGCGACCCGCAGATGACCCTGTTCGCGGTGTTCGGCAGCTTCGCCACCCTGGTGCTCGTCTCGTTCGGCGGCAGCAGGCGCAACAAGGCCGTCGCGCACCTCGGCCTGGCACTGACCGGCAGCGCGGTTCTCATCATCGGGACGCTGGTCAGCAACACGGCATGGCTGGCGGCCCTGGTCACCATCCCGGTGACGTTCGCCATCTTCTTCGCGGGTGTGGCCAGCCCGAACGCCCAGGCCGGCGTCCTCGGCGCGCTGCTCGTCTACATCCTGCCCGCGTGCTCGCCCGCCGCGGCGAGCACGATCGGCCCCCGGCTCGAGGGCTGGTGGCTGGCTTCCGCGGCCGGCACGGTGGCCGTGCTGCTGCTGTCACCCAAGCCACCGGGGAACAAGGTGCGGGCCCGTGCGGCGCAGGCCGCCACCGCGCTGGCGGCGTACCTGGACGCGGCCGTCGGCGGCACCGCGACGGCCGCGCACCGAGATGCGGTCCTGGCCGACCGGCACGAACTCAAGACCGCGTTCGCCTCCGGCGCGATCCGGCCGACCGGCCTGGCCACCACCGACCAGGCACTGGCCAACGTGGTCGAACTGCTGCAGTGGGCAGCCACGCTCACCTGCGATGCGCTGGACGGGCACCTGGACCTGACCCATGCGGCCGCGCAGGACCGCGAACTGCTCGCTGCCGCCGCCGGGCAACTGGCGGCGTCCGCTGCCCTGCTCCGTGGCCAGGACCCGAGCCTGGACGTGGACCGGCTGCGCAACGCCAGCGCCGCCAGCGCGGCCCACCAGCAGATGCTGGCCGGTGACCCGGCGGATGTCCGCGCCGCCGCGGCGCTCGCCGCGCACGCCCAGTCCATCGCCCTGGCCGCCCAGGCCGCCCTGGCGGATGCACTGATCGCTTCGGGCAAGGCCAGCCCCGAACTGGTCGAGGCCGAGCGCCGCCGCTGGTATGGGCTGCCCGACCGCGCCCGGCGCGTGCGCGCGTCTGGACCGGCCCGCGCGGCCGGGTTCCTGGCCAGGCACGCCAGCCTGCGCTCCGTCTGGTTCCGCAATAGCGCGCGCGGCTCGGTCGCCATTGCCGCCGCGGTCGCGGTGGCCTCGCTCAGCGGCGTGCAGCACGGGTTCTGGGTGGCGCTTGGCACGTTGTCGGTACTGCGCACCACCGCGGCATCCACCGGGTCCACCGCGATGCGGGCACTGGCCGGCACCGCCGTAGGCTTCGTCGCCGGCGCACTGCTGCTGCTCGCGATCGGCACCGGGCCCGCCGCCCTGTGGACGGTGCTCCCCGTGGCCGTGTTCATCGCGGCCTACGCACCGGGCACCGCGCCGTTCGCGGTGGGCCAGGCGGCCTTCACCGTTACCATCGTGGTGATCTTCAACCTGCTCGCCCCGGCGGGCTGGCAGGTCGGCCTGTTGCGGATCGAGGACGTGGCCATCGGCTGCGCGGTGAGCCTGGTGGTCGGGGCCGCGTTCTGGCCGCGCGGCGCCGCGGCCATCGTCGGCGACGATCTCGCCGACGCGTTCCGGCAGGGCGGGCGGTACCTCACCCAGGCGGTGGACTGGGCGCTCGGGCTGCGGCGCCGGCCCCCGGAGAGCGCGGTCGCGGCCGTCAACGCCAGCGCGCGGCTCGACGAGGCGCTCCGCGCCTACCTGGCCGAGCAGGGCACCAAACGGCTGGCCACCGAGGACATGTGGGCCCTGATCATGGGCACGACCCGGCTGCGGCTGACCGCGTACGCCGTGGCCAGCCTGGCCGCCAACGGGAACGGTGACGGGAGCGGGAACCACGCGCCCGCCCGCCCCGACTCCGACCCGGACCTGGCCGCGTTCCGCAGGCAGACCGCGGACCTGGCCAGCTTCTACGACCGCCTTGCGGAGCAGGTCGGGCCGCCCGGCCACGTACCCTTGCCGCTCGAGGCGCTGCCCGCCCCGGACGGGCCCGACTACCCGAACGGCGTGGCCTGCCGGGGCGACACGCCTCCGCACTACCGCCCCGACATGCTCTGGGTGGGCGAGCACCTCTACCATCTGGCTGAGCGCGGGCAGGCGATCACCGAGCCGGCCGTGAAAGTGGCCGAAGCGCGGCAACTGCCCTGGTGGCGTTAGGAAGCGCGACGGCGGGAACCGAGCAACGGAGGTAGCGGTGGCGGGGCGGTTCGAGGAGATATTCGGCGCGGGCACCAAGCCGCTGATCGCGATGGCGCACCTCGGGCCGCTGCCGGGGACCCCGCTTTACGACGAGGCGCTCGGTGTCCAGGGCATCGTGGACGGCGTCGCCCGCGACCTCGACGTACTGCTGCGGTTCCCGTTCGACGCCGTCATGTTCTGCAACGAGGGCGACCGGCCGTACTCGCTGCGCGCCGGGTTCGAGGGGGTCGCCGTGATGGCCCGGGTGGCCGCAGACCTTGCCCCCAGGGACCGGCCGTTCGGCGTGGACTTTCTCTGGGACGGCCGGGCCGCGCTCGCGGTCGCCGCCGCGACCGGTGCCGCGTTCATCCGCGAGGTCGTCACCGGTGCCTACGAGTCCGACATGGGCATCTGGGCCCCGGACGCGGGCGAACTGCTGCGCTACCGGCGCACCCTCGGCGCACAGCAGATCGCCGTGTTCATGAACGTCACGCCCGAGTTCGCCTCCACCATGGGTACCCGCTCGGTGGGCCAGCTCGCCCGCTCCGCGGCCGTGTCCAGCCTGGCCGACGCGATCCTGGTATCCGGCCCGATGGCCGGGGCGGCGCCGGACCCGGCGGCGATCCGCGAGGCCAAGCAGGCCACCGGTGACCTTGCCCCGGTGCTGGCCAACACCGGGGCCAAGGCGGGCAACGTGGCGTCGTTCCTCGACGTGGCGGACGGCATCATCGTGGGCTCGGACCTCAAGGAAGGCGGCGGCACCTGGAACCCGGTGGACCCCGAGCGGGTCAAGCGGTTCCTGGAGGCCGCCGGGCGCGCCTAGCACACGCTGGCCCGGCTGTCGGAGGCCGGCCCGTGGGGTGGATGAGCACCGGTCGATTGTCGTCGTTGTGACAACCACGACAAACGGCTTGCGGGCTAGCGGGCCGGCCCGGCGGCCACGGCGTCCAGCGCCGCTGCGAAGACCTCCGCGATCCGGTCGATCTCTGCCTCGGTGATCACAAACGGCGGGGAGATCTGCAGGGCCACGCCGCGCAGCAGCCGGGTGATCACGCCGCGCTCGCGGATCGCGGCCACCAGCCGCGGGCCGATGCCGGGGTCGGCGGTGCGGGCGGCCTCGGCGATCTCCACGGCGGCGAGCAGCCCGGTCCCGGCGCGCACCTCGCCGACAAGCTCATGGCCGGCCAGCGGCGCGAGCGCCCGTGCCAGCACCGGTTCCAGCTCAGCCACCCGCGCGACAAGCTGCTCGCGCTCGATCAGGTCAAGGTTCGCCGATGCGACCGCGCACGCGGTGGGGTGCGCGGAGTAGGTGTAGCCGTGCCGGAACACCTCCGCGGACCCGGGGCGCCAGAACGGCTCGGCCACCCGCGCGCTGGCGATCACCGCACCGATCGGCGCGTACCCGGAGCTCAGCCCCTTGGCCGTGGTGATCATGTCCGGGTCAAGGCCGAACCGCTCGCTGGCCAGCCAGGCGCCGGTCCGCCCGAACCCGGTGATCACCTCGTCGGCGATGAACAGCACGCCGTGTCGCCGGCAGATCTCCCTGACGCTGGCCAGGTAGCCATCCGGCGGCGGGTACACGCCACCTGCCCCGACCACGGGCTCGCAGAAGAACGCGGCCACCCGCCTGGCACCTACGGTCTCGATCACCTTCTCGAGCGCCGGCGCATCGTCCCAGGGCACATGCTCCACGAGACTGACCAGCGGAACGAAGGGCTCGGTGTTGGCCGGGATGCCTCCGAGCGATGTGCCGTACGCGTTCATGCCGTGATAGGCGTGCGACCTGGCGATCGTGACCTGCTTGTCATCCTGGCCCAGCGCGCGCCAGTAGCTGCGGGCCAGTTTGGCCGCGGTGTCCACCGCGTCGGACCCGCCGCCCGGGGTGAGGAACACCTTGGCACCGGGCATCGGGGCCAGGCCCGCGACCCGGCGGGCGAGCGCCTCGGCGGGCTGGTTGGAGAACGGCTCGAACGTCTGGTAGGCGGCAAGCTGGCGCATCTGCGCGGCGGCCGCGTCCGCGAGTTCCGTGCGGCCGTGGCCGATGTTGCAGTACCAGAGGCTGGCCAGGGCGTCGAGGTAGGGCCGGCCGTGGGCGTCGTAGACGGTCGAGCCCTCGCCACGCACGATCGTGACGGCATGCCCGGCCAGGCTCGCCATGTTCGCGAACGCGTTCCACAGCACCGGCTCGGCGGGCACGCTCGCACCGTCCGGCCCGCTCGACTCCTGCGGCTTCGACCCCATTGACCCATCCTCTCGCGGCTGGTTAAAGTCCCCTGAACCTACTGTCTTACCGTAGACGAGGGAGCAGCGGGCCCTCTGCTTCTTCGGCTACCTGCGGTGCTGGATACGGAGCGTGAGGCGTATGACGGCCAGACTGCGGGTGTCCGAGGCTGCCCGGCTGACCGGCGTCAGCCCCTCCACGCTC
This sequence comes from uncultured Actinomycetes bacterium, assembly GCA_963706115.1. Taxonomy (GTDB): domain Bacteria; phylum Actinomycetota; class Actinomycetes; order Streptosporangiales; family Streptosporangiaceae; genus DASXKD01. The sequence continues at coordinate 3,409 of CAVPMG010000021.1, read as the reverse complement.
CGGGCGTGGGAGTCCTCCGGCCTGATCACCCCGGCGCGCACCGGCCGGTACCGCTGGTTCAGCCAGCGGGACGTCAGGGACCTGCAGGAGATCGCATCGCTACGGGCCCGGGGCTTCAACGTCGCCGCGATCCGCAGCATGCTGCGTGGTGACGACGGGCCCCGCGCCGCCGGGGCGGGCGGCCGGCCGGGGGCGGCGCGGGCCGGCGCGGCGCGGGCCGACGCGGCACGAGTGAGCGCGGGGGCGGGACAGCCGGCCGAGCAGCCGCTCGGTGAGAAGCTCCGCGCGGCGCGGCACCGCCGCGGGCTGAGCCTGCGGGACGCCTCGCAGCTGGCCGGGCTTTCGGTGTCGCACCTGTCGGCGATCGAGTGCGGCACCAGGAATGCGTCCCTGGCCGGCCTGCAGCGGCTCGCCGTGGCGCTCGGGATTCAGGTGTCGGACCTGTTCGGCGACGAGCAGCGGCCGCCGCGGCGCCTGGTCCGCGCCGGACAGCGGCCGGTGCTCGACACCGGCGACCGCCGCGTCCGGATCGAGTCGCTGTCGGTCGGGGCGCAGCTGCTGGAACCGCACATCTACCTGGTGGAGCCGGGCGGCGGCTCCCAGGGCTCCTACCACCACGACGGCGAGGAGACCGTCTACGTGCTCGAGGGCGAGGTCGAGTTCTGGCTTAACGAGGTGGAGCGGCACACCGTCAGGACCGGTGACTGCCTGACGTTCCCGAGCAGCCTCGCGCACCGGTGGCAGAACTCCGGCACGGGGCGGCTCGCGATGCTCTGGGTGAACACGCCGATCACGTTCTGAGCGCCGGGCTCAGCCGGAGACCACGATCTCCTTCCACAGCCCGCCATTGATGTTGAGGTTGTTCCCGCTCGCCGAGCCGGGGCCGTGATCCCCGATGTAGGTGTACAGCGGGTGCCCGTTCCAGGTGACCTGCTTGGTGCCGTCGGTCCTGGTGATCGTGGCGAACGTGCCGGGGATCCCGGCGGCGACGGCCGCGGAGCCGGTCACCGGCGGCCAGTACGCGGCGCAGCTTCCGTAACAGCTCGACTTGCCCGGGGTGGTGTCCGCCGCGAACGTGTACACGGTGAGCCCCTTGGCGGTGGTGAGCACGGTCACCGTGCCGACCTTGCCGGTCTTCAGCGCCGCGGAGCCGCCACTGGCCGTGGCCGCCGGGGCGCCGGAACCGGCCTCGGCGATGATCAGCAGCACGAGGGCCACGGCCGAGACCACGGCGACCAGGGTCTGCGCCATGGGTATCCCGGCCAGCATCCGGGCCAGTTCCTGGCCCGGGCCGCGGCTACCTGCCGCGGATTCCGGGGACACGGCGAACAGGCCGAGCACGGCAAACGCGGCGATCTCGATCAGGCCAGCGACTATCCCCGCGGTGGTGCGGACCTCGGTGAAGCCGAACAGGCCGACCCAGATCGACAGCAGGTATCCGGCCAGGGTGGCCACGGCGAACCCGGCGCCAAGCGCGGCCACGACCGGGTTACCGGTGGCGAGCACCGCGGCGGCCAGGACGAACCCGGCGATCACCTGGAGCAGGAACAGCCAGCCGATGGTCGGGATGTTCCTGAAGCCGGTCAGGTACAAGTCAAGGTGAATCGCCGCCGTCGCCGCCAGCAGCCCGGCCCCGGTGATCCGGAGCACTGGCGCCAGCCAGCCACTGCGCACAACCGCGTGTGTGCTGTCCATAACTGGATCACGGTACTCCGCCTCCGGTGGTTCATCCAGACGGCCGGCGGGTCCGCGTGATGACCGATCAGCTGTGGAGCGTGCCATCCGGCCGGGCACGTCCACACTAAAGCAATGGCTTGACTATTACGGCGCCCGCCACGATACTCAAGTGCATGCTTGACCAAGTGACGGACCTGGACCGAGTGTTCCACGCGCTGGCCGACCCAGGCCGGCGGGTCATGGTGGAGCGGCTCAGCGCCGGCCCGGCCTCGGTCAGCGAGCTGGGCAGGCCGCTGGCCATGTCGCTGGCCGCGGTCTTGCAGCACGTGCAGGTACTGGAGGCCAGCGGCCTGGTCCGGTCGCGCAAGACCGGCCGGACCCGCACCTGCAGTATCAACCCAGCGGTGCTGCGCTCGGCCGAGTCCTGGATCGCCGATCGGCGCACCCTGTGGGAACGGCGCCTGGACCGGCTCGGTGACTACCTGGCTGACCCGGCCGACCCGGCCGGCACCGGCAAGAACGATCTCTCGAAGGAGGAGCTGTGACCGCGCGTTCCGTCATCCACGACACGTTCACAATCGAGCGGACCTATCCGGTGGCGCCGTCGCGGGTGTTCGCCGCGTTCGCCTCAGCCGAGGCCAAGGGCATCTGGGGCGACACCGGCGACCTGGAGCCCGCCGACGGGGAGGCCGGCATCGCCGAGTTCGACTTCCGGGCCGGCGGGCGGGAGCGGTTCGGGTTCAAGATGGCGGGCACCACCTTCCGTTACGACGCCCGCTACTACGACATCGTGCCGGACCAGCGGATCATGTACGCCTACGAGATGTACGCCGGTGACGCCCGGATCTCGGTGTCGGTCGCCACCATCGAGTTCGTCAAAAGCGGGGACGGCACCACGCTGACCGTCACCGAGCAGGGCGCCTACCTCGACGGCATCGACGGGCCCGAGGCGCCCTCGCTGCGCAGGGAAGGTACGGCTGAGATGCTCGATAACCTCACCGGCTATCTGGCCGCGCAGGCCACACCCTGAGCGCAGGAGCCGAACTTGGGGCGTTCCTAAGTTTCCGGGGATCGCCTCGGTGAGCGGGTCCTCAGACGACGTAAGGGACCAGCATCTTGGTCTCCTGCTGATAGCGAGGGTAGGTGTCGGGAAACTTCCCGGCCATATAGCGCTCTTCCATGACGGCGCTGTATATGAAGTACCCTCCCAGCACGGCAACCGCAATCAGCCAATAAAAGCTGACCGCCATGGCGGTACCGACCAGCGCTAGAATAAGGCCGGAATATATAGGGTGGCGAATGGTGCTGTACGGGCCGGTCGTCACCAGCTCAGGATCGGCTTTTTCGGTCATTGGCATGCCCCAGTTACGGCCGAGGTAAACCCTGGCCCAGATGGCGAGCCCCAAGCCAAGCAGGACGATGACGAGGCCGATGCCCTGCAGCAATGGGTCGGTGACGACCGTGTGGCGGCCCTTGAAGAACTTAAGCCGCACCAGCAGGAGAACAACAAGAATGATCGCCACGCGGGAGCCGGCGAACCGGCCCCATCTGGTTCGCCCGGACTTCACGCCGATGGATGCCGCGATCCAATAGACCCAAAAGGCGGCCCAACAGACAAAGATGACGATGTCGATAACATACATCTGACGAATCCCTCACTGCGCAGGCGTTCTGCGGGAACCGTTAGCAGGTATCGCACCTACGTAATCACCCTACCGCTCCCTAACACACC
>CAVPMG010000020.1:0-193239 GCA_963706115.1 uncultured Actinomycetes bacterium | reverse complement strand
AGGCGGTGGGGTCGTGGAGATAGCGGCTACGCCACGCGCTTGAGGTGGGGGTTGGTGATCACTGGGTTTCGCCCCGCCGATGAGTTCGCGTTCCGCGCATGGTCTAGGTTCGTGGAGCCTGGTCCAGGCGCTGGACGAGAGGCGAAGCCAGTGCCGTGCCGGGCACGGTCGAGAGAAGGACAGATGATGCGCCACCTGCCCACCGAACCGCTGGCAGTGTCCGCGCTGCCGACCGTCACCAGCCGCGGCACGTACGAGGCCGCCCGCGCCGAACTGCTAGTCAGGGAGAAGGCACACACTCGCGAGGGCGATGCGATCGCGGCCGAGCGCCGCCGGCTGCCGATGATCGAGATTCCCGCGTCCGTCACCGTGGCCGGTGCGAAGGGCGAGGTTCGGTTCTTGGACGTCTTCGAGGGCCGCCGGATACTCGTCGCCTACTTCCACATGTGGCACGACGGCCAGCCGTGGGAAGGACAGTGCATCGGCTGCACCTACTTCGCATCCCAGGTACAGGGTCCGCTGGCGCATCTGCACGCGCGCGACGTGACGCTGGCCTACCTCTGTGAGGGCAGCTACGAGGAGAGCCGGCCGTATGCGGATTTCATGGGCTACAGGGCACCGTGGTACTCCGCGCGCGACGCAGGCGCTGGACTGCTGGCCGACCGGGGCTTTGGCTGGCTCGGCTGCTACGTGCATGACGATGACGACCGGGTCTACGAGACCTACTGGACCACCGATCGTGGCAACGAGGCGGGCTTCTGGTCGTACGGCTTGCTGGACCGCACCGTGTTCGGGCGCCAGGAGCCGTGGGAAGACTCCCCCGTGGGCTGGCCCAGGATTCCGGCTGGTCAGCACCAATGGCGGGTCGACGGCCGTCCGCTGGCGCAATGGGACGTCACCGACAAACCTGTTGCGTAAGGCCGCGTGTGATACGCCGCGCTGACCAAGGCGAGCAGCGCGGCCCAGGGCGTCCGCGACAAAGCACACCCCTGCACTTACCACCCATAGCCGCCCGATCCGAATCAGACGGACATCGCCGGGGGTGAGATGGCGGGGGCCGGCGGTGGATGGTAGGCGCGCCACGCCTCGGCAAGGCGCTTGACGGCCTCGGTCAGGTCGGCGTGCTGGGCGACGAAGTGCAGGCGGAGGTAGTTCTGGCTTTGCCCGGAGGCGTCGAGCCCGCTTCCCGGCAGGATCGCGACGCGGTGCCGCAGCGCCGTCTGCGCGAACGAGGTCCCGTCGCCGTACGGCAGCCGGACCCACAGGGTCTGCCCCCCGGGCACTGGTGGCGCGTCCCAGTCGGGAAGGTGCCGGGCCAGTTCAGTGCGCAGGTGGTCATGGCGGGCCTGCCGGGCCGGGGCCTGGCGCGCCGATAGCTCGTCCAGGCGCGGCACCAGTTCGGCGGCGGCGAGCTGCGCGGGCACGTTCCCGCCAAGGTCATGCACGGCTAGCAGGCGGGCGAGCCGGGCGATCAGCGGCTCGGGGGCCCGCACCCACCCGATCCGCTGGCCACCCCAGATGCTCTTGCTGAGTGAGCCAACCGAGATCACGCTGTCGGCGTAGGCGGCCAGCGGTGGCGGCACCTCCACCCCGGGAAAGGCCAGGTCGCTGAGCACCTCGTCGTCGATCAGCGGGACACCAGCCGCCGCCGCGGCCTGCACCAGCGCACGCCGAGCCAGCGGCGGCAGCACCGACCCGGTCGGGTTGTGAAAGGTCGAGATCACGTAGGCCAGGACGGCGCGCTGCTCACGCGCCATCTCGGCCAGATTGCCGAGCCCGACCGGCAGCGACCGCGGCACGGCCGCCTGCTCCCGGAACACCTCCAGCGCGCCCGGATAGGTCGGTCCCTCGACCAGCACCCGGTCGCCTGGTGCTAGCAGCGCGCGGGCGAGCAGAGACAGTGCCTGCTGGCCGCCGGTGCTCACCAAGATGTGCTCCGGGCCGGTTCGGATCCCGTGCCTGGTATAGCGGTCGGCGATCGCACGGCGCAGCGCCGGGTGGCCGGCCGGGTAATAGCCGATATCACCGGGAGTGGCCAGCGCTGGCGCGATGCGGGCGTACGCGTCGGCCAGTTCCGGGGGCGGCGTGTCCGGTGCGGCACAGGCAAGCGGGATCACTCCGTCGCCCGGCTCCAGCAGGTGCAGAAACATCGGCGCGCTGGTGGTCTGCCGCACGCCGGCCGGCTCGGGCCCGGCGACCCGGGTGCCGCTCCCCTGCCGCCGGACGATCCGCTCGTCCTGGCGCAGCAGCTCATAGGCGGCGACCACGGTGCTGCGCCCAACCGCTAGCGCCGACGCCAAGGCCCGGTCGGGCGGCAGCGGCTCGCCGGGCGGCAGCTCGCCCTCGTCGATCAGCCGCCGCAGCCTCGCCGCCAGCAGCACGTGCAACGGGCCGCGGCCCGCTGGCCAGCGACCCAGGCGCTCACCCAGCTCGATTGGTTCCATCTGCAAACCAATTCTGCGGCATTGGCTCTGGGATCGCCACCCCGCCCCGGCGATCATGGCAGGGCAACCATCCGCCGGCCAAGACGAGGACCATGTCATGCGGCAGTTCCCGGCCAGCCCGATCACGGCCCTGATCGACGAGAAACCGCGGTACTACCTCGGCGAGAGCATGGCTCACGACCTGACCGTGGCCGGCCTGCTCGGCCCGGACGGCATGGCCCGCCTGGCCGAGGTGGCGCTGGGCTACGGCACCTCGGCCGGCGACCCAGGGCTACGGGCCCAGGTGGCCGCTCGGCTCGGTATCCCGGGCAGCCAGGTGCTGATCACGGCCGGCGCGGCCGGCGCGCTTTTCCTGACCGGCCTGCTCTGCGGCGACGGCGAGATCCTGGTCGGCCGGCCCTGCTTCCCGCCGACATTCGACACGCTGCGCGGCCTTGGCGCACCCGTGGTGACCGTACACTCCCGGTTCGACGACGACTATCGCATCGACCTCGACGCGTTCGCCAGGAGCCTTTCGTCGCGGACCCAGCTGGTTATGTTCGCCTCGCCGCAGAACCCCGCGGGCGTATCGATCACCGCGGACGAAGTGGAACAGATGCTTGCCGCCATGTCGCGGACCTGCCCAGACGCCCTGCTGCTGATCGACGAGACCTTCCGGGAGGCCAGCTACGGGGACGCCCCGCCCGCCGCGAGCTTCGCTGGGATGTCGCCGCGCCTGCTCACCTGCGCCTCGCTGTCCAAGGCCTACGGCGTGCCCGGCCTGCGCGTCGGCTGGCTGACGGCGCACGACCCGGAACTGTACGAGCAACTCCGGCTGGCCAAGTTCAACTCCTCGATCGCCTGCGGCACCCTCGACGAGTTCCTCGCCACCCAGGCGCTCGCCCAGGCGGACCAGCTACTCGCCGCGCGCGGCGCGCTGCTGGCCGAGGCGCGCGGCATCGTCGAGCGCTGGATCAAGTCGCACACCGGCCGGCTGCGCTGGCTCCGGCCGGAGGCGGGGGCGTTCTGCTGCATGCAGCTTGACCCGGGCACCTTCCACCCCGCCGGTATCGACCGGTTCCATGCGTATCTGGCGAGGGAGCGGGCGCAGATCGCCGCAGGTCCCTGGTTCGGCGACAGCGCCCACGTCATCCGGATCGGCCTCGGCTACGAGCCAGCGGGCAAACTTGATCTGGGTCTGGAGGTCATCAGCGTTGCGCTCGAGACCGCCCTGAGGTGACCGAGCCGAACGATCCGGCAGCATTGTCAGCAGGCAAGCTTTTGTCATCAGCACCCAAGCGAAGGAGCTCATCGACCATGCCACGCGATGCCGTTACCAGTGACACGCCGTCAGTCTTGGCCCTCCCGTTCTCGACGGCCGTGCGCGGCGCCGGGCTCCTTTTCTTCAGTGGGCAGGTAGCTACCGACCCGGCCACCGGCGAATTGATCGACGGCGACATTGGCCAGCAGACCGACCAAGTGCTGCGCAACCTCACGGCGGCTCTCGCGGCGGCCGGCAAGGATCTGGGGGACGTGATCCGGGTCGGGGTCTACCTGACCGACATGTCGCAGTTCGGCGCCATGAACGATGTGTACGTCAGGTACTTCACCGAGCCCTACCCGGCGCGCACCGCGATCGGCGTCGCCGCCCTGCCGCTGGGCGCGGCGGTCGAGATGGACGCGGTGGTGGGCTGAGCAATGGGATTCGACTTCAGCCTGGTCGACGTGTTCAGCGACCGGCCCTTCGGCGGGAACCAGCTCGCGGTGTTCCCTGACGCCACTGGCATCGCCGACGCGACCATGCAGCAGCTGGCCCGGGAGTTCAACTTCTCCGAGACCACGTTCGTGCTGCCGCCCCGCGACCCCTCCTGCACCTCCCTGGTCCGGATCTTCACCCCGCACCAGGAACTTCCGTTCGCCGGTCACCCCACCGTGGGCACCGCCGCCGTCCTGGCCAGCCGGAACGGAGGAGCGGCCAGCCAGCAATTCGTCTTCGAAGAGGGGATCGGCCCGGTCACGGTCACCGTCGACGGCCCGGACATCCGCTTCCAGGTGCGGTCCCCGCGGTACGAGAGCAGCGACGAGGCACCGCCCGTCGCCGCGATCGCCAAGGCTCTCACGCTGCCCGAGGACGCCATCGCGGAGAGCTGGTACGCCGGCGTGGGCCTGCGGTTCTGCTTCGTCCGGCTGGGCGGCCGGGACCTGGTCGACAGGGCCGTGCTGGACAAGGCCGTGTGGGCGGCCGGGATCGCCGGCAGCTGGTCGCCGGAGCTGTACCTGTTCGCCGGCGACTACCGCGACGGGGGGCACCTGCACGCCCGGTTTTTCGCCCCGGCGGTGGGCGTCGTCGAGGACCCGGCCACCGGATCGGCGTGCGCGTCGCTGGTCGCCAGCCTGGCCCACCGGTCACCCGAGCGGGACGGCACCTACCATCTGCACATCGACCAGGGCGTTGCCATGGGCCGCCCCAGCGTGCTCGACGGCACCGCCCACAAGAGGGACGGCCAGATCACCGAGGTCATCGTCGGCGGCCGCGCCACGATCGTGGGCAACGGCACCATGACACTCCCCGCCGACTGACTCAGGATCGCCGACGCCAGGTTCAAACCGGACCACTCAATCGCCGCGACATTGGACCTAACCAGCGCTCCACTTCGGACCTACGGTCACAAGCATGGGCGCATCGGCACCGGCAGCGACCGGCCGGCATACGAACGGCGGGACGCGGGAACGGCTCGTCAGCAGGCAGTTGGGCCTGGTCCTCCTGTCGGAGTTCAGCACGCTCGCCAGCTTCGACCTGCTGCTTTCGGTGACGCCCCGCTACGCCGCCGCCGCGGGCGGGGGCAGCGCGGGCGCCGGGCTGATGACCGGTGTGCTCTTGCTGGGCACCGTCGCGGCCGAGGTCGTCTCGCCCTTTCTCATAAGGCGCTTCGGCTCCCGTGCGGTGCTCGCCGCCGGTGCGGTGCTGCTCGGGATACCTGCGCTGGCGCTGCTGTCTCCTGGCTCTCTTGTGGTCACCGGAGCGGCCGCCGGTGCGCGCGGCTTCGGCTTCGGTCTCATCGGCGTCGTGCTGGGCGCGCTCGCGGCCACGCTGGTCCCGCCCGGACGGCGCGGCGAAGGACTCGGTTTGTACGGAGTGGTCAGCGGCGCACCGGAGGTGCTCGCGCTGCCGGCGGGCATCTGGCTCGCAGGTCAGTATGGCTACCCCATTGTCGTCGGCCTGGCGGTCGCGACCGCGCTCGTCCCGCTGGCAGCCTTTCCGTGGCTGCCCTCCGGGGCCGGCCGCACCGCGGCGCCCGGAGACGCCGAGGGCGGGCACGAGGTCAGGCTGATCGATGGCCTCAGGGACGCGGGCAACTGCGGCCAGCCGTGATCTTCGCGGCCAGCACCGTGGCAGCCGGCGTCATCGTCTCCTTCCTCCCGCTCGCCGATGGAATCTCCGCCGACATCGTTGCCGCGGGCCTGCTGGCTCAGGCGCTGCCCGCCACGATCAGCCGGTGGTGGGCGGGCCGCAACGGCGACCGGCACGGCCACGCACGCCTGCTGGCCCCGGCACTGGCGATGGCCTCCGTCGGGATGGCCGCCATGCTCTGGCTGTCCTCCCCCGTCGCCGTGATAGCTGCCATGTGCCTGTTCGGCACCGGTTTCGGCATCCTCCAGAACGCGACCATGGCGCTGATGGTCGACCGCATGCCGGCCTCGGCCGACACAGCCAGCGCGCTATGGAACCTGGCCTACGACGCCGGATACGGCGCAGGCCCGGCGGTGTTCGGCCTGCTTGCCGTGCACGTGGGATACCCGGCCATCTTCGCCATGACCGGGGTGCTGATGGCCGCTGCGGTGCCGATGGCCCGGCGCGAGCGACGGGTTCCGGCCCGCCCGCCGATTGAAGCCACCGGGGGGTAGCACTCGATATCTACTAGTGGGTAACATACGGCTGCGGGGCCAAGCCGAGGGAGAAGCCCATGTGGGTGCGGATCGGTTCCAAAGCGGCGGTGACGGCGGTAACGGCCCTGGCGGTGGCCGGCCTGGCCTGGGCACCGGCCCCGCTGGCCCGGGCAGCGTCCGCCCCGGCGCGGGGGTCCTTCTCTGCCTACAAGGGCAGCACGCCGCTGGCCCAGACCAAGCCGGGCACCGTGCTGAGCACCCGGATCCTCTCGTACCACATCGTGGGCATCGCGGTTCCGGTCCGGGTCGTCCAGTTGCTCTACCGGTCCGCCGACGCGCTGGGGCAGCCGACGTCGAACGTCACCTCGGTCCTCGAGCCGCCCGTGCCGCCCGCCTCCCCGCGTGCGGTCTCTTACCAGTCGTTCTACGACTCGCTGAACCCGGCCGATGAGCCGTCGGTACAGATCGCGGGCGGCGTCACCCTGGGCGGGATCGTGACCGACGCCGAGTCGATAGTGATCGCTCCCCTGCTGCTCCAGGGTTACGCGGTCATCGTTCCCGACACCGAGGGCCAGACCGCCGACTTCGCCAGCGCGCCCGAGTACGGGATGGCCACCCTCAACTCGATACGGGCCGCGACGAACTCCCCGGCCACCGGGCTGACCAAGGCCACCCCGATCGGCATGTTCGGCTACTCGGGAGGTGCCATCGCGACCGACTGGGCCGCCCAGCTGGCACCGTCCTACGCCCCCGACGTCAACCGCCAGCTGGTTGGCGCGGCCGAGGGCGGCGTGCTCGTCGACCCGGCCCACAACCTCACGTACGTGAACGGCAGCAGCATCTGGGCGGGCATCATCCCGATGTCCATCATCGGGATCGCCCGGGGTTTCCAGATCAACATCAGGCCCTACCTGAGCAGCTACGGGCTTCAGCTGTACAGCTCGCTGCAGAATGCCTCGATCGCGAACGTCCTCGGCCAGTACCCCGGCCTCAAGTTCGCCCAGCTGGTCAAGCCACGGTATGCAAATCCGGCGAGCATCCCGATCCTCGTCAAGGTCGAGAATGAGCTCAACGCCGGCAGCCTCGCCTCGCCTACCATTCCCATGTTCATCGGCCAGGGGGCAAACGGCACCCTCGAAGGCACCCCCGGCAACAAGCCCGGCATCGGGCCCGGCGACGGGGTCATGGTGGCTGGTGACGTCCGGACCCTGGCCCGCGACTTCTGCGCCTCCGGCACGGCGGTGGACTACACCCAATACGACGCGCTCAGCCACATCTCGACCTTTCCCGTCTGGTCGCCGACCGCCCTGACCTGGCTCAACAGCCGTTTCGCCGGAAGCCAGGCGCCGAACGACTGCTCGCAGATCCCGCCCGGCAACTCCCTGGCCCCCGTGAAGCCCGCGGGCTGACCCCGCCCCGGTCCACCTGTTCGAACAGGGCCGCCGCCCGCGCGGCGGTGCGCTGGGCCCAGCGCCCGGTGCTGAGCAGCCCCAGGGCCAGGATGCCGGCGCCGAGCCCGAGCACCAGCCACCACACGCCACGGGCCGCGCTGGTGAACGCCGGGGCGCCATGGGCCAGGGCCGGACCGACGATCGTTCCGGAGATCGCCACACCCAGGGCGGTGCCGGTCTGCCGGCCGGTGGAGGCCAGCGAGGCGGCCACCCCGGCCATCGAGCCGGGCATCCCGGAGACCGCCGAGTTGGTGATCGGCGGGTTCACGGTGCCCAGGGCGATGCCGAACAGCACGTAGGCCGCGAGCACGGCCGGCATCGGTGTTGCCGGTCCGAGCCAGACCGACACCCCGCCGCCCAGTGCCAGCGCGGCCCCGGAGACCACCAGCGGCAGCCGCGGCCCGCGGCCACCGACAACCCGGCCGGTCAGCGGGGACAGCACCACGACCAGCGTCCCGACCGGGAGCAGGCACAGCCCGGCCGCCAGCGCCGGCAGGCCGCGCACGTCCTGCAGGTACAGGGTGGTCACGAACAGGAACGCGCCGAACGCGCACAACGCACAGAGCGCCATCGCGATCGCCGCGGTGAACGGCACGCTGCGGAACAGCCGCAACTCAAGCAACGGGTCGGCACGGCGCGATTCATAGCCGAGGATGCCCAGCACCGCGAGCACGGCGACGGCGAGCAGGCCAAGGATCACCGGTGATGCCCAGCCGAGCCTGCTGGACTCGATGATCGCGGAGACGGCGCTGCCCAGCACCAGGATCACCAGCGTCTGCCCCACCGGGTCGAACCGGCGCGCCCGGGCGGCGCGGGACTCCGGCACGAACAGCGCGGTACCTACGATCGCGGCGGCCACGATCGGCACGTTGACCCAGAAAATGGCGCGCCAGCCGAGGCCGCTGACCAGGGCGCCGCCCAGGATCGGCCCCAGCGCAAGCGCCAGGCCGGACACCGAGCCGAACACGCCGATGGCCCTGGCCCGCTCGGCCCGCCCGGGGAACGTCGTGGCGACGATCGACATCGCCACCGGGTTGAGCATCGTGCCGCCGGCACCCTGCAGCACGCGCGCCGCGATCAGCCAGCCGATGCCCGGCGCCAGGCTGCACAGCAGCGAGCCGAGGCCGAAGGCGGCCAGGCCGGCCTGGAAGATGCGCCGGCGCCCGAACCGGTCGGCGGCCGACCCGGCTAGCACCAGAAAGCTGGCCAGCACCAGGGTGTACGCGTCGATGGTCCACTGCAGGCTGGACACCTGGGCGTGCAGGTCGCGGCGCATCGCCGGCAGCGCGACGTTGACGATGGAGATATCCATCACCACGACGAGAATGCTGGCGCAGCAGATCGCGAGCACACCGAACCGGCGCCGCTGGCTGAGTCCGGGCGGCCGGGCCCGATCCAGCTGACGGGCATCGCTCACGGAGACACTCATGCCTGCGACGCTAGAATTTAGAGCGTGCTCGAAGTCAAACCGCACCCGGCAGCCAAGCGCCCGGTCCCCCCGGCGGGCGTGAGCATCGCCGAGGCCGCCCGCCGCACCGGAGTCAGCGTGCACACCCTGCGCTATTACGAGCGCGCCGGCCTTGTCATCACCGCCGTGCCCCGCAACCACAGCGGCCGACGACGCTACCAGCAGGAAGACCTCAAGTGGATCAGCATCTGCACCAAGCTGCGGGCCACGGGCATGCCCATCAGGACGATCAAGCGCTACGCCCAGCTGGTATCCGCGGGGCCGGGCAACGAGGAAGAACGGCTCGCCCTCCTGGAGGCCCACCGCGCCGAGGTGACCGCCAAACTCGCCGAGTTGGAGGAAAATCTCAAGCTGATCGACCACAAGATCGACGTCTACCAGGGCCGGCTCGCCGCTGGTGACGCCGACCAGCTCTGGGCGCCCAAGCGCCCGATGGGTACTCGCTGAACCGGCTTCCCCCGCGCCAGGAATCGGGCAGTTCCCGATGCACAGCGGCGGCCGTGAGAACTTCTTGGGGTACGTCTGCCCGAATCATGACCAATCGGGCAATTGACCCCCGTGGGCGCCGCAAGTAGACCGGTGGCAGGCGGCCAGCGAGCATTGCGCTCCCCAGCGAAGGCGGTAGCTCATGTCTGTCCGGTCCTGGCTTCGAGCCGCGGGGACGCTGGCTACCGCCGCGGCTGCCGCCATTGCCCTGATCGCACCGGCCGCTGGCGCGGCCACCGCTGCTCCCAAGACATTCACCTGGTCGGGCGCTGATGCGGCCGCTGGCGTCAGCCACAAATGGTCGGACCCTGGTAACTGGCAGGGTGACGTCGCGCCCGCCTCCGGCCAGCCGGTGAACCTGGTCTTCCCGCCGTTGCACTGCACGGCCACCGTGCCGTGCGGCAGGGTCAGCGTCAACGACCTCACCGGCATGCAGGTGGCCCGGCTCACCATCGAGACCGCAGCGGCCGGCCCCGGCTACGGACTGTCCGGCAAGCTCATCTCGCTATCCTCAGGCATGGTCATGACGGCGCAGCCGTCAAAGCGGCTGTCCAATGACTCGGTCAGCTTCCTGCCCATCCAGTTGACTGGCAGCCAGACGTGGACCATGGACAGAAGCGGCATGTTCGACTATGCCCCGGTGACCGGGCCCGATGCCACCCTCACGCTGCGGGTTGCCCACGGGTCGGACTGGCTGTTCCAGGAGATGGGCACGCAGACCGGGACCGGAGGCGCCCACCTGGGCGGGTTCAGACTGATGGGTGCGAACCCTGCCGACACCGGACTTCGCGCCGGTGCGAACGGGCAGGTGGTCGTGACGGCCGGGGCGCCCTTCACAGTCACCGGCCCGGTCACCGTCACCGACGCCTCCGCCTTCCTGACCGGGACCGTGGGGCCACTGTCCATGCCGGGCTCGAAGCTCTTGCTGGGCGCGAGCGTCCCGCCCCAGGAAGGCATCCTGGCCTCCAGCGGCAACATCACCTTCAGCGCCCAGAGCATCCTGAACATCGACGCCCTTTTCCCGGGGAAGGCCGGTGAGTTCTACCCGCAGATCCGGGCGAAAGGAAAGGTGGCGCTAGGCGGCCTTGTCACCCTGTTCTCGGCCGGGTGCGCGCAGCCCCGCGGCACGCGGTACACCCTGATCACGGCCAAGAGCGGCGTCTCCGGCCTGCTGAGCCGCATCGCCCACGGCAGAGTTGAGCCGATCCCCCAGGGAGCGATCATCGAGACCCAGGAGAACGACAACGAGGGGAGTTGTGAAGGACCGCCGCCCCAGTGGATCCAGATTCACTACAACGACTCGGCCGGTACGGTGACCGCCACCGCGGTGCCCAAGCCGTAGCCGGCCACAGGCCGGTTTGCGGTCAGGTGGGTGGCCGGCCGACCTCGGTGCCGCTGTCCTCCCCCACCGCTCCCCCGGCTCTCAGCCAGGCCGGCCCGACAACCCCAGGGCACGGGCGTTCTACGAACGCCAGGGCTTCCGGCCGACCGGGCGGTCCCGGCCGTTTCTCGGCGCCGCCGGGCGGTCCCTCACCGAGATGCGCCTCGGGCTGGCACCGTGACGGTCAGGGCCTGCCCGGCCGCCGCTCCCCCGCCGCGCAGCTTCACCCTCGTGCCGGGCCAGCCAGCAGCGCGGCGGTGAGCGTGGTACGGACCCATTCCTCCAGATGGTCATAGTCATAGCCCCCCTGCCGTACCAGCAGATCGTGCATGTCGGGGCTGGCGATGGCCCAGGCGGTGTCGGCGGCGGCAGCGTTGCCGAGCCCGGGACGCAGCACCCCCGCGGGCACCCGGGCGAACAGCGCCCGGAAGGCCGTGCGGCGCAGGTCGCTGAGCTGCTGCCAGTCCGCGGCGATGTCCCGGTCGACCGCCGCGCCGTCCCGGTAGGTCTGCCAGCCGACCGCCGACCGCTCGGCGAGGAGCCGGTACTGGCGGCTCAGATGGGCAAGCAGCCGGCGCGGGTCCGCGATGTCCTCCGGTTCGAGCGCGGCCGTAATGATGCCTGGCGGCTGCCCGGGAACCAGCGGCACGTCCTCGTCGCCGGTGACGGAACTCTCCATCACGGCGCGCAGCAGGTTCCGCTTGTTGCCCCAGTTGGAGTAGAGGGTCTGCACGGACATGTCGGCCCGCTCGGCGATGCGGATCACGGTGGCCGCCGCGTAACCGCGCTCGGCGAACTCGGCCTTGGCGGCGGCGAGCAGCCGCCTGCGCGTCTCGCGCCGGGTGGCCTCCCCCGCCTCGCGCTGCCGGCTGACCCGCCGCGCCTTGGGCTGCTCCCCCGTCGTCTTGGTCTTCTGTGAGTCGGTCACGGCACCATCATAGCAAGCTCTTGACTGTCGTTCTAGTGATATGTAACGTCGTTCTAGAACATAGAAACTGAAGTCAAGGAGCCGGAGATGACCGCCGTGATACCTCCCACCGTGAAGCCCCCGGCCGCGCGCGGCGTGCGCAGCGGCGCGGTGACCGCCGTCGTGTGCATGGCCCTCGCCACCGTGGTGGCGGCCATGTCGTCACTGAATGTGGCACTGCCCGAGATAGCCCGGTCGACCCACGCCACCCAGACCCAGCTGGCGTGGATCATCGACGCATATTCCCTGGTGTTCGCCTCGCTGCTGCTCCCGGCCGGGGCCTTCGGCGACCGCTACGGCCGCCGGCTCGCGCTGCTCGCCGGGCTGTCGATCTTCGGGGCCGGCTCGGCCGTCGCGATGACGGCTCACTCCGCGACCGAACTGATCGCCCTGCGGGCCGTCCTTGGCCTCGGGGCGGCGCTGGTGATGCCGGCCACCCTGTCCACCATCACCGGGACCTTCGCCGACGAGCAGCGCACCAGGGCGGTCAGCGTCTGGGCCGCGGTGGCGGGCGGGTCCGCGGTGCTCGGGCTGCTCACCTCGGGGCTGGTCCTGGAGGTGTGGTCCTGGCCGTCGGTGTTCGGGCTGAATGTGGTGCTGGCCGCCGCGGCCCTCGTCGGCACCTTCCGCTTCGTGCCCGAGTCAGCCGACCCGCACGCCCCCCGCCTCGACGTCAGCGGCGCCGTGCTGGCCGTGGCCGGCATGGTCGCGCTGGTGTACTCGATCATCGAGGCGCCAAGCCACGGCTGGCTGTCGGCGCGCACGCTGGCCGGCCTGGGCGCCGGCGTCGCGGTCCTGGCGGGTTTCGTCCTGTTCGAGATGCGCCGCCACAACCCGTTGCTCGACCCGCGGGTCTTCGCCCGCCGCGGCCTGTCGGCCGGCAGCCTGTCGATCTTCGTGCAGTTCTTCGCCTTCTTCGGCTTCATCTTCCTCGTCCTGCAGTACCTGCAGCTCATCCGGGGCGACTCGGGTCTGGTCTCGGCGGTCAGCATGCTGCCGATGGCCGCCGCGATGATGCCGGCCGCGCGGCTCGCGCCCGCCCTGGTGGCCCGGATCGGGGCCCGGGTCACCTGCACCGCCGGGCTGGTGATCATGGCCGCGGCCCTGGTCGTGCTGGCACAGCTGACCGGCGCCAGCAGCTACTGGCTGGTCGCCGTGGGGCTCATCCCGCTCGGCGCCGGCATGGGCCTGGCCATGACCCCGGCCACCAGCGGCATCACCGCGGCCCTGCCGGCCGCCCAGCAGGGAGTCGGCTCGGCGATCAACGATCTGTCCCGTGAAGTCGGCGGCGCGGTCGGCATCGCCGTACTGGCCAGCATTCTCACCAGCACCTACCAGAGCCACCTGCACCTGAGCCAGCACCTGCCCGCCGCCGAGGCGGGCCAGGCGCGGGCCTCGGTCGCCCTCGCCTCCCACCTGGGCGGGGCCGTTGCCGCCCAGGCGCACACCGCGTTCGCGGACGGGCTGCACCTCGCGCTGCTGATCGCGGCCGGCATCGTCGCCGCCGCCGCCATCGGGGTCGCCACGCTGCTGCGCGGCCACGACCGGCAGGGCGCCGGCACCGTCGCGTGAACCGCGAGCCTCGCCCGGCCCACGCCGCAGCCGGCACCCCGGCTGCGGCGCTGTCCACCAGGTCACCCCGTAACAAGCGCCAGCGCGGCATCGGGCACAATGCCCGGATGGACTCGCCCCGGCCCGGCGCAGCTGCTGAGTTCCTGCCGCCACCCGCGGCGGGCCGGGTGTTCACCGCGGGTTACCCGATCCGGCGAACCGACGTCACGCCTGGCGGGCGGCTGCGGCTCGACGCGCTGGCCGCTACGTGCAGGACGTCGCGGAGGACGACGTCGCCGACTCCGGCCTGCACGAGGGCTACGGCTGGCTGGTGCGGAGGTGTGCCCTGGCCATCCGCGGCTGGCCGCGGCGGGGCCAGCGGCTGCGGCTGGCCACGTTCTGCTCGGCGACCGGGCCGCGGTGGGCGGAGCGGACCACGACCGTGACCGCGGGCGGCGCCGACCTGATCCAGGCCCGGATCCGGCGCCCAGATCGAGGCGATGTCGTGCGCCGGATCCCGTCGGCGCCACGCTGAGCCCCGGGGCCATCATGGAAGGCATGCCGCACGCCAGCCAGCCACTCCCCTGGCTGGCCCACCCACGGGCCCGGTCATGGACCTGTGGCATCCCAGAGCACGTGCGTTCCGGCGCGGTCCGCTCCTTCCACACCAGCCTCCCCGGCTACGCACCAACCCCACTGCCCGAGGTCCCGGCGCTGGCCGCCGAACTCGGCGCCGACCGGGTCTTCGTCAAGGACGAGTCCTCCCGCCTGGGCCTGCCCGCGTTCAAGGTGCTCGGCGCCTCCTGGGCCATCCACCGGCTCCTCACGAGCGAACCGGCCGGCCCGGCTGGCACGGCTCCCCCGGATGCCCTGGCCAGACTGCGCGCGGCGGCCGCGCGGCGCCCTGGCCTGATCTTCGTCACCGCGACCGACGGCAACCACGGCCGCGCCGTCGCCCGCATGGCCCGGCTCATCGGCGTACCGGCTCGCGTCTTCGTCCCGGCCGTCACCAACCTCGCGACCCGCGCCGCCATAGCCGGCGAGAACGCCGAAGTCACCCAGGTCAACGGCACCTACGACCAGGCCGTCGCGCACGCCCGGCAATGGGCCGAGGATCACCGCGCCGCCGCGCTGATCCAGGACACCGCCTGGCCCGGCTACGAGCAGGTGCCCGCCTGGACCGTCGAGGGCTACTCCACCCTGTTCACCGAGCTGGATGCCCAGCTAGCTGACGCCGACGCCAGCCCGCCTGCGCTGGTGGCAGTGCCGGTGGGCGTCGGCTCCCTGGCTCAGGCCGCCGTCATGCACTATCGCGCTCACGGCCGGCAGGACGACGTGGCGGTGCTGTCCGTGGAGCCCGACGCTGCCGCTTGCCTGCTCGCCGCCATGAGAGCCGGGAGGCCCACGACGATACCCACGGCTAACACGATCATGGCCGGTCTCAACTGCGGCACGATCTCCTCAAGCGCGTGGCCCTCCTGCTCGCAGGGACTGGACGCCGCCGTCGCGGTGACCGACGACGCGGCCCGCCGCGCGGCCGCCGACCTCGCCGCAGCCGGTATCTCGTCAGGCCCGAGCGGCGCCGCGTCCCTGGCGGGCGCCCGCGCCGCGCTCACCGGCCCCGGCAGCCCCGGCCGCCGGGCTGAACTTGGCATGGACCGCGCCTCCGTGATCGTCCTGCTCAGCACCGAGGCCGCCCAGCCACCTCAGTAACTCGGGCCATCCCGGTGGGCGCCTTCGCGCGCACCCCTGGCCGGCCCGGATCCCGCGTGGGGAAGTACCCCCTCCGGGCTGGCGTTGAAGGGAAGGAAGGGATGGCGTCAGCTGCTGGGTTTGCCAGCGCGAAATTCGAGATATATCGTTTTTGGACGAGCAGCAAATCCGTACAGCGGGGGCGGTAGCGGAGGAAAGTATGGACAGGTCGGACGGCTGGGAGCAGGACCCGCAGGAGCGGCGCCCGTGGACCCAGGGACCGTGGCACGGGGCCCCGGAGGACCAGGGCTCAGCGGGCCATGGCCGGGCATACCAGGACCCGCCGGGTCAGGGCACGTGGCAGCAGGATCCCCGGAACGCTGGCCCTGGGTTCGGCGAAAGCATCTACGGGTTCGGCGACGGCGCCTACGGGGATCTGGCCGCCGCCACGGTGGCGGCACGCAACTTCGCGCGCCGGGTGGTGCGGTTCCTGCTGCTGTTCGTGGTTGGCGGATTCGCCCTCGGGGCTGGCCTGATCGCGCTGGCAGTGGCGGCCTGGCCGCACAGCGCGCTTGCGGTGCTTCTCGTGCTGCTCGCGGTGCCCGTGCTGTTCGTGAGCCTGATCACGGCGACGGCGCTCTGGTTCGGCCGCCGGGCGTGGCGCAGCGGGACCTGGACGGAGGCCGTGCCAGCGGCCACCGGCTCATCCTGGCTGAGCCGGGCGACGTGGGCGATCCGCGCCGCGCTGGGCGGCAGGGCGTCCCGGCGGCGGGGCCGCCGGAAGACGTATCAGGCGCGGGCCGGCGACCTTAGCGGCACCACCAGGTAGCGGAACGCGGGCCGTGGCGGATCCGCCACGGCACCGTCGGCCGCCTCGTCGCCCTCACCGGCGGCAGAACCATCGGAACCGCCATCGTCCCCGTCGTCCCCGGCCAGCGTGATGAGCGCGGGCCGGGCCGGGCTGGTGAACTCCAGCCGGATGGTCGCCGACCTGGCAGAGCCGTCGCCGGCGCCATCGGACGCCGAATCCCCGGCCGCACCGCCATCGCCGGCCGACGAGGCAGGCTGCCGTGCGGGCCCGGTCCCGGCCGCCGCGGCGGTGATCCCGTCGAGCAGGTAGTGCGGATTGAACGCGATCACGGGCTCATCACCGTGGAAGCTCGCGGTGACCCGCTCGATCGCCCGGGCCCGGCCTTCCGTCTGAGCCTCTATCGCGACCGTCCCGGCACCGAATGTGAGCCGGACCGGGCTGGCCCGGTCGGCGACCAGCGAGACCCGCCGGACCGCTTCGATCAGCGAGGCCGCCGGCATGTCCGCGCGGCAGCCGTACTCCGCGGGGAACCGGGATTCGTACCTGATGAACTCCCCCGCGATCAGCCGGCCGGTCAGCCGGCGGCCGCCGCTGTCGAACGAGATCATCCCCTCGACCGGCCGGGGGTCGCCGCCGCTCTTGACGCCGTCCGGTACCGCGAAGGACACCGAAACCGGCACCCCGGGCACCATGACCCGCGCCGCGTCGGCGAGGGTGCGCCCGGGGACCAGGGCGATCGCCCGGATCCCCGGGTCCGCGGGCGCCCAGTGCAGGTCACGCACGGCGAGCCGGTACCGGTCGGTGGCCGCCAGCGTGACCACGTCGCCCCGGATGTCCAGGCATACCCCGGTGAGCATGGGCAGCGTGTCGTCGCGGCTGGTGGCCGGGAGCACCTGGGCGAGCGCTGCGGCCAGGTCCCCGCCGTCGACCGTACCGGCCAGCGGCGGGGCGGGCGGCAGTTCGGGGTACTCCGCCGTGGGCAGGGAGACCAGCGCGAACTCGGCGCTCCCACAGCTGAGAGTCACCTCGTCGCCATCGGAGCGGAATTCGGCCGGCTGCCCCGGCAGGCTCCGGGTGATCTCTGCGAGCAGCCGCCCCGGCACCAGCGCCGAGCCCGGCTCGGCGATATCGGCGGGCAGCCGCGTGGTCGCGGAAAGCTCGTAGTCGAAGCAAGACAGCGTGAGGCCTTCGGCCGCGTCCAGCCGCAGCCCGGACAGCACCGGCACCACCGGCCGCGACGGGAGTGCCCGCGCCACCCACGCCACCGCGTCCGCCAGCGCGTCATGCTCAACCTGGAATTTCATGCCACCACCTTCTCCCCCCGATACTGGCACCTCCCACCGACATAACGCCCCGTACGTGGACGGACGGGTTGCTTGGGCGCGGAGTTCTGTCCGATCACAAGCCATCCCCCGGCTGGCCCGATCTCACGGTGGCGTCAGAGCAGCCCCGGCGGCACGCTGGACAGCGCGGACTCGATTGCCGCGGCCAACGCCCGGGCAGACGCGGCCGTCAACTCCACCGCCACGCGCGCCGATGGTCCCTGGCCCGGGCTGAGGAAGTCGATATTGAGCGTGTGCTCGGCCCGCGCGTGCTGCGGGTGGTCGAAGTAGACGGTCGCCTCGGTGAGGCCGAACCAGCCCGCCGCACCCTTGCCACTGCCCTCGACGGCCACCTTCTCCGTCAGATATGTGCACATCGCGGCCTCCGCTCAGCTCGCCAGGTAACGGCCGTAGAAGTCCCAGATCTTCTGCCAGCCATCCATGGCCGCCTCCGGCCGGTAGCTGGGCCGGTTCACGGCGAAGAAGGCGTGCCCGGCACCCTCGTAGGTGTGGAACTCATGCTCCTTCCCCGCCTCGGTGAGGGCCTTGTCCAGCTCGGCCACCTCGGCCGGGGCCGGGTAGGAGTCGTCGGCGCCGAACAGGCCGAGCAGCGGGCAGGACAGGTCCTTGGCGAGGTGCACGATCGGGCCGACCTTGAGCGGCATGCCCTCGGGCGGCGCGCCGATGACGAACGCCCCGTAGCAGTCGACCGCGGCGTCCAGCGGCAGGCTGCACGCGGCGAGGAAGGACTGCCGGCCGCCCGAGCAGTAGCCGATCGTCCCGGCCTTGCCGTTGGAGGCGGGCATGGCCCGCAGGTAGGCGGCCGCGCCCGCGACGTCGCCGACGAGCCGGTCGTCCGGTACCCCGCCTTGTGCCCGCGATGCCGCCGCCGCGTCGTCTGGGCTGGCCCCCGGTGCCTCGCGGTAGTGCAGGTTCGGGCAGATCGCCAGGTAGCCGTGCACGGCGAACGTCCTGGTGATCTCCTTGCTGCCCTCGTCGTACCCGGGCATGTGATGGATCACGACCACGCCGCCGTAGGGGCCCGGGCCGAGCGGCCTGGCGAGGTAGGCCTCGACCTGGTCGCCGCCATGTCCGGTGATGCTGATGGTCTCGGCCATCATCGCGTCTTTCATCGCATGCTCCATCGCTCGCCGGTGTCGGTGGGGCCCGGGCCGAACCCGGGCGTCCCCATCCTGCCAGCCCCGCCCCCGCGGCACCGCCCGCCCGCCAGGCATCGGGCGACCGGGCGGGCAGGGCCGGTGAGACACTGCCACCATGACCTATATCGCGGCCGATGACAGGTACGAAGGCAGGCACTACCGCCGCTGCGGGCGCAGCGGCCTGAAGCTGCCCGAGGTGTCCCTCGGGCTGTGGCAGAACTTCGGTGACATCAGCCCTCTGGACACCCAGCGAGCGATCCTGCGCCGCGCGTTCGATCTGGGCGTGACCCACTTCGATCTCGCCAACAACTACGGCCCGCCGTACGGGACTGCCGAGATCAACTTCGGCCGCATCATGCGCGAGGACCTGTGCCCCTATCGCGATGAGCTGATCATCTCGACCAAGGCCGGATACGACATGTGGCCCGGCCCCTACGGCGACTGGGGCTCCCGCAAGTACCTGCTGGCGAGCCTGGACCAGTCGCTCGCCCGGATGGGCCTGGACTATGTGGACATCTTCTACAGCCACCGCGCCGACCCGGACACCCCGCTCGAGGAGACCATGGGCGCGCTGGCCACCGCGGTCAGCTCGGGCCGGGCGCTGTACGCGGGGATCTCCTCCTACTCCCCCGCGCGCACCGAGCAGGCGGCCGCGCTGCTGCGCGAGATGGGCACGCCGCTGCTGATCCACCAGCCGTCCTACTCGATCCTCAACCGGTGGATCGAGGACGGCCTGCTGGACACGCTGGAGCTTGAGGGCGCAGGGTGCATCGCGTTCTCCCCGCTGGCCCAGGGCCTGCTCACCGCCAGGTACCTGGACGGCGTCCCCGCGGGCTCGCGGGCCTCGCGCGACGACAGCAGCCTGTCCGCCGACCAGCTCAGCGAGCGGAACCTGGCCACCGGTGCGCGCGCTCAACGAGATCGCCCGGGCCCGGGGCCAGTCGCTCGCGCAGATGGCGCTTGTCTGGGCACTGCGCGATCACCGGGTCACCTCGGTGCTGGTCGGCGCGAGCAGCGTGGCGCAGCTGGAGGAGAACGTCGCCGCGGCGGGCCAGCGCAGTCTTCAGCGCGGAGGAGCTGACCGAGATCGACCGGCACTCGGCCGCGTCGGGCATCAACATCTGGGCCGCCTCCAGCGACGAGTAGCAGTGTTAGCCCGGGGGGCGACCCCCCGGAGCCCCCCGCTGGCCAAGGCCGCGTTCCTTCGTCACGCGGCATTGGCCCTGTCGGCTGGCAGAGGACCGCTCCCCTGGGCTGGTGGCTGGGCACGACACGCCGGTGATTCAGCGGAAAGCAGTGGAACGCGCACCGATCATGCGCGATGCTCTTGAGGCAGGATCACAGCGCAGGGAGGGTCGGGCGCCGTGGGATCAGCCGCAGTTCTGGTTGCGCTTATCGTCTTGGTGGTCGGCGGGTACGTCGGCTGGCAGCTTCGGCATGCCTATGGAGCCAACTCCGACCTCAAGGTGCACAAGAACCGGATCCCGAACTTCCGCAAGACCCGGAACCGCAGCGGGCTGACGTCCATCCTGCTGGTGCTGGGCGTCCTGTTGCTGCTGCGCATCTTGATGAAGTGACTTCCATGCTGGCGCGGGCGGATGACCCCGGGCCCCCGCTGTCGGTTGACCTGCTCAGATGCTAGGCGAATAAAAGTTTGACCTACTCAACCTTCCGCCTATATGGTTGAGCTACTCAACTGTTGAGATGCTCAGGCGGAGGAACAGGGTGCATAAGCGATCGGATGAGGATCTCCTTGACCTCGAGATCCTTGACTCGGTGGCCGGGCTGTTCGGACGGCTCGTCGCCGAGGGTGAGGCACTTGCCAAGAGCTTCGGCATCCCGGTGTTCGTGATCAAGGCGCTGCACATGCTCGACAACCCGCTGGCCATGAAGGACCTGGGCCAGCGGATGCACTGTGACCCCTCCTTCATCACCAGCATCGCCGACACCCTGGAGAAGCACGGGCTGGCGGTGCGGGAACCTGATCCCGCCGACCGCCGGGTGAAGCGGCTCGTGCTCACCCCGGCCGGCGCGGACCTCAAGGCCCGCCTCGAGGATGAGGTGCTGAGCCGCACGCCGTGGCGCCAGTTCCTCAGCCGGGAGCAGCGGGCCAGCCTGCTGGCCCTGATCCGGGCCATGAGCCCGCCGCTGTCCGCCACCGAGGCGGAAGCCTGTGAGGAGGTGAACAAGCTCCTGGTCAGCGCCGCGGAACCGATATCCGCGGCAGCCCCGGCCGCCCGCTAACCGGCGGCCGCTGAAGGTCTCAACCCAATCCCAGACTTCCACGCCAGGCGCACAGCGCCGACGCGTTAGTTCAGTACGCCCTTCACGCAAGGAGATCACATGTCCACCGCACAGCCCGCGACCGGGCGAGGGGGCCCAGGAGCAGCGGCTGGCGCTCGCCAGCGCAGTCTCGGCCTGGCCCTCGTCGTGATCGCAACCGCGCAGCTCATGGTGGTGCTCGACGCGACCATCGTCAACGTCGCGCTCCCCCACATCCAGCACGCACTTGGCTTCTCCGGCTCAGGCCTGGAGTGGGTCGTCAACGCCTACGCCCTGACCTTCGGCGGGTTCCTGCTGCTCGGCGGCCGGGCCGGCGACATCCTGGGCAGGCGCCGGGTGTTCATCGCCGGCATCATCCTGTTCTCGGTGGCCTCCCTGCTCGGCGGCTTCGCCACCACCCAGGCCTGGCTGCTCGGCGCCCGGGCACTGCAGGGCGTCGGCGGGGCCATCGTCGCGCCGGCCGCACTGTCGCTGGTCACCACCACGTTCCCGGAGGGCCCGCCGCGCAACCGGGCGATGGGCGTCTACGCCGCGATGAGCATCGGCGGCGCCGCCGTCGGCCTGCTCGCGGGCGGCCTGCTGACCACCTACGCCTCCTGGCGCTGGGTGCTCTTCGTCAACGTGCCGATCGGCATCATCGTCGCCCTGCTGGCCCCGCGGGCGCTGCCGGAGTCCAAGGGGCACCCGGGCCGGTTCGACCTGCCCGGCGCGATCACCGCCAGCCTCGGCCTGGCCGCGCTGGTGTACGGCCTGTCCAACGCCGCCACCAGCCCCAACGGCGTCTCGCACTGGGGTGACACCAAGGTCGTGGTCTCGCTGGCCGCCGCCGTGGTGCTGCTCGTCTCGTTCGTCTTCATCGAGTCGCGCAGCAAGCACGCGCTGATGCCGCTGCGGATCTTCCGCAACCGGGACCGGTCCGCGGCCAACCTGATCATGCTCTGCGTCGGCACCGCGATGTTCGGGATGTTCTTCTTCCTGACCCTGTTCGTGCAGACCGTGTGGGGCTACAGCGCGCTGAAGACCGGCGTGGCCTACCTGCCGATGGTCGGCATGATCATGCTGATGGCCGGGGTCAGCTCCCAGCTGGTCAGCCGGATCGGCGCCCGGCCGCTGCTGATCGCCGGCTCGGCCATCGGCGCGGGCGGCATGTTCTGGCTGTCCCGGATCACCGAGCACAGCACCTACGCCGGCGGCCTGCTCGGCCCGATGCTGGTCACCGCCGCGGGCCTGGGCATGCTGTTCATGCCGATCACCCTGGTCGCCCTGTCCAAGGTCGAGGACCGGGACGCCGGCCTGGCCGCCAGCCTGCCCAACGTCGGCCAGCAGGTCGGCGGGGCGATCGGCCTGGCCGTGCTCGGCACCGTGGCCTGGACCGTGGTGTCGAACAGCGTCCACAGCCAGGTCACCGCCCTGGCCGCGGCCGCTGCCAAGAGCGGGCACGCGGTCCACGCCACCGGCGGCCAGATCCCCAGGGCCATCTACGACCACGCGCTGGCCCTCGGGTTCTCCCGCGGGTTCCTGGTCTCCGCCGGGATCGCGCTGATCGCGCTGGTGATCTCGGTGGTCGGCGATCCGGGTCAAGAAGGAAGACCTGGCGGGCGACCCGATGGCGCTCGCGGCGGCGTACCACCGCGGACTTCGGCGACCTGGAGGACCTGGAGCCGTCCCAGGCCTGACCCGCACCGCAACACCAACCCGGAGCCCGGGCGCACCCAGCGCCCGGGCTCCGCCGTACGGGCTAACACCTCCAGTCATCGGGGCAAATAGGGTTTGGGTCGCAGCCAGCTATCGATGGAGGACGGCGATGCTCGACGGGATGCCGCTGATCGACGCCCACCAGCACCCGGTGCGGCTGTCCACGGTCAAGCCCGCCTGGATGGACTGGGCGGAGCGGTTCGGGCAGCCGGGCTGGCGCGAGGCGTACACGGCGGACGGCGAGATCATCCCGCAGGCGTTCGGCGGCCTGATGCAGGCCGAGGGCGTGGACCACGTCCTGGTCATCTGCGAGTACAGCCCCAAGGCGACCGGCATGCAGCCGGCCGAGGACCTGCTCCCGCTGACCGCCCACGACCCGGGCCGCTTCTCGCTGGTCGCCAACATCAACCCGCACCTGCACTACCCGGTCGACGCCGAACTGGCCCGCCAGCTCGCCCTGGGCGCGGTCGCGCTCAAGGTGCACCCGGTGCACGGCGGCTTCAGCCCCGCCGACCCGGCCCTCTACCCCGCCTACCAGGCCTGCGTGACCGAGGGCCTGCCGGTGGTGGTGCACTGCGGCACGAGTTCCTTCCCCGGTTCCGTCGAACGAACTGGCCGATCCGGCGCTGCTGCTGCCGGTGCTGCGGGACTTCCCCGGGCTCACCGTGGTGCTGGCGCACGGCGGCAGGGGCTGGTGGTACGACGCGGCGGCCTCGCTGGCGCTGCTGCACGAGAACGTGTGGATCGAGCTGTCCGGCCTGCCACCGCAGCGCCTCCCCCACTACTACGCGCGCTTCGACCTGCGCCGGCTTGCCCGCAAGTTCATCTTCGGCACGGACTGGCCCGGCGTGCCCGGCATCGCCCGCAACGCCCGCGCCCTGGCCGCCCTGGACCTGGGCGACGACGTGCTGGCCGGGGTGCTCGCGGGCAACGCGCTGGCCGTGTACCCGCGGATCCGCAAAACATGCCACACATATTTGACGTAACGCCATGAATTGTAGAGACTAGAGAGGAACTCGCCACTCCACGAGGTAGCGAGATGGCACCCGTTGACTTCGGCACAGAACCCGCCCGCTACCGGCACCTGCGGCTGGAGATCGACGGCGAGGTCGCGCGCATCCTGCTCCAGGCCGACGAGCACGGCGGCATCGCCCCCGGCTACGAGCTCAAGCTGAACTCCTACGACCTCGGCGTGGACATCGAACTGCACGACGCGGTCCAGCGGCTGCGGTTCAGCCACCCCGAGGTCCGCGCGGTCGTGCTCACCAGCGGCCTGGACAAGGTGTTCTGCGCCGGGGCGAACATCCGGATGCTGGCCCAGGCCGACCACGCGTGGAAGGTGAACTTCTGCAAGTTCACCAACGAGACCCGCAACGAGATCGAGGAGGCGGGCGCGGACTCCGGCCAGGCCTACCTGGCCGCGGTCAACGGGAACGCCGCGGGCGGCGGCTACGAGCTGGCCCTGGCCTGCGACGAGATCATCATGGTCGACGACGGCAGCGCCGCGGTGTCACTGCCCGAGGTGCCGCTGCTCGCGGTGCTGCCCGGTACCGGTGGGCTGACCCGGCTGGTGGACAAGCGCAAGGTCCGCAAGGACCTCGCCGACGTCGTGGCCACCCGCAGCGAGGGCGTGCGGGCCAAGACCGCGCTGGAGTGGGGCCTGGTCGACGCGATCGCGCCGCCGAGCAGGTTCGCCGACACGGTGCGCGAACGGGCCCGGGCAGCCGCCGCCAGGTCCCGCCGGGCGCCCGGAGGCCCGGGCATCACGCTGGCCCCGCTCGATCGTTCTGTGGAAGAAAACCAGATCGCCTACCCGCACGTGACCGCCGGCCTGGACCGGAGCGCCGGCCTGGTGACCATCACGGTCAGCGGCCCGCGTGAGGCGGCGCCGGAGAGTATGGCGGCCGCGCGCGAGCAGGGCGGCGGGTTCTGGCCGCTGGCCGTGACCAGGGAGCTTGACGACCTGATCCTGTGGCTGCGCAGCAACGAGACCGGGCTGGGCACCTGGCTGATCAAGACCTCCGGCGACGCCGAGGCGGTGCTCTGCTTACGAACGCCTGCTGGCCGGCGCCGCGGGCGAGGACTGGCTGGCCGACGAGATCCGGCACTTCGCCAAGCGCACGCTGCGGCGGCTGGACGTGACCAGCCGCAGCCTGTTCGCGCTGATCGAGCCGGGCAGTTGCTTCGCCGGCCCACTGCTCGAGCTTGCCCTCGCCTGCGACCGGCAATTCATGCTGAACGGCCTGCCGGAGGATGATCCGGGCCCGGAGGATGCAGCAACGCCCCTCCAGCCCGCGGCGATCGTCTTGTCCGCGGCCAACTTCGGCGCGTTCCCGATGGCCAACGGCCTGACCAGGCTGGCATCCCGGTTCCCCGCCGATCCGGGTCACGTGACCAAGCTGGAGCAGCACGCCTTGCCCATCGAGGCGGAGGAGGCACTGGACCTCGGCCTGGTCACGTTCGCCCCGGACGAGCTCGACTGGGACGACGAGATCCGCATCGCCTGCGAGGAGCGGGCCGCGCTCAGCCCGGACGCGCTGACCGGGATGGAGGCGAACCTGCGCTTCGCCGGCCCGGAAACACCCCAGACCAAGATCTTCGGCCGCCTGTCCGCCTGGCAGAACTGGGTGTTCACCAGGCCGAACGCGTCCGGTCCCGAGGGCGCCCTGCGCCGCTACGGCACCGGGCAGGCGGGCGTGTTCGACCGCAACCGAGCTTGAGGGATTTCTCATGTCGATCGACTACAGCGAGCGCATCCCCAACAACGTCGACCTGGCCGAGGACCGCAGGCTGCAGCGGGCCCTGGAGTCCTGGCAGCCCCGGTTCCTGCAGTGGTGGGGCGAGATGGGGCCCACACTGCCGACCCAGGACGTGTACCTGCGCACCGCGGTGGACGTGGGCCGGGCCGGCTGGGCGCACTTCGACCGGGTCCGGCTCCCCGACTACCGGTGGGGGATCTTCCTGGCCGAGCGGGATCAGGACCGGCGGATCGCGTTCGGCCAGCACAAGGGCGAGCCGGCCTGGCAGCAGGTCCCCGGCGAGCACCGGGCCAGCCTGCAGCGCCTGATCGTGGTGCAGGGCGACACCGAGCCCGCCTCGGTGGAGCAGCAGCGCCGCCTCGGCCTGACCGCGCCCAGCCTGTATGACCTGCGCAACCTGTTCCAGGTGAACGTGGAAGAGGGCAGGCACCTGTGGGCCATGGTGTACCTGCTGCACGCCTACTTCGGCCGGGCCGGCCGGGACGAGGCCGAGGCGCTGCTGCTGCGCAACTCCGGCAGCGCGGACTCGCCTCGTATCCTCGGCGCGTTCAACGAGGAGACCCCGGACTGGCTGTCGTTCTTCATGTTCACCTACTTCACCGACCGGGACGGGAAGTACCAGCTCGGCACGCTGAAGGAGAGCGCATTCGACCCGCTGTCGCGGACCTGTGAGTTCATGCTCAAGGAAGAGGCGCACCACATGTTCGTGGGCACCACGGGCGTGGACCGGGTGGTGGAGCGCGCCGCACAGCTCATGCGCGAGCACGACACCGACGACATCGCCAGGCACGGCGGCATACCGCTCGACGTGATTCAGAAATACCTGAACTTCCACTACAGCGTCAGCCTGGACCTGTTCGGCGGCGAGACCTCGACCAACGTGGCCAACTACTACTCCAGCGGGCTCAAGGGCCGCTGGCAGGAGGAACGCCGCGCCGACGACCACGTGCTCACCAGCGTGGTGACGGCCATCGAGCAGCCCGACGGTGACCGCATCGTGACCACCGAGTTGCCCGCGCTCACCGCGCTCAACCACGACCTGCGCACCGCCTACATCAGGGACTGCGAGACCGGGGTGACCCGGTGGAACCGGATACTGGACAGCCATGGGATCACCGGGCACCGGCTGGCCCTGCCGCACGTGGGGTTCAACCGGAAGGTCGGCGCGTTCGCCGGGTGCCACGTCACGCCCGGCGGCCAGATCATCGATGCCGCTACCTGGGCGGCGGGCCGCGACTCGTGGCTGCCCACCCCGGCCGACAAGATTCACGTGGAGTCGCTGATGCGCCCGGTGTACGAGCCGGGAAAGATCGCCGCCTGGCTGGCCCCGCCGCGCAGCGGCATCAACGGCCAGCCGCTGGACTACGAGTACGTGCGGTTCTGACGCACGCGTGGACCGGGCACACGGCGCGCCGGGTCTGCCCGATCGGCGCGCCGCGTGCCCGGGGCCCTGCTGACCCGGGGGGGCGACCCCCCTGGGCTAGCACGGCCAGCACTAATTGACGATGCGCAGGCGGCGTGTGGAGGATATGTCCCGTCGTGTTCGCGGCTGATCGGATCGGGCCATGTCGATGGAGTCGTTCAACGCCTGCGTTTATCTCGTCGACCGCCAAGTCCAGGCCGGCCTGGGCGGGCAGTTGGCCGTCACCGGGCCGGCGGGCTCGCTGACCTACGCCGAGCTTGCGGCGCGGGCCGCGGAGCTGGCAGCCGGGTTCCAGGCGGCGGGGGTGCGGCCGGAGGAGCGGGTACTTCTGGTGGCCACCGACCGGCCGGAGACCGTGATCACGTTCTGCGCGCTGTTGCGGATGGGCGCTATCCCGGTGCCGGTGTCCACCATGTACCGGGCGGAGGAACTGGGCGAACTGGTGGCCGACAGCCGGGCCCGGGTGGTGGTGGCCACCCCCGAATGCGCGGCCGTGGCCCGGGCGGCCATGCACCTGGCGCCCGAGGCGGCCACGCTGGTGACCATAGGGGACACGGGAGGTCCGGACGGCGACGGGCCTGGCGACCCGGAGGTGAGCGAG
This sequence comes from uncultured Actinomycetes bacterium, assembly GCA_963706115.1. Classification (GTDB taxonomy): domain Bacteria; phylum Actinomycetota; class Actinomycetes; order Streptosporangiales; family Streptosporangiaceae; genus DASXKD01. Next base: position 165,878 of record CAVPMG010000020.1, on the reverse strand, counting down.
CGGGCCTGGACGGATGTGCTCGCCGCCGGGCAGGCGGCCGGCCCCGCCGCTCCGTATCGCACCTGGTTCGATTCGCCGGCGTTCTGGCTGTACACCTCGGGCACCACCGGCAGGCCCAAGGCGGCCATGCACCGCCACGGCAGCGTGGCCCGGGTCTGCGAAACCTACGCCCACCAGGTGCTCGGCATCCGGCAGGACGACCGGTGCTACTCGGTCGCCAAGCTGTTCTTCGCCTACGGCCTGGGGAACTCGCTGCTGTTCCCGTTCTCCGCCGGCGCCACCGCCGTGCTGGATCCGGCGCGCGCGACGCCCGCTGGCGCGGCCGAGCGGCTGGCCGCCGACCGGCCGACCCTGTTCTTCGCGGGCCCGGCATTCTTCGCCGCGCTGCTGAACGCCGGTGCCCCGGTGGAGGCGTTTGCCACGGTCCGGCTGGCCACCTCGGCCGGCGAGGCGCTGCCCGCCGAGATCTACCGGCGGTTCACCGGCCGGTACGGCGTGGACATCATCGACGGCCTCGGCTCCACCGAGGCGCTGCACATCTTTGTCTCCAACCGGCCCGGCGAGGTACGCCCGGGCACGTCGGGGACCGTGGTGCCCGGCTACGAGGCGCGGCTGGTGGACGAGGCCGGCGCACCGGTCGCCGACGGTGAGCCGGGCCACCTGCTGGTCCGCGGCGACTCGATCGCCACCGGCTACTGGTGCCGCACGGCCACGACCCGTGAGGTGTTCCAGGGCGAGTGGCTGCGCACCGGCGACACCTACACCCGCTCGGCGGACGGCTTCTACACCTGCCTGGGCCGGTCCAACGACATGATCAAGGCGGGTGGCATCTGGGTATCCCCGATGGAGGTCGAGGGGCGCCTGCTCGAGCACCCGGCAGTGGCGGAGTGCGCGGTGGTCGGCCACCGGAACGACGCCGGGCTGGAGGAGGTCGTCGCGTGCGTGGTGCCTGCTCCGGGGCAATCGGTGGATGCCGGCGAGCTGATCGCGTTCTGCAAGGAAGGGCTCGCCACGTTCAAGCGGCCCCGCCAGGTGCTGGCGCTGGACGCGCTGCCCAAAACCGCCACTGGCAAGATCCAGCGCGTCGTGGTGCGTGAGGTGGTCGCGCGGCAACTCGGCAAGGCCGGGGGGTGACCCGTGCCCGTCTATGCGCTCGACGATCAGGTTCCCGTCATCGACCCGGAGGCCTTCGTACACCAGGACGCGGTGATCATCGGGAGCGTGGAACTGGGTGCCGGTTCTTCGGTGTGGCCAAGCGCGGTGCTCCGCGGTGACCACGGGCTGATCCGGATCGGCGACCGGACCTCCATCCAGGACGGCACGGTCATCCACACCACCAGGCAATGGCCGACCGTGATCGGCGCCGACTGCGTGGTGGGGCACCGGGCACACCTCGAAGGATGCGTGGTCGAGGACGGCTGCCTCATCGGCTCCGGTTCCCTGGTGCTGAACCGGGCCCGGGTGGAGGCAGGGGCCGTGGTCGCCGCGGCGGCGCTGATCCGCGAGGACATGGTGGTCCCGGCGGGCGCCCTGGCCGTAGGCGTGCCCGCCACCGTCCGGGCTGACGCCGGGCGGCGCCAGGCCGAGCGGATCGCCGACGCCGTGCAGACCTACCTGGGCCTGGCCGCCCGGCACCGCGCCGGAACCCGCCGGATCCACATCTAGCCGGAACGCTGTCATCCACGGGCGCTGCCCGAGCGTCGTTCCTACGGGTAGGGTTTACGTATCCGCCAGGCTCTGCGCCGGGCCGGATCCCCGGGGGGGACAGTGTGTGACGATCACGCGCCAGGGCCGTCCCGGCGGCAGGTGCTGCACGGCGCGGGAGCCCTGGCTGCCGCAGCCGTGATGCTCGGCCGCCTGCCGCGCCGACTGCCGCCGCGGTCACTGGCTCGCCCAGCCGCCCTCGACGGTTCGCTGCTCGCCTACTCGATGGCGATGCACATCCACTCCTCGTTCAGCGAGCAGAGCGGTTCCATGGACAGCCAGTTCTACCAGGCGGCGCTGAACGCGGTGGACGTCCTGTGGCTGACCGATCATGACCACCGGATGGACGGCATCAATTACCGGAACACGGTGCATTTCACCAGCCTGACCGGTGAGCAGGGCGCGACCGGCCAGGGCGGGAAGTGGACGTGGCAGTTGCACAAGAGCGGCCTGATGTCCAAGGCCTCGGCTGGGAAGATCGTCACCACGCCGTGCTCGCCCAACGATCCGGTGGCCGGCGGGGCACTCAGCCTCACCGTGCTAGCGCAGGGCGGGGGCGCGGCGACGCTTGGGTTCTACGCCAACTGCCAGCCCGCGGGCTGGAACTACCGCGACAATCTCACCGGCCAGTCCCTGTCGTTCGACGTGATGCTCAACCCAGGCTGGGTGAACGGCTACCTCGAACTGCTCATCGACACCTCCTACCATGAGGCGTCGGCGGGCCGGGCGGCCGGGCTGTACTCGCTGTCCTACCGGATCGTCCCCGCGAGCGGCCAGCCCGGCACCAGAACCGCCCAGGGCAACCAGGGCATCATCACCTGTCCGGTGACCGCCGACGGGGCCACCTGGACCACGGTCACCATCACCCCGTCCGACGACATCGCCGCGCTGTGGCCCGACTTGGACCACCGTGACTTCGCCCTGTGGGAACTGTTCCTGAACGCGGCCAGCATGGGCGATCTCGTGTCCGGGTACTTCGACTACCTCAACTTCCACCGCACCTTGTCCGGCGGGGGGTTCTTCGCCCAGCAGGCGGACATGATCAGCGCGCTCAGCGCGCAATACCCGGCGGTCACAGGCCAGCAGGGCCTGGAGGTATCCCGGAACCTGCCGCACCTCAACTGTTTCGGCGGCACCATCACCGTGCCCACCTACCAGGGTGTCAGCACGTCGAAATATGCTGCGTTCCTGGCCAGCAGCGTCATCCCCGGTATCCACGCCACTGGTGGCCTGGTCGGCTACAACCACCCGTTCGGGTACAGCGACCTCCCCGCCTACCCCCAGGCAACGCAGGACCAGATGCTCACCCAGACCGCAGGCGCACTGCTCGCGGATCGGGTGCTGGGCTGTGACCTGCTGGAGGTCGGCTACAACCTGCGCCAGGGCGTCGACCTGGCGCACCACCTGGCGCTCTGGAACATCCTGTCGCGCAACGCGGTGTTCCTCACCGGCAACGGGACCAGTGACGACCACTTCGGCACGGACTGGTACGGCATCAGCAACAACTGGATCACGTCGGCATGGGCCGCGAGCACCGCCACGGCGGACCTCGTGGCGGCGCTCGCCGCCGGGCAGGCATGGTGCGGGTCCCTGTCGGAGTTCGGCGCCGACGCCAGCCTGAACCTGGCCGTGGACGGCACCTGCCCGATGGGGTCGGCCAGCCTGTCCTCGCTGCCGCAGCGGCAGGTCACCGTGACCGCCACCGGGATACCCGCGGGCGGGTCGCTGGCGGTCCTGCAGGGTGCGGTGGACTACGCCGGGACCTCCGGCCTGGCCGACAACACCCAGGTCATCGCCAGCTACACCGACACCGACCTGGCCGCGGGCGGCGGCGTGGAAACGCTGGCCGTGGACACGACCAGCGAGAGTTTCGCCCTGCTGCGGGTCACCGACGCCAGCGGCACCACCGTTGCCGTGTCCAATCCCGTCTGGATGCTGCAAAACGCGCCGCCGAACGGGATCCCGGTCCCCAGGCAAGCCTGATCACCAGGCGATAGCGCATGGTCACCGCCAATCGGCATGGTTCGCCCCTGATTCATCCAAAGGCCAAGTAACAGTCAACTTCCCGGTGGAACCTGTTATCAGCACGCGGAACCTGTTATCACGGAATTACGCTCGGGCGTCACCCGGGTGGAGCAGTCGTGCCCGGACGGCCATCATCGCGGCCGGGCCAGGCGGCCTGGGGGGGTCATCCATGGGGTTCCGAGTGCCATGCCCGCGCGCGCGGGTCCGTCCGAGCCGCAGTGGCGATCCTGGCGTCGGCCACCCTGGCCGCCGGCCTGCCGGTGCTGCCCGGGGCGGGACCGGCCGCCGCAGCAGCGCATGCGGGCGCGGATTTCCCCGCGACCGCCGGCCTCGCCGGGACAGGCCAGGCAGCATCCGCCGCCCCGGCCGGGACGATCTCCACGATCGCGGGGGGCGTGGGCGGCCCGGCCGCGGCCACCAGCGTGAACCTGGGCGTGGCCACGCCGATCGCGGGAACCTCTAGCTCACCCTGCGGTGTCTCGTTCGCTCAGGGCCAGCTTCTGGTCGCCGACAACTGGACGGTGCGCGACATCGACCCGGTGTCCGGCCAGTTGACCACCCCGATCGGCACCGCCGCCAGCGGGCCGTTCGGCGATGGCGGCCCCGCCGCCAGCACCCCGGTGGACACGTGCTCCGTGGCGGCCGACGCCGCCGGCAACCTTGTGCTCGCCGACGTGGCAAACGACCGGATCCGGGTGGTGCCGGCGTAGCGGTGGACGGCGCCGGGAACGTGCTGATCGCCGACTTCGGGGACAGCCGGGTCCGGGTGGTGGCGGCCACCGACCGGGACGTTCTACGGCCAGCAGATGACCGCCGGCGACATCTACACCATCGCCGGCACCGGCACCCAGGGCTTCACCGGCGACGGCGGCCCAGCCGCTGACGCCGCGCTCTACTACCCGCAGGATGTTGCGGTGGACGGCGCCGGCGACGTCCTGGTGACCGACTCCGGCAACAACCGGGTCCGGATGGTCGCGGGCCCGGCCTCGGCGGCCACGGCGGCCCGCCCGGCCAGGCGGGCGCGCGCCGGCCGACCACCCGCGGGCAGGCATGCCGTGGCCGGCGGCGCAGCCAGCGCTGGCCCCTACGTGACACTGCTGTTCTCGCGCAGCGAGATCACCGCGGCCGACGGCTGCGTACCCGACGACAGCGGGATCGCCCGGCTGGACACGGTGGTGGCGCCGTATCTCCAGTCACTGGGCATGACGGGCACCGGCACCCTGACCACCGGGGTGACCCAGGCGGCGGCCCTCGGCTGTGTCCACTACAGCGACTCGCTGAGCGCGTCCTGGGCCGATGCGGCCAGCCTGGCGCGGAACTTCGGCTGGTCGTTCGTATCCCACACCGCGACGTATCCGCCCCAGTTGGCCAAGCTGACGGCCACGCAGTCGTACGCGCAAACCTGCGGCTCCGCGGCCAGCCTCGACGGACATGGCCTTCCCGGCGGGCACGGACTCATCGCCTACCCGGGGGCGCAGCGTCCCCCGGTGGCGCTGCAGACCGGCTACGGAGCGAACTGCTTCGCCTGGGGGCGGACCTACAACAAGTCAGGCGTGACACCCGCCGCGAACGGCACTACCCCGCCGTACTGGCAGCAGACCATGGTGGCCAACGGCGGCGCCTGCAATGTCCAGACCGCACCGTGCTACACGGTCGCCCCGGCGACGGGTGGCCGCACGCGTTACGTCGTGCCGAGCACGATCATCGCCCAGATCAAGGCGCTTCAGCCGGGCCAGTGGTTCACCCTCCAGTCATACATACTGGTCACCGGCAGTAACCCTGGCTACGCGCACGACGCGGACCGCTGGGACTGCACGTCGCCGAACCCGGCGCTGCACTGGACCAACGACGGCGAGCGGTACTGCTACTCCGACTGGCAGCAGGTCGTCAACGCCATCGCCGCGGTGCCCGGCGTCACGGTCACCGACCCGCTCACCGTCGGCGCGGCCTTCGGCCGGCGGCCAACTATCCCTAATGGGGCACGGTCAACGTCAAATCCCAGGGAGATTTCCATGCTTCAACCGCGGCGGTCCGCCGCCGCCCGCTCCTGGCCGCCGGGCCGGTCGCGCAGCCAGAGTTGCTCTCCGTCCTCGATCACGCCGGACGGCCGCAGCCCGGCCCGGTGGGCCACTGCGGCGGAGGCCGTGTGCTCCGGGTGGATGTGCGCCGCGATAACGGCGACCCCGCGTGAGTCCAGCCAGCCGACGAGTGCCCGGGCGGCCTCGGTGGCATATCCCTGCCCCTGCCACCGCAGGCCCACGACCCAGGCGATCTCGGCGCGCCGCCCCTCGCCGGTGATCGTCGCCTGGACGTAACCAACGGCCTCTCCACCAGGCTGGCGGCGCAGGATCCAGTTGCGCCATTCCTCACTGCCGTCCGGTGACCGCCCGGCCACCTGCCCGGCATACCGGGCGCGCAGGTCGTCCAGGCTGGGCGGGGCCCCGCCGGTGTAGGCGTACAGGGCTTCCCCGCTCAGCACGTCTACCATCTCGGCGGCGTCGGCCATCGTCAGCGGGACCAGGCGCAGCCGTGCGGACGATATCTGATCCGTCGTCGTGCCTCCCCGCCGCAGTGCGTCTGTCAGGCAAGCCCTGACGGACCCATGCCCTTACGGAAGGGTTACACACTGCTGAACGGTTGCCGCCGCAAGCCGTGAGAAACCAGGTGAAAGCGGGCAAAGATACTCGAGATTCATCAGAAAATGGGCTAATGGATGCCTTCTAGCAGTGAAGATGTCATCCAGGGCCCCCGCTCGAGCGTCGTTCAGGCGGGGAAGCATTCACGCTCCCGCCGGCACGGTTGCCGCCGGGCCGCAGGACCTGGGGGGGATCCCATGGGCCTTGAATGGCACGCCCGCGTGCGCGTTGGCGGACCGGCTAGTACCGCAATCCTGGCATCGGCCGCCCTTGCGGTGAGCATGACGGTGCTGGCCGGAGCCGGGACGAGCGCCGCGGCAGCCCGCCCGGACGGAGCGCTCCGCGGCCTCATCGCGGGAGCCTCCGGTGCGGGCCGGGCAGCACAGACCGCCGCCCCCGCCGGGACGATCTCCACGGTCGCCGGCGGCGTGGGCGGCCCGGCCGCAGGTACCAGCGTGAACCTGGGTGTGTCCACACCGATCGCGGGCACCACCAGTTCGCCCTGCGGCGTCGCGTTCGGCAACGGGGAGCTTCTCGTTGCCGACAACTGGACCGTGCGCAGCATCGACCCGGCATCCGGCAGGCTGACCACCCCGGTGGGCAGCGCGGCCAGCGGCCCATTCAGCGACGGCGGCCCGGCGGCCGGCACCCCGGTGAACACCTGCGCGGTGGCCGTGGACACTGCGGGCAACCTGGTGATCGCCGACGCGGCGAACGACCGCATCCGGGTGGTCGCCGGCCAGGACGGCACGTTCTACGGCCAGCAGATGACCACCGGCGACATCTACACAATCGCCGGCACCGGGGTCTATGGCTCCTCCGGCGACGGCGATCCCGCGACCAGCGCCCAGCTCAGCGACCCGGCCAGTCTGGCGGTCGACGCCGCGGGCAACCTGGTGATCGCGAGCAACTCCGCCAACCGGGTCCAGGTGATCGCGGACCACGACGGCAGCTATTACGGCCAGCAGATGGCTGGCGGCGACATCTACACGATCGCCGGGGACGGTACCGCCGGGTACACCGGCGACGGCGGCCCGGCCACCAGTGCCATGCTGGACGGGCCGCAGGGCGTGACCGTGGACGCGGCTATGAACCTGGTCATCGCCGATACCGGCAACAGCGTGATCCGGGTGGTCGCCGGCCAGGACGGCACGTTCTACGGCCAGCAGATGACCACCGGCGACATCTACACGATCGCCGGCACCGGCACCGCCGGATACACCGGCGACGGAAACCCGGCCATCGGTGCCCAGGTCAGCGTCCCGGGCGGAGTGACGGCGGACGCCGCGGGCAATCTGGTCATCGCCGACACCGGCAACAACGCGGTCCGGGTGGTCGCCGGCCAGGACGGCACGTTCTACGGCCAGCAGATGACCACCGGCGACATCTACACGATCGCCGGCACCGGCACCGCCGGATACACCGGCGACGGGAACCCGGCCGCCCGCGCCGAACTCAACGGCCCGCAAGGGCTCACCGTCGACAGGAGCGGCAACGTCGTGGTCGCCGACACCGGCAACTACCGGGTGCGAGTGGTAGCGGCTGGGACCGGCGCGTTCTATGGCAAGAACATGACCGCCGGGGACATCTACACCGTAGCGGGGGGCACTCCCACGGGGCTTATCGGCGACGGCGGCCCGGCCACCGCGGCCCGGCTCAGCCTTCCCTACGGGGCCACGCTGGACGCCGCCGGGAACCTGGTTATCGCCGACACCGGCGACAACAGGATCCGGGTGGTCCCGGCGAGCACCGGTACGTTCTACGGCCAGGCGATGACCGGCAGCCACGTCTATACCGTCGCGGGTACCGGCTCCCCCGGCTTCTCCGGTGAGGGCCACCCCGCGACCACGGCCAAGCTCAGGAGCGCGGAAGGGGTCGCGGTGGACGCGGCCGGCAACCTGGTGCTCGCCGACACCGGCAACAACAGAATCCGGGTCGTCGCGGCTGCCACCGGCAAGTTCTATGGCAAGAACATGACCGCCGGGGACATCTACACCGTGGCCGGGACCGGCACCGCCGGGTACACCGGCGACGGCGGCCCGGCCACCAGCGCCCGGCTGGCCGCCCCGGCCAGCGTCACGACGGACGCCAACGGGAACCTGGTCATCGCCGACAGCGCCAATAGCGTGATCCGGGTGGTCGCCGGCCAGGACGGCACGTTCTACGGCCAGCAGATGACCACCGGCGACATCTACACGATCGCAGGCACCGGCACCGCCGGGTACACCGGCGACGGGAACCCGGCCACTAGCGCCAGGCTCTACTACCCGCAGGGCGTGACGGCGGACAGCGCTGGGAACCTGGTCATCGCCGATACCGGCAACAGCGTGATCCGGATGGTCGCCGGCCAGGACGGCACGTTCTACGGCCAGCAGATGACCACCGGCGACATCTATACGGTGGCCGGCACCGGCGCCCAGGGCTTCTCCGGCGACGGCGGCCCGGCCACCAGCGCCGGGCTGACCGTCCCGGCCAGCGTGGCCGTGGACGCCGCCGGGAACCTGGTCATCGCGGATTACGGCGATAACCGGGTGCGGGTCGTGGCGGCCAGCGACGGCAGCTACTACGGCGTTTCGATGACCGGCGGCGACATCTACACGATCGCCGGCACCGGCGCCCAGGGCATGTCCGGCGACGGCGGCCCTGCCACCGGCGCCACGCTGCACTACCCGCAGGGCGTGACGGTAGACGGCAGCGGGGACGTGCTGGTGACCGACTCCGGTAATAACCGGGTCCGGATGATCGCGGGCTCGAACGTGGCGGCCAGCACCGGCCACCCAGCGGCCACGGCCGCACGGGCAGGCCCGCGGGCCCGCGCGGCCAGGCTGCCCGCGCGCGGGCAGGCGGCCCGGGCCGGTGACCCGGCCACCGCCGGGCCCTACGTGACGCTGCTGTTCTCCCGCACCGAAACCGGCGCGGCCGACAACTGCGTGCCCGACAACAGCGGGATCGCGCCCCTGGACACGGTGGTGGCGCCGTACCTCCGCTCGCTGGGGATGACCGGTACCGGCACCCTGGTCACCGGGGTGACCCAGGCGACGGCCTCGGACTGCACCCACTTCGGCGACTCACTCAGCTCGTCCTGGGCTGATGCGGCCAACCTCGCGGCGAACTTCGGCTGGTCATTCGTGTCCCACACGGCGACGTATCCGAGCCAGCTCGGCAAGCTGACGCCGACGCAGTCGTACGCGGAAACTTGCGGCTCCGCGGCCGTTCTCGACGGGAACGGGCTGCCCGGCGGGCACGGGCTCATCGCCTACCCGGGGACGCAGAACCCCCCGGTCGCGCTGCAGGCTAACTACGGGGCGAACTGCTTCGCCTGGGGCCGGTCGTACAACAAGTCGGGGATGACCCCCGCCGCGAACGGCACGACTCCGCCGTACTGGCAGGAGACCGAGGCCGTCAACGGCGGCGCCTGTCACGTCCAGACCGCACCGTGCTACAAGGTCAGCTCGGGGGCGAACGGTCATCTGCGCTACGACGAGCCAAGCACGATCATCGCCAAGATCCAGGCGCTGCAGCCGGGACAATGGTTCACGCTCCAGGCCTACATCCTGGTCACCGGCACCAATCCGGGTTACGCGCACAACGCGACCCGCTGGGATTGCAGCTCGCCGGACCCGGCGCTGCACTGGGCCAACGACAACGAGCGGTACTGCTACTCCGACTGGCAGCAGATCGTCAACGCCATCGCCGCCATGCCCAGCATCACCGTGACCGACCCGCTCACGGTCGGCGTGGCCTTCGGCCGGCCAGCCAGCTACCCGTAAGTCCCGGCCACCGATCCGGCCACGAACCACGCCGCCAGCAATGCCGCTGACCGGCTCCACGCCGGCTCGCGCTACGGTCGAAGCCATGCCGAACAGCGACTGCGACGTCCTCGTAGTGGGCGCCGGGGTGATCGGAATCACCACGGCGATCTGCCTTGCCGAGTCCGGGGCGCGGGTGCTCATCCGCGCGGCCTCTGCCCCGGGGCAGACCACTTCCTCGGTCGCCGGGGCGATCTGGGGACCGCACCTGGTCGAAGAGAGCGCCCGGGTGGACCGGTGGGGCCGGGAGACCCTGGCCGTCCTGCGTGAACAGGCCGCCGACCCAGCCGCCGGCGTGCGGACCCTGAGCGGTGTGCAAGCTATCCGTGGCGTCCCGGCCGGCCAGCCCGAAGCCGTCCCTGCGGAGACGCCGGACTGGATGAGCGACCTCGGCGCCTCCCCCTGCCCTGCCGGGGACCTGCCTCCCGGCTTCGCCTGCGGCTGGCGTTACACGGCACCGGTGGTGCACATGCCCACGTATCTGAGCTATCTGGTCGCCAGGTTCGAAGCCGCGGGAGGACACCTGGAAGCGGGCACGGTCGGCTCGCTGCCGGTGGCGGGGACGGAACACCGCGCCCGTGCCGTGGTCAACTGCACCGGGGCCGGTGCCCACGGCCTGTTGCCTGACCCGGCGCTGCAGCCGTTCCGCGGCCAGGTGGTGATCGCCGAGAACCCGGGCCTGAACGAGTTCTTCATCGGGCTCCCCGACGGCACCATGGAACTGGTGTACCTGTTCCCGCACGGGGACACCGTGCTGCTCGGCGGCACCGCGGTGGGCGGCGACTGGAACACCGAACCGGTCCCGGCCGTGGCCGAGCGTATCCTCCGCGACTGTGCCGCGATCGAGCCGCGGGTGCATGGCGCCCGGGTGCTGCACCACCGCGTCGGGCTGCGCCCGTTCCGGCCGCAGGTACGGCTGGAGGCGGAGCCGTCCGGCACCGGCCCGCTTGTGGTGCACAACTACGGGCACGGCGGCGCCGGCGTCACCCTGGCCTGGGGCTGCGCCAGGGAGGCCGCCGGCCTCGTCACACAGGCCCTGACCTGACCAGACCGGCCACGGCCCGGTGACGGAGGAACCGGGCCGTAGGCCACCGGGGGTTCCGGGGGGTCGCTCCCCCGGGCTAGCAGGGCTACATTCCGGGCAGTGCCGCCCGGGCGCGGTCCAGCAGCCCGGGGTCCCCGCTGATCTCCACCGGCGGGGTGTGCCCGGGGTCGAGCCGCCCGTAGACCAGCCGTAGCAGCGCCTCGGCGGGCAGCTGCACCTGGCCGTCGGCGGTGGCGCCCGCCGGGCCTTCGCCCGGCCACGCTCCCAGGGTCACCTTGTCCGCCACCTCAAGCACGAAGTCGGCCTCGGGCTCGGTGCCGCGCAGCCGCAGCCGGAACGGCCCGCCGTCGGCCTTGCCCGTCCACCCGGCGAGCATCGGCAACTGCACCATCAGCAGTTCCACCGCGTCCGGCGCCACCTCGGCCGCGGGATCGAGGGCAACGGCCACGTCCCAGGTATGCACGGCGTGCTCGGACAGGCGCATCCGGCACAGGCCGGCCGCGTCGAGCTGCATGCCGAAGAAGTTGGCGGAGATCCCGTCCAGTTCCGCGTCGGTCAGCCCCTCGAGCCGCTTGATGTGCGCCTCGTCGGCGGGCAGGCAGTCCGCCGCCTGCTGCTGCGGCGTCTTGGCGTTCCAGGTGTCCCAGATGGGTCCCATCGCGTCCCGGTCCATCGGCTGCCCGGCCAGCGTGGCCTCCAGCATCAGCAACGCGATCTCGGCGCCGCTGCCCAAGTGGGAAAGCACCTGCGCGATGGTCCAGTCCCGGTCATAGGACTGGCCGGTGAGCTGCTCCTCGCTCGTGGCCTCGACCAGCGAGGCGAGCCGCTCATGGGAGTTACGCAGGGCGGCGATGTAGGCGTGGGGCTCGTTGTCCACGGGGGCTCCGTTCAGCCGGAAGAAAGGGGGGCAGGGGTCAAGGCGGCCTCGCCCAGCCTAGGCCAAAGCCCTCGCGACGAGGTCGCAAGGGGCTGCAGGCCATCGGGGATTCCGGCCATGGGGTCCGGGGGCTTGCCCCCGGGGAGATGGAGTGCTCCCCCGGGCCAGCCTGGTCACCGCCCGCCGGGAGAGGGCGCCCCCTAGGGTTGTCTCCATGAGAATCGGTTTCGGCGCGCCCGTATCCGGCGCCTGGGCAAGCCCGCACTACCTGAGCCGCTTCGCCGCCGAGGCCGAAGCGGCCGGTTACGGGTCATTGTGGACATTTCAGCGGCTGATCGTGCCCGAGGGCTCGGCGATGGAGCCGGTGTACCACAGCGTGCTCGACCCGATGGTCGCGCTGGGCTTCGCGGCGGCGGTGACCTCCCGGATCCGGCTCGGGGTCGCGGTCGTGAACATGCCCTACCTTGCCCCCGCCTACCTGGCCAAGCAGGCCGCCTCCGTGGACGTGCTGTCGAACGGCCGGCTTGACCTGGGCCTGGGCCTGGGCTGGATGCCGGAGGAGTTCACCGCGGCGGACGCCGTCATGCCCGGCCGTGGCGCCCGTACGGATGAGTACGTCGAGGTGATGCGCCGCCTGTGGGCCGGTGGGGTCAGCGAGTTCCACGGCGAGCACTACACGGTCCCGGCGGGCCGCGCGGCACCGCTGCCGGTGCAGCGCCCCGGCCCCCCGGTGCTGCTGGGCGGGGCGGTGCCGCGAGCGCTGCAGCGGGTCGGCAGGCTGGCCGACGGGTGGATCACCTCCAGCCGCGCCGACCTGTCCCGTATCGGTGAGGGCATCGAGGTGATCAGGGCCGCGGCGGCGGATGCGGGCAGGGACCCGGCCGCGCTGCGGGTGATCTGCCGCGGGGTGGTGCGCTGGGGCACCCCGGTGACCGTGCCGGAGGGAGGCGGCCGGGTGCTGCTGTCTGGCGATTTCGGCCAGATCCGCGCGGACACCCAGTGGCTCGCGGAGCAGGGCGTGACCGAGGTCTTCTACGACCTGAACTGGGATCCGCTGGTGGGCGCGCCCGACGTGGACCCGGCCGGGGCGGTGGCCCGGGCGCAGGAGATACTCGAAGGGCTCGCTCCAGGCCGTTGACCTGCTGTTTACCGCTCCGCAGGTGCATTACGCCGCGAGCGGGTAAGAACCCCCTCGGACAGCGAGCGAGTCTCATCGGGGAGGAGATGGCGCCACATGGAGACCGAAACTGCTGTTTCCTACCGGGCCGCGGTGCCCGGAGCGCCGGTACTGACCCGGTCCGGTAAGGAGATCGGCACCCTCGAACACGTGCTCGAAGTACCCGACCTGGACCTGTTCGACGGGATCGTGGTCGCGACCGACTGGGGCCTGCGGTTCATCGATGCCGGCCGGGTCGAGCTGATCACCATCACGAGCATCCGGTGCAGCCTCGACGACGCCGAGGCGGACCGGCTCCCGCCGCCCGACGGCGCCGCGGTGTACCGGGTGAGCTCGCTGGACGAGATCGGCGACTCGCTGCACGAGCGGCTGGGCCTGATGTTCCGCCGGCCGCATTGGACCCACGAGTAAATATTCCGGGTGCCCGCAGCCGGTGCGCTACCCTGGCGGCATGAGTACCGACTCCCACGCGCACGAGGCGCGCAAGGCCAGCCTGGTGCCGGACAAGCCTGCGCTTGACGGCATCGAGGACCGGTGGTCTCGCCAGTGGGAGAACTCGGGCGTAGTACAAGTTTGACCGCTCCGCGTCGCGTGGCGAGGTTTACGCCATCGACACTCCCCCGCTGACCGTCAGCGGGAAGCTGCACATCGGGCACGCCTGCTCGTTCAGCCACACCGACATCGTCGCGCGGTACCAGCGCATGCGCGGCAGGAAGGTGTTCTACCCGATCGGGTGGGATGACAACGGGCTGGCGACCGAGCGCCGGGTGCAGAACTACTACCACGTGCGGTGCGATCCAACGCTGCCCTACGACCCGGGGTTCTCCCCGCCGGCCAGCAACGGCGGCGAGCAGATGCCCATCTCCCGCCGCAACTTCATCGAGCTGTGCCACCGGCTCACCGACCTGGACGAGCAGGCGTTCGAGGAGGTGTGGCGGCGGCTGGGGCTTTCGGTGGACTGGTCCACCTTGTACCGGACCATCGACGACGACTCCCGTGCCATCTCCCAGCGCGCCTTCCTGCGCAACGTGACCAGGGGCGAGGCCTACCTGGCCGAGGCGCCGTCGCTGTGGGACGTGACGTTCCAGACCGCGGTGGCCCAGGCCGAGGTGGAGGACCGTGAGGTCGCCGGCGCGACGCACACGATCGCGTTCCGCCGCCCGGACGGGACACCCGTCCCGGTGGTGACGACCCGGCCCGAACTGCTCCCTGCCTGCGTGGCACTGGTGGCCCATCCCGGGGACGAGCGTTACGCCGCGCTGACCGGGACGACCGTGCACAGTCCGCTGTTCGGGGTGGAGGTGCCGGTGCTTGCGCACCACCTGGCCGACCCGGCCAAGGGCACCGGGATCGCCATGGTGTGCACGTTCGGCGACAGCAACGACGTCACCTGGTGGCGGGATCTGCGGCTGCCCGCGCGGCCGGTGCTTGGCCGGGACGGGCGGCTGCTGGCCAGCCCGCCCGCGGCCATCACGTCCCGGGCGGGCCGGATCGCCTACCGGCAGCTCGCGGGCGACTCCGCGCAGGCGGCACGCAAGCGGATCGCGGCGATGCTCCGCGCCTCCGGCGATCTGCTGTCCGGCCCGGACCCGGTGCGGCACTCGGTGAACTTCTATGAGAAGGGCACCCAGCCGCTGGAGATCGTCACCACCCGGCAGTGGTACATCCGCAACGGCGCCCACGACGAGCGGCTGCGTGCGGTGCTGCTGGCCCGTGGCGGGCAAGTCGGCTGGCACCCGCCGCACATGCGGGTCCGCTACGAGAACTGGGTGAACGGACTGGCCGGGGACTGGCTGATCAGCCGGCAGCGCTTCTTCGGCGTGCCGGTCCCGGTGTGGTACCCGCTGGACGGGGAGGGCAAGCCGCGTTACGACGCCCCGATCCTCCCGGCCGACGGCGCGCTGCCGGTGGACCCCGCGGCCGACGCCCCGCCGGGCTACACCGCCGACCAGCGCGGCCGGCCGGGCGGCTTCGCCGGCGATCCGGATGTGATGGACACCTGGGCCACGTCGTCGCTGACCCCGCAACTGGCCGCCCGGTGGAGCCTGGACGGTGACCTGCTCGACCGGGTGTACCCGATGGACCTGCGACCGCAGGCCCACGAGATCATCCGGACCTGGCTGTTCTACACGTTGCTCCGGTCCCAGCTTGAGCGGGGCGTGCTGCCATGGCGGCATGCGGGGATCTCCGGCTGGGTGCTGGACCCGGACCGGAAGAAGATGTCCAAGTCGGTGGGGAACGTGGTCACCCCGATGGACTCGCTGCGCAAGTACGGCAGCGACGCGGTCCGCTACTGGGCCGCGGGCGGCCGGCTCGGCGCGGACGTCACGTTCGACCCGGCACAGTTGCGGGTCGGCCGCCGGCTAGCGATCAAGGTACTTAACGCCAGCCGTTTCGTGCTGGGCCTCGCACCGCCGGATGCCGACCGTGGCAAACAAGACAATGGTGGCCAGGACGGCCAAGCCCTCGTGACGAAGGAACGAGGGCTTGAACCACCGGGGGGTTCCGGGGGGTCGCTCCCCCGGGTCAGCATCAGTGAGCCGCTCGATATGGCGATGCTGGAGCGCCTGGCCGGGGTGATCGGGCAGTGCACCCGGGCGCTGGACGACTACGACCACACCGGCGCACTGGCGGCCGCCGAGGAGTTCTTCTGGTTCTTCTGCGATGACTACCTGGAACTGGTGAAAGGCCGCGCCTACGGTGAGCGGGGCGCGGGGCCAGGGGCCAGTGCTAGGGCCGCGCTGCGGCTGGCCCTAGCGGTCATGCTGCGCCTGTTCGCGCCGTTCCTGCCGTTCGTCACCGAAGAGGTGTGGTCGTGGTGGCAGGACGGTTCGGTGCACTCGGCCGCCTGGCCGTCTCCGGAGGAGGTGGCGCCCGCCGCGCGGCCCGGGGAGCCACTGGGCACGCCGTCCCTGGCGGCCGCGTCGCTCGCCGCGGCGTCCGCGGCCATCGCGGCGATCCGGGGAGCCAAGTCGGGCGCCCGGGTGTCGATGCGGGCACCGGTGCGGGCGCTGGTGGTGACGGCGCAGCGGGATCACCTGGACGCGGTGCTGGCGGTGCTGCCCGACGTGCAGGCGGCGGGCCGGGTGGAGCACACCGAACTGCGGCCCGGTGACCAGGAGGAACCTGCCTACCAGGTCACCCTCTGAGGCGCCCCGCCGCTGGCCGGGCGGTTACTCGTCGACGGGGTCGGCGGTGAGCAGGCTGATCCATTCGTCGGCCGCGTCGGGTTCCGCGGGCACGTCTGCGGCGGCCCGCCGGGACCTGGCGCGGCGGGCCTCTCTGGCCGACTGCGCGGGTTCCGGCGGATCCGGCATGGTCGGCGCGGCGGGGCTGGTCTCGTCCGGCCCGGCGCCGTCGGCCTCAGGCGGTACGGCGGCGCTGTTCTCGCCGGCCCCTGTGTCGCCATCCTCGGGCAGCACGGGCAGGTCGGCCGCCGTCAGGCCGGGCTCCTGCGTGGCCGGGCGCGGCCTGGGCAGCCCCGGGTCGGTCTGCGCGTCGTCCAGGGACCGGTCCGCGGCCGGCCTGGGCCCGGCATCGGTGCCCAGCAGCCCGTTCCGCATCGCGCTACGCAGCGGCGGGCCGGGCCACTCGTTGGCCACGTCGGCGTCCGTCTGCGCGCGCCACCTCGCGGCCTCGGCCCCGCCGCCCTGTGCCCGGGTAGCGGCCTGGGCTCCTGCGGCCAGCCGCTCCCAGTCCTCGGCCGGGTCCTCGGCCGGTGCGTCACCGGTGGCAGGCTTGGCCCGGTCCAGATGGCTGGCGAGCGGCGCGGGCGACCACGGCTCGCCGTCGCCGTTCTTGTCCTTAGGTTCCCCGGTTCCGGGCTGCTCCGCTGCGGGCTCCTCCGCCTCGGGAGCCGCCGTCGCGGGGTGTGCCGCGACCGTGCCCGGATCTTCCGGCTCGTCCCCCGCCGCCTCGGGCTCCGCGGGATCGGAGCGCTCGGTCTCTGGCCCGGCGAGTGCCGCCGCGATCGGCCCAGCCCCGGCCGGACCGGCCTCGTCGGACTCGGCCCTGTCGGACCCGGCCTCGGCGGACCCGGCCTCGGCAGGCCCGGCCTCGGCAGGCTCATGCGCCGCAGGCTCAGTGGAATCCACGATGGCGGGCTCGTCCAGGCCATCGCGTTCAGCGTCACTGACCTCGGCCGCGGCAGGGGCGGCCGCCCAGCCGGGCTCATCGTCCCCGTCGGCGGCCAGCGATGCCACCCAGCCGGCCTCGTCGTCCCCGGATTCCGCCCAGCCCGGGTCTTCCTCTCCGACCGCCGGGGCACGCCAGCCGGGATCATCCTCGTGGGCCGGCGGAACCGGCCACTGCGGGTCATCATCCCCGGCCGGGGGAGCCTGCCACTGTGGTTCCTCAGCCGCGACCGCGGGCACCGGCCATGCGGGTGTCTCCTCCTCGGCCGTGGCGGGCCAGGAGGGGGCATCCTCGCCGGTCTCGGGCGCCGCCCAGCCGGGCTCGCCGTCTGCGGCGCTCCATTCCGGTTGCTGGTCACCGGCCCATCCGGCCCGGTCATCGGACCAAGAGGGGTCGCGCCCGGCCGCGGGCGACCAATCCGGCTCGGTGATGCGCAGGTCGTGGAAGGTGACCCGGAACCCGGGGCCCTCCGGCGCGGCGGCCATGACCCCGGCAAGCACCTCACGGCCCGGCGGCATGTACACCAGCGCGGCGAGTTCCGCGGCGCCGTCCTCGATCACGTACCTGACCTCGACGGCGTCCCCGCGGCGGGACACCCGCAGCACGATCTCGTCGGTGCCTTCCGGCAGGTCGGTCACCATCCAGCTGGACCGGCCGAGCGTCAGCACGGTGCTCAGCCTGGCTCGGCCCTCGAAGAACTCCACGCCGGTCTTCAGCCAGGTGCGCTCGTCGGCCCGCAGCATGACGCCCGCTTGGTCGTACTGAGTCCCGAGCGTGCAGCGCATCCGGACGGATACATCGAGGTCCCCGGCGAGCACCTCGCCGTAGACATGACCGCTGTCCCTGATGTAGCCGTAACCGGTCTCGCGCCAGAAATCCGTGCTTGGATCGACACTCACCGTGAGCACATCACCCGTCCGCTGCCAGCTGGCGGGCTCGTTAAGCCACTCCATGAGGCCCTCCGCGGTGTCTGTCGTCTCCCACGGTATCGGTTACCCGGCGAGGTAGTCTCGGCCACATGGACAAGGTCCAGCGAACCGAGGCGCAGTGGCGCGAAATGCTTACCCCGGATGAGTACCAAGTACTCCGGGAGGCGGGCACCGAGGCGCCATGGACCGGTGAGTACACCAGCACCAAGGCCGAGGGCGTGTACCGGTGCCGTGCGTGTGGTGCGGAACTGTTCCGCTCCGCGGAGAAATTCGAGTCACACTGCGGGTGGCCGAGCTTCTACCAGCCATCCAGCGACGACGCTGTCGTGCTGATCGAGGACCGCTCGCTGGGCATGGTCCGCACCGAGGTCAGGTGCGCGCGCTGCGACTCCCACCTTGGCCACGTGTTCGAGGGCGAGGGCTACCCCATCCCGACCGACCAGCGCTGGTGCATCAACTCAATCTCACTCACCCTGGAGCCAGCCAAAGACGGGTAACCCGCCCAGCCGCTACCCGGGCCACCAGGGCCAAGGCCCCCGCGACGAAGTCGCAGGGGCCGCAGGCCATCGGGGGGTTCCGGGGGGTCGCTCCCCCGGGCTAGCAGGGTCGCTCCCCCGGGCTAGCAGCTAGTACAGTGCCGCGATCAGTTCCCTGGGCGGTTTGCGGCGCCCGGTGTAGAACGGGATCTCCTCACGAGTGTGCAGCCGCGCCCGGGCGCCCCGCAGATGACGCATCAAGTCCACGATCCGGTGCAGTTCGTCGGCCTCGAAGCACAGCATCCACTCGTAGTCGTTCAGCGCGAAGCAAGCGACGGTGTTCGCGCGGACGTCGGGGTACTCGCGGGCCATCATGCCGTGTTCGGCCAGCATCTCCCGGCGCTCGCCCGGGTCAAGCAGGTACCACTCGTAGGAGCGGACGAACGGGTACACGCACGCGTAGGCGCGCGGCTCCTCCCCGGCCAGGAACGCGGGAATGTGGCCCTTGTTGAACTCGGCCGGCCGGTGCAGCGCCATCACCGACCAGACCGGTTCGCTGGCCCGGCCGAGCCCGGTGCGCCGGAACCGGGCGTACACCTCTTGCAGGTCGTCCGCGGATGGGGCGGTCCACCAGAACATGTAGTCCGCGTCGGCCCGCAGCCCTTGCACGTCGTAGCAGCCGCGGGTGACCACGTCCTTGCCCGCGGCCTGGTCAGCGAACTCCTCAAGCTCAGATACGAGGCCCTCCGGGCCACCGGCGGCCGCCTGCAGCGCGGGCCGGTCGCTGACCCGGAACACCGACCACATGGTGTAGCGGATCTGCTCGTTGAGGTCGCGGGCCCGCGGGCGGGCGGGCGCTTTCTTCTCAGTGCTAGCCACGTTCCCATTGTCGGTCATTGCGCAGGTGCGCCGCGATCTGGCCGGCCGCGGCCTGCGCGGTGGCCACGCACGCTGGAATGCCGATTCCGTCATAGGCGGCGCCGCACACCGCGAGTCCTGGCTGGCCCGCGACAGCGGACCGGATCCGTGCCACCCGGTCCAGGTGGCCCACTGTGTATTGCGGCAGCCCTCCGCCCCACCTGGTCACCCTGGCGGCTACCGGCGCCTGCTGGGCGCCGGTGGCCGCGGCGAGGTCTTCGGCGGCGAGGCGGGCGAGTTCGGCGTCACCGGACTGCAGCAGGGATTCCTCGCCGATCCGTCCCAGTGAGCAGCGGACGATGTGCAGCCCCGCATCCGGGTCGCGCAGGTGCGGCCATTTGACGGTGGAGAACGTCACCGCCTTGACCGGGCGGCCGTCCGCGGCGGGCACGAGATAGCCGCTGCCCTCGAGTGGGCGGGCAAACGCCACGGCCTGGTAGGCCAGGGTGACGATCGCCATGCTGGCGTAGCGGATCTCCTGCAGCGCCGTCACCGCGGCGGATGCTCCTGGTACGCCGCCCAGCAGCCGCGCAGCGGGGCTGGCCGGGACGGCAAGGATGACCGCATCGGCCGTCAGGTACTCCTCGTCGTGCCTGGACCCGATGGTCAGCCGCCAGCCGCTCGCCGTGCGGTCCAGCCCGCGCACCATCGCGCCGGTGCGGACGGAGGCGCCGGAGGCGGCGGCCACCGCGGCGGGCAGCGTCCCGAGGCCGCCGGCGAGGGTGGTGAACACGGGCACGGGATCGGGGGATCTCGGGCCGGCCGCATCCGGCAGCGCCGCGGTACCCGCGACGGAGTCGCGGGTACCGCCAGGCCATCGGGAGGTTCCAGGGCCATCGGGGGTCCGGGGGTGTCCTCCGGGAGGCACTGTGCCCCCCCGGGCTAGCAGCGCATTGGCCGCTTCGGTGAGGGAGGCGTGCTTGCGCGACTCGGCCGCGACGGCGGGCAGGGTGGCTTCGAAGGACAGTTCCTCCGACCGGCCGGCGTAGACCCCGGCGAGAAGCGGATCCACCAGGCGGTCCACCACCTCGTGGCCGAACCGGGCCGCCACGAACGTGGCCACCGGCACATCACCGTCCCGGGCGGTGGCCGGAAGGCCGACATCCTGCCGCGCCCTGGCCATGCCATCGCTGGACAGCAGGCCCGTGCCGGCCAGTTCGGCCAGGTCGGCGGGCACGCCCAGCACCTGACGGCGAGGCAGCGGGCACATCCGGCCCCGGCTCCAGATCCGCGCTGCTGTGGTGCCGGGCCAGGTCAGCTGGCCTTCGAGGCCCGCCGCGGCGACCAGCCCGGTGCCCTCGGGACGGCGGGCGAGCAGCGCCTCAGCGCCCTCATCCACCATGACCCCGGCGATCTCACTGACGCTGAGCTTGCCACCGAGCCGGGGTGAGCCTTCGAGCACGGTGACCCGGCATGGGATCTCGCGCAGGAAGAATGCGGCGGCCAGTCCGGCGATACCACCGCCGATGACCACGACGTGCCTCCGCTCGGGATTGCTCACCGCTCTACCCTGACAGAGGCTCGCGGACCGGAGCGACCAGGGGCGGCCGGGCACTGACGGCGCATCCGTCCCTCCTGCCACTGCGATACCGGGCACTCCTGTGGCTACTGATAAAACAGAGCCGTTCTCAGCGATTTTTCAGCCTGCGACCCCTTGATGGGTTTTGGGTCATTACTGCCATACTTCTGTGCCATGGCCTCGGACCCTGGTGCGATGACGGTGCGGCAGGCCAGGCCCGAGGACGTCGGCCGGCTTCAGGCGATCCAGCTTGCCGCTGGCAATGCGTTCCGCGACATCGGGATGCCTGCGGCCGCGGATACGTTTCCGCTCCCGCCTGAGTCCCTGTCCGGCTACCGCCGGGCGGGGCGGGCCTGGGTGGCGGCCGACGAGCATGACGAGCCGGTTGGCTTCGTCGTCTTCGACGTGGTCGACGGTTGCGCGCACATCGAGCAGGTCAGCGTGCATCCGGCGCACGCGGGGCAGCGGATCGGGGCCATGCTGCTTGACTATGTCGCCGACTGGGCGGCTGACCAGGACATGCCGGGCATGACCTTGATCACTTTTCGCGGGGTGCCCTGGAACGCGCCGTACTATGAGCGCCTCGGCTTCCGCGAGCTGGCGGAGAGCGAAGTCACCCCTGAACTGGCGGCTCGCAACGCCGACCAGGGCGGGAACTCCGCAGCCCGCGTCTGCATGCTCCGCGCCCTCACCCCACCCGACGGCAAGAAAGCCGCAGACTAACCGCAACCCGGAGGCGCTTACCTGGAGCGGCAGCGCCAGCTACCGAGGTTCCAAGGTCCCCAAAGCCAACAGAGGCGCCGCAGCCACCGGAGAACACGCAGGCCACCACTCCCCAGCCACCAGGGCCAAGGCCGCGCGACGAAGGAGCGGGGCCTTAGGCCAGCGGGGTTCCAGGGGGTCGCCCCCCAGGGCTAACACGGCCACGGCCCGGTGACGAAGGAACCGGGCCGCAGGCCATCGGGGGGTTCCAGGGGGGTCGCTCCCCCAGACCAGCACAGTTGCCAAGTCGTGACTTAGCCGTGGGAACCAGCATGCCAACGCTGGCGTCACATCGGCATGACTGCGCCAGTGTCCCGTTTGACCGCTCCCCTGCCGCGCCCGCGCCGTGCCGCCGCCTGGACGCTCCTGCTCACCGTCGGCGCCTGTCTGCTGGCCGCTGGCTGCTCCTCGGGCGGCTCGTCGGGTGGTTCCTCGGTGAACGGCGCCGCGGTGGGCAATGGCGCGGTACCCGCTGCCCTGCCCGCCCATGCGCCGGCCGTGTCCGGCGGCACGAGCGCGAGCGCTGCCACGGGATCGGGTGCGAGCGCGGGGCTGACCGCGGTGCCGGTATCCGGCGGGCAGGCGGTCATCTTCACCGCCACGCTGAGCCTGCGTGCCACGGATATCCAGGCCACGGTGGCCAAGGCGACCCAGCTTGCCCAGGCGGCGGGCGGCTACGTGTCCGGTGAGCATGCCACCATGACTCAGTCCCGGCACAAAAAGGCGATGGTCAGCATCCAGTTCAAGGTCCCGGCCGCCGACTACCAGTCCACCCTCGGCGCCCTCGGCGCCCTTGGCACCAAGCGGTCCGAGACCCAGCAGGCGCAGGATGTCACCGGCACGGTAGCCGACGTGAACAGCCGGGTGGCCTCGGCGCAGGCCGCGATCGCCCAGTTGCGCAAGCTGCTCACCCGTGCCGGGACCGTGGGCGGCCTGCTCACCGTCCAGGAGCAGATCAACCAGGAGGAGGCCAGCCTCGAGGCGCTCCAGTCGCAGCAGCGCGCGCTGGCCCGCGAGACGAGCTACGCGACCATCTCGATGACGGTCACCGGGCCGCCCCCGGCCCGCGCGGGCAGCCAACCGCACCAGGGCGTGGCCGGATTCCTCGGCGGCCTCGCCGCAGGCTGGCGAGGCCTGCGCGTGGTGGTGGCCGCGCTCCTCACCCTCGCCGGAGCCGTGCTGCCGTTCGCCATCCCTCTCGGCCTGGCAGCGTGGGCCGCCGTCGCCACCCGCCGCTGGCTGGGCCGACGCCGGTCCGCCAGCGCGCGCCCGGCGGACTGATCCCGCCGGCGCGTCAGGACGTGACCGCCCGGGCCGACGCCTCGTGTACCAGGTCGGTGACCCGTGCCAGCACGTCGGGATCGGTCTGCGGCAGCACGCCGTGGCCGAGGTTGAACACGTGGCCCTCAGCCACCCGGCCCTGGTAGAGCACCTGCCGCACCCGCTGTTCAAGCACCGGCCACGGTGCAAGCAGCAGAGCGGGATCCAGGTTGCCCTGCAGAGCCTTGCCCGCGTCCACCCGGCGTGCCGCCTCGTCCAGGCCGACCCGCCAGTCCACCCCGATCACGTCGGCACCTGCCTCACCCATCAGGCGCAGCAGTTCGCCGGTGCCGACGCCGAAGTGGATTCGCGGCACGCCCAGGCCGTCCAGGGCGTCGAGGATGCGCTTGCTGTGCGGCAGCACGGCCGAGGCGTAGTCGTCCGGGCTGAGCACACCCACCCAGGAGTCGAACAACTGCACCGCGGCGGCCCCCGCCTCCACTTGCACCCGCAGGAAGGCGATGGTGATGTCGGCCAGCCGGGCGAGCAAGGCGTGCCACATCGCCGGGTTGCCGTACATCAGGGCCCTGGTGCGCTCGTGGTTCTTGGACGGGCCACCCTCGATCAGGTAGGACGCCAGGGTGAACGGCGCTCCGGCGAATCCGATCAGGGGGGTGCCGCGCAGTTCGGCCACCAGCATGGTGACCGCGTCGGTGATGAAGGGCACATCGCCAGGCTCCAGGATGCGGAGCCTGGCCACGTCAGCGTCGGAGCGGAACGGCTGGCCGGTTACCGGGCCCACCCCTGGCTTGATGTCGATGTCCAGGCCCACCGCCCGTAGCGGTACCACGATGTCGCTGAACAGAATCGCCGCATCGACCGCGAACCGGCGCAGCGGCTGCAGCGTAAGCTCGGCGATCACGTCCGCCGTGGTGCACGCCGCCATCATGCTGAAGCGGTCCCTGACCGCCCGGTACTCCGGCAGCGACCGGCCCGCCTGGCGCATGAACCAGACCGGAGTGGCCGGCACCGGCTCACGCCGGCAGGCACGCAAAAACAGCGATTCGTCGGGGGCGCCTGTCACGAGGTGGATCATACGGTGTTGGCCCAGGGGGGCGACCCCCGGCTAACACCTCCAACACGCCGGGTGAGGTCCCGCATCCTGACGGCAGCGCGTGCCACCATCGAAGCTGCCGGGTTCTGGGTATCCGCCGCTACGCCGCGGCGCGCCCCCGGCGGTGGAGGAGGTCACCATCATGGGCCCGATATTCCGGCCCTGCCAGGACTGTGGCGGGGAGCAGCTGTTCGAGCAGCCGCACGCGATTCCGGGTAGCTGCCCGGACGCGCCCGACGGGATGTGCCCCGAATGGTCCTGTACTGAGTGCGGCGCCGCCATGCCCGTCCTGGTGCTGCCGCAGCCGTTCAGGCCGGCGGCACTGGCGGACGTGGCCGGCCGGGTGGCATGAGGCGCACGCAGTCACGGCGTACGCTCGGACTATGAGGCAGGTCGGCAGGGGCACGGTACCGAGCGAGGAGGAGTCCGCCACATTCACCGCGGCGGTCGCCGGGTTGCGCTCGTGCCAGGATCAAGTGCGCCAGATCCGGCCCGAATTGTGCTTTGAAGAGGTGCCCGCGCCGCGGACGCTTGCGCCCTTTGCGACCGCCATCGGCGCGGCCGTCCGGGTGGACGGGGCCGAGGTCGCCACAGGCCGGTTCGTGCTGCTCTACGATCCCGCCGGGCAGCGCGGCTGGGCCGGCCCGCTGCGGGTCATCGTGTACATCCGCGCCGAACTGGAACCGGAGATCGCCGAGGATCCCATGGTTGGTGAGGTCGCCTGGTCCTGGCTGACCGAGGCGCTGGACGCCCGCACGGCGGGCTACGCCGAGCCGAGCGGCACGGTGACCCGGGTGGTCACCGAGGGTTTCGGCGCGAAACGGGCCGAGCCCCGCGCCACCGGCTTTGAGCTGCGCGCCTCCTGGTCGCCGCTCGGCACCGAGGCGTCCGGGCCGCCCCCGGAGGACGGCGTGGATGGCGGCCTGGCCGGGCATATGGCCGCGTGGTGCGGGACGATGTGTGCCGCGGCGGGGCTGGCGCCGCTGGCTGCGGGGGTCAGCGCGCTGCGCCCGGCCACCCGGCGGCGGAGCCCATGACGGACGGCACGCGAGCACGCGGGGGCGGGCCGGGGGCGGCAGGCGGTGCCGCGCGCCCGGACGGGTCGCCCTCCCCGGACGGCGCTCAATCCCCCGACGGGGCGGCGCCGGAGGTTGCCGCGTCACAAACCGCCGGCCCGGTTCCGCTGCTCGAGCCAAGGGACGGGCCCGCGAGGCTGGTGGCCTCGGTCCCCGACCTGGACCGTGCCGTGGCCGCGCTGGCCGCCGGGCACGGGCCGGTCGCCGTGGACGCCGAGCGCGCCTCCGGGTTCCGTTATGGGCATCGCGCCTTCCTCGTGCAGTTGCGGCGCGACGGCGCTGGCACCATGCTGATCGATCCGATGGCCTGCCCGAATCTCACCGGGCTTGACGAGGCACTGGCCGACACCGAGGTGGTGCTTCATGCCGCGTCCCAGGACCTGCCGTGCCTGGCCGAACTCGGGTTCCGCCCGCGGGCCCTGTTCGACACCGAACTGGCCGGGCGGCTGCTCGGCTTCCCGCGCGTCGGCCTTGGCGCGCTGGTGGAGTCGGTGCTCGGCTGGACCCTGGAAAAGGGCCATGCGGCGGCCGACTGGTCGGTCCGCCCGCTGCCGGGCGAGCTGCTCCGCTACGCGGCCCTGGACGTGGAACTTCTGGTGGAGCTGCGCGACGCGCTGGCGGCGCAACTGGTGGCCCAGGGCAAGGCCGAATGGGCGGAGCAGGAGTTCGCCGCCGTGCTGGCCGCCAAGCCACCCGGCCCGCGCCCCGACCCATGGCGGCGCACCTCGGGCATTCACCGGGTCCACACCCGCCGGGGCCTGGCGATCGTCCGGGAGTTGTGGCAGGAACGCGACAAGATCGCCAGGCGGCGCGACCTGTCTCCGGGCCGCGTGCTCCCCGACACCGCCATCGTCGAGGCCGCCAGGTTGCTGCCCGGCTCCCAGTCCGATCTCACCGATCTGCCGGGGTTCCAGGGCCGGGGTGCGCGCAGGCACGCCTCGGCGTGGCTGCGCGCGGTCCAGCGGGTCCGCGGTCAGGCCGACACCGAACTGCCCGGCCCGGCAATGCCGCCGCTGGACGGGCCGCCGCCGACCCACCGCTGGCACGAGCGGGACCCGGTCGCGGCGCAGCGGCTGGCTGCGGTGCGGACGGTGGTGGCCGCGCTGGCGGACGAGCACACGCTGCCCGCGGAGAACCTGCTCCCGCCGGACGTGGTCCGGCGGCTCGCCTGGCAGCCCCCCGACCCGGGCGGCCCGGACGAGGTGGCCGCCGACCTGGCGGCGCACGGTGCGCGCCCATGGCAGGTCGCGCTGACCGCGCTGCCAATCAGCCGCGCCCTGACCCGCCTCGCGGAGAAAGCGGAAACCGACGAGTCCCCAGAACCTGCAGGCGAGGCGCAGGCCGCCGACAGCTGAGCCGGACGGCAGGACCGGGACCAGAGCAACCTCCCGCCCAAGCCACCAGGGCCACAGCCCAGTGACGGAAGCCCGGGCTGCGGACAGGTAAGCCGGACGGCAGGACCGGGACCAGAGCAACCTCCCGCCTAAGCCACCAGGGCCACGGCCCGGTGACGAAGGAACCGGGCCGTAGGCCACCGGGGGTTCCAGGGGGTCGCTCCCCTGGGCTAACACTGTCAGACCCTCCAGGCAGAATGAGACACGTGACAGAACTCGGTTGGGGCTGCCTGGATACTCCCGTGGGCCAGGTCTCCGTGGCCTGCACCGACGCCGGGGTGGCCCGGGTCAGCTACGGTCCGCCTGACGGGCCCGTCCCGAGGCTGGGCACGCGGGCGGACGTGCTGCTGGAGGCCGCCATCGAAGAACTCACCGAGTACTTCGGCGGCCGGCTGAAGACGTTCAGCGTGCCGGTGGACCTGGGCTCCGCACAGGGGTCCCGGCGCACCGTGCTGTCGGTCCTGCACAAGACGGTGGGCTTCGGGCAGACCATCACCTACGGCGGCCTGGCTGCCAGGGCCGGCCTGGAAGCCACCGCCGAGCCGGGCAACTTCGTGCCACCGGCCAGGGTGGTGGGCCAGATCATGGCGTCCAACCCCGTCGCACTCATCGTGCCGTGCCACCGGGTGGTGGCGGGCACCGGGCTCGGCGGGTACAGCGGCGGCACCGGTACCGACGTGAAGCAATGGCTGCTGGTGTTCGAGGGCGCGATCCCGGCGACGCTGGACTGGGATGCGGCGGGCCTGCCGGCGAGGCTCAGCGGCGCCCGCCAGGCTCAGCCGACAGGGTCGGCCTCCACCTGATGCTGCTCGGCTGACATCAGCCGTCCCCCGCCGAATTGCAGCACCCAGAAGGCGCCGCGCTGCAGCGGCGGCCCGTCCGGTACCGGCGCACCGGCTATCTCGCAGGCCTCCGCCAGCATCCAGGACAGGTTCTGGCGGTGCGCGCAGATGATCACGGGCCGGCGGGAGCGCACTACCTCGGCGATCCGCAGCCGCGCGTCGCGGGTGGGCGTCCAGTCATCCCCGCCGTGGTCTTTGGCCCTGCTGTCCACGGTGAACGCGGGCTCGCGCGTCACCGCGAACCCTGCCTTCTCGGCGTAGGGGGTGACGGTTTCCTGGCAGCGCCGCGCGGCCGAACTGATCACCCGGGCGGGGGCGAACGTGCTCAGCAGTTCGCTCAGCGCCCTGGCCTGCTCCTGGCCCAGATCAGACAGCGGGCGGGCCAGATCGTCGTGGCCAGCCTCCCGCCACACCTTTTTGGGGACCGCGGCGGCGTGCCTGAGCAGGATCACCGGTGCGGTGTCGGCCGGGCCAGCGGTGAAGCTGTCGAGCACCGAGAGGTCCCGCGGGTAGCTCAGCCGTTCTCTGGCCGCGGGCAACGGCAGCCAGGCGAGGCCGTCCACCTCGTCCCCCGGGGCGAACGGTTCCGCCGAGACGGGCCGCGCGGCCCAGTACTCGACCTGCTTGGGCTGGCCTTCCACGGGATAGGCCTGGGTGGCGAGCCTGCGGCCGAGGGCGGCCCGCACGCCGGTCTCCTCTTCGACCTCCCGGACCGCAGTCAGCAGCACATGCTCGCCCGGCTCGCTCTTGCCCTTGGGGAAGCTCCAGTCGTCGTAGCGGGGCCGGTGCACCAGGGCGGTCTCGATGCTTCCCGCCCGCACTCGCCACAACACCGCGCCCGCGGCATGGATCACGCCGGTCGCGGCGTCAGCCATCGGCTGTCCGGGTGCGCCGGTTGGCGATCAGCTGCTGTTGCAGATCTCGGAGCGAGTTTCCGTCGGCAGCCAGGTGATGCCTGGTCCAGGTGCCATCCCTGTCCAGCCACCAGGACGCCGTGCCCTCGTCCATGGCCAGATCGATCAGCGCCCGCAGTTCGGACTGCTGTGCCGGGTCTTTCACGCGCACCAGTGCTTCGACCCGGCGGTCGAGGTTACGGTGCATCAGGTCGGCGGAGCCGATCCATACCTCGCTGTCGGGGTCGTCGCCATGGCCGAACGCGTAGATGCGCGAGTGCTCAAGGAACCGGCCGAGCACGCTGCGGACCCTGATCGTCTCCGACATCCCGGGGACCTGCGGCCGGAGCCCGCAGATGCCCCGCACCCACAGGTCCACCGGCACCCCTGCGGCCGAGGCGCGGTACAGCGCGTCGATGACCGCCTCGTCGATGATCGAGTTGCACTTGAGCTGGATCCGGGCCCGCTCACCGCGGACGTGCCTGGCCTGCTGTTGTTCGATCCGCTCGAGCAGGCCCGCCCGCAGCGCGGCCGGGGCGACCAGGAACCGGCGGTAGGCGCTCTGGCGGCTGTACCCGGTGAGGTGGTTGAACAGGTCGGTGGCGTCCTCGCCGACGGTGCGCTCGGCGGTCAGGAGGCCGAAGTCCTCGTAGAGCCGGGCGGTCGTCGGGTGGTAGTTGCCGGTGCCGATATGGCAGTAGCGGCGCAGCGAGCCGTCGGGTTCCTCGCGGACCACCAGAGCCATCTTGCAGTGGGTCTTCAGGCCGACGATCCCGTAGACCACGTGGCAGCCGGCTTCCTCCAGTTTGCGGGCCCAGATGATGTTGGCGCGCTCGTCGAAGCGCGCCTTGAGTTCCACGACCACCACCACCTGCTTGCCGGCCTCGGCCGCGTCGATGAGCGCGTCCACGATCGGGGAGGTGTCGCTGGTCCGGTACAGGGTCTGCTTGATGGCAAGCACCCCGGGGTCGGCGGCGGCCGCCTCGATCAGCCGTTCCACGCTGGTGGTGAACGAGTCGTAGGGGTGGTGGACCAGGACATCCTGACGGGCGAGGGTGGTGAAGATGTCGATGTCCTGCGGCAGGGCCGACTCGGAGGGGACGAACGCCGGGTATTTCTGCTTGGGCAGGTCCAGGTCGGCGATCACGCTCAGGCCGGACAGGTCGAGCGGCCCGGGCAGGTGGTAGACCGCGCGGTGGTCGATCCCCAGTTCGGTGACCAGCTTGTCGAGCACGTCGCTGGAGATGGAGTCCTCCACCTCCAGCCGGACCGCGGGCTCGAAGCGGCGCTTTTGCAGTTCCCGCTCCAAGGACTGCATCAAGTCCTCGGTGACGTCCTCGTCCACTTCGAGGTCACGGGTGCGGGTGACCCGGAACACATGGTGCTCCAGGATGTCCAGGCCTGCGAACAGCTCGGTGAGGTGCGCGGCGATCACGTCTTCCAGCGGCACGAACCTGTGCTTGGCCACGGTGAGGAACCGTGGCAGCAGTGGCGGCACCTTGACCCTTGCGAACATGGTCGCGCCGGTGCGGGCGTCGGCGATCATCACGGCCAGGCTCAGCGACAGGCCGGAGATATAGGGGAAGGGGTGGGCCGGGTCCACGAGCAGCGGTGTCAGCACCGGGTAGATCCGCTCGCGGAACAGCCGGTGCAGGTCCTCCTGCTCGGCGGCGGACAGTTCCTTCCAGCGCAGGATCTCGATGCCCTGGTCGGCCAGGGCGGGCTGGACCGCGTTGCCGAAGCATTCGGCGTGCCGGATGCTCAGCTCTCGGGCGGTTTCCAGGGTGTTGGCGAGGATCTGCCCGGGCGCCAGCCCGCTGGCCCCTTCCACCGGCAGCCCGGTGGCCATCCGGCGGATCCGCCCAGCAACCCGGACCATGAAAAATTCATCCAGGTTGCTGGCGAAGATGGACAGGAACCGCACGCGTTCGAGCAGCGGCACGCGGTCGTCCTCGGCGAGTTCGAGTACCCGCTGGTTGAAGCGGAGCCAGCTCTCCTCACGATCGAGGAACCGCCCGGCTGGAAGTTCCTGTGGCTCCGTGCCTGCCGCGCTACCGGGCGCCGTCGCGACCGAGCTGATTTGCCCGCTCTGCCGCATCCCGTCCTGTTCCATGTCCACGCCTTCATTGTCCCCAGTGGCCCCGGTCGTACAACGTGCGGGATCCAATCCGGCCGAGCGCCAGATCCGGCTGACCGCCGACTGGCTCAGCCCGGACGCTGCCGCCATGGTCCGGGTGGTCCAGTGGCGGCGTCCAGGTGGCGGCGGCTCGCTCAGCGTCCGGGCGAGCACATCGCGGACCTGCGCGTCGGTGATCTTCCGTGGGGTGCCCGGCCGGGGCATGTCCTGCAGCCCGGCCAGCCGGTCCGCCGCGAACCGTGCCCGCCATTTGGCGACGGTGGCCCGGGAGATCTGGGCCTTGGTGGCGATCTGTGTGTCCGGCTGGCCGTCCGCGCAGGCCAGGACGATCGCGGCGCGCATGGCTTGCCGCCCGTTGACCTGCGCCGCCCATTCCGTCAGCCGGTCTCGCTCGCCAGTGCTGAGCACGAGCGGTTCGCGCACTCTGTCCGCCATGCGCACAGCCTACGGCGCAAAAGCTATTTACGACTCACCCGCCCGGGTGAGCCGCGAATCAGGGCAACGCCCACGACGAAGCCGGAGGAACCGCAGGCCACCGGGACGTTGCCTCCACAAGCCGGCATGGCCACGGCCCGGCGACGAAGGAACCGGGCCGCGGGCCACCGGGGGGTTCCAGGGGGTCGCTCCCCCAAGACCAATACGGCCACGGCCCGGTGACGAAGGAACCGGGCCGCAGGCCACCGGGGGTTCCAGGGGGTCGCTCCCCCGGGCCAGCACTACTCGGCGCGGCAGCGTGCGTCGATGTCCTCGCGGCTGGCCAGCTTCACCCGCGGCCCGCGGCCCAGCGACGCGGCAAGTTCCGCCTCGGCCCGCTCCACCTTGAGCCAGTCGGTGTAGCTCACCGGCGCCACCGCACGGCCGGCCAGCAGGGCCGCCAGCGCCCCGGGGTCCGCCGGGTCACCGGCCCGCACGCCGCCCGGGCACAGGTCGGCCAGCAGGCCGCGGACGGTCTGTGCCGCATCGGACTTGTTGGTGCCGATGACCCCGGTGGGGCCGCGCTTGAGCCATCCGGCCACGTACTCCCGCGGCAGCGGGTTCCCGTCGGGCCCGAGCACCCGGCCCTCGGCGTTCGGCACCGTGTGGCTGCGTTCGTCGAACGGCACGCCCGGCAGCGGCACGCTCTGGTATCCCACGCTGCGCAGCACCATCTGCGCCGGGATCGTCTCCAGCTCCCCGGTGCCGGTCAGAGTCCCGCTCTCGTCGATCCTGGTGCGCTCGACGGTCAGCCCGGTGACATGATCGGTGCCCTCCACCCGGACCGGCCGCAGCCAGAACCGCACCACCAGCCGGCGCGCGTACCCGGCGGGCGCCCGGGCCGCCCAGTCGCCGATCACCGCGAGGTTGCCGCGCACCCGGCGGTCGGACTCGGCCAGCGTCGCGCTGCCGCCGGTGGCGTCGAAGGCGCCGGGGTCGGCCTCGCCGGCGCCGACGACGATGTCGACACCGGCGAGTTCCCCGAGTTCGCGCAGTTCCTTGGTGGTGAACTTGGCCTGGGCGGACCCACGCCGGCCGATCACGTGGACCTCACGGACCTTGCTGGCCATCAGCGTCTCCAGCACCGGCTGGGGCACGTCGGTGGGGCGCAGTTCTTCCGGGTCACGGATAAGGATCCGGGCCACGTCCACCGCGACGTTCCCCACACCGACCACGGCGACCGACTCGGCGTCCAGGCTGAACGAGCCTGAGTCGGTGTCCGGGTGGCCGCAGTACCAGTTCACGAAGTCGGTCGCGGCGTAGCTGCCGGGCAGGTCCTCGCCCTCGATGCCCATCCGCCGGTCGCGCATCGCCCCGGTCGCGTAGACCACCGCGTCATAGCAGCCGAGCAGGTCCTCCCTGGTGACGTCACTGCCGAGCCGCACCCCGCCGAGGAAGCGCACGTCGTCGCGTTCAAGCACGCCCCGCAGGTACTCGGCGATGGACTTGATCGACGGGTGGTCCGGGGCGACACCGTAACGGACCAGGCCGTAGGGGGTCGGCAGCCGGTCGAGCACGTCGACAGCGACCTGGCACGGCGGATCCAGCGCGGCCGCCTGCTTGACGAGCGCTTCAGCGGTGTAGAGCCCGGCGGGGCCTGAGCCCACGACCGCGACGGACAGGGTGGCCATTCGTGAGAACTCCGAACTGTCAGGCTTGCGGATGGTCCGCAAGCTCCGGCGTGAGCCGCGCCACGGCCTCGGTGATCCGCCGGGCGAGGTGCTGCGGAACGAGGCCGACCTCTTCCAGGATCTCCTCGCGCTTGGCGTGCGTCAGGAACTCCTGCGGCAGGCCGTAGGTCTGCACGGGGGTGCTCACGCACGCGTCCCGCAGCAGGCGGCACACCGCGTCCCCGAACCCGCCCGCGAGGCCGTTGTCCTCCACGGTGACCACCAGCCGGTGCGCCGCGGCCGCCCCGGCCAGCGCCGGGTCCACCGGCTTGACCCAGCGCGGGTCCACGACGGTCACGCCGATGCCCTGGTCGGCCAGCCGGGCGGCGGCCTGCACGCACATCACGGCCATCGGGCCCGCCCCGGCGAGGAG
Source organism: uncultured Actinomycetes bacterium (assembly GCA_963706115.1). Lineage (GTDB taxonomy): Bacteria > Actinomycetota > Actinomycetes > Streptosporangiales > Streptosporangiaceae > DASXKD01. Next base: position 132,634 of record CAVPMG010000020.1, on the reverse strand, counting down.
CACATCGCGGGAGGCGCCGGCCACGGGCTCGTAAAGCATGTCCATCCCGCCAAGCCGGCCGACGGCCTCCGCTTCCCCGCCCACCGTGCCCCTGGGGAAGCGCACCACCGTGGGGCCGTCGGAGACGGCCACCGCCTCGTTCAGCAGTTCCGCGACGCGGGCTGCGTCGCGCGGCGCCGCGATCCGCAGCCCCGGCACCACCTGCAGGATCGAGCCGTCCCACATGCCGTGGTGGCTGGCCCCGTCGGGGCCGGTGACCCCGGCGCGGTCCAGCACCACGGTCACCGGGAGCCGGTGCAGCGAAACGTCCATGAGCAGCTGGTCGAAGGCGCGGTTGAGGAACGTCGCGTAGATCGCGACCACCGGGTGCATCCCGCCCATCGCCAGGCCCGCGGCGCTGGTCATCGCGTGCTGCTCGGCGATGCCCACGTCGAACACGCGGTCCGGATGGGCGCGCGCGAACGTGGCCAGCCCGGTGGGGTGCAGCATCGCCGCGGTGATAGCCACCACGTCCGGCCGCCGTTCCCCGATCGCGGCAAGCTCGTCGCCGAACACCTCGGACCAGGTGCGCTTCGCCGCGGCAGCGCTCTTCCCGGGCGAGTACGCGGCGGGCACCTGGTGCAGGCAGTCTTCCTCGTTCTGCTCGGCGGGCGGGTAGCCGAACCCCTTGCGCGTGATGACGTGCACGATCACCGGGCCGCCGAAGTCGCGGGCGCTGCGCAGCAGGTGCTCGACAAGCTGCTCGTCGTGGCCGTCCACCGGGCCGAGGTATTTGATGCCGAGGTCCTCGAACAGCACCTGGGGCTGGAGTACGTCCTTGAGGCCCTTCTTGATGCCGTGCAGCGTCTCGTACAGCGGCGGGCCGAGCAGCGGCGCATGCGACAGCGAGGTCTTGATGATTTCCAGCACCTGCTCGTATCGCTGCGAGGCGCGGACCGCGGCCAGGTTGGTGGCCAGGCCGCCGATCGTCGGCTGGTAGGAGCGGCCGTTGTCGTTGACGACGATGACCAGGCGCGAGTCCCTGGCGACCGCGATGTTGTTCAGCGCCTCCCAGGCCATGCCGCCGGTGAGCGCCCCGTCGCCGACCACCGCCACCACGGTGCGGGGCTCGCCGCGCAGCCGGTAGGCCTTGGCCAGCCCGTCGGCGTAGGACAGGCTGGTGGAGGCGTGCGAGTTCTCCACGATGTCGTGCTCGGACTCGGCCTGGGACGGGTACCCGGACAGCCCGCCGCGCTGCCGCAGCGTGCCGAACTCCGGGTACCGCCCGGTGAGCAGCTTGTGCACGTAGGACTGGTGGCCGGTGTCGAAGACGATCCGGTCCGACGGCGACTCGAAGACCCGGTGCAGCGCGATGGTGAGCTCCACCACGCCGAGGTTCGGGCCGAGGTGGCCGCTGGTGCGCGACACGGTGTCGATCAGGACGTCACGGATCTCGCTGGCCAGGGCGGGGAGCTGGTCAGGGGTGAGCGCTTTCAGATCTCGTGGGCTTGCGATGGACTCCAGCATCCTCACGTGAACGGCTCCCTCGTGTCGGCCCCCGGGTCCGGCGCTGCTGCCAGGGGCAGGGGCGGGGACTTCAGCCGAGTCTATTTCCGCCCCTGCCGTCATCGCACGAAAGGTCCGGATGTCCGCGCGCTGCTAGCCCGGGGAGCGACCCCCCGGAACCCGCCGGGGCGCCGATGGCGCCTGGCCGACAAGCCGCCAGGCCCCATCGCGCGTGCCGACCCGGGGGACGACCCCCGGCGCCCCGCTGGCTACGCCGCCTGCACCTCCGCCACGGCCTCGGGTGCCTGTGCTTCGACGGCCGGCCCCGCGCGCATGTGCCGCACCTCAGGTGCGAGCAGCGTGAGCCCCGAGGCGACGACGATCAGCGCCGCCGCGCCGTACTGGGTCGTGGATACACCGACCGCCGCGGCGATCGGGCCGACCACGAGCGCGCCGAGAGGCATCGCGCCCACCGCCCCGATGATGTCGTACGCGGATACCCGGGCCAGCAGCTCCGGCGGGACGTTCCGGGCCATGGTGACGGTCCACTGGACCATCATGAATTCCAGGGCGACGCCGAGGCCGACCGCCGCGACGCAGATCAACGGCAGCGGCCACAGCGACGCCAGGGCGAGCGGTGTGAGCGCACAGGTCGCGCCGACGAGCACCACACACAGGATCGGCCGCTGGACGGTGAGCCGCATGGCGATCACGCCGCCGATGATCAGGCCCACCGCGTCGGCCGCGGTGATCAGGCCCCAGGCCGCGGGACCGCCCAGGTGCTCCTTGGCGACCACGGGCCCCAGCACGTCGAACGCGCCGTACCAGGCGGCGAGCACCACGCCGTACTGGATCGTGGTGGCCCACAGCCAGCGGCGGGAGGCGAACGCCGACCACCCGTCGCGCAGTTCCCGCAGCACGCTGGGGGACTGCTCGCCCCGCGCGGCGCCGGGTGCCCGGATGGCCAGCAGCAGCGGCACCGTGCCGAGCATGCCTATCCCGCAGGTCAGCAGCGCCCAGCCAGGCCCGGTCGCGGCCACGAACAGGCCCGCGATCCCGGCGCCAGCCATCTGCGCCGCGTTCATCGCCAGCCTGCTCATGGCGCTGGCCTCCTGCAGCACGGTGTCCGGCACCAGCCGGGGCAGCAGCGCCTGGGAGGCGGGATAGAAGATGGCCATGCCCGCGCCGGTCATCGTTTCCAGCGCGATCATCTGCCATAGCCGCGGGTGCCCGAGCAGGACGAGCAGGCCGAACCCGCCCTCGCCGGCCGCGATCATCAGGTTCGCCGCGACGATCACCCGCTGCGGCGCGAAGCGGTCCGCGAACACCCCGCCGACCATGGCGAACACCAGCGACGGCAGGATCTGCGCGGCGAGCACGTAGGACAGGTCCGCGGTGGACCCGGTCGCGTTGAGGACCGCGAACGACACCCCGACCATGGAGAACGCGAACGCCCCGGGCGCGAGCACCCGGTCGGCCAGGAGCAGCCGGAAATCCCGGTACCCGAGCGCGGGGAACCGGCGGGCCAGGCCACGCCACGGCATGACAGTCATCCGTTCTAGTAGTTACGTGCCGGGGACGGGCATGGAAAAGACCGCCGGCGGCGGGTCATGGGACCCTTTTGACGGTAGCCCGGGCACAACAAGCTGGGCAAACGGATTATTCCGTGTTGGCCTGGGGGGACGACCCCCCTGGAACCCCCCGATGGCCTGCAGGCCCTTGCGACTTCGTCGCGAGGGCCTGGGCCCCGCCGGCTTGCGCGCACCGCCCTGGGCCCCGCCGGCTTGCGCGCACCGCCCTGGGCCCCGCCGGCTTGCGCGCACCGCCCTGGGCCCCGCCGGCTTGCGCGCACCGCCCTGGGCCCCGCCGGCTTGCGCGCACCGCCCGGGCTTGCGCGCACCGCCCTCGCCGGGCTTGCGGGCCCCTATGGCGTGCTAGCGGACTCCGTAGAGGTGCTCCAGGGCCAGCTGGTCGAGGTGCTCGAAGGCCATGCCCCGGGCGGCCAGCGCCTCGATGTCCGGGGTGAAGCCGGCCACGTCCCGCCAGCTCTCCCCCGGCGCGAGGGTGGGCTCGGCCAGCTCGCTCACCCGCGCCGCGGCAAGTGCCGTCTTGACCTCGGGGTCGGCGCGGAACGCGCGGACCTTGTCCCGCAGGATCAGGTAGTTGCGCATGCACGCGGCGGCCGACGCCCACACCCCTTCGTCGTCCTCGGTGCGCGGCGGCTTGTAGTCGAAGTGCACGGGCCCGTCGTACCCGCCCGCCTCCAGCGCGTCCACCACCCAGAACGCGCCGCGCGCGTTGCCCGCGCCGAACCGCAGGTCCTGGTCGTAACGCGGCCCGTTCTGGCCGTTGAGGTCGATGTGGAACAGCTTGCCGTGCCACATCGCCTGGGTGATCGCGTGCGCGTAGTTGAGGCTGGCCATCTCCTCGTGCCCGATCTCGGGGTTGATGCCGACGATCTCGGAGTGCTCCAGTTCGTTGATGAACGCGAGCGCGTGCCCCACGGTGGGCAGCAGGATGTCCCCGCGCGGCTCGTTCGGCTTCGGCTCGATCGCGAACCGCAGGCCATAGCCGTGGTCGAGGACGTAACCGCCGAGGATGTCGAAGGCCTCCTTGTACCGGTCCAGGGCGGCGCGGACGTCCTTGCTGGCCCCGGACTCGGCGCCCTCCCGGCCGCCCCAGCACACGTACACCCCGGCGCCAAGCTCGGCCGCGAGGTCCAGGTTGCGCATGACCTTGGCCAGCGCGAACCGGCGCACGTCCCGGTCGTTGGCGGTGAACGCGCCCTCCTTGAACATCGGGTGCGAGAACAGGTTGGTGGTGGCGGTCGTCACCACCAGGCCGGTGTCGGCCAGCGCCTGCTTGAAGTCCCCGATCCTTCTGTCCCGCTCCCCCGGGCTGGCGTCGAAGTCGAACACGTCGTTGTCGTGGAAGTTGACCCCGTAGGCGCCAAGCTCGGCGAGCTTGCGCACGGCACGGTCGGCGCGCATCGGCGGCCGGACCGCCGGGCCGAATACGTCGACCCCCTGCCAGCCCACCGTCCAGATGCCGAAGGAGAACTTGTCGGCTGGCGTCGGCGTGTAAGCATCTGCGGTCATAGCTCACACATTCCTTTCTGATCGATGGCCGCTGGCTGGCGTCCGCGGGTCCGCATCTGTGGTCACGGCGAGACGTTCCTTTCTGCGGGGTGGCCGCTGGCTGGCGCTTGCGGGTCCGCATCTGTGGTCACGGCGAGACGTTCCTTTCTGCTGAACGACGGCCCGTGGCTGGCCCGAGCCAGACGTTGCGGTGTTCAGGAGTCAAGGCTTCCGGGGAGCCCGCCGTCCCAGGCGGCCGTGGCGTCCCGCAGCGCGGCGAAGCGCTCCCGGATACCGGGGTGGGCGGGGCCCTCGTAGCGCTGGGCGGGGTGGCGCGGCCAGGCCGGCGGGTCCGGGGTGCCGGCCAGCGCCCAGGCTGCCTGCCTGGCTGCGCCGAGCGCCACGTATTCCTCGGGCTCCGGCACGTCCACTGGGGCGCCGAAGATACCGGGGGCCGCCGCGCGGATCGCCTCGGACCTGGCAGCGCCCCCGATGAGAATTACGGAGCTGAGCAGGGGCCGCTCGGGCTGCACACCGTGGCCGTGGGGCAGCAGGCTGGCCACCTCGGCCAGGGAGGCGAGCACCGCCTCCACGGCGGCCCTGGCCAGGTTCCCCGGTGTGGCGTTGCGGGTGGTCAGGCCGTGCAGGGTGCCGGTCGCGCCGGGCCGGACCGGGGTGCGTTCCCCATCGAAGTAGGGCAGCAGCGTGATCCCGCCCGCACCGGGTTCCGCGGTCAGCGCCCGTGCGGAGAGCCCGGCCGCGTCGGTGCCGAGCAGCCCGGCCACCGAGTCGAGCACGAGCGAGGCGTTGATGGTGCAGACCAGGGGCAGGAAACGGCCGGTCGCGTCGGCGAAGCCCGCGATCGCGCCGCTGGGATCGGCGGACGCCACCGTGGTGACCGCGTACGCCGTGCCGGAGGTGCCGATCGACACCGCGATCTCGCCCGGTTCCAGGCCCAGGCCCAGCGCGGCGCCCATGTTGTCCCCGGTGCCGGCGGAGACCACCGCGCCCCAGTCCGTCTCGCCCACGGCCTCCGCCGGCCGGGCCAGGCGGGGCAGCCGGACCCGATGTCCCAGCACGGCGGCCGCGACCTCGGGCAGCCAGGCGCCGTCGGCGGGCGAGAAGTACCCGGTGCCTGACGCGTCGCCGCGGTCGGTGACCGGTTCCTTGCTCATCGGCGGCCCGGCGAGCAGCCGCCAGGTCAGGTAGTCGTGCGGCAGCATCACCGCGTGCGTCCGGGCCGCGTGGCCCGGCTCGTGCTCGGCCAGCCAGCGGAGCTTGGTCACGGTGAACGAGGCGTTCGGCACGCTGCCGGTGCGCTCCGCCCACCACCGCGGGCCGCGCTCTTCGACCAGCGCGGACGCCGCGGCGGCCGAGCGCAGGTCGTTCCAGAGCAGGGCGGGCCGGATCACCTCGGCGTTCTCGTCGAGCACCACCATGCCGTGCTGCTGCCCGGCCACGCCGACCGCGGCCGCCCGGGTGAGCAGGCCGTCCCCGGCCTTGGTGAGCGCCTCCCACCAGGCCTGCGGCGGGCACTCGGTGCCAGCGGGGTGCGGGGCGCTGGCCTGGGCCACGATGGTGCCGTCCTCCGCCTCGCACAGCAGCACCTTGCTGGACTGCGTCGACGAATCCACGCCAGCCACGAGCATGCGGCAACCTCCCCGGTGGCGACGCGTCAACGCTACTGGTGATCAATAAGCTACCTGGGCCCATGACGGGGCAAAAGGTTTCGCGAAACTATCGGGCTCTGTTGGTCTGGGGGGACGACCCCCCTGGAACCCCCCGCTGGCCTGAGGCCCCATTCCTCCGTCACGGGGCCTTGGCCCCGCTGGCCTGGGGGCGGCGGGCCCCTCTGGAACTCCCGCTGGCCTGGGGCAGCTCAGCCGACGATGCTGTGCACGATCAGGATGAGCGCCGACCCCGCGGCCGCGGCCAGGACTGCGATCCTGGTGCGCCCGGCATCGAGGAACCGGCGCAGCCCGGCGGCCACGGCGAACCCCGCTGCGGCACACCCGATGAACACCAGGCCGGCGAGTACGTCACGCCTCGGCAGGTGGCCGGACACGGCGAGGGCGGCCAGCGCGAGGCTGTTTCCCACGGTGAAGAACACCGACAGGGTCGCCCGGACCCGGGGGCCGTCCTGGTCCTGGTACAGCAGTGCCACCGGCGGCCCGCCGATGGACGTGGCGGTGCCGGTCACCCCCGAGATCACCCCGGCGGTGACCAGCGTGACCCGGTTCCGGGGCACGACGGCCTCGCGGACGGACAGGGCGACCACGGCGAGCACCATGCAGCCAACCACGACGCCGAGGGCGCGCAGCGACACCACGGCGAGCACCCAGATCCCGCCCACGGTCCCGGCCACCCGGCCCGCCAGCGCCCAGGACACCCCGGGCCAGTCGGTGTGCAGCGCCTCCCTGGCCAGGATCAGCACCGGCAGGCAGGCCCCGGCCACCAGCATCGAACCGGGCATGAGCGCAGGAGCGAGCAGCGTCACTATCGGCGCGCCGATCAGGCCGAGGCCCAGCCCGATCCCGCTCTGCACGAACCCGCCGAGGGCGACGAACAGCCCCGCAACGGCGATCACGGCGATGTCGGAATGCATGACTGGCCCCGACGCTACCGGCGCCGGCTGCGCCGCACCTCATGGCGTGCGTCACACCGGCGGCCCGGCCACCTCCCGGATACGGTCGTCGCCGGTGTCGCAGATCAGCACGTTGCCCGCGGCATCGACCAGCACCGCCCCCGGCTGCAGGAGTGTCCCGCGGGTGGCTGGGCCGCCGTCGCCCAGGCCGCCGGTGCCACCGCCCGCGATCCCGTAGATGTGCCCGGCGGTCATCGCCTGCCCGTAGTACGTGCCGGACTTCGCCGCGACCACCCGGACGCGGCCGCTGTTCCTGGTCGCGATCACCAGGTTGCCCAGGGCGTCCAGGGTCACCCCGGCCGGTTCGCCGACCTCGGCCTGGGTCGCCGGGCCGCCGTCACCGGTGGTACGCCGCGTTTGCCCGTGCCGGCGATGGTGTAGATGTCCCCGGCGGTCATCGCCTGCCCGTAGAAGCTGCCGGTCTTGACCGGTACCACCCGGATACGGTTGTCACGCTCGTCACAGAACACCAGGTTGCCCGCCGCATCCACGGTCACATGCAGCGGCTTGTACAGCCCGGTCGCCGTCGCGGGGACCCCGTCACCGGAGAACCCCGCCGTGCCGTTCCCGGCGATGGTATAGATGTCCCCGGCCGTCATCGCCTGCCCGTAGAAGCTGCCGGACCTGACCGCGAGCACCCGGATCCGCTGGTTGAACGAGTCGCTGATCACCACGTTGCCGTGAGCGTCCACCGTCACCCGCAGCGGCGTATTCAGCTCGGCCGCCGTGGCGGAACCGCCATCGCCGGAGAATCCCTGCGTGCCGTTGCCGGCGATGGTGTAGATGTCCCCGGTGGTCATCGCCTGCCCGTAGAAGCTGCCGGTCTTCGCCGCCACCACCCGGATCCGCTCACCAAACGAGTCGCTGATCAGCACGTTGCCCGCAGCGTCCAGCCCGACCCCGGTGGGCCGGTGCAGCTTGGCCTCCACCGCCGGGCCGCCGTCACCGGAGAACCCGGCCGCGCCCCTCCCGGCAATGGTGTAGATGTCGCCGGCCGTCATCGGGTGCCCGTAGAACCTGCCGGTCTTCGCCGCCACCATGCGCACCCGGTTGTGGCCGGTATCGGCGATCATCAGGCTCCCCTGGCCGCCGAGCGCGATGTCGGCAGGGGCGGAGAGCTGGGCCTCAGCCGCCGGGCCGCCATCACCGGCGAATTTCGACTGGCCGTTCCCGGCGACGGTATAGATGTCCCCGGTGGTCATGTTCCGCTGGTAGAACCGGCCGGTCGTGGCCGCCGCGGCCCGGCCGACGGCCTGGCCGCCCCCGCATACCAGCGCCGCGACGGCGAGGAGCGCCCCCGCCACAGGCACGCCCCGCCGCACACCGTGAGCCCCAGCCATTCGCTCATCGTTCATCGGGTCCCCCTTAGTTCCCGGCACATCCGCTCGTGCCCGGCCTTCTCAGGACCCTGATCCGTCTTTCCAACCGAGGCAGAACTAACCAACCCGGTTTTCAGTGGCCCGAGGATCGTGGCCGCGACGCAGAATTGGAGATTCTCGACCGGGTTTCTGGGCGGGCTGGCGGCCGAGCACGCTTGGTGATCCAGAGTGCCCGGTGCCACGATCGGAGGCAAGCGTCTTACTACGCGGCGGGCAGGGTGCGGGCGCGGCCGGCCTGCCAGCCGACGAGCGCCCTCAAAGACGATCACGACCAGCATCGCCAGCACGGCCGCGGTCCAGGTCCCGGTCACCGCGTGCAGCAAGCCGACCAGGAGCGGCCCGGCCGTGGCCACCAGGTACCCGGCTCCCTGGGTGAACGCCGACAGCGAGGCGGACGTCACCGGGTCGGGCGCCCGCGCGGCGGTGAAGTAGATCGCCAGGCCAAGGGCGGCACCCTGGCCGAGGCCGAGCAGCAGGGTCCAGGCGAGCGCACCGGCCAGTGGCGCGAACCACACCCCGGCGAGCCCCACGGCGCTGATCGTCACCGTGGCGGCGATCAGCCACCGCTGGTCCCTGGCCCGCTGGGCGAGCAACGGCGCCAGCAGCGCGGTGACCGCGTTACCGAAGTTCATCACGGCGAGCAGGCTGCCCGCGTGTTCCGCTCCCGCGCCCCGGTCCCTCAGCATGATCGGCAGCCACGAGAGCGCAGAGTAATAAATCAGGCTCTGCAGCCCCATGAAGGCCATGACCTGCCAGGCGAGTGCGTACCTGGAAACCTTCACCAGCGGCCGGCCGCCCGCTGGGCCGCCGCCCTGGCCGGCCGGTGTGGTCCGGAACCGCCACTGGGGCAGCCAGGCCAGCGCCGCGGCCAGCGCAGGCAGCGCCCACAGTCCCAGGGTCACCCGGGCCGAGCCGCCGGAGGACTGGAACACCGGCACCGCGATCAGCGAGCCGAGGATCGCCCCGGCGGCCAGGCTGAGCAGGTAGACGCCGATCAGCAGGCCTGCCTGATCCGGACGGCGGCGCTTGACCAGGCTGGGCAGCAGCACGTTCATCAGCGCGATGGCGGCGCTGGCAAGCACAGTGCCGGGGAAGAGCAGTCGCTCGGGCCAGGCGCCGCGTGCGAGCAGCCCCGCAGCGAGCAGCAGCAGGGCGGCCAGCAGCACCCGTTCCTCGCCGAACCGGCGCGCCAGCGGGGCGGCCGGGATCGAGAACACCGCGAAGCACAGCACCGGGGTGGCGGCGAGCAGCGCGATGGTCAGCGACGAGAGATGCAGCGTGGAGGCCAGTTCCGGGAAGACCGGGGGCAGGCTGGTGATCGCACCGCGCAGGTTGAACGCGAGCGCAAGGATGCCGGTCACGAACAGCGCGGGCGCCCAGAGGTGGCCGCCGGTCCGGGCCTGGGCCGGGACGGGGCGCACAGCGGGCTCGGACATCTCCGGCCACGTTACCGCCTTGCCACGGCGCCGTGTGATCAGGCCCCGGCCAGCGGTGCATTAATAACATTTCGGGCATTTGCGGTTAGGTTACCCGTCCTTCCGTGACCCGTGGGCCCCGGCCACGTGTCAATCCTGAGCTAGCAGTGAACGCAGAACGTACTGCATGATCCCGCCGTGGCGGTAGTACTCGGCCTCGCCGGGGGTGTCGATCCGGACGATCGCCCGGAACTCCCGCCCGTCGGCGCGCACGGTCACCTCGCGGGGAACCGGTCCCGAGTTCATCTCCTCGATGCCCACGACGTCGTAGACCTCACGGCCGGTGAGTCCGAGCGAGGCCGCCGACTCGCCGGGGCGGTACTGCAGCGGCAGCACGCCCATCCCGATCAGGTTGGACCGGTGGATCCGCTCGAACGACTCGACCAGCACGGCGCGCACCCCGAGCAGCAGCGTGCCCTTGGCGGCCCAGTCCCGTGACGAGCCGGAGCCGTACTCCGTGCCGCCGAGCACGATCAGCGGGGTTTCCTCGTCGGCGTAGAGCCGCGAGGCGTCGTAGATGCTCATCTGCTCATCGCCGGGCAGCTTGACGGTGACGCCACCCTCGGTGCCGGGCGCGAGCTGGTTGCGCAGCCTGATGTTGGCGAACGTGCCCCGGATCATCACCTCGTGGTTGCCGCGCCGGGAGCCGTAGGAGTTGAAGTCCCGCCGCTCCACCCCGTGCTCGGTGAGGTAGCGGCCCGCCGGGCTGTCGGTTTTGATGGCGCCGGCCGGGGAGATGTGGTCGGTGGTCACCGAGTCGCCCAGCATGGCCAGCACTCGCGCGCCGTGGATGTCGGTCACCGGCTCCGGCTGCGCGGTCATCGCGTCGAAGTACGGCGGGTGGCGCACGTAGGTCGAGTCGCCGTCCCAGGCGAACGTGTCGCCCTCGGGCACCGGCAGCGCGCGCCACCGGTCGTCGCCCTCGAACACGTCGGCATAGTCGCGGGAGAACATCTCGGCGGCCACCGCGGACTGGACCACTTCGGCGATTTCGGCCGGCGACGGCCAGATATCCCGGAGATACACCGGCGTCCCGTCGCCGCGGCTGCCGAGGGCGTCGTATTGCATGTCAATGTCCATCGTGCCGGCGAGCGCGTACGCCACGACCAGCGGAGGCGACGCGAGGTAGTTCATCTTCACGTCCGGGTTGATCCGGCCCTCGAAGTTCCGGTTCCCGGACAGCACGGACACGACCGCCAGGTCGTTGTCGGCGACCGCCTCGCTGATCGCCTCCGGCAGCGGGCCGGAGTTGCCGATGCACGTGGTGCAGCCGTAGCCGACCAGGTTGAAGCCGAGCTTGTTCAGGTAGGGCAGCAGCTCGGCGCGCTCGTAGTAGTCCATGACCACCTTGGAGCCGGGCGCCAGCGTGGTCTTCACCCAGGGCTTGCTCTCCAGGCCTGCCTCCACCGCGTTGCGGGCCAGCAGCGCGGCGCCGACCATCACCGACGGGTTGGAGGTGTTGGTGCACGAGGTGATGGCCGCGATGACAACAGAGCCGTGGTCGACGGTGGTCTTCGTGCCGTCCTCCAGCGTGACCTCGGTCGGAGTGGACGGCCGGCCAGCCGGGGCGTCGGCGGGCTCGACGGCCGGCTCGGAGTCCTGGCCGTTCTCCCGGTCCGGTGCGAACGGATCGGAGGCAGGGAAGGTGTCGGCGATCTCGCCGTCCAGCCTGTCGAGCTCCACATATGAGCCGAGTGCCTCACGGAACGCGGTCTTGGCGTCGGCAAGTGCCACCCGGTCCTGCGGCCGCTTCGGGCCGGCCAGCGACGGGACGATCGTGCCCAGGTCGAGCGACAGTTCCTCGGAGTACCTGGCATGCTGCCCGGCCTCATGCCACAGGCCCTGCTCCTTGGCGTACGCCTCGACCAGCGCGACCCGGTCCGCCGGGCGGCCGGTGAGCCGCAGGTAGGTCAGCGTCTCGGCGTCGATCGGGAAGATCGCGCAGGTGGAGCCGAACTCGGGGCTCATATTGCCGATCGTGGCGCGGTTGGCAACCGGCACCGCGGCCACGCCGTCGCCGTGGAACTCGACGAACTTGCCGACCACGCCGTGCTTGCGCAGCAACTCGGTGATCGTCAGCACCAGGTCGGTGGCGGTGGCGCCGTCGGGCAGTTCGCCGGTGAGCCGGAACCCGACCACCTTGGGGATGAGCATGCTGATCGGCTGGCCGAGCATGGCCGCCTCGGCCTCGATGCCGCCGACGCCCCAGCCCAGCACGCCCAGGCCGTTCTGCATGGTGGTGTGCGAGTCGGTGCCGACGCAGGTGTCCGGGTAGGCGGCACCGTCGTGGGTCATCACGACCCGGGCCAGGTGCTCGATGTTGACCTGGTGCACGATGCCGGTGCCCGGCGGCACGACCTTGAACTGGCTGAACGCCTGCTGCCCCCACCGCAGGAACGCGAACCGCTCCTTGTTGCGCTGGAACTCCAGGTCGACGTTGCGGTCGAAGGCGTCCGGGCGGCCGAACACGTCCGCCACCACCGAGTGGTCGATGACCAGTTCGGCCGGGACCAGCGGGTTGATCTTGGCCGGGTCGCCGCCCAGGTCGCGCATGGCCTCACGCATGGTGGCCAGGTCGACGACGGCGGGCACCCCGGTCAGGTCCTGGAGGATGACCCGGGCCGGGGTGAACTGGATCTCGGTCGCGGGCTCCGCGGCGGGATCCCAGTCCGCGAGCGCGGTGATGTGGTCCGCGGTGACCTGCCGCCCGTCCTCGTTGCGCAGCAGGTTCTCCAGCAGGACCTTGAGGCTGAACGGAAGGCTGTCCGTCCCCTTGACCGCGTCCAGCCGGTAGATCGCGTGATCGGTGTCCCCGGCCCGCAGCGTGGCCCGGCTCCCGAAGCTGTTCGCCGTCATAGCGTGGCTCGCCTCCTCCGACTGAGGTGCTCTTCCCGCGGTGTCACTTGCATCCTGCCGCAGTCCCCCGGCGGGCGGTGATCCCGGGCCTCCGGTGGCCTCCGGCTTCTTTCTGCGGGCCCTGGTGACCCGGCGAGGTCCCGGTGGTCCCGGCGGTCCTGGCACCGGCCGGTGGGCTACGGGCGAAAGTATCTTGACATCGAGCTATCTACCTCCACCGTAGGACGAAAGTCTCTCGACGTCAAGCTAAATCGCCTCATACCTGGCCGCGTTGCGGCGCCGCCAGCAGCTCCCACTCCCCGCGTGGGCCTTGACCATTCACGATCACAGCCTGACAATCCGTAACACGCAACGCCTGAGGTGCATGAGGTGCCTCAGGCGTCAATGTGGACACCGGTTTCCGGGTAGGACAATTGCCGGTAAGACAATAGGAACATGCCGGGTAGGACAACGGAACGCGAGGCGGGTTCATGGCACTGCGGGCGCTATTAGGTGCGCTGGCGCCGGCCGTGCTCGCCGGTGCCCTTGTGGCCGTCCCGCAGGCCGCCCAGGCGAGCATCGGGGTCGGCATCCAGGCGGGCGCGGTCCGGCTGTCCGGTGTGGCGCACCCTGGTGAGAGCGTCGCCCTGCCGGGCGTGTCGGTGGTCAACTCCGGAACCCATCCCGAGTCGATCCGGCTGAGCGTCCAGCGCCTCTCGAAGGGCTCCGGCCGGGCGGTCCCGGCCTCCTGGATCCAGTTCGGCTCACCGGTCGTGCAGCTCGCGCCGAAGCACGCCGTGCGGGTGCCGGTGGAACTGGTCGTGCCCGCTGGCGTCAAGCCGGGCGCCTATATGAGTGACATCGTGGCCACCGGCTCGAACGCCGAGCAGGCCTCGGCCGGGCACGCCAGCCTGGGCGCGGCGGCCGCGACCCTGCTGGTGTTCCGGGTGGCGCCGGGCACCGCGCCCGGGTTCTGGTCGTCGGTGTTCACGCAGACCCTGTGGGCGCTGCTTATCCTGATCGCCCTGGCGGCCGTGGTGCTTGTGGTCCGCAGGTCCGGGATCCGCGTCCGGGTGGAACGCAAGGCGGCCGGTTACGGCACCGCCGATGAGATCGGAGGCTGGCATGCGTAACCTGCTGTTGGTAGCCGCGATCGTGGTTGTGGGCTTTCTGGTCATCCACGTGGGGAAGGTGGCCACCGCCCCCGATCCGCCGCCGCACGGGCACAGCAACAGCACCGCGGTCACGTTCAAGACCATGCAGACCTACCGCACGGTGACCGTCACACCCGACGCGGTGAACTGCGGCAGCTACCGGCGCGGCAACCCCCCGAACAAGTCCAACGGGGCGATGGGGTTCCCGAATGGCACCTGCGCGGTCGGTGACCGGGTGAAGGGCAAGGACCCCATCAAGATCACCTACAACGGGATACAGGGCTACGTGTACGTGCACGCCGGATGGGCGATGCCCAACGGCAATGAGGTCGGCACTCCCTGGCATCCGTGCAGCGCTAACGGGCACGAAGCGGTCCGCTGCACCGGCAAGAAGGGGCAGCCCGGGTATAACCAGTACACGGTGCGGAACTTCAGCCCGGAGAGCCCGGCGCCGACGCCGATCACCGGGAACAACGTGTGCGACATCAACTTCCGCCCGGTGAAGGGGTGTTACGCCTCCCGGGGCAACGCCCAGCGTGAGGGCCTCTACCTCACCGGGCCGTCGAAGATCCCGAGCACCGACACGGCGCAGTCGTGGACGGCCTGGGTCATCTGGACCGCGGTACCGCAGAGCATTCGCGAGGATCAGAAGAAGCAGCGGTAGCGCGACGCGTGCGCTGCCACGCTCCACAGTCTCGGCCGCACTGAGCCCAGGCTCGTGTGCTAGCTCAAGTCATCCCGTCTTCGCCCGGCGCAGCTGCCTCTGACACCGTGGCGGCAGTCAGCCGCTGAGCCCCGGCGATTTCGACGTCAGGGTGCCCGGGGAAGTAGACCGCCCGCGCTTCGTCCGGTCCGAAATCGGTGATCTCGCCGAAGCCGTGCTGGCGCAGCAGTTGCGCCATCTCGGCGGTACGGAACCGGCTGATAAACGGCTCACCCATCTTCGCCGCAAGTCCAGCCATCGCTCCGGTGATCTGGGCGTCGCCGCTGGTCAGAACGTCCGGCGGCTGGTTATAGGTGAGCACGACGCGGGAGCCGGCGCGGCACTTCGCCATGGCGGCGAGCGTGGCGTTAATGGCGTCGAGGGTGAGGTACATCGTCACGCCCATCCAGGAGAAGACCGCCAGTTCCGCGAAGTCGAAGCCGGCCTCCTCCAGCCCCTCCCGCAGGGTCTGCCGCTCAAAGTCAATCGGGGCGAAAACCAGTCCGGCGGGTAGCTCCACGCCGAGTTCGGCCAGGCGCTGCCGCTTCCATGCCTGGGTGGCCGGGTGGTCGACCTCGAAGACCCGGAGCTGGTCCAGCAGGTCGCGGCGACGGTAGGCGAAGGAGTCCAGGCCAGCGCCGAGGATCACGTACTGGGCGACACCGGCGGCAACGGATTGCTCCACGAGATCCTCGGGAAACCGGGTCCTGACGCACACCCAGCGGCTGAAGGCCAGCAGGTAAGGCCTAGGCACCTCGGCCCGCAGCCGATCCAGCAGCGCCAAGCCCTCTTGCCCCGCCAAGGGGAGGGCCAGATAGTCATCAATGACCCAGGGCGGGGGCTGCTCGCGATGGAGAGCCCTGGCCGCTGCGGTCAGCACAGCAGTACGGCTTGGGCCACGAATGGCTTCCCTCACCCGAGCAGCGTAGCCATTACATGTGGGGTTGCCCCGCTTTGACGGGCAGGGCTGGGTTATCTCGCAGTCGGCGAACCGCTCCCTGAGCCAGTCAGGGTCGGCCCGCCGACCCTCTTCTGAGCCCGTGCAGTCCCGGCGGTGGGTCACGACCGGTCCGCTCTGGACTCGCCGGACTGTCGGAGGCTCTCGGCATACTTGCCGCGCCGTCCGGCGACGCCGCGGCCTGACTTGAGGAGACCCATGGCTGTCCGATACCAGCTCGTCATCAATTGCGTCGGCCACCCGGAGCCGCTGGCCCGCTTCTGGGCCGAGGCCCTGGGCTACGTGCTGGAGCCGCCGCCGGCCGACTTCGCCACCTGGGACGACTGGCGGCGCGCCGTCGGACTGCCCGAGTCCTGGCTCGGCCGGGGGACGGACTGCATCATCGATCCGGATGGCGCCGGACCCCGCATCTGGATCCAGGTCGTGCCCGACCGCAAGACCACTAGCAATCGGCTCCACATCGACATCCACGCCAGCGGCGGGCCAGACCTCCCGATCGAGACCCGCAAGAAGCGTGTGGACGCCGAGGCCCTGCGGCTGTGTGATCTCGGCGCCACGCTGCTCAGCGACCTGAGCGAGGAACTCGAGGAGGGCGTGGACCACTATGCGGTCGCGCTGAAGGACCCCGAGGGCAACGAGTTCGACATCAACTAGGGCGCCCGTTTGCGTTGTCACAGGCCAGTGGCACAATAGCCCCTCTGGCCTGCGGAAACGCCCGCCAGTAGCGCTGGTTCACACACGGCCGGGACGGTGGTTTACGGACTTCTTGCGGACTATCTGCGGACTGTGAGCATGGCGGACAGACGGGCCGTCGTTAGGGGCCGGGCCAGCCGCTGCGCCGCTCCTTGGCCGTGATCTTGGCCGATAACTCCGCTTCGTCCACGCATGGACCTGGACGCCCTCGCGCCGCGCCGCCAGGCGGCGGGCATCGGGGCCGCTGGCGCTGCTGGCCCAGACGGTACCGAACTCCCACAGTGGGTGGGCGTTGCGCAGCCTGTCAAGGTCGGTATCGGCCTGGCTGCCCTGCCTGCGCAAGCTCCTGCTGGTAGTACAAGCTGGCCGTCTGGCTGAAGATGAGCGCCATCGCCGCCAGCCCGACCAGCCAGAGCACCGTTGTGGCGATCACGTCGCGCCAGGTATACGGCAAGCGGTCCTCGCCGAGGCCGAAGAACGGCACGATTGTGAGGAGGACGAACAGCGCCGTGAAAGCAGACCGCGCCCAGTGATAACCCCGGCCGTTCGCCCAGGCCAGCCACAGCCAGACGCCAGCACCGATCGGCGCGCTGGCTAGCCAGAAGTCAACCTGGGTGAGCATGACTGTGGGCCACTGCCCGCCAGAGAGGTCGTGGCCGACGGCCGACCTGACGCCGCCGAGGGTCACCAAGACGGTAGCCACGTCGGCCAGCGTCAGCACCGCACCCGCGCACATGAGCCGGACAGCGTTCCGCACCGGGCGTGGTGCGCGGGACAGGCCCAGGTGCATCCGCAGCGCGCTCCTGATCAGGTCCGCGGACTCAGCTAGCCCAGGCCGCTGCTGGCCCTCGTGCGCGGTGGCCAGCAGCACCGCGAGAATCTCCTCCCCGCACTGGCGCCGGAACGCCTTCGGGTAGCACGCCAGCACCCGCCGGTAGCGCCGCTCCAGCCGCGAGGAGTCAGTCATGTGGCCGCCCCGGATGGCTTCAGCCGCGTCAGCGCGGCGGCGGCATTGGCCTGCAGCCGGGCCGCCTCGGCGGCCAGCCGCCTGGTTCCGTCGGGGGTGAGCCGGTAGTACCGGCGCAGTCGGCCCTCCACGACCTCCTCCCGGTCCACCCCGATCAGCCCGTCCGCGCGCAGCCGGTCCAGCGCCGTGTACAGCGTCCCGGCGCGCAGCCGGACCCGGCCACCGGAGATCTCCTGAACCTCGCTGATGATCCCGTACCCGTGCTGGCTGCCGTCGGCCAGCGCGGTGAGGATCAGGAACGTCGCCTCCTGCATCGCCCGTTCAGTCACACTTACTTTATATACCGCTGGACTAGCCATGACAACGCGTGCGGGCTGGCTGGTCAGGCTGTCGGCGGAGAACGGCACTGGCTCGATCATGATCAAGCCGTTTCGGACCGTGCGAGTTCACCGCGCCTCGGGCTATCGGCACCGGCACCAGCCACACCCGCCGCCACCGGGCCATCCTCAAGCCGCCAGCCCTGGGGGATGACCCCCGAGGCCGCACAGGTCCTGAGCGGCAAGACTCGCCGCGCACCCGAGGGCAGGTATGGACGCCATGACGCGCGAGTTCGGCGAGCCCGGGACGCTCGACCGGCCCGACCGTTGACCCGGATTCGGAAACTTGGGGCGCCAGGAACGCGGCTGTGAAGCCCTCGGGGCACAGTGCCCCGGTGGGGGTCACCCCCCACCCCGGTTATGCGGCCTTACCACCCCGCGCGGCCTGCGCGGCGCCGATCTTGAGCTTCCGAATTGAGGATGGCTACACCGAACTCCGTTACTGGTGCAGCCTCAACAGCACGCCAGCGACCCACGTGGCCGCCATCGCCTGCCTCCTGGAAGCGCTCATGGCCTCCCAATCCCTGGCCAACCGCGCAAGGCGGGCAATGGAGCCGATTGCCGGTTACGATGGCGCGGTCACCGAACGTGCGGAAGGCGTAGGCATGACGGGGCCCCACGACCATCTGGCCGAGCAGGGACGAATCCCCGACCAGGCACGCCCACGCGAGGCAGACAACCCTCACGACAGTCAAGTACGCCCAGACGACTTACAGGGCCGCTTGGAACGGTTGCCCCTCAACCACCCGTCGTCCCCTTACCGCGACGACGGTTCCCGCAAGTCCCCGCCACCCGACCTCACCAAGTACGAACTCCCCCTCCCCGACGAGTCCGACTCCCCTGCCGACCCCGAGTTACCCGCAGACGACGAAGCCCGCACGTACCCCGACGGCTCCTGGGACTGGAAGAGGCCAGCTCATCTCAGAGCGACGGTCGCGAATAGCAGACCAGGTCCTCGCTGAAAGCCTACGATACGGAAGGACGCGACGTGAACGGCAACTACGGCGAGCAGGGCCTCACGCCCGCCATGCGCCGTATCGAGGCCCAACTTGAGCATGGCCATCTCGTCGAGGACACCGAGAAATTCGCACTCAAGGATCCTGACCGCTTCAAGGAAAAGCTCGCCGAACTCATAGCCGATAACCCCGATAAGTCATGCCTGCGAACTAGCAAAGGAGATACATGACGGCAGTTCGATATACCTTTATATTCTCTGCCGAAGGCTACACCGATGGCTCTGTGGGACGCACATAGGAGACGATCGAGGCTGATGGATACGAGCTAGAGGTCCGGCAGGAACAGTTGGGGAGGCTAAGAGTACAAGGGAATCAATACCCGTGGCGTGATCCCTGAGCCAGACATCTATTCGAAATTCAACTCCACACACAGGAGAGCTGGGAAGCGAAACAGGAGACACATCAAGCTTATGAAAGGATTGAATGATCCAAGAACATCCCGCAGCGAGGGATGAGGTTGCAGACTTTCAAAAACGAATTTCAGAGGCAGTCCCAATACCACTGGGGGCGCCAGACATTCCTGAGTACCGGAAGAGAAGGGAGGTAGGGTATGGGAGATGCAGTCACGTACTACGCGATCATTGGATCGGGGTCGCACACCCCAGAATCCTTCGGGCCTTGCCCGTCGAGTTATTAGTGCTGATGGACACGTCGATGAGGCTTTGCGGCGTGATCTGACTTGGCAGCGCGACGCCGCAATTATCGAATGGGAACATGGTGACGCTGGCGCTGACCTAGTTGAAATCAGTGAGGCTGAGGCTCAGTCAGTGATTGAGCGGTTTCGGGAGAAGTGGAGCCAGGAGGGCTGAGCCGGGTGGCTCAAGATCGCACAGCGGAGCAATATGAGCCTCGGGAAGCCGATGGGCCGCCCGAAGTTCAGCCATCCCAGGCTGATCTGGCCACACGACTGGAACGCCTTCCTGTTGGGCACCCGTCATCCCCATGTCGCGACGACGGTTCCCGCAAGCCCCCGCCGCCAGACCTGTCCAAGTACGAACTCCCCCTCCCCGACGAATCTCGGCTCTTCCCCGGTGACCCAGACTTAGCCGACGGCAGACCAGGCTCGTATCGGCCCCGACGGTTCCTGGGAGTGGAAGGGCTACGAACTGACACCGGATCGGTCCAGTGTGGCCGATCGAGGCCATCGCTAAGTGCCTCGAGGCGAGGGTCGCGACGTGAACGGCAACTATGGCAGCCATGGCCTCACGCCCGCCATGCACCGAATCGAGACTCAGCTTGACCACGGCCGCTTGGTCGATGATACAGAGAAATTCGCACTCAAGGATCCCGATCGTTTCAAAGAGAAATTTGCCAGGCTCATCGAGACGCATCCAGGCGCTGATCCCGTCGCAGCTAGTGCAGCGAATCCATGATGGAATCCGCTACACATTCATCTCTGATGGTGACGACTATACGCTCAGGTGTAACGGTGAGTCAGGCAACTGTACCTATGGCCACTGGATACGAACTGTACGAGCGTACAGAATCCGAGTGGGTGGTCAATGATCAGTACAAGGGGGTGAACAGCACATGGCGGGAGCCAGTCATGAGCGGCTGTGTTTGAAGTTCAGTTCCACACACCGAAAGCTGGCACGCGAAACAGGAAAGTCATGACGCTTATGAAGCAGGATCCGAGTCACCCGCGAACATCAGACAGAGCAAGTAGAGCGGACACTGCGAGACTACCAGAGATGAGATCTAGTCCAAGGTCGCGATACCGCCGGTGTAGCCGACATCACCACTATCGAAAGGAAGGGTGGTACGAGCCTGACGGACGAACTCGAATACTACGCGATCATCGGGCCGGTCGATACCCCTGCCGATCCGTCCGGTCTTGCTCGGCAGCGCATTACACCGCCAGGCGAGCAGTGGTTGATAATCTCTCGGCACGACCTCACTTGGGAGCCGACATCCGCGATCACTCGACTGGGAGTACGGCGAGGACCTCATACGAGTGACTTGCAGAAGATCAGCGAGGCCGAGGCCCTGAGCTTGATTGAGCGGTTTCGTGAGAGGTGGGGGCAGGAGGGCTGAGCAAACGGAGCAGGCATGTCACCGGGGGCGTAGCCGGGACAGGACCCCGGGCAGGTCTCCCTCGTGCACGACGCCGAGCCGCTGGGTGGCCCTGGTGATGGCCACGTAGAGGTCGTTCAGCCCGGATGTCGAGTCGGCCACGATCCGCGCGGGATCCGCGACCAGGACCGAGTCGAATTCAAGCCCCCGCACCTGCTTGACACTCAAGACCACGACGGGCCGGTCCAGGGACGGATCCTCCAGCACCGCATCCGGGACGGAGACCCCGACCGCACGGGTCAGCTCGTCCAAGCGGTCGGCGGGCACGATGACGGCCAGATTGCCCGCGCCGATCGCGTCCGACTCCTCCCGGGTCAGCTCGCCAAGGAACTTCCCGAGTTCCCCGGGCGGCGCCTCGGCCTGCCACGGCGAGTTCCCCGTCTCCCGGACCGGGCGCGGCGGGTGCAGCTCAGGATCAATGGCCTCCAGTACGTCGGCGGCCACCTCGGCGATCTCGGCCGGGGTCCGGTAGTTGATCGTCAGCCGCTCCATGCGGTACCGGTCCCCCAGGTTCGGCGCGAGCACCTGCTGCCAGGATGACCCACCGCCCAGCTCGCTGGCCTGGGCCATGTCCCCGACGATGGTCATCGACTTGGACGGGCAGCGGCGCATCAGCATCCGCCACGCCATCGGCGAAAGCTCCTGCGCCTCGTCCACCACGATGTGCCCGAACGCCCAGGTCCGGTCGGCTGCCGCGCGCTCCACGGCGGTCCGGTCGTCGTCCTCCTCGTACCGGTCGGCCAGGCGCTCGGCGTCGAGGATGTCGTAGGCCGAAAGGATCTCGGCCTCCTCCTCGGGGTTCAGGTCCACCGACCGCGATCCGTACGCCAGGTCGAGCACGCCGCGCGCGTAAGCGATCCGCTTGCGCCGCTCCTTCTTGGCCCGCTCGCGCACCGTCCGGTCGTCCTCGCCGAGCAGTTCCGCGGCCTCATCGAGCAGCGGCACATCGGCGGCGGTCCAGCCGTCCCCGGGCGGCCTCAGCAGGGCATCCCGGTCCGGCGCGTCGAGCGCGGGGGCGGCCGCCTCCAGCCGCTCCTTGGACTCGAACAGGTCGCCGATCAGGCGCTGTGCGGTCAGCGCGGGCCAGAACTCTTCCAGCGCGATCCGGACCTGCCGGGTCTCCCGCAATTCCTGCCGGATCCCGGCGACGTCCTCCTCGCTGAGCAGGTTCCCGCCGCCGAGGACGTCGTAGCCGATCTTGTCGGCCATCTGCCGGGCGAGCGCGTCGATCAGCAGCCGGTGCGCCATGGACCTGACCTGGTTGTGCGGCAGCCGGGCGCGGCGGGCCCGGTCCCGGATCCGGACGCAGGTGCGCCGGTCCAGCCGCAGCGTGTCCCCTTCGAAGGTCACTTCAAGGCCGCCGGCCGCCGGTCCCTGCCGGTCGCGCACCGCGGCCGCGATCACCTCGGCCATGTCCAGCCGGCCCTTGAGCCGCGCGGTGGACACCGGCTCCTCACGCCGCGCGGTGATGCCCGGGTACAGGTCCGCGATCGTGGACAGCAGGACCGAGGTCTCCCCCAGCGACGGCAGTACCTGCCCCACGTAACGCAGGAACGTGGGGCTGGGTCCGATCACCAGGACCACCCGCCTGGCCAGCTGCTCCCTGTGCGTGTACAGCAGGAACGCAGCGCGGTGCAGCGCCACGGCCGTCTTCCCGGTACCCGGGCCGCCCTGGACCACAAGGACGCCCTTCTGCGGCGCCCGGATGATCCAGTCCTGCTCGACCTGGATCGTCTCGACGATGTCGGCCATCTGGCCGGTGCGGTTGGCGTTCAGTGCGGCGAGCAGCGCCGCCTCGCCGTTCAGCCCGCTGGTCGGGCCTGTCTGCCCGGCCGCGGCCAGGTCGAGCACCTCGTCTTCCAGCCGGGTGACCTCCCGGCCCACGGTCTTGATGTGGCGCCGCCGCCGCACGCCTTCCGGCGACACCGGGGTCGCCAGGTAGAACGGCCGCGCGGCCGGGGCGCGCCAGTCCAGCAGCAGCGGCTTGTAGTCGGCGTCCTCGTCGCGGATGCCGAGCCGGCCGATGTAGCGCGGATCGTCTTCCTCGGAGTCGATCCGGCCGAAGCACAGCCCGCTCTCGGCCGCGTCGAGCTGGGCGATCCGCTGGGTGTACATACCCACCATGACGTCGCGTTCGGTGCGTGCCTGCGGGGTGCCGCCGGTCTGCCGCAACGTCTGGCTCAGCCGATCGGAGGAACGCTCGCGCAGCTCATCAAGATGCCCGTAGAGCATGGAGACGTAGGCCTGCTCCTGCTCAACATCTTGATGTGTCACATCACCAGGGTAGACAACAGGTACGACTATGCGCCTCTGCCCAGCCTGCCGCCTGGCGGCCCGGCCACATGGAATCGCAGGTAGAGGTGGGTCACAGGCCGTGCCGGGCGGCGCTCATGTCCAGCCCGCCCAGGCCCTGGTCGACCAGTCGCTGCCAGCGGTCCCGCAGCGCGGCGAGCACGTCGAGCGACCGGCCGGGCGCGGCCTCCAGCGCCAGGGTCAGATCCTTGACCGCCAGCTCCAGGGCGAAGTCCGGGGAGTCGTCGCCGCTGTGCATCTTCTGGGCTTTGCCCCCCGTCACCGGCGTGCCCATCCGCCCGCTGCCCACCAGTTCCAGCACCTCGGACCGGTCCACGCCCACCGCGTCGGCGAGCGCCATCACCTCGGCGGTGCCCTCGATGAGGAACATCAGCCAGGTGTTCATGACCAGCTTGAGCCTGCTGGCCGCGCCAGCCTCGCCGAGCCACCGGGTGGCCCGCCCGACCGCGCCGAACGCCGGTTCCAGCAGTGCCCTGGCCCGCTCCGGGCCGGAGGCCAGCACGAGCAGTTCGCCCGATTCGGCGGGGGCCCGGGTGCCGGACACCGGCGCATCCACGAACAGCACGTCGGGGCGCTGCGCGGCCACGAGACCCGCGAACTCCTCCGTGGCGGCAACCCCGATCGTGCCCATCTGCGCCCAGACCGCGCCCGGCGCCATGGCGGCGAGCATCCCCGCGTCCAGCGCCACCGACCGGGTCGCCGCCGCCTCGGACAAGATCGTGATCACTACCCCGGCGTGCGCAACGGCATCGGCCGGGTCAGCGTGCGCCACCGCTCCGGCCTCGGCCAGGGCGGCGGCCCGCTCGGGGGTCCGGTTCCACACGTCGACCGGCAAACCGGCGCGCAACAGGCTCCGGGCCATGCCCGCGCCCATGGTGCCCAATCCCAACACGGCAACCCGCCCCGTGCCCGGCGCATAGTCTTCTGCCACGACGGCCATTATGGCGACTTCCCGCCCGGCCCCGTGAAGGGCATTCCGCGGATGACCGCACGGACCAGGACGCGCTGGCGTAACACCGCAGGCATCGCCGCCATCTGCCTGGCCGGAACCGTGTTCCTCGCGGCGCTTTGGTTCGGCGCGACCTACCACTTCATCCCCGGCACGGTTCCCACGGTGGTGCACTGGTGCGGCCGGGACTACGAGGCCGAGGGCGGCCTGCAGAGCTGGGCGCAGATCACCGCAGCGCAAAGGCCCCGGCAGATCCGGGTGGTCGGCTCCTACCCACCGATCTTCGGCTTCAGCAGCCCGCTGCTGGCGCCCGCCGCACCTGGTGCGCGCCCGCCCGGCCCGGGCGAGCCGTGCGCGGTGGCCGTGTACGTGCAGACCGGTCCGGGCCAGTACCAGGGATACAGCCTGGAAGGGGGACCATGACCGCCGCGCCCCGGTGAGCGCGGTCAGCCCAGCCGGACGGTCACCGGGCCACCGCCGGGGTCCGCCCGGTCCGTCCAGGAAGCGCCGAGCCGGACCGGCCTGTCTGGTTTCATGCCATACGAAACGCCCGTGGCCAGCCGCCGCCCGTCCTGCCAGACCTCGATCCGGGCCAGCCTGGCAAAGACGTCGCTGCGCAGGACGAAACGCCCGCGCGGCGGAGCCGGGCCCCCGGCGCGCAGCACGTTCGGGGCGATCCACAGCAACGGCGGCTCGGCGGCCACCGGCAGCCGCACGGGCCCCGGGGCTGATCCACGCCCGGGCCCGCCCCGCCCCCCGCCCCGCAGGAAGGCCGCGATCCCCTGCGCCGCGTGCCTGCCGCCGAGGGCGGCGATGTCCGCCGTCTCCGCCGCGTGCACCAGGTTGCCGGCCGCGAACACGCCGGGCACCGAGGTCTCCAGCGCCGTGTCCACGGCCGGGCCGCGGGTGCCGGGGTCCATGGCCAGGCCCCCGGCGCGGGTCAGTTCGTGGTCGGGAATCCAGTCCCCGGTGAACACCACCAGGTCGCACGGCACGAACCGGGTC
This sequence comes from uncultured Actinomycetes bacterium, assembly GCA_963706115.1. Taxonomy (GTDB): domain Bacteria; phylum Actinomycetota; class Actinomycetes; order Streptosporangiales; family Streptosporangiaceae; genus DASXKD01. Next base: position 107,531 of record CAVPMG010000020.1, on the reverse strand, counting down.
TCCCCGGTGCGCACGTCCGCGAGCTCGGCGCCCTCCAGCCTGCCCCGCCCGACAACCCGCCGGACCACGGTGTACGGCCACACCGGCACGTGCCAGCGCCACGACGCGGCCAGCCCGAACCCGGCATAACTCGTGTGCCGTGGCCGGTCGGTGACCAGCGCGATCACCTGCGCCCCGGCGTGCGCCAGGGTGACCATGGCCGAGAAGCTGACGTGCTCCGCGCCCACGACCAGCGCCCGGCCGGGCAGCCGCTGCCCCGCCAGGTACACCCGCCGCTGCAGTTCCCCGGTGGTCATCACGCCGGGCGGCCGGTCGCCGGGGACCAGGCGCGCCGTCCGGGGCCGCTCCCGGCAGCCGGTCGCCAGCAGCACCGCCCTGGCGGCCAGGGTCTCGATCCCGGCCGCACTGGTCAACGTGACGCTGTGCTGGCCGTCACCGGGCTGGCCGTCGCCGTCAGGCAACCCGCCGCCCGGGGTACCGTCCCAGCCGGTCACGGTCGCGCCCAGCCGGATGTCCGCCCCTGCCGACGCCGCCGCGTCCGCGTACCGGCGCGCGTAGCTGGGGCCGGTCAGCACGCGGCGCAGGTCCCGCGCGCCGAACCCGGTGTGCTCGCTGTGCCGGGGAATGCCGCCCGCCTTGTCGTCCCGCTCCACGACCACTACGGTGCCCGCGCCGAGCCGCCGCAGTTCCACGGCGGCGGCCAGCCCGGCGGGCCCCGCCCCGACGATGAGCACGTCGGTGCTGGCCGTGCTAGTCCGGGAGGGCGACTCCCCGGACCCCCCGTTGGCCTGCGGTCCCTGCGACTCCGTCGGGGGGACCTTGGCCCTGCTGGCCCAGGGGTGCGACTCCCCGGAACCCCCGCTGGGCCGGGTAGGCAGGCCGCCGGTCATGCCGGTGACTCCGCGGCCGGAGACTGCTCAGCCGGGGCGGCGGCGTACGCGGGCAGCCTGGCTCCGGCGAACAACTGAGCCACCGTGGCGGCGCAGTAGAAGCCCTGGCAGCGGCCGTTGAGCACTCGGGTCCTGCGGCGCAGCCCGTCGATGTCGGCGGGCGGCAGCGGCCCGGCCAGCGCATCCCTGATCTCGCCCCGGGTGACCCGTTCGCAGTGGCACACGATCGTGCCGTACTCCGGGTCGGCGGCGATCGCCGCGGGGTCCTGGTGCGGTCTGGTCCCGGCCTGGCCGATGTACGGCATGACCGGCGGGTCTGGTTCCGCGCGCCCCGCGAGAGGCAGCCCGGCATCGGCCATAAGGCCGCTGACGTACTCGGCGATGCCCAGCGACGCGGAAAGCCCGGTGGACCGGATCCCGGCCACGCACGCGTACCGCCGGGAACCGTCCACCCAGATCTGGTAGTCACGCTCGGCGGTGGCGGCCCGCAGCCCGGCGTAGGTGGCGGTGACCTCCTCGGCGGCCAGGCCGGGCAGGATCCGGCGCCCGGCGTCCATCAGCGAGGCAAGGCCCGCTGCGGTGGTGGCGACGTCGGCGGGGTCGGGCACGTCCTCAGCGGTGGGCCCGAGCAGCACGTTGCCGTACACGGTCGGCGCGACAAGCACGCCCTTGGTCCTGGCCGTGGGCACCGGCAGCAGGATCGAAGCCACCAGCGGCCGGGCCAGCTTGTCGAACACGATCAGCTCACCGCGCCGTGGGCAGATGGTGAACCGGTCCCCGCCCATCATCGCGTCGACGGCGTCGCTGTGCAGACCGGCGGCGTTCACCACCCAGCGGCAGCGGACCACGCCGGTCGTGGTGGCGACCTGGTGCTCGGGCCCAGCCCGGATCCCGGTGACCCGGCTGCGCAGCCGCAGCCTGGCCCCCGCGGCCAGCGCCTGCGTGGCGTAGGCCAGCGGGGTGGTCCACGGGCAGATGATGCTCTCCCCCGGGATGGCCAGCGCGCCGAGCGCGCCCGGACCCAGCGCCGGTTCCCGCCGGTAGAGCTCATCGACATCGATCAGATACACGTCGCTGACGCCGTTGCGGCGGGCCTTGTCCTCGATCGCGGGCAGCTCCGCCACCTGCTCCTGTGTCCAGGCGACGAGCAGCGCACCGGTCCGCTCGACCGGTATCCCCGCGCTGCGAGCGTACTCATCGAGTAGCTCATAGCCACGCCGCAGCAGCCGGCTCTCCAGGCTGCCGGGGACCGTGTCGAACCCGGTGTGCAGGATCGCCGTGTTCGCCTTGCTCGTCCCGGTGCCCACGTCGTTCGCCGCGTCGATGAGCACGCAGGACACGTCCTGCAGGGCGAGGGCCCGGGTGATCGCCGTGCCCACCACCCCGGCCCCGATGACCGCCACGTCGGCGGGCAGGGGCTCCCCGGTTTCCGCGGCCCCGGTCACCGCGGCGCGGCCTCCCGCGCGGCGAGCACCGCCTGGACCGCCGAGTTGTACACGGCGAGTCGTTCAGCTGCTTGATCAGGGGTGATCGCGGGCTCGGCGACCCATTCCACCTCAGCCTGGCCGACGGCCTCAGCCAGCGTGCCGCTCTCGCCGGCGCCCAGCCGGGCGAGCGCGGCCACGCCCAGCGCGGTCGCGTCCTGCGACCTGCTCACCTCCACCGGCGCCTGGAGCAGGTCGGCCTGCGCCTGGACCAGCAGCCGCGACCTGGTGAGCCCGCCGTCCGCGCGGAGCCGGCCGAGCGGGCCGCCGATGTCGGCGGTCACCGAGGCGGCGAGCAGCGCCACCGACGCGGCGATGCCCTCAATCACGGCGCGGGCCAGGTGCGCGCGGGTGACCCCCAGGCCGAGGCCGAGGAACGCGCCGCGGGCGTCCGGCCGCCAGTGCGGCGCGCCGAGCCCGGCCAGGGCCGGCACGAAGACCGCCCCGCCGGAGTCGGGCACGCTGGCCCCGGCGGTGTCCAGGCCCGCGGCACCGGGCACCAGGCCCAGGTCGGTGAGCCAGCGGACCGCCGCCCCGGCCGTGTACACCTGGCCGTCGAGGCAGTAGGTGGCCGCCCCGCCGAGCCGCCAGGCGACCGAGGCGGACAGTCCGGCCGTAGACCTGACCGGCTCCGGCCCGGTGGTGGCCAGCAGGAACGCCCCGGTGCCGTAGGTGCACTTGGCCTCGCCCGCGGCGAAGCAGCGCTCGGCGAGCAGCGCGGCCTGCTGGTCCACGGCCAGCCCGGCGACCGGCAGCGGCGGGCCGAACGCCGTGGTCTCCCCCACGATCCCCGCGCAGTCGCGCACCTCGGGCAGGTCCGCCGGGTCGATCCCGAACACGCCGCACGCCTCCGCCGACCAGTCCGCGGTCGCCAGGTCGAGCAGCAGCGTGCGGGACGCGGTCGCCGCGTCGGTTACGTACCCCGCGCCGAGCCGGGCCAGCAGCCAGGTGTCGGTGGTGGTGACCACGCCTTCGGCGGTCAGGTTCTCCCGCAGCCAGGTCATCTTCGGCGCGGCGAAGTACGGGTCGAGTGGCAGCCCGGTGATGGCGGCGAGCCGGCCGGCCGAGCCGGAAAGGCGCTGGCAGACGCCCGCGGACCGCCGATCCTGCCAGACGACGGCCGGGGTCAGCGCCCGCCCGGACCGGCGGTCCCAGGCCAGCACGGTCTCGCCCTGGTTGGCCAGCGCCATCGCGTGCACGGGGGCGCGGGCCCGGGCCAGAGCCGCCGTCCCGGAGTCGAGCACCGACCGGTACAGCTCCTCGGGGTCCTGCTCCACGCCGCCGTCCGGGGTGCTCGCCGGATGCACCGGCTCCTCGGCCGACCCGAGCACCTCGTTACCCGGGCCTAGCACGAGTGCCTTGGTGGCCGAGGTGCCCTGGTCGATCGCGAGGATGTTCACGGCCCTGCCGGGGTACCGCCTGCGGCGGGAGCCGTGCTAGCCCGGGGGGACGACCCCCCGGAACCCCCCGATGGCCTACGGCCCGGTTCCTTCGTCACCGGGCCGGGCCCGCCGTGTCGGTGAGCGCGTCCGCGCCGTGCGCCCCCGCCTCGGTCCGCATAGCCTTGGGCTCGAGCAGCCACTGGCCGATGTAGACCACCAGGCCGACGCCGAGCGCACCGAGCACGTAGTACTGGGCGTCGCGGAACTCGCTCGGGCCGATCAGGATGATCAGCTCGTAGGCGAGCCAGATCAGCGCCCCGGCGATGACGGGTATCTCCCACCGGCCGAGGGAGAAGTGCCCGGCCTGGGCGCGATGCCGCCGCGCGGTGAAGATGTACAGCAGCACGGTGGACGCGTACAGCAGGGCCGGCATGATGGTCGAGGCGGTGAACAGGGTGACCAGGGCCGACGTGTGGGTGCGCAGCACGAGCGTGATCACTGCGCCGATCACCGCGGCCAGGATGGTGGCCCAGGTGGGCCCGCCGGTGGCCCTGGGCACCTGGCGCCAGAGCTGGTAGCCGGGTAGCCGCCGGTCCCGGGACATCGACCAGATCATGCGGCCGTTGGTGACCATGATCACCAGCCCGCAGGCGAAGATCGACACGCAGACGAAGATCAGGAAGATCTTCTGCACGAAGCCGCCGAGCACGTCCTGCACGATGAGCGCCACGGGCGCGGCGCTGTGCGACACGGCCGGTATGTTGTCGATCGCGTAGACCAGGGCAATGAGGAAGGCCATCCCGACCACGCCGGACAGCACCACTGCCCGGACCATCGCCCGCGGGACCGTCTTGTGCGGCTCGAACGTCTCCTCGGCGAGGTTGCTCGCCGACTCGAACCCGACGATCGTGTAGGCGCCGAGCAGGGTGGCCAGCATGAACGGGCCCAGCCAGCCGTAGTACCCGACGGGTGAGACGAGCCCCGTGGAACTCAGGTTGGACCAGTGCCCGAGGCCGCGGATGGCGGCGACGACGATCAGCAGCACGGTGAGGCCGACGATGCCGATCACCTCGGTGGCCACGGCGGTGTTGTTGACCCGGGTGGTGGCGCGGGTCGAGGCGATGATCAGCGCGGCCTGGAGCGCGAGCACCACGAGCGTCTCCAGCGCGGCGCTCGTCGGGGTGTAGGCCTCCCCGATCAGCGGCTGGAACGCGACCTGCACCAGGCCGTAGTCCACCGACACGGTGACGATGGACAGGAACGCGAACGACATCCAGCCCAGCCACCAGCCCACGTGCACGTTCGCCAGCCGCGAGGCCCACTGGTAGGAGTAGCCCGACAGCGGCACCCGGGCGGCGAGGGCGCCGTAGACCAGCGCCACCAGGGTCTGGCCGACGATGACGATGGGCCAGGTCCAGATGCCCCGCGGGCCGCCCGCGGTAAGCACGAACGCGAACGTGGTGAAGATCCCGGTGGTGATCGAGATGAACGAGAACGCCACCGCGAACGACTCGAAATTGCGCAGGGAGCGGACGAACTGCTGCCGGTACCCGTACCTGTCGAGTTGGGCGTCGTCGTCCTGGTGGGTGAGGGTGGCCACTGTCAATCACATCCTCAGGTGCCTCGGTGAGGCGTTCTTGCGGCCGCGCTGACTTGTGTCAGCCGGCCTCGGTCAGGGGTCGGCGCTGCGTGCCACTGGCCCGCAGGACCGTGACGCCCGCGGAGGTGAGCGCCTCGTGGGCGCCGGGCTCCCCCTCGTCGTCGGTGAGGACCGCGGTGACGCGGTCGAGCGGGCAGACCCGGTGCACGGCGATGACGCCGAGCTTGCTGGAATCGGCCAGCACGTAGGAGGCGGCGGTGTGCTCGATGACCGTGCGCCGGACCACCACCTCGGCCGGGTAGTAGTCGGTGAGCCCCGCTTCGGGGTGGACCCCGCCGGAGCCGAGGAACGCCCGGTCGGCGTAGAACTCGGCGAAGAACGCCTCGGCGTGCGCGCCGGCGCAGGCGCCGTCGCCGTGCCGCACCTGCCCGCCGCACAGCAGCAACTCGATCTCGCGGCGCCCGGACAGTTCCATCGCCACCGGGACCGAGTTGGTGAGCACCCGGCCCTCGAACGTGGCGGGCAGCGCGCGGGCCACCTCGAGCGCGGTGGTGCCGACGTCGATGATCACCGTGTCCCCGGGCTCGACGAACGAGGCGGCCAGCTTCGCGATGGCCCGTTTGGCGGTCATCCGGCGCACGCTCCGCGCGGCGAAACTGCCCTCGCTGGACCGCCCGGCCGGGCGGGTGGCTCCCCCGTACACCCGGTCAAGCAGCCCCTTGTCGCCCAGCCTGCGCAGGTCGCGGCGGATCGTCTCGACCGACACACCGAACTCACGGGCCAGGTCGTCGGCGGACACGGCGCTGTGCTTACGCACCTGGGCCAGGATCGCCTGGCGCCGCTGTGTCGGCAACATCGCCAACCGCCTCCCAACGCGCCCAGCTCGCAGGGCCAAGGCCCCGTGACGAAGGAACGGGGCCGCAGGCCAGCGGGGGTTCCAGGGGTCATCCCCCAGGGCTAGCAGATGCCCGTTATTGACCGATCTTGTTGTGATGATGACCGGTTGTCAAGGGTTCGCCCGCAGCGCCGGCCGGCCTCCCGCTTGGCGCGCAGACCCGCTAATGTCGCAGTGATCACCTCTGCCCTGGCTCTAGCGGGAGGCTTGCCATGGATCACCAGGTCAAATACCTGCTCGACGAGTCCGAAATGCCGCGCCAGTGGTACAACGTGATCCCCGACCTGCCGGCGCCCCCGCCACCACCCCTGCACCCGGGCACCGGGCAGCCGGTCGGCCCCGAAGCCCTGGCCCCGTTGTTCCCGATGGCGCTGATCGCCCAGGAAGTGTCGCCGGATCGATTTATCGACATTCCGGAGCCCGTGACGGACGTCTACCGGCTGTGGCGGCCTACCCCCCTGTTCCGCGCCCGGCGGCTGGAGAAGGAACTCGGCACGCCGGCCCGGATCTACTACAAGTACGAGGGCCTGTCCCCGGCCGGCTCGCACAAGCCCAACACCGCCGTACCGCAGGCGTACTACAACGCCGCCGAGGGCGTGAAGAAGCTCACCACCGAGACCGGCGCCGGGCAGTGGGGCAGCGCGCTCGCCTTCGCCTCGGCCGTGTACGGGCTCGCCTGCGAGGTATGGATGGTCCGGGCCTCCTATGACCAGAAGCCGTACCGTCGGCTGCTGATGGAGGCGTATGGCGCCACGGTGCACCCCAGCCCGTCGGACTTGACAGCATCCGGGCGGGCCGTGCTCGCCGACCACCCCGACTCCACCGGCAGCCTGGGCATCGCGATCAGCGAGGCGGTCGAGGTCGCGGCCCCCGATCCGGCAACCAGGTATGCGCTTGGCAGCGTGCTCAACCACGTGCTGCTGCACCAGACGGTCATCGGTGAGGAGGCGATCAAGCAACTCGCCATGGCCGGCGACACCCCGGACCTGATCGTCGGCTGCACCGGTGGCGGGTCCAACTTCGCCGGCCTGGTGTTCCCGTTCCTGCGGGAGAAGCTCGCGGGCCGGATCAACCCGGTGCTGCGGGCCGTCGAGCCTGCCGCGTGCCCATCGTTCACCCGGGGCGTATATGCCTACGACTTCGGCGACACGGCCGGGACCACCCCGCTGTTCAAGATGCACACGCTCGGGCACGATTTCGTGCCGGACCCCATCCACGCGGGCGGGCTGCGCTACCACGGGATGTCGCCACTGCTGTCGCACATCTACGAGCTGGGCCTGATCGAGGCGGTGGCCAAGCCGCAGTCGGAGTGCTTCGAGGCCGGGCTGCGTTTCGCCCGCGCGGAGGGCATTCTGCCGGCCCCGGAGCCCACGCACGCCATCGCTGCCTGCATCGAGGAGGCGCTGCGGTGCAAGGAGACCGGTGAGGAGAAGGTGATCCTCACCGCCCTGTGCGGGCACGGGCTGCTGGACCTGACCGCCTACTCCAATTTCCAGTCCGGCCAGATGAAGGACTTCGACCTGCCCGAGCAGGCGGTGCAGGACGCGCTGAGCCATCTGCCCGCAGGCGTCTAGGGGCCTTTCCTCCCCGGCCGCCAGCGGGGGGTTCCGGGGGGTCGCTCCCCCGGGCTAACACGGCCTCGGCCCGGTGACGGAGGAACCGGGCCGTAGGCCACCGGGGGGTTCCGGGCCGTGGGTCCGGGGCTCGCCCCGGGCGTGGAGGGTCGCTCCCCCGGCTAGCACCGTCCGCCCAGCCGGTCCAGCGCTCGACCGCGATCGCGATCACCGGGCCGCCGGGCGGGTTCTCCTGGTACTGGCGGTAACGCGCCGCCAGCAGGTACAGCGGGCCGGCCATGTCCTCGGGCTGGCTCAGGATCGTCGCGAGCCCGTCGGCCCGGGCCCACCATAGGGCGTCCCAGTCCCCGGAGTAATGGTCGGCGAGCACGGCGACCCTCGGGTCGGCGGCGATGTTACGCAGGCGGCGCAGGTCCGTGGTCGTCTTCGGCTTGGCGTCCACGACCGTGTAGATACGGTCGCCGTCCAGTGCGAACGTGATCGGCACGAGGTGGGGACGGCCCGCCGGCCCGGTGGTCGCCAGGCGCGCCACGCGGGCCGTTGCGAACCGGTGCCGGGCCTCGCTGGCGGTCAGCTTCAGTGCCCTGGCCTCCGTTTCTATGACTTGTGTGACACCAGTCATCTACTGACTGTTGCAGACCCACTCATGGTCGGGGTTTAGTCTTGTCTTGACGGTCTTCCCAGCATTGGTGGGAAAGCCATGCCTGTTCTGTCCGTGCTTGCGTACAAAGTCAGCGCCGCGGTCATCGGTGTCGTTGGCGCGCTCATGTTCATCATCCCGGCAGCACTCGGCCCTCCGGGGGCACTGGGTGGTGGTGCCGGTCTTGACCATCACGAGGCCACGGCGGTCCGGCCGCCCGCGAGCACGCGCGTGGTCGCGAGCGCGGGCCTGTCCTCGGTCGCCTGCACGGCCCATGGGGCGTGCACAGCGGGCGGTAACTTCCAGGCCGCCGGGCGGCAGATCGAGCCGATGGTCGCCACCCAGTTCCACGGCCGCTGGTCGCGCGGCACTCCCCTGGCGCTCCCGGCGGGTGCCGCTACGCAGCCGTACGCCCAGGTCAACGGCGTCGCCTGCCGCAGCGCGGGGAACTGCGTGGCGGTCGGCGACTACGAGTACGGCAAGGCAAGAGACCTGCAGGCGTTCATCGCCACCGAGTACCACGGGAGATGGGCCAAGGCGTTCACGCCACGCCTTCCGGCGAACGCCGCCGCCCCCGCGTCGGCGGAACTCGAGGCGGTCGCCTGTACCCGCGACGGATCGTGCGCCGCGGTCGGCAGCTATCAGGGCTTCTCCGGCACGGCGCAGGCCATGGTGCTGGCCAAGCCCGCGGCCGGGCCGTGGCGCCAGGCCATCGAGATCGCGTCCCCGCCGAACGCGGCCGCCAACCCGGACGCGTTCATGACCGGAATCTCCTGCTCCGCGCCCGGCACGTGCGTGGCGGTGGGGAACTACAGCGTGTCCCCCACCCAGTTCGAGGCGATGGGCGCCATCGAGTTGCGGGGCGCCTGGCACCGGGCCACCGAGATCGCCGCCCCGCGCGGCGCCATCGCCAGCACGTTCACCGCGATCACCTCGATCTCGTGCCTGGCGGCGGGCCCATGCCTGGGCGCGGGCCAGTACGCCGTCTCGGCCACGCAGAGCCGTGCGATGGTGGTGACCGAGTCCAAGGGCCGGTTCGGCCGGGCACTGGCGGTCACCGCGGTGCCGCCGGGGGCCAGCGCGCATCCGAGCAGTTACCTGCTCGGCGTCTCCTGCCGGCCCTCGGGCACATGCCTCGCGGTCGGCGGCGGGCGGAACCGGGCGGGCCATTCGGTGGCCATGTACCTGGTCAGGTCGGGCGGTCGCTGGCGGGCGGCGTTCCTCACCCCGCCGGACGGGGCCACGGCCGGCCAACGGCAGTTGTCCGCACTGAGCGCGGTGTCGTGCACCGGCAAGGCGTACTGCAGCGCGGTCGGCTACTACCACGACCAGCGCGGCGCCAACCGCGCCGAGGCAGCCTCCACGCGCTGACCGGTGCGGTGCCCCGGCCGTTCAGGTGACGGCGACGATCTGGGCCTTGATCAGGCGGCCGTCGGCGATGTCCAGGAGGCCGAGCGTGCCGTGCGGCTGGCGCCGCCGGTCGGTGGGCGATCCGGGGTTGAAGATCCGCTGGCCGGCCTCCGCATGGTCCATCGGGATGTGGGAGTGCCCGAACACCACCAGGTCCGCACGGGGGAACCAGTGGCGCAGCCGGGCGGGGCGGCCGCTGGCCGGGCCCGAGTCGTGCACCATCGCCACGCCGACGCCGTCGATCTCGGTTTCCAGCCGGTCCGGCGCACCCCAGGCGGCCACGTCCCGGCCGTCGTTGTTGCCCCGGACCGCCAGCACCGGTGCGTAGCCGACCAGTTCGTCGAGCACCTCCGCGGTGCACACGTCGCCGGCGTGCAGGATCAGGCCCGCTCCGCGCAGGCACGCTGCCACCGCGGGCGGGCAGGTCTTCCACCGGCGCGGCGCGTGCGTGTCGGCGAGCACCACCACCCTCACACCGCCATTGTTCCGCGGTGCGCGCCCGGCGTCCTACCCTCGGGATGTGGCGAGAGCCGACCCGGCCGACGATGACGCCCTGCGCTTCATCGTCCGCCACTACCGGTACGACCCGGCCCCCGAACGGCAGTTTCGTGCGGGCCAGACGGGCGCCCTAGCCGAACTGGCCGAGGGAGAACCGGATGCCCTGGCCGTCGGTGCACTCGGCCATCAGGCCGTAGGGCTCGCGGTGCGGCTCGGTGGCCGTGCCACCCGCCGCCCGCGCCCGGGCCACGGCCGCGGTGAGGTCGGTCACCTGCCACACCGGCACCGCGGCCGCCGCGGAGTGCCCGCCGCTGACCCCGATCATGGGCGTGGTGCCCTCGACCTGCCAGCCGCCTTGTGTCCGTCCCGGGCGCGTTCGCCAGCCCAGCACCGAACAGTAGAACTCCAGGGTCCGGGCCGCGTCGGGTACCTCCAGGGTCACGTAGACCAGGTCACCGTCGTGCCTGCCCGGGCCGGCCGGGGGCCCCGCGGTGGCGGGTGCGCCGGCCGGCGGCTGGTGCAGCGCGAACCGGACGCCGTCGGTGTCCACGCAGTCGGCGGACAGCCCGTACGCCCGCGGCACCGGCTCCTCGGCCCGGCCGCCGGCGGCGCGCACCCGGGCCACCGCTGCCGCGATGTCGTCCACGACGTAGGAGCAGAACAGCGTCGACAGCGCCGGGTCCTCCCACAGCCCCTGCGGTGGCGCCAGGCCAGGAGCCTGCCAGCCACGGTTGCCGTGTGCGGGCACGTACTCCAGGCCGAGCACCGCACCGTAGAACGCGGCCGCGCGCACCACGTCGCGCACCCACAGGGACGCGTAGCTGATGTCCCCCTGCTTCAGCGGCGCCGCGGCGGCCGGCTCGGCCGTGGCACCGGGCACCGGTGCCTGCAGCAGCCACCGGTGCCCGTAGGGGTCGGTCACCGTGGCGTTGCGGTGGCCGTAAGCCTCGTACGGCCGCCGGTCGAGCCGCGCCCCGGCCTCCACCGCCGCCGTGATGACGGCGTCCACGTCGGCGACGTCAAGTACCAGGCTCACCGGGACACCGCCCGGGTCTGGTGCGGTCACCCCGATCTCCGGATGCTCGTCGGCGAGATAGATCACCCCGTGCGCCAGTTCCAGCTCGGCATGGCCGACCCGGCCGTCCGGCATGACGATGGGCTCACCGCGCAGCCGCGCGCCGAGCACCCGGGCGTACCAGTCCAGGGCGTCCCTGGCCCCGCGTACCGCGAGGTACGGAATGGCGGCACCGCGGTCTTCGGCGGGGGCCGGAGGTTCGCGCTCGGCCAGGGTCAAGGTTGTCTCGCTCACGGCGACTCCTTCGGGTAGGCCAAGGGCACGCTCCAGGCGGGCCCGCAGGCGGGCGGCAAAGGCGGGATCCGGGTCGGCCGGGGTGACCGGCGCCCGCAGTGCGTCCAGCGGATCAGTCATCGCCGTCCTCCTCTCCCCCTTCGGCATAAGCGGCACGGAACGCCGACCGGGCCCGCACCAGCAGCGCCTCGGTGGCGTGCACGGTCCGGCCGAGGATCGCGGCGACCTCGGGGACCGGCAGGTCGTCCACGTACCGCAGGGTGAGCGCGGCGCGGTGATGCGGGCCCAGGCGGCCGAGCACCGCCCGCGCCGTCACGGCGTCGATGGTCTCGTCCCACGGGTCGGCCGGGCCCGGCCCGGGCTCGGCCGCCACGGCACGCAACGTGCGTTCCTCCCGGGCCTGGCGCCGCCAGTGATCGCTCAGTTTGTGCCTGGCCACGCCGATCAGCCATCCGGTGGACAGCGGCACGGGCGCCGGGCCGCCACGCACTCCCCGGACCACGTCCACCGCGGCGAGGAATGTCTCCGCGGTCAGGTCCTCGGCCACCGCCCGCTGCCCGCACCGGGCCAGCAGGTAGCCGTAGACCTGGGGCAGGGCCCGGTCGTAGAGGTCGAGGAAGGGCCCGGCATGGTCCTCCCGCGCCAGCCGCTGACCGCTCACATTTCTATAGTCGTCCGGACGCCCTGAACTCCGACGGGCGGCCCCGCACAGCAAAAGTTGAACGTGTTCAGAATCACAGCGCCGCCCTATGGACGCCGGGCACGGCGGCGGCCAGACTTGAACGTGTTCAAGTAAGCCGGGCCTACGTCCCGAGGAGAGCCGCCATGGGCATCGCCTTCGTCTACGCCGCCTATCTCGCCGTCAGCATCGGGCTCACCGTGATCGTCGCATCGGCCCTGTCCCGCAGCGGTCGGGTCTATCTCGCCGGGGTGTTCGGCGGGGACGACGGGATGGCCGCGGCGGTCAACCGCATGCTGGTGGTCGGCTTCTGCCTGCTCAGCCTGGGCTACGCGGCGCTGACCCTGCGCACCTCGGCGGACATCCACGGGCCGGGGCAGGCGATCGGCGTGCTGTCGGTGAAGGTGGGCGAGGAGCTGCTGGTGCTCGGCGCGCTGCACCTGGTCAACATGATGTTCTTCACCCGGCTCCGGCGCCGTCAGGGGGCAGGCGGGAGGCCGGGTGCCCTCCCAGCCGGGCGGCAAGGCGCCAACTGGCCCACCGCCGCCGCGGTCTCCGCCCGGGCGGGCGCCGCTGGCCGGCCGGGGGCCATCAGCCCCACCGGCCTGGCGGGCACCACTGACGGGCCGTACGCTGCCGCCGACCGGACCGGTGCCACCGTGGCCGGCCTGCCAGATACCGCTGGCAGCCGGTCAGCCGCCGCAACCTCGAGCGGGCCCGGCGCCACCTCCGGGCAGTTCGCTGACACTCCGTCCGCGCAGGCGGGCGCACCCGATCTGGGCTGGCCGGGCACCGGGGAGCTGGCCGCGACCGGGCCGGGCCAGCCGGCTGCCGCGTGGCCGGCTCCCGCCACGCCCTACGAGGTCCTACATTGACCTGCATGGCGGAGGCTGCGCTGACCCGACGGGCCGAGCAGACCAGGGCCGCGATCATCGAGGCCGCCCTGGGCCTGTTCCGTGAGGTCGGCTACGAGGCGACCACGATGCGGGCGATCGCGCGCCGGGCCGGAGTGTCCACCGGCAACGCCTACTACTACTTCGGCTCCAAGGAGGAGCTGATCCAGGAGTTCTACGCGCGCAACACCGCCGAGCACGAGGCCGCCGCCCGGGCGGTACTGGACACCGAGACCGCCTTCGCGGCCCGGCTGCGCGGCACGCTGCGCGCGCTGATCGACGTGATGAGCCCCTACCACGAGTTCGCCGCCAAGTACTTCAAGCACGCGGCCGAGCCCACCAACCCGCTGAGCCCGTTCAGCTCCGAATCCAGCGCCCCTCGCGACGCGTCGATCGGCCTGTACCGCGAGGTCGTGGAGGGCTCGGCGGTGCGCATCGACTCGGCTCTGCGCGCCCGGCTGCCCGAGCTGCTGTGGCTCTACTCGCTGGGCGTCGTGCTCTATTGGGTGCACGACACCTCGCCGGGCTGCTCGCGCACCTACTTCCTCATCGACCGCACGGTACCGCTCGTGGACCGGCTGATCCGGATGTCGCGGCTGCCCGTGCTCCGCTCCACCCTGGCCGACATCGTGTCGCTCGTGGACGAACTGCGCCCGTAGCGGTGCCGCCCGTGGCGATCCCCGGGCCAGGCCCGCGCGGCGGGCGGTGGGCACCCGGGGCGTCGTATGGCATGTCGTCCAGGATGCCGGCCGGAACCTGCCCGGTTACTGTGGCGTCATGCCTGATGGGAAGCAAAGCCTGGACATCGGGGGCACGATCGTCCAGGTCTCGAACCCGGGCAAGGTGTATTTCCCGCACACCGGGCACACCAAGCTCGACCTGGTCCGGTACTACCTGGCCGTGGCCGATGGCGCGCTGCGCGGCGCGGGCGGGCGGCCGAACGTGCTCAAGCGGTTCGTGAACGGCGCCGAGGGCGAGCCGTTCTTCCAGAAGCGCGCCCCGGACAAGCGCCCGGACTGGATCGAGACGGTGCTGCTCAGTTTCCCGTCCGGGCGCACCGCCGAGGAGGTGGTCCCCCGCGACGCGGCGGCCCTGGCCTGGATGGCGAACCTGGGCTGCATCGATCTCAACCCGCACCCGGTCCGGGCCGAAGACATCGACCATCCCGACGAGCTGCGGGTCGACCTCGATCCGGTGCCCGGCGTGGAATGGCCACAGATCCTCCAGGTGGCGCTGGTCGCCAAGGATGTGCTCATGAATTTCGGACTCACGGGGTGGCCGAAGACGTCAGGCTCCCGCGGGTTCCACATCTACACAAGGATCGAGCCGCGCTGGGGCTTCACCGACGTGCGCCGTGCCGCCGTGGCGCTGGCCAGGGAGATCGAGCGGCGGGCCCCGGACCTGGCCACCGCGCAATGGTGGAAGGAAGAGCGGCACGGCGTCTTCGTGGATTACAACCAGAACGCCAAGGACCGCACGGTGGCCTCCGCCTATTCGGTCAGGCCCACCCGCGATGCCCGGGTGTCCACGCCGCTGACCTGGCCGGAGGTGGCCGGCTGCGACCCCGCCGCCTTCACCATCGACACCGTGCCGGCCCGGTTCGCCGAGATCGGCGACCCCTGGGAGGGCATGGACGAGACGGCCGCCTCGCTGGAGCCGTTGCTCGCCCTCGCGGCCGAGCACGAGGCGGCGGGCCTGGGTGACGCTCCCTGGCCACCGCACTACGACAAGCAGGCCGGTGAGCCGCCACGGGTCCAGCCGTCCAAGCGCCGGATGGGCGGCGGCACCGGTGCGGCCGGGACCGTGGCCGCACCCGCACCCGGCAAGTCGAGCGGACCGACCGGGCGGCGCCGGTCCACGATGCCGCTGATCGAGGTGGCCCGCGCGGCGACCAAGGACGAGGCGATGACCGGCCTGGAGTTGTGGAAGCAGCGGCACCCGAAGGTCTGGGAGTACCTCGAGCCCGCCGACGTGCTGGTGGACTCGATGCGCGGCCGCAGCTACAGCTGGACCAGGATCCGGCTGAACCTGCGGCATGTGCCCGAGGCCGAGCGCCCGCCGCAGGAACCGCTGGTGATCGACTATGACCCGTGGACGCAGGGCGAGGGGCCGCGGCGCCGCGGCTGACCGCGGGTGGGCAAGCGGTGCCGGCCCGGCAGGCCGGGCCGCGATAGCCTCGCTCACGGCAATCGTTCGCCGACCGGGAGGAGATACCGGTGCGTTTCGCGGTCAAGACCAGGCCCGAGCACCAGACGTGGGCGCAGATCCGTGACGTGTGGGTGGCGGCCGACGAGGTGGGGCTGTTCGAGTCGGTCTGGAACTGGGACCACTTCTACCCGCTGACCGAGCCCTACGACGGGCCCAACTTCGAGGCCTGGACGATGATCGCCGCGCTCGCCCAGGCCACCCGCAGGATCCGGCTCGGCTGCCAGGTCACCGGCATGGTCTACCGGCACCCGGCGGTGCTCGCCAACATGGCGGCGACCACGGACATCATCTCGGGCGGCCGGCTGGAACTTGGGGTCGGCGCGGGGTGGAACCAGATGGAGTGCGACGCCTACGGCATCGAGCTGCCACCGCTGCGGGAGCGGTTCGACCGGTTCGACGAGGGCGTCGAGGCGATCATCGCCCTGCTCAGCCAGGAGACCGCCACGCTCGACGGCCGTTACGTCAAGCTCACCGGCGCGCGGTGCGAGCCCAAGCCGGTGCAGCGCCCGCACCCTCCCATCACGATCGGCGGGCGTGGCCGGACCAGGACCCTGCGCACCGCGGCGCGCCTGGCGCAGCAGTGGAACGCGATCACCCCGGACCCGCAGGACTGGCTCAGCCTCAAGGAGACGCTGGTGGAGCACTGCGCCAGCGTCGGCAGGGATCCGGGCGAGATCACCTGTTCGGTCAATGTCCGGGTCGAGGGCCCGGATGCGATCAAGCAGGCCGCCGAGCAGGCCGGGGCCTACCGGGACGCCGGGGCCGACCTGGTCATCATGAACCTGCCGGTGCCCGCAGACCCCGCCATGCTCGAACCGCTGGCCGAGGCCCTCGCGCCGCTGGCCTGACCGGGCGCCGGGCCCTGGGTCACGCCTGCCTGGGCCGCGGCCCGGCCCAGGATCAGGATCAGGACTTGCTGAAGTCCAGCAGGAACTCGAGCACGCCGTGGTTCTCGGTAGTGACGAAGCTGCCGAAGCTCGGGTTGCCGATGCCGTAGTCGGCGAACGTCACCGGTATCGAGCCGGTGATCTCGATCTTGCCGCCGGCCAGTTTCGCCCGCACGGGGAACGTGACCTCGCGGGTATGGCCGTGCAGGGTGAGCCGGCCGGTGGCCGTGTAGCTCTTGATCTCCCCGGCCGCGGGCACAGGAGCCAGGCCGATCGGGCGGGTGAGGGCGAAGCTGCCCACCGGGTAGGTAGCCACGTCCATGATCCGGCCATCGAACTGGGCGTCGCGCTGGCTCTGGTCGCTGTGGATGGTGGCCATCGGCACCCGGAAGCTCGCCGCGGTCACGGTGCTGCCCTTGATCACGAGGCTCCCGGTGATGTGGCTGGTCCGGCCCACGGCGACGTTGTTCTGCCCGAGCAGGACCTCCTTCACCCGGTAACCGGCCTGCGAGCCGGTGGCCACCTGCCAGGTCCCGGCCGATGGCGCGGCCGCCGTGGCCGCCTGCGACGCCTGTGCCGGCGTGGCGGACGGGCTCGCCGTGGCCGGCCCCAGGCTCAGCGGTGCGGGCGCCGGCCCCTCGATGAAGTGGATGTAGACGAACGTGCCGCCCACCGCGAGCACCACGACGGCGGCCACGGCCGCGAGCAACCACCGCAGCCAGCGCACGGTGTACCTCCTCCATGTTCCGCCACGACCAGCGGCGGATGACCAGTTCCGGGCCGCCGGGGTGACGGCAGCGTGATCACCGGCAGAGATGAGCATGCTGCAGCGCACTGCGCCCGCGCTCGGAGTTTCTTCTGAAACGGCTCTGAGGCCGCCGAACCGGCGCCGGCCGGATGGCAACGCCGCGGACGCCCGCTTCGTGCCAGCGCGCCCAGCGTAGCGCTCACCCCGGTGCCTGCTCCGGAGTGAGCGCCGCGACACATTCCACGTGATGGGTCATGGGGAAGATGTCGAACGCACGGAGCCCGTCCAGCCGCCAGCCAAGCCCCGCGAACACCGCGATGTCTCGGGCCAGCGTGGCCGGGTCGCACGACACGTAGGCCACCGCACGAAGGCTGCTGACGCTGGCGCCCGGTGCATCACCCGCGCGCGCCGCGCCACCTGCGCCCGGTTCGCCACCCGCGCCCGGCGTACCGCCCGCATCCGGCCTGCCGCCGGCCCCCGGGCCACCAGCGCCGGGCGCCAGCAGGCGCTCGATGACCCGGCGGGGCACTCCGGACCGCGGCGGGTCGAGTACGGCAAGCGCCGGTGGCGGCCAGCCGCCCCGGGTCAGCGCCGCCGCCGCATCCGCCGCATGTACCCGGGCCCAGGGGGTGCCACGCAGGTTGTGCCGCGCATCCCGGACCGCCGCCCGGTCGGTGTCCACCCCGACGACCATGCCCTCCGGCCCGACCGCTTTGGCCAGCGCCCCGGCGAACAGCCCCGCGCCGCAGAACAGGTCCAGCGCCACCTCACCCGGCCGTGGCCGGAGCACGTCGAGCACCGCCGCGCTCAGCGCATCCGCCGCCCCGGGGTGCACCTGCCAGAACGCGGCCGCGCTGACCCGCCAGGACCGCCCGGCCGCGTGCTGGCGCAGGGAGCCACGGCCGCTCAGCGTGGTGAGCCTGCCACCGCGCCCTGCCGCCAGCACCGTGTCCGCCTCGCCGCCGAGGGCCCTGCCCGCCGCACCCGCCCCGGACGGCCCGGGAGCGACGATCACCGCCCGCTCCCCCGACGCCGGGGACACCACGACCTCCACCGACCGGGCCGGCGCCCAGTCCCGCCCGGTAACGGCACGCGCCCGCACCAGCGGATGGGCGATCGGGCAATCGCCTACCTCGACCACGTCGTGGGAGCGGTGTGCTAGCAGCCCGGCGGTGCCACCAGGACCGACGGAGAACCGGACCCTGGTCCGCCAGCCGAGCCCGTCGTCGTCACCGGCCACCGGCTCGACGGTCACCTCGCGGTCCAGCCCGGCGAGGCGCCTGAGTTGCTCGCGGACCACCTCGGCCTTGAGCCGCCGCTGGGCCGCGAGGTCCGCGTGCTGCCAGTCACAGCCACCGCAGCCGCCAGGGTGGGCATGGGGGCACCGCGGCGCCACCCGGTCCGGCGAGGCGCGCAGCACCTCGACCGCCTCCGCCCGGGCGAACGAGGCCGTGGCGTCGGTGACCCTGGCGCGGACCCGCTCGCCCGGCAGCGCGTGCCGGACGAACACGACCCGGCCGCCGCTGTCCCTGGCCACGCACCAGCCGCCATGCGCGACCCCGGAGATGTCCAGGTCCAGCACTTCCACTGAGTCGCCTGCGTCCATCACCCTCCCTGCCGACTGTGCTAGCCCGGGGGGACGACCCCCCGGAACCCCCCGCTGGCTCAAGGCCCCGTTCCTCCGTCACGGGGGCTTGGCCCTGTCGGGCTAGCCCGGGGGGACGACCCCCGGAACCCCCCGCTGGCTCAAGGCCCCGTTCCTCCGTCACAGGGCCTTGGCCCTGTCGGGCTAGCCCGGGGGGACGACCCCCGGAACCCCCCGCTGGCTCAAGGCCCCGTTCCTCCGTCACAGGGCCTTGGCCCTGTCGGTCCCGGAATGACCCCGGAATCCCGCATGCTTCGGAGCCAGTATGCCGGCCTGGCGTGATGTGTGCGCAGCGGGGGGATTACCGTGTCGGGCAGCGGATTGACTGGAGGCGACCGTGCACATCGTGATCATGGGATGCGGGCGGGTCGGTTCCACGCTCGCCCACATCCTCGAAGACACTGGCCACTCGGTCGCGGTGATCGACCAGGACCCCGAGGCGTTCCGGAAGTTGCGCTCCTCCTTCAAGGGCAAGAAGATCACCGGCATCGGCTTCGACCAGACCGTCCTGGAGTCTGCGGGGATCCGGGAGGCCGCCGCGTTCGCCGCGGTGAGCAGCGGCGACAACTCCAATGTGATAGCCGCCCGGGTGGCGCGGGAGTCGTTCGGTGTGGAACGGGTCGCGGCCCGTATTTACGACCCCCGCCGTGCCGAGGTGTATCAGCGGCTCGGCATCCCGACGGTGGCCACCGTGCGCTGGACGGCGGACCAGATGCTCCGCCGGCTGCTCCCCGAGGGGGCCGAGGAACTCTGGCGCGATCCCACCGGGGAGGTGGTGCTCGCCGAGGTGGCCTACGACCCCGCCTGGGTGGGCGAGAAGGTGCATGCGCTGGAGGAGTCGGCCAGGGCACGGGTAGCCTTCGTCACCCGGCTGGGCGAGGCGATGCTCCCCGGGCCGGGAATGGTGCTCCAAGAGGGGGATGTCCTGCATGTGATAGCGGCGCACCACGACCTGGGCAATCTCCAGGCCGCGCTCAGCACGCGTGACGGCACCAGCCGGCGCGTGCAGGAGAAAAGAGCACAGGATCGCAAGCCGCAGCAGAAAGGTGCGCAGTGATGCGGGTCGCCATCGCAGGCGCTGGCGCGGTTGGCCGTTCCATCGCGCGTGAACTGCTCGACAACGGGCACGAGGTGCTGCTCATCGACAAGAACCCACGGTCCATCAAGGTGGACAGCCTGCCACGGGCCGAGTGGCTGCTCGCCGACGCAGCCGAGATCACCTCGCTGGACGAGGCCGGCCTGGAGCGGTGCAACGTGGTCATCTGCGCGACCGGGGATGACAAGGTGAACCTGGTCGTCTCGCTGCTGGCCAAGACCGAGTACGGAGTGCCGCGGGTGGTCGCACGGATCAACCACCCCAACAACGAGTGGCTGTTCAACGAGTCCTGGGGGGTGGACGTCGCGGTGTCCACCCCACGGCTGCTTTCGGCCCTGGTGGAAGAGGCGGTCAGCGTCGGTGACCTGGTGCGGCTGATGACGTTCCGGCAGAGCGAGGCGAGCCTGGTGGAACTGACCATGCCCGACGACGCGCCGCTGGCTGGCTCCCGCATCGGGGACATCTCCTGGCCCGCCGACACCGCGCTGGTGGCGATCCTGCGGGCGGGCCGGGTCATTGTGCCCCAGGCGGACGATCCGCTGGCCGGCGGCGACGAACTGCTGTTCGTGGCCAGCGAGGACGTCGAGGAGGAACTGGGCCGGCTGCTAGCCGGGCACTGAGCCACCGCGGCGCGGCCCGAGTTCGTATCTGGGGTTGTAGATCACCGGGCGGCCGCGCCGCCGCGCGAGGGTGCCCTCCACGGACAGTGCGCGCCCGGGCTCGATCCCGGGGATCCGGTTGCGGCCCAGCCAGATGACGGTGACGGCATCCCGGCCGCCGGCAAGCTCGGCGCGCAGCATCGGCGGTGCGCCGGGCGCTCCCGCCCGGACCTGGCCCAGCGACCCGGTCATCCGCACCCGTGGCCGGTCGCCGTTGCTGCCCGCTGTGTCCACGGCACCACGGTATCGGCCCCGTGTTAACTGCGGGTCACCGATCAGTTCCCAGATGTTACAAAACGGTAACACACGGTGCCAGGGTGTCCCCTAGCGGGTTTCGGTGATTTCCGGTCCACGATCGAACGGGTCCAGCCCGCCCCACCTGTTCTCCTCCTGCGCCTCGGCCTCGTCGGCGAGCGCCTGGAGTGCCTCGGCAGGGAGCTGTATTTCCAGCATGTCCCGCGGCGGCACCGGGTGATCACCGCGGACCACCACGACATCGGCGAACACCTGCTCGAGCGGCGCGGCGATCTCGGGCTGCAGCGCGGCGGGCCCGCTGATCACCCCGCGGAGGAACCAGCGCGGTCCGTCCACGCCAAGGAACCTCACCGGGTGCAGGCCGCTGGGCATGCCCGGCACCGGCTCCGGCGGCGCGATCCGTGCGCGCACCTCCACCCCGAACGGCCCGTCCGCCTCCTCGCTCTGGCCGCCCGCCTTCGCCACTTCGGCGGCGATCTCCTGACGGACGTCCGCCCACAGCCCGTCCGTCTTGGGCGCGGCGAAGGCCTGCAGCTGCAGCCCGCTGTCACCACGCACGACGGTGATCCACGCGGGGTGATCGTCGGCCATGCTGATCTGCACCTCGCAGCCCTCCGCGACCGGCACATGCAGGCAGCCGAAGTCGATCCGGTCGGCCTGCGGCACGTCGTCATTCACGTCCCATGGACCGGCCACGATGTACTCATCTGACTCTTCTGCGGCCTCACCGGCCAGCCCTGCCTCCTCGGGCTGGTCCTCGTCCCGGCCGCGGCGCCGACGCAACACTCAAGCTCCCTACTGGCTCGCCATGCTTTCGTCCCCCCCGGAACCCCCCGATGGCCTGCGGCCCGGTTCCTCCGTCACCGGGCCGTGGCCTCGCTGGCCTGGGGGGCGACCCCCCTGGAACCCCCCGATGGCCTGCGGCCCGGTTCCTCCGTCACCGGGCCGTGGCCTCGCTGGCCTGGGGGGGCGACCCCCCTGGAACCCCCCGATGGCCTGCGGCCCGGTTCCTCCGTCACCGGGCCGTGGCCTCCGGTCGAGCCGAACCCGCCGTCTCCGCGGGCCGAGCCGGGCAGCGTCTGGACCTCATGGAACTGCGGGCTGGCCACCTGCTGGACGACCAGTTGGGCGATCCGGTCCCCGCGCTCGAACCGTACCGGCTCCGCCCGGTCGGTGTTGAGCAGGGTCACCTTGATCTCGCCACGGTACCCGGCATCCACGGTGCCCGGCGCATTGACGATCGTGACGCCATGCCGGGCGGCCAGGCCCGAACGGGGGTGCACGAATGCCGCGTACCCCTCGGGCAGGGCGATCGCCATCCCGGTGGGCACCAGCGCCCGTTCCCCGGGCGCCAGCACCACGTCCACCGCGGTGCACAGGTCGACCCCGGCGTCGCCCGGATGAGCCCGGGCGGGCAATGGCAGTCCCTGGTCGAGGCGCTTGATCAGGACGGGCACGGCGTCCACGGCGGGGCTGATGGGCGCGCTGCTGGCCCGGGGAGACACAGCATCACCCGGGGACACCCCGGACCCCGATGGCCCGGAACCCTCCGATGGCTCCAGGCTCCGTTCCTTCGCCACGGGGCCTGGGCCGCTCCCGGCCGCCGGGCTGGCGGCCGCTTGCTGGTACGCGGTCACGCAGGTGACCCTACCCCGCCCGCGGCACTGCTCCCGGCGGATCTGGGCCGTCCGCCACGTCGGTGCGCCTGCCGAGCAGATAGGGAATGGCCCGGAACAGCACGGCCGCCAGCGGCACGGCTACCACTGCACCCGCGATGCCGCCCACCACGCCGCCGACGGCCAGCACCAGGATGATCGCCAGCGGGTGGAAACGGACCATCCGGCCGACCACGAGCGGCTGCAGCAAATGGCTTTCGAGCTGGTTCTCAAGGATGAAGACCGCCACCAGGATCACGGCCGCCACCCAGCCCCGGGTGCCCAGGGTGACCGCGACGGCGATGGTGCCTGCCACGAGAATGCCCACCAGCGGGATGAACGCGGCGACGAACACCAGGATCACCAGCGGGACCAGCAGTGGCACGCCAAGCACCCACAGCGCGACGCCGATCACGACGGCGTGGATGGCTGCCACCGCCACGGTGCCCCTGACGTACCAGGTCAGTGCCAGCCAGGCCGCTGCGCCGGCGGCCCTGGCCCGCGTCCTGGCACCGTCCCCCAGGAAATCCGTCAGCCACGCCCAGATCCGCTCACCGTCTTTGATCAGGAAGAACGTGACGAACAACGTCAGCACCAGGCCGGCCAGGACTTCCACGAAGATCTTCCCACCGGACAGCACCGTGCCGGCCACCGCCGACTGGTGCTGCTTGAGGAACGTGAGCAGCCGGTTGGACAGCTGCGCCAGGCCCGCCCGGTGCAGGTGGAACGGGGCACCGGCCAGCCATCGCTGCAGGTCGTTGGTGGTGTCGCCGACGTCGGTGACCAGCCGCTGATAGTCGGCCGAGGTCCGGGTGGCGGCAATCGTGGCCACCCCGGCCAGGATCGCGAGGGCGGCGAGCAGAGTGCACCAGGCGGCTGCGAGGGCAGGCAGGCCGAGCCGCCGCAGCCGCTGGGTGAGTGGCTGCAGGAGCGCGGCGAGCAGGAGCGCGGCCACACACGGCAGCACCACCAGGCGCAGCACGCTGACCACACGGAACAGGACATAGATCAGTGCGCCGAGGATCAGCAGCCGCCACGCCCAGCCCGCGGCGCGCTCCAGCCAGGCCGGAACCCGCGGCTGCGCGGGCTGCGGCGCCGAGCCAGCCTGACCGGCCCGGGGGCCGTGCGGCGCCTCAGCCGGTTCCGGCCCCGGATCCACAGCGCCAATGCGGTCTTCACCGGCACAGGCCGTGTCATCGGGAGCCGTCGCAGCGGGAGCGCCGCGGCCCCCCAAGCCGCGCCACCTCTGTCGCCCCATCATGTCCTCATGTAACCAACTACCGTGGGCTCATGCGTGTTTACCACGAACGGCTTCGTGTGCCGTTCTCCTGGTGGCTACTCGGCCTCGCGACGATGCTCCTGCTGGCCACCGAGGTGGTCGCGGGATGGGCCTGGCCGATAGCGGTGGCCATCTACGTCGTGCTCGTCGGCGTGGTCGCCGCCATGCTCTGGTCGTGGAGCCGGCCCACCGTGCTGGTGAGCGAGGGAGAACTGCGCGCCGGCCCGGCGCGCCTGCCATTGACCGCCGTGGGCGAGGTGAGCGCGCTGGACGAGGCGCAGACCCGATCGCTGCGCGGGCCGCGCAGCGACCCGGCAGCCTTTCTGCTGATGCGGCCGTACCTGCGGCAGGCGGTGTACGTCGAGGTGGCCAGGCCGGGCGCGGAGACCCGGGCACACCGGCGGCTGCGCGGGTTCCGGCTGCGCGTCGAGACGGCCCGCCCGGCGGTGCCGGCTCCCTACTGGCTGGTCTGCACACGCCACCCGGCCGAACTTGTGGCCGCGATCAACGGAGCACGGCCCGCCGCGCGGGCGGGCGGCGCCACCATGGGATGATCGATCGTCGAGCGCGCACCAGTGCCGACAGAGCCGGGGCGCAGAGAGGAACACGGGCATGGCAGACAAGCGCGGGGAAGGCCTCACCAGGGCGGTAGCCACCTTCGCCGCCCTGGCGGCAGCCATGGGCACCCGCAAGCTCGTCACGGTCGGCTGGAAGAAGGTCACCGGGAAGGAACCGCCCAGCGACCCGCAGGACCCTCAGGTGCACTTCGGTGAGGCACTGAGCTGGGCGGTCCTCCTTGGCGTGACGATGGAGACGGCCCGCGTGCTGGCGCAGCGCGCCGCCACGCGCAAGCTCCGTGACGGCAAGACCGCGGGTTAGCCACGGCCGGCCCGGCCGCCGGGCTCCCGCGCCATGGTGGCGGCCCTGCCACTCTGCCGGTTAAGATATATCGCGAACTTCGCGGCCGGAGGGAGCAGCATGTCCGAGGTAGCCAGCGGGAGCAGCGTGCCCGAACTTGACAGCGTCCGGGCGTCTGATTCCGAGCGTGACGCCACGGCCGGCCGGCTCCAGGCCGCATTCGCCGAGGGCCGCCTCAACGACATCGAGTTCGACGAGCGGATGCGGACGGCGCTCACCGCGCGGACGCGTGCGGACCTGGCCCGGTTGATGACCGACCTGCCCGCGGACGCGCCAGCGGCGCAGCCCGCGCTGGCCGGGAGCCAGCCCGGCCGGTTCGCGGTCACGTTCAAGAGCAGCCTGCACCGGGCCGGCCGGTGGCGAGTCCCGGAGCGCTTCACAACCGTGGTCTACAAGGGCGACGGGGTGATCGACCTGCGCGCGGCGGAGCTGACCGCGCACGTCACCACGATCTCGGCGGTCGCGTACAAATCGCGGATCGACATCCTCGTCCCGCCGGGCGTGCGGGTCGAGACGGGCGGGCTCGGGGTGTCCACGGGCAGCGCGGGCCAGGACGGCCCGCTCTCACCGAACGCTCCCGTGGTGCACGTGCGGGGCTACAGCTACAAGGGCAGCGTGGCGGTCGCCGACCGCCCAGAGGAACGGTGAGCTCCTCGGCGTAGCCACGGTGCGCCCTGCAGACGTTCCCGTTGCCCCGCCCGCCTGCGAAGACCCCTACGAGGTCTGCCAGCGCCGTTCCCAGCCACTCTCCCGCCCCGGGGGTGGCTGGCGGGGCTATCAGGTGACCGAGCCGGCCGCCGCGCCGGTGGCGCGGTCGCCCCAGCGGGCCTGTGCCGCCGCCAGGTCCAGCGGAGCGATCATCGGGCCGCTGGCCAGCTCGGCTTCCCAGTCCTCGGCCGGCACCCGCCACATCACCTCGAACTCGATGCCGCTGGGGTCCTTGGCGTACAGCGACTTGGAAACCCGGTGGTCACTGGCGCCGACCAGGGCACCGCGCTCGTCCAGCCGGCGCCGCACCTCGTCCAGTTCAGCCAGCGTGCCGACCTCCCAGGCCAGGTGGTACAGACCGACGCGCGTGCCGGGGTCCATGGGGATGGGGGCGGCGCCGTCCAGTGCGAACAGGCCCAGGTCGTGGTCGTTCGCCGAACCGGGGGCGCGCAGGAAGGCGGCGCGGCCGGCCATCTCGGTTCGGACCTCGAAGCCCAGCGCCTCGGTGTAGAAATCGACCGCGCTGGCGAGATCGTGGACGTAGAGGACGGCGTGGTTGAGACGGCGCACGGCCATGACAGGCTCCTGTTCGCAAGTTCCGCTCTACCCTCCATCAAAGCGGCGGCGTGCCCCGCTGATTCCCGTCGGGTGCCGGGTAATGCGGCCCGGTGTAGCGGGCCCGGGGCCGTAGCGGCGTGTGCCGCGCGTACTCCTCCAGGGCGTGGCCGATCCAGCCCGCGGCCCGCGCGACCGCGAACACGGCCTCCGCCGCCCCCGGCACCATGCCGGCCACGCTGGCCAGGACCGCCAGCGCGAAGTCAATGTTCGGCGTGGGCAGGCCACGGCCGACCACCTCCTGCACCAGAGCATCCGCCACCGCCAGGCGGGGTGATCCGGGCGCTCTGGCCCGGATCTCGCCGAGCAGGAACGCGGCGCGTGGGTCGCCGGCCCGGTACACGAAATGGCCGAACCCGGGGATGCGCTCCCCCCGGCGCAGCAGGGACCCCACGACCCTGGTCACGTCCTGCGGCCCGGCCGCGGCGGCCAGCATGGCCTCCACGCCCAGGGACGCACCGCCGTGCAGCGCCCCGCCCGCGGCGCCCAGGCCGGTCGCCACCACCGCGTAAGGGTCGGCGCGCACGGACGCGGCCACCCGCGCGGCGAACGTGGACGCGGCCAGCTCGTGGTCGGCCAGCAGCACGAGCGCGACGCGCAAGGCGCCCTTGAGCCGGTCGTCCGGCGGTCCGGGGCACAGCTTCCCCCACAGCCGCTCGGTCAGGCCCGCAGCGCCGGGAAGGGCCGGCACCGAGGTTCTGGCCGGCTTCGTCCGGGTCAGGGCCGGCGCCGCTCGCGCCGGCGGCACCGGTGCCGCCGGCCGCGGCCGCCTCAGGACCGCTGCCCGTGGGCAGGCAGTCCACCAGGCCCGCCATGATCGCCTGGCCCGCCGCGATCACGGCGGGCGGGTCAAGCTGGAGGCGCAACGGGTCCGTGGCGGCCAGGGCCGGCACGATCACGCCGAAACGCTCCAGCGGCAGCGTGCCGGCCGGAAGCGCCGCCTGGGCCGCCCTGCCGGCCTGCAGCGCGGCCTGTGTGGCCCGCCAGGGGCCGCGATCGCGGCCGGTGAGTTCCCCGGTCCACAGCAGCCAGGCGGCGTCCTCAAGCTCGTACCGGGCGGCCAGGACGGTGATGTCCCGGCCGCGGTAGCAGGTGCGGTCGCCGGTGATCTCGGTGAGCGCCGACTCGATGACGAACTCCCCCGCGCCCGGGTGGCGGGGACGGCCCCGGCGGGCCAGCGACTCGACCTCGCCGGCATCGAACAGGCTGGACCGCCCGTCCTCCCCCGCCCGGCGGCGCAGCACGCCCCGGCTCACATACGAGTACAGCGTGGCCGGCTTGATCCCCAGCCGCCGCGCCGCCTCCGAGGCCCCAATCCACTCGCTCAAAGCCACCTCCAGCTCCCAGCCCCGGATCCACCCATGCTCCGGCCCCCACCCACCCCGAATCCCCTCCCGCTCACTCCCCCACCCCTGCTCCGATCCACACCATGGCCGCCGCACCGGGCGCCATCGTCACCCTTCGCTGGGGCCGTCACCGTCGTCCGTCAGTAGGTGTGGCCACCCGGGATGGCTCGCGGCGTAAGCGTTGCCGCCGCCAGCCACCCACCCATCCCGCCTCGGGCCAGACCACAGCACGTGCCCGCCGCCCGTGCCAAGCCGCGAGCCGTCCCGCGGTGGCCGCGCCAACCTCAGCCACCAGAACCACCCGGGATCCCACCAGCCACGCCCGTCGTTCAGCTTGATTTTAATCAATATTGATTCATATGGCTACGCGAGTCCACCATGGTCTAGACCATCCACGAATCCCAGAGAGGACGCAGCCGTGCCCGTCATACATTTTCTCGACGTGACCAACCGGGACGGCGTGCAGACCGCGCGCACCGGCCTGTCGAAGTTTGGCAAGACCATGGTGAACTTCTACCTGGGCAAACTCGGCGTCGCCCAGTCGGAGATCGGGTTCCCGTTCCTGTTCCACGAGGTGCCTTATATCCGGGCGAACCTCGCCCTGGCGGAGGCGGGTGCGTTCGGCCCGCTGCGACTGTCGGGCTGGTGCCGGGCGGTGACCGCCGACGTGGAACGCGCGGCGCCGCTCGGGCTGCGCCACTACAACCTGTCCCTGTCCACGTCGGACCAGATGATCGCGCACAAGTTCCGCGGCAAGCTGGACCGGGAGTCGGTGATCAGGGAGATGACGGCCGCGGTCGGCGCCGCCAAGGCGGCGGGAGCGCAGACGATCGGCGTCAACGCGGAGGACGGATCCCGCACCGACGACGGGTTCCTGCTGGAGTTCGCGCTGGCCGCCAAGCAGGCGGGTGCGGACCGGCTCCGCTATTGCGACACCATCGGCGGGGATACGCCGGAGCGGATCAGGGAGCGGCTCGCCAAGCTGGCTAGCGCGATTGGCATGCCGGTGGAGACGCACTGTCACAACGACCTGGGCATGGCCGTGGCGAATTCGGTGTCAGGTGCGCTGGGCGACCTCGACGCGGGCCAGGACGCATGGATCAATACCTGTATCAACGGCATCGGCGAGCGGGCCGGCAACGCGGACCTGCTGGCCACGCTGCTGGCGCTGCGGCACGGGTTCGGGCTGGCCGGGCGCGCCGAGATCGGCGACCCCGTGGATGAGTCCTGGGCGCGCCGGTTCGCGCTGTGGGCCAGCTATGCCTTCGGCCAGCCGTTGCCCGCCAACCAGCCCGGTATCGGCCGCAACGCGTTCGCCCATGAGTCGGGCATCCACGCCGACGGCGCGCTGAAGGACCGGCATAACTACGAGTTGTACGACGACGACGCGCTTGGCCCCTTCCCGGCCGACTGGCACACCAGATCCGGCCGGGTGGTGCTGACCGGCGAGTACGGTGGCCTCGCCGGCTTCCGTCATGTGCGGGACGGGCTGGGCATCGAGATCGCGGGCGCGGACGAGGACCTGGTGTTCAAGCTGGTCCAGCTCTGCGCGGCCGCCACGGGCAAGCCGCTCACCGACGATGAACTACGGCTGATTGCCGCGCACCCACACCAGCTCGCGCTGCTCTACCCGGGGCTGCTGAGCTGACGCTTAGCGGCTGATCGCCACAGCGCTGCCCACACCAGCTCGCACTGCTCTACCCGGGGCTGCTGAGCTGATACCTCCGGCTGCGGAGCCTCAGCGGATCTCCCTGCGGCGCTGCTGAATGTTCTTCAGCCGCCGTCGCTGAGAGGGATCCAGCATGAGATATCCGGCGACCGGGATCGCAATCGCGGCGGCGATAACCACCAGCGCGATCCACGGATTGATGAACAGCAGGATGAGACCGATGATGATGCCACCGATCGCTATCTTCATCCGACCCGACACATTGCCTCCTCACGGCCAAGGCCGCGGTCGTTAAGCCGCCTCGCCCAAGTGCACCACATCCCGGCCTCTACTGCTAAAACGCCGGACGATCCCAGAGTAGTTCCGCCTTGGCACAGGGCCGCGCTCGCACCGCAGCCCGCGGCCGGCCAGGATGTCAGCAGAACCTGGGGAGGCACCTATGCCGATGTCACTGCCGATCGACGCCGACGCCAACGAACTGCTGTCGGCCAGCCCGCTCGCACTGCTCATCGGCATGCTGCTCGATCAGCAGGTGACCATCGAGAAGGCGTTCACCAGCCCGCGTGACCTGGTGCGGCGGCTCGGCCATGAGCCGACGGCGGCGGAACTGGCCGGCTTCGACCCCGAGGCCCTGGCAGCGATCTTCAGCGCTCGCCCGGCCCTGCACCGCTACCCGCGGGCCATGGCCGGGCGGGTGCAGCAGTTGTGCCAGCA
Organism: uncultured Actinomycetes bacterium; assembly: GCA_963706115.1. Classification (GTDB taxonomy): domain Bacteria; phylum Actinomycetota; class Actinomycetes; order Streptosporangiales; family Streptosporangiaceae; genus DASXKD01. Next base: position 77,875 of record CAVPMG010000020.1, on the reverse strand, counting down.
CATCGTGGACCGCTACGGCGGCGACCCGGCCGGGGTCTGGGCGGGCGCGAAGACCGGCGCCGATCTGCTGGCACGGCTGCGCGGGCTGCCCGGGTACGGCGCGGACAAGGCCCGGATCTTCCTGGCGCTGCTTGGCAAGCAATACGGCGTGCGGCCCAAGGGCTGGCGCGAGGCGGCCGGCCACTTCGGCGAGAAGGGCAGCCACTGCTCGGTGGCCGACATCGTCGACGCCCAGTCACTGGCCGCGGTTCGCGCCTACAAGCAGAACATGAAGGCCGCCGCGAAGTCGGCAGCCGCGGGCTAGCCCCGGGGATAACACCGCGGTCTCAGCTGATGCCGTGACGCTTGAGGATCGCGGCGACCTCGCCGAAGTCCTCGTCGTCGGCTGCCGCGCTCTTGCGCTTCGCCGGGACCGGGGCCGTCTTGGGCCGGCTGGCCATCCCGGCCGAGGCGACCGCGGGCGGTGCCGCGCCCAGCGCCCTGGTGGCCGGTGGCTGGCTGTCCGGCTCGGCACTGGCCTGCTTGCGCCTGGCCCGGCCGCGCAGCCCGCCGGTGACCACGAACAGCACCAGCGCGATCCCGACGAGGACCACGCCCGACCACACCTTGGGCGAGAACGCCAGGCCACTGAAGAAATCACCGATCGCGACGCCGAACCGCCACAGCACCTGGAGTATGCCGATCAGATACAGGGCGATCGGCAGCAGCGACCAGGCGAGCCAGCGCGCCGCGGCGCGCGGGCCGCGGCGGCGCAGCGCGAACCAGCTCCCGATCAGCCCGACGGCGGTCAGGCCGCCACAGAGAAAGAACCACGGGATCTGGCTAAAGGACATTGCCTTCTCCCCTCAGCGGAGCCATCTTCTCCATCGTCGCATACGACGGCCGATGCCCCGGCCGTCAGGTCGCGGCGGTGTTCTCCGGGAAGTGGCAGGCGACCTGGTGGCCGGGCGCAAGTTCCCGCAGCGGGGGCGGCTCGGTGCGGCAGATCTCCTGCGCCTTCCAGCACCGCGTGTGGAACCGGCAGGCGGGCGGCGGGTTGAGCGGGCTCGGCACGTCGCCGACCAGACGGACGCGCTCCCGGCGCTCCCGGCCTCCCTCGGCGTCGCGCTTGGCGGGCTCCGGCAGCGGCACCGCGGACAGCAGCGCGACCGTGTACGGATGGCGTGGCCGCTTGTAGAGGTCGGTGCGGCTGGCCAGTTCCACCAGGTTGCCCAGGTACATGACCGCGACCCGGTTGGCCACGTGCCTGATCACCGACAGGTCGTGCGCGATGATCACGTACGTCAGCCCGAGCTCGGTCTGCAGGTCGGCCAGCAGGTTGACCACCTGGGCCTGGATGGACACGTCCAGCGCGGACACCGGCTCGTCGGCCACGATGAGCTTGGGCCGCAGGGCGAGCGTGCGGGCGATGCCGATCCGCTGCCGCTGCCCGCCGGAGAACTCGTGCGGGTAGCGGTTGTAATGCTCGGGGTTGAGGCCGACGAGTTCCAGCAACTCCTGGACGCTCGCCTTGGTGCCCTTCTCGGTCTTGACCTTCTGCAGCCGGAACGGCGCGCCGACGATGGAGCCGACCGTGTGCCGCGGGTTCAGCGACGAGTACGGATCCTGGAAGATCATCTGCACTTCGCGGCGCAGCGGGCGCATGGCCCCGGCGCGCAGGTGGGTGATGTCGCGGCCGTCGAAGATGATCTGCCCGGCGGTCGGCTCGATCAGCCGGGTCAGCATCCGCGCGGTGGTGGTCTTGCCGCAGCCCGACTCCCCCACGATGCCCAGCGTCTCGCCCCGGGTCACGTCGAACGAGACGTCGTCCACGCTGCGCACCAGGCCGACCCGCCGCCGGATGATGATCCCCCGGTTGACGGGGAAGTGCTTGGTCAGGCCGCTCACCGTCAACAGGGCGTCGCTGGTGGGCGCGGGCACCTCGGCTGGCTCGGTCACCGGCGTGGTCACGCGTCCTCCCGCTGCTGATCGCTGTCGGCCACGGAGAGCTGCGCCGCCAGCAGCTCGCCCCAGATCCGGCGCTGCTCGTCGGTGCTCAGGTGACAGGCGGCCTGGTGGCCGGGCCCAACCGCGCGCAGCGGCGGCACCTCGTTAAACGACTTGCCGTTGGTGTTGGCCGCGTAGGCGCAGCGCGGATGGAACGGGCAGCCGGACGGCACGTTGATCAGGCTGGGCGGGGTGCCGGGGATCGGGATCAGCCGTTCCGAGCGGGCCCGGTCCATGCGCGGCATCGAGCCGAGCAGCCCCCACGCGTAGGGGTGGGCGGGGCGGTCGAAGATGTCCTCGCTCGTCCCGTACTCGGCCATCCGGCCCGCGTACATGACCAGGATGTCGTCGGCCAGCTCGGCCACCACGCCGAGGTCGTGGGTGATGATGATGACCGCGGAGCCGAACTCCTGCTGCAGGTCGGCCATGAGGTCGAGGATCTGCGCCTGCACGGTCACGTCGAGGGCGGTGGTCGGCTCGTCGGCGATCAGCAACTCCGGGTTACAGCTCAGCGACATGGCGATCATCGCGCGCTGCCGCATGCCGCCGGAGAACTGGTGCGGGTAGTCGTCCACCCGGGTCTGCGGGTTGGGAATGCCGACCCGGTTCAGCATGTCGACCGCGTGCTGTTTGGCCGCCTTCTTGCCGACCTTGTTGTGGATCAGGTACGCCTCGGCGATCTGGTAGCCCACCGTGTAGTACGGGTGCAGGGAGGACAGTGGATCCTGGAAGATCATCGCCACCTTGTCGCCGCGAAGCTCGCGCACCCGGGCCGCCGACGCGGCGATGAGGTCCTCCCCATCCAGCCAGATCTTGCCGCTGACTTTCGCGTTGGTGCCGTGGTGCAGCCCCATGATGCCGAGGCTGGTGACGCTCTTGCCGGACCCTGACTCGCCCACGATGCCGAGCGTCTTGCCCCGGTCGAGGGTGAACGAAATGCCGTCCACGGCCTTGACCAGGCCGTCGTCGGTCGGGAAGTGGATCTTCAGGTCGCGGACGTCGAGCATGGCGGACGTGGCGGGCGCCGACTCATCCGTCACCTCGGGCGCCGCGGCGTCTCGCGCGCCGCCCTTGGTGCGCCCGCGCCAGACCGCCATCAATGCCTCACTCTCGGGTCGACGACGGCGTACAGGATGTCCACGGCCAGGTTGGCGATGATGATGAAGAAGGCCGCCAGCATGGTGACGCCCAGGATCTCGGGCAGATCCTGGTTATCGATCGCCAGGATCGTGAACTGGCCGAGGCCGTTGAGCGAGAAGGTGTGCTCGGTGATCACCGCACCGCCGAGCAGCGCGCCGAGGTCCATGCCGAAGATCGTGATGATCGGGGTGAGCGCAGCCCGCAGCCCATGCTTGACGATCACGGTCCGCTCGTTCAGGCCTTTAGCCCGTGCCGTCCGGATGTAGTCCTCGCTCATTGTCTCCAGCATTCCCGCCCGGGTCAGCCTGGCATACAGCGCCGCGTAGAGGAAGGCGAGGGTGACCCATGGCAGCACCAGGTTCCGCGCCCACAGCAGCGGGTTCTGGGTAAAGGGAACGAAGGTCACGTTGGGGAAGATTGGCCACTTATAGCTGAACAGCGCCAAGCTGAGCAGCCCGGTGAAGAAGATCGGCAGCGACACCCCGGCCAGGGCGATCCCCATGGAGAACCGGTCGAAGAAGGTGCCGCGTCGCAGCGCGGAGATCACGCCGATCGCCACTCCGCCAACCAGCCACAGTATGGCCGCCCCGATGGCGAGCGAGATGGTCACCGGCAAGCTGCTGACCATCAGCGGCCAGACGGCCTGCTGGGACCTGAAGGAGTAACCGAAGCACGGCGGCGGGCAGTAGGTCGAACTGGTCCCGGAGTTGTAGTGCTCGCCGAAGGCCAGGCCCCGGATGAACCTGCCGTACTGCACCCAGATCGGCTCGTTGAGGCCGAGCTTCTGCTCGATATCAAGGACCGCCGCGCGGGTGGGGTTGCGGCCCACGTACTGGGTAGCGAGCTGATAGGAGTTCTGGCCCGCCAGCCGGGGGATCAGGAAGAAAACCGCATACGTGACCATGCTGACCACGAGCAGCAGGAAGACCGTGGCGATCAGGCGCCGGACGATGAAAGTGACCACTGTTGGCGGCGCCGGTGCCCGGCCGGGATCCCCGGCCGGGCACCAGTGCCTTCACCTGCTCTCTTCTGGTATGCCTATCGCTTCGTGCCGCTACTTCAGGACTTCAGGCCGAGCACCGCGTAGTTGTACATGCCGTAGTACGGCTGCACGTACACGTTGGTGAGTTTCGGGTCGCGGTACAGCAGCGACTTGGCGTACACCTCCGGCAGGATGCCCGCGTCCTTCATCACCTGCATGTCGATCTGGGCGGTGTAGGAGTTGCGGGTCGCCTCGTCGGTGGTGGTCCCGTACTTGGCCAGCAGGTTGTTGACGACCGGGTCGTTCAGCTCCTCGATGTTGGTGTTGCCGGCCGCGCCGATGGTGTTGCCGGCCGTGATGAAGTCGAAGAAGCCGTAGCCGTCCGGCCAGTCCGGCGCCCAGCCACCGAACGCGATGCCGATGCCGTGCTGGTGCATGTACTTCGGCACGCCCGCGAAGTTGGCGTAGTAGGTGCCGGCCGGGTAGCCGTGCAGCGTCGTCTTGATGCCGGCCTGCGAGAGTGCCTGCTGCAGCGCGGTGGCCGCCGCGACCTCCTTGGGCCGGTCGCTGCGGTAGGCGACACCGGTGGTGAACCCGTTCGGCTGCCCGCAGAGCTTGAGCTGCTCCTTGGCCTTGGCGATGTCGCCGCCCGGCTTGGTGGTCGCCTCGTACAGGTCGAAGCTCTTGTGCCCGACGACGTTCGGCGGGGACACCGTGGACGCGATCTGCGCCACCCGCGAACGGGCCGCCGTAGGCGGTCTGCAGGTTCGTCTTGTTGGCCGCGTACTCGACGGCCATCCGGCAGTGCACGTTGTTCATCGGCGGCACCACCGTGTTGAGGTAGGCGAACCAGAGGAACCCGCTGATCGGGTTGTCGGACTGCGCCTTCAGCGACTGCGAGGACAGGATCTTGGCCCGCGCCGCGGCCTGCACGCCGGCGCCGGCCGCGTCCACATCGAGGTCACCGGCGAGCAGCCGGTTGTCGATGTCGTTGGCGTTCATGTTCATGGTCATCGTGATCTTGCCGACCAGCTGCTTGGCCACCGGGTCGGTCGCCGCGTTCCAGAACGTGTTCGGCACCAGCGTGAGCTGCTTGTTCAGCTGGTAGCTCTGGAACTTGTACGGGCCGGTGGATATCGGGTGCAGCTGGTAGTTCGCGCCGGTGTCCTTGTTCGGCGGCACCGGGGCGGTCTGCGGGATCGCCGCCACGTAGTTGAAGTCCGCGAACGGCTTCGCCAGGTGGAACACGATGGTGGTCGCGGTCGGTGTGTCGATCGCGGTGAGGCCCATCAGGTTCTTGGACCGGTCCTTGAACGGGCCGGGGTACTTGGCGGCGTTCCCGCCGAGCAGCAGCGGGAAGTACGACGGGCCGAGCGGGAACAGCGACCGGTCGAAGGTGCGCTCGACGGCGTACTTGACGTCCTGCGAGGTGACCGTGGTGCCGTCCTCGAACTTCACGTTGGGCTTGATGTGGTAGGTCCAGGTCAGCCCGCCGTTCGAGACCGTGCCCGGCGCGGTCGCCAGGTCCGGGACGACCTTGAGGCCGCCCGGGCCAGGAGTGGACGCGTAGCTCATCAGCGGCATCGCGTACAGCCGCGTGAAGTTCCACATGAACGCGTAGTACGTGTTGCCCGGGTCGGTCGAGTCCGGGGTGCTGCTCAGCCCGAAGGTCAGCGTGCCGGTGCTCTTGGTATTGGACGGGTTGACCACGCCCGTGACGGCGGCGTTGAAACCGCTGGGGCCTGACGAGCCGCCGCTGCCGCCGCTGCCACCGCTACTGCTGCTGCCACCGCCGCCACAGGCGGCAAGGGCGAGCGTGGCTACCGCGCCGATAGCGGCCAGCCCCGTGAATCCGCGTCTCTTCATCAGATGAAACGCCTCCCGTTCATGAGTGGTTGCCGGCAAGATTCGGCATTGACTTACCGGCTGCTTCTCGGGTCGAGCGCATCGCGCAGCCCGTCTCCAAACAAGTTGAATGCCATGACCGTCAGGAAGATGGCCAGGCCAGGAATGATCATGAACAACGGGTCGATCTGCCAATAGCCGTTGTTGACCGCGTCGGACAGCATGCCGCCCCAGCTCGGCGTCGGCGGGATGATGCCGACCCCGAGGTAGGACAGCGCCGCCTCGAACAGGATGTTCACCGGGATCAGCAGCGTGGTGTACACCAGGATCGGCGCCACCAGGTTCGGCAGCAGCTCGCGGAACAGGATGTAGGGCCCGCGGGCACCCAGGCTGCGGGCGGCGTCGACGAACTCCCGCTCGCGCAGCGACAGCGTCTGACCGCGGATGATCCTGCCCATGTAGGGCCAGGCGAAGAACCCGATCACGAAGATCAGCAGCCCGATACGCAGCGAGTTGCCGGACAGGCCGAACGCCGAGGACGGGATCACCCCGACCAGCGCGATCGCGAACACCAGCAGCGGGAAAGCCAGGAAGACGTCCATGGACCGCGCGATCACCGCGTCCACCCAACCGCCGAAGAAGCCGGCGATGATGCCCATGAACACGCCAATGCTGACGGCCAGCGCGGTGGCCAGGAACGCGATCAGCATAGAGACCTGCGCCCCGTTGACAACCCGGGCCAGTACGTCCCGGCCATTGACCGGCTCAACGCCGAAGGGGTGCGCCGTGCTGATCCCGCCCCACGCGCCGTTCGGGCGGCTGAAGGTCGGGTTGATCAGACTGGGGTGGAAGGTAGTCGGGTTCTGCACCAGGTGCGGCCCGATGATCGGCCACCAGGATCAGGAAGACGATGAAGATCCCGCCGCCCATCGCGACCTTGTCGCGCTTCAGCCGCATCCACGCGATCTGGCCCAGCGACCGCCCTTCGATCGCCTCGCCGCCGACTCCCTCGAGGATTGCTTCAGGGGCGGCGCTGTCCGAAGTCATTTCCAGTGGCGCGGCCATGTTCTGCAGTATCTCCAGGCTGATCCTCGACAAGCCCTGCCCATCGCATGGGCAGGGCGGCTTGCCATACCTTTACCGGGAGGATGTCTCGGTCGGCACCCGCTAGCGCCAGAGGGCAACGGGGGTCGTTCTTGCGATTGTGACCTAATTAGAATTTTTCCGTCACAGCGCGGTCACGACCTTCAGACTTTCCTGTTACAACCCGCTCCAGCAGGTCAAATCCCACCTCATCCAGGGATTTCACGGTAGTCAGCCCCGGCCCGGGGGGCACCGGCACGCTGGGCACCGCGATGACCGGGCAGCCCGCCGCGCGGGCCGCCGCGATGCCGGTGGGCGAGTCTTCCAGCACCACGCAGCCGGGCGGCGGCACTCCGAGCAGGGCCGCGGCCTGCAGGTAGGGCTCCGGATCCGGTTTGCCCCGCCGCACGTCCTCGCCGCATACGGTCACGCTGAAGCTCAGCCCGGTGACCTTGAGCACCGCGTCCATGATCGCCCGGGACGAGGCGGTGACCAGCGCACACGGCACGCCGGCCGCCTCCAGACCGGCGAGCAGCCGGGCGGCCCCCGGCTGCAAGGGCAGCCCGCGGGCCAGCACCAGCCGGGCCATGCCCGCCACCAGCCAGCGCGCCACCTCCGCACGCCCGGCCCTGGCCGCCCCACCGACTCCGGCAACCCCATCGGCCTTGGCCAGCAGATAGGAGACCGTCCGATCCAGCGAACCGCCGATCAGCGCCTCCTGGTCCGCCTCGCCCCACGGGGCGCCGAGCCGCTCGGCGACCTCGCGCTCGATCACGAACCACAGCGGCTCGGAGTCCACGAGCAGCCCGTCCATGTCGAACAGAACGGCGCGCAGTGTTGGCCCAGGGGGGGCGACCCCCCTGGAACCCCCCGCTGGCTCAAGGCCTCGTTCCTTCGTCACGAGGCCTTGGCCCTGGTGGCGGGCGCATCGGCCGGGTTGCTGAGTAGCGTGGTCACGCGCTGAAGTACCTCGCCTCAGGGTGATGCGCGATCAGCGCGTCGGTGGACTGCTCGGGGACGAGCTGGAACTCCTCGGACAGCACCACGCCGATCCGCTCCGGGCGCAGCAGCCGGACCAGCTTCGCCCGGTCGTCCAGGTCCGGGCAGGCCGGATAGCCGAACGAGTAACGGCAGCCTCGGTAACCGACCTTAAGGATGCCGTCCAGCTCGGGCGGGTCGAACTGGGCCAGGCTGAGCTCCTCGCGCACGCGGCCATGCCAGTACTCCGCGAGGGCCTCGGTGAGCTGGACGGACAGCCCGTGCAGCTCCAGGTAGTCCCGGTAAGCGTCCTTGGCGAACAGCTCCGCGGCCGCCGCGCTCAGCTTCGTCCCGACGGTGACCAGCTGGAAGCCGACCACATCCGGCTCCCCCGAGGCCGCGGGCCGGAAGAAGTCGGCCAGGCACAGGTGACGGTCGTGGCGCTGGCGCGGGAAGGTGAACCGCTCCCGCTCGGTGCCGCCTTCATCGACCACGATCAGGTCGTTTCCCTCACTGACGGCCCGGAAGTACCCGTAGACCACAGCGGCCTCGACCAGGCCCTCCGCCTGGATCCGGTCCAGCCACATCCGCAGCCGCGGGCGGCCCTCGGTCTCCACAAGTTCCTCGTAGGAGGGCCCGGACCCGCCCCTCGCGGGCTTGAGCCCCCACTGGCCAAGGAACGTGGCGCGCTCGTCGAGGAACGCCGCATACTCGGCCAGGGCGATGCCCTTGACGATCCGGTCGCCGTAGAACGGCGGGACCGGCACGTCGTTGTCGGTCGCGACATCGGACCGGGCCGGCATCTCCGCGGGCTCGGTGAGCCGCAGCCGCGCCGCTGCCTTCACCCGGGCCTGCCGCAGCGGGGGCAGCTGGGCGCCCGCCTCGCCGCGCTTGACGGCCATGAACGCATCCATAAGCCGCAGCCCCTCGAAGGCGTCCCTGGCGTAGCGGACCTCGCCATCGAACAGGCCGGCCAGGTCCTGCTCCACGTAGGCACGGGTGAGCGCGGCACCGCCGAGTAGCACGGGCCAGGTGCCGGCCAGGCCGCGGGAGTTCAGCTCGGCCAGGTTGTCCCGCATCACCACGGTGGACTTGACCAGCAGGCCGGACATGCCGACGACGTCCGCGCCGTGCTCGGTTGCCGCGTCCACGATCGCGGACAACGGCTGCTTGATACCGATGTTGACGACGTCGTAGCCATTGTTGGACAGGATGATGTCGACCAGGTTCTTGCCGATGTCGTGGACGTCACCGCGAACGGTCGCGAGCACGATGCGGCCCTTCCCCGACTCGGCGGACCGGTCCATATGTGGTTCGAGGTAACCGACGGCCAGCTTCATGACCTCGGCGGAGGTCAGCACGAACGGCAGCTGCATCTGGCCGGAGCCGAACAGGTCACCGACCGTCTTCATGCCATCGAGCAGCACGTCGTTGACGATCTCCAGGGCCGGGCGCTGGCCGAGGGCCTCGTCCAGGTCGGCTTCCAGGCCGACCCGCTCCCCGTCGATGATCCGGCGCTTGAGCCGTTCCCAGAGCGGCAGCCCGGCCAGTTCAGCCGCCCTGCTGGCCTTCAGTTCGGTCGCGTCCACGCCCTCGAACAGCTCGAGCAGCCTGGCCAGTGGGTCGTAACCAGCTCTCCTGCGGTCGTAGATCAGGTCGAGTGCGACCTGGAGTTGCTCGTCCCCGATCCGCGCGATCGGCATGATCCGCGACGGGTGCACGATCGCCGAGTCCAGCCCGGCACGAACGCATTCGTCCAGGAAGACCGAGTTGAGCACCGCACGGGCCGCGGGGTTAAGGCCAAAGGAGACGTTGGAGATTCCCAGCGTGGTCTGCACGTCGGGGTAGCGCTGCTTGACCGCCCGTATCGCCTCGATGGTCTCCAGGGCGTCCCGCCGCGTCTCCTCCTGGCCGGTCGCGATGGGGAAGGTCAGGCAGTCCACGATGATGTCGCTGACCCGCATGCCCCAGTTGCCGGTGAGGTCCTCGATCAGCCGGGTGGCGACGGCAAGCTTCCAGTCCGCCGTCCGTGCCTGGCCCTGCTCGTCGATGGTGAGCGCGATCACCGCCGCACCGTGCTCGGCGACCAGCGGCATCACCGTGGCGATACGCGACTGCGGGCCATCCCCGTCCTCATAGTTGACCGAGTTCACCACCACACGGCCGCCGAGCATCTCCAGCCCGGCGCTGATCACGTCCGGCTCGGTGGAGTCAAGCACCAGCGGGAGCGTGGAGGCGGTGGCGAGCCTGCTAGCCAGTTCGGCCATGTCGGCCGCCCCGGACCGGCCCACGTAGTCCACGCACACGTCGAGCAGGTGTGCGCCGTCCCTGGTCTGCTGGCGGGCGATCTCCACGCAGTCTTCGAAGCGGCCGGCCAGCAGCGCCTCGCGGAACGCCTTAGACCCGTTGGCGTTGGTCCGCTCCCCGATCGCCAGGAACGCCGTGTCCTGGCGGAACGGGACGTGCTGATAGAGAGAGGCGACCCCGGGCTCGGCCCGCGGCCTGCGCCTGGCCAGCGGCCTGGCCCTGATCCGGTCCACCACAGCGGCCAGGTGCTCGGGGGTGGTCCCGCAGCACCCGCCGACCAGGGACAGCCCGAATTCGGCGGTGAAGGAGTCATGCGCGGCGGCCAGGCCGTCCGGTTCCAGCGGGTAGCGGGCTCCGTCGGCGGTGAGTACCGGCAGGCCGGCGTTGGGCATGCAGGACAGCGGTATGGGCGAGTGACCGGCCAGGTAGCGCAGGTGCTCGCTCATCTCGGCGGGCCCGGTCGCGCAGTTCAGCCCGATCAGGTCGATGCCGAGCGGCTCAAGCGCCGTCAGGGCCGCGCCGATCTCGCTGCCGAGCAGCATCGCGCCGGTGGTCTCGATCGTCACCGACGCGATCAGTGGCACGCTGACGCCTGCCTCGGCGATGGCCCGCTTCACGCCGATGATGGCCGCCTTGGCCTGCAGCAGGTCCTGGCAGGTCTCGATGACGATCGCGTCCACTCCGCCGCGGAGCAGGCCCGCGGCGTTGCTCTGGTAGGTGTCGCGCAGCGAAGCGAACCGCACGTGCCCCAGGGTGGGCAGCTTGGTGCCCGGCCCGACCGAGCCGAGGACCCAGCGGGGGCGCTCCGGCGTCCCCCACGCGTCCGCCGCCTGGCGGGCGATCCGTGCGCCTGCCTCCGACAGCTCCTCGATCCGGTCCTGGAGGCCGTATTCGCCGAGGTTGCCCAGGTTCGCGCCGAAGGTATTGGTGGTGATGCAGTCCACCCCGGCTTCGAGGTAGCCGTCGTGGACCGAGCGGACGATGTCGGGCCGGGTGATGTTGAGGACCTCGTTGCAGCCCTCGTGGCCGTCGAAATCGCTGAGGGTTGCCGGGCTGGCCTGGAGCATCGTGCCCATCGCCCCGTCGGCCACCACCACCCGTTGCGCCAGGGCGGCCCGGAGCGATTCCGCCAGCCCCGCGGCCCCCGGATTCGAGTTGCGGGCCTTGCGGTCGTTCCTCGTCATAGGGTTCCCAGTCTAAACGCCCGGGCGGTCAGCCGCCGGGCCAGCGCTGGGCCCCGGGGCGGCCTGCCTGCGGGGCCAGCGGTGGAGGTGCCATGCGACCCAAGGCCCCGTGACGAAGGAACGGGGCCTTGGGTCAGCGGGGGCTCCGGGGGTCGCCCCCGGGCTAACACTGTCCGGACCGGGCAGGATAACCAGTGATCATGATGGACCACGTAGGCTGAGACCGGCATCGCCAGCAGGCGGCCCGGAGCGGGAAGGAGGTGGTGTGCGATCGAGCTCAACGGTACCGGCAAGCTCACCGCACCTGTCATCATCGCTGCTTTCGAGGGCTGGAACGATGCGGGTGAGGCGGCCAGCGGGGTGATCACCCATCTGACGACCGCATGGCAGGCAGAGCCGGTCGGCTCCATCGACCCGGAGGATTTCTACGACTTCCAGGTGACCCGGCCGGTCACCGAGGTGACCGATGGGACCACGCACAGTCTGGTCTGGCCGACGACGCGGCTGCTGATCCCCACCAAGAATCCGGCCGACCGCGATGTACTGCTTGTCCACGGGATCGAGCCGAACATGCGCTGGCGCCGCTTCTGCACCGAACTGGTGGAAGCGTTCACCGAACTCGACACGGAACTGGTGGTGCTGCTCGGCGCGCTGCTGGCTGACTCGCCGCACACCCGTCCGGTGCCGGTGAGCACAAGCGCCTCAGACCCGGCACTGGCCGCGGGCCTGCGCGCCGCCCCGTCCGACTACAAGGGCCCGACCGGGATCACCGGGGTGCTCCAGCACGAGTGCGCCGAGGCAGGCATCGCGGCGGTGTCGCTGTGGGCCGCGGTGCCGCACTACGTGGCACAGCCGCCGAGCCCCAAGGCGACGCTGGCCCTGATCCGGGCGGTGGAGGATCTGCTGGATCTGTCCCTGCCGCTGGCCGACCTCGCCGAGGAGGCCCGCGCCTGGGAACGCGGCGTGGATGAACTCGCCGAGCAGGACAGCGAGGTCGCCGACTACGTGCGCACGCTGGAGGAGGCCAAGGACGCCACCGAACTGCCCGAGGCAAGCGGGGACGCCATCGCGGCCGAGTTCGAGCGTTACCTGCGCCGGAGGCGCGACCGCGGCGACCGCGGCGGTAGATAGCTGTATTAGCCCAGGGGGACACTCGGCCTCACCGGGGGCAAGCCCCGGACCCCACGGCCTGGAACCCCCGCTGGCCTACAAGGCCCGTTCCTTCGTCACGGGCCTTGGGCCCTGCCGGCTCAGGGAACCCACAACGACCGCTAGATCTTAAACGGGTGGCCAGGGGACGGCGGGCCAGTTCTCCGGCGGGTACGGGTGCACCCGGTGCTCGATAAGCAGCTCGATCCTGGATCGCGTCGCCGCTATCTCCTCGGGTGACAGCAGCTCCTCCAGCGTGGTGGCCAGCGCCCCGCCGTCCAGCTCGGTCTCGAGCCGGCCCAGCGCGGTCAGCGCCCGGCCGGGCAGCTTCTGCCCGCGCCACTGCCACAGCACGGTGCGCAGCTTGTACTCCTCACCGAAGCAGACCCCGTGGTCGCAGCCGTACAGCCGCCCGTCGGCCACCGGCAGCAGGTGCCCGATCTTCCGGTCCGCGTTGTTGACCACGGCGTCGAAGACCGCCATGTCGCGCAGCTTAGGCTGGTCGCGGCTGCGGGCGAGGGCGACGAGGTCGGTGCTGACGTCGGCGTCGATCCACAGCTGGCACATGCCGGGCCCGAACGGGCCGTCCCGCATCACCGTTGGCGGCACCAGGTGCCAGCCCGCGGCCTGGGACACCGCGTAGGCACCCACCTCGCGGCCGGCCAGCGTGCCAAGCGGGAAGTCCCACAGCGGCCGCTCCCCCGCCACCGGCTTGTACACACAGGCCGCGGTCTGCCCGCGCCGCCGGACCGTGCAGTACATGGTCGCGTTGGAGGCGGCCACCAGCCGTCCCTCGATCTTCAGGTGGCCCTCGGACAGCAGTTCGAGCGCGGCCTCGTCGTCACATGGGCCAGACTCCGGCGGGTAACGGAAGGTCACCGGCCTGCCCCGGCGCCGGCTCCGGGACGGCCGCTGGCCGGCCTTTCGTCGGGCTCTTCAGTCATTACTCACCCGGTGGCCGTTCTGTCGCGGGCAGATGTGCCCCTCTTCGTCCAGCGGCAGCCCGCACAACGGGCACGGCGGCGGCCCTGGCCCACGATCTGGATCGCACGCCGGGAGAATGCCCGCGCCGCCGCCGGTGAGAGCCGCACCCGCAGCACGCCAGGCCCGTTCTCGGGCACATCCTCCGCCAGCGGCTCGATCGGGTTCTCCGTCTCCTCCTGAGCCTCGATGACCACCCGCTCCTCTTCGCCATCCCAGCCCAGCGCGATGGCGCCGACCCGGAAGTCTTCGGTGAGCGGCAGGTCGAGCGGGCCGTCGTCGGCGGGCCCGGCGGCACCGGGGGCGCCTCCGGTGCCGCTCAGTACCTCGTCGAGCAGTTCGTCGATCCGCTCCGCCAAGAGGCTGACCTGGAACTTCTCCACGACCACGCTGGTCACCCGGCCGGCCGCGCTGGCTTGCAAGTAGAAGGTGCGCTGCCCAGGCTGTCCAACCGTTCCGGCTACGAAGCGCTCCGGAGCGTCGTAGGTGTAGACCGCCATGTCCCTATCCTCCCGCCCCGCCACCAATAACGGCATCGCCCTCGCCCAGCCCAGACCGCCCCGCGGCCGCGCCGCCGGGCTGGCCGGGCCCATCGGCGGCGGGCTCCGCCTTTGCCAGCCCGCGCTCTGCTGGCCTCGACCCCGCCACCCCGCGCTCTGCTGGCCTCGACCCCACCACCCCGCGCTCTGCTGGCCTCGACCCCACCACCCCGCCCAGGCCCGCGCCGGTGTCGTTCATTCGCAGCACGAACGGGCGCAACGGCGTGTAACGGATCAGGCTGACCGAGCATGGATCCACCTGGATCCGCTGGAACATGTCCAGATGCAGGCCCAGGCTGTCGGCGATGATCGACTTGATCACGTCGCCGTGCGAGCAGACCAGGTAAACCGCCTTCGGGCCAAGCCTTGCGTTCCAGTCCCTGATCGCGGCGACGGCGCGTTCCTGGACGCCCGGCAGGGACTCACCGTCGGGGCCGGGGAACCGCACCGCGCTGGGATGCGCCTGCACCACCCGCCACAGCGGTTCCTTGACCAGCCGCTTGATTGGTTTCCCTGTCCAGTCGCCGTAGGCCACCTCGGCGAACCGGTCGTCCTCGGTGACCGCTACCTGGCTGCCGTTGCGTGCCGCGGCGATCGCGGCCGCCGTTTCCCGGCAGCGCTGCAGTGGGCTGCTGATGATCGCATCGAGCGGCACGTCGGCCAGCCGGGCACCCACCGCCGCCGCCTGGCCCCGGCCCCGATCATCGAGCCCGATGCCCGGCAGGCGGCCGGTGAGCACGCTTCCCGTGCCTGCCGTCAAGCCATGGCGCACCAGAAGAACCAACGTCACGCCCCCGACTCTAGAGGGTGATCAGCGGGCGCAGCGCCGCAGGTTCAGGCCAGCGGGAGCCTGGGGCCGCCCCCGGCACCGCGGCGCGAGCAGAGCGCCGGAAGCAGCCGCGACGGAGTCGCCGGGAGCTTCGAGGCCAGCGGCCGCGGGGCTTGACCGGGGGGTTCGGGCGCCCCCCCGGGCCAGCACTGTCAGCCACCCACCGCGTGGACTCCGCCGTCGGCGTGCACGATCTCACCGGTGGTCGCGGGGAACCAGTCCGACAGCAGCGCCACACAGGCGCGGGCGGCCGGTTCCGGGTCGGAAATCTGCCAGCCCAGCGGCGCCCGCGCGGGCCAGACGTCCTCGAAAGCGGCAAAGCCGGGGATCGACTTCGCGGCCATCGTGCGCAGCGGGCCCGCGGCCACCAGGTTGACCCGGATCCCGCGCGGGCCCAGGTCACGGGCCAGGTAGCGGGCACAGGACTCCAGGCCGGCCTTGGCCACGCCCATCCAGTCGTAGGCGGGCCAGGCCACGGACGCGTCGAAGTCAAGGCCGACCACGGCCCCGCCGCCGTCCATCAGCGGCAGCGCCGCCATCGTCAGGGCCTTGAGCGAGTACGTGGACACATGCACGGCGGTGGCCACGTCCTCCCACTCGGTGTCGAGGAAGTTGCCGCCCAAGGCGGACTGCGGTGCGAACGCGATCGCGTGCAGCACCCCGTCGAGGCGCGGCACATGCTCGGCGGCCCGGTCGGCAAGCGAGGCCAGCTGCCCGGGGTCGGTCACGTCGAGTTCGAGCACCGGCGGGGGCTGCGGCAGCCGTTTTGCGATGCGTTCCACCAGGCTCAGCCGGCCGAAACCGGTGAGCACAACGGTGGCGCCTTCCTGCTGGGCGATGCGCGCCACGTGGAACGCGATCGAGGCGTCGGTGAGCACGCCGGTCACCAGCAGCCGCTTGCCGTCCAGGATCCCCATCACGCCACTCCGTCCATGGTCAGTGCCCTTGCGGAGACGGTCAGTGCCCCATACCGAGACCGCCGTCGACCGGTATTACGGCGCCGGTGATGTACCCGGCCTCGTCGGAGGCCAGGAATGCCACCACACCCGCGACCTCCTCGGCCGAGGCCAGCCGCCCCAGCGGCACGCTGGCCAGGATGGCCGCCTTGCGCTCCTCGGGCAGCGACGCGGTCATGTCGGTGTCCACGAAGCCAGGTGCGACCACGTTCGCGGTGATGTTCCGGGAACCCAGCTCCCTGGCCAGGGACCTGGCCAGCCCGACCAGGCCCGCCTTGGCCGAGGCGTAGTTGGACTGGCCCGCCGAGCCGAGCAGGCCGACCACCGAGGAAATGAAGATCATCCGTCCGTGCCGGCCCCGCATCATCGTCCGCACCGCGCGCTTGGCCACCCGGTAGGCGCCGGTGAGGTTGGTGTCGAGCACCGCGGTGAAGGCGTCCTCGCTCAGCAGCGCGAGCAACTGGTCCTGGGTGATCCCGGCGTTGGCGACCAGGATCTCCACGGGCCCCTGGTCGGCCTCGACCTTCTTGAACGCCTCGTCCACCGACGCCGCGTCCCTGACGTCGCACCGCACCGTGGCCAGCCCCTCGACGGGCTCGCCCGAGCGGGACGTCACGGTGACCCGGTCGCCGCCGGCGGCCAGCCGCCGTGCGATCGCCAGGCCGATGCCCCGGTTGCCGCCGGTAACGAGCGCGGACCTGGCCATTGGCGTGCTACCTCCTGGGCTGACAGGGCGATCCCCGCGAGCGTACCGCCTCTCAGGCGGTGAGATAGGTTGCCTTTCGTGGCTGATACCGCTGGTAGTCCGAACGGCCGGATCGACCCCGAGTTCACCGCCTACCCGCTGCGGGCCCTGGCCGACAACGCACTGCAGCGCGCCACCGAGCTCGGCGCCCAGCACGCGGACTTCCGTGCCGAGCGGATCCTGGGACAGCGGATCGTGCTGTCCGACGGCACGCCGGAGACCCTGGTCGACAGCGACCTACTGGGCCTTGCGGTGCGGGTGGTCGTCGACGGTACCTGGGGATTCGCAGCCACCGTGGACATGACGCCGGACGCGGCGGCGGATGCGGCCGCCGAAGCGGTGCAGGTCGCGCGAGTTGCGGCCGCGATCAATTCAGAACGAATCGACCTGGCTGAGGAGCCCCGGCACGGCGATGTGGTCTGGGTGTCGGCGTATGAGCAAGACCCGTTCGAGGCGAGTCTGACCGACAAGGTCGAACTGCTGAAGCAGTGGAGTTCGGGGCTGCTGGCGCACGAGCGGATCGCCCATGTGGACGCGAGCCTGCTGCAGGCCCGCGAATGCAAGTTCTACTGCGACGGGGACACCACCGCCCTGCAGCAACGGGTCAGGATCGCCCCGGAGGTCGAATGCGTCGCGATCGAGCCGGACGGGCGCTTTGAGACCATGCGGACGCTGGCCCCGTGCGCCGGGCGCGGCCTTGAGTACCTGGGCGGCAGCCCGTGGAGCGGCGCGGGTGCCTGGGATTTCCCTGCTGAACTGGCCGCGCTGCCCGGCCTGCTCGCGGAGAAACTGGCCGCGCCGAGCGTCACGCCCGGCCGCTACGACCTGGTCATCGACCCCAGCAACCTGTGGCTCACCATCCACGAGTCGATCGGGCACGCCACCGAACTGGACCGGGCGCTCGGGTATGAGGCCGCATACGCCGGTACCTCGTTCGCCACGCCGGACAAGCTCGGGAACCTCCGCTACGGCTCCCCCATCATGCGCGTGACCGCGGACCGGACCGCCGAGCACGGCTTGGCCAGCGTCGGCTATGACGACGAGGGGGTCGCCGCCCAGTCCTGGGACCTGATCACCGGCGGCATCCTCACCGGGTACCAGGTGGACCGGCGGATGGCGCTGATGCGCGGCATGGACCGGTCCCGCGGCTGCTCGTTTGCCGACTCCCCGCAGCACATGCCGATCCAGCGGATGGCCAACGTCTCGCTGCAGCCCGCGGCCGGCGGCCCGGCCACCGAGGAACTGATCGCCGGCGTGGACGAGGGGATCTACATCGTCGGCGACAAAAGCTGGTCCATCGACATGCAGCGGTACAACTTCCAGTTCACCGGGCAGCGCTTCTACCGGATCACCCGCGGCCGGCTGGCCGGGCAGCTGCGCGACGCCGCCTACCAGTCCGTCACCACCGACTTCTGGAACAGCATGGAGGCGCTCGGCGGGCCGCAGACGTATGTGCTCGGCGGCGCGTTCAACTGCGGCAAGGGCCAGCCCAGCCAGGTCGCCCCGGTCAGTCACGGCTGCCCCGCAGCCGTGTTCCGCGGCATCAGGATCCTCAACACGGCGCAGGAGGGAGCATGACTCCGCAGGAGACCGTGGAGCGTGCGCTGGCCGCCGCCCGGTGCGACGACTGCATCGTGATCGCCGATGAGACCTCCCAGGCGAACCTGCGCTGGGCGGCCAACTCGCTGACCACCAACGGGGTGGCCCGGTCCCGCAGGCTGACCGTGATTGCCATCACCCGTGGTGCCGGCGGCCCGCAGGCCGGCGTGGTGTCCCGGGCCGGTGTGCGCGCGGACCAGGTGGCGGACGTCGTCGCCGCGGCCGAGTCGGCGGCAAGCCAGAATTCCCCGGCCGAGGATGCGCAGCCGCTGCTCGGGCCGGGCGACCCGGAGGCGTTCGGGGTCAAGGAAGGCCCGGAGGCCGGCCAGCCCAGCTGGGACGACGAGCCGGGCAGTACCGGCATCGGCGTGTTCACGGCGTTCTCGCCCGCTCTCGGCGAGGCATTCGCGGCGGCGAAGGCGGCCGGGCGGAAGCTGTACGGCTACGCCGAGCATTCCGTGACCACTACCTTCCTCGGCACGTCCACCGGGTTGCGGCTACGCCACGACCAGCCGACCGGTAAGGCCGACATCAACGCCAAGTCCGAGCCCGGTGGCTCTGCCTGGGCAGGCCAGGCCACCCGTGACTTCAGCGACGTGGACGTCGCTGCGCTCACCGCCGGCCTGGGCCAGCGGCTCGACTGGGCCAGGCGACAGATCGACCTGCCCGCAGGCAAGTACGAGACGCTGCTCTCCCCGAGCGCCATGGCCGACCTGTTCATCTATCTCTACTGGTCCGCCGGGGCGAAGGACGCGCTGGACGGCCGGACAGTGTTCAGCAAGCCCGGCGGCGGGACCCGGGTCGGCGAGCGGCTGGCCAGCCTGCCGGTGACGCTGCGCAGCGACCCGCGGGACGCGGGGCTGCGGTGCGCCCCGTTCGTGGTCGCCCGTACCTCCAGCCGGGAGGTGTCGGTGTTCGACAACGGCCTGGCGATCCGCCCGGTCACCTGGCTGGACAAGGGTGTGCTCAGCGCTCTGCCGCAGACCAGGTGGACCGCCGGGCTGTCCGGGCTGCCGGCCACACCAGAAACCGACAACCTGATACTCGAGGGCGCCGGGGCCACCGGCGCGTCACTGGACGAACTGATCGCCGGGACCCGGCGGGCCCTAGTGGTCACCTGCCTTTGGTACGTGCGCGAGGTAGACCCGCAGACGCTGCTGCTCACCGGGCTCACCAGAGACGGGGTCTACCTGGTGGAGAACGGCGAGGTCACGGGCGTGGTCAACAACTTCAGATTCAACGAGAGCCCGGTCGGCCTGCTCGGGCGCCTTGCCGAGGTGGGCAGCACCGTTCCGGCCCTGCCGCGTGAGTGGAGTGACTACTTCACCCGGTCGGCGATGCCCCCCGCGCGGTTCGAGGCCTTCAACATGTCCTCGGTCAGCCAGGCAAGCTAGCTGTGCTGGCCCGGGGGCGACCCCGGAACCCCCGATGGCCTGAGGCCCGCTGGCCAGGGCCTTGGCCTAACTGTCTTCCAGGCGGAAACCCACCTTCATGCCCACCTGGTAGTGGGCTACCTCGCCGTCCTTGATCTGGCCGCGAACCTCGGTGACCTCGAACCAGTCGAGATGCCGCAGCGTCTGGGCGGCCCGCCGCACGCCGTTGCCGATCGCGGCCTCGATACCGTCTGGCGAGGTGCCGACGATCTCGGTAACTCGGTACGTTCGGTCAGTCATTTGATCCCTCCAGGCTTGGGGAGCGCTCGTGGCTGTGGACATCGCGGAACTGGAAGAGCGGGCCAGGAGCCTGCTTACCCCCGAGGTCTATGACTACTACGCGGGTGGCTCGGGAAGCGAGCAGACACTGCGCGCCAGCGTGTCCGCGTGGCAGCAGCACTGGCTGATGCCCCGGGTGCTGCGCGACGTGTCGGCCGTCGACACAAGCGTCCGGCTGCCCGGCCTGCCCGAGACCATCGCACGTACCCCCATCGCCGTCGCGCCGACCGGTTTCCAGGGTCTCGCGGCAGCCGAAGGTGAGGTGGCGACCGCCCGGGGAGCCGCACGCGCCGGCGCGCTGATGGTCCTGTCCACCCGATCCAGCATGAGGATCGAGGAAGTCGCCGAGACCGTGGCGAGTGAGGGGGGCGCCTGGTGGTTCCAGGTCTACGTCATGCGGGACCGCACCCTCACCGCGCGCCTGGTGGAGCGCGCCGTCGCGGCGGGGGCGCGTGCCCTGGTGCTCACCGGGGACACCCCGGTGGTCGGGCGCAAGCGGCGTGACCGGACCGATGGCGTGGTCAGCGATGCCCAGGTCCTCGCCAACATCGGGCCGCTGGACGATGTGAGCCTGGCCGGGCAGGACAGCAGCGTGACGCTCGCCGACATCGGCTGGCTGGCCCGGCTGGGCGGTGTGCCCGTGCTGGTCAAGGGAGTGCTCCGGGCCGATGACGCACGTGCGTGCGTGACCGCGGGCGCGGCCGGTGTCATCGTGTCCAACCATGGCGGGCGCCAGCTGGACCGAGCGGTGCCGACCGCGCTGGCGCTGCCCGCCGTTGCCGCGGAACTGGACAGTTCCGGCGGGGTGTTCGTGGACGGTGGGCTGCGCAGCGGCGAGGACGTGCTCGCGGCCCTCGGCCTCGGGGCGCGGGCGGTGTTCCTTGGCCGCCCGGTGCTGTGGGCGCTGGCGTGCGGCGGTGCCGACGGTGTCCGGGACCTGCTCACCGGGCTCACCGGCGACCTGGCCTACGCGATGGCGCTCGCCGGGGCGCCGGCACTGGCGGACGTCGCGGGGGTGACGCAGGGCCCGGGCAGCGCATAGTTTGTAAGACGTGAGGGTGCTGCCCAAGAGCCGACGCGACACCGCGGTCTTGGTGACCGAGGCGGCCAAGCCACGCTCGGAGGACATCGCGTACCGGGAGCGCCGCTACCTGATCATGATGGGCTTCAGGGTGGCCTGTTTCGTCCTGACCATCGTGCTGTTCGCTTCGGGAGCGGGCTGGCTCGCGGCCATTCCCGCGGTCGGCGCCATCGTGATCCCTTATTTTGCCGTCGTGTTCGCCAACGGAGGACGCGAGCCGACGAGCACGCGCGGTTTCCGTGCTTACGAACCGAAACTACCGGATCGATACTCCGGCCCCGGCCACAGCGCCCCAGGAGGTCCCTCCGTCCCAGGTCAGACGGGTGACGACGGTGTGCCAGGCACCGGCCAAGAATGAAAGCAGAAAAGCGGGCCCGGCAGCGCTGTTACAGTGCGCACACATCGGGCGTTCCGACTACGTTCAGCAACACAGCAGAGCAAGCGCGGGAGACGCGATTGTGTTCCGGGTTTGATGCATCGCGGGGGGAATCGTAGTAGCATTCAAACCGGTGCTCTGGTCCCCCGTCGGAGCACCTGCCGGCGTTCCGGGCCCCCGTCGGAACGCCGATGATTGCGACGCCGGGTGGTTTGCCCCCGTAGCCACCCGGCGTCGCGTCATCTTCGGCGCCTTTTAGGGCGCCTTCGCCTTGGCTCGCAGTTTCCCCGGGGGGACGACCCCCCGGAACCCCCCCGATGGGGTGCCAGCTACGGCAGCCCTCCCGTTACGGCCCAGGCTGTGGGCGGGTCCCTTTGCGGCCCGGAGGGCCGCTTCGGGTCCCCGGAACCTGCTGGCTGCAGGGCCCCGTCCCGCCCCGAAACCCCTCTCGCTTCTCCCCTCTCGCTGCCTCAGGAAGCCCTGCCACCTGCGCTGTCCGGACAACTCTGTCCCGGGCCACCTGTACGCAACCGGATGCAGTGAAGGCCGGGGCGTCGTCGAACGCGCGGGCCGGTCGCTTGTGTCCGGAGACAGCCGCAGGTTGCCTGGGCGCGGAATTCTGTCCGCGCCCTTGCCATCCTCCGGGGCCGGGGCCTCCCCCGGTAGCCGTGTGCGCCCCATCCCCCGCCACCGATATCGGATACCCGTCGGCCGCCTCAACCCATGACGGCCGACCAGAGCCACAATCCGGGCACCCGGCCGCCATTAAAGGTATAGACTGTTTTGAACGGGGCTGTGATACTTTCTTTATAGCCTCTTTGCCCTGCCTTTAAAGTAAGGCAAGCCTTTCCTAATAGACATCTTGACAACCGCCTCGCGGTTATTCGGGCTTACTGAACGTGGCGATCGCTATGCCCATCATGCCCAGGCCCATCGCTGCCACAATGCCCAGCGACAGCAAGATCGGCACCGGCCAGCCGAGCCAGGTGATGCTGGGCGAGAGGGCACCCATCGCGGCTGGGTCCAGGTTGAGGTGGCTGAACACCGCGTGCCGCATCGGCCCGACCACATAGGTGAGCGGGTCGATCCTGGTAAGCACGCTCAGCCACGTCGGCAGCCCGTGCAGCGGGTACAGCGCGCCGGACAGGAAGAACAGCGGCATCACGAGCATCTGGGTCAGCGCCATGAACGCCTGGAACTGGGTGATCCGGGCCGCCATCATCACGCCGAACGCGGTGAGCGTGAACGCGAGCAGCAGCATCTCGCCCACCAGGGTGAGCATCAGCACCGGGTTATAGGGCACGCCGGCCAGGCCGGCCAGGGCCAGGATGATGATGCCCTGCATCGTCGCGATGGTCGCGCCGCCGAGGCACTTGCCGATGACGATCGAGGCCCGGCTGACCGGCGCGACCAGCATCTCGCGGAGGAACCCGAACTCCCGGTCCCAGACGATCGAGGCGGCCGAGAAGATCGCGGTGAACAGCACCGTCATGGCCAGCACGCCGGGGTAGATGAAGGTCTTGAAGTCGATCCCGGGGGGCATGCTGCCCTGGGCCAGCGAGGACAGGCCGGTGCCAAGCACCAGCAGGAACAGCAGCGGCTGGATCAGCGACGTAATCGTGCGCAGCCGGTCACGCTGGAAGCGGATCAGTTCCCGGCGCCAGACGATGCTTACCGCGCGCAGGTCGGTCCGCAGGCTGTGCTCGGGGACCGAGACCCTGATCGTGCCGGCCAGTTCCGCCTGCTCGGTGGCCTGTGCCGCCTGGGTGGTCTGCGTGGTGGCCATGCTTACCGCCTCCCCCGGAACGCCGCTGCCATCTGCCGCATCTGGTCGGTCCCCGACGCCTCCGCGTCCCTGATCGTGGTGCCGGTGTAGGACATGAACACGTCGTCCAGCGTCGGCCGGGACACGCTGACCGACTTGATCGGCACCGACATCCCGCCGAACAGGCGCGGCACGAACTGCTCGCCCGAAGCCACCGAGAACGTCACCGCGCCCTCGTGCATCGCGGCCTCAATGCCGAACTCGCGGCCCAGTTCCGCGATGGCCGCCTGGTCGTCGGCGGTCCGGATCTGCACCCGGTCCTTGCCCACGCTGGCCTTCAGCGCTTCCGGGGTGTCGATGGCGACGATCTTCCCGTGGTCGATGATCGCGATCCGGTCGCAGTGCTCGGCCTCGTCCATGTAGTGCGTGGTGAGGAAGATCGTGATGTCCTCACGGCTCTTCAGGTCGTTGATGTACTCCCAGATCGACGCGCGGGTCTGCGGGTCCAGCCCGACCGTCGGCTCGTCCAGGAACAGCACATGCGGGGCGTGCAGCAGGCCGCGGGCTATCTCCAGGCGCCGCTTCATCCCGCCCGAGTACGTCATCACCACGCTGTCCCGGCGCTCCCACAGGCCCACCATCTCCAGCACCTGCCGCATCCGCGGCTCCACCGCGGCCGTGGGCACCCCGTACAGCGCCGCGTGGAAGCGCAGGTTCTGCGCGCCGGTCAGGTAGTTGTCCAGCGTGGTGTCCTGGAAGACCAGCCCGATGTTGCGGCGCACCGCGTCGCGCTCGGCGGTCACCTCGTGCCCCGCGACCTGGGCCGATCCTGACGTGGGCCGCGCCAGCGTGCACAGCACCTTGATCGTGGTCGACTTGCCCGCGCCGTTGGGGCCAAGGAACCCGAAGGTCTCCCCCACCGGCACCTCGAAGTCGATCCCTCGTACCGCCTCGATGTCGCCGTAATTCTTGGTCAGCCCCGCGACCTTGATCGCAGGCCCGCGGTGCCCGTTGGCGGCCTGCTGCGCTGCCGGGCCGCCCGATCCCTGCCCTGCCACCGTGTCATGCCTCCTTGAGATCCACTGTTGAGCCTAGCCGCTGCGGACGGCCGGTCCCGGCGGCGCCGACCCGGGCGGCAAGCCGCCCCGGAACCAGTGCTGGCCCGGGGGGACGACCCCCGGACCCCCCGCTGGCTCACGGCCCCGTTCCTTCGTCACGGGGCCGTGGCCATGCTGGCTGGGGCGAACCCCGCCAGTCCCTTGCGGTTACTCGGCGGCGTCGTCATCGGCCGCGAGGATCGCGTAGAGCTTCCGCCGGGCATCGATGACGATCTGTCGCGCCTGCGCCACCTGCGCGGGGGTGCCGACCTGCACGACCTGCATGCCGGCCATCGCCACCGCGCCGAACAGCTTGCGGAGCTCGATCGCGTCCGCACCCACGCTGCTGGCCACGTCATCCCAGGGGGCGCGGACCTCGTCGGCGTGCGCCGTCACGTACTCGCGCCCCTCGGAGGTCAGCGCATAGCGCTTGCGGCCGCCCTCAGGCGTCTCCGCCTGGATCAGGCCCTCGTCCTCCAGTTGCTGGAGAGCGGGGTAGACCGATCCCGGGCTGGGCTGCCAGACGCCGCCACTGCGCTCAGCGATCTCCTGGATCAGCTGGTAGCCGTTCCGCGGCTCCTCGGCGAGTAGCGCCAGCGCCGCAGCCCTGACGTCACCGCGCCGGACCCGCGGGCCCCGGTGCATCTTGCCCTCCGGCCCCCAGGGGCCGAACCCATAGCCCATCGGGCCGAACCCGCCCGGGCCCCACGGGCCACCCCGGCGACCCGGGCCACCGGGCCCGCGACGTGGACGGCTACGTCCCCTGCCACGGCCCCAGTCTTCCTCGCCGGGCTCCCAGCCTTCGGCGCCATGCCTGTGTTCTTGATGTTCATGCATCTCTAGTACTCCCGTACTCTTCGTAGTAATCCGACAGTCTGAGAAGACTTGTTTCTTCCCCGACATCTCGACGATATATCGATAACACTCGGATAGCAAGCCGTATTTCAGCGGAGCCGGGCCAGGCAGGGCTGGCCCGGGCTCCGGGACAGGTGCTTGAGCTGGGCTGCCACCCACGGCCCCAGAGGCCAGCGGCATCTCAGGACGTCGCAAGGACCGGGCCGCGCCCACGGCCGGCCTGCGCGCAGCCTGCGGCAGCCAACGAATGCAGCAGCGAGCGGGTGGCGGCTACGCGGCCCTCTACCGGCCGGTGGTGCGGGCGTGCGGTATTCGCCAGGGCGTGCGTGGGGCGGAGGCGGGCGTAAGCGTTGCCGGGGCCCGCCGACGACCCGGCGCGCCTCGGGCCAACGGCGGTCAGCCGTCAACTACCTGTGCAAGCCCGCCGGAGCCCCACGGACGCCCCCCACCGCAGCCCGCGCGAACACCCCCGCCAGAAACGCCCGCGCGAACACCCCGGCAGAAAGCTGAACAGAAAGCGCCTCAACCGCCGATGGCAGACATCGGGCGAGCAGGCTGGAGAAACCCTGGCTCGTTGATCCCGTGCCCGGGGAGCTTGGCGGCAACGGCCCGGGTCCAGATGGCGGCAAGTTCCTCATCGTCAGCCCCGGCCCGTATCGGGTCGCGGAGGTTGCTCTCGTCCTGCGCGAACAAGCAGTTGCGGATCTGGCCGTCGGCGGTGAGCCGGACCCGGTCACACGCCCCACAGAACGGCCTGGTCACCGAGCCGATCACGCCGACACGCGCGGGCCCGCCATCGACCAGGAAGATCTCCGCGGGCGCCGAGCCGCGCGCCACCGAGTCGTCCGGCTTGAGGGTGAACTCCGCCGACAGGGCGTCGAGGATCTCCTCGGCGGTCACCATGTTCTCCCGGCGCCAGCCGTGCTGCGCGTCCAGCGGCATCTGCTCGATGAACCGGAGCTGGTAGGAGTGCTCCAGGCAGTACCCGAGCAGCGCGGCCGCTTCGCCGTCATTGATATCGCGCATGAGCACCGCGTTGACCTTGACCGGTGTGAGCCCGGCGGCCGTCGCGGCGGCCAGCCCGTCCAGCACGTCGTGGAGCCGGTCCCGCTTGGCCAGCCGCTTGAATACCCCGGGGTCCAGAGTGTCAAGTGACACGTTGATCCGGTCCAGGCCGGCGTCGGCGAGCGGGCCGGCGAGCCGGTCCAGCCCGATCCCGTTCGTGGTGATGGAGATCTCCGGCCGGGGCCGCAGCTTCGCGGTGTGGGCGACGATGTCCGGCAGCCCGCGCCGCAGCAGCGGCTCCCCGCCGGTGAACCGCACTTCGGTGATGCCGAGCCGCTGCACGCCGACCCGCACCAGCCGGACGACCTCGTCGTCGGTGAGCAGGGTGGGTCGTGGCAGCCAGTCCAGGCCCTCGGCAGGCATGCAGTAGTCGCAACGCAGGTTACAGCGGTCGGTGAGGGACACCCGGAGATCGGTAGCGATCCGGCCGTAGGAATCAGCCAGCACCCGGGCACCACCTCCTTGCGCAGACTGGGGGTTTGCGCTTGCCTGCGAAGACACCAGCCTACTTCCGAGATCGGCATGACGGATTGTGGTGCCAGGTAGTGACCAAGTAGGGAGACAATTGGGTCATGGTCGCTGAGACTCCAATCTGGCGGGACCGGCTCACCGCGGAAGAACGAGCGCAGCTCGGCCGGGGCGCGGGCAACATCTCGCTGACTCGTCCCGACATCCTGGTGATCGGCGGGGGGATAGTCGGCGTTGCCACCGCGGCCGCCTGTCATGAGGCCGGGCTCGGCTCGGTCCTGCTCATCGAGGCAGGCCGGCTGGGCTCCGGCGCCACCGGCGGGGCGGCCGGGCTGCTCACGCCGGAGATCCACGAGTGGAGCGACCCGGAACCGTTCGTCGACCTGGCCAGGGCGAGCCTGGAATTGTGGGGTGACCTCGAGCAGACCTGGCCGGGTGGCGTCGGGCTGATCGAGCTGGACTGGATCGGGCTGGCGCCGGACCCGGACGGGTTCGCCCCGCACCAGCGCCCGTCGGTGGAATGGCTCGACCATGACCGGGTTGCCGACCTGGTCCCTGGCCTGGCCCGCCCCATGGCGGGAGCGCTGATCCGGCGGCAGGCGCGGGTGAACCCACTGCGTTCGCTGGCACGGCTCGCCGCGGTGCTGCCCGCGGTGGCGACCGGGACCGCAGCCACGTCCATCACCACCGAGGGCGGCCGGGTGACCAAGGTCACAACCACGGCCGGGGACATCTTCCCGGGCTCGGTGGTCTTCGCCACCGGGCTGCCGCCGTTGCTCGACGGCCTCGCGCTCGACCTGCCGGCCAGCCGGGTCAAGGGGCACCTGCTGGTCACCGAGCCCTCACCGGTGCGCCTTCCCGGCACCGTCGCGCCGGTCGCCACCCAGCTCGACGACGGCCGGCTGCTGGTCGGCGGCACGTTCGACATGGGCGACGAGACGCCCGTGGTCCGCCAGGACGTGATCGACTCCATCCTGGAGGCGCTGTACGCGACGCTGCCCGCGGTGCGCGGGCTGCCCGCGGCCTACCAGTGGTACTGCTTCCGGCCCAGGCACCCCGATGGCCGCCCGGTCATCGACAAGGTGCCCGGCCTCGACAACGCGTGGCTCACCTCAGGGCACTTCCGTACCGGCATCCTGATGGCCCCGATCACCGCGGCCACGATCACCCGGTGGATCTCGGCGGACGAGCCGCCGGCCGAGGCGGCCGCCTGGAGCATCGACCGGTTCACCGAACGGCCGCATATCCGCCGCTAGCGGCCTGGCACGGGCCGACCCATCGTGCCGCCCGGGCGGGCGGCCCGGCGCCGGGCCGCGTACCGCTGCGGCCCGTCCCGCACGAGACGCCGAATCCGCGCACGGATCCGCGCATGGCCGCCGTAACCGCGGGTAGTTGCGGACGCGATATCGACTGGAATGTGCTCAGGGAGTGATTCCTCATGACAGCGATGATGCGAGTGCCGCGCACCCGCGGCCTGGGCAGCGGCTTCCTGCTGATCCTGCTTGGTGCATGGGGCGCGCTGATCCCGTTCGTCGGCCCCTACTTCCATTTCGCCTACACCCCCGACACCGCGTGGGCCTGGACCTGGGGCCGGTTCTTCCTGGAGATCGTGCCCGGGGTGGCAGTCGTCCTCGGCGGCCTGATCCTGATGATCAGCGCCTTCCGGCCGGTCGCCATGTTCGGCGCGGCCCTGGCCGCCGCCGGCGGTGCCTGGTTCACCGTGGGCAGCCTGCTCGGTCCGGTGTGGGCAAGCAGCGCCGCGCTGGGCGTGCCCGGTGGTGTTCCGGCCGCGCTCGACCCCGGCCAGCCGACCGGGGGCCCGCTGCACATGGTGGCCGAGCACCTGAGCTTCTTCACCGCCCTGGGCGTGGTCATCGTGTTCCTCGCCGCCGTGGCCTTCGGCCGCCTGGCGGTGGTCGGTGCACGGGACGCCCAGCTCGCGGGCGACGAGGTGACGTGGTCCAAGCCCAGCCGCCGGGCCGAGCGGCGGGCCGAGCGGGAGGAAAAGGCAGCGAAGCAGGATCAGCCCGCCACGGATCAGGACGGCGAGCGGCCGAGCGTGTGGCGCCGCCTCACCGCGGCGCGGTAACCCCGCCGCGGACCGGCATGACGAAGGGCGGGCCCCAGCACCGGGGGCCCGCCCTTTCGCCTCACCGGCTCAGGCCGGGGGCATGTTCTTGTAACGGAAGTCGTTGAACAAGCCCACCTGGTCACAGAAGTGCGGGCTTGGCGTGCCCGCCGCGGAGATGAACGCGCTCTGCCCGGGCGGCAGCTCGTCCTGGCCGGTGAGTGTCGGGCCAACGTCCACGCCCATCATGAACGTGGACCGGTTCTGGCTGGCGCTGGTGCCGCAATTGGTGGTGATGCCCACGGCGAGTGGGTCGAGGCTGTCCCAGTTCTGGTCCTGGGCCGGCTGGTAGCCCCACTTGGAGATGTCGGTGGTGCCGAAGCCGGGGACGTTCTGGCCAAGCTGGGTGCCGGTGCCGGACAGGATCGTGATCGCGTCGTTGAGGCTCTCCACCAGTAGCTTGTTACGCTGGCTGCCGAAGTACTCGCCCTTGTAACACAAGGTCCCGCACGGCACCATTCCATGGGTTACATGCAGGGCGTGGTACAGCAGGTTGTAGGTGGCCATCCCGCCGAGCCCGCCGTAGGTGCCCAGGCCCAGGCTCCCGTCGCTGAAGTTGATCTTGCCGGTGTACTGCTCACCGGGGTTGAGGCCGCCCTCGAACACGTTGTGTTCGAGGGCCTCAAGGAAGTTCATGAAGATCGACATGGCCGGGTTGCCCAGCGTGCTGACGCCGTTCCAGTGCGCCAGCACGTTCACTGCCTGATTCAGGTCGGGGTGGGTCGTCGGGTCCACGAGCGGGTCACCGGCCTGTACCAGCGTCCGGTAGGCCCGTACCAGGTGCGGGATGAAATATGGGGCCGCGGGCCGGGTGTTGTCCCCGTTGTCGATGGTGCCGATCGTGTGCTCGATGCCTTCCAGGCCCTTGACGCTCATCGCGGTACTGCCCTGAAGCAATTGGCTGATGAGCTGGGAACGGAAGATCGTGCCCCAGTACTCGTCGCCGCCGTTCTGCTGGTAGAACGCCTGCTGCGAGGGCTTGGTGTTCCAGTTGTCCAGGAAGCCCTGCTTCGGGTTGACGCTGTGTGGCATCTGCGCGAACGGCACGAAGCCCGTCCACTGCTGGGTGCCATCACCCGCGCCGGGCAGCCGGGGGTCCACGCCGGCCGGCTCGATCGGGACCAGCCCGTCGCCGAAGTAGGCGATATTGCCCTGCTGGTCGGCGTAGAGGAAGTTGTGCAGGGTGGTGACCAGGCTCATCGAGTGCCGGAACTGGCTCAGGCTTGCGTCCCCGCCGAGCTGGGCGAACCCGGCGAGGGTGCCGGTCTCCTGGCCCCATGAGGCGAACCGCACCGAGATGGCGAGGTGATCAGTGGGGTCGGCGAGGACCACTGGCCCGTCGATGGTCCGCAGCACGGTGAAGCTCTGCGACGGTTGCCCGGCCACGTCGATCGTCTCCGGAATGGCCTGCATCGGCACCTGCTGGCCGTTGAACTCATACGTCGGCGGGCTGGCCGCGAAGTTGACGTTGTGCTCGATATAGACCCGCTGGTCGACGAGTTCCTCGCTGGTGGTGGTCCAGGCGAGGTTGGCGTTCCGGCCGATCAGGATGAACGGCTCGCCGGTGATGTACATGCCGCCCGCGTCGTAGCCGGGGGCGTGCAGGTACTCCTCGCCGTCCACGCTCGGGGTGCCGAACCCCTCCTGCGGCGCGCCCCACAACAGTGCGTGGCCGTCAGCCGAGCGCGACGGGGACACCGCGATCGCGTTGGAACCGCCATGGGACAGCACCCGCATCGTGACGCCGGTCTTCAGGATCGAGGCCCGGTCGGCGCTCAGCTTGGCGGCCGCCTTGGCGAGCATGGTGTGGCTGATCGCCGGCAGCCCCGCGGCCGCGTGCAGCAGCGCACCGTCGGCCCGGACCGGCGAAGCCCCGGCTGACGCGGCCGCTCCCGGCCCTGGCACCGTCGTGGGGGCGGTCGGGTCGTTGATCCAGCGCGCGTCGTTGAAGATCGCCGCCGCCGTGTTGAATGGGTGCTTGGAGCCGGTCTTGGTCAGCTCGTTCTCCAGGTACTGGAGGAACTGCAGGTTGGTCAGCTCGCTGCCGCCACCGCCGCCGAACTGGCGGGCCAGGAAGTTGCCCACGGCCACGGTGTCCTCGGGCTGCCACGGAGCCGGCTGGTACGGGCCGGACAGCCCGAGCGCCTGGCCGAGCACGAAGAACTCGTAGGGCACCTGCTGTGCCTCGCTGGCAGGGCTGGCGAACGCGCTCGCCTCGTAGGCGTTGATCCCGTCGGAGAAGTCGGTGATCGCCGTTCTCGTGGCGACGGGCAACGACTGGAACTGGGCGGTCAGCTCCGCCGGGGTGTAGAAGAACGTGCGGACGGTCTCGTCCTGGCTCAGCTGGCTCGGGCCGAAGATCGCCGAGAGGGTGCCCTCCACGGCGCGCCTGGTCAGCTCGAGCTGGACCATCCGGTCCTGCGCTTGCGCCCAGCCGGCCCCGAACCACATCCGGGCCTGCGACGTCCCGGTGATCGTGGGCACGCCGAACGAACTGCGCGCGATCGTGAAGCCCTGTGTAGCCTGCGCGGTTCCGGCCGCGGCAGCCACGCCGAGGGCGCCAGGCACCACCCCGGTGACGGCCAGTGCCACCGCACCAGCCACCGCCGCCAGCCGCACCTTGATGACGCCATGCCCTGCCACCAACCGACTCACCGTCCCACTCGCCGCTCCCCCGAGCCGGGGTAAATCGCTACATTTCAGCGCATCAAACCCTCGGAACGTAGTGCGGCGCGCTGGCCAGTGTCAACAGCCGGCGCGCAGCTGGCAGCCGAGCAACTTTGCCGGATCGCTTGCCGTTCCGTGAAGGTAAAAACACGGATCCGGTAGACGATCCGGAGGCATGGTGGAATCCCCGGCCATTCGAGTGGAAGGGCTTGCAAGTGCGGTTCCGCCTTCGTTTCGTGATGTACCCCGCCCTCGCACTGTGCGCCATCGTCGCTCTCAGCGTCGCCCAGCCAGCCCAGAGATCGCAGGGGGTCACGGCGGCGCCGGCCCTGCAAGGCATTCACAAGATCCAGCACATCGTCATCATCATGCAGGAGAACCGGTCGTTCGACTCCTACTTCGGCGTCTATCCGGGCGCCGACGGGATCCCGATGAAAGGTGGCAAGCCCACCGTTTGTGTGCCCGATCCGCTGACGAGCAAATGCGTCGCCCCTTTCGTGGACCACAAGGACCAGAACCCGGGCGCGCCGCACCAGGCCACCGACAGCATCGCGGACGTGAACGGCGGGAAGATGGACGGCTTCATCGCCGAAGCCCAGAAGGGGCGCTGCACCGGCACCCACAAATGCGCCGCCGACCAGGTGATGGGCTATCACGTGCGGTCCGACATCCCCAACTACTGGGCGTACGCCAAGAATTTCGCCCTGGACGACCACATGTTCGAGTCGGTCGCCTCCTGGAGTTTCACCTCCCACCTGGCGCTGGTCTCCGCATGGGCCGCCAAGTGCCCGGACCCGGCCGACCCGATGAGCTGCAAGAGCGACCTGATGCCGCGAGACAGGACGGACAACGACCCGGAACCGTTCGCCTGGACCGACCTGACCTACCTGCTGCACAAGCACAACATCAGCTGGGGGTACTACCTCGACCACGGCACCCAGTCCACGACGAACCCGGACGGCGTGCCCAAGCTGTGGGACGTG
Source organism: uncultured Actinomycetes bacterium (assembly GCA_963706115.1). Taxonomy (GTDB): domain Bacteria; phylum Actinomycetota; class Actinomycetes; order Streptosporangiales; family Streptosporangiaceae; genus DASXKD01. Next base: position 45,375 of record CAVPMG010000020.1, on the reverse strand, counting down.
ATGCCTGGGTTCACCGATGTCCACTCCGACAAGCAGACGGGCAGCGTCCAGCCGCTTACCAACTTCATCGCCCAGGCCAAGGCGGGCACCCTGCCGGCCGTGTCCTGGATCGTGCCCGACCAGCAGGACAGCGAGCATCCCAGCGCGCTGGTCAGCACCGGGCAGGCCTACGTGACCCACATCATCAACTCCGTGATGCGCAGCAGCGACTGGAATTCCAGCGCGATCTTCCTGGCCTGGGACGACTGGGGCGGCTTCTACGACGGCGTGGTCCCGCCGGTCGCCGACTCTCTCGGCTACGGGATCCGGGTACCCGCCCTGGTGATCAGCCCCTATGCGAAGAAGGGGTACATCGACCCGCAAACGCTCTCGTTCGACGCCTACCTCAAGTTCGCCGAGGACGACTTCCTCGGCGGTCAGCGGATCGACCCGGCCACCGACGGCCGGCCGGACTCCCGGCCCGACGTCAGGGAGAGCCTGTCCATGCTTGGCAGCTTGCAGAAGGACTTCAACTTCAACCAGGCCCCCCGGCCGCCGCTGACGCTTAACCCCTGCCCGCCGAACACCACGCTGACGCCAAAGCCACCATCCACGTGTAACAGGCAGGTACGACTGCCCAAACACGCACCGGCCTCCTGAGGTCGCGCCGGGACCTCTTCTCCCGGCCACCCGCCCGGTGGCGCGCGGTCAGGCAGCCTTCCTTGCCACGCCGCCACGCAGCGTTTCGCCGACGCCCTCAACCACCTCTGACGAGCCGGGACGCCATTCGGGGACCCAGACCAGGCCGGGCTCCACCAGCTCGAAGCCGTCGAACAGGCGACGCACCGAGTCCAGGCTGCGCAGCGCCAGCGGCGCCGACGACTGGCTGTAGACCTCGGCGGACAACTGGGCCCGCGGGTCGTCGGGGCGGGTCTCCAGCGTGCCGTGCGAGATGACCAGGAAACTGCCGGGAGCCATGGCCGCACGGAACCGCGCGATGATCGCCCACGGGTCGTCCTGGTCGGGCACGAAATGCAGCACGCTCATGAACATCAGCGCGAACGGCTGGCCGAAGTCGATGGTCTGCCGGGTCAGCGGATGGCCGATGATCTCATCGGGCCGCCGCAGGTCCGCCTCGATGATCTGGGTCGCTGCCGACGACAGCAGCGCCCGGGCGTGACAGCAGACCACCGGGTCATTGTCGACGTACAGGACCCGGGTGCCCCGCGCCGCCCGGCGGGCCACCTCGTGCACGTTCCCCATGGTGGGCAGGCCGGTCCCGATGTCGATGAACTGGCGGATGCCGTACTCGGTGACGAGTACCTGCACTGCCCGGCGCAGGAAGGCCCGGTTGGCCCGGGCGATCAGCGGAAGCTGGGGCATCAGCGTGATGAGCTTCTCGGTCGCGTCACGGTCGGCGGCGAAGTTGTCCTTGCCGTCCAGCATGTAGTCGTACATGCGGGCGATGTTGGGCGTGGTGACATCCAGCCCCGCTGGATCCGGTCCCGCCATGGCGTCTCCCTCTGCCGCGTCCGCACGCTGCGAAATCCCCGGCGTGCCAGAGGTTAGCCAAGCGTAGCCCCCAGGCTGCATGGCCCAGGTAAACCGGCTGGCCCCCTGCTGCGTCTTTTGTCCGGGAATGAGCCGCGGCGGTTGGGCGGGGTGGTGGGGCTAGAGCCAGCAGAGCGCGGGTGGTGGGGCCAGAGCCAACAGAGCGCGGGATGGTGGGGCCGGAGCTAGCGGGAGGATGTCAGATGATCACGACGGTGCTCGCAGTTCGCAGCAAGACCCTGTTCCGGCACACCGCGGCCTGTGCGGTTGCCGCGCTGGCCCTCGCCGCGGTGGCCGCCGCAGCGCCCGCTCATGCCGCCGCGCGCGCGGCGGGCCACGGCCACGCCGCGCCGGGCCAGGCCGCAGCCGCTACCCTGCGGGGCCGGGTATGGGCGGCATTCGCCTACTACCCGCCCAAGAAAGAACTGGTGCTGTTCGGCGGCCGGCGCCCGGGCACGATCTTCGACGACACCTGGACCCGCACCGGGACCACGTGGACGCTCCATACCCCCGCCCGCAGCCCCTCGGCCCGCACCGGGGCCTCGATGGTGTTCGACCCCGCCACCAACCAGCTCCTGCTGTTCGGGGGAAGCGCGACGACCGGCACCGGCTTCTCCAACCAGACCTGGACCTGGAACGGCACCAACTGGACCCAGTTGCACCCGGCTACCTCGCCTCCCGGCCGGGAGGACCAGCAAATGGCCTACGACGCCGCAACTCAGACGGTGATCCTGTTCGCCGGTTTCCATGGGACGGGATACTGGGACGACACCTGGTCGTGGAACGGCACCACGTGGACCAAGCTGAGCCCGGCCACCTCGCCCAGCGGGCGGGACAGCGCCGCGTTCGTCTACGACCCCGCCACGAGTCAGATGATCCTCTTCGGTGGCTTCCGCGGCTCCGGCTTCGCTCCGGGCGACACCTGGACCTGGACCGGCACCACGTGGACACCGCTCAGCCCGGCGCACTCGCCGGGCATCGACGTCTTCGCCCGGCAGGCGGCCTATGACACGGCCAGCAGCCAGTTGCTGGTGTTCGGCGGCGACACGGGGCACAACGTTTTCCTGAACACGATCTGGACGTGGACCGGTACGGACTGGACCAAGCTCAGCCCGGCCACGTCGCCGCCGCCGCGCGCCTACGGGGCGATGACTTTCGACGGTGCCACCAATCAGGTGGTGCTGTTCTCGGGCAGCGAGAACGCGCTTGTGTCGTTCCCGACGACCACCTGGGCCTGGAACGGCTCCACCTGGAGCCAGATCTGATCCCTGGCGGTGTCAGCCCGGGGGGGCGACCCCCCGGAACCCCCCGGGGCCCCGCCCGCCTCCCCTTCCCCCTTCACTGCGCCTGGCCGGCAAGCCGGCAGGCCCCATCGCGCGTCAGCCGTCGTACAGCGTGTCGAGTACGTCGGCGTACTTGGCGTGGACGATCCGCCGCCGCAGCTTCAGCGTCGGGGTGAGTTCCTCGGTCTCCGCCGTCCACTCGACCGGCAGCAGCTGCCACTGCTTGACCTGCTGGACCCGGGCCAGCCGCTGGTTCGCGGCCGAGACCGCGGCGCCCACCTCGGCGAGCACCACCGGATCCGCGGCCAGTTCGGCCAGTGAGCCTGCGTCGATGCCACGGGCCTTTGCCCAGGCCGGTGCCACCTCGCCGTCCAGGGTGAGCAGCGCCACCACGTACTTGCGCCGGTCACCGTAGGCGAGCGCCTGGCCGACCAGCGGATGTGCGACGAGCAGGCTCTCGATCCCCGCCGGCGCGATGTTCTCGCCGCCCGCGGTGATGATCAGTTCCTTCTTGCGGTCCACCACCGACAGGAACCCGTCCTCGTCCAGCCTGCCGATGTCGCCGGTGTGCAGCCAGCCGTCGGCGTCGATCAGGTCCGCGGTGAGGTCGGGCCGGTTCAGGTACCCGGGCGTGCTCAGCGGGCCGCGCACCAGGATCTCCCCGTCGCCGGCGATGCGTACCTCCATGCCCGGGTAGGGGCGGCCCACCGTGCCCAGCTTGAACGCCTCGGGGGTGTTGGTGGTGAACGCCCCGGTGGTCTCGGTCATCCCGTAGATGTCGAGGATCTTCATGCCCAGGCCGGAGAAGAACGCCGCGACCTCCGGCGGCAGCGGCGCCGCGGCGCTGGACACCACCTCCGCCTCGCCCAGGCCGAGCAGCCCGCGGATCGGCGCGAGCACCGCCGCGTCCGCCGCGGCGAACTCCGCCTCCAGGCCGGGCGGCATGGTGTGCCCGTACTGGCAGGCCTCCACGTACCGCCGGCCGGTGTCCATCGCCTTGGCCACGGCGGCCCGCTTGGCCTCGTCCTGTTCCAGGGTCAACAGCGACTCGATGCCCGCCCGGATCTTCTCCCACACCCGGGGCACGCCGAAGAACCCGTTGGGGCGGACCTTCCCGACCACCCGCACGAGCTGCGTCGTGTCCGCGCAGAAGTGCACGTGCGTCCCCATATGGATGGGCAGGTAGATGCTGAACATGCGCTCGGCGATGTGTGCGAGCGGCAGGTAGGACACCCACCGGGCCCGGTCAGGAATGAGGCCCATGCCTTGCGCACAGGCAAGCTCGTAGCCGACGTTGCGGTGCGTGAGCAGCACACCCTTCGGGTTGCCTGTGGTCCCCGAGGTGTAGAGCAGGGCCACCGGGTCGTCCATGGTGATCGCCGCCACCCGCTCGCTGACCAGATCCGGGTCGGCGGCGTACCGCTCCTTGCCGAGCGCGGCGAAGGCATCCCAGGTCAGATACGCCTCTCCGGCCGGGCACGCGGCGGCATCCCTGACGATGATCGTCTTGAGCCCGGGCAGCTGGTCCAGCACCGGCTGCCAGCGCGCCAGTTCGCCCGCCCCGTCCACGACGGCGATCCGCGCGTCACAGTCCCCCGCCACGAAAGCGATCTGTTCCGGCGCCAGCGTCGCGTAAATCGTGACGCCCAGGCCGCCGGCGTGCACCGCGGCCTGGTCGGCGAGCACGTGCTCGGTGCAATTGGGCAGCATGAGCGCGACCCGCTCGCCCGGGGCGAGGCCGAGTGCGGCGAAGCCTGCCGCCAGTTCACGGACCTGCCGGTGGGCCTGGGCCCAGGTCAGGGTCTGCCAGCTGTCGCCGGCCTCGTTGGAGAATGCCGGAGCGTCCCCCGCCTCCGCGGCGGTGTGGCCGAACAGGTCGCAAATGGTCCGGCTGCCCATCACCCGCTCGATCTCGGCCCGCTGCTGGAGTGTCTGCGCCGTCATGGTGGTCCTCCGGTCGGTCTGGAGTCGGGCCGTGACGGCCGACACCCGGTTGACCCAGTATGCGAGGGGCAGGGGCGGTGTGTGCAAGATCTCGCCAGGAGAGCCAGCCCGGGCCCGGCTCCCACATCCCGGCCAGGATCCGTGGCGCTAACCTCGACCCATGGCCTCCGGATCCGAGCACCTGCGCCCCAACCTGCACGAGTACCTGGTCGCCCACTCCAGCCCACCGGACGCGCTGCTGCGCGACCTGATCGCGGAGACCGCCGAGAGGTTCCCGGACCGGGTGGTCTTCCAGATCGGCCCCGAGCAGGGCACGTTCATGACGATGCTGGCCAGCCTCATGGGCGCCCGCCAGGTGGTCGAGGTCGGCACCTTCACCGGCTACTCTTCGCTGTGCCTGGCGCGGGGCCTGGCCGACGGCGGGAAACTGCTGTGCTGCGACGTCAGCGAGGAGTGGACCGCGCTCGCCCGCGCCTACTGGCAGAAGGCGGGCCTGGCCGACCGCATCGAACTGCGGCTCGGCCCGGCGCTGGGCACGCTGCGCGCGCTGCCCGGCGGCCGGTGGATCGACCTGGCCTTCATCGACGCGGACAAGCAGGGTTACCTCGGCTACTGGGAAGAGCTTGTGCCGCGGATCCGGCCGGGCGGGGTCATCCTGGTGGACAACACCCTGCTGCATGGCCGCATCTTTGCCACCGCCCCGGATCCGGATGCCCGGGCGATCAAGGATTTCAACGAGCACGTACTGCATGACGACCGGGTGGAGCTGGTCATGCTGCCGGTCGGCGACGGCCTCACGCTGGCCCGCGCGAAGTAGCACGGGCCGGCCTTCCCGGGCCCGCCGCCCCGGCGGCCTGCCCCCGCGTTGCCTCACCACCGCCCGATCTGCAATGGTTTGCATGGAGGGTGGGGCCGGCCAGTGGGAAGTGAGGCAGAGCAATGACCAGCGCCGACATCGTGGTCGCCGGAGCGGGACACAACAGCCTGCTCACCGCCTGCTATCTGGCCAAGGCGGGCTACCGCTGCCTGGTGCTTGACGCACGGAGCATTCCCGGCGGCGGTGCGGCCACCGAGGAACTGCTGCTGCCCGGGTTCGGCATCGACACCTGCGCCACCGGCCACACCATGATCAGGGTCAACCCGGCGCTGCTGCGCGACGAGCTGGGGCTCATCGCCGATTACGGGCTGCGGTACGTGGAGCCGGACCCGGTGGAGCAGGTCGCCTTCCCCGACGGCGAGCAGTTCACCATGTGGCTTGACCGGGAACGCACCGCCGAGGAGGTGGCCAGGTTCTGCCGCGACGACGCCGCCGCCTACCGCCGTCTGCTCGACGACTATGACGAGGTCAAGGCCATGTTCAGCCGGTGGCAGTTCACCCCGGTGGGCTACGGGCCGTCGCTGGAGGAGATGCTCGCCGATCACCCGCGAGGGCGGATCTGGGCGCGCCGCCGGCAGTTGTCGGCGGTGGAGGTGGTCAGGCACGAGTTCTCCAGCCGGCACGTCCAGGCGTTCCTGCTGTGGATGGCCTACCAGGTGTTCCAGCCGCTGGACACGCCCGGCTCCGGGGTACTGCCCTACCAGCAGACATTCGGCCGCCAGCAGCGAAGCTGGTCCATCCCGGTCGGCGGGTCGGCCAGCCTCACCGCGGCGATGACCGGGTACCTGGCGGACCACGGCGGCACGATCCTGTGTGGCCGCCGGGTGACCCGGCTGCTGCTGGAGGACGGCCGGTGCACCGGCGTGGAGACCGACGACGGCGAGCAGTACCTGGCCAGCACCGCGGTGGTGTCCACGATCCACGTCAAGCACCTGCGGGACATGGCGCCCGCGCAGGCCTGGCCGGAGGAGTTCCACTACGGGGTGGACACCTACGACGTGGGGGTGCCGGGGTTCGCCACCTACTACTGCACCACGGCGGCGCCGGAGTTCGCCTCGCCGCACGGGCCGCGGACGGCGGTCTCGGCCGGGATGGCGGGCTGGCCCGAGGACATGATCGACCTGGGCGCGGACCTGCGCGCGGGCCGGTACGTCCCGGATCCGCCGTGGGTGCTGGTGGCCACCCCGACCCTGGCCGACCCGGGCCGGGCGCCGGAGGGCTGCCACACCGTCAAGATCCTCAGCCCGCAGACCTACCGGCTACCCGCTGGCATGGGCGGCTGGGAGGACGTCAAGGAGCAGCACGCGCGCCGACTGCTCGACCGGCTGCGCAGGCACGCGCCCAACATGACCGACGACACCATCCTGGCGCACCTGGTCAAGTCCCCCGCCGACATCGAGCAGCTCAACCCGCACATGATCAACGGGGCGTTCCACGGCGGCAACCGCGGCCCCGCGTTCAGCGGGGCGCTGCGCCCGGCGCCCGGCTGGGCCAGCCACCGGATGCCCATCCCCGGCCTGTACCAGACCGGCGGCAGCACGCACCCGGGCGGATCCATCACCGGCGCCCCCGGGCGCAACGCGGCCACCGTGCTGCTCGCCGACCTCGGCCACGACCCGGCGGAGGTCATGTCCGGCCCCGGGATCACCGCCGCGGGAGCCCAGGCCCATGGCTGATGCACAGGTCTCCTCCGCCATCGCCAACTGGGGGCCGCGGTTCACCGCGCAAGGCGTCGATCCCGGAGATTTCGCCCGGGTGACCGCGGGCATCGAGCGCTGGGAAGACTGGCTCGCCGCCTGGCGGGACAACGGCGACCTCCATGCCGGGCTGGCCCGCGAGGCGGCCGGCCGGGGCTGGCTGCGCACCGCGGGTGAGGCCTGGATCCGGGCCGCGGTGACCTACCACTTTGGCAAGTTCGTCTGGATGTTCGACATGGACGCCCACGATGCGGTCGCCGCGCAGGCGGTGGCCGCGATGTACCGCGGGCTTGAGCTGCTCGACCCGGCCGCGGAGCGGATCGAGATCCCGTTCGGCGGCGCGTCCCTGGTCGGCAACCTGCGCCGGCCGCCGGGCGCGGACCGCCCGCCACTTGTGCTGCTGATCGCCGGGCTCGACTCCACCAAGGAGGAGTTCTTCCAGGTGGAGAACACCTTCCTCACAAGGGGCCTGGCGACCTTCTCCCTGGACGGGCCGGGACAGGGCGAGTCGGCCGCGGCGGTGAAGATACGCCCGGACTTCGAGGCCCCGGTCGCGGCCGTGCTCGACGTGCTGTGCCAGCGCGCCGACCTGGACGGCGACCGGGTGGGCGCGCTGGGGGTCAGCCTGGGCGGTTACTACGCGGCCCGGGCCGCAGCCTTCGAGCCCCGGCTCAAGGCGGTCGTCGTCTGCGGTGGCTGTTACGACTACGGGGCTCTCATCAGGGAAAGGTCACCGCACAGCTTCGCGACGTTCAGCTACGGCTGCGGCGCGGCCAGCAAGGAGGAGGCCTACCAGGTCGCGGAGCGGATGAGCCTGGCGGGTGTGGCAGAGCGGATCGCCCAGCCGATGGTCGTGGTGTTCGGCAAGCGCGACCGGCTGGTCCCGTGGCAGCACGCGGAGCGGGTGGCGGCCGAGGCGCCCGCGGCGCAGCTGTGGATGTTCGACGAGGGCAACCACGTGTGCATGAACCTGACCTACCGGTGGCGCCCGCAGGCCGCCGACTGGCTGGCAGACCAACTGGCGACCGCCTAGCGGCGGGCTCCCGGCCCCGGTTAACGCAACCCCACGCCGGCTGAGGTCGTTGGCCAGCGCGGCCTGCTCGTCGACGGTCAGTGAGACCAGCGGCGGGCGCACCGGGCCGCCGGACATGCCGGTCAGCCCGGCCCAGGCCTTGATCGAGGCGATGGCGTCGATCCGGCGCTCGTGGCCTTGGAGCCACTTGGCCGCCACCGACCGTACCGGGTCCAGGGTGGCCGCCACCTCGGCGGCCTTGGCCGTCTCCCCGGCCAGCGCCAGCCCGGTGTACTCGCGCATCGGCTGCCAGCCCGGCACCTGGTACAGGTACGGTGCGGCCGAGGACATGTAGACCCGCTGGCCGTGCGAGATCATATTCTCCAGCCAGGTCTCCTCGTGCGGGGAGCAGACCAGGATCTGCTCGCCGAACCGGTACAGCAGCTCCAGGTACCTGGCGTGGTCCCGGCCCACCTTGATGCCGACCACGTTCTCGATCCCGGCCAGCCGCTCGATCAGCTCGGTGGACAGGGCCACCCCCGAGTAGCCGGTGTCGAACAGCCACACCCCGATGTCCACGCCATCGCGCAGACGTGGGCGAACCACTGGTAGAGACCCTCGTCGGAGGCGGGCGGGAAGTAGGGGTTGATCACGACGGCGAAGTCCGCCCCGGCCGCTTCCGCGTGCCTGGTCAGCTCGATCGTCTCCGCCGCGCTGTGCTGCCCGGTGTGGGCGAGCACCGGGCAGCGGCCCCTCGCCCGCTCCACCACCAGTTCGGTGAGCCGCCGCCGCTCCGCCCCGGACAGCGCCCAGAACTCGCTCATCACCCCGCCGCTGAAGATCCCGTCGATCCCAAGGTCGCCGGTGAGCCGGTCCAGGTCGGCGCGCAGCGCCGCCTCGTTGATTTCGCCATCAGTGCCGAACGGGACGGTGATGGCCGCCCACAGGCCGGTGAACCGCTCCCGTGCGGCCAGCTTGGCCTCCGCCTTCGAGTAGTCCATAGGATGCCTTTCGCCGGTCAGTGTGGGGGTGGGCGCGAAGCGCGGGGGCGGGAAGAACTCAGTGTGGGGGTGGGCGCGAAGCGCGGGGGCGGGGAGAGCAGAGTGTTTCCGCGAGCCAGTCGGCCACCAGTGGCCGTGCCTGGTACCAGAGGTTGTTGAGGATGTGCACCCCGTCCGGGTAGATCACCGTGGTGACCGGTCCGCCGTACTCGGCGGCGATCCGCTCCCCGTGGACCGGCGGCGACCCGGGGTCGTTCCCGCCGTAGAGCTGCAGCAGCGGCACCCGGGCCCGCGCCGCCACCCCGGCAAGCGTCATCGCCGCCATGTTGGCCGCCGGGTCGGGGCCGTGATGCTGGTACTGCCCGGGCCGGGTCAGGTCGTCCATCTCGGCGAACCGCCCCGCCGGTGTGTACCAGCTGGAGATCGCGAACACCGCCCGCACCCGCTCGTCGGCCGCGGCGGTACGGATGGCAAACATGCCACCGTAGGAGATGCCGCCCACGGCCAGGCGCGAGCCGTCCACGTCGGGCCGGCCGGCCAGCGCGCCGACGATCGCCTGGATGGCGGCCTCCTGATCGGGCCGCAGCTTGCTGTCGAAGCTCAGCATGCCCTGGCCGGGGCCGTCGAAGGCGGCCACCGCCAGCCCGCGGGCGACGATGTGGTCGGCGAGGTTGTACAGCTCCTCTTTTGCCGAATCAGCCCCAGGTAGTAGCAATACGATCGGCGGCCGGCTGGCCTGGTCCGGGACGCGCAGGTAGCCCGGCATGACCAGTCCTTCGAACGGTACGCCCAGCAGTTCCATGGGCGGCGCGACGAGCGGGGCGGCCTTGGCCCAGGCAGCCCCCATTTCCTCCAGCGCAGCGCGGAACTGGGCCTGATCGTGGGTGAACACGAAACTCGCCCAGTGGTAGGCGAGTGCGCCGCGCAGGTAGGCGTCCCCCGCAGTGAGCCGCCGGCCAGCGGCCAGGGCCGCGTCACCGCGCTCGACGTGCCGCGCGGCGTGCTGGCTCCAGGCCGCGCACCACTGTTCGTAGTCGGTGATTTCGGCCTTGAGCTGTTCGAACTCCCACGGGGTCACGTAGTTGGACAGGATCCGCCAGGTGAACCGGCGGTACATGGAGACCAGCCGCTCGTCCATGATCCGCCTCTCAGCCCGCGGGTGCCCAGGTGCACCGGTCCCCGGTCACGGTCCAGATGGTCTCTGTCGGGGGCGGTGCCCAGAACTCCACGAACGAGAAGTTCTCGCCGGTGTCGTTCTCGAACCAGTGCACCTCGCCCGGGCCGACCAGGGCGCTGTCCCCGGCCTCCAGCCGGTGAGCGTGCTCTCCGTCGTACAGCAGCCCGGACCCGGCCAGCACGCAGAACACGTGGTGGCAGTCGGTGTGGTAGTGCGCGGCGGCCGTGTCACCGGGGTGGTAGATGATCCGGTCGGCGCGGATCGCCCGCGCGCCCACCGGCACGTTCTCGGTAACCAGGTCGAGCCGGTCCCGAGTATCTCTGGTAGACACCAGGTGTGGCAGTTCAGCGGCGGCGAAGGCCTTTGCTGGCCCGGGGGGGCGACCCCCCTGGAACCCCCCGCTGGCCTGCGGCCCCGTTCCTTCGTCACTGGGCCTTGACCCTGCTGGCTCAGGAGGCTCATCCGCGCCCGGCCCGGTCGTCTCGGCGACCATCAGGTCGAGGCCATCCGGCCCGGCTTCGACCGACAGTTCGTCGCACGCTCCGAGCCACAGCACGCTTTCGGTACCGAGGCTGAACCGCTCGGCGGGCGGCGACTCTGCGGCCACCCCGGAGCCCGCGATCACGTAGGCGAACGCCTCCGCGCCGCGCGGCGGAACCAGGCGCGCGGTGACACAGGCATCGATCAGGAAGCGCCTGACCTTCAGCGGGACCGGCTGGCCGAACATCTCCTCCCTGAACCAGGGCCCGGTCGTCCATCCCTGATCGGGTTGGCAGGCTGCGGAGAAGACGGGGGTGCAGATTTGGACCACGGGACGGCTCCTCGCTCAGGGGATGAGGATCGGTCGGATGGCTTCCCGGCGCTCCAGTGCGCCGAAGGCGGTGGCGACGTCGGCGAGCGGATAGATATGCGTGGTCAACGGCTCAGTGCGGATCGCGCCCGAGGCGAGCAGCGCGATCATGGCGGGGTAGGCGTTCGGGCTGGACCGGATGCCAAGCACGTCGAGTTCGTCCAGGGTGACCAGGTCGACCGGCAGTTCGGCGCTGGCACCGCCGGCCAGGCCGAGCAGCGCCACGGTCCCGCCGCGCCGGGCGCAGCGCAGCGCCTGGGCTACCACGGCCGGGTTGCCGGAGCAGTCGAACACGGTGTCGGCGCCCCGGCCGCCGGTGGCCGCCCTGGCCCCGGCCACCGGATCCTCGCGGGAGTAGTCCACGACGGCGCTGGCGCCGAGGTCGCGGGCGATGTCCAGGCGCGGCCCGCGGCCCACGACCACCACGTTGGTGGCACCGGCCGCCCGTGCCACCTGGAGCATGAGCAGGCCGAGCAGGCCGGGGCCGAACACGACCGCGCTGGCGCCTGGCCCGAGCCGGGCCCGGCGGGCCGCGTGCACGGTCAGCGCCCCCTGGTTGACCAGGGCAGCGGCGACGTCGGTGACCGCGGGTGGCACCTTGTGCAGGGCGACGGCGGGCCGGACCGCGTACTCCGCCAGGGCGCCGGGCGCGGTGTGGCCGTACAGCTTGAAGCCGGGCTCCCTGACCCGCTCGCACAGGTTGTACCGGCCCGCCCGGCACATCGGGCAACTGCCGCAGCCGGTGTGGTTCTCCGCCACCACCCGGTCCCCCACGGCCAGCCCGCTGCGCTCGGTGCCGGGCGCGAGCGCGGCGACCTCGCCGGACCATTCGTGCCCGATGATGAACGGCAGCGCCGGCGGCCAGGTGCCCCGGTAGGCGCCCGCCACGATCTTCAGGTCGGTGCCGCAGATGCCGCAGGCCCTGACTCTGACCAGCACCTCGCCCGCGCCTGGCTCGGGCACCGGGACCTCCGCCACCTCCAGGCTGCCGAACTCCCGCAGCAGAGCGGCCCGCATCATGCTCATCCGTCCTCACCCGCCGGGAGCGCCGCCCAGATTTCCTTGGTTTGAGCGACCACGTGGTCGGCGACGGCCTCGGCGATCTCCTCCGCGCGCTGCGCAGTGGCCAGTTCGGGGCGGCCGTACCAGCCGGTCTCGGCGACGTGGTGGAAGTCGCGCATCACCGGATAGACGTCCGGGCGGCGGAACAGCGCGTGGGCTGCCTCGCCGGCCGACCGGTCGCTGGCCGGGGTGGCGTGCTCCAGGTGCACCAGGGTGGGATCGAAGGCCAGCACCGCCGCCGTCTCCATGGAGCCGGCGTGGGTGAACTCCATCTCGCCGGGAAACAGCGTGTGGGTGATCACGTGGGTCTCGGCCATCACCACCTGGACGCCGTGCCTGACCTGCGCCTGGTCCGCGGCCAGCCGCAGCGTGGCCGAGTTCCCCTCGTGCCAGTTGACCGAGACGATCCGGCGGGCACCGGCAGCGGCGAGCCCGCCGCACACGTCGCCGAACACCGATATCAGCGTGCCCGGGGACAGCGACAGCGTGCCCGGCCAGGCCAGGTGGTAGTGCGCGACACCCACCGGCCCGAGCGAGACCGCCACCGTGTCCAGCCGGGCCGCGACCCGTTCGGCGATGGACTGGGCCGCGAACGCATCGGTGCCGAGCGGCAGATGGCCGCCGTGCTGCTCGACACTGCCGGCGAAGACCACGGCCGTGCCGCTCGCGGCGATCAGTCGCGCGGCCTCGGGCTGGGCGAGCCGCTCGATCAGCCGGCCGGGGTGGCGTGGCATGGCGTGTCAGCCTCCATATCCGGTGGCCGCCCCATCCCTGACCGCGTCGCGGTGCGCGGTGATCGGGGTCTGCCAGGGCTCGGTCACCACGTCGAGCAGGGCAGGGCCGGGTGCGGAACAGGCGGTGCGCAGCGCGCCCGCCAGGCGCCCGGGTTCGGCGACCCGCATGCCGGCCAGGCCGAAGGCGCGTGCCACATCAGCGAACGGCACGTCGGAGAAGTCCTCGCCCTCCCAGCCGCGGCCGAAGTGGATCCGCCGGTACCAGCGGATCCATCCGAGCGACCGGTTGTTCAGCACGATCACGGTGACCGGCAGGCCCAGTTCGGTCACGGTGGCAAGCTCGCCCACCGCGTATCCCATGGCGCCATCCCCGGCCAGCACCACGGTGCGGCCCTCCGGCCGGGCGGTGGCCACGCCGATCGCCGCGGGCAGCGCGTAGCCCAGGCCTGCCTGCCCCCGCGGGCAGAGCACCTGCCGCCCGGCGCGCCGCTGCTCCAGGTAGGCACCGCCCCAGCCGCTGGCCAGGCTGGCGTCACAGATGAGGATGTCGTCGGCGCCGAGCACGGCCTCGATCTCCGCGAGTACCCGCTGCGGCGCGATGGGGACCGCGTCGCTGGCCCGTTCCACATCCCGCTCGGCGCGCCAGGACGAGGCCAGTTCCGCGATCCGGGACCGCCAGGCCGCCCGGTCCGCTGCTCCGGCCGCCTCGTCCAGGGCCCCGAGCAGTCCGCGCAGCCCCGGCCGGGCATCGGCGAGCACGGCGGCCGCCACCGGAAAGGCCCGGCCCAGTTCGGCCGGGTCCAGGTCCAGTTGCACGACGGCCTGGCCGGGCGCGGGCAGCGTCCAGCCGAACGTCGGGCCGCTGCCTGCCTTGGTTCCGGCGAGCAGCACCACGTCCGCCTCGGCCAGCGCGGCAGCCGCCGCGGAGGTCCCCATGCTGCCGGTGACCCCCACCGCCAGCGGGTGGTCCTCGGCGATCGCCCCCTTGCCCGACAGCGTGGTGCCCACCGCCGCCGACAGGGCCTCGGCCAGCGCGGTCAGCTCCGCGCCCGCACCCGAGTGCAGCACTCCCCCACCCGCCAGGATGAACGGCCGCTTCGCAGCCCCGAGCACCGCCACCGCGGCCGCGACATCGTCCGGGTCCGGGGGCGGCCGGAAGGCGGGGAAGCCGCCGAACCGGGAGACAGTGCTAGCCAGGGGGGACACTCCGTCTTCCGGGGGACACCCCCGGGCCCCCGATGGCCCGGAACCTCCCGCTGAACTCTCCGGCGCGATGTGGCCGGGGACTGGGCCGTCGAGCACGTCCTGCGGCAGGAACAGGGCGACCGGGCCGGGCCGGCCCGTGGTGGCTTCGCGGAACGCCTGGCGGACCAGGACAGGAAGGGTGGCCGCATCCGGCACGGTGGCCTGCCATTTGGTCACCGCGGCGAGCAGCGCCGCCTGGTCGAGCGCCTGGGAGGCGGCGCTGCGGTACCGGTGCGGCGCGAGCCGCGCGGGCAGGTCGCTCACCAGCGCGACCACGGGCACCGAGGCACCCAGCGCCTCGGCCAGGCCCGACGGCAGCTTCGCCGCACCGGGCCCCACCGTGGCGTCGCAGACCCCGGCGCGGCCGGTGACCCTGGCGTAGGCGTCGGCGGCGTAGGCGGCGGACCGCTCGTCTCTGACCAGCACGTGCCGCATGCCGGGTTCCAGGTCGAGTATCGCGTCATACAGCGCGAGCGTCTGGCCACCGGGCACCCCGAACACGTGCCGCACCCCGTGCTCCGCCAGCAAGCTGGCCAGCAGCGCCCCACAGTGTTGGCCAGTGCTGGCCCGGGGGGGCGACCCCCCGGAGCCCCCCGCTGGCCTAGCGGCGCCTTGCGACTTCGTCGCGAGCGCCTTGGCCCCTCGGCTGGCTTGCGTCAGGCATCGCGGATCCCGAGCAGCGCGGGCGGCGGTGCCGCCGAGGATCAGTTCCTCGTCCGGGCCGAGGCCGAGGGCCCGGACCTCGCCGACGGGGTCGTCGGTGCCCATGTCGAACGGGCGGTCCGAGCCGAGCAAGATCTGTCCCGGGCCGGCGTAACGCACCAAATCCGCCAGCAGGTCGTGGTCGTGGGTGACCGTGTCGTAGTAGAACCGGCGCAGCGCGGTGTCCGGGCCATCGGCGAGCCTGGCCCGTGCCTCGGGCCGGACGGCGAAGGCGCGCCGCAGCCGCCCCCGCACCACCGGCAGCGCGCCGCCACCGTGCGCGAGCACCACCCGCAGCCGGGGATGGCGCTCCAGCACCCCGGCCATGGCCATGTGCGCGGCCGCGATCGCCGTCTCCATCGGGTTCCCCACCGAGTTCCACAGGTAGTACTGCTCCAGCGCGGGGACCGCGAACCCGCGGGTGGTGGGATGGATGAACACCAGGGCACCGGCCTGCTCGGCCGCCTCCCAGAACGGGAGGAAGAAGTCGTCGCCGAGGTAGCGCCCGCCGACGCTGGCCGGGATCTCGGCCCCGGCCAGGCCGTAGCCGGTCACCAGGTCGGCGATCTGCCGGGCGGCGAGTTCCGGTTCCTGCAGCACCACCGCGCCGACGGCGCTCAGCCGCCCGGGGTGCGCCGCGACCAGCGCGGCCAGCGCCGTGTTCTGTACCTCGCAGACATCGCGCGCGGTCGCCTGGTCCGCTTCCGCGGGCACCAGGCTGATCCATGGGGAAAGCAGCAGCCGGTCCACCCCGGTGGCCGCCGCCTGGCCGAGCATGGCGCCGGTGTCGGTGAACTCACTGACCACGGAGCCGATGTCGCGGCCACGGAAGGCCAGGCGATACCGTCCGCCGTCACGGCTGACCGACGGGCGCCACTCCGGCGGCACCGTCCGCGCCGTCATCTCCTCGACGATGACGTGACAGTGAACGTCAACGATCAACGACCCGCCCGGGACGTCGTGCCGTTGACCGCCCCGGTACCGTTCTCGCCGTCCTGGCCGGACCCGTTCGCCGCGGCACCACCGGTGACCGCGCCGCCGAGGTAGAGTGCGCCGATCTCCGGGTGCTCGAGCACTTCCTTCCCGCTGCCCGAAAGCCGGACCTGGCCGTTTTCCAGCACCACGCCGTGGGTGGACAGCCGCAGCCCGGCCCGCGCGTTCTGCTCCACCAGCAGGATCGTCTTGCCCTGTGCGTTCATCATCCTGACGGCGTCGAACACCGACTTGAGCACCTTGGGCGCCAGTCCCATCGACGGCTCGTCCAGGATCACCAGCTTCGGGTCGAGCATGAGGCCGCGGGCGAATTCGACCAGCCGCTGCTGCCCGCCGGACAAGCTGCCCGCCTTCGTGTCCAACCACTCATTGACCTGCGGGAACATCTCCAGCACCGCGGCAAAACGCCGCTCGGCTAGGCCGCGCTCCCGCAGGGTGTAGCCGCCGAGGCTGATGTTCTCGCGCACCGTCATCTCGCGGAACAGGCTGTGGTTCTGCGGTACCTGGACTACGCCGCTGCGGAGGATCTGCCGTGGCGTCTTGCCGGTCAGCCGCTCGCCGTGCAACGTGATCTCTCCGAGCCGTGGCCGGAGCAGCCCGCTGATGGTGGCGAGCAGGGTCGATTTCCCGGCTCCGTTCGGTCCCACCACGCAGGTGATCCCGCCCTGCACGACCTGTAGCGATACCCCACGCAGGACATCACCGCCGCCGTAGCCGACGATCAGGCCCGTCACCTCGAGCGCGCAAGCGGTCTGCGCCGTACTCGGGGCGCTCAGGCTGCGGAGCTGTCATCGTCTTCCTCTGCCGTTCCGAGGTAGGCGTCAAGCACCCGGCGGTCGTTGCGGATCTCCTCCGGCGGGCCGGAGACCACCGCGTTCCCGTAGTCGAGGACGGTCACCTGGTTGCACAGGCCCATCACGAACTCCATGTTGTGCTCCACGATGAGGAACGTGGTCCCCTGCCGGTTCAGCTCGCGGATCCGCTCCGAGATAGTGCCGATCAGGGTCGGGTTCACCCCGCCGGCCGGCTCGTCGAGCAGGATGATCTCCGGGTCGGCGATCAGCACGTAGGCCAGTTCCAGCAGCTTGCGCTGGCCGTAGGAGAGCGTCTCGGCCCGGTCGCCGGCCAGCTTGGCGATGCCGGTGAACTCCAGCAGCTCCATCGCCCGCTGCCGGGTGGCGGCGCCGCCCGCGCGGGCGAACGGGTTGCGGAACCGGCCGGTCTGCCCGGCACGCTCCTTGTAGTGCGCGGCCACGATCATGTTCTCCATGACCGTCAGCCGGGAGAAGACCCGGGTCAGCTGGAAGGTCCTGCCGATCCCCAGCGCGAAGACCTTGTCCGGGGCCAGGCCGGTGATCTTGGTTTCGTTGAGGTAGACGTCGCCGCTGTCCACCCGGCCGTAGCCGGTGATCATGTTGAACAAGGTGGTCTTTCCGGAGCCGTTCGGCCCGATCAGCCCCGCGATGCTGCCGCGCTCAACCGCGATCGAGCAGTCATTGAGCGCCTGCACACCTCCGAACGCCTTCGAGACGCCCTCCATCCGGAGCATCGCCGTCATGACGCGCTCCTGGTGGTCGGCTCGGGGAACTCCCGGCCGCGGCCGCGCCGATGGGCACACCGGGCGGCGAGCCGCTGGCCCGTTCGGACGCCCGCCGCTGCCTACGGGCGTTAAAGGCGGTCAGCTTCTCGCCCACGGTTGGCAGGATGCCCCGCGGCAGGAAGATGATCACGATCAGGAACAGCGCGCCGAGGACGATCTGGGCCACGTATGTGTTGGTCACCTGCTGCTGGGCCCAGCCGAGATAGGGCTCGAGCAGCAGCGCGCCGAAGATGGGCCCGGACAGAGTGCCGAACCCGCCAATGAACGCCATCAGGGCGATGGTCAGGTCGAAGAACGGGTTGAACGCGTACATGCGGCAGCGCATCCGACTGGAAGTAGAAGTACAGCCCGCCCAGCATCCCGATGATGAAGCCGGAGATCACGAAGGCGGTCAGCTTGACCCGCATGGTCTTGACCCCGAGCCCGCGGGCCCGGTCCTCGTCGTCCCTGATCGCCCGGAGCTGGAGACCGAAACGCGACCCCCAGATCGCCCAGGCGAGCACGGCCGACGCGACGGCGATGAGCAGCGCGGTGTAGTAGAAGGGGTTGTAGACGGTCGCCTGGTCCCAGTTGAGGAACGGCGGAATGAGCCCGGCCACGCCACCCGTCCAGCTGAAGTTGGAGGCCATCAACTGGAAGATGAAGAACACGGCGATCGTCACGACGACGAACGTGTGCCGGCGTACCCGCAGCGCGACCAGCCCGAATGGCACCGCGACCACCGCGGCCACCAGGCCACCCAGCGGGTAGAGCGCGAACACCACGCCGCCCACCAGGCTCAGGTGCTGGGTGATCAGCGCGACCGTGTACACACCGACCCCGAAGAATACGGCGGCCCCGAGCGAGATGTAGCCGGTGAACCCGGAGAAGATGTTCCAGGCGACCGCGGCGCCCACGTACATCAGCACGAGCACACCCACCTGGGTCAGCTGGACATTGCCCGCCAGCGGCACGAGCGCCACGACGGCCAGCAGCACGGCCAGGCCCGCGGCACGCCAGAGGGCGAGGGACCTCATTGCGCTCTCGCTTCCTTGCGCCCGAACAGGCCCTGGGGCCGGAACACGAGCACGAGCACGACCGCCCCGTAGAGCACCACCGTCGACCATTCGGGGTTCCAGTACACGTCCACCATCGAGGCGAGCGTGATCACGAGCACGGCCGAGCCGAGCGCGCCGGCGATGCTGCCCATGCCGCCAAGGATGACGATCGCCAGCAGCCGGGAGATCAGGTCATACCCGGTGTTCGGGTTGAAGGCGTTGAGTTCCCCGTACACCATGCCGCCCGCCGCGGTCACCCCGACGCCGATACCGAAGGTGAGCGCGGCGACCCGGTTCACGTCGATCCCGACCAGCCGGGCCGCGGTGTGGTCCTGCATGGTGGCGCGCACGCTGCGGCCGAACTGGGTCCGGTACAGCATGAAGTAGATCGCCGCCACGAGTACCACCGCAAGCACGAAGCCCAGGACGTAGATGTAGGGCAGGTAGTACCCGAAGATATGGAACTCCGCCTGTGGGCTGGTCCAGTAGGTGTTCATCGACTGGTAGTTCGACCCGAAGGTCTGGTACAGGATTCCCTCGATGATGATCGCCACCGCGTAGCAGGCGATCAGCGACATGGAGGTGCGCTCGCGTCCCCGCAGCGGCCGGATGAACAGGTACTGGATCACCACCCCGAGGATGAACATCGCCGGGATGGTGATCAGCAGGCCGACGAACACGTCGATGTGCAGATGGGTCCAGAGCACGAAGCTGAGGTAGGCACCGAGTATCACCATGATGCCCTGGGCGATGTTGATGATGTCGAGCACGCCGAAGATCAGCGTCAGCCCCACGGCCATCAGGCCATAGACCCCGCCTTCGAGCACACCGTCGGTGAGGGCCCGTAGGAAGGTTCCCATGTCAGTTCGGTACTCCGTTTCCCTGTGCTTACTGTTTCCCTGCGCTTACCGTGCTGTATCCGGTCAGCCGGCCCAGGGGATGACTGGCTTGGTGCCGATGCCGTTCGGCAGCACCTGGACGAACTGCGGCGCACCCGAGCCGCCCTGGCCCGGCTGCCACTGGAAGATCAGCGCCGAATTCGCGATGTTGGTGTTCTCTCCGTCGGCGGCGAACGTGACGTTTCCAAGCACCGTCTGCACCGTGTTCTGATGCAGCCAGTTCGCGAGCCTTTGCTGGCTCAGCGACTGCGTGGCGGTCACCGCGGCCGCCTCGACCTGGCCGGCGGAGTAGGACTCGGCCACGTCGGCGTTGATTTCGGAGGCGGTGCCGCCGTACTTGGCGATGTAGTCCTGCACCATCACGTGGCTGAGCGCGTTCGGGTAGTCGCCGAACCAGCCGTTGGGGACCATCGCGCCCACGGCGGGGCCGGGCCCGACCGTGCCGAGGAAGCTACTGCCCTGGTCCGGGCCGGAGGAGGCGATGAAGTACTTCGGGGTCCAGTTAGCCTCTTCGAACCCCTTCATGAACGCCTGCACCGTGTTCACCGCGATCGAGCCGAGGAACACCATCTGCGGGTGATGCTGCTGGGCCATCTTCTTGGCATCCGCGGTCAGCGTGCGCACGGTCGCGTTGGGCGAGTAGTGGTTATGTATGTTTGTGAAGGCCGTGTGCACCCCGTGGCTGCTGAGGTAGGCCTCGGCCGTTTCGACCGGCGGGTCGGCGAACGGGTCGTCCACCTCCGGATAGGCGGCGCTGACCGGGTGCCCGGGTTGCTTGAGCACCCACTTGGCGAACAGCATCATCTGCTGAGCCGCGGGCACGTTGGTGGAGAACAGGAAGTGGTCGTTCAGCCCGTAGACCGGCGGCGCGCCGGCCGAGCCGGCCGCGAGGACGTAATGGTAGTGCTTGGTCACCGGGCCGGCGGCCTGCGAGACGAGCAGCGACGAGAACGGCGCCAGCGTCAGGTCCACATGGTCCTGGGTGATGAGCGTCCGGTAGTTGTTGGCATCGGTCTTAATGTCACCCTTGTCGTTGAGGATGATCAGCTTGACCGGGCGGCCGAGCAGGCCGCCGTGGCTGTTCACGTCGCTGGCCCACAGTTCATAGCCCTTCTTGCAGGCCTGCCCGTCGGGCGCGAATCCCTGGGCAGTTCCCTGTGGCGGCCCGGACAGCGGCAGCGAGATGCCGACGGTGATCGGCTGGCCGGTCGGGCCGGCCAGCAGAGTGTTCGTGTTGTTGGCACTGCTCAGACCGCACGCGGCAACGGCAGCACTCGCGGCGGTCATCGCCACGAGGCGGAAAGTCTTGGCGCATGGACGCCTCATCGGCTTGCTCTCCTTCTGGGCCGGCGCGCCGCGGGTGTGATGAAGGTGGTGCGCGGAGCGCGCTGGCGCGCTCCGCGCACCACTCGGATCAGCCCTGGCCCCAGGCCGGCTTGGGATTGACGATCGCCACCGAGCCCTGAGCGTTGGTCGGCAGCACCTGGACGAACTTTGCTCCAGTCTGCCACTGGAAGATGAAGTGCGAGGCCACGACGTTCTGACCGATGGCGTTGAACTTCGCGGGCCCCTGCACGGTCTGTACCGTCACACCGCTGTGCAGGTACGAGATGACCTTCGCGTTGGAAAGGCTCTTGGTCGCGTTGACCGCGGCCGCGAGCGTCTCGCCGACCGAGTACGCCTCGGCCGCGTCGGCGTTGATGTCAGCCGGCGCGCCGCCGTACTTGGCGTTGTAGTCCTTGACGAACTGCTGGCTCAGTGCGTTCGGCATCCCCGGGTACCAGCCGTTGGGCACCATGGTGCCGGTGGCGTTCTTGGGCCCGCCGGCTGCGGACAGGAACGCCGCGCCCTGGTCCGGGCCGGCCGAGGCGGCGAAGATCTTCGGGGTGAAGTGCTGCTGCATGAGCGCCTTCATGATCGCCTGGACGCCAGGCACGTCCGGCGACCCGACGACCACCATGTCCGGCTTCATCGCGGCCATCTGGTCGGCGCCCGCCTTGAAGGCGGGGTTCTCCGCCGGGAAGATCTTGCTGTACACGGTCTTGATGCCGGCGTTCGACAGGATCTTCTGCGCGTTCTGCACCATGGGAACCGCGAACGGGTCGTCCACCATCGGGTAGGCGGCGGTCTTCGGCCGCTCGCCGGCTGGCAGCGCCGCGACCCACTGGGCGAACGGGATCAGCTGGTCGGCGACTACCGGGCTGACCGCGAAGAGGTTCGGCAGCTTCAGCGTGAACACCAGCGGCCCGCCACCAGCGCCCTCGATGAAGGCGTAGCGGGCCCGCGCGGCCACCGGTGCGGCCGAGGCCGTCAGCAGCGTGGAAAACGGCCCGAAGACGAATGCCGCGTGGTCGGTGTTGATCAGCTGGGTGTAGTTGGTAGCCACCGTGGCCGGGTCGCTGTTGTCGTTAAGGACCTTCAACGTGACCTTGTGGCCGAGCAGCCCGCCGCTCTTGTTGATGTTGCTGACCCACAGGTTGTAGCCGCGCTCGAACGCCTGGCCGTCGACGGAGAAGTCACCGGTCAGCGAGAGCGATGTACCGATAAGGATGGGGGACTTGGTGGTGGTGCCCCCGGCGCTGGTGGTGGTGCTGCTACTGCTGCAGGCGGCTAGCGCCATCGCCGCTGCGGCTGCGACGGCGGTCAGAGCCAAGAACCGGGTACCGTGAGGTCTCATCCGGTCCTCCTTCCAGTTCTTCAAATGGCCGGGTGGAATTAGCCAGCCGCCGTTGGCGCCCCAGTAGGGGCACCCCCGTGACGAGGTACCCAAAGCCGGTTAGCGGTCGGCCACGGACAGTGGTGCCGGGGGTCACCGTACTGCATTTGCGTTGCTCGTGTCGGCTGGGTCCAGTCCGTCGGAGATATCCGCGTTTTCACTCACCAGGTCAAGGCCGGCACCCGCGGCGGCCAGTTCGAGCAAGGCGGCGAAGTCCTGATCGGCGCGCCCGGTGCCGATCAGGCTCTGGATGATCTCGTGGACCAGGGCAGCCACCGGAAGTGACACG
Source organism: uncultured Actinomycetes bacterium (assembly GCA_963706115.1). Taxonomy (GTDB): domain Bacteria; phylum Actinomycetota; class Actinomycetes; order Streptosporangiales; family Streptosporangiaceae; genus DASXKD01. Next base: position 22,727 of record CAVPMG010000020.1, on the reverse strand, counting down.
TCAGCCTGCCGTGCGGCAGTCAGGCCCAGGTCGAAATCCTTGCGCAGCAAGGCCGCGGTAAAGGTGGGATGGAAGTCCAGGTTGACGAAAGCCGGTGTCTTGTAACGGGTGAACGTCGAACCCATCACGCTGTTGTTAAGGCAGGCGAGAAAGGCCTCCCTGCTGATGCCGCTCTTCTGGGCGAGAACCGTCACCTCCGCCAGCGATTGCGTCACCACGCCGAGGAAAAGGTTATGGCAAATTTTTACTATCCTGGCGAGCTCTCCCTCGCCGACATAGGTCGCCCCGGACCCGAGGATGTCGAGATAGGGTTGCGCCGCCTCGAAGACATCACGCGGCCCGGAGACCGCGAGGGTCATCCGCCCGGCCGCCGCCACCCGGGGATTGCCCATGACCGGCGCCGCGAGCAAGGCGGTGCCGTGTGCGGCCAGCCGCTCACGCACCTGCTGTGAGGCCTCCACCGAGATCGTCGAGCAGTCCACCACGATCGCCGGCGCGGCGCCCCCGGAGATGAGCCCCGCCGGGCCGAGCACCGCATCCAGCAGGTCCTGCGGCGTGCCCACGGTCGCGAACACGATGTCGCGGTCGGCGAGCTCCGCGGCTGAGTTGGCTATCTTCGCGCCGTAGGCCGCCAAAGGCTCCGCCTTGGCCCTGGTGCGGTTGTAGACAGCAACATCGCAGTCGGCCGCGAGCAGGCGCCGGGCCAGTTCCGCACCCATCCGTCCCGTGCCGAGCCAGCCAAGGCGGTGCGTCGTACCCTCCCCAGCCATGCACTCTCCTAACAATCGTTTGCAGAATGCAGCCTGGCGGGTAGGCGGCAGTCTGTCAATCCCTGTCCCCAACCTGTTACCTAACGCACCCGGGCTGGGCCGGCCTCGCAGAGCCGGGCAGGTCAGGCTGGGGGAACAACCACAGGGTCAGCCTAGGTCCTCGGCAGACCAGCACTCAGCCAACTCGGCAAAATCGATCAAGAACGCCGAAACTGCTCACCAGGCGCGCCCCGCCCGCAGCGGCGTGCGGGGAGCGGCCGCGGCCGGTGCGAAACAGATCAATACCGCCCAAAACCGCCTCCCACGGCTGGCCCGTCCCAGCCACGGCCCGCCCGGGCACGACGCGGCCCCCGAGCTAGCTCAGCCGTACGGAGCCGTTGAGCCCCGAACCACCAGTTCGGGCGCGAGGTAGAGCACTTTGACCGGGCCGCCGCCGTCCGAGATCAGCTCGAGCAGGAGTTGCGCGGCCTCGGTGCCCACCTGGTAGTGCGGGAACCGGATGGTGGTCAGCGGCGGGCGCAGCCGGTCGATGAACGGCATGTCATTGAAGCCGACCACGGACAGATCGGCCGGGCAGTTCAGCCCGGCCTCGTCCAGGGCCGCCAAGCAGCCCACCGCCAGCATGTCGTTGGCGGCGGCCACCGCGGTGCACTCGCCATGGTCGAGGAGCATCCGGGTGCACCGCATGCCCTCTTCGATCGAATAGGCCTTGGCGACCTGGATCATGCCGGGATCCGCGGCCAGCCCATGCGCCTCCATGGCCGCCACGAACCCGCGGTACCGGTACAGGCCGGTGGATACCTCCTGCGGCCCGGCGATGTGGGCGATCCGCCGGTGGCCCTGCCCGATCAGGTGTGCCACCGCCATCCGCATGCCGCTCTCGTTGTCCACCGACACCGAAGGCAGGCTGTGGTCCTGCGCCATCCGGTTGACCAGCACCACGGGCAGGCCGGTCCTGGCCGCCTCGGCGAGCAGCGGGTCACTCAGGTGCGCGGTGGCCAGCACGATCCCGTCCGCGTGACGGGCCCGCATCTGCTCGAAAACCAGCCGCTCCCGCTCCCCGTCCCCGTCGGTGTTGCCGATCAGCGCCACATACCCCGCCGCGGCGAGCCTGTCCTCCAGGCCGCGGACGATCGGCGGGAACAGCGGGTTGGTCAGGTCCGGGATGATCACGCCCACGGTGTGCGACCGCCGGGTCCGCAGACTGCGCGCCACCGGGTTGGGGTGGTAGCCGAGCAGCTCGGCGGCTTCCAGGACGCGGCGGGCCGTTTCCTCCTTCACCAGCAGCCGGGTCTCCGGGTTCAAGGCACGGGAGGCCGTGGCAGGATGCACTCCCGCCCGGGCTGCTACATCCCGGAGCGTCACCGCTTGCTCGGTCACGGGCGCCCCCTCAGCTCTGCGCCAGCAGACGACCACGAGATGTCGCCGCGCCCGGCTTGATCTTAGGGCATATCCCTTGGATCCCCAGCCTGCTGCCCAGGACACACCTTACGCGCGGCGCCGGCCCGGGTCGCGGCCACGCTCCGGCACCGGAGCCCGGGGGCCTTACAGGCCCGGCGGCCGGTTCTCGTAGGGGGTGCTCAGCACGATCGTCGTCCTGGTAGAGACGTTGGCCGCCGCCCTGATCTCCGAGAGCAGGTTCTCCAGCGCGGCCGGGGAGGCGACCCGCACCTTCAGTATGTAGCTCTCGTCCCCCGCGACGCTGTGACAGGCCTCTATCGCGGACAGGTGGGCGAGCCGATCGGGCGCGTCGTCGGCAGCGGCGGGGTCGATCGGCTTGATGGAGATGAACGCGGTGAGCGGCAGCCCCGCATCCGCCGGGTCGATCACCGCCGCGTAGCCGCGGATCAAACCGCGGCGCTCCAGCCGGCGCACCCGCTGATGGGTCGCGGAGACCGACAACCCGGCCTGGCGGGCCAGGTCGGTGAAGCTCATCCTGCCGTCATGGGCCAGGAGCAGGAGAATCTTCCGATCGATCTCTTCCACGCGGTCACCGTAGCCGCTACGCCACGTGCGTGCACCGCGTTGGGTCCTGTGGATCCGTAGCGCGGCATTCGCGCCCGGCGAATCTGCGGCACGCGGACGGCCAGCGGGGGTTCCAGGGGGTCGCCCCCTGGGCTAGCACTGGGGGGTTCCAGGGGGTCGCCCCCCTGGGCCAACACCGTGGCTACCTAAATCTGGCGGAGCCAGATACGCTCCGGCAATAGCAGTCCGGGCGCAGAGGGCCGCGAGGACGGAGAGCGAGCATGGCCGAGATTGTCCTTGACCGGGTGAGCAAGGTCTACTCCGGCGGGGTCAAAGGGGTCAATGACCTCAGCCTGGAGATCAGCGACGGGGAGTTCATGGTGCTGGTCGGCCCATCGGGCTGCGGCAAGTCCACCGCGCTCCGCTCCATCGCAGGCCTGGAGGAGATCACCTCGGGGACGATCTCGATCGGCGGCCGGGTGGTGAACAACCTGCCGCCCAAGGACAGGGACATCGCCATGGTGTTCCAGAACTACGCGCTCTATCCGCACATGACCGTGGAGCAGAACCTCGCGTTCGGCCTCCAGCAGCGCAAGACGCCGAAGGCGGAGATCAATCGCCGGGTCACCGAGGTAGCCAAGATGCTCGGCATCGGCGAGTACCTCAAGCGCAAGCCCGCCGCGCTTTCCGGCGGGCAGCGACAGCGGGTGGCGATGGGCCGGGCGATCGTCCGTGAACCGAGGGCCTTCCTCATGGACGAGCCGCTGTCCAACCTGGACGCGAAGCTGCGCGTGTCGATGCGGGCGTCGCTGAGCCAGTTGCACGACCGGCTGGCCGTCACCACCGTGTACGTCACGCACGACCAGGTCGAGGCGATGACCCTCGGGCACCGGGTCTGTGTGCTCAGGGACGGCCAGCTACAGCAGGTGGACACGCCGCAGGCGCTCTACGACAACCCGGTGAACCTGTTCGTGGCCGGCTTCATCGGCTCGCCGGCGATGAACTTCGTCAACGCACAGCTTGTCCGCGACGACGGGCCCGCGGTCACCTTCGCCAACCACCGGCTGCCGCTGCCGGCCGGTGTGGTGGCCGCCAAGCCGGGCCTGGACGGGTATTTCGGCCGCGAGATCATCCTGGGCATCCGGCCCGCGGAGTTCGAGGACGCCTCCCTCGCCGACCCGGACTGGGCCCGGATGAATGTCACCGCGAATGTGATCGAGGAACTGGGCAGTGAGATCCACGTGATCTTCACGCTTGACGCGGCGCCGGTGCACCATCCGAGCATCAGCGACGCGGTGGCGTCCGACGGCGACGACGATGAGGCGGCGATGGTCCTGGCCGGTGGGAAGTCCCTGTGGACCGCCCGGGTGGCCGCACGCAGCAACGTCCGGCCGGGCCAGCCTGTCGAGCTGGCGGTGCACACCGCGAACCTGCAGTTCTTCGACCTGGCCACCGGGCTGGCGATCGGGCATCAGGCGGCGGCCGCCGCCTGAGCCGTGTCTCCTGCCGCGGGCGTCAGCGCCCCGCCAGCGACCGGGCGATCACCAGCCGCTGGATCTGGTTGGTGCCCTCCACGATCTGCAGGACCTTCGCCTCACGCATGTAACGCTCGGCGGGGAAGTCCGCTACGTATCCGTAGCCGCCAAGGACCTGCACGGCGTCTGTCGTCACCCGCATCGCCGTATCGCTGGCCAGCAGCTTGGCCATCGCCGCCTGCGGGCCGAACTCCTCCCCGGCGTCCTTGCGCCTGGCCGCGGACAGATATAGCGCGCGGGACGCCTCGACCGCGGTGGCCATGTCGGCGAGCATGAATGACAGGCCCTCGAAGTCGATGATCGGCTTGCCGAACTGGTGCCGCTCGCGGGCGTAGCCCACCGCCAGGTCGAGCGCGGCCTGGGCCAGTCCCGTCGCGCAGGCCGCGATGCCGAGCCGCCCGGAGTCGAGCGCGGTGAGCGCGATGGCAAACCCCCGGCCCTCCTCGCCAAGCAGATGATCCGCGGGTACCCGGGCGTCTTCGAAGATCATCTGGGCGGTGACCGACGCACGCATGCCCATCTTGTGCTCGGCCGGCGCCGCGCTGACCCCCTCGGTGGCCGCGGGCACGTGCAGGCAGCTGATCCCCCGAGCCCGGTCCCTTCCCTCCGGCTGGCCGGAGGTCCGGGCGAACAGCGTGTAGAAGTCGGCCTGGCCAGCGTGCGAGATCCACGCCTTCACCCCGTCGATCCGGTACCCACCCGCCTCCCCTTCCCCCTTCTCCCGCACCGGCACCGCGGTGGTGGCCAGGGCCGCCGCGTCGGACCCGCTCTGCGGCTCGGAAAGGCAGTAGGCGCCGAGCAGTTCGCCGCCGAGCATGTCCGGCAGCCACCGGCCCCGCTGCTCATCGGTGCCGTACGCGGCCAGCGGCAGGCAGGTCAGCGTGTGCACGCTGACGCCGAGGCCGACCGCGAGCCACGCCCGTGCTAGTTCCTCGACCACCTGCAGGTAGACCTCGTACGGCTGGCCGCCGCCACCCCAGCGCTCGGGATAGGGCAGCCCGAGCAGGCCACTGCGGCCGAGAACGCGGAACACCTCGCGCGGGAACACCGAGTCCCGCTCGCCGGCCTCGGCCCGCGGCCGGACCTCCTTGTCCGCTAGTTCACGGGTCAGATCCAGTAACTCGCGCATCACGCACCCACCACGACGAGATCCCGGCTGGCGTTGTTGAGCCGCCGGTATCCGTTGGCCGTGCAGACCACGATGTCCTCGATCCGGGCGCCGTGCGGCCCGGGGTAGATGCCCGGTTCCACGGAGAAGGCCATCCCCGGCTCAAGCTCCTCGGTGTTGCCCGCCACGATGTACGGGTCCTCGTGTGTCTCCAGGCCGATGCCGTGACCGGTCCGGTGGGTGAAGTGCTTGCCGTGGCCTGCCGCGGCGATCGCGTCCCGCGCGACGGCGTCCACCGCCTCCGCGGGGATTCCCGGCCGGACCGCTGCGCACGCCGCTTCCTGCGCCTCACGCAGCACCTCGTAATACCGGGCCATGTCCGGCGGCGCCGCGCCGATCGCGTAGGTGCGGGTGCAGTCCGAGCAGTAGCCGCTGGGCATGGTGCCGCCGATGTCGACCACGACCACGTCCCCCTCACGCAGTACCCGGCCGGTGGGCTCGTGATGGGGCTTGGCCGCGTTTGGGCCGGACCCGACGATGACGAAGTCGATGCGGGCGTGCCCCGCTGCCGCGATGGCGCTGGCGATGTCGGCCGCGGCCTCGCGCTCGGTACGCCCCGGGCGCAGCCACTGCGGCACCGCCGCGTGCACGCGGTCGATCGCCGCGCCGGCCTCCGCCAGCGCCGCGACCTCGGCGGGCGTCTTCCTGATGCGCAGCGCCCGCAACGCCGAGGAGGCCAGGGCCTGGCGCGCGCCGGGCATCGCGTCCCGGAACCGGAGCACCATCATGGCCCACATCTGGCCCGCCAGGCCCACCGTGGCGGGACTGCCGAGCCGCTGGGCAACCGCCTGGTAGGGGTCGTCTGTCTCGTCCCACACCACCAGGTCCAGGTTCATGCCGCTCACCGGGGAGGCCTGGGCCGAGGCCAGTTCCAGCCGCGGCACCACCAGGAAGGCAGGGCCCGCCGCGGGCACCGCGAGGCAGGTGAGCCGCTCGGACTGGTGCGTGTCATACCCGGTCAGGTAGCGCAGGTCCGGCCCCGGGGTGAGCAGCAGTGCGTCAAGGCCAGCCTGCGCCGCCGCCGCGGCAGCGCGCTCCACCCGGCTCGCCGGATATAGGTCCGCCGTCGTGTACCCCCCGTTGTCCCCCTTCACGGCCGCTGCCTGCGTCGTTGCCGCCTCTGCTGACATGTCTCGCCCTTCGCCTTCCGCAGCCGCCCAACCAGGTCATCTAATCACGCGCCCACCCGGCGGCAGACGCCGCAGGCCCGGTCGTCCGCTAGACCGGATTACGGGACCGGCAACCCCAGCCGACGGTGCCACGGCCCGGTGACGAAGGAACCGGGCCGTGGCCAGCGGGGGTTCCAGGGGGTCGCCCCCCAGGGCTAGCACTGGACTTGCCGTCCCGACTGGACAGGAGCGCCCCGCGTGCCTCACGCTTAGTAGACTCAGGCTCACGGATGCGGACGGCGATGACATCCTCCGAGATCGTTGCTCCCCCGGCTCAATCCGAGTCGCTCGCTGGGCCCGCACATGCCGCCGCTCCTCGAAAGCCACCCGGAGGCAGCGCACGGATGAGGAAACCCGTAGCCCGGATGTCCTCCTATCAGAGCGACACGGCCCAGGCCGATGGCAGTGCCGACACGGTCAGACTGGCGGCGGAGCTTGCCGCGGAACGGCACGTCACGCTGGAACTGCAGCGCGCAATCCTGCCGTTGCACGAGGGGCCCTTCGACCTGCCCGGGCTGCGTGCCGTGGTCAGGTACCTGCCCGCCTCCCAGGACAGCCGGGTGGGCGGCGACTGGTACATCACCGCCGAGATGCCCGGCGGGCACGTGCTGCTGGCGATCGGCGATGTCGGCGGGCACGGCCTGGCGGCGGCCGCGGGAATGGCCAGGCTGCGCGGTGCGCTGGCCGGCCTCGCCATCACCGGCGCCCCGCCGGAACGGCTCGTCGGCTGGCTCAACGACCTGGTACACCATGTCGGCCCCGAGCACACCGCCTCGGTGGTCGCCGGCTACTTCGACCCACCGACCCGCGTGCTGACCTGGGCACAGGCCGGGCATCCGCCACCGGTGCTGGTCCGCGGCCAGCTGGCGACCGCGCTGCGGCCACCCGCGGGCATCCTGCTCGGCGCGGCCAGGTCCGGCTACGACGCCGCGTCGCTGGAACTGTGCCCGGGAGACCTGCTCCTGCTCTACAGCGACGGCCTCATCGAGCGCAGGCACCGGTCCCTGGACGAGGGCCTGGCCGCGCTCACCGCCGCCGCCGCGGGCATCGCCGACCCGGAGGGCATGATCACCGCCGTACTCGACACGCTCGGTTCCACCGACACCGAGGACGACACGTGCCTGGTAGCCCTGTACGTGCACTGATCTGACGGCCCGGGGCGGGCGGATCGTAATGCGGCGAAGCTCTTTTCAGTCCCCGGACAGTGCCGCGACCGCGCGCCTCAGCGACGAGCCGAGGCCGAAACGGTCGTCCAGATCCGCCAGCATGCCCGGGTCCACGGGGCTGACCGGCAGGCTGCCGTCCACCTCTGGCACCGGCGCGTCCGTTGCGACGCGCACGACCGCCGGCGCGACCGACAGGTAGTCGCGGGCCGCCTCCAGCTTCGCCCTGGCCCCGGCCGGGAAGCCGCCGTGGCCCTTGTCGATGGCCTCGCAGATGGCCTCGACAGAGCCGAACGTCCGGACCAGCACGGCCGCCGTCTTGTCGCCCACGCCTGCGACCCCGGGCAGGCCGTCGCTGGGATCGCCGCGCAGCGTCGCAAAGTCGGCGTAGGCGCGCCCGGGGATGTTGTACCTGGCCGTGATCGCGGCTTCGTCCACGATGTCCAGCTTGACCAGGCCGCGTACGGTGTAGATCACCCGCGCGGGCTTGGCGTCGTCCACCAGCTGGAACAGGTCGCGGTCCCCCGTGACAATCTCGACCGGCCCGGGCGAGTGGGCGGTGAATGTGCCGATCACGTCGTCCGCCTCGTAGCCGGGTGCCCCGGCCAGTGCCACTCCGGCGGCGGTGAGGACCTGCTCGATGACCGGCACCTGCGCGGCGAGCGCGGGCGGGACCTCCTCCTGTTCACCGTCGGCACCGGCCCGGTGCGCCTTGTAGGACGGCAGGGCGGCCACCCGGAAGGCCGGCCGCCAGTCCGCATCCAGGCATGCCACGAGCCGGTCCGGGTGCCGGGCCCGGACCAGCCGGGTGATCATGTCGAGCAGTCCCCTGATGGCGTTCACCGGGGTGCCGTCGGGTGCGGCCACGGTCTCCGGTACGCCGTAAAACGCGCGGAAGTACAGCGAGGCGGTGTCGAGCAGCATCAGCGAGCCCATCTGCGCCATCCTGCCAGGCCGTGCCGACACCGGATGCCGCACCTAGTGCCCTACCCGGAAAAGATCATGGAATTGGTTGCCGGGATTCGCCGCGGTGCCCGGAAATGTCCGGGCCAGCCCACCCGGACACGACCCACCCAGCCAAGCGGCGTAGGGCGACCCCATGCTTCTGGCGCGGGACCGGCTAGCCTGCGGAGATGACCTCAGGCGACGAGAGCGACCTGGTTCGGCGAGGCTACGACGCCCTGTCGTACCACTACCGCGGCGACGACGATGGCGAGGGCAGGTACGCGCCTTGGCTGGCCGCGCTGCGGGACCGTCTTCCGGCAGGAGGTTCCGTGCTCGACCTGGGCTGTGGCTGCGGCGTGCCGGTCGCCAGGTCGCTGGCCGCGGCCGGGTACGAGGTAACCGGCGTGGACATCAGCGAGGTCCAGATAGAGCGGGCCCGGCGCCTGGTCCCGGCTGGCACCTTCATCCGGGCGGACGCCGGCGAGGTCAGCTTCCCGGGCGCGTCGTTCGACGCCGTGGTCAGTCTCTATGCCCTTGTCCACATGCCGCTCGATGCACAGCCGGGGCTGCTGCGGCGAGCGGCAGGCTGGCTGCGTCCCGGCGGGTGGCTGCTCACGGTGACGGGCGAGCGCGCCTGGACCGGCACCCAGGACAACTGGCTCGGTGGGCCGACCGCGATGTGGTGGAGCCACGCCGATGCGGCCACGTACCGCGCCTGGCTGGCGGACGCGGGCCTGGAGGTCACGCAGCAGGACTTCGTCCCCGAGGGCGACAGCGGGCACGCCCTGTTCTGGGCGCGACGTCAGGCGTTGGAGTAGACCCGCTCCGGTGTCATCAGCACGGCGGTGCGCCGCTCGTTCGCCATCACCGCGTCGTAGGTATCCCAGTCGTCGTGGGTCCCGCCAGCGGCGGTGAACACCGCCCGCAACAGCAGCCGCAGGCCCTCGGCGTCCACGCCGGGCACGGGATCGCCGGGGCCGCAGAGCTGGACCGGGCCCTCGGCGGCCGCCCACTGCCACCCGCCGCGCAGCACCACGGTGACGCGCGGCGTGGCCCGCAGGTAACTCAGCCTGCGGGCGTCACCCTGGCTGACGAAGGCGACGACCTGCTCCCCGGTGACTGGATGGCGGAGCACCCCCGCGTTCACCACCGAGGAGCTGATGGTCGAGTCCGGACGCAGCACGGACACCACGGCCAAGCCATGGTCGGCCGCCACGAGCGCGGCGAATTCTGCCAGGTCGGTCATGCCGGGAGCGTACCGTGCGCGGCGTCAGCGTCCGGCAGGTCCTCAACCGAGGAGAAGGTCACCACGCCGTGGCCCAGCGCGTCGACGGCCTTGAGCGCGGTGGACCGCAACGGCGTGTCCCGGCCCGCTGCGACCGCCACCTGCCCGAGCAGGTCCATGAGCTGCTTGACCGCCCGGACGAAGTCGCCGGGGGTCAGGTCCGGCCCGAGCACGGCCTCAAGGGGCTTGCCACTGGCCCAGGCGTGCGCCGCCCAGGCGAACCCGGAGTCCGGCTCGCGCAGGAACGACAGCCGGTTCTCGGTCTCGATCTCGTCGAGTTCCCGCCACACCACCACCGTGGCCTCGAGCACCTCGCGGACCGGGCCGCCCGGCAGCCGCACCGGCGTGGCCATATCGGCCGTACGGGACTCGAACGTGAGCGCCGACACGCAGGCCGCAAGATCGGCCGGGCTCAGCCCGTCCCACAGGCCGCGGCGAAGGCACTCCGCCGCGAGCAAATCCAGCTCTGTGTACAGGCAGGCGAGCCGCCTGCCCGCGTCGGTCACCCGGTTGCCGTCGGTGTAGCCGAGGCGGGCGAGCACGGCGCAGACCCGCTGGAAGGTACGGGTGATGACGTGGGACCGGCCAGCCACCGTGGCTTCCAGCCGCCGCACGTCGCGTTCCAGCCGGGCGCGGCGCTCGGCGTGGCGGGCGTGTTCATCCCGGTCGGGACAGTCGTGGCAGGGGTGGGTGCGAACCCGGCGGCGCAGCGCGGCGATCTCTGCCTGGGCCACCGACTGGGCCTCTGGCCTGCGGCGCGGCGGCTCCTTGTCCCGCCCCGCCAGCTTGGTCTGCACGCTGGCGGCCAGATCCCTGCGGTGCTTGGGTGACCGGGCGCTGAACCAGTTCGGGATCCGGACCCGGTCGATGGGCTGCACCGGGACCGGGAAGTCTGCCGAGGAAAGCCGCCTGACCTGGCGGCCCGCCGTCAGTACCAGCGGCACTGGCAGGCCGCCACGGCCGGGAGCGGGCACCCCCGGATCAAGCACCACCGCCACGCCCGCGCGGCGCCCACCGGGCACCTTGATGATGTCGCCGCGGCGCAACTGGCTGAGCGAGGTGGCCGCCTCGGCACGCTGGGCCGCGGCGCGCTGCCTGGCCGCATCTCCTTCCAGCTCGGACAGGTTTCTGCGGAGCTGGAAGTACTCGCCGAAGTCGCCACGGTCGCAGGTCACCGTCAGCTCTTCCAGCTCCTGCCGGCCGCGCAGCGCCGAACGGGCCACGTCCGCGACCGCCCGGTCGGCCTGGAACTGGGCGAACGACGACTCCAGGATTGCCGCCGCCCGCTCAAGCCCGGCCTGCCCGACCAGGTTCACCGCCATGTTGTAGGAGGGCCGGAAGCTGGAGTTGAGCGGGTAGGTGCGGGTCCCGGCGAGGCCGGCCAGCGCCGCCGGTTCCAGGCCCGGCTGCCACAGCACCACGGCGTGCCCCTCCACGTCGATACCGCGGCGGCCCGCCCGGCCGGTGAGCTGGGTGTACTCCCCCGGCGTCAGCGCCGCGTGCGCCTCGCCGTTCCACTTGTCAAGCCGCTCGATGACCACGGTCCTGGCCGGCATGTTGATGCCGAGGGCGAGCGTCTCGGTGGCGTAGACGACCCGCACGAGGCCCGCCTCGAACAGTTCCTCCACCACCTCCTTGAACGTGGGCAGCAGCCCTGCGTGGTGGGCGGCGATGCCGCGCTGCAGGCCGGCCAGCCACTCCCCGTACCCGAGCACCGCAAGATCCGGCTCGGGCAGTTCAGCGGTGCGGCGCCGCACCACCTCGGTGATCATTTCCGCCTCTTCCGGCGTGGTCAGCCGCAGCCCGGCGTCCAGGCACTGGCGCACGGCAGCGTCGCAGGCGGCCCTGGAGAAGATGAACGTGATGGCTGGCAGCAGCCCGGCCGCGTCCAGCCGCTCGATCACCAGCGGCCGGCTCGGCGGCCTGGGCCGGGACGGCCGGCGCCCACCGCGCACCGGGCGCCCGGGTGACCGGCGCAGCGCCTGCTCCTCGCGCCGTGACAGCCGCAGCAGGTCCGGGTTGACCTGCGGTGAGTCCCCGCCGCGGCCGTTCGGGGAGACGAATAGGTCATACAGATGGCCGTCGGCCAGGACGTGCTGCCAGAGCGGCACCGGCCGGTGCTCGTCGACGATCACCGTGGTCCCGCCGCGGACCTGGGTCAGCCACTCACCGAATTCCTCGGCGTTGCTCACCGTGGCGGACAGCGCGACGACACGGACCGATTCCGGCAGGTGGATGATGACCTCTTCCCACACCGCGCCGCGGAACCGGTCGGCCAGGTAGTGCACCTCGTCGAGCACCACGTAGCCGAGCCCGTCCAGGGTGACCGAGCCACCGTAGAGCATGTTGCGCAGCACCTCGGTGGTCATCACCACGACGGGCGCCTCACCGTTGATGCTGTTGTCGCCGGTGAGCAACCCCACCCGGTCGGGGCCGTAGCGGCGCACGAGGTCGCCGAACTTCTGGTTGGACAGCGCCTTGATCGGCGTGGTGTAGAAGCACTTGCGCCCGGCGGCCAGGGCCAGGTGCACAGCGAACTCCCCGATCACGGTCTTGCCTGACCCGGTCGGGGCGGCCACAAGCACCCCGTGGCCCTCGTTCAGCGCCTGGCACGCCCGGCGCTGGTAGTCGTCGAAGGTGAAGTCGTAGAGCGCCTGGAACTCGGCCAGGGCGGGGCCGTCCTGCGCCCGCCTCCGCCGGGACTCGGCATACCGCTGCGCAGGGCTCGCGTGGGTGGACACGCGCTCCAGCCTAAGTGACGCTTCTCGCGGCGCCCCGGGCTAGGCGCGGGTGTCGGTGTCCTCGCTGATTTCGGACAGGCCCTCAGCGGCCAGCAGCGCAGCCTCACGGCGGGCCCGGCGGCGGTCGTTCTGCCAGACGAACAACTCGGCAAGCTCCACCAGGATCACGCATGGGATGGCGAGCAGCAGCATCGAGAACGGGTCCGGGCTCGGCGTCGCCGCGCCGGCGAACACGAACACCAGGAAGATCATCACCCGGCGGTACTTGCGGATGAACGTGTGCCTGACCACCCCGGCGAGATTGAGCAGGACCAGCACCAGGGGCAGCTCGAAGGCGATGCCGAAGATCAGCAGGAACGCCATCACGAAGCCGAAGTAGGTGTCGATCGTGATGAAGGGCTGCACCCCCTTGGGGGTGAGGCCCAGCAGGAAATGCAGGCCCCGGCCCATCGCCAGGTACGCGAAGAAGCCGCCGAGCACGAACAACGGCACCGCGCAGGCCACAAACGCGAACGTCCAGCGCCGCTCGCGCTTGTACAGCCCCGGCGCGATGAAGGCCCAGAGCTGGTAAAACCAGATCGGCGAGGACACGATCAGGCCGACCACGAAGGCGACCTTCAGCCGGACGAAAAACGGGTCGAAAACGCCGGTCACGATGAGCGAGTGGCCGTTGGGGCCGAAGCAGCCCACCTTGCCATGGATGTCGGTCCTGCAGTAGGGGCCGATGATGAAGTTGAACGCCTTCTGGTAGAAGAACCACCCCACGACCATGCCGGCAATGATGCCGAGAACACCCTTGATCAGCCGGTTACGCAGCTCACGGAGGTGCTCCATGAGCGGCATCCGCGCGTAGGGGTCCCGCGTCGGCTGCTTGCCCGGGCGGGACCGGGAGCCGTGCCCGGACGCGGGCGCGGCTGTGTCCGGCGGCGAGCTCATCTGTCAGCTCGTGGCGATCAGGGCTGGTTGGTGTGCTGTGTCGCGGGCGGGGTGACCGGGGCCGACTGCGGAGCCGGGTTCATCTGCTGCTTCAGGTCATCCATCTGCTTCTGCAGGGCGGCCATCTGCTCCTGGTTGGCCTGCTGCGAGGTCACCTGCTGCGGGGCTACCTGCGGCTGCTGAGCGGCGACCTGCTCCGGGGTCCAGGACTGGACCTGGGCGGTGGAGGAGTCCTCCTCGTGCATCTTCGCCGATTCCTTCTTGAAGATCCGCATGGCTTCGCCCATTGACTTGGCGGCCTTCGGCAGCCTCGCGGCGCCGAAGAGCACGACCAGAACCACCAGGATGATGAGCACATGACTTGGGCTGTCGAAAAGTCCCATATGCCTTCGTCCTTCTCAGCGAGGTGCGCCCCCCGCGCTATCGGTATACCCGTCAGGCACAGCCTACGCCCAGGCCGGCCCGATCTCACCCATGGTTCGGTGCCGGGCCGCTATCGGATGGGTCCGTAGCGTACTGAGCTAGCGCGGTGGCGGCGTCCGCGCGGACGGCCGCCGCGAGCGCGGCGGGCTCCACGACCCGCCCGTCCTCGCCGAGGCCGAGGGCCAGCCGCCGCGCCCAGGCCCCGTCCGGGGTGCGCAGCGTCACCTTGAGCCGGCCGTCGCCCAGTTCGGTCACGTCTTCACACGGGTAGTACTCGGCCACCCACCGGCCGCGCGGGGTGAGTTCAAGCACCACGCGCATGTCGCCGGGAGATGGCCGGAACAACCCCTGGTCCACGTCGACCGGCTCCGCCTGGTGCGGCACCTCCGCCGCGACGTCGAGCACCTCGATCCGCAGCACCCGGTCCAGCCGGAATATCCGGACCGCCTCCGCCCGGCGGCACCAGCCCTCCAGGTAGGTGCGGCCCTCCACGACCAGCAGCCGCATCGGGTCCACGTCCCGCTCGGTGGCCTCGTCGCGCCCCGGCACGTAGTAGGACAAGTGCAGCCGTCGCCCGCTGTCCAGCGCCTCGCGGACCCGGGCCAGGACGCTCCGCTCGGCGTTGTTGTCGACCTCTACCGCGACCTGCGAGCTTGGTGCACCAGCCTCCCCCGCCGCGGCCTCCAGCTTCGCGATGGTACGGCTCAGCGCGGAACCCTCCGCCAGGTCCGGCACCGCGGTCAGCTCCCCGACCTCGGCCAGCATCCGCAGCGCCACCAGCAGTGCGCTCGCCTCATCCACTCCGAGCCGCAGCGGCCGGTCCACCGGCTCGGCCTGGCTGATCACGATCTCGCCGCCCTCATACGACAGGTCGATCGGGCAGTAAGGGTCGGGCGTGCGCAGCTCCACGCACCACAGCATGTTCAGGTCGTCGGTCAGTTCCCGCTCACTGATGCCGAACGCGGCCGCCGTCTCGGCTAGCCCGACCACCTTCCGGCTGATCACATAGGGCACCAGGGCAAGCAGCCGCTGCAGCCGGTCCGCACTGGTGGTCCCGTGCTCGGCCGCCCGTGGCGCCGTCATGCCAGCGCTCCCTTGAGCCGGGTGACGACCGCGTCCCGCAGGTCGGCGGGCTCGCGGACGATCACGTCAGGGCCGAACGAGGCGAGGTGCTCGGAGAACCAGGCGACCTCGGCGAACGGCGTCTCCACCTCATCCCAGCCGTCGGCTCCGGTGGCCTCCCTGGTGGCCTGGCGCCTGATGCCGAGACCGGCCCCGGCCCGGACGCGCAGCGCCGCGGACCGCGGCGCCACCGGCCGGTCGTCCCAGGACTTGACCAGTTCACGCACGTCGGCGTCGACGGGCACGGTCACAGAGCCGGGCGGCCCGCTGAAGGCCACCCCGCCCTCGATCCGGCTGAGCCGGAACGCGCGCACCGCCTCCCGGGCCCGGTCGTGCCCGGCCACGTACCACCGGCCGTGCCGGTTCACCACGCCCCAGGGCTCCAGTTCGCGCTCCTGCGCCTCGCTGCGGCCCGCCGCGCGGTAGCGGAAGGTGACCGGGCGCCGGTCCCGCACCGCCTCCCACAGCGGCGCGAACGCGGCCTCTCCGGCCTGCAGCCGCGGCTCGATCCCCGGCTGGGCGGTCTCTTCAGCGTCCACCCCGGCAGCACGCAGCTTAAGCAGCGCACCGGCCGCGGCGCCGGCCAGCTCGGCCCGGTGCCACACGCGGGCGGCCACGGCGAGCACCGCCGCCTCGTCCGGCTCCAGCCTGATGTCGGGCAGCTCGTAGGCCTGCCTGGGAATCCGGTAGCCGACCTCGTCGTCGAGCGCCGCGTTGGTGCCCATGTCGAGCGGGATGCCAAGCTCGCGGAGCTCCTCCTTGTCCCGCTCGAACATCCGCTTGAACGCGTCGAAGGACTCCGGGTAACCGGGCACCGCGGCGCGGATCTGGGTCGCCGTCAGGTAGCGCTGGCTGGACAGCAGGCAGACCACCAGGCTGAGCAGCCGCTCGGTCTTCCGCCGTGACATCGCCGCCTTCTCCGCAGTTCCGGGTGACCCAGGTTACCCTGCCGAAGTGATTCGTTGGCGGAGCGCCGTGGTGGCGCAGGTGCGACGGGAATGGCCGGGCGCGGTTGAGCTGGAAGTCACCACCAGCGACGGGCCGCTGCGGGCACTCGCTTACCCGGCGCTGACCGGCCGGCCGCAGGCTGGCGATCGGGTTTTGCTGAACGCAACGGCCATGGCACTGGGGCTCGGCACCGGCGGGTACGCCCTGGTAGTCGCTCTGCCTGACCGGCTGCCCGAGGAACCACCCGGCCCCGGCCATCTGGTCAAAGCGCGGTACACGCCGCTGCAGGCGTGCGTCCTGGGAGCCGACGAGCAGGGCTCACCGCACCACGAGGTGCTCCGGGATGCCGACGACCTGGGCGGGATGCCGGTCGTCGTGGCTGATCTCCACTCCGCGCTGCCGGCCATTCTCGCCGGGCTGCGCGAAGCGGGCCCGCGGATCGCCGCGTACGTGATGCTGGACGGCGGCGCGCTGCCCGCCTGGTTCTCCCGTACCGCGGCGGGGCTGCGCGAGGCCGGGTGGCTCGCCGGCACGATCAGCACCGGCCAGTCGTTCGGCGGCGACCTGGAGACGGTGACCGTGCACACCGGCCTGCTGGCGGCGCGGCACGTGCTGGGCGCCGAGGTGGCCGTGGTGACGCAGGGGCCAGGCAACCTGGGCACCGGCACCCGCTGGGGATTCTCCGGCGTGGCCTGCGGCGAGGCGGTGAACGCGGCCGCGGTGCTCGGCGGCCGCCCGGTGGCCAGCTTGCGGATCAGCGAGGCCGACCCCAGGCAGCGCCACCGCGGCATCTCACACCACAGCCTCACCGCCTACGGACGGGTGGCCCTGGCCAGCGCCGACGTAGTGGTGCCCGCGCTCGACGGCGATCTCGGCGCGCAGGTGGCCGCCCAGGCGGAGCAACTGGCGCAGCGGCACCGCCTGGTCACAGTGGCGACCGCTGGGCTGACCGACGCCCTGGCGGGCTGCCCGGTCCCGCTCGCCACGATGGGCCGTGGCCTGAACGAGGACCTGGCCTACTTCCTGGCCGCCGCCGCGGCCGGCCGCCACGCCGCTGACTCTCCTGGCTTGACGCACAGCGCTGACAGGGCCAAGGCCCTCGCGACGCAGTCGCGAGGGCCTTGGCCAGCGGGGTTCCAGGCCATGGGGTCCGGGGGCTTGCCCCCGGGGAATGCAGAGTGTCCCCTGGGCTGGCTCAGCTTCCAGCCGAGCTGAAGGCGCCCAGGATGTCCACCACGAAGACCAGGGTGTCTGTCCCCTTGATCTTCGCCTGCGGGCTGCCGGTCTTGCCGTAGCCGTCGGCGGGCGGGATCACCAGCATCACCCGGCTGCCCACGGTCTGGCCGACCAGGCCCTTGTCCCAGCCCAGGATCACCTGGCTGGGGCTGGCGCCGATGGTGAAGCCGAACGGCTGGCTCCGCTTCCAGGACGAGTCGAACACGTAGCCGTTGCGCCAGATCGCACCGACGTACTGGACCACGACCGTCGTCGCCGTCGGCCACCGCCGGGCCGGTGCCCTTGATCAGGACCTTGGTGGTCAGGTTCTTCGGCGGGTTGCCCTTGGGCATCTTGATCGTGGGCGCGGTCCCGGCAGCCGCGGTCACCGTCGGCAGCGAGCCGCCCCCGCTGGACACCTGCTGCCCGGCCGCGGCCGCGGTTCCGGAGAAGTCCTTGATCATGTCCACGACGAACACCAGCGTGTCCGTGCCCTTGATGCCGGCCTGCGCGTCACCGCTGGTGCCGAAGCCTTCCTTGGGCGGGATCACGGCCAGTACCCGGCTGCCCATCTTCTGCCCGATCAGCGCGGTCTCCAGGCCGGGCAGCAGCGTGCCGGAGAACAGGGTGGGGCTGGCACCAGCCTTGAACGTGCTCTGGAGCAGCTTGTGCGAGGTGCCGCTCCACAGGTAGATGGCGTAGTTGCCGACGAACGCATCGGTCTTGGCGAGCGCCGGCCCGGAGCCGTGGACCAGCGTCTGCACATCGAGCTTGCTGTCGGCCTTCGCCGCGGGGATTTTCACGTTCGGGGCCTTGCCGAAGGTACCGCTCACGGTCACGGCCGCGGCGGACGAGGAGGAGTTGGAGGAGCCGCCGCATCCGGCCAGCACCCCGACGGCCAGCAGTGGGAGGGCGGTTAGAACCGCGATACGTCGCATGGAAACAAACCTTGTCGTCGTCAGCTGTGTCGTCATCGGCGGAAGCCCCGCCAGCCTACCGGGCTGAGCGGCCCCGACGGCCCCGGACCGGTTCCGGGCCTGTCACGGCCCGCAACTACGGCCGCACCTACGCTACCGCCCCCGGCCGGCCATTTGCGCCCAGCCGGCTTTACCCGCTGCTGACTAGTTCACATGCCGGCGATGAGCTTCTCCACCCGCTCGTCGGTGCACCGGAACGGGTCCTTGCACAGCACCGTCCGCTGGGCTTGGTCGTTCAGCTTGAGATGCACCCAGTCCACGGTGAAGTCGCGCCGCCGCTCCTGAGCACGGCGGATGAACTCGCCTCTCAGCCTGGCCCTGGTGGTCTGCGGCGGCACCGACTTGGCCTCGAAGATGTCGATGTCCCTGGCGGCGCGGACCACCGCGCCGCGCCGCTGCAGCAGGTAGTACAGCCCGCGGCCACGGTGCACGTCGTGGTAGGCGAGGTCGAGCTGGGCCACCCGCGCCGACGACAGCGGCAGGTCGTGCTTGGCCCGGTAGCGCTCGATGAGCTGGAACTTGGTCACCCAGTCGATCTCACGGGCGACGTCGTCGAGGTTGCCGCTGTCGACCGCGTCCAGCGTCCGTTCCCACAGGTCAAGCACCCGCCGCGCGCTCTCGTCGGCGCCGCGCCGGTCGGTGAAGTCGCGCGCCTTGGACAGGTACTCCCGCTGAATGTCCAGCGCGCAGGCCTCCCGGCCGTTGGCCAGCCGTACCCGGCGCTGCCCGGTCATGTCGTGGCTGACGTCCCTGATCGCCCTGATCGGGTTCTCCAGGCTCAGGTCGCGCATGACCGTGCCCGCCTCGATCATGCGCAGCACCAGGTCGGTGGCGCCCACCTTGAGCAGCGTGGTGGTCTCGCTCATGTTCGAGTCGCCCACGATGACGTGCAGGCGCCGGAACCGCTCGGCGTCGGCGTGCGGCTCGTCGCGGGTGTTGATGATCGGCCGGGACCGGGTGGTGGCCGAGGACACGCCCTCCCAGATGTGCTCGGCCCGCTGGCTGACGCAGTACACCGCGCCGCGCGGTGTCTGCAGCACCTTCCCGGCGCCGCAGATGATCTGGCGGGTGACCAGGAACGGGATCAGGATGTCGGCAAGGCGGCCGAACTCGCCGTGCCGTCCCACAAGGTAGTTCTCGTGGCAGCCGTAGGAGTTGCCCGCGGAGTCGGTGTTGTTCTTGAACAGGTAGATGTCGCCCGCGATGCCCTCTTCGCGGAGGCGCCGGTCCGCGTCGACCAGCAGGCCTTCCAGGATCCGCTCGCCGGCCTTGTCGTGGACCACCAGATCGGAGATGTTGTCGCACTCCGGCGTGGCGTACTCGGGATGGCTGCCCACGTCGAGGTACAGCCGGGCTCCGTTGCGCAGGAACACGTTGCTGCTGCGGCCCCAGGAGACCACGCGCCGGAAAAGGTACCTGGCCACCTCGTCCGGCGAGAGCTTACGGCTGCCCCGGAACGTGCACGTGACCCCGTACTCGTTCTCCAGCCCGAATATTCGTCTGTCCATCGCGAACTCAGTTAATCACGCGCTACCGCGAGCCTTGGCCGCCACGCAGGCCGTCCGGCGCTTCCCGGGCCGGCAGGGCCCCGGCCCGGTGACGAAGGAACCGGGCCGGAGGCCAGCGGGGGTCCGGGGGGTCGCTCCCCCGGGCTAACACTGGCCCCGGCCCGGTGACGAAGGAACCGGGCCGGAGGCCAGCGGGGGGTCCGGGGGGTCGCTCCCCCGGCTAACACTGGCCCCGGCCCGGTGACGAAGGAACCGGGCCGGAGGCCAGCGGGGGGTTCCGGGGGTCGCTCCCCCGGGCTAACACAGCCTCTACCAGTCGACCGCGATGTACTTGCTCTCGGTGAATTCGAGCAGGCCGTCGTGGCCGCCCTCGCGGCCGAGGCCGGACTGCTTAACGCCGCCGAACGGCGCGGCGGGGTCGGACACGATGCCCCGGTTGACGCCGACCATGCCGGTGTCCAGGGCCTCGGAAACCCGCAGCGCACGGCGCAGATCTCCGGTGTAGAGGTAGGAAACAAGCCCGTACTCGGTGTCGTTGGCCCAGCGGATCGCGTCGTCCTCGGTGCTGAACCGCACCACGGGCGCCACCGGGCCGAAGATCTCCGTGCCGAGGATGGCCGCGCCCGGCTGCAGGTCGTCCAGCACGGTGGGCAGGTAGAAGTAGCCCTTGCGGTCCGGGGCGTGCCCGCCGGTGACGACATGGCCGCCGCCGGAGACCGCGCCGTCGACCAGGCTGGCGACCTTGGACCGGGTGTCCTCGTTGACCAGCGGGCCGAGATCGGTGCCCGCGTCCAGCCCGGGCCCGACCGCGAGCTTGCTCAGCCGTTCCGCGAACCGCCTGGTGAACTCGTCGGCCACCTGCTCGTGCACGTAGAACCGGTTGGCCGCGGTGCAGGCCTCGCCGCCGTTGCGCATCTTGGCCAGGAATGCGCCCTCGATCGCGGCGTCGAGGTCGGCGTCCTCGAAGATCAGGAACGGGGCGTTGCCCCCGAGTTCCATGGAGCAGTTGGTGATGGTCTTCGCGGCCGTCTCCAGCAGCACCCGGCCGACCTCGGTCGAGCCGGTGAAGGAGAGCTTGCGCACCCGCGGGTCGGCCAGCATGGCACCGACCAGGGGCCCGGCCTTCTGGGTGCATACGACGTTCACCACGCCTGGTGGCACGCCCGCCTCACGCAGGATGTCGGCGACCGCGAACGCGCACAGCGGGGTCTCCTTGGCCGGCTTGAGCACCACGGTGCAGCCCGCCGCCAGCGCCGGGCCGATCTTGCGGGTGGCCATGGCCGCGGGGAAGTTCCACGGCGTGACCAGCACGCTGACCCCGACCGGCTGACGCAGCACCATGATGCGGTTGGCCCCGGACGGCGCGGTGGTGACCGCTCCGTCGATCCGGACGGCCTCCTCGGCGTACCAGCGGAAGAACTCGGCGGCGTAGGTGACCTCGCCCTTGGCGTCGCGCAGCGCCTTGCCGTTCTCGAGCACCATCAGCCGGGCGATCGCATCGGACCGCTCGATCATCAGCGCCCACGCCTTCCGCAGGCACTCCGCGCGCTCCCTGGGCGGGGTCGCGGCCCAGCCGGGCAGGGCCTCCTGCGCGGCGGCCACGGCCGCCAGGGCGTCGTCAGGCGTGCCGTCGGCGATCTCCACCAGGGTGTCCTCGGTGGCCGGGTCGGTGACTCCGATGGTCCGGCCGTTGGTGGTCCATTCGCCGCCGATGAACAGCCCGGTCGGCACGTCGATGCCCGTCAGGGCGGCAAGGTCAGCGGTCACGCGTCCTCCAATGTTTCCCGTACCGTCTGCGTGATCCGCGCCACCGACGGCAGCACGTGATCCTCGAGGGCGTCGGCGGCCGGAAGCGGGATGTGCGGCGTGGTGATCCGCACCGGCGGCCCGGTCAGGCTGCCGAACGCTTCCTCCACGGCGATCGAGACGATCTCCGCGCCCCACCCGCACAGCCGCGGGTTCTCCTCCACCGTGAACAGCCTGCCGGTCTTGGCCACCTCGGCGAGGATCGTGGTGGTGTCAAGGGGAACCAGGCTGCGCACGTCCACGACACTACAGTCAATGCCGTGCTCACCCGCGAGCAGGTCAGCGGCTTGTGTGGCACGGCGGACCATGGCCCCGAGCGCCAGGATCGTCGCGTCGCGCCCCTCCCGGAGCACCGTGGCCCGGCCGAGTTCGTCCACGATCTCGCCGTCGTCCACCTCCCCCTTGACCGCGTACAGCGACTTCTGCTCGAAGAACAGCACCGGGTCGGGGTCCCTGATCGCGGCGGCGAGCAGGCCGATCACGTCACGGGGGTTCGAGGGCGCGACCACCTTCAGCCCGGGCACCGCCATCGCCCAGTTCTCCACCGACTGGGAGTGCTGCGCCCCGAACCGCACGCCCGCCCCGTTGGCGCAGCGGATCACCAGCGGGAACGACACCTGGCCGTCGGACATGTACCGGCTCTTGGCGATCTCGTTGGCGACCAGGTCCCAGCACACCGCGAAGAAGTCGCTGAACATGATCTCGGCCACCGGGCGCAGGCCGGTCATGGCGGCGCCCATCGCCGCGCCCAGGATCGCCTGCTCGCTGATGGGGGTGTCGCGCACCCGCTGCGGGCCAAACTCCTCCAGCAGGCCCACGGTGGCCTTGAACACGCCCCCGGCCGCGGCCACGTCCTCGCCGAGGAACACGACCCGGTCGTCGCGGCGCATCTCCTGGGCGATCCCCCGGGCCACCGCCTCCCGGTAGGTCAGCGTGGTAGTCACTGGATCACCGCTATCACCGTGCCGACCGGGACCGTTTGGTCGGCCTCGACCCTGATCTCGGCCAGGGTGCCGCTGGCCGGTGCCGGGATGTCGGTGTCCACCTTGTC
>CAVPMG010000019.1:0-91810 GCA_963706115.1 uncultured Actinomycetes bacterium | reverse complement strand
CGGGTTGCGCAGCACCTCGAGCGGCGTGGGCAGGTAGGCCGACACCGAGTCCCAGACGAGCTGCCCGTCGGTCATCACGCTGTCGTAGGACCCCTCGTCGCCGGTGAGGAACTCCTCGAGCAGGGCGGGGCTGCCCGGCGTCGGCGGTGCGGCGTCCAGCCATACCTTCAGGTCGCCGGCGTCGTCGAGCCGGAACGTGCTCTTCGCACCCGCACCGGCGGGCGGCTTGACCACCAGCGGGTAGCCGGCCTCGTCGGCGAACCCCGCCGCCTCGGTCGCGGACTGCGCCAGGCGGTACCGGGCGCACGGCACCCCCGCGGCGCGCAGCACCGACTTCATCTGCGCCTTGTCCCTGAAGTTGCGTGCGGTCACCGCGTCCATGCCGGGGATGCCGAACTGCTCCCGCACCTGGGCGAGGGGCACCTGCAGATGCTCGAACACCCCGATGAGCCGCTGCACCGGTCCGACGTGCTCGCTCACCGCCGCGACGGCGCGGGCGATCTGCCCGGTGTCGAGCGGATCGTCGACCCGCCAGTGCGCCGCCAGCGAGCCGCGCAGCGGCCCGGGGACACGCTCGGCCGGTTCACAGGTGATCAGCGCAAGCTCCACGCCGGGCAACTGAGCGGCAGCCTCGGCGAACCGCGTCGTCGCGTCGAGCAGGTAGGGCGCGGCAAAAGCGACAACCGTCATGCCTGGGGGCTTACCCTGCCGCACCGGCACCAGTCAAGCCTGGTGCGGCGGCGCCGCCCCCTAGGGAAGAAGATCCTTTCCGGCTAGGCTTCGAGGCATGAACGTGGTCTTCGTCGAGCCGTTCTTCCCGAACAACCAGCGGCACTTCGCCCGCGCGCTGGCCGGGGCCGGGGCAACGGTGATCGGCATCGGCGAGTATCCCGCCGACGCGCTGGACGGCGAGCTGAAGGGCTGGCTGCACCACTACGAGCAGGTGCGCTCCGTCACCGATGTGGAGGCCATGACGGCGGCGGTCCGCTGGGTGCAGGACAAGCTGTGGGTGGACCGGCTCGAGGC
This sequence comes from uncultured Actinomycetes bacterium, assembly GCA_963706115.1. Lineage (GTDB taxonomy): Bacteria > Actinomycetota > Actinomycetes > Streptosporangiales > Streptosporangiaceae > DASXKD01. Next base: position 90,784 of record CAVPMG010000019.1, on the reverse strand, counting down.
CTCGATCGAGGCGCACACCCTGCCCGCCGCGCAGGTCAGGGAGGCCTGCACGATCCCGGGGACGTCGGTGCGGACGGCCTGGCTGTGCCGGGACAAACCGTCGATGAAGCAGGCGCTGCGCGAGGCCGGCGTGCCCACGGCCGCCTCGGCCGGGGCGAGTACCGCGGCCGAGGTGATCGCGTTCGCCGAGCAGGTGGGCTACCCGGTCATCCTCAAGCCACGCAGCGGTGCGGGTGCGCTGGACACGATGCGGGCCGACGACCTGGCCGGCCTGGAGCGGGCCCTGGGCGTGTTCGGCGGCCAGGGCGTGGAGTCGATCGCCGTGGAGGAGTTCGTGGAGGGCCACGAGGGGTTCTACGACACCATCACGATCGACGGCCAGGTGGCGGTGGACTTCGTCTCGCACTACTACCCCAACGTGCTCGACGCGATGCGGACCCGGTGGATCTCCCCGCAGTTCATCTCCACCAACCGGGTCGACACCGTCGGCGAGTACGCCGAGCTGCGGGACATGGGACGGCGGGTCATCGCGGCCCTCGGGATCGGGACGTCGGCCACGCACATGGAGTGGTTCTTCGGCCCGAAGGGGCTGAAATTCTCCGAGATCGGCTGCAGGCCGCCGGGCGTGGGCGCGTGGGACCTGTACTCCGCGGGCAACGACATGGATATCTACACCGCCTGGGCGAACGCGATCATCCGCGGCGAGACCGGCGCGGCGCCGTCGCGGCGGTACGCCAGCGGGATGGTCGCGCTGCGTCCCGAGCGGGACGGCAGCATCACCGGGTATTCGGGCGCCGAGGAACTGCAGCAGCAGTTCGGCGAGTGGGTCATCGACGCGCACCTGCCCCCGCCGGGTGCCCCGACACAGCCGGTGGCGGCCGGGTACATGGCCAACGCCTACGTGCGGATGCGGCACCCGGACTACGACACGCTGCGTGGGATGCTCGACACGGTGGGCCGCTCACTGCACGTCTACGCCCAGTGAGAATTACCCTGCTGGGGCCGCAGCGCAGGCCCACGCTGGAGGCGGTCGCCTGGTCGCTGTACCCGGAGGGACCGATCGCCACGATCACCGCCGGGTGGCAGGAACGCGAGAACGACGACGGTGAACTGGGCACGCTGCTCGGCGCCCGCGATGTCAATCTCGGCCTGTACCGGCGCTGGCTCGACGTGACCGAGCGGGATCCGCTGTTCGCCGCGGGCGAGCGCAGGCTGGCCGAGGTGCTCGACGAGGTCGCTGGCAGTTACCTGATCCGCCTGGATCACGCGCTGCAGGCGGTCTACGCCGTGCAGCGCCGCGGCGGCAACGGCCCGCTCCGCTCCGGCATCCTGGCCGAGGCGATCGGCACGGTACGCGATCTGGACGCCGCGCACCTGCGCCGGGTCGGCGCGGTTCGTGGCGAGTTCTACGCCGAACTGCCGCCGCACGAGCGCCCGGTGATCGCCGAGCACCGCGCCGAGGTGGCCGCACTGCTGGGTGACGCCGCCGCCGTGGTGGTGGCCGGCGGCCATGTGGGCGTGCTGGCCGACGTGCTGCACTTGTTCAACGTGGCGGCGTCGCTGCGCGCGCCGGTGATCGCGTGGTCCGCGGGGGCGATGGCGCTGGGCGAACGGATCGTGCTGTTCGGTGACCGCTCCGCGCACGGCCCCGGCCACCCGGAGATCTACGGCAGCGGGCTGTCGATGCTGCGGGGCGTCGTGCCACTGCCGCATGCCCGGGCCAGGCTGCTGCTTGACGACGCGCCGCGGATGTCGGTATTCGCCCGCAGGTTTGCCCCGGCCCGCTGCGTACTGCTGGAGAACGGCACCAGGATCGACACCAGCGATGGCATCTGGCCGCCGGGGATGCGGGTGCTTGCGCCGGACGGGCACGTGACCACCGGGGAGGCAGCCTGACCACCGTCGGCGGCCCGCCCGCCGTCCGCCGCAAGCTCGCGATCAACAGGCTCAGGGAGCGCAGGCCCCTCGATCCGGCCACCGTGAGCCGGTTTCTCGCGCGCTACGAGGTGCCGATCGTCGAGGGTGCCCGGTGCACGTTCCTGTACCGGGGCGAGGCCGGCGCGGTCCACCTGGTGCACCGGATCTTCGGGCTGCCCGAGCGGATCCCGCTGCGCCGGCTCCACGGCACCGACCTGTGGTACCTGGTGCTGGAACTGCCCGACGGCTCCAGGGTGGAGTACCAGCTTGAGATCTCCCGCGACGGGCGCAGCGAGCGCATCAACGACCCGCTGAACCCCTACCTCGCGCACAGCCCGCTGGGCAGTTCCTCGGTCTGTTACGCCCGGGGGTACGAGGTGCCCGAGTGGACCAGGCCGGACCCGGAATCACGGCCCGGCTCCCTGGCCGACCTCACCGTGCCCAGCCGCGCGCTGCGGCGCGGCTGCCAGGTGACGCTCTACCTGCCGGCCCGGTTCCGGCGGATCGCACGTTACCCGCTGCTCATCGTCCACGATGGCGGCGACTACCTGAAGTACGCGGCGGCCAAGACCGTACTCGACAACCTCATCCACCGGCTGGACGTGGCGGAGACCATCGTGGCGTTCGTGCATCCGGGCGACCGGCTGACCGAGTATGCGAACTCCGCGGCGCACGCGCGGTACCTGACCGCCGAACTGGTGCCGCGGCTGGAGGAGGAGTTCCCGCTCGCGGGCGGCCCGTCGGCGCGCTGCCTGATGGGCGCGAGCTTCGGCGCGGTCGCGGCGCTGTCCACCGCGTACCGCTACCCAGGCAGCTACGGCTCGCTGCTGCTGCAGTCCGGCTCGTTCGTGTTCACCGACATCGGCCACGACCACGGCGGCGGGCCGGCGTTCGAGCCGGTGGTGCGGTTCGTCAACAGGTACCGCGCCGCGCCCCGCAGGGTCGCCGACCGGGTCTTCGTGAGCTGCGGTGTGTACGAGCCGCTGATCATACGGAACCGGTCCATGGTTCCCACGTTCGAGGCGGCCGGCATGGCCGTGCGCTACGTCGAAGCACGGGACGGGCACAGTTGGGAAAACTGGCGCGACCGGCTTCGGGAAGGGCTGTCATGGATATTCCCCGGGCCACAGAAGTTCTTCTACGAGTGATCGCGTGAAAACCGTGCAGCGGTGGTTCTCCAGCCGCCTCAACCAGGACATCACCGTCGCCCGGTGGGGCACGTTCGGCCGGCCGGTGCTGGTGTTCCCCTCGGCCGGCGGCGACGCGGAGGAGATCGAGCGGTTCGGCCTGGTGGACGCGTGCGGGCCGTTGCTCGCTGAGGGCCGGGTCAAGCTGTACTCGGTCGACAGCGTGGCCGGGCGGGCGATGATCGCCAAAACCAGCCCGGCCGGGCACCGCCTGTGGCAGCTGAACCAGTTCCACGAATGCGTCAGGTGGGAGGTCGTGCCGGCGATTCACGCGGACCTCGGCGGCCAGCCCATGGACGTGATCACCACCGGAGCCTCGATCGGCGCGTTCAACGCGGTGGCCGCCCTGTGCCGTTATCCCGATGTCTTCTCCGCGGCCATCGGCATGAGCGGCTCCTACAGGATCGAGCGCTTCTACGAGGGAGCCTGGACCGAGGACCTGTTTTTCGCCGCGCCGCTGCAGTTCCTGCCGGGCCTGGAGGGCCCGCAACTGGACCGGCTCAGGCAGCGGTTCGCCGTGCTCGCCTCCGGTGCGGGCGACTGGGAGGACCCCGGCGAGTCATGGCGCATGGCGGAGGCGCTCGGGGCGAAGGGGATCCCCAACCGGGTGGACAACTGGGGCCCGGAATACAAGCACGACTGGCCCACCTGGCACCGGATGCTCCCGCAGTATCTGCGCGAGCTGGCCTGATATCCCGTCACGGCAGCGAGGCCGCCCCCGGGCGGGAGCGGCCTCGCTGTTGCTGGCTGACCGGCTTTTAGGCTGCCGGGCAGGGGTTACTGGTGGTGTTGCTCCGGAAGTCGTTGGAGCGCTTGGTGATGGTGCCGAACGGCGCGGTCGGGTAGTGGATCACCCGCAGCGGGCCGTACTCGGCTTGGGCACTACCACCGAACGTATTGGTGGTGCCCGGGATGTAGGCGCCGCCCTCCTGCCAGAAGCAGCCGCTGGAGTTCTCGCCGGTGCTGTAGAAGGGGTAGAACACCGAGTTCGGCGGCGGGTTCACGCAGCCCGTACCCGGGTTCGGGTCCGCCGGGTTGGCGAAGTGCCGCTGGCACGGCACGTCCACCCGGAACGAGGTGTCGCTGGACTCGTTGCGGGAGATGTCCGACTCGAACGCCATCTGGCTGAAGTTCTGCCCGCCGGTCGTGGTCGGGCTGGTGAACTGGAACGAGGTCGGGTGCAGCAGCCGGTCCGCGGTCACGTTGGTGATCGAGCCCGGCCAGACATGGGTGTACGGGACTCCGTCGAAGTCGCCGTCGATATCCAGGCACCCGTTGATCTTCACGTCCAGCGACTGGGACGCGGGCAGACAGGCGTCGTCGTCACCGTCCGGGTCCTGGCCGAAGTCACCGTTGTTGGTGTCCGGGCCGAGCGGCTGCGCACAGCCGAGGATCGGGCTCTTGAGGTCGACCTTGCCGCACTCCTCGAAGTGCCCGATCTCGTCGGAGAACGCGATGTTGTAGGTGTGCGCCGCGCTGACGTTGCGGGTCTGCGGCGTGGAGGTGCTGTACTCCGCGTGGTAGGCCCACGGCTTGATCGTGCACTTGGTCGCGTTCGGCTGGAACAGCACGGTGCCGAACCCGTTGGCCTTGCTGGCGGTCATCGAGCCGGTGGCACCGGTGGTGTGGTCCGCGATGGTGACCTTGAGCCCTTGCGAGGTGTCGAACAGGTGCACCGTGAGCTGGTCACCCGAGTTCATCAGCAGGTTCTTGGCGTTGTTCGGGATGAAGTGCTGCGGCGCTCCCGGGTTCCCCGGCGCGGTCGACTTGCCGTTCTTGGTGACGAACGCGAAGTTGACCGGCTCCGGGCCCACGGTGTTCAGGCACGCGGTGTTGTTCGGCGCGCCGGTGTTCTCGTTGTCCTGGAACGTGTCGATGTTCAGCGCGGCGCACCACTGCTTGGCGGTGCAGCCGATGCCGGACGGCCACGGCACCCAGCCCGGCGGGTAGAACTGCATCTCCTCGTAGGCCTGGCCCGGGCCGAGCCCGAAGTAGCGCGGGCTGCTGGGGTTCTCGCTCGCGAAGATGTTGGAGTCGCTGTCCGGCTTGCAGGGCACGGTCGCGTGACCGGTTTGCGCCGCCCCGTCGGGGTTCGGTGTGCCGTTGGGGTCACACATCACCATGCCGAGCCAGAACGTCGGGTGCAGCTGGAAGCTGTCGGTTCCGCCGCTGCCGGTGTTCGTGGGCACTGTCGGCGGGTCCTTGGGCAGCTTCAGCTGATAGGTGACGTCATTCCCCGATCCTGGCACGTTCGAGTAGAACAGCGTGGCGGGCTCGTCGTGGCCGATGTAGCCCTCGATGCGCGCGCCGCGCTTGACGGCCGCCTTGTAACCCGCCAGCTCGTTCCAGTTGGTCGCGGGCTCGGCGCAGGTGATGCCGTTGCTGCCGCAGAAGTGCTGGAGCCCCGCGATACGAGTGGTCGCGTTGTGCGGCAGCTTGTTGTGATAGGCCGGCGCCGCCGCGGACGCGCCGAACTGGGTGGCCACCAGCGCCATTGGCACCGCGACGACCACTGCTGAAAGGGCAGCTTTCAGCGAACGTCTCATACAAACTCCTCATCTTCGATGGAGCCGTCCCGACCGCTTCACCGTTATACGACGCCCCATAGGACACCGCAACCCCCCGCGCCGCCTGCCTAACCGGTCAGGATTGTGCATCTTTCCCCTCTTGATTTCTGGTCGGCCGCCCGGTGGCCATAACCTTGCTCGGGTCGGCACGGGCAGCCGCCCGCGGCCGGCTGGCCCCCGCAGCCGACCCTGCGACCAGATGAGTGAGGGACGTGACGCACGCTCAGCCCACCAGGCCCGGGAAGCGGCCCGGGTTCCGGGTCGGCATCCTTGCCACCGTCTTCATCGTCGCCGCCGCGGGCATCGGCGCCCTCGGCGCGTACCTGCTGACCGGTAATTCCGGTAATTCCGGTACGCCCGCCACGACACAGCCCGCGACCGGGAAGTGTGCCCCGAGTGCCATGCTTGTCAACCCGTGCCGGCCCTGGTTCGGGGCCGCCGCCAACGGCAACCCGGGCGCGTCGGACTCCAAGGTCGCCCAGTTCGACTACCTGGAGAGGCTGGTCGGCCAGCGACTGGACGTCTTCCGGGACTACCACAGCGCGCCCGGCAGCAATGCCCTCGGCGACCTGCCGCTGAACAGCAACGAGATGCAGCTAGCCCGCAGGCAGGGCACCTACATCGACGTCAACTGGAAGCCCGCCGCCACCTTCGCCCAGGCCGATGGCGGTGACCCCGTGGTCAACAGGGAAATCGACCATGTCGCGGCCAGCATCAAGTCGATCGCACCGCACAAGATCTTCATGACCATCTGGTGGGAGCCGCAGAACGACGTCACCAGCGACCCCGGTGGTAACTGCTACGTGAACCCGAACGCCACCGGCGGCACCCCGGCGCAATACGTCGCCATGTGGCGGAACGTGGAGAACCGCTTCCGCGCCGCCGGCGTGACCAATGTCGTCTGGGCCATGGACTACCAGGCGCCCGCGAACGGCATGTACGACTGCCTGGTGCCGCAGCTGTGGCCCGGCAACAGCCTGGTCGACTGGGTTACTTACGACACCTACAGCAGGAACGGCCACGCGACCTGGGACAACACCGTCGGCCGGTTCTACCACGTGCTCGCCAGCGACAGCAGCCCCAGCGTCGACTTCAATTCCAAGCCCTGGGGCCTTGGGGAATTCGGCACCTGCTCGAACGCCAACACCGCCGCGGCCAACGACTTCTACCTGCAGGCAAAGAGCGCTTTCGACGCCGGCACCTACCCGAGGCTGAAGATGTACCTGGTCTTTGCCTCCAGCGGCGGGCCCAAGGCAGGCCCCGGCTGCCTGAGCAACTACAACAACTCCGGCCAGCCCGACTCCGCCAAGCAGGCCAACTTCAACCAGTTCGCCAAGGCCGTGCTGTCACACGAGTGACACAAGACGCCCACTGGCCAGCGGGGGGTTCCGGGGGGTCGCTCCCCCGGGCTAGCACGCGCGGTGGGGCCTGCGGCTTGCCTGCCAGGCGCCATCGGCGCCCCGGGGGTTCCGGGGGGTCGCTCCCCCGGGCTAGCAGGGCTACTGCTCGACCTGGCTTGCCAGGATCCTGAGTACGTCGCCCACGGAGGGCACCTCACCGTGGCGGCGGCGGATCAGGTCGGCGATCACGCCGGTCCAGCCGGTCTGGTGCGACGCGCCGAGGCCCGCCCCGTTGTCGCCGTGGAAGTACTCGCTGAAGACGATGTTGTCCTTCCACGCCGGGTCGTTCTGCAGCCGGTCAACCTGCCCGAAGCAGGGCCTGCGGCCGTCCGGGCCAGCCAGGAACAGCGAGATGAGCCGGTCGGACAGGTCGGCCGCGACCGCGTCAAGTGCGAGCCGCCGCCCGGAGCCGGCCGGGTACTCGATCGTCAGCTCATCCCCGAAGAACCGGTGATAGCGCTCCAGGGAACTGATCACCAGATAGTTGAGCGGCATCCAGAGCGGCCCACGCCAGTTGGAGTTCCCGCCGAACATGGCGGTGGTGGACTCGGCCGGCTCGTAGTCGATGCTCGCGTGTACCCCGTCGGCCGAGAACACGTACGGGTGGTCGCGGTGGTAGGCGGACAGCGCGCGCAGCCCGTACGGGGACAGGAACTCGGCCTCGTCGAACAGCTTTGTGAACAGCCTCTCGATGCGGTCGATGCCGGCCACGGAAAGCAGCAGCCGCTGGTGGCCGGGCTGGCCGCGCAGCACGCCGAGTTGCGTGAGCTTGTCCCGGTCGGACAGGCCCTGGCGGTCGAGGAAGTCCGCGAAGTGCTTGCCGACCGTCAGCGACCGGTCCAGCGTCGTCTGGTCGACGACCGCCACGGCCAGCGCCGGGATCATGGCCACCATGGACCGGACCTGCACCGGCGCCTGAGATCCGTCCGGGGCGAGCAGCCTGTCGTAGTAGAGCCCGTCGGTGTCGTCCCACAGGCCCTGGCCCTCCATGGCCTCAGTGATGGCAGCGAAGTGCTCCAGGAACTTCATCACCAGGTCGTTGGCGGGCCGCCGGCCGCTGCGGTTCAGCACGGCGGCGATGCCCGCCATGGCCACCGCGTAGAACGCCATCCAGCCGGTCGCGTCGGACTGCTCGAGCACGGTGCCGGGCGGCAGGTGCGACCGGTCGATCGGGCCGATGTTGTCCAGCCCGAGGAAGCCGCCCTCGAACAGGTTGTTGCCCTCGGCGTCCTCCCGGTTCACCCACCAGGTGAAGTTGATCAGGAGCTTGTCGAAGATCCGGCTCAGGAAGTCGAGGTCCCGGCCGCCGTCGATGGCGAACACCTCCAGGGCGGCCCACGCCTGCACCGGCGGGTTCACATCGCCGAAGTCCCACTCGTAGGCGGGCAGGGCCCCGTTGGGATGCTGGAACCACTCCCGGCAGAGCAGGATGAGCTGGTACTTCGCGAACCCCGGATCCACGTGCGCCAGCGCCACGCAGTGGAAGGCCAGGTCCCAGGCGGCGAACCACGGGTACTCCCACTTGTCCGGCATCGACATGATGTCGAACGCATTCATGTTGCGCCAGCGCGCGTTGCGGCCGCCGCGCCGGGCGGGCGGCGGGGCCGGCTGGGCCGGGTCACCGTCCAGCCAGCGGGCCACGTCGTAGTAGTAGAGCTGTTTGCTCCACAACATGCCGGCGAAGGCCTGCCGCATGACCGCCGCCTCGTCGGCGGTGGCGCGCTGCGGTGTCAGCTCGGCGTAGAACTCGTCGGCCTCGGCCCGGCGCGCGGCGACGACCCGGTCGAAGTGCGCGCCGAGGGCCACGGCCGCGTCCGGCGCCGCGGTGACGCCCCGCAGCGCGGAGGCCGGCCGCAGCCGGAGCCGGACCTGCGCGGTGCCGCCCGCCGGAACCGTCAGCCGGTACCAGGCGGCGCACTTGGTGCCGCGGCGCTCCGGATTCACCGTGGCCATTCCGTGGATCACATGGTCGCCGATGCCGTCCTTGGGGTAGGGCGTGTCACCGGGCACGCCGAACAGGCGGCTGCCATTGGTCTCGTTCTCGCAGAACAGCAACTCGGGCGCGGTACCGTCCGGCGCGCTGCCCGCGAGCAGCTCGAGGGTACCGAGGAACGGGTGCTCGATCCGGGCCGACGTTTCCCCGGCCGCCTCGATGACCGGCTTGGGAGCATCCTGATCCCAGGACCAGGTGTTGCGGAACCAGGCGGTGGGCAGCACGTGCAGGGTCTCGGCGCTGGGCCCGGCGTTGGTCACGGTGATGGCCATCAGCAGGTCACCCGGGTCAGCCTTGGCGTAGCAGACCTCGGTGATCCAGTAACGGTCCTGGTCGAACACGCCGGTGTCGAGCAGTTCGTACTCCGGGTCGAACCTGCCGCGCCTGCCGTTCTCGGCGATCAGGTCCTGATAGGGGAACTCCGCCTGCGGGTAGTGGTAGCGCCACCGGTTCCAGGCATGGCTGGGCAGCGCGTCCAGGTACCACCAGTACTCCTTGACGTCCTCCCCGTGGTTGCCCTCCGCGCCGGTCAGCCCGAAGGCCCGCTCCTTGAGGATCGGGTCCCGGCCGTTCCACAGCGCCAGGCCCAGGCATAGCCGCTGCTCGACGTCACAGAACCCGGCCAGGCCGTCTTCCCCCCACCGGTAGGCGCGGGACCGGGCGTGGTCATGCGGCAGGTAGGTCCAGGCCTCGCCGTCCGGGCTGTAGTCCTCGCGGACCGTCCCCCACTGCCGCTCGCTGACGTACGGCCCCCACTGGTACCAGGGCCCGGCCTGGCGCAGCCCGTCCTCCAGCCGCCCGAACCCCGCGATGCGCTCGCTCTCCGCCGCCATGCACAGCCTCCCCATCGTGCCCCCGGGCCGGCGGGAGCCCGCCCAGCAGCCATTATGAGTGCCGCCCGGACGGACCCGGATCCCCCCGGCCGGGTGAGCGCGGCACGACGAGCCCGGACTCGTACGCGGTGACCACGGCCTGGGTGCGGTCCCGCAGCCCCAGCTTGGCCAGCACGCGGCTGACATGTGTCTTGACCGTCTCCTCGGTGACCACGAGCCGCGCCGCGATCTCCGGATTGGACAGGCCCTCGGCGACCAGGCGAAGCACCTGCGTCTCTCGCGGGGTGAGCGCGGCAAGCCGGTCCGCTGGCGGGGCAGCGTGCGGGCGCAGCCGGGCGAACTCGCCGATGAGGCGGCGGGTGACGGTGGGCGCCAGCAGCGCCTCGCCGGCCGCGACGACGCGCACCGCGTCGAACAGGCGCTCCGCGGTAACGTCCTTGAGCAAGAAGCCGCTGGCGCCGGCGCAGAGCGCGTCGTAGACGTACTCGTCCAGGTCGAAGGTCGTGAGGATGAGCACGCGTGGGCCGCCGGAGTCCGGGCCGGCGAGCTGCCTGGTGGCCTCGATGCCGTCCATGCCCGGCATCCGCACATCCATCAGCACAACATCAGGTTGCAGCTCACGGCAGATCCGCACGGCCTCGGCCCCGTCGCCGGCGGTGCCGACGACCGCGAAGTCCGGCTGGGTGGCGAGCAGCCCGGCGAACCCGGCGCGCACCACCTGATGGTCGTCGGCCACGACGATCCGGACCACTGCCCCGTCCACGCTCATCCCGCGAGTTCCTCCGCCTTGGCGGGCAGCGTGGCGGTGACCAGGAAGCCGCCGCCGGGCGCCTCAGCGGTGTGCAACGCGCCGCCCACGGCGGCGGCGCGCTCGCGCATGCCAGCCAGCCCGTGGCCGTCGCCGTCCGGCCCGCCCGGCGGCGGCCCGGGCCCGTTGTCGCGGACCCGGACGGCCAGAACATCACCGGTGTAGCGAAGTTCCACGTCCACCGCGGCTCCCGGCGCGTGCCGCCGCGCGTTGGTGAGGGCCTCCTGGACGATGCGGTACGCGGCCAGTTCCACGCCCGGATCGAGGCCGGGCAGCCAGCCACGGACGATGAGGCGCGCACCCGCCCCGGAGGCGTCCCTGGCCGCGTCGAGCAGTTCGGCGAGCTGTGGCAGGCCGGGCTGCGGCCGCCGACCGGTGTCGTCGTCGTCCTCCCGGGTGTCCTCGCGCAGCACGCCGAGAAGCCGGCGCATCTCGGTGAGGGCTGACCGCGCCGTGTCGCCGATCGCGGACAGCCGCTGCGCCCCCGCCGCGGGCATGCCCGGGGTGGTCAGCCGGGCCGACTCCGCCTGCACGGCGATCATGGAGATGTGGTGGGCCACGACGTCGTGCAGTTCCCTGGAGATGCGTGCCCGTTCGCCGCGGGCGGTGTGCTCGAGCAGGCTGCCGGCGATGACCTGCCGTGCCGCGCTGTGCGCGACGGCCTCACTGCGAGCCCGCCGGGCGATCCCGGCCCAGGCGGCCACCGGGGCGAGCGAGGCCAGCAGGATCAGGAAGGCTTCCGCCGCGCCGTGCAGCGGATGGGCCAGCGCCACCACCAGATAGGGCATGGCCGTTGCCGCGGCCAGCACCGGCGAACCGTGACGGCCGAGCCGGTACAGGGCGGCAAGCTGGGCCAGCAGGCCGGCGACGGTCAGCGTATGGAAGGCCGCGAGGGATACCACGGCCGCCGCGGTGACGGCCAGGGCGGCGAGGGCAGGCCGCGCCCACAGCAGGCCGAGGGGAACCGTGGTGGCCAGGGCGGCCACCACCAGGGTGAGCCTCGTCGGGCCGGGGGTGAGTCCGGTGCCCGTGGTCCGGGCCAGGGTCTGCGCCACCGCGAGGATGCCTAGCAGCGCGCCGGACACGGCGGGTGCCAGCGGGGCCGCGGCGATGCGCCGCGCCCAGCCGGCCCAGGTGCCGTACCAGTCACCCACTGTGCCCACCTCGCCTATTGTCGCCGCTGGCCGGAGCGCTGGCGTCCCCCCTGCCCGCCAATGCCGTATCCCTCCTGTGGGGGATGCGGCGTGCCCGTCTCCCCCGGGTCAGCGGCGGCGAAAACGGCTCCACGGCGTGACGACCTGGGCCACCAGGGTTCCCTAACCTGCCAGGCATGGAAGCGACCATCGAAGTCACCGGGCTGTGCAAGAGGTTCGGCCAGACCGTGGCCCTGGACGAGCTGTCCTTCACCGTAGCCCCCGGGCAGGTCACCGGGTTCGTCGGGCCGAACGGGGCGGGCAAGTCCACCACGATGCGGGTGATCCTGGGCCTGGACGCGGCCGACTCCGGCAGCGTGCTGATCGGCGGGCGCCCGTACCGCAGCCTGCGCGACCCGCTGCACCATGTCGGGGCACTGCTGGACGCCGGGGCGCTGCAGCCGGGCCGGCGCGCCCGCAACCACCTGCTCTGGCTGGCGCACTCGCAGGGCCTGGGCGCCCGGCGGGTGGACGAGGTGATCGAGCAGGCGGGGCTGGGCTCCGCGGCCAAGCGGAAGGCGGGCGGATTCTCGCTGGGCATGCGGCAGCGACTCGGGATCGCGGCGGCGATGCTCGGCGACCCGCCGGTGCTGCTGTTCGACGAGCCGTTCAACGGCCTCGACCCGGAGGGCACCGCGTGGATCCGCGGGTTCTTGCGGTCACTGGCGGCCGAGGGCCGGGCCGTCCTGGTGTCCAGCCACCTGATGAGCGAGCTGCAGGACAACGCCGACCATCTGGTGGTGATCGGCCGTGGCCGGCTGGTCGCCGACACCAGCGTGGCCGAGTTGCTCGCGGCGGCGTCCCAGGACCGCGTCACGCTGCGCACCACCGCGCGGGCCGAGGCGACGGCCGTGCTGACGAATGAGGGGGCGACGGTCGCCATCACCGGGACCGACACCGTCACCATCTCCGGCCTGCCGGCCCAGCGCATCGCGGAATTGCTGGGCCGCCACGGCGTCCCGTTCTCCGAACTGGCCGCGCACCGCGCGTCACTGGAGGAGGCCTACATGGAGCTCACCGCCGACGCCGTCGAATTCCGCGCCATGCCCGCCGTGCGGGAGGCGTGATGGCCGCCACGATCGCCCCGTACCGCTCCGGCCAGCAGGCCGGGCACGACGGCTTCGCGCAGGTGCTGCGGGCCGAGTGGACCAAGTTCCGTACCATGCGGAGCTGGGTCATTGTCATGCTCGCCGCGGCGGCCGCGACGGCGCTGGCCCCCATCGCCCTGGCGGGCATCGCGAAGAGCAACGACCCAATGACCTGCGCGCACGGGCTGTGCCAAGTGGAGACCAGCACCGTCGCGACCGGGCCCGGTGGCGAGGCGGTCAACGACAGCTTCTACTTCGTCCACCAGCCCTTGGCCGGGAATGGCAGCCTGACCGTGGCGATTTCCTCGCTGCACGGAACCGGGCCCGCTTTGCACCTTCCCACGAAGTTCCCGCAACCTCCCCGCACACAGCCGTGGGCCAAGGCTGGGATCCTGATCAAGGCGAGCGCCAGGCCTGGATCGCCCTACGCGGCGATCATGGCCACGTCCGGGCACGGCGTCCGGATGCAGTACGACTTCACCCACGACATCGCGGGCCCGGTGTCCGCCGCGTCCCCCAAGTGGCTGCGGCTGACCCGCTCCGGGAGCACGCTCACCGGGCAGGAGTCGGCCGACGGCCGGCGCTGGATTACGGTCGGCACCGTGCACCTCGCCGGGCTGCCAGCCACGGTGCAGGCCGGGCTGTTCGTCGCCTCGCCCGACTACGTCGCCGACACGCAGAGCTTCGGCGGCGGCGACCAGGGAATAACCTTGCCCACCCAGGCCATCGCCGTGTTCGGCCACGTCAACCGGCAGGGCAACTGGCCGGTCGGCACCTGGACGGGCGCCCAGGTCAGCGCAGGCGGGCGGTTCCTGCCCTACAAGGCCAGCCGCCACTGCGGTACCCCGCCCTGCGGCGCCGTGAAGAAGAGGCAACTGCCCGACCGCTTTGCGCGCTCCGGTGGCACGTTCACCGTGGCGGGCTCGGGCGACATCGCGCCGTTCGTGCCGGTCGTGGACCCGCTGCAGGTGTCGTTCTACGGCACGCTGTTCGGCGCGATCGCCATCATCGCCCTGGGGGCGGTGTACATCACCAGTGAATACCGGCGCGGCATGATCCGCACCACCCTGGCCGCGAGCCCGCGGCGGGGCCGGGTACTCGCCGCCAAGGCCATCGTGATCGGCTCGGTGACGTTGGTGGCGGGCCTGGCCGGTGCCGCCGTCGCCTTCGTGTTCGCGGAGCGCAAGCTGACCGCCCTGGGCTGGACGCCACCGGTGTGGCACGACTGGTCGCTCACCAGCCAGGTCGGGGTGCGGGTGGTGGCCGGTACCGCCGCCCTGCTGGCGGTGACCGCGCTGCTCTCCCTGGCCGCCGGCACCATCCTGCGGCGCAGCGCCGGGGCGATCACCGCCGTCATCGGGCTGATCATCCTGCCGCTGGTGCTGGCCGTCATTCTGCCGACGGCCCCGGCGACCTGGCTGCTGCGGTACACCCCCGCGGCCGCGTTCAGCCTGCAGACATCCACCCTGCAGTACCCGCAGGTGAACACGGCCTGCATCCCGTACCACGGCTGCTACCCGCTGGCCCCGTGGACCGGTTTCGCGGTGATGTGCGCATGGGCGGTGCTCGCCCTGGGCGTGGCCGCCATTCTGCTGCACCGGAGGGACGCATGAGGCACGCGCTGCACGCGGAATGGACCAAGTTGCGCACGGCACCGGGCACCGCCTTGCTGCTCGCCGCGTCCATCGTCCTGACCGCCGGGGGCAGCGCACTGGCCGCCGCGATCGTGAAGTGCCCCGGCTCGTGCACCGCAGACACCACCAAGCTCAGCCTGACCGGTGTCATGCTCGGCCAGGCCACGGTCGCGGTGCTGGCGGTGCTGGCGATGAGCAGCGAGTACGGCACGGGCATGATCCGGGTCACGCTCGCTGCGATGCCGCGGCGGCAAGCCCTGCTGGCCGCCAAGGCGGCCGTGCTGAGCGCGGTGGTGCTGGCGGCCGGCGCGATCGCCGTGGGCACCTCGCTGCTGGCCGGCCGGCTGCTGGAACCGGGAAACGGGTTCACCGCCCACCACGGTTTCGTGCCGCTTTCGCTCGCCCACGGGCCAACGCTGCGCGCGGCCGCAGGCTCGGTGCTCTACCTGGCCCTGATCGCCCTGCTCAGCCTCGGTACCGCGACCGCGCTGCGTGACTCCGCAGCGGCCATCACGGTCGTGCTCGGCCTGCTCTACATCTTCCCGGTCCTCGGCGATGTGGTACTGAACCCGGTGTGGCAGCACCGGATCGAGCGCTGGACGCCGATGAACGCGGGCCTGGCCATCCAGGCCACCAGGAGCCTCGGCACGCTGCCGATCCGGCCATGGGCCGGGCTGGGGGTGCTCGCGGCATGGGCCGCTGCGGCGCTGCTGGCGGGGGGCCTGCTGCTCCGGCTGCGCGACGCCTGACCCGCCAACGCGGGCCGCGGCCGCGAGTCTGGCGCGCACGGTACGGCTGCCGCGGGCCGTGGCCGGGGCCGATGGCATGGCGCTTACCCCGGACGGGCGCTGGCTGCTCGTGGCGGCGCAGGCGGGGACGGTGGTGCTCAGTGTGGCGGCGCTGGAGCACGGCGGCGGGGATCCGGTCGCCGGGGTTCTGGCCGACCCGGGACGGGCCAGACCGAGGTCTCGGTGTCCGGCGACGGTCGGCCTGCTGCTGCTGGATTACGGCCGCATCGCGCTGGTCGGCGACTCCAACCGTGGCCTGGTACCGGGCACCGGGGGCAACGCCGGTCAGCGGGTCAGCGTCGTGTCCACCGCCGCCGCGCTGGCGGGCCGCCCGGCCGTCACGCGATCCCTGCCGACCGGCCTGTTCCCGCGCGACCTCGGCTATGACGCAGCCGCCGGTTACGTGCTCGTGCCCGACTACCTTTCCAAGGATGTCGAGTTCGCCCGCGCTCCCACGGCCCCCTGAGCCCGGCCCGCGCGGCGCCCGCCATGTCACACATCCGCGGGCCGGGGCGTCTCAGGTCTATGAGAATCGCGATAGCTGGCGGACCCGGCACGCCGGGCAGCCTGGTGCGCCTTCCTCCGTCACGCGGCCTGGGCCACGACCAGTTCGGCGCCGCGCTCGGTCCAGAAGCACAGCAGGCCGGTGATACCCACGGCCGCGGGGATCGGGTCCGGATAGCTCCACACGATGTCCTGGTAAACCTTGCCGCCGGTCTCGGCCGACCAGTACGAGGCCTCGCCCTTGAAGGGGCAGGTGCTCTTGGTGCTGGTGGGCCGCAGCAGGTCGGTACGCACGTCCTCGGCGGGCAGGTAGTAACGGTCCGGCAGGCCGGTCTCGGCGAGCACCACGGCGCGGTCGGAGGAGGCCAGCTTCTCGCCGCCGAGGAAGACCTCGACGTGCTGGCCGGTGGGGGTGATGGTGATCTGATGCCTTGCCATGTCCGTGCCAACCGTGCCCCGGGCGGGTTGATTCCGCTCAGGCGACGACCCGCACGCCCGAGGAGCCGTCGGGCAGGCGGCGGACCTCCAGCCGCTCCGGCACACGTTCCTTCAGCTCGGCCACGTGGCTGACGATGCCGATCACCCGGCCCCGGTCGCGCAGGTCATCGATGACGCCCATTACCTGGTCCAGGGTGCCCGAGTCGAGCGAGCCGAACCCCTCGTCGATGAACAGGGTGTCCAGGTCCACTCCCCCGGCTTCGGCCCTGACCACGTCCGCCAGGCCCAGCGCCAGGGCCAGGGAGGTGTAGAACGTCTCCCCGCCGGACAGCGAGGCGGGGCTGCGCTCCTCACCGGTGTGCCGGTCGATCACGGCCAGGGTCAGCCCGGAGCGGTCCCGCCTGGCCTTGCCTTCGTCGGTCCGCCTCAGCTCATACCTGCCCGAGGACATCGCCGTGAGCCGCACGTTGGCCGCGGCAACCACCTGGCCGAACCAGTGCCGCAGCACGTAAGTGGTCAGCGCGACCCGTCGCTGGCCCTCGGTGCCGCTGGCCAGCCCGGCGAGGTGGATCACCGCCTCGGTCTCCTCCGCCACCCGGTCGTAATCGTCCTCCACGGCCTGGACGTCGCCGCTGCGCTCGGCGAAGCGCCCGGCCCTGGCGACCGCGCCCTGGCTGGCCGCCAGCGCGTCCCGCTCGGCCTGGCGGGCGAGCGCCAGGCCCGCTGCCGCTGCCTCCGCACGGGCCGCGGCATCCTCCGCGTGGCCAGGATCGAGATCGGCCAGTTCCGGCGCGTGCACCGCGGCGGTCAGCGCGGCCAGATCCCGGTCCCAGGCGCTCACCTGGCCGGCGAGGGCGGCCTGCTCCGGTGCGGCGAGCACCGCCGCCGCCGCGTCCTCCAGCGTGGCGAACCCCCGGGCCAGAGCCTGTCTATCGGCCCGCTCCCGCGCCCTTGCCTCGTCCGCGAGGCATGTCGCGAGTGCGTCCAGTGCCTGTCCCAGCGCGCGGTCCACCTCGGCCGACCGCCGCAGCGCGGCCTGCCGCGCGGCCACCGAGGGATGCTCCTGCGCCGCCTCGCTCAGCTCGGCCCGAAGCCGGTCCAGCGCGGCACGGGCCTGCCCGGCCTGCTCCCCGGCCACCGCGGCCGCCGGGGCGGCCGAGCGCAGTTCCACCGTCACCCCCTCGGCCTCGGCACGGACGTCCGCGAGTTCGGCCTCCAGCCGGGCGGCTTCCTCCCGCGCGGCCTGCGCCGCCGCGGCCGCGGCGGCCAGCCGGGCAGCCTCGGTGGCCAAGCTGGCCACGTCGCACCCGTCCGCTACCGCCTCCTCCGCCGCGACGGCCCTGGAGAGTTCCGCGTGCTCCTCCTCGGCCTGTCTGCGCTCAGCCTCTGCTGCCTCGCGCCGGGCGGCAGCCTGGCCGACCTCGTCGGCGGAGATCACCGGCTCGCACGCCGCAGCCGGCTCGGGATGCGCGGCCGAGCCGCACACCGGGCACTTCCCGCCCTCGGCCAGCCGGGCGGCCAGTTCGGCCGCCATTCCGGTCAGCCGGGCCTCCATCAGCCGCTGATGCTCGTCCACCGCACGCTGGTGGGCCTCGACGGCGGCGAGCACCACCGCGGCGCGTTCGGCAAGCAGCGGGGCCAGTTCCGTGAGCCGTTCCGCGGCCGCGCGCTGCCGGTCCACCGCGGTCAGCCGCTCCTGCGCCGCCTCCAGCCCGGCACCCGCCACGCGTGCCTCGCTGAGCCGGTTTTCCAGCGTGGTGATGCGTCCTGGTAGGTCCTGCCTGGCCCGTTCCAGGGACGCGACCCGCTCCTCGGCCGCGGTGGCCGCTTCGTCCAGCCCGGCCAGCCCGGCCTCGGCGGCGGGCAGGCCCTGCTCGGCACCCACGGCGCGCTGCAGCGTGGCGGCTTCGGCCTCGGCGGCCACGGCCCGGGCCGCCGCCTCCGGCCCGCCTCGGCCGGCCAGCGCGTCCGCGCCTGGTTCCGGCAGCAGGCCAGCCAGGTCTCGCCGACGACGCCGCTGTCGCCGCGGCAGCCTCAGCGAGCGCATCGAGCAGCGGCCGGACCGGCTCGGCGTGCCTGGCCGCGGCGAGCTGACCGGCCCGGCGGTCGTGCTCGGTCCGGGTGCCCTCATGCGCCTGCAGTGCCGCGAGCGCGCCGGTCAGCCTGGCCATCAGCTCCGCCTGCCGCCTCGCCTCCCCATCCCGGGCCACCGCCCCGGTCACGGCAGCGATGGCCGCCTCCAGTTCCGCCCCGGTGGCCGCGACGGACTGCGCCAGGCTTTCCTGGATTTCCTTGAGGCAGGTGTGCCGATCGGCCCGGGAGACCTCAAGCAGTTGCGCCCCGGCCACGGCATCCAGTCCGGCTGCCTCGGCCGCCTTCGACACGGCAATCTCGACCGCCCGGCCGGCACGATCCCTTGCCCGGGTGGCCTCGGTCCGCAGCCGGCACAGCCCGTCGGTGATCCTGTCGTACAGGCTGGTGCCGAACAGCTTGGTGAGCAGCCTGCGCCTGTCATCGTCGCTGCTGCGCAGGAACCGGGCGAACTCGCCCTGCGGCAGCAGCATGACCTGGGTGAACTGCGTGCGGGTGAGGCCGAGCAGGTCGCTGATCACCTCGCCCGCCTCCGCCTTGTTCGCCGACATGCTGACCCAGGACGTCCCGTCGCGCCGCTGCAGGTGCACGTGTGCCGCCTCGGTGGTCATCCCATCACCGCGCTTCTTGGGGCGCCGGTATTCCGGGCTCCGGGTCACCCGGTACCTGACGCCACGCAGCGACCACTCCAGCTCGGCCTCGGTCCGTGCGTCCGGGGCGGCGAAGTGCGAGCGGAGCCTGTCGTCGGCCGAATCCTCACCGGCCAGGCCGCCGTAGAGAGCGAATGTGACCGCGTCGAGCACCGTGCTCTTGCCGGCCCCGGTCGGGCCCTCCAGCAGGAACAGCCCGCCTTGCGCGAGCCGGTCGAAGTCGATCACCTGCTCGGCCGCATAAGGCCCGAGCGCGGTCATCCGCAGCCGGTGCAGCCGCATCAGGCACCCCCCGCCTGGACGGGGACCGGCCGCCCGGCACCGGCCATGTGCCCGGGGCCGTCGTCGCAGGCGTGCTGGGCGTCCTCCACCACCGACCGCAGCACCGCTCGCTGGGCCGCGTCCGCCGGGACGCCGGCGACGTACTCGACGAACGACTCGCAGATCTCCACCGGGTCCGCCGCCTTGGCCACCCGGGCCAGGTCGGCGTCCACCCCGGTCAGCCCCCCGTCCGGGTCGAACTCGAGCGCGATCGTGTGCGGCCATTTCTCGCGCAGCCGCTCCATCGGCGCCACCGGCCGCGCCGGGTCGGTCAGCACCGCCTTCACCCAGGCACCGGCCAGGTCAGCGAGATCCCCGTCGGCCCGGGCGAGCAGATCGGCGAGGCGGCCGCGCACCTCGCGCAGCGGCCGCGGCACCGGTGTGGCCAGCGGTTCGGTGGTCACCCGGCCGGCGCCGTCGATCTCGGCGAGCGTGACCGACTTGGCCTGCTGCTCGGAGAAGGAGAAGGCCAGCGGCGAGCCGCAGTACCTGGCCGTGGTACTGCTGCCCGGCACCGGGACCCGCTGCTGGCCGTGCAGATGGCCGAGGGCCAGGTAACTGCAGCCGGCCAGCACCGCGGCGGGCGCGTCGCCGATCCCGCCGACCCTGATGTCGCGTTCGGACTCGCATGCCTGTGCGCCGGTGAGGAAGGCGTGCGCGAGTATCACGGTGCGGGCGAGGCCGCGGGCCGCGGCGTCGGCACGGATCCGCTCGCCCGCCGCGGCGAGCACGGACGCGTGCGAGCGCTCCGCCCCCAGTTCGTCCATGACCGCGTCGGGCAGCAGGTACGGGATGCCGTAGATGCCGACCGCGCCGTGGGCGTCGCTGAGGATCACCGGGTGGGCGATGTCGGGCACGCGGGTGCGCAGGTGGATTCCTGCTCGCTCGCTGAGCGCGGACCCGAACCCGAGGCGTACATATGAGTCGTGATTGCCGCTGATCAGGACGACGTGGATGGCTGCGCCGGCGAATGCGGTGAGCGCCCGGTCGAGCAGGGTCACGGCCTCGAGCGGTGGCACGGCCCGGTCGTAGATGTCCCCGGCCACCAGCACGGCGTCCACCTGGCGCGCGGCCGCCTGGCCGACCAGCCAGTCAAGAAACACCTCCTGGTGGTCCAGCAGGCTCACGCCGTGCAGGGTCCGCCCGAGATGCCAGTCGGACGTGTGGATCAGCCGCATCGTGGCCCCGTTCGCCGTGACCGCTTCGGCCGGCGGCTCACCGGGCCGCCGGACGCTGCTCATGATGGCGCGGCGGTACGACAACCGGGGCGCGGCTGGCCGCGAGGGTCCGGATAAGTCGCGAAAAAGTTAGGGTCGCACGCACGCCACGGAATCCTCCGGCCGGTGCGGACCGGGGCGGCGTGGGCCGTCGTAGTGCAGCGAAATCGGGCGGGGCGAGGGAGAGCCGCGAGTCAGGGAGCGACAAGCACCTTGCCGAGCGCGCCCGCCTCGCACGCCTCCTGCGCGGCGACGATGTCGGACAGCGCGAACCGGTGCACCGGCAGCTCGGTCAGCGCGCCCTCGGTCAGCGCTGCGGTGATGTCCGCCGCCGCCTGCCGCAGCGCCTCGCGGGGCACGCCGTACAGCAGGATGAACCGCAGCGTGACGTTCGCCGTCATGCAGGCGCGGACGGGCAGCACCGGATCGGCGGGCTCGGCGGCGTAAGTGACGATCATCGAGCCGGGCTTGGCCACCGCGAGGTCGAGGGCCAGGTTCGCGCCGAGCGCGACCTCGATCACCCGGTCGGTCTGGCCCACCGCCGCGCGGATCTGGTCCGCGGCATCGGCGTCGCGGTAGTTGACCACGTGCGCGGCGCCGGCCTTACGGGCAAGCTCCGCCTTTTCCGGGCCGCTGGCCGTGGCGATCACCCGGGCGCCTGCCCGGGTGGCCAGCTCGATCGCGAAGTGGCCGACCGCACCGGCGCCACCCGCGACGAGCACGGTCTTCCCGGTCACCGGGCCGTCGGCGAACACGCACCAGTGCGCGGTCATGGCGGGCACGCCCAGGCTGGCACCGAGTTCCAGGGAGACGCCGCCGGGCAGCGGGACCGCCTGGTCCTGCGGCACGACGCTCCATTCCGCCGCGGTCCCCCACCGCCGCCCGGCCGCCGCGAGCCAGAGCCAGACCCGCTGGCCAGCCCGGGCCGGGTCGACGCCGTCGCCGACCGCCTCGATCACCCCGGCGCCGTCATGGTGCGGGATCTGGAAGCCATCGATGGGCCGGGGCGTCGCGCCGCCGCGGCTCTTCCAGTCGGTGGGGTTGACCCCGGACAGGGCCACCTTGACCAGGACCTCGCCCGGCCCCGGGGCCGGGCGCTCGATATCGCGGACCTCCAGGACCTCCGCTGCCGGGCCATGGCGGTCGTAACTGGCGGCTCTCACGGCTGGCCTCCTGACGCGGTTCCGGGTGTTCCCTACCGATCCTTTCAGACGCCGCGGGCGGCCACGGGAACCTCCCGTGGCCGCCCGGTATGGCCTGTGCTGGCCGCCCGCGTCAGTGCTGCTGCAGCACTGCCTCGATCTCGAGCTGGATGGTGACCCTGTCGCTCACCACCGCGCCGCCGGTCTCCATGACCGCGGTGAAGTTGACGCCGAAGTCGCGCCGGTTGATCTCGGCGATGGCGGTGAACCCGGCACGGGTGCCGCCGTAGGCGTCCGGCCCGAAGCCGTTGAGCTCCAGGGCCAGCTCCACGTCCTTGGTCACGCCCTTGAGCGTGAGCTTGCCGTCGAGGATGTAGACGTCGCCGTCCTGGCGCACGCCGGTGGACCGGTAGGTCATCGTCGGGTAGGTCTCGACCTCGAAGAAGTCGGCCGACCTGATGTGCGCGTCGCGCTGCTCGTTGCCGGTGTCGATCGAGGACAGGTCGATCTCGGCGGTCACCGCGGAGCCGAGCGGGTTCTCGCCGGTCACGATCTCGCCCGAGAAGGTGCGGAACTTACCGCGCACCTTGCTCACCATCATGTGGCGGACGGTGAAGCCCACCTCGGAGTGGACCGGGTCGATCGACCAGGTGCCAGCCACGTACCCGGGGAGACCGGTCAGGGTGCCGGTGTCGGTGGTGGTCATGTCGTCCTCCTGCTGTTGCGAGGTGATTGAATTCTCAATGATTGAATGTTCTACAGCTACCACGTCCTCTGTAACATTGTCAAGCGCTCAACTATTTCTCGTGTACACTGGTGCCATGGGGGAAACACGCTGGCTCACGTCGGAGGAGCAGGACGCCTGGCGATCCTTCATGCTCGGCTGCCGTGCGCTGTTCACCGCGGTGGACGCCCAGTTGCAGAAGGACGCCGGGATGCCGCTGGCGTACTACGAGATCCTGGTGCGGCTGTCCGAGGCGCCCGGCCGTGCGCTGCGGATGAGCCAGCTTGCCGAGGCGGCCTCGGCAAGCAAGAGCCGCGCCTCGCACGCGGTGGCCAGGCTGGAGGAGCGCGGCTGGGTCCGGCGCGTGGACTGCCCCACCGACCGGCGCGGCCAGGTGGCCGAACTGACCGACGAGGGCTACGCGGTGCTTGCCGCCACCGCCCCCGGCCACGTCGAGCAGGTCCGCAGCTCGCTGTTTGACGGGCTCACCCCGGAGCAGGTGCGGCAGCTCAAGGCGATCGGCCAGGTGATGGCCGCGGCGTGCGGCGGCCGCCCGATCCCGGCGTTCCCGCCCGGCTGCCCCGGCACCGAAGACCCCGCCGAGCTCGGGGAGCGGGCCCTGGCGGACTGACCAGCTAGTGGCGCGCTGGGGGCAGCGTCGTCATTAGATCGGCGATCGCGGCCGGGCCGGGGCCCGGCTCGTGGCGCAGGCCTTCCAGCGCGCCGGCCCGGTCCTCGGCATCCCGGTTCTGGCTCAGCTTCTCCTTGGCCTCCACGGTCGCGATCGCCATTTCCACCCCGACGATCGCCCGCAGCTGCCCGTCGATGAAGTCCCGTGGCGCGTCGCTGACGTGCCAGGGCGCGGTCCGCCCGGCCTCGTGCCTGGCGGTCAGCAGGCTGACCACCTCGCGCAGCCATTCGGCGTCCCGGTGCACGGTGAGTGGCCCGGTGAAGTGCACGCTGACGTAGTTCCAGGTCGGCACGACCTTGCCGTGCCTGGCCGTGCTCGGGTACCAGGACGGGGACACGTAGGCCTGCGGGCCGTGCACGATGGCCAGCGCGACCGTGCCAGGGCCCACGGACCGCCATTGCGGGTTCTGCAGGGCCAGATGGCCGAGCAGCCGCCCGTGCCCGTCGTTCCCCGACCGGTCCCAGATGACCGGGATCAGGCTGGCGATGGGCTTGGCGCCGTCGAACGTGACCAGGTCGGCCGCGCCGGCACCGTCCACGAACGCCTCGACGGCGCCGCGGTCCCTGGCAGCGAAATGCTTGGGCAGATACACATCTGTGAGCTTATGGACTGGCCCCGGGGCGGCGGTACGCCAACGGCCCGTGACACGGCCCGGCGCCGCATTTTTGACCTGCCTTGAATCATCTTCTAGCGTGACGGGCAATGAGCAGTGCGGAACTGGCAGTACGAGCAGAGGCCGAGGACTACGCGGCCTGGTTCCGGGCGCTGGCCGACGGCACCCGGGTCAAGATCGTGTCCTTGCTCGCCCGGCACGGCCGGCCCATGAAGGTGGCCGAGATCGTCGCGGCGGTGCAGGTGGGACAGTCCACGGTCTCCCAGCACCTGAAGGTGCTCGCCGCGGTGCGGTTCGTGCTCGCCGAGCGCCGCGGCACCGCGAGGTACTACCGCATCAACGCCGCCTGCGTGAGCAGTTTCCCGACCGCGGCCGCGCTGGTGCGCGGGCTAGCGGCGCCGCTGCCCGAGCACCCGGGGCAGGAGTTCTTGCCGCCGCTGGCCCCCTTCCCGGAATCAATAGGGTTCCCCGAGCCGATCGGCCTCGCGATCCGGCCCATGCTCGCCGTTGACGCCGAGCAGGTACTTGCCGTGTACCAGGCCGGTCTCGACGCGGGCGACGCCAGCTTCGAGACCGCCGTGCCGACCTGGGACGACTTCGACGCGGCCAGGCTGCCCGAGCACCGCCACGTCGCGACCGCCGACGACACCGGCGAACTGCTCGGCTGGGTCGCGGTCACCCCGGTGTCGGCCCGCAGCGCCTACGCCGGGGTGGTGGAGCACTCGGTGTACGTGACGCCGGAGGCACGCGGCCGGGGTGTCGGCGCCGCGCTGCTCCAGTCGCTCATCGACTCCACCGAGGCCGCCGGGATCTGGACCATCCAGTCCGGCATCTTCCCGGAGAACACCGCCAGCCTCCGCCTGCACGCGCGGAACGGCTTCCGCGTGGTGGGCGTCCGCGAGCGGATCGGCTGCCACCACGGCCGGTGGCGCGACGTCGTCCTGGTCGAGCGGCGCAGCAGCATCGCCGGCAATTGACCGCCAACGCGGCCAAAGGCCACGCGACGAAGTCGCGAGGCCTTTAGGCCACCGGGGGGCTCCGGGGGGTCGCTCCCCCGGGCTGGCACCGTCACAGCGCCGCGAGGGCCTGCTGGAAATCCGCCCACAGGTCATCGGGGTGCTCGAGCCCGACCGACACGCGGATGGACCCCTCGTCGATGCCCGCCGCGCGCAGGCTCGCCGCGTCCATCTGGCGATGTGACGTGGAGGCAGGGTGCAGCACCAGGGTTTCCGCGCCACCCAGGGATGCCGCAAGCGCGGCCAGCCGCAGGCCCGCCACGAACGCCAGCCCGGCGTCCCGCCCGCCGGCCAGGTCGAAGGCAACCATGCCACCGAAGTCGCTCAGGATGCGCCGCGCCGTGGCGTGATCGGGGTGGCCGGGCAGGCCGGGCCAGTGCACCCGGGTCACCGCGGGGTGGGCGGCGAGCTTGCCGGCCAGGTGCGCGGCGTTGGCACAGTGCCGTTCCATCCGCAGCGCCAGCGTCTTGAGCCCGCGCAGCGTTAGCCACGCGGCGAACGGGTCCGCGGCGACACCGAGGTCCACGGTGTGTTTCCACAGCGGCCGGTGCGGCTGCTCGCGCGCGAAGATCACCAGCCCGATCGTGACGTCGTCATGGCCGCCGAGGTATTTCGTGGCGGAGTGGACCACGATGTCCGCGCCGTACTCGATCGGCCGGCACAGCACCGGGGTGGCGAAGGTGTTGTCCACCACGCAGGTCAGGCCGGCCTGATGCCCTGCGGCGATCAGCGCGGGCAGGTCGCTGACCGCGATCGTGGGGTTGGCGATGGTCTCCAGGAAAAGCAGCCTGGTCCGGGGCCCCGCCGTCGCCGTGACCTCGGCGGGATCCCGGCCGGATACGTAGCTGACGTCGATGCCGTAGCGGGCGGCCAGCGCGGTGAAGACCGCGAACGTGCCCCCGTACAGGCACTGCTGTGCGATGACATGGTCACCGGGGCGCAGCAAGCCGAGCAGCACAGCGTTGATGGCGCCCATGCCTGAACTGGTGGCCAGCGCGGCCGTGCCCCCTTCGAGGTCGGCGGCCACGGCCTCCAGCGCGCTGGTCGTCGGGTTGGCGTACCGGCTGTAGGCGAACCCGGCGCCGGGATCGTCCAGCGCCCGGGCGCAGGCGGCGACGTCGTCGAAGGCGAACACCGAGGTCTGGTAGATCGGGACGCTGACCGGGCGGGATCCGTTCAGCTCGGCGGCGGGGGCGTGAATCGCCCGGGTTTCCAGGTGCATGGTCATGACTCCAGACTCTGCCGTATCCCGCCGGACAGCCCAACCGGCCGGCCCCGCATTGCTAGAGTGAGCGCCGGTCGGATTGTGTCGATTGGGGATGTTATGCGGTCGATGTGGCTCGTCGCACCGGGGACAGGCCCTGCCCATGAGTGATCCGACCGACGGCTGGCCGGCCGAGGACTGGCCGTCCAAGGCTTGGCCGGCGGACGACTGGCCGGCCGAGGACTGGCCGGCGGACGATCAGCCGGCCGGGCGCGGGCGGCACGGCCGGGCCAAGGGGAGCGGCAGGCAGCGCTCGCTTCTCGTCCGCTACCGGTGGTACGGGGCGCTGCTGGCCGGAGTCGCCGCGGCCGCGCTGGCCACCGGCACGATCATCGTCATGAACAGCCATGATGTGCGCTTGGTGGCGAACGGCTGCGGCATGGTCAGCTGCTCCGCCGCGCTCCCAGGGAGCACCAGCGCAAGCGCCGCGCCGCAGGGCTCCCCGCACGGCAAGCTGACGGACCGGCGCGCCCCGGCGCACCACCGCGTTACCGCGGCGCCCACCCACTCCCCGTCTGCAGCACCGTCCGTCAAGGCCCCCGCGGCGCGCTCACCGTCCCCCACGCCCACCGCGTCCGCCTCCCCCACGCCCACTGCGACCGCCTCCCCCACGCCCACTGCGACCGCCTCCCCCACGCCCACCGCGTCCGCCTCCCCCACGCCCACTGCGACCGCCTCCCCCACGCCCACGTAGGTGGATGCCACGGGTCACGTACACGGTGGACCAGCGCTGGCCCGGCGGTTTCCATGGCCACTTCAGCATCGTCAACAACAGCACCGCCGCGCTGAGCGGCTGGGCCTGACCGCAACCCTGCCCGGGGACCAGATCCACTCGGATATTGAGCGCCGGTTACTCCGTCAGCGGGAATCAGCTGACCCTGACGGCGCCGTCCGGCCAGCCGGCCATCGCACCAGGCGCGAGCCAGTCCGCCTACTTCACCGCGAGCGGCAGCACCGTCCAGCCGACCGGATGCGTGCTCAACAGCCAGACCTGCAGCGGCAGAAACAAGCCCGGCATTTACCTTCTTTCACAACAGCCGCAGCCGTCCCCTTGGTACGTTTACTGGTCGGGCGCAACTGCCCATCGGGGAGGGGACAAATGCGCACGGGGTTCTGGCATCCGCCGCGCTCAGGCCTGAGGGCCGCGCGGTGAGCGGCGAGCACACACCGCCGGATGCGCCCAGCAGCAGCGCGGACGCCGCGGCTCACCGCACGCCGGAAGGCAGCGAAACGGCTGCCGCTCCCGAGCCTGCCGCCACCGGCGAGGACACCGTGGCTGCGGCCATGGCGGCCAGCCGCGGCGCGGCCACACCTGAGCCGGGCGCCAGCGATGACAGTCCCGCGGCCGTGCCCGCCGCCGCGGGCACGGAGATAACCGCCGCGGCCGCGGCGCCGAGGACCACCGCAGATACCGGGGCGCCGGATACGCCCGGCGATGCCGCCGATCCGCCGCGCCCGGAGCAGCAGCCGTTGTTGCGGCCCAAGCCGTTTTCCCGGCCGCTGTGGTACCCGGTTGCGGGCGCCGCCGCCGTTCTCGCGCTGCTGGCCGGCGGCGGGATGACGCTGCTCACGATTTCCCGCGGCCCGCAGGCCCGGCCCTTGGCGGCCGACTGCGGCCTGGTCACCTGCGGTGCCAGCCTGCCGCCCGTGGTCACCGGCCCGGCCGTGCCGAATACCGCCGCACACAGCATCGCCAGGGCGCACCGGCGTCATCGCGCCACGCACCGGGTGCTGGCACCAGCGGCACACAGCCGTCTCCGCCCGTCGGCGCTGCCGGGCCGGCCAGCA
Source organism: uncultured Actinomycetes bacterium (assembly GCA_963706115.1). Taxonomy (GTDB): domain Bacteria; phylum Actinomycetota; class Actinomycetes; order Streptosporangiales; family Streptosporangiaceae; genus DASXKD01. The sequence continues at coordinate 62,917 of CAVPMG010000019.1, read as the reverse complement.
CACCGCGGGCGCCCGCGGCCACCGCACCCCGGCGGGCCAGCCCCGGCCGCGGTCACCGTGACCTACACGCTGGACGGCACCGACCCCTGGCACCAGGGCTTCCGCGGCCACCTGACCATCGTCAACCACGGGGCCGCGCCGGTGGCCGGCTGGACCGTCCAGGTGTCGCTGCCCGGTGACCAGGTTGACTGGGTGGGCTACCCCGGTGCCTGGGATCCGTTCGCGAACTGGCAGTTCAGCGGGGGCACCCTGGCCCTGAACGCGGTGTCCGGCGGTGAGACGCTCGCCCCGGGCGCCACCGAGATCGTGCCGATCTCCGCGCAGGGCAGCACCAGCGTCCCCGGCGGCTGCCAGTTCAACGGGGGCGCCTGCCAGCCCTGACCACACCGGGGCAGGAGCCGGCCAGGCGCGTCCTAGTCGGGCTCGACCACGCCCGGCACGACGCACACCTTGTTGCGGCCGGTGGTCTTGGCCTCGCTGAGCGCCTTGTCGGCAGCGCCGATCAGCTCCGCGAGCGCCCGCCGGGACCGGTCCAGGATGGCGATACCGATGGAGACGGTGAGCCGGAACACGAAGCCCGCGTGGCTCCCGTCCTCGATGGCGATCGGCTCCCCGGCGATGTGATCACGCAACCGCTCCGCCAGCCGCCTGGCCTCGGTTTCCCCGGTCTGCGGGAGCAGGATCGCGAACTGCTCCCCGCCGAACCGGCCGACCAGGCCGGAGCCCTGCAGGTTCTGGGTCACCGTGCGGGCGATGCCCTGCAGCACCTGGTCCCCGGCCGCTATCCCCGCGGTCTCGTTCACGCTGTTGAAGTGGTCGATGTCGACCATGACCAGGGCGAGCGGCGCGTCGCTGCGCCGGGCGCGGTAGAACTCGGCGGCCGCCTCCCGCTGCCATGTGCCCGCGTTGAGCAAGCCGGTCTTGGCGTCGATCCGTACCTGCGCGAGCAGTTGCGCCTGCATCAGGTAGCGCCGGCACAGCACCACCGTCGGCAGGGCCAGCGCCATGAGCACCGGGTTGATGGCGACCACCAGGGCCAGCGCCACGGCCAGGCTCAGTTCCAGCACATCCGAGGTCAGCGATTCCCTGTTGCCGACCAGGTCACGTATCCGTGTGTCGGGATCGGAGAGCCGTATCGCCACCAGGATGAATCCGTAGTTGACGAGCGTCCCGATCATGCCGCACGCCGCCACGGCGAGCACCCAGTACAGGGCATGGCGGCCGGTACCCGGGGACATGCCGACCACCGAGGCGGGCAGGGAATGGAAGGTGAATGACGCAAGCCCGTAGGCCAGGCCGATCGCGGCATGACTGAAGATCCGCCGGTAGATGAGCATCCGCCGGGTCCGGCACAGTTTGTGCACGGCGAGCGGAATCGGCGCCGCGAGGGCGTACCAGGGTGGCAGGGTGATAGCGATGGCGAGGTACCAGACGGACTGCATGTCCCTGGCAAGCGTGCCCTGAGGCTCGCGGACCGAGCGGTTCGCCTCGGTCACGGCCATGCCGCAGGCGACCAGCGCGGCAAAGACAAGCAGTTGCCGCGGCTGCCACGTCGTGGTGGTCGCGGCGAAGGCGAACGCCCCGGCATAGACCACGGGCACCGAGAGCACGTACCAGCGCAGCGGCCCGCGCAGGTCCCATACCTGCCAGGAACGGAGGGAGCCGAGAGGGTGGCCAGCGAATCGAGTGATGGCGCCCGTCCGGTTGATGGAGATCATGAAAACTCTCGAAAGTGCTGAGCGGGACAAGAGTTACTGATGGTTAACTATCGGTGCTGGGCTAACTCCGAATGGTGACAGACTGGGAAATCTACTGTCAAGACGGGCGTTACCTCATCCTTTCTGCGCCGCCGAGCGCGACTCAACAGGGAAGGAGGGTCGCTATGCGTGCCGAATGGACCTAACCCCCCATGTTCGGCCGGCAACGGACAACAGCATCGCCAGCCAGAGGGCGCGGAACTCCCCAACCGCAAAGATCTGCGTGAACGTCGCCCGGCTGGCCGGAGCTCCGGCACCAGGCGCCCGGCGGTCAGGCCTTGGCAGGTGGCTCTGGCGCGGGCGGAATCGGCCGCCCTGCCCTGCGGGCCCGGGGCGAGCCCGCGCCACCTGCCCAGCCGTGGCTGGCCGAGCCGCGGCTGAGGATCTTGTCGATCGCCGCGCCGACGCCACCGTCGGAATCGATGATCCGCCGCATCACCATGACCAGCGCGGGGATCGCCCAGACGTCGCCGCAGACCCACAGGATCGCGGCGCCGATCTGCTGGTCGGCGAACGGCGGCAGGCTGACCCCCGGGACGTGGTCATACACCGTGTACCAGGACGACTGGGTGAACAGGCTCATCGACATGGCCAGCACCCACATCACCAGGTTGGTGCCGATCAGGGCGGCGGCCTGGGACACGTCGGGCATCCGCCGCCGGAACGGGGGCGAGGGGATGAACTGCAGCCAGAACAGCACCCCGGCGGCGAAGAAACTGCCGTGCATCAGCCAGATGTGCACGGCCTGGTTGTTCTGCGCCAGGTCGAAGAGTGCGGGCAGGTGCCAGAGGATCATCACGGCGTTGAACAGGGTCACCGCGACCCACGGCCGCAGCAGGAAGGCACCTGCCGCCCGCAGCGGCCGGGACCAGTTGCCCCGCATGGTGCCGCGGGTGACCGCCTGGCCGGCCCGGCCGGGCAGGCCGTCCAGCAGCGGCTGCCACGGCGCACCGGCCACCACGAGCGTGGGCGCTGCGAACATCAGCAGCAGGTGCTGGAGCATGTGGACGAAGAAGTAGCCGTCCGCCCAGTAGTCGATCGGCGACTGCACGGTGAGCAGCAGCACCGCCAGGCCACCGTAGAAAAGGAACGACCGCTGCCGTCGCTGGCGGGTGCGGTCCGGCCGGGATCGCCGGGCAAGCCGGGCCAGGCCTATTTCGTGCCAGATCACCAGGACCGCGACCACGATCATGAATGGGTCGAACGACCAGTGACCGGTGAGATAGCTCATGATGGGTGCGATCCTACGCTCGGTTACGCGGCCGCTGACGGCCGCACGATCTGGTCCAGTTCGGCGAGGTCGGCGGCCGACGGGATCCAGTCCGCCGCGGCGGCGTTGGCCTTCACCTGCTCCGGGGAGGTCGCCCCGGCGATCACCGAGGTGCATCCGGGCTGCGCGGCCAGTGCCCCGATAGCGACCTCGAGGACGGTGAGCCCACGCCCGGCCGCCCACGAGATCAGCGCCTCCACCCGGTCGAGTTTGGACTCGGTCAGATAGCCGGGGCGGCTGGCGAGCCGGCTGCCGGGCGGCGGCGCCTGGCCCTTGCGCACCTTCCCGGTGAGCAGCCCGTTGGCCAGTGGGAAATACGGCAGGACGCCCAGGCCGAAGTGCCGGGCGGCGGGCACGACCTCGGTCTCGGCGCCGCGCTCGAGCAGCGACCAGTGGTTCTGCGCGGAGATGAACGGTGCGGTGCCGGCCGCCAGCGCGATATGCGCGGCGTCAGCGATCTGCCAGCCGGTGAAGTTGGAGTGGCCGAGGTAGCGCACCTTGCCCTCGGCGACGAGCTCGCCAAGCGCGGCCAGGGTCTCTGCCACCGGGGTCACCGGGTCCGGGGTGTGTATCTGGTACAGGTCCAGGTAGTCGGTCCGCAGGCGGCGCAGGGACCGCTCGACGGCCCGCCTGATGTAGGCCCGGCCGCCCTTGGCGCCCGCGGCCGGCCCGTAGCCCATGTCAAAGTCCTGGTGGCCGAACTTGGTCGCGAGCACGACCTCGTCGCGCCGCCCGGCGAGCACCTCGCCAAGCAGTTCCTCCGAGCCTCCCCCGTTGCCATAGGTGTCGGAGGTGTCCAGCAGCGTGATGCCTGCCTCCAGCGCCGCGTTCACCACCGCCCGGGTCGCGTCGAGATCGAGCCTGCGGCCGAAGTTGTTGCAGCCGAGCCCGGTCACCGACACCATCAGCCCGGAATCGCCGAGCGGCCGGTAACGCATGAGATACCTCGTTTCGTCCAGCGCTGAATCCCGCACCGATCGTAGGGGATGGCAGGGGCCGCTCACCCGGGCCAGCACCGCTAGCGGCGAGCCCCGGCCCGGCCCGCTGACTTGCCGGTGCGCCGATCGCGCACCCGGACCGACAGGTGTACCGGGCTGCCCTCGAAACCGAACTCCTCGCGCAGCCGCCGCTCGATGAACCGCCGGTACCCGGCCTCGAGGAATCCCGTGGTGAACAGCACAAAATGCGGTGGCCGGATCCCTGCCTGCGTGGCGAACAGAACCTTCGGCAACCGGCCGCCGCGCGCGGGCGGCGGGGTCGCCGCGACCAGCTCACCGACCCAGGCGTTGAGCCTGCCCGTCGGCACCCGGGTTTCCCATCCGGCCAGCGCCGTTTCGAGCGCGGGCACCAGCCGGTCGGTGTGCCGGCCGGTCTTCGCGGAGATGTTCACCCGCGGCGCCCACCGCGCGGTGTGCAGCTGGCGGTCGATGTCGCGGTCCAGCTGCAGCCGCCGGTCCTCGTCGACCAGGTCCCACTTGTTGTAGGCGAGGACCAGCGCCCGTCCCGCGTCGATGACCATGGATACGATGCGCAGGTCCTGTTCGGCCAGCGGCTCGCTGGCGTCCACAAGGACAACGGCGACCTCGGCCCGCTCCAGTGCGCCAGCGGTCCGCAGCCCGGCGTAGAAGTCCGCGCCCTGGTCCTCCCTCGCCCGCCGCCTGATGCCCGCGGTGTCCACGAACCGCCAGGTCACCCCGCCAAGCTCGATCAGCTCGTCCACCGGATCCCTGGTGGTACCCGCGACCTCGTGCACCAGCACCCGCTGCTCGCCGGCCAGCCGGTTCAGCAGGCTGGACTTGCCCACGTTGGGCCGGCCGATCAGGGCCACCCGGCGCGGCCCGCCGCCGGAGTCCCGCTCCGGCGGTGCGGTCCGCGGCAGCGCGTCGAGCACCACGTCGAGCAGGTCACCGCTGCCGCGCCCATGCAGGGCGCTGACCGGGTAAGGCTCGCCGAGGCCCAGGGACCACAGCGCCGCGGCCCCGGGCTCGGCCGGCGCGTCGTCCACCTTGTTCGCGGCGACCACGACCGGCTTGCCCGACCGGCGCAGTACCGCGGCGACTGCCTCGTCGGCGTCGGTGATGCCGACAACGGCGTCCACCACGAACAGCACCGCGTCCGCCGCGGCCACCGACATCCGGGCCTGCGCGGTGACCAGTTCGGCCAGCGCGCGGCTGGGGTGGGCGCTGTCGCCGACGGCGGCCTCCCATCCCCCGGTGTCCACCAGGGTGAACGACCGGCCGCGCCAGGTAGCGTCGTAGGCCACCCGGTCTCTGGTGACGCCGGGGGTGTCCTGCACGACCGCCTGGCGGCTGCCGAGAATCCGGTTGACCAGGGTGGACTTGCCGACGTTGGGCCTGCCGACGACGGCAACGACGGGCACCGGGGCGCTGGCCTGGGTGTCCTCCTGCTCGTATGCGTCAACCATGGTCAGCCCGTCCACGCCGGGTGGCCGGCCAGCGGGAATCCCCGTTCCCCGGCGACCCGCACGATCAGGCCGATGACCTGCTCCAGGGACATGGCGGTCGAGTCGACCTTGATCGCGTCGCTGGCCATCGCCGACTGCGCCGCGTCGGCGGTGTCCCGGCGCCTCTGCTCGTCGCGGGTCACCGTCGGCGTGGCGCCGGGGTCGGCGGTCAGGTCGGCGCTGCGGCGCACGGCCCTGGCGTCCTCGCTGGCGGTCAGGAACACCTTCACCACGGCCTGCGGGGCGACGACGGTGCCGATGTCACGGCCCTCCGCCACGATCCCCTCACCGGCGGCGCAGGCGTCGGCGAGGATCGCCTGCTGCCGGGCGACCAGGTGCGCCCTGACCTCGGGAACGGAGGCGACCGCGCTCACCGCGTTGGAGACCTCCCTGGTGCGGATCAGGCCGGTGACGTCCGTGCCGTCGACGCTGACCGCCGGGCTGGCCGGGTCGGTGGTCACCTCGATCACCGGCCGGCCGGCGCCACGCGCCACGGTCGCGGGGTCGCGGAAGTCCAGGTTCTGGCTGATCAGCCACCAGGTCAGCGCCCGGTACATCGCGCCGGTATCCAGGTAGCGCAGGCCAAGATCGGCGGCGACACCCCGGGCGGTGCTCGATTTTCCAGACCCCGCGGGGCCATCCACCGCGATCACAAGGCACCCAGTCACCCTGCGATGCTACCGGCGTACGGGCCACCCGGAAGCCGCCAGCGCCTGGGTCAGCCGGGCCACCGCCTCCGGCCGGACCACCAGTTCGGCCACGCCCACCGGCAGTCCCGGCGAGTGCTCGATGCCGATGTCCTCGATGTTCACCCCGGCGTCCCCGGCCGCGCGGAACAACCGGGCCAGCTCACCTGGCACGTCGGGGATGACCACCTGGACCACCATGTCGTCCCGGCGCGGCTTGCTGTGCTTGCCGGGAATGCGGGTCACCCCGGCGGTGCCCTCATCCAGCAGGCCGGTGACCGCCTTCAGGCCCGGGCCCGCGCCGTCGGCCGCGGCCTCGCGCAGCGCCTCGGCGGCGGTGGCCAGGTCGGCGGACACCGCGGCGAGCACGTCGGCTACCGGAACGGCGTTGGCGGCCAGGATCTGCGCCCACATCCGGCTGTCCCCGGCCGCTATCCGGGTCACATCCCTGATTCCCTGGCCGGACAGCATGAGGGCAGGCTCGGCCGCGGCGGCCAGGCGAGCCGCCATCGCGGCGGCGACCACGTGCGGCGCGTGCGAAACGAGGGCGACGTACCGGTCGTGCTCCGTGGCGGTCAGCCGTACTTCCTGCGCCTGGCAGCAGCGCACCAGCGCGGCCACCGCCGCCACGGCCCCGGGCGCGGTCTGCGGCCCCGGGCAGATCACCCAGGGGCGGCCGAGGAACAGATCGGCGCGGGCGGCGGCGGGCCCGGAGCGCTCCCGCCCGGACAGCGGGTGCCCGGGCACGAACGAGGTGAGGTCGCAGCCGAGTTCGGCGGCCTGGTCGAGCACCGCGGCCTTGACGCTGGCCACATCGGTGTACCAGCGGGCGGCACCGGCGGCCTGGGCGGCGAGCAGGGCCGGGCCGGCGGCGGCCGGTGGTACCGCGAGCACCGCAAGGTCCGCCGGCTCGCCGAGGTCCGCGTAATCCGCACCAGCCACGGTGCCCGCCCCGATGTCGGCGGCCAGCCTGGCTGCGGCCGGGTCCTGGTCTACCAGGCCCACCCGTACGCCGCGCTCGCGCAGCGCCAGCGCGATGGACGTCCCGATCAGCCCGGTTCCCACCACGACCGCGCTGTCCAGCCCCGGCGACACCACTTCGTCCCCCGACAGCTCGCTCACTGGGCGATGTCCAGCCGCAGTGCCACCGCGCCGCGCAGGTACACATGCTCAAGCGCGGAACGCGGCTTGTCCGTCTCCACGTGCATCAGCAGCCGCACCACTCGTGGCATCGCCCCGGGCACCCCGATCTCGCTCGCGCACAGTAGCGGCACGTCATGGAACCCGATTTTGCGGGCGGCCAGCGCCGGGAACTCCGCATCCAGATCCGGTGTCGCGGTGAACACGACGCTGATCACATCGTCGGTAACCAGCCCATTCCGGGTCATTACCTCGGTGACCAGCTCAGTAGTCCCCTCCAGAATGTCCGCCTTCGAATTGGCGTCCACCTGCACGGCACCCCGGATAGCCCGAACCGCCACCACCACTCCTCACAGTCGAAGCCGATAACCCCAGGCTATCGGCACGAAACCAGCCCCCGCCCCCGAGAATCCCACCCACCCCACCCACCACCCATGCCAGCGACCACGGACCCAGACTCCCCTCCGAATCACGCCCACCCCGCCTCACCTCCCGCTCCCCCTCCCCAGAGGGGGAAGCCGTCACCCGAGCGTGCGAGATGAACCCAAACGTCTCTCAAGGGCTGGCGTACTGGCAGCGACGAGGCGAGGGATGCAGGCAGCGGCCTTGCAGTCAAGCGTAGGGACGTGCCCCCCGTGCGCCGCTGGCGTAGCGTGGCCCGCGCCCGCCACCCAACTCCACGCGCCTCGGGCCAACGCAACGGAAGAGACGCCAAGGACTGCCAGCCAGCGGGGCACTGCGGGGCACGGCCCCCTAAAGCCCCACCGCGGCGTACAACGCACCCACCTCAGAAGTCGTCAAGGTCCGGGATGTACCAGGTTTCAGGTTCCCCAGTTTCACCGGCCCCACCTGAGTCCGCACCAACCGCGACACCGGATGCCCGACCGCCGCCAGCAATCGCCGCACGATGTGCTTCCGCCCCTCGTGCAACGTGATCTCGACCAGCGCGCGCGACCCCGCTCGCTCCACGACCCGGAACTTGTCCGCGCTGGCCACGCCGTCCTCTAGCTCGATGCCGGTCATCAGCCGCCGGCCGAGGTCGCGGTCCACGGGGCCCGGTACATCCGCGAGGTAGGTCTTGAGCACGCCGTACCTGGGGTGCATGAGCCGGTGCGCCAGATCCCCGTCGTTGGTGAACAGCATCAGGCCCTCGGTCTCGTAGTCGAGCCTGCCCACGTGGTACAGCCGTTCCTGCCGGTCGCCGAGCAGGTCGCCGACCGTGCGCCTGCCCCGGTCGTCGGACATCGTGGTGAGCACCCCGGCGGGCTTGTTGAGCGCCAGGTACACCAGATCCTGGCGGGACGGGATGCGCAGGCCGTCCACCCGGATCACCTGATGCTGCGGATCGACCCGGGCGCCGTAGCGGCGCACCGTCTCGCCGTCGACCTCGACCCGGCCTTCGGCGATCAGCTCCTCGCAGTAGCGCCGGCTGCCCAGCCCCGCGGCGGCGAGCACCTTCTGCAGCCGGACCCCGCCCGGAACGTCGGTCAGGGAGTCGCGCTCCCCTTCGCTCTCGGGGTCGGCCTGCCGGACCTTCCGGTTACGCGCCTTGGTCATCGCCGGGCCCGGTGGCCTCCTCGACGGAATCGACGGATTCCCCGATTGATTCGGCGGCATCCTCGACCTGGTCGGGGAGGAACGGCGCGAGGTCGGGCAGCTCCTCGAGGCTGGCCAGGCCCAGCCGCTCGAGGAAGTAGCTGGTGGTCCGGTACAGGATCGCGCCGGTCTCGTGTTCGGTGCCGGCCTCCTCGACCAGGCCGCGCAGGGTCAGCGTGCGCATCACCGCGTCGCAGTTGACCCCGCGCACCGCGGAGACCCGCGACCGGCTGACCGGCTGGCGGTAGGCGACCACCGCCAGGGTCTCCAGCGCCGCCTGGGTCAGCCGCACCTCCTGCCCGCCGGAGACGAAGCGCTCCACCACCGGGGCGCATTCCTCCCGGGTGTAAAACCGCCATCCGCCCGCCACCTGGCGCAGGTCGTAACCGCGGCGCTGCTCATCGTAGGAAGCGGCCAGCCCGGTCAGGGCGCGGGACACCTCGTCCCTGGGCCGCTCCAGCACCTGGGCAAGGACCACCTCGGCGACCGGCTCGTCCACGACGAGGAGGATCGCCTCCAGGCAGGCCTCCAGGCTGGGACCAGGCTCGCTTTCGGTGATGAGCACCCCGTCGCCATCGTTAAGCATGATCTTTTTAACCGTCTTCTTCCTCGCCGCCGTCTGCGTCCGCGGCGGGCGCACCGGGCGACCAGGTCACATAGAGATCCCCGAGCGGCTCCGCCTGCTCAAGGACGACGCTACCCTCACGGTAGAGCTCGAGCACTGCGAGGAACCGGGCCACCACCTCGAAGGTACCGGCGCAGTCGGCGACAAGCTGCCGGAACGTGGCCCGGTGCAGCCGGCGCAGGCGTTCGGCCAGGATCGCGGCCTGCTCGGCGACACTGGCCTTGGGGAAATGGATGTGCTCGGTGGAGACCACCGGTGCCGGGCGGGGGGCGAGGACCACGGCGGCGATCCGGGCGAATTCGCCCGGGCCGAGGCCAAGCAGGACCTCGGGCAGCAGGCCGGCGAACCGCGGTTCCATCGGGACCCGCCGGGCGAACCGGCGGCCCTGGGCCGCCATCTGCCCCGCAAACAGGCCGGCGACCTCCTTGTAGGCGCGGTACTGGAGCAGCCGCGCGAACAGCAGGTCCCTGGCTTCGAGCAGGGCAAGGTCCTCTTCGTCCTCGACCTCGCCCGCGGGCAGCAGCCGGGCGGCTTTGAGATCGAGCAGGGTCGCCGCCACCACGAGGAAGTAGCTCGCCTGGTCCAGGTCGAACGAGTCGGCCCTGACCCGGATGTAGGCGATGAACTCGTCGGTGACCTGGGACAGGGCCACCTCGGTGATGTCCAGCTTGTGTTTGGAGATCAGCCCGAGGAGCAGGTCGAACGGTCCCTCGAACACGTCGAGGTGCACCTCGAAGCCCGCCGGGCTGCCGGCCTGGCCCGGGGTGCCCCCCGCCTCCCCGTCCCTCTCCACTGCTGCGATCACGGAGTTCCCGCTGCTGCCTGTTCGGCCGGCCCGGCGAGGGACTCGCGCAGCCGCTGGGCGAGCGTGCTCGATTCCACCCCGGCATCCAGGTCCGCCAGCAGCACGGCGATGGCCTCGCGCACCATCCTGCCCCGGTCCACGCTCAGGCCACGGGCGCGCAGGGTGAGGCGTGCGCGTTCCAGATCGAGCAGTTCCTCGGCGGACAGGTACACGGTGATCTTCTGCGAGTGTGATTCCCGGCCACTGGCCTGGCGCCCGTCGTGGGCAACCTGGTCGCGGATAGCCGGTCGGAGCAGCTCGTGGATTCCGGGCAGGCTGACGCGCCTGCCCCTGGTCAGGCGCGGGCTGCCTGCCGCCACCGCTCCAGCACCTCCTTGGCGAGTTGCCGGTAGGAACTGGCGCCGTTGGACGCTGGGTCGAAGCTGGTGATCGGCTCGCCGGCCACGGTGGCATCCGGGAACCGGACGGTGCGGCTGATCACGGTGTGGAAGACCTGGTCGCCGAATCGGTCCACCACACGGGTGAGCACCTCGCGGGAGTGCAGCGTCCGCGAGTCGTACATGGTGGCGAGCAGGCCGTCCATGCGGAGCCGGGGGTTGATCCGCCGGGAGACCTTGTCGATGGTCTCGGTGAGCAGCGCCACCCCGCGCATGGCGAAGTACTCGCATTCCAGCGGCACGATGATGCCGTCGGCGCAGGCGAGCGCGTTCACGGTGAGCAGGCCGAGGGACGGCTGACAGTCGATGAGGACGATGTCGTAGTCCGGCAGCAGGGGCTCGAGGACCCCGCCGAGCACGAACTCCCGCCCTACCTCGTGCACGAGCTGCACCTCGGCACCCGAGAGGTCGATGTTGCTGGGCAGCAGGTGCATGTCGGCCACGCTGGTCTTCATCACCACCTCTGACGGGGTGGCGGCCCGCTCCATCAGCAGGTTGTAGATGGTGGCGTCGAGCTCGTGCGGCTGGATTCCCAGGCCTACCGAGAGCGCGCCTTGCGGGTCGAAGTCGACGAGCAGCACTCTGCGGCCGAACTCCGCGAGCGCCGCGCCGAGGCTGATGGTCGTGGTTGTCTTGCCCACGCCGCCCTTCTGGTTGCAGACCGCCACGACCCGCGCCGGACCATGTCTGGTGAGCGGCTCGGGGTGGGGAAAGACCGGCAGGGGACGCCCGGTGGGCCCGGTCACGAGTTCGGCTACGCGGGACGCTGCCACCATGTGCTGCACCTCCCAGCGGGGGCGCAAGAAAGCCTCCGCTGGGATCCGGACTCTAGGGCGTGGGCGGGCCGGCAGCAAGCCGACTCACCGTTTGCCGGGCGCATCCGTGCCTTTCGTAGTTTGACCGCCCCGGTGACCAGGGATCCTTTGGCGCCATTCAGAAGGCCCTGGGGTGCGCGGCGGCGTACACCTCGCGCAGCTTGTCCACGGTGACCAGGGTGTAGACCTGGGTGGTGGTCACCGACGCGTGGCCGAGCAGTTCCTGCACCACCCGCACGTCGGCCCCGCCGTCGAGCAGGTGGGTGGCGAACGAGTGGCGCAGCGTGTGCGGCGACACCCCGGCCAGGCCCGCCCGGTCGGCCGCCGCCTTGAGCACGCCCCAGGCGCCCTGCCGGCTCAGCCTGCCGCCGCGGGCGTTCAGGAACACCGCCGGGCTGGCCGAGGCGCGGCGCGCGGCGGTCGCCAGCGTGGGCCGCGCCCGGACCAGGTAGGCGTCCACGGCTCCCGCCGCGTAGCTGCCGACCGGGACGATCCGGTGCTTGCCGCCCTTGCCGGCCAGCCGCAGCGCGGGACCGCCGAGGTCGTCCACATCCAGGCCGACCGCCTCGGAGATCCGGGCCCCCGTGCCGTAGAGCAGTTCGAGCAGGGCACGGTCGCGCAGCTGCAGCGGGCTGCCTTCGCCGCCGGTGGGAGCCGCCGCATCGAGCAGCCGCTCCACCTCCGCGATCCCGATCGCACGGGGCAGCCTGCGCGCGGGGGCGGGCGGCGGGACCTGGCCGGCCGGGTCCCCGGCAGCCAGGCCCTCGGCGGCCGCGAAGGCGTGCAGCCCGCGCACCGCGGCCATGGTGCGCGCGGCGGAACTCGCCTTCAGCGGCGGGTGCCCGTCTCCGCCCCGGCGCAGCCCGGCCAGGAACGCGGCGACGTCCGCCGTGGTCACCTCCGCGATCTCGGCCCGGCCCCTGGCCGACATCGCCGCGGCGTACCTGGCGAGATCCCGCCGGTAGGCCGCCAGGGTGTGCGCGGCCAGGCCCCGTTCCACCGTGAGGTGGTCAAGGTAGCGGCCGACCGCGGCCGTCAGGGCTGGCCTGGTCCCGCCGCCGGTGTCCGCACCCGGCCCCGTCAGCTCAGCACCTGCTCCGGCGGTATCCAGGGCAGCCCGTGCGCCTCGGCGACCGGCTCGATGGTCAGTGCACCTTCGTGGGTGTGCAGGCCGGGCAGCAGCGCGGCGTCGGACCGCAGCGCCTCGCGCCAGCCCAGGTTCGCCAGCTCAAGTGCGAACGGCAGCGTGACGTTGGTGAGCGCGTAGGTGGAGGTGTGCGGCACCGCACCCGGCATGTTGGCCACGCAGTAGAACACCGAGTTATGGACCTTGTAGGTGGGCTCGGCGTGCGTGGTCGGGTGCGAGTCCTCGAAGCAGCCGCCCTGGTCGATGGAGATGTCCACCAGCACCGAGCCCGGGAGCATCCGTGACACCAGCTCATTGGAGATCAGCATGGGAGCCTTCGCCCCGGGGACCAGCACCGCCCCGATGACCAGGTCGGCGTCGAGCACCGCGCGCTCGATCTCGTAGGCGTTCGACGCGACCGTCTGCAGGTGCCCCTGGTAGATGGCGTCGGCCTGGCGGAGCCTGGCGACGTTCTTGTCCACGAGCAGGACCTCGGCCTGCATGCCCAGCGCGATCGCGGCAGCGTTCATCCCGGACACGCCGGCCCCGAGGACCACCACCTTGGCCGCGTAGACGCCGGACACCCCGCCCATCAGCACGCCGCGGCCGCCGCCGTCACGCTGCAGGTGGTGCGCCCCGACCTGCGGTGCCATCCGCCCCGCGACCTCGGACATGGGCGCGAGCAGCGGCAGCGAGCCGTCGCTGGCCTGGACCGTCTCGTAGGCGATCGAGGTGATCCCGGATCCGAGCAGCGCGTCGGTGCACTGGCGGGACGCGGCCAGGTGCAGGTAGGTGAACAGCACCTGTCCCTTGCGCATCCGGTGGTACTCCTCCGGCACCGGTTCCTTGACCTTCAGCACCAGTTCGCTGGTCGCCCACACGTCATCGGCGGTGGGCAGGATGGTCGCTCCCGCGGCCACGAAGTCGGCGTCTGGGATCGCCGAGCCGGTTCCCGCGTCCTCTTCGATGAACACCTGATGGCCCGCACGAGAGAGCTCATGCACGCCCGCAGGCGTGATCGCCACCCGGTACTCGTGGTTCTTGAGTTCCTTGGGAACACCAACCTTCATGCCGCTAGCCCCTTCTCGCGCACCGGCCACCGGGCGCCACTGCCCGGCGGTCCGGTTGCTGACTCCAGCCCTCGGCCGTCAGCCCTCGCCTGCCCCGGCTTTCCTGAGCATCGCGAACCCGCCCCGACGGGCGGCGTACGCGGCCAAGATACCTACCGCTGCCACACCATTGTGCAGTTCGCCCCCGAGGAAAAGCTGCACCGCCTGCTCCATGGGCACCCATGCGGGCTCCAGCTGCGCCTCCTCGTGGCGCAGCGGCGGTCCCCGCTCGGCGTCCGGAACCTTGGCCAGGCCGCGGGCCAGGTACACGATGACCCGCTCGGTCGAGATCCCCGGCGAGGTGTAGCAGTCGGTGAGCACGTGCCACGTGCGCGCGGTGTAGCCCGTTTCCTCGCGCAGCTCCCGCTCACCGGTGCGACGCGGCGGCTCGCCGGGCACGTCCCGCACCCCCATCGGGATCTCCCAGAGGAAACCCCCGGCCGGATGCCGGTACTGGCGGATCAGCAGCACCTGGCCAGGGTCGTCGAGCGCGACCACGGCCACGCCGCCGGGGTGCTCCACCACGTCCCGTGGTGCCACATCCCCTTCGGGCATGCGGACCTGGTCGGTCCGCAGCACCACGAAGGCGCCCCTCGCCCGCCGCGGCCGGCCCTTGACCGGCCAGTGCCACTCGGTGTCACGAAGCTCCGCTTCGGGCCGTTCCACGGTCACGCGCTCGCCGCAGCGCGGTGCGCGCTGGCGGCGGGAGCGGTACGGACCGTCCTTGAGTGCTCGAGAGCGGCGGCGACGAGCCCGGTGAACAGCGGATGCGCCCGGGTGGGCCGGGAGAGGAACTCGGGGTGGGCCTGGGTGGCGACGAGGTAGGGATGGACGTCCCTGGGCAGTTCCACGAACTCGACCAGCCGGCCGTCCGGCGACAGCCCCGAGCACCGCAGCCCGGCCTCTTCCAGGGCATCCCGGTAGGCGTTGTTCACCTCGTACCGGTGCCGGTGCCGCTCGTCCACCACCTCGGCCCCGTACAGCTTCCGCACCAGGGAACCCTCGGCGAGCACCGCGGGATACAGGCCCAGGCGCATGGTGCCGCCCATGTCCCGTTCCCCGGCCACCACGTCCTGCTGGTCGGCCATGGTCGCGATCACCGGGTACGGGGTGTCCGGGTCGAACTCCGCGCTGTTCGCGCCCTCCAGGCCCGCCAGGTTCCGCGCCACCTCGATCGCCACGCACTGCAGGCCCAGGCACAGGCCGAGCAGCGGGATCTGGTGGGTGCGGGCGTGGGTGACCGCGCCGATCTTCCCCTCGATGCCGCGCACCCCGAAGCCGCCGGGGACCAGCACCCCGTCCACGCCGTCCAGCGCGCGCGCCGCGCCCTCGGGTGTCTGGCACTCGTCGCTGGGCACCCAGCGGATGTTGACCCGCGCGTCGTTGGCGAACCCGCCCGCCCGCAGCGCCTCGGCCGGGGAAAGGTAAGCATCGGGCAGGTCCACGTACTTGCCCACCAGGGCGATGGTGACGCTCCTGGCCGGCCGGTGCACCCGGCGCAGCAGGTCGTCCCAGTCACTCCAGTCCACGTCGTGGAACGGCAGCGCCAGGCGGCGCACCACGTAGGCGTCCAGGCCCTCGGAATGCAGCACCTTGGGGATGTCGTAGATGGACGGCGCGTCCGCGGCGGCGACCACCGCCTCCTCGTCCACGTCGCACATCAGGCTGATCTTGCGCTTCAGGCCGCTGCTGATCTCCCGGTCCGCGCGGCAGACGATGGCGTCCGGCTGGATGCCGATGCTGCGCAGCGCGGCGACCGAGTGCTGCGTGGGCTTGGTCTTCAGCTCCCCCGACGGCACGATGTAGGGCAGCAGCGAGACGTGCAGGAAGAAGCACCGGTCCCGGCCGATCTCGTGCCGGATCTGCCGGATCGCCTCCAGGAACGGCAGCGACTCGATGTCGCCGACGGTGCCGCCCACCTCGGTGATCACCACATGCACCCCGGGGCCGCCCATCGCCAGGATGCGGGCCTTGATCTCGTTGGTGATGTGCGGGATCACCTGGACCGTGTCGCCCAGGTAGTCCCCGCGCCGCTCCTTGGCGATCACGCTGGAGTAGATCTGCCCGGTGGTGACGTTCGCGCTGCCCGACAGTTCGGTGTCAAGGAACCGCTCGTAGTGGCCGACGTCCAGATCCGTCTCTGTGCCGTCGTCGGTGACGAACACCTCCCCGTGCTGGAACGGGTTCATGGTGCCCGGGTCCACGTTCAGGTACGGATCGAGCTTCTGCATGCTCACCCCGAGCCCGCGGGCCTTGAGCAGCCGGCCAAGGCTCGAGGCGGTGAGGCCCTTGCCGAGGCTGGAGGCAACTCCCCCGGTGACGAAAAGATGCTTGGTGAGCGTCAGGCGTGATGCTTCCAAAGGAAGACTCCCGTGGTCGATCCGAGGCGGAGAAGCCACCCGTCCACGGGCCATCAGGATATCAGCCAGCGATCAAACTCGGCGGTAGCGCCGCCACCTCCGCTGGTCCGGATGTCGGGAGCCGGCCCGTCACTGGGCGGGGTGGTGGGTCGGGGCTAGTGGGCGGGGTGGTGGGTCGGGGCTAGAGCGTGTGCGGGGTCGGCTCGCCGTCAGCGGCCTGCCTGACCCGGCGCTGCGCCGCCGTGAGGCCCTGTTCGTCGGTCTCTCCGAACCGGGCGAGGGCGACCGCGCAGACGATGGCCAGGCTGAACCCAAGCAACGCGACCCCGCCCAGGCCGGGGCGGGTGTGGTCACCGAGGAACATCACGCCGACCACGGCCGGCGGCGTTGTTTCCGCGAGTACCACGGCGGCCGTGGCCACGGTGACGCTGCCACCTTCCAGCGCCGTGGCGTAAAACATGAACGAGACGATGCCCGCGGCAGCCAGCGCATAGGCGGCCGGGTCCCGGATCAGCTGGTGGGGCGAGAAGCCGGGGAGCACCCGGGCGGCCACCGCAAGGACCCCGTAGCCCAGGCCGGCGATCGCGCCGAGCACCGGGGTGCGGGCGGGCCGGGGCAGCCGGGAGGCGGCGATGCCCGCGGCGGCGATGCCCGCCACCGCGACGATGAGGGCGAGCTTGAACTGGGGGTTCACGCCGGTGACGGCGTGCGCGCCCGCGGACGAGCCGAGCATGCCCACGCCCAGGATCACCCCGCCGACGGCCAGCCACTCCCGCCAGGCCAGTTCGAGGTGGATCAGCCAGGCGGCAAAGACCGCGGTCACGGCCAGGTTGCCGGCGATGATCGCCTGCGCGGCGAACAGCGGCAGTTGCCGCAGCGCTACCAGCTGGGCAAAGAAGCCGATGAGGTCAAGTCCGAGGCTGGCGATGAACGGCCATTGGTGCAGCATGCGCACGACCAGGCCGGGGTCCACCGTGCCCAGCCGCGATTTGTGCGCGGAGTCGTCCGTGCGTCGGCTGGCCGCCTGTACCGCCATCGCCTGCATGACCGCGGCGATGCCATAGCACAGGGCAGCCACCAGCGCAGCCACCATGCTGACCAACACAACAACGACCCTACGCCGCGGGTGAGACAGCAAGCCAGCCGAGCAGGCTCTTGCCCGCGTTACGGCCGCATTGGGCGATTCCGCTGCAGGTCAGAATAGGCGTGTGACGTTGGACACGAAATGACGCACACCGAGTGTCGTAACTCGCCCATCGTGACACAGACTCCCGGCACCCGTACGGCTCTTGGTCAACCACCAGGCGTGGCGAGGATCCCGTGCCCGGCCAGGGCGGTGCGCACCGCCTCCGGCGTGGTGAAGTGCACGCCGTGGATGCCCACTGCGGCCGCCCCGGCGACGTTCTCCGGCCGGTCGTCGATGAAGGCCACGTCGGCCGGGCGGGCGCCGAGCATGGCCAGGACGGCCCGGTAGCAATCCGGTTCGGGCTTGACCGAGCCGAGGTAACAGCTGAAGGCCAGGTGCTCGAAAAGCCGCGCCACCGGCTGCTTCACCATCACCTCGGCGAAATCGGCAGGCGTGTTGGACAGCAGCGCGAGCCGGTACCCGGCGGCGGCCAGGTCTGTGAGCAACGTGACCGTGCCATCGCACAGGTGCAGCCAGGACGCGATGTCCAGGCGGATCAGCTCCGCCACCTGAGCCGCCGGGAACGACAGGCCCAGGGCGGCGGCCACCTTGTGCCAGTAGGTCGTGCCATCCAGCTCCGCGCGGTCGTAGCTGAGCCGGTGGGCCCAGTAGGGACCCTGGAAGTCGGGCACCGGCACACCCGCGGCGGCGGCCAGCAGCGCCACGTCCTCGCCGGGCTGGGGCGTGCAGATGACCCCGCCGTAGTCGAACACCACCCAGGTCATGTAGGCCTTTCTCACTCGGGCGTCACGCAACAGCGGGTACCGGCGCGCGGGAGTCCGGGGGGCTCGGCCCCCCGGGACAGCACTGCGGCCCCAGACGAGGCTGATCGAAGATCAGCGAGCAGGCGAGGGCCGGATCGGCTGCCGTCATACGCCGGCGGCCTGCATTCCGCGCAGCTCGTGTTTCAGGTCCTTGATCTCGTCCCTGATCCGGGCGGCGACCTCGAACTGCAGCTCCGCCGCGGCGGCGTGCATCTGCTCGGTCAGCTCGCTGATCAGTGCGATCAGGTCCCCACGGGCCTCGCCGCCGCCGGCCGCGGCGTCAATCGCGGCCCGGTCGCCGGCCGCCCGGTCGGCCGCCTGGCGGGCACGCGAGGACAGCCCAGGCACGGGCGCCTTGCCCCGGCTTTGCTGCCGCCCGCTGCCGCCGAGGAGCTTCTCGGTGTCGGCGTCCTCCCGGATGAGCTGGTCGAGGATGTCGGCGATGCGCTTGCGCAGCGGCGTGGGGTCGATGCCGTGCTCGGTGTTGTAGGCGATCTGCTTGTCCCGCCGCCGGTTGGTCTCGTCGATGGCCCGCTGCATCGACGGGGTGACCTTGTCGGCGTACATATGCACCTGGCCGGACACGTTCCGCGCCGCCCGGCCGATGGTCTGGATCAGCGAGGTGCCAGAGCGCAGGAAGCCTTCCTTGTCCGCGTCGAGAATCGACACCAGGGACACTTCGGGCAGGTCAAGGCCCTCACGGAGCAGGTTGATGCCGACCAGCACGTCGTACTCGCCGAGCCGCAGTTCGCGCAGGAGTTCCACCCGGCGGAGCGTGTCCACCTCGCTGTGCAGGTAACGCGCCCGGATGCCCAGTTCCAGCAGGTAGTCGGTGAGATCCTCGGCCATCTTCTTGGTGAGCGTGGTGACCAGCACCCGCTCCGAGCGCTCGGCCCGCTCCCTGATCTCGTGCACCAGGTCGTCGATCTGACCCTTGGTCGGCTTGATGAGCACCTCAGGGTCCAGCAGGCCGGTGGGCCTGATCACCTGCTCGGTCACCTCACCGCCGGTGCGCTGCAGCTCGTACGGGCCGGGCGTGGCCGACAGGTAGATCGTCTGGCCGATCCGGTCGCCGAACTCATCCCACGTCAGCGGGCGGTTGTCGATCGCGCTCGGCAACCGGAATCCGTGCTCGACCAGGACCCGCTTGCGCGACACGTCGCCCTCGTACATCGCGCCGATCTGCGGCACGGTGTTGTGTGACTCGTCGATGACGAGCATGAAGTCCTCGGGGAAGTAGTCGAGCAGCGTGTTCGGCGGGCTGCCCTCCTCGCGGCCGTCGATGTGCCGGGAGTAGTTCTCGATCCCCGAGCAGGACCCCACCTGGCGGAGCATCTCGATGTCGTAGGTGGTCCGCATCCGGAGCCGCTGGGCTTCGAGCAGCTTGCCCGCCTGCTCCAGTTCGGCGAGGCGGTCGGCGAGTTCCACCTCGATCCCGGCGATCGCCCGTTCCATGCGCTCGGGACCGGCCACGTAATGAGAGGCCGGGAACACGTACAACTCTTCGTCCTCGCTGATCACCTCGCCGGTGAGCGGGTGCAGCGTCATGAGCCGCTCGATTTCGTCACCGAACATCTCGATCCGGACCGCGAGTTCCTCATACATCGGGATGATCTCGATGGTGTCGCCGCGGACCCGGAACGTGCCCCGGGTGAAGGCCAGGTCGTTGCGGGTGTACTGCATGCCGACCAGCTTGCGCAGCAGCATGTCCCGCTCCACCGTGGTCCCCAGGCGCAGTGGGAGCATCCGGTCGACGTACTCCTGCGGTGTGCCGAGGCCGTAGATGCAGGAGACCGAGGCCACCACGATCGTGTCCCGGCGGGTCAGCAGCGAGTTGGTGGCCGAGTGCCGCAGCCGGTCCACCTCGTCGTTGATCGAGGAGTCCTTCTCGATATAGGTGTCTGTCTGCGGAACGTAGGCTTCCGGCTGGTAGTAGTCGTAGTAGGAGACGAAGTACTCGACCGCGTTGTGCGGGAGCATCTCCCGCAGTTCGTTGGCGAACTGGGCGGCCAGGGTCTTGTTGGGGAGCATGACCAGTGTGGGCCGTTGCAGCCGCTCGGCCAGCCAGGCGACGGTTGCGGTCTTGCCGGTGCCGGTGGCGCCCAGCAGCACGGTGTCCTTGGCACCCGACTGCAGGCGCTGCTCCATTTCCGCGATGGCGCGCGGCTGGTCACCGGCGGGAACCATGTCCGTGACCACCTCGAAGGGTGCCACCCGCCGCTGAAGATCGCTTACCGGCCGCACCGAACGCTCCTTCCCAGCCCGCCGCCTGGCGCCGCCCCTACGGAACACCTCGGAGAACGCAGGTGTTCCTGGCGCCGGTTCCACTGTAAGCCGGGGGTCGGACAGAACCGGCGGCTTATCCTGCCGGGCCGTCGTCTTCGTGCCCGGCCAGGCGCTTGGCGCGGCGGCGCAGTTCGGCCCACAGGTCTCCGGTCTCGCGGTCAAGCTCGGCCAGCGAGCCGGAGTTGTCCACCACAATGGTGGCGATCGCGAGCCGTTCCTGCCTGTCGGCCTGGGCACGCATCCGGGCGTCGGCCTGCTCGGGGGTCATGCCGCGTTCCTTGACCAGCCGCTCGGCCTGCACCCGGGGCGGCACATCCACCACCACGACCTCATCGAAGCCGTCCGCGAGATGATTCTCGGCCAGCAACGGGATGTCGTGGACCACGATCGCCGCCTCGTCCGCCGCCTCCTCCAGGTCGCGCATCCGCGCGCCAACCAGGGGGTGGATGATGGCGTTCAGCTTCCCGCGCAGCGACGCGTCCGCGAAGACGATCTCACCCAGCCGGTCCCGGTCCAGGGAACCGTCGGGGCCGAGCACCTGTTCGCCGAAGGCCTCGACCACCTGGGCCAGTCCTTGTGTGCCGGGCGCCACGACCTGCCGTGCCAGCAGGTCGGCGTCGATGACGACGGCACCGTAGGACTCCAGCCGCCGGGACACCTCGCTTTTGCCGGCGCCGATCCCGCCGGTGAGCCCGACTCTGAGGGAAGACACGCCAGCCAGGCTAGGGCATAACAGCGGCGCCCGGGCCCGGCAGTGCCGGGCCCGGGCGCACTTGCTGTTGCTAGCTCCCGCCGGACAGCTTGTCGCGCAGCGCCGCGAGGGCCTCGTCGGAGGCCAGGGCGCCACTGGGCGCGCTGTCGCCGCGGCTGGACGAGGAGGAGCGCCGCTGACCGCGACCGTCGCCGCCCTCGGCCCCCCCGGCGTCGCCGCCGTCGCCGGTCTCGTCCTCGGCAGCCTTGTTACGCGCCTCGGTGATCTGGCGCCGGTGTGCCTCGAACCGCGACCGCGCCTCGGCGTACTGCTGCTCCCACTCCTCGCGCTGGGTCTCGTAGCCTTCGAGCCACTCGCCGGTCTCGGAGTCGAAGCCCTCGGGGT
The DNA here is from genome assembly GCA_963706115.1 of uncultured Actinomycetes bacterium. GTDB lineage: Bacteria > Actinomycetota > Actinomycetes > Streptosporangiales > Streptosporangiaceae > DASXKD01. The sequence continues at coordinate 41,395 of CAVPMG010000019.1, read as the reverse complement.
AGACGTAGTTGCCCTGCTCGTCGTACTGGGCGGGCATGCCGTACAGCGTCGGGTCGAAGTCGTCCCCGACCGCCTCGCCGATCGTGCCCTCGTTGGCCTGCTTGAGCGACAGGCTGATCCGGCGCCGGTCCAGGTCGATGTCGATGATCTTGACGAAGATCTCGTCCCCGACCTGCACGACCTGCTCGGGAATCTCGACATGCCGGTCCGCCAGCTCGGAGATGTGCACCAGGCCCTCGATGCCCTCTTCGACCCGGACGAACGCACCGAACGGCACCAGCTTGGTGACCCGGCCGGGTACCACCTGGCCGATCTGGTGGGTGCGGGCGAACTGCTGCCACGGGTCTTCCTGGGTGGACTTCAGCGACAGCGAGACCCGCTCGCGGTCCAGGTCCACGTCCAGCACCTCGACGGTGACCTCCTGGCCCACCTCGACAACCTCGCCCGGGTGGTCGATGTGCTTCCAGGACAGCTCCGACACGTGCACCAGGCCGTCCACGCCACCGAGATCCACGAACGCACCGAAGTTGACGATCGAGGAGACCACGCCCTTGCGGATCTGGCCCTTCTGCAGCGTGTGCAGGAAGTTCTGCCGGACCTCGGACTGGGTCTGCTCCAGCCAGGCGCGCCGGGACAGCACCACGTTGTTGCGGTTCTTGTCCAGCTCGATGATCTTCGCCTCGATCTGGCGGCCCACATACGGCTGCAGATCGCGCACCCGGCGCATCTCCACCAGCGACGCGGGCAGGAACCCGCGCAGCCCGATGTCGAGGATCAGGCCGCCCTTGACGACCTCGATCACCGTGCCGGTGACGACGCCGTCCTCATCCTTGATCTTCTCGATCGTGCCCCAGGCGCGCTCGTACTGAGCCCGCTTCTTGGACAGGATGAGGCGTCCTTCCTTGTCCTCCTTCTGCAGGACAAGGGCCTCGATGTGCTCACCGGTCTTGACCACGTCATGCGGGTCGACATCGTGCTTGATGGACAGCTCGCGCGAGGGGATCACGCCCTCGGTCTTGTAGCCGATATCGAGCAAGACCTCATCTCGATCGACCTTGACGACTGTCCCTTCGACGATGTCGCCGTCGTTGAAGTATTTGATGGTCTCGTCGATCGCGGCGAGGAAGTCTTCCTGCGACCCGATGTCGTTGACCGCCACCTTGGGTGTCGGGCTTGCCTGCGTGCTGCTCGTCATGTGTGGGTTGGCTCCGGCGGACACAATGTAGTTGGGCGCGCTCCACCGTCAGCCCCTCCGTATGGGGCTAACAGGTGCACTGGATTTGCCTGGCCGACCTGACCAGCCATGATTCGCCTCACGGCAAGTCCTGGCTGTGCCTGGCCATGGCGGACTGCACCAGAACACGGCGCGTCGTTCAGCTTATGAGAGCCGGCCGAGTGGGTCAATCTGAGGTACCAAACCGAGACCCAGGCTTCGCCTAGTGGCCCGCTTCCTCCCAGCTGCGGCCGGTGCCGAACGACACCTCCAGCGGCACGCTGAGCTCGAACGCGCCACACATGCGCGCGCTGACCAGCGCCCGCAGGTCTTCCAGCTCCCCTGCTGCCACCTCGAAGACCAGTTCGTCGTGGACCTGCAACAGCATCCGCGACCCGGAGGCCTCGTCCCGCAGCGCCCGGTCCACCTCCAGCATGGCGACCTTGATGATGTCCGCCGCGGAGCCCTGGATCGGCGCGTTGAGAGCCATCCGCTCGGCCATCTCCCGGCGCTGCCGGTTGTCCGAGGTGAGATCCGGCAGGTACCTGCGACGGCCCATGATCGTCTCGGTGTAGCCGTCCCTGCGGGCCCGGGCGACCACCTCGTACAGGTAGTCGCGTACCCGGCCGAACTGCTCGAAGTACCCGTCCATCAGCGCGCGCGCCTCGTCCGGGGTCACCCTCAGTCCCTGGGACAGCCCGTAGGCGGACAGACCGTAGGCGAGGCCGTAGTTCATCACCTTGATCCGGTTGCGCAGATCGCCGGTGATCTCTCCTGGCGGCAGGCCGAACACCCGCGACGCGGTCGCGGCATGGAAGTCGTGGCCGGAGGTGAAGGCCTCCTTCAGCGCCTCGTCGCCGGACAGGTCGGCCATGATGCGCAGCTCGATCTGGCTGTAGTCGGCGGTGAGCAGGCACTCGTAGGAGGGGCCGACGATGAACCCGCGCCGGATCCGCCGGCCTTCCTCGGTCCGGATCGGGATGTTCTGCAGGTTCGGGTCGGTGGAGGAGAGGCGCCCGGTCGCGGCGATGGTCTGGTTGTAGGTGGTATGGATGCGCCCGTCCTCATCGGCCATCGGGACCAGCGAGTCCACGATGCTCTTGAGCTTGGCGACGTCCCGGTGCCGCAGCAGATGCTCCAGCACCGGGTGGCCGGTCTGGGCCAGCAGGCCGGTGAGCGCCTCGGAGTCGGTGGTGTACCCGGTCTTGATCCGCTTGGTCTTGGGCAGGCCGAGCTCGGTGAACAGGATCTCCTGAAGCTGCTTGGGTGAGCCGAGGTTGAACTCGTGCCCGATCAGTGCGTACGCGCCCTGCTCCGCCGCCTTGACTTCGCCGCCGAGCGTCGCCGACATGGCGGCGAAGTGGTCGGTGTCCGCGGCGATGCCGGCCCGCTCCATCCGGGCCAGGACGTCCACCAGCGGCAGCTCCACCTCGTGCAGCAGCCGGGTGGCCCCGCGCCGGTCCAGGTCGGCATCCAGCGCCGCGGCCAGCTCCGCGGTGGCCTTGGCCTGCCACACCAGCGCGGTCGCCGAGGCAATCGCGGCCTCCTCGTCGGTCTGCTCGCCTTCGAGGTCAAGCGCGAGCTGGCCGCTCGTCTCCTCGCCGCCGCCAGCCAGCTCCTTCCCCAGGTAGCGCAGGGCCAGGTCGGCCAGGTCGAAGGTGCGCTGGCCGGGCAGCGCCAAATAGGCGGCCAGCGCGGTGTCGCTGGTGACCCCGGCCAGTTCAAAGCCCCTGGCGGCAAGTGCGTGCGTCGGCCCCTTGGCGTCATGCAGCGCCTTGGGCCGCTGTGGGTCGGCGAGCCAAGCCGCCAGCGCCGCATCGTCCTGCTCGGTCAGGGCCACCGGCTCGAGGTAGGCGCCCGCGCCGTCGGCGGCCGCGATGGCCAGCGCTGACAAGGTGCCGGTGCCGCGTCCCCAGCTCCCGCGCACGGCCAGGCCGGCCCGCCCGGTGCCGGTCCCGTGCTCGTCCAGCCATTGCGCCACCTCATCGGGGCCGGGCCGGGAGACCTCGACGTCGAAGCCTGCCTTAGCCTCGCTAGCCGGCGCCTGCTGGCCCGCGGCGGTGCCCGCGATGCCATCCGGCAGCGTCGCGTACAGCCGATCGCGGAGGATCTGGAACTCGAGCGTGTCGAACAGTTGGTGGATCTGCTCCCGGTCCCACGGGACGGGCCGCAGGTCCTGCGGGCCGGACTCCAGCGGCACGTCCCTGGCGAGCTCGGTGAGCTGCCGGTTGCGCAGCACGTCGCCCAAGTGCTCGCGGAGCTTGTCGCCCGCCTTGCCCTTGACCTCGTCGACTCGATCGACAAGCTCGCCCAGCGAGCCGAACTCGGCAATCCACTTGGCGGCGGTCTTCTCCCCCACGCCGGGGATGTTCGGCAGGTTGTCGCTGGGGTCGCCGCGGATCGCGGCGAAGTCCGGGTACTGGGCGGGCGTCAGGCCGTACTTGGCGCTGACCGCTTCGGGGGTGAACCGGGTCATCTCGCTGATGCCACGCCGGGTCATCAGCGCGGTGACGTGGGGGCTGACGAGCTGCAGCACGTCACGGTCGCCGGTGACGATAAGCACGTCCATGCCAGCCTCGACGGCCTGGACGGCGAGCGTGGCGATGATGTCGTCCGCCTCGTAGCCGGGCACCGACAGCCGGGTGATGCCCAGCGCGTCGAGCACCTCGAAGATCAGCGGGAGCTGGCTGCGGAAGTCGGCGGGGGTTTCCCTCCGGTTGGCCTTGTATTCGACGTACTGCTCGTGCCGGAACGTCGGCTCGCCCCGGTCGAACGCGACCGCCACGTGGGTGGGCTGCTCGTCCTGCAGCATTTTGATGAGCATGGAGGTGAAGCCGTAGACGGCGTTGGTCGGCTGCCCGGTGGTCGTGGCGAGGTCCGGGGGCAGCGCGAAGAAGGCCCGGTAGGCGAGGGAGTGCCCGTCCAGCAGCAGGAGCCGACCGTGCGAGCCGGCCTGTGCCTGTCCTGCCTGGTCCGTTGCTGCGGGGTCCTGTCCAGCCGACGTTGTCACCACGCGGGAAGTCTAGTGCGCGGCCACGACATCGGCGGGGTTCCGGGCAGGCCCCGGCGGGAGGCCTGCCCGGAACGCTCGTTCACGCTAACTGCGCAAGGAATCTGGTAGATCGATTGCGCCGCGCGATGGCTACTTGGTGCCGAACGCGTAGATGGTTGTTGTGCTGAAGGTCTGTCCCGCCTTCAGGACGGTGGACGGGAAGTTCGGCTGGTTCGGCGAGTTCGGGAAGTGCTGGGTCTCGAACGTGTAACCAGCGGTCTGCCGGTAGGTGTGACCGCTGATGCCGACCAGATGCCCGTCGAGGAAGTTGCCGGAGTAGAACTGGACACCCGGCTGATCGGTCCACACGGTGAGGAAGCGCCCGCTCGCGGGGTCCACGGCCGCAGCGGCGTACCGGAGCCCGGCAAACGTCGGGCCGCTGTTGTTCAGCACCCAGTTGTGGTCGTAGCCGTGCGCGAGAACCAGTTGATCACCCTGAGGCGCGCTGGCGTCACCGATGCGCTCACCGATCGTGTGGAAGGAACGGAAGTCGAACGGCGTACCTGACACCGACACGATCTTGCCGGTCGGGATCAGGTTGGCGTCGGTCGGCGTGAAGGAGTCGGCGTTGATGTTGACCGCCTGGGCGTAGGCCGGGCCAGAGTCCTCCCCGGCCAGGTTGAAGTACGTGTGGTTGGTCAGGTTAATGACGGTCGACGTCTTCGAGGCGTCGTTGTGCGCCCGGTAGTGGATCCAGAGGCGGTTGCCCTGGTCGAGTGTGTAGGTGATCGATGTGGTGACCTGGCCCGGGAAGCCGGTACAGGTGGTGGGCGGGTTGCTGGGGATCGAGCAGTTGGGCTCGTAGTTCTTGGTGCCTGGCAGCAGGCCGCTGCCCTCGTCACCGTTGGGAGAGACCAGGGTCATCGTCACCGAGACGCTGCCGTGGCCGGTCGCCGTGGTGGGGTTCTGCCAGACACGGTTACCCCAGCCGACGAACCCGCCGTGCAGGGTGTTCGGCCCGTTGTTGACGGGCAGCGTGTAGGTCTTCCCTTGCAGCTTGAACGAAGCGCCGCCGATCCGGTTGGCGTACCGGCCGATAGTCTCGCCGAAGTAGGGCCCGCCGAAATTCGGTGATGTCGGTGGCGGGCTGGCCAAGTTCACGTAGTCGGCCAGCGTTTTGAAGCCGAGCGCGACGTCGGTCAGGTGGCCGTGCCGGTCGGGGACGGTGATCGACTGCACCGTGGCGCCGTAGGTCATGACCCTGACCTGCATGCAGTCGCGGTTGGTCATGGTGTAGCGGAAGACCGTCTGATTGCCGCCGTACGGTCCCGAGTTCGCCGTGCCGAACCTCTGCTTGGTGATGGACGTGCTGCAGTGCTTCCAGCCCGCCTGTGAGGCGGGTGACGCAGCTGCGCTAGCCACCGCGACCAGCCCTGCCGTGCCGATTGCGAGAACCGTGGCCACTCCAGCAGCTAGCGTGTAGCGGGCTGGCCTGTTGCTCAGTTGCATCCCCATGCTCACTCCTCGCCTGTTCCTGGGGACAAATCCCCGTTCCGTTGCCTTGACCAGCGCATTCTTAATGTGAGCGCTAACATTTTGGGTAAACTCGCCTCCCTTGATCGGGTTACTCCCCGCGTTGATTCTTGACCGACTTTGGGCAAATGTCACGCAATACTGGTAGATCGTGTGCCAACCGCGGACAGCACGACGAGCCTCAGCGCACACTGCAGCTTCGGCCGGCCGCCGCTCCGAGGAAGTCGGTGCTCCCGGAGGCCAAATAGGCGGCGATCGCAGGAATGCGCATCAGGGCCTGCGATCCCCCACGAGGTCTCCCGCGAGCTCCCCTCAATCTTCAGGCCGCCAAAGACGTCAGCCGAGCCCGGCCGTTGCCTTGCAGGCATCAGCAGTCCCGCAGGGCGCGAGCTCATGCCACCACGAGGACCGCCATGTGGTGGCTTGCGGATCTGGGCCTTTAATCTTCCCTGAGCGGGCGAGCGCGCGGACGACGCGGAGGTGGCAGTGGAGCAGGACTACACGCTGCAGGTCATGGAGGCCTACCAGGCCGCGAGCAAGAACACGCTCGCTGACCGGATGGGGATCACCATCGTCGAAGCCAGCGCGGAGCGTGTCGTCGGCACCATGCCGGTGGCCGGCAACATCCAGCCCTACGGACTGCTCCATGGCGGTGCCTCGTGCGTCCTCGCCGAGACGCTGGGCTCGCTTGCCTCGGCCCTGCACGCGGGGCCGGACCGGATCACGGTCGGTGTCGAGATCAACGCGACCCACCATCGTGCCGCGACCGACGGCCTGGTGACCGGCGTGACGACCCTGCTGTACGGCGGGCGGACGATCACCACGCACGAGATCGTCATCACCAACGAAGCCGGGCGCCGGGTCTGCACCTCGCGGCTCACCTGCATGCTCATGGACCGGGTCCGGGGCCGCGCGCCCGGGGCCGTTCCAGGCAGCGATTCGGCCTGAGCCCGTGACCAGGCGTGGAGGCACGCATGCCCTGCGCCACCAGGGGAAACCGCACACGACCGGACGTTTACGGCATTCTGTCCGGGGAATGTAGATGCCTTTGCGCGGCCCGCCTGACGGTCGCTACGGTGGTGCCGAGAGCCCGGGGCGGCCGAGTAGAGAACGTGTCGACCCGGGGAAGGCCGATACGGCACCAAAGGCGGCCCCGGGCTTTCGAGCCGGCCTCCCCTACTCGTTGCCTTTGGCAACATCGCGATGGGCCGTCGTACCAGCCGGGGGGCGACCCTCCGGAACCCCCCGACTCCCCTGGAAGTCTTCCAGTGCCCTTTAGCGCGGGAGCTTGCTGTTCACCCGCCTCCCCTGCGGGTCACCGATCCCTTGGTGCGGGAGCTGATGCGCCTCCCACCTTCTCGCCGCCACCTTGCTCCCTTTAGAGAGCGGGCAGAGAGCTGGCGCGGGGGTCGATTAGGGCGGCCAGGCCGTCGAGGATGGTCTGCAGGCCGAAGTCGTAGGCGTGTTGCGGGTCATAGGCCGCGCGGTGGGCGGTGCCTGCCGCCGTTCCGACGCGGGCGGCCAGTGGGTAGGCACCGGGGCCGAGGACCTTCTCAAGCAGGGGCCCGCTGGCAGCCCACCACTGTTCCTCGTCCATGGCGGTGTCCTGGTGGGTCGCCTCGGTGTCGGCGGCGGCGCGGGCCCAGGCCTGGACGAAGGTCAGCAGGTGGGTGAGTGCGGCGTCCATCTGGATGTCATCCAGGCCGATGCCGTCGAGCGCGGCCAGTTCGTGCTCGTACTTGGCCATCAGCCCGGGGCCGAGCGGTGGGCGGCCCGTAGTGATCGCCGCAGCCCAGGGATGGGCCGCGAACAGTGCCCGGTTCTCGGCGGCGATCGCCGTAACGCGCTGCCGCCAGGGCTGGCCGGTGGTATCGGCGCGGGGCATCCGCTGATACGCCGCGTCGAGCATCAGGTCAAGTAGCTCGGCCTTGCCGGGCACGTAGGTGTACAGCGTCATGGGCACTACCCCGAGATGGGCGGCGAGCCGCCGCATGGTGACCGCGTCCAGGCTTTCGGCGTCGGCCAGGGCCGTGGCCGCCGTGACGATCTGGTCGACGGTCAGGCCCTGGCGCGGGCCGTGCCGGGGCACGACCGCCGGGTCGCGCCACAGCAGTCGCAGGGTGCGGGCCGGGTCGCCAGCTCCGGTGCGCGGAATCGGAAACACCTCCATGCTGTTGTACGTTGTACTCTGTACATTGTACAGAGTACAACGCTGGCACAGAGCCCAGGGAGCGAGCGTGAAGATCACCGCCTCGGCAGTATCGCTGAACGTCGACGACGTGGCCGCCTCCGCAGGCTTCCTCACGGACCATTTTGGGTTCCGTGAAGAGATGTCGGCGGACGGGTTTGCGTCCTTGGCCCGCGACGACACCGGCATGAACGTGGTGTTCCTGCGCCGCGGCATGCAAATGCTGCCCGGCGATCAGCGCGACGACCACGCCGCGGGGCTGATCCTGGCCTTTGAGGTAGACAACCTGGAAGGCGAACTGGCCAGGCTGCAGTCCGAAGGCGTCGCGATCACCATGCCGCTGCGGTCGGAGGAGTGGGGTGAGCGTGCCTTCCAGGTCCGCGACCCCAACGGCGTCATCATCGAGCTTCTCGACTGGAACGCCTCGCCGGGCAAGACCGCACCGGCCCGGCAGGGTTCATGATCCCCAGGGTCTTCGGGTGGTTCAGGCTCCCGCCGTCACCAGGTGGCTGCGCGAGCCCGGCGATCACTCGGCGGGAGACGCCGGTGTGGCCGTGGTGTCCGCCGGGCTCTCCTCCGGAGTACCGGGCAGGACGCCGGCCATTACTTCCTCAGCGACCAGGCGCATGGGGACACGGCGGTCCATGGACGTCTTCTGTATCCAGCGGAACGCCTCTGGCTCGGTCATGCCGGCGTCCACCTGCAGGCGGCCCTTGGCCCGGTCCAGCAGCTTGCGCACCTCCAAGCGCTCTCGCAAGGTGCCCACCTCGGCCCCGAGCGCCGACAGTTCCTGGAAGCGGCTGACCGCGATCTCGATCGCGGGCACCAGGTCGGCCTTGGTGAAGGGCTTCACGAGGTAGGCCATCGCGCCCGCGTCCCGGGCCCGTTCGACCAGTTCCCGCTGGGAGAACGCCGTCAGGATGACCACCGGCGCGATGTACTTGGCAGCGATCTGCTCGGCCGCGGAGATCCCGTCCAAGACCGGCATCTTGACGTCCAGGATCAGCAGATCGGGCCGCAGCTTTTCGGCGAGCTCGACCGCCTGCTCCCCGTCGGACGCCTCGCCGGCGATCTCGTAGCCTTCCTCCTCCAGCATCTCTTTCAGGTCAAGCCGGATCAGCGCCTCATCTTCGGCGATCACAACGCGGACGGGTGTCTGGCTCACAGCCATGAGCGTACCCAAAGCGGTAGATTGGCGTCGGCCGTGCCTCTCCTCTTTCCAGGGGAGACAACCGGTCAAGCCCCGGTAGACCAATAGGCAGAGTCCGCGGTCTCAAACACCGTGCAGTGTGGGTTCGAGTCCCACCCGGGGCACCGGGGCACCACCCGGGGCACGAGCCGGCTTTGCCTGTTGGTGCGCCCGGGAGTACCCGGTGGGCTGCCAGTCACGATGACCACCAGGTCCCCCTGGTCGCACCGCCCGATGTCCAGCAGCGCCGCCCGGTGGGTCAGGTCAGCGGGCGGGCGGTGGGCGGGATGGGCGCGGGCAGCGCGGTCGAGCCCATCAGGTAGGCGTCCACCGCGGCGGCCGCGGACCGGCCCTCGGCGATCGCCCAGACGATCAGCGACTGGCCGCGGCCCATGTCGCCGGCCACGAACACGCCGGGGACGGACGTGGCGTAGGCGCCATCCCTGGCCACGTTCCCCCGGGCATCCATGTCCACGCCCAGGTCGTCGAGCAGCCCCGCCCGGTCCGCCCCGGTGAACCCCATGGCGAGCAGGATCAGGTCGGCCCTGAGCTGCCGTTCTGTACCGGGAACCGGCGCGAAGCGGGAGGCGGGGCCTTCCACGTCCACGAGCTGCAACGCTCGCACCCGCCCCCGCCCGTCGCCGAGGAACTCCTGCGTGGACACGGCGTACACCCGCTCGCCGCCCTCCTCGTGGGCGCTGGACACCCGGTAGATCATCGGGTACGTCGGCCAGGGCTGCGCCTCCGGGCGCGAATCCGCTGGCCTGGGCATGATCTCAAGCTGGGTCACCGACGCCGCGCCCTGCCGGTGCGCGGTGCCGAGGCAGTCGGCGCCGGTGTCGCCGCCGCCGATGATCACCACGTGCCTGCCGTACGCGCTGATCGGCGGCTGGGTGCCGTGGGCGACGGCCCGGTTGGACCCGGGCAGGTACTCCATGGCCTGGTGTACCCCGTCCAGGTCCACGCCGGGCACCGGCAGGCCCCTGGGGATGGTCGCGCCGCCGGCCAGCACCACGGCGTCGTGCTCGGCCCGCAACTGCGCGGCGGTCACGTCGCGGCCCACGTCGACGCCGCAGGCGAACTTCGTGCCCTCGGCGCGCATCTGAGCCAGGCGCCGGTCCAGGTGCCGCTTTTCCAGCTTGAACTCGGGGATGCCGAAGCGGAGCAGGCCGCCGGGCGCTTCCGCGCGCTCGTACACCGTCACCGTGTGCCCGGCCCTGGTGAGCTGCTGCGCAGCGGCCAGGCCGGCCTGCCGGAGCCCACGACGGCCACCGTGCGCCCGGTCAGCAGGGCCGGCGGCTCGGGCGCCACCCAGCCCGACGCGATCGCCTGGTCGGCGATCTCCACCTCGACCTGCTTGATCGTCACCGGATCGGAGTTGATGCCCAGCACGCAGGCGCTCTCGCACGGCGCCGGGCACAGCCGCCCGGTGAACTCGGGGAAGTTGTTGGTGGCGTGCAGCCGCCGGGCGGCCTCCGCCCAGTCCTCCCGCCAGACCAGGTCGTTCCACTCGGGGATCAGGTTGCCCAGCGGGCAGCCCTGGTGGCAGAACGGTATGCCGCAGTCCATGCACCGCCCGGCCTGCAGTTCCAGCCGCGCGGTGCCGAACTCGGTGTAGACCTCGCGCCAGTCCGAGATCCGCACGCTCACCGGGCGGCGGGCCGGGGTCACCCGTGGCGTGGTCATGAAACCCTTGGGATCAGCCATGACGCCCCCTCACCCGTGCGCGGCGGCCATGACGGCCTCGTTGACGTCCAGGCCCTCGCGTTCGGCGCGGCGGGCGGCTTCCCGCACCCGTTTGTAGTCGTGCGGCATGACCTTGGCGAACCGGGGCAGCGCCGCGTCCCAGTCGGTCAGCAGCCGCGCCGCCACCACCGAGCCGGTCTCCGCGTGATGGCGTTCGACCAGCCCGCGGAGCAGGTCCGCGTCCGCGGCGTCCACCGGTTCCAGGTCGGCCATGCCGGTGTTCACCCGGCGCGGGTCCGGGTCGAGCAGGTAGGCGGTGCCGCCGGACATGCCCGCGGCGAAGTTGCGGCCGGTCCGGCCGAGCACCACCACGGTGCCGCCGGTCATGTATTCGCAGCCGTGGTCCCCGGTGCCCTCGGCGACCGCGACCGCACCGGAGTTGCGCACGCAGAACCGCTCGCCGACGACGCCGCGCAGGAAGATCTCCCCGCCGGTCGCGCCGTAGCCGATCACGTTGCCGGCGATGATCTGGGTCTCGGCCGCGAACGGGGCCGCCGGGTCAGGGGCGACCACGATCCGCCCGCCGGACAGCCCCTTCGCCAGGTAGTCGTTGGCGTCCCCGGCCAGCCGCAGGGTGATGCCACGGGGCAGGAACGCGCCGAACGACTGGCCCGCGGACCCGGTGAAGGCGACGGTGATCGTGTCGTCGGGCAGGCCCTCGCCGCCCCACCGCTTGGTCACCTCGTAGCCGAGCATCGTCCCGACCGTCCGGTTCACGTTGCGGACCGGGAGGTCAAGGGTGACCGGGGTCGCGTCGGCGAGGGCGCCCTCGGCGAGCTGGATCAGGGTGTTGTCGAGCGCGTGGTCCAGGCCGTGGTCCTGGCTGGTGCGGTGGTGCCTGGCCTCGCCTTCGGGCAGTTCCGGCACGTGCAGCACGGGGGTGAGGTCAAGTCCCGCGGCCTTCCAGTGGCCTACCGCCTGCGCGGTGTCGAGCAGGTCGGCCCGGCCCACGGCCTCCTCCAGGGTGCGGCACCCCAGCGCGGCCAGGTACTCCCTGACCTCCTCGGCGATGAATTCGAAGAAGTTGACCACGAACTCGGGCCGGCCGGTGAAGCGCTTGCGCAGCTCAGGGTTCTGGGTGGCCACGCCGACCGGGCAGGTGTCCAGGTGGCAGACGCGCATCATGACGCAGCCGGACACGACGAGCGGCGCGCTGGCGAAGCCGAACTCCTCGGCGCCGAGCAGCGCGGCGATGACCACGTCGCGCCCGGTCTTGAGCTGGCCGTCGGCCTGGACCACGATCCGGTCCCGCAGCCCGTTGCGCAGCAGCGTCTGCTGGGTCTCGGCCAGGCCGATCTCCCACGGTGCCCCGGCGTGCTTGATGCTGGTCAGCGGCGCGGCCCCGGTGCCGCCGTCGTGGCCGGAGATGAGCACGACGTCGGCGTGCGCCTTGGACACCCCGGCGGCCACGGTGCCGACCCCCACCTCGGCGACCAGCTTGACGTGTACCCGGGCGGCCGGGTTGGCGTTCTTGAGGTCGTGGATGAGCTGGGCGAGGTCCTCGATCGAGTAGATGTCGTGGTGCGGCGGCGGCGAGATGAGCCCGACGCCGGGGGTGGAGTAGCGGGTCTGCGCGATCCACGGGTACACCTTGTGCCCGGGCAGTTGCCCGCCCTCCCCCGGCTTGGCGCCCTGCGCCATCTTGATCTGCAGGTCGTCGGCGTTGACCAGGTACTCGCTGGTCACCCCGAACCGGCCGCTGGCCACCTGCTTGACCGCGGACCTGCGCAGATCACCGTTCGGCTCCCGGGCGAACCGGCGCGGGTCCTCCCCGCCCTCCCCGGTGTTGGACTTGCCGCCGAGCCGGTTCATCGCGATCGCCAGGGTCTCGTGCGCCTCGGCGGAGATGGAGCCGTAGGACATGGCGCCGGTCGCGAACCGGCGGACGATCGCCGAGACCGGCTCGACCTCCTCGATCGGGACCGGTGGGCGGGCCGCGGCCACGTCCACCCCCCGGATGCGCAGCAGCCCACGCAGGGTCATCAGCCGGGTGGCTGAGTCGTCGATGAGCTGGGTGTACTCCTTGAAGATCTCGTACCGCCTGGCCCGTGTGGCGTGCTGGAGCTTGAACACGGTCTCCGGGTTGAACAGGTGCCGTTCCCCGTCGCGGCGCCACTGGTACTCCCCGCCGGTTTCCAGCCGCTGGTGTGCCAGCCCGGCCTCGCGGCCGCCGAACGCCCTGGTGTGGCGGCGGGCCACCTCGGCGGCGAGCACGTCGAACCCGGCGCCGCCCAGCCGTGACGTCGTACCGGTGAAGCACGTGCTGACCACTTCATCGCCCAGGCCGATCGCCTCGAAGATCTGCGCACCGTGGTAGGAGGCGCAGGTCGATACGCCCATCTTGGACATGATCTTCAGCACGCCCTTGCCGAGCGCCTTGATCAGGTTCGCCGGCGCCTTGTCCGCCGACACGTTCTCCAGCACCCCGCGGCGCACCATGTCCTGCACGGACTCCAGCGCCAGATACGGGTTGACCAGGGCCGCGCCGTAGCCGATGAGCAGCGCGACGTGGTGCGCCTCGCGGGCGTCGGCGCATTCCACCACGAGCCCCACCCGGGTCCGGGTCCGCTCCCTGATCAGGTGGTGGTGCACCGCGCCGCACAGCAGCAGCGACGGGATCGGCGCGAGCGCCGGGTCGACCTCGCCGGCCGGATCGGTGCCGCCCCGGTCGGACAGCACCACGATCCGGGCGCCGGCCTCGATCGCGGCCGTCACCTCGGCACAGATCCCGGCCAGCCGCTCGCGCAGCGCCGCGCCGCCGCCGGCCACCCGGTACCGGCCGTCGGCCACGTAGGAGGCGAAGCCGGGCAGGTTGCCGTCGTGGTTGATGTGGATGATCTTGGCGAGGTCGTTGTCGCTGATCACCGGGTAGGGCAGCACGATCTGGCGGCACGACGCCGGGCCCGGGTCCAGCAGGTTCTGCTCGCCGCCGGTGGAGGTCTCCAGCGAGGTGACAAGCTCCTCCCTGATCGCGTCCAGCGGCGGGTTGGTCACCTGGGCGAAAAGCTGGGTGAAGTAGTCGAACAGCAGCCGTGGCCGGTCGGAGAGCACGGCGAGAGGGGTGTCGGTGCCCATGGATCCGATCGGCTCTACGCCGGCCGTGGCCATCGGCCCCAGCAGCAGCCGCAGTTCCTCCTCGGTGTAACCGCTGGCCCGCTGCCGGGTGATGAGTTCCGCGGTGCCGGGCAGCGCCCGGTGCCGGTCGGGCAGGTCGTCCATGTGCATGAGGCCCGCGTGCAGCCACTCGGCGTACGGGTGCTCGGCCGCCAGCGCCGCCTTGACGTCGGCGTCTTCGAGGATGCGGTGGCTGCCGGTGTCGGCGAGGAAGATCCGCCCCGGCTGCAGCCGCCCCTTGCGGACCACGGTGGCCGGGTCGAGGTCGAGCACGCCGACCTCGCTGGCCAGGATCACCAGGCCGTCCTGGGTCACCCAGTACCTGCCCGGGCGCAGGCCGTTGCGGTCGAGCACCGCGCCCGCCACGGTCCCGTCGGTGAACGCCACGCACGCGGGGCCGTCCCAGGGTTCCATCAGCGTGGCGTGGAACCGGTAGAACGCGCGCCGTGCCGGGTCCATCTCCTCGTGGTTCTCCCACGGCTCGGGGATCATCATGAGGATCGCGTGCGGCACGGACCGGCCGCCGAGGTAGAGCAGTTCCAGGCACTCGTCGAAGCTGGCGGAGTCGCTGGCCGACTCGGTCAGGATCGGCAGCAGCCGCTCCAGCCCGCGCCCGTCCGCCGCCTTGGGGAACAGGCCGGAGGACAGCATCGCCTCCCTGGCCCGCATCCAGTTGCGGTTGCCGCGCACGGTGTTGATCTCGCCGTTGTGCGCGATGAACCGGTACGGGTGGGAGCGCGGCCAGGACGGCATCGTGTTCGTGGAGAACCGGGAGTGCACCAGGGCCAGGGCCGAGGTGTAGGCAGGGTCGGACAGGTCGGGGTAGAACGGCAGCAACTGCAGCGCCGTGAGCATGCCCTTGTACACGATCGTCGCGGACGACAAGCTGGCCGGGTACAGGCCGGTCTCGTGCTCTATCCGCTTACGCAGGCAGAACGCCCGCCGGTCCAGGGCCAGCCCGGTGTCCCCACCCGCCTCCCCATCCCCCTTCAATGCGGCGACGAACAACTGCGCCAGCCGCGGCATCGTGGCCCGCGCGCCCTTGCCGCATTGGGTGGCGTTGTGCGGGACATCCCGCCAGCCGAGTACGGACAGCCCCTCCTGCGCCGCCAGTTCGGCGACCGCCGCCTGCGCCTGTGCGCACTGCGCGGCGTCGGTGGGCAGGAAGATCAGCCCGGCGGCGTAGCTGCCCGCCGCGGGCAGATCGAACCCGCAGGAGGCGCGGAACAGGGCGTCCGGCATCTGGGTGAGGATGCCGGCCCCGTCCCCGGTGTCCGGGTCGCTGCCCTTGGCGCCGCGATGGTCCAGGTTCCGCAGCACGGTGAGCGCCTGGGCAACGGTGTGATGGGTCCTGCGCCCGGACAGATCAGCGACAAACCCAACGCCACAAGCGTCGTGCTCATACCGGTCGTCATACAGCCCGGGGCCCGGTGCAGGGTCGCGGGCCTCGCGGAGGGCTCCGAGGGGTCGCCCCTCCGGGTCAGCACCCAGGCCATGCGACTGGGCCCGTGCAGAAGCGGCACCATCGCGTGGGGGTCCGGGGGGTCGTCCCCCCGGGCTGGCACTGCGGGCCTCGGCGAAGCCGCCCAAAGGGCGGCGAGCAGCGTGAGATGCCACGGCACTCCTGTCGTCTCGTCCGTATTCGCGTTCGCGTGCGGATTCGGGACAACATTGGCCCTGCCGCGGGGCGGCGCCGGGGTGCGGCTGGCGGCCTTGTGAGCTACCGCTCCGGGATCAGATCCAGATTACGCCACCCGTGCGTTTGTGCCCCTGGCCCGGGGGGCGAAACTCCGGCAGGCAGACAAATTCCTGCTCGTCACGGGTACCAGAATGACCCGTTGCAGTGAGTGAGATCAGCGGGCGGTGTTGCCCTGGGGGCCGACCCCCCTGGAACCCCCCGCTGGCCAAGGCCCCGTTCCTCCGTCACTGGGCCTTGGCCGTCCGGGCCGGGCGGCGGACGCCCGCCGCGAGGTCCCCGGTCAGTTCGCGTACTCCCTGGATGCCAGCGGCCAGGTCCGGCGCATCCAGCAGGCGCTGCACGAACGCGGAGCCGACGATCACGCCGTCGGCGAAGCTCGCGATCTCAGCGGCCTGGGCGCCGTCCCGCACGCCGAGCCCCACCGCCATGGGAAGGTCGGTGCACGCACGGATCCGGCTCACCACGCCCGCCGCGGCCGCACCGACCCGGTCCCTGGCTCCGGTGATGCCCATGACCGACACCGCGTAGACGAACCCGGCACAGACCTTCGTGATCAGCTCGATGCGCTCAGGGGTGGAACTGGGCGCCACCAGGAACACCCGGTCGAGGTCGTGCGCGGCGGCCGCTTCCAGCCAGGGCCCGGCCTCCTCCGGCGTCAGGTCGGGGGTGATGAGCCCGCTACCACCGGCCGCGGCCAGGTCCCGGGCAAAGGCGCTCACGCCGTAGTGGTCGACCGGGTTCCAGTAGGTCATGACCAGCACCGCAACACCGGTGGCGGCCACGGCCTCGACGGTGCGCAGCACGTCGGCGGGCCTGGTCCCACCGGCGAGCGCCCGGTCCATGGCCGCCTGGACGACCGGGCCGTCCAGCAGCGGGTCGGTGTACGGCAGGCCGATCTCGATCACGTCGGCACCGGCTTCTGCCATCGCCCGGCCGGCCTCGATCGCCCCGTCCACCGTGGGGAAACCGGCCGGCAGGTACCCGACGAGGACCGCCCGGCCCTCCCCCGCGGCCTTGGTGAAGGCCGCGCTGACGGCGGTCATTGGCTGACCGCCGCGTCGAGCGCCTCGGCGCTCAGGTGCCCGAACCATTTCGAGGCCGTGGCGACATCCTTGTCACCGCGGCCGGACAGGTTCACCAGCAGCAGCGCGCCCGGGCCCAGTTCCTTGCCCACCTGCAGCGCGCCCGCCAGCGCGTGTGCGGACTCCAGCGCGGGGATGATCCCCTCGGTCCGGCACAGCACCGAGAAGGCCTCCATGGCCTGGTCGTCGGTGATCGCCCGGTAGCTGGCCCGGCCGCTGGCGGCGAGCCAGGCGTGCTCGGGGCCGACCCCGGGATAGTCCAGGCCCGCGGAGATCGAGTGGGTGGTGAGCGTCTGGCCGTCCTGGTCCTGCAGCACCCGGGTCCGCATGCCGTGCAGCACGCCGTCAGACCCGGCCACCATCGTCGCCGCGTGCCTGCCGGTGTCCAGCCCGTCGCCGCCAGCCTCGCAGCCGATCAGGGCGACGGAGGAGTCCGGCAGGAAGGCGTGGAAGATGCCGATCGAGTTGGAACCGCCACCGACGCAGGCGATCACCGCGTCGGGCAGCCGCCCGGCCAGGTCAAGTACCTGCTGGCGCGCCTCGACGCCGATGATCCGCTGGAAGTCCCTGACCATCACCGGGAACGGATGCGGGCCGCCGACCGAGCCGATGCAGTAGTGCGTGCTGGCGACCGTGGTGACCCAGTCGCGGAACGCCTCGTTCATGGCGTCCTTGAGTGTGCGGGTGCCGATCGTGACCGGGATGACCTCCGCGCCGAGCATCCGCATCCGGGCCACGTTCAGCGCCTGCCTGTGGGTGTCCTCCTCGCCCATGTACACGGCGCAGTCCAGGCCGAACAGTGCACAGGCCGTGGCGGTGGCCACCCCGTGCTGCCCGGCGCCGGTCTCGGCGATCACCCGGGTCTTGCCCATCCGCCTGGCCAGCAGCACCTGGCCGAGCACATTGTTGATCTTGTGCGAGCCGGTGTGGGTCAGGTCCTCACGCTTGAGCAGCACCTCGCACCCGGCCGCGGCGGAGAACCGGGACGCCCGGGTGAGCAGCGTCGGCCGGCCCGCGTAACCGCGGAGCAGCGCCTCGAGTTCGGCATGGAACGCCGGGTCGGCCTTGGCGGCCGCGTACTGGGCATCCAGTTCGTTCAGGGTGGAGATGAGCGACTCGGGCACGAACCGCCCGCCGTAACCGCCGAAATGACCGCCCGCGTCGGGCACCTCCGCCAGCGCGGCGGAGCCGGGCGCAGGGGCGGACCCGGCCGTGTCGCCGCTACCGCTCATGGGCGGTCGCCACGCAGTGCCGGGTGGGAGCCCGCGGTCACCAGGTCGGCCACCGCTGATCGTGGGTCCTTGCCGGTGACCAGGCTTTCCCCCACCAGCACGGCGTCCGCCCCGGCGGCCGCGTAGGCGAACAGGTCCCGCGGTCCCCGGATCCCCGATTCCGCGATCTTGATGACGTGACTGGGGATCAGCGGGGCGAGCCGCGCAAAAACCCCCCGGTCCACCTCCAGAGTGGTCAGATCGCGCGCGTTCACGCCGACGATCTTGGCTCCGGCCTCCACCGCGCGCACGACTTCCGCGTCGGTGTGCACCTCCACCAGGGGCACGAGCCCGATCGACATGGCCCGCTCGACCAGTGACACCAGGGCGTTCTGCTCCAGCGCGGCCACGATCAGCAGGACCATGTCGGCGCCGTGTGCGCGGGCCTCCCAGAGCTGGTAGGAGCTGATGACGAAGTCCTTGCGCAGCACCGGTACGGCCACTCGCTCCCTGACCGCGGCGAGGTCTTCCAGGCTGCCGCCGAAGTGGCGGGGCTCGGTGAGGACGCTGATGACGCTCGCCCCACCGGCCTCGTAGTCAGCGGCGAGCGCCGCCGGGTCGTCGATCGCCGCCATCGTGCCCTTGGACGGGCTGGCGCGCTTGACCTCGGCGATGACGGCCACGTCCTGGCCACTAAGCGCGGCGACTGCGTCCCGGGGGGAAGCCGCCTGCCTGGCGATCTCCTTGAGCCGCTCCAGCGGCGTCTGCCGCTGGCGGGCGGCCAGATCGGTGCGCACGCCTTCCAGGATCTCGTTGAGCACGCTCACGCGGTCCGCTATCCCCTCGGGTCGGATGCCTTGCTTCGGGTGATGGTAGCCGGACGGGTGCCGTGCCCCGGCACGCACCCTCCCCGCCGGTCAGCCAGCGGCGTGTTCGCCGAACGTCTCGCCTGTGGCATCAGCAAAGCCCACCTCACCACGCTCATGGCCGGACAGTCCGCCCGGCACGGCCGAGTAAGCCCGCGCCACGGCGGGATGGAGCAAAGTGCCGGCTACGACCAACGCGAACAGTGTGCCGCCGACGTATCGGGCGACGATGAACCTGGACACCCCATACACGAAGAACACGCTTTCGAACCCCACCGCGGTCAGCCACGCGCCCCTGGCGCCCGATCTGACCAGGAATGCGAGCAAGCACAGCGAAATCACCAGCGCAAGGGTGATGAGCACGGACGGCAGGTGCCGCCGGCTGAACGCCAGGCCGACCGCGGCCGCCGCGGCGGCCTGCGCCACTACCAGCCTGGTCACCAGGCGCACCGGCGCCGGACGGCGCACGCTTTGGCGGCTACGCGGACGGCGCCGTAGCCACCTGCCCGGTTCCGCTGCGCTCACCGCTCACCTCCGGCCGGGCACGCCCGCTGCGAGGCCGGGCGGCCCGTGCTTCGCCAGCCAGTAACACCTACGAGCGTAACGCCAGCCGCCGGTGAAGTTCAGTCCGGCCCGTGCCGCCCGCCTTCTCCCCCAGCGCGACCAGGGAGTTCAGCGGGGTCGCTCCCCCGGGCCAGCGGCCCTAGGGCCGCCGTGACGGAGGAACCGGGCCGAGGCCACCGGGGGGTTCCGGGGGGTCGCTCCCCCGGGCCAGCGGCCCAGGGCCCGTGACGGAGGAACGGGGCCTGAGGCCACCGGGGGGTTCCGGGGGGTCGCTCCCCCGGGCCAGTACCGTCGGATCGGCGCCGCTGCTCAGGGCGTCCCACAGCGCGGCGCTGTCCGCGGCCGGCTTGCGTCCGGCCTGCTCAGGTGGCTCGTACCGGCTGGACATGACCGGCCAGCGCGCGCCGCGCCACGACACAAGCAGGCCCGCGGCGACGATTATCAGCGCACCGGCCACCGCGGCCGGCCGCCACAGCGCCGCCGTCATCGTGACGTGGCCCAGGGCGGTGATCCCCGGCGCCGCGCCGCCGCCGGGTACGGCCCCGGGCGAAACCCCGGCGGCACCGCCCGCCGTGGCCGAACCCGCCTGTGAGACGGCGGTGACCCGCGCCGCACCGCGGACGTCGGAGGCGGCCAGCGGAAGGCAGACAGCCACGGCGATGACCACGCCGAAGGCCGCCATCAGCAGCCCGGCCAGCCGACGGGCCAGGCCCCTGGTGGCGATGACCGCGGCGAGGCTGGCCAGCGCGGCCAGGGCCAGCGCGCCGGCCAGCGGAACGAGGTCCTGGCCGCTGACCGGCACCACGCTGGCGGGCAACGGTGCCGGGGCGGGGGTGGACACGCGCGCCCAGCCCTGCCTGGCCGACAGCAGCACGACGCCAGCGCCCGCCGCACCGAGGGCAAGGCTGAGCACGTACTCCCGCCGGGACCCGGGCAGCGCCCCGGCGGGCCTGCTTTCGGCGGATACTCCGCCCCGCAATGCGGTCACGGGGCGGTCAGCTCCAGCGGACCCGCGTCGAAACAGGTCCGGTCGCCGGTATGGCAGGCACCCTCGGACTGGTCAACCTTGACAAGCACGGCGTCGCCGTCGCAGTCGAGCGCGACGGCGATCACTCGCTGCACGTGGCCCGAGGTCTCGCCCTTGACCCAGTACTCACCCCGGCTGCGCGACCAGTAGGTACACCGGCCGGTGGACAGCGTCCGGTGCAGCGCTTCGTCGTCCATCCAGGCCAGCATGAGCACCTCTCCGGTGTCGTGCTGCTGGGCGATCGCGGCGACCAGCCCGTTAGCGTCGCGCTTGAGCCGAGCGGCGATCGCAGGGTCCAGCGCGGACGGGCGGACGGCACCTTGCGTCACACCTGGCCTCCTTTCGTCATCCCCCGATCCTACGGAGTTGGCCTGGGCGGCAAGCCGCCCCTGGACCCCAAGTGCTAGCCCAGGGGGGCGACCCCCTGGAACCCCCCGATGGCCCAAGGCCCCGTTCCTTCGTCACGTGGCCTTGGGCTTTACAGCGGCGGATCGCGGGGCAGGCAAGGGCGTACCATCGCGGGGTGAGCTATGCCAGCGACGAGCGTGCGGCCGTGTGCGCCCTGTTGGACGAGACCGGACCGGACGCGCCGACGCTGTGCGAGGGCTGGCGCACCGGTGACCTCGCCGCGCACCTGGTGCTCAGGGAGCGCCGGCCGGACGCGGCGGCCGGCCTGATGGGCGGACCGCTGGCAGGCCACACCCGGCGGGTGAACGAGGCCCTGTCCCATCAGACCCCTTTCCCGCGCCTGGTGGAGCTGATCCGCACCGGGCCACCGCCGCTGTCGGTGTTCCGGCTGCCCGGCATGGACGAGCGGCTCAACATGGTGGAGTTCTTCGTCCATCACGAGGACGTACGCCGCGGGGCGGACGGCTGGCAGCCCCGCAAGCTGAAGGGCGGCCTGACCGAGGCGCTCTGGCAGCGGCTGCAGCACAGCAAGCTGCTGTTCCGCCGCTCGCCGGTGGGGGTGGAACTGGCCAGGGACGACCTGAATACCGAGGCGGGCCAGCAGCAGGTGAGAATGACGGCAAGGGCACGGACCCCGGTGGTCACGGTGACCGGACACCCGGCGGAGCTGATGATGTGGGCGATGGGCCGGACCGGTGCCGCCCGGGTGCGGCTCGATGGCAACGCCGACGCGGTCCGCCAGCTTGGCACCGCACGCCGGGGCGTGTAGCAGACTGACGGCACGAGCCCGCCAGCGCCGCGGCCAGCCGCGGACCAGAGGGAGGGAAGGCGCGCGGTGGAAGTTCTGGGAGTCGACATCGGCGGCTCGGGGATCAAGGCGGCGCCCGTGGACGTGGCTGAGGGCGCCCTGACCCGCGAGCGGATCAAGGTACTCACCCCGCAGCCGGCCAAGCCCAAGGCCGTCGCGGAGGCGGTGCGCGGCCTGACGGCCGAGTTCGGCTGGTCGGGCAAGGCCGGCATCACCTTCCCCGGCGTGGTCACCAACGGCGTCATCCGTACCGCGGCCAACCTCGACGCGTCCTGGATCGGGGTGGACGCCTGCGACCTGTTCGGCACGGCGACCGGGCTGGAGTGCCACGTCATCAACGACGCCGACGCGGCCGGCCTGGCCGAGATGAAGTTCGGTGCCGGGGTGGGGCATGAGGGCACCGTAGTCATGCTGACCTTTGGCACCGGCATCGGCAGCGCGCTGTTCACCCACGGGCTGCTCGTGCCGAACACCGAGTTCGGCCACATCGAGATCCGCGGCAAGGACGCGGAGAAACGCGCCTCCGAGCGGGCCAGGGAACAGCACGACCTGGATTGGGCGCAGTGGGCGGGCCGGGTCGACGAGTACATGAGCCACCTCGAGGCGCTGCTCTGGCCGGAGCTGTTCATCGTGGGCGGCGGGGTGAGCAGGAAGTCGGACAAGTTCCTGCCGCTGCTGGGAAAGTTGCAGGCCAAGGTGGTCCCGGCCGCCATGCTCAACGACGCCGGCATCGTCGGGGCGGCGCTGACCGCCGCCTGACGGCGCGGCCCAGGACGCGGGGGCGCCCGGGATGTCAGCGCACGCGGTGCCCGGCGGCCCGCAGCGCCGCCTTCACGTCGGCGATCCGTAGCTGCCCGAAGTGGAACACGCTGGCGGCCAGCACGGCGTCCGCACCGGCATCGACTGCGGGCGCGAAGTGAGCGAGTTCCCCGGCGCCGCCGCTGGCGATGACGGGGACGGTCACCGCGGTCCGGACGGCCCTGATCATCTCCAGGTCGAAGCCGGCCTTGGTGCCGTCTGCGTCCATGGAATTGAGCAGGATCTCCCCGACGCCGAGGCCCACGGCCCGTGCGGCCCAGGCCACCGCGTCGATGCCGGTGCCGCGGCGCCCGCCGTGCGTGGTCACCTCGAACCCGCTGGGCAGGCCGCTGGCGGACGCGCGCCGGGCGTCCACCGACAGCACCATGCACTGCGATCCGAACCGCTGCGCCGCCTCGGCGAGCAACTCCGGCCGGGCGACGGCGGCGGTGTTCAGCGACACCTTGTCCGCACCCGCCCGCAGCAGCCGGTCCACGTCCTGCGTGGTCCGCACGCCGCCGCCGACGGTGAGCGGGATGAACACCTGCTCGGCGGTGCGCCGCACCACCTCGTAGGTGGTCTCCCGGCCACCGCTTGAGGCGGTGATGTCGAGGAAGACGAGTTCGTCGGCGCCCTGGGCGTCGTAGGCGGCGGCGAGTTCGACCGGGTCACCCGCGTCGCGCAGACCTTCGAAGTTGACCCCCTTGACCACCCGCCCGGCGTCCACGTCCAGGCACGGGATCACCCGGGTGGCGACACTCACCCACCCACCCCGGGCTTGTAGGCGACCGCCTCGACCTCGATGAGCATCCGGGGGTCCACGAGCGCGGCGATGCCAACCATGGACGTGGCGGGCATGGTCTCGCCGAAGGCCGCGCCATGAGCCAGGCCGTACTCCTCCCAGCGCGAGATGTCGGTGACGAACATCCGGGTCCGCACCACGTCGGCGAGGCTCGCGCCGAGCTGTTCCAGCGCACTCGCCACGTTGGCGATGCATTGCGCGGTCTGCGCGCGCGCGTCTCCCGCGTGCACGAACACCCCGTCAACCACGGAGGTGCAGCCGGACACGAAAATGAAGTCACCCGCCGCGACCGCCCTGCTGTATCCGACCACCGGCTCCCACGTGGTCCGGGTCGAGACCTTACGTGTCATGCCTGTTTCACCGCCTCCAGGGCCTGCTCCAGGGTGAATGCTCCCGCGTAGAGCGCCTTGCCCACAATGGCGCCCTCCACCCCCAGCGGGGTGAGCGCGGCGATCGCCCGCAGGTCGTCCAGGCTGGACACGCCGCCGCTGGCGATGACAGGCCGCTCGGTGCGTGCACACACCGAACGCAGCAGATCCAGGTTCGGCCCGGTCAGCGTGCCGTCCTTGGTGACGTCGGTGACCACGAACCGGCGGCAGCCGTCACCGTCCAGCCGGGCCAGCGTCTCCGTCAGGTCGCCGCCCTCACGGGTCCAGCCCCGTGCGGCGAGCCTGGTCCCGCGCACGTCCAGGCCGACGGCAATCCGTTCGCCGTGCTCGGCGATGATGGCCCTGACCCAGCCGGGGCTCTCCAGCGCCGCGGTGCCCACGTTCACCCGGGCACACCCGGTGGCCAGCGCCGCGGCGAGCGATTCGTCGTCGCGGATCCCGCCGGACAATTCGACCGCCACGTCCAGCCGGCCCACCACCTCGGCGAGCAGCGCGGCGTTGGAGCCGCGGCCGAACGCCGCGTCCAGGTCCACGAGGTGGATCCAGGCCGCCCCGGCGGACTGCCAGGCCAACGCCGCCGCCAGCGGATCGCCGTAGCTGGTCTCGGTCCCGGCGGCGCCCTGCACCAGCCGTACCGCCTGGCCATCCGCCACGTCCACGGCGGGCAGCAGGGTCAAGGTCATAGCAACGTCCCCAGCCAGTTGGACAGCAGCTTCGCGCCGGTGTCGCTGGATTTTTCCGGGTGGAACTGAGTCGCCATCAGCGGGCCGTTCTCCACCGCGGCAACGAACGGCACGCCATGGGTGGCCCACGTGATCAGCGGCGCGGCCATATATGGTGTGCTGCCTAGTGGCAGCGCCGTGGCCGCGTAGGAGTGCACGAAGTAGAACCGCTCGTCCGGCCCGATCCCGGCGAACAGCGTCGACTCCGGCGGCGCGAGCACGGTGTTCCAGCCCATGTGCGGCAGCACCGGCGCGTCCAGCCGCTCCACCAGCCCGGGCCACTGGCCACAGCCCTCGGTTTGCACGCCGTGCTCGATTCCCTCGGCGAACAGGATCTGCATGCCCACGCAGATGCCGAGGACCGGGCGCCCGCCAGCCAGCCGCCGGTCGATCACGCGCTCGCCTTCGACGGCCCGCAGCCCTGCCATGCACGCCGCGAACGCACCCACGCCGGGCACCACCAATCCGTCGGCGGCCATCGCGGCATCCCAGTCCGCGGTCACCGCAACGTCCGCTCCGGCGCGGGCAAGGGCTCTTTCTGCCGAACGAAGGTTTCCAGAACCGTAGTCCAGCACGACGACGGTGGGGCGGCGTGCCGTCACAGAACGCCCTTCGTGCTGGGCACGCCCGGTGAGCGCGGATCGGGTGCCGCGGCGGCGCGCAGCGCCCTGGCCACCGCCTTGAACTGTGCTTCAACCAGGTGGTGCGGGTTGCGGCCGGTCACAGACAGGTGCAGGCAGATGCCCGCCGTCGCGGTGAGGGACTCGAAGAAGTGCCGGGTGAGCGTGGTGTCGTAGGTGCCGATCAGCGGCGCCATGCCGTCCGGTTCGTCGTGCACGCAGTAGGGCCTGCCGGACAGGTCCACGGCCGCTCTGGCCAGCGTCTCGTCCAACGGGACCACGGCGTCGCCGAACCGGGTGATGCCCGCCTTGTCGCCGAGCGCCTCGCGCAGCGCCTGGCCGAGGGCGAGCGCGGTGTCCTCGACCGTGTGGTGCGCGTCGATCTCGGTGTCCCCCTCGGCCTGCACCGTCAGGTCGAGCAGGCCGTGCTTGGCCAGCTGGGCAAGCATGTGGTCGAAGAACGGGACGCCGGTGCGCACCGCGGACGTGCCGGTGCCGTCGAGCCCGAGTTCCACCAGGATCTTGGTCTCCTTGGTCGCCCGCTCCACCCGGGCGGTTCTGTTCATTGAGCGGCACCACCCTGCTGGCCCGGGGGGGCGACCCCCCTGGAACCCCCCGGTGGCCTCCGGCCCGGCTCCTCCGTCACCGGGCCGGGGCCTTGCGTGTTGTCGAGTACGTCGGCCAGGGCGTCGCGGAAGGCGGTCATCTCGGCGGGGGTACCGATGCTCACCCGCAGCCAGCCGGGCGGGCCGACCTCGCGGACGAGCACGCCGCGGTCCAGCAGGGCCTGCCAGATGGCATGGGAGTCGCCGAACCTGCCGAACAGGACGAAGTTGGCGTCCGAGTCCGCCGCGGCGAGCCCGCGCCCGCGCAGCCAGTCCACCAGGCTGTCCCGTTCGGCGCGCAGGTCGGCCACGGTGGCGAGCAGGCCGTCGGCATGTGCGAGCGCGGCCCGCGCCGTTGCCTGGGTCTGCGCGGACAGATGGTAGGGCAGCCGGACGAGCAGCAGCGCGTCGATCACGCCCGGGTCCGCGGCCAGGTAGCCGACCCTGGCACCGGCCAGCGCGAACGCCTTGGACATGGTCCTGGTGACCACCAGCCGGCCGAAGCGGGGCAGCAGCGCCAGCGCGGTGCCCGTGCCTTCCCTGGCGAACTCGGCGTAGGCCTCGTCCACCACGATCATGCCCGGGGCAGCCTCACAGACCGCCTCGATCACGGCCAGCGGCAGCCCGGTGCCGGTCGGGTTGTTCGGTGAGGTGAGGAACACCAGATCGGGCTGGTGTTCGGCGACCGCGCGCACGGTCCGGTCGGCGTCCAGGCCGAAGTCGTCTTCCCTGGCGCCGCTGATCCACCGGGTGCCGGTGGCCCGCGAGATCAGCGGGTGCATGGCGTAGGAGGGCTCAAAACCGAGCGCGGACCGGCCGTGGCCGCCGAACACCTGCAGCAACTGCTGGATGATCTCGTTGGACCCGTTGGCCGCCCAGACCTGCCGCGCGGTCAGGCCGTGCCCGAGGTAGGCGGCGAGTTCGGCCCGGAGCGCCATCGCGTCCCGGTCGGGGTAGCGGTTGAGCGAGCCCGCCACACCGGCGACGGCACCTGTGATCGCCTGGACCAGCGCCGGAGGCGGCGGGAAGGGGTTCTCGTTGGTGTTGAGCCGCACCGGCACGTCCAGCTGCGGTGCCCCGTACGGGGACCGGCCGGCCAGGTCCGGCCGGATCGGCGGCCCGGCCGAGGGGTGCCGCCCCTCCAGGCCCGCAGGGCCCAAGCCCGGTGACGGAGGAACCGGGCCGGAGGCCGCCGGGGGGTTCCAGGGCCCTGGGGTCCGGGTGCTTGCCCCCGGGGAGGCGGAGTGCTCCCCCAGGCCAACACGGATGCGGGCGCGCACCGCGGCGACGTGGGCGGCGAGGTCCTCCGCACCGCCGAGGACGTCGATGTACGGGGCCGCCTCCGCGAGCGCCGCGGCCGAGTACTCCACCACGTGGATGCCGCGCATGAAGGCGAGCACGGAAAGCCCGGCCGTGTGCCGGGCGGTGCCGCCGGTGGGCAGCACGTGGTTGGACCCGGCCAGGTAGTCGCCCAGCGAGACGGGCGCATACGGGCCGACGAAGACGGCACCGGCGTTGCGGACCCGCGCGGCGAGGCCTGCCGCGTCCGCCGTCTGAATCTCCAGGTGCTCGGGTGCCCACACATCCGAGACCGCCAGCGCGGCAGCGGTGTCGTCCACGAGCACGCAGGCGGACTGTCCCGCGAGGGCCTCCCGCACCGTGTCCTGATGCCGGGTCGAGGCAACCTGCAGGGCCAGTTCGGCCTCGGTGCGCTCGGCGAGCCCTGAGTCGGTGGTGATCAGCAGGCACGCGGCCAGCGGGCCGTGCTCGGCCTGGGCGACCAGGTCGGCCGCGAGGAACCGCGGGTCGGCGGTGTGGTCGGCGATGATCGCAATCTCGGTCGGGCCCGCCTCGGCGTCCACCCCGACGGTGCCGGCCAGCAACCGCTTGGCCGCGGTCACGTAGGCATTGCCGGGCCCGGTGACCACGTCCACCGGAGCACAGTCGGCGGTGCCGTAGGCGAACATGGCGACCGCCTGGGCGCCCCCCACCGCGTGGACCTCCTCGATACCGAGCAGCGCGCAGGCGGCCAGGATGGCGGGGGCGGGCAGGCCATCCCAGTCCCGGCGGGGCGGCGAGGCGACCGCGATCCGGCCGACCCCGGCGACCTGTGCCGGGATCACATTCATGATCACCGAAGACGGCAGCGGCACCGTGCCCGCCGGCACGTACACCCCGGCGCGGTCCACCGGGACGTACCGCTCGGTGACCCGCGCACCGTCGCCGATCACCGTGACGTGGTCGGCGGGACGCTGTGCCTCGTGCACCGGCCGCACCCGCCGGATCATCTCCTCCAGCGCGGCCCGCAACTGCGGGCCGAGGGTGGCGAGGGCATCGGCCAGCGCCCGCGCCGGAACCCTGCTGGTGGCCAGGTCGACCCCGTCGAAGCGGGCCGTGTACTCCCGGACCGCGGCTGCCCCACGGTCCCGCACGTCCTCGCAGACCGGCCGGATCCGCTCCAGGGCGACCCCGGTGTCCAGCGCCGCGCGCGGCAGGACGCCGGCGAGTTTCTCCCTGGTCATAGCGACGGCTGGCTGCCCGCGAAGATCGATAACTGAGAGCACCCGCCCAGTCTATGGAGCCACCCCCCGAGGCCGTGGAACCGTCCGCATAGCGAGAGACCACACTCATCCACGAAATCGCTAACCCTCACCACCAGGGCCAAGGCCCTGTGACGAAGGAACGGGGCCTTGAGCCAGCGGGGGGTTCCGGGGGTCGCTCCCCCGGGCCAGCAGGGCCAAGGCCCTGTGACGAAGGAACGGGGCCTTGAGCCAGCGGGGGGTTCCGGGGGCGCTCCCCGGCGGCAGGGCCAAGGCTCCGTGACGAAGGAACGGGGCCTTGAGCCACGGGGGGTTCCGGGGGCGCTCCCCGGCGGCAGGGCCAAGGCTCCGTGACGAAGGAACGGGGCCTTGAGCCACCGGGGGGTTCCGGGGGGTCGCTCCCCGGGCCAGCAGGGCCTCAAGGCCAGCGGGGGGTTTCGGGGGAGCGCTCCCCCGGGCTGGCACCGCGTCTGGCGCGATGGCGGCCCGGGCTGAGCAGCAGTTCGAGGCCGCCCGCGGTCACGGCGGCGGCCAGCGGCCATACGGCGAGCGCACCACTCGCACCGAGCGCCAGCGAGTCACGGAACGTCGCGCCGGTCGGCAGCGTAGCGAGCAGGTGCTGGAACGTGGCGAGCCCGGACTGTTCCCCCACCCAGCGGGCCACGAAGGCGGCGCCGAGCGCCCCTGCGATCAGCCCGGCCATGGCCAGCGGCCCGTACCTGCGCACCGCGAACAGGTAGCCCAGCACACCGGACACCACTCCCCCGGCCACGCACACCAGGCAGAACGCCGCGTCGGCCGCGATGAAGGCACTCGTTTCGGTATTGACAAGGGCGGCCGCCCCCGGGGATGTCATCACAAGCAGCGGCCGCGGCGCCACCGCGGCCCAGCCAAGCCCGGCAAGCACGCCGAGCGCCACCGTGCCGATGGCGACCGCCAGCGCCGCGACGGCGGCGCGCACCCCGTCGCGCAACCACCAGGAGCGCACGGCGTCGTCGCCTCGGGCCGGGTCGGGGAAGGGAATTGGCACAGACATGGTCGGCAGCAGCGTACGCGACACGCCTAGGAACCGGCGCAGCAGCCGTTTGTTGACATCCACTCTGCCCTGAAGGGCGGAGATTCCCGCCTGTCACGCCGCGTCCCGGTGTGAGGTCGGGTGGGTTCCTGCTTCACCGCGCTGCGCCAGGGCAAGCCCTGGTCTTACCTGCGCTTGGCAGGCTGTCACCGCCAGCCCGGCGGCCTGGGCGACGTTGACCGCCGCGTTGATGTCCCGGTCCAGCCACGCCCCGCACCCCGGCACCGCCAGGCGCGCACGTGCAGCGGCTTACGGCCGTCTTTGGCCCCGCAGGCCGAGCAGGTCTGCGAGGTCGGGGTGAACCGGCCGATCCGGTGGAACTGGCGGCCGTGCAGCCGGGCCTTGTACTCCAGCGTGGCCACGAACGATGCCCACCCGGCGGCGTGGATGGACTTGGCCAGCCGGGTCCGTCCCAGTGCCTTCACCGCCAGGTCTTCCACGGCGACCGCTTGGTTGTCGCGGATCAGCGCCGTGGACAGCTGGTGGTGAAAGTCGCGCCGGGCATCGGCCACCCGGGCGTGCGCGCGGGCGACCTTGACCCGGGCCTTGTCCCGGTTCGCCGAGCCTTTCTGCTTGCGGGACAGGTCCCGCTGCCGGCGCTTGAGCATTTTCTCCGCCCGGCGCAGGAACTTCGGTGCCGCGATCTTCCGGCCGTCCGACAAGACAGCGAAGTGCGACAGCCCCAGGTCGATGCCCACAGTTGAGCCTGTCGCGGGCAGGGCCACCGGGGTACCACTGGCCTGAAAGCCGGCACACTGGCGGCCACCTTGGTAGCCATTAAGTAAACCTTGCTACGGTGGTGCGCGATTGTGTACCGCTCGTCCGATTCGGGGGGACGGGTGGGCCAAGACGAGGGATACCACGTGATCGAGGCACAGGATCTCACCAAGCGCTACGGAGACAAGCTCGCGGTCGACCACCTGTCCTTCAAGGTCGAGCCCGGCCGGGTGACCGGGTTCTTGGGACCGAACGGCGCGGGCAAGTCGACCACGATGCGGCTGGTGCTCGGCCTGGACCGGCCGAACACCGGCACCGCGACCATCAACGGCAAGCCGTACGCCCAGCTTGCCCAGCCGCTGCGCACGGTCGGTGCACTGCTCGAAGCCAAGGCGATGCATCCGGGCCGGAGCGCGCGCAACCACCTGCTTTTCCTGGCGCAGACCCAGGGCCTGCCACGCCGCCGGGTGGACGAGGTGCTCGACCTGGTAGGCCTGCGCGAGGTGGCGAACCAGCGGGTCCGCGGATACTCGCTGGGCATGAGCCAGCGGGTCGGCATCGCGGCGGCGATGCTCGGCAACCCGTCCGTGCTGCTGCTTGACGAGCCGGTCAACGGGCTGGACCCGGAAGGGATCCTGTGGATCAGGAACCTGATGAAGCACCTGGCCTCGGAGCAGCGCACGATCTTCGTGTCCAGCCACCTGATGAACGAGATGGCGGTGACCGCGGACCACCTGATCGTGATCGGCAAGGGGAAGCTGATCGCCGAAAGCTCGACGCGGGAGTTCATCGAGCGGAGTTCGGAAAAGACCGTGCTGGTGCGCTCGCCGGATGCAGGTACGCTCGCGGACCTGATCGCCGCCGAGGGCGGCAAGGCCATAGCGCAGGACCCGGCCGAAGGGCGGGCGGCGGCGCTAAGCGTGACCGGCCTGGAGGCGCCCCGGATCGGGGAGATCGCCGCCGCCAACCGGATTGTTCTGCACGAGCTCACCCCGCAGCTCGGCTCGCTGGAGGAGGCATTCATCGAGATGACGGCCAGCAGCGTCGAGTACGGCGGCGACACACCCGTGGTGGCCCAGGAACCGGCGGCCAGCGTCACGTCCCCGGAGAGCAGCCAATGAGCACCGTTAGCACCGCGCCGGGCGCCCAGGCCCCGGCCCCGATCCCGGCCCACCGCTCGGGGTTCGCCGGCTATGCGCTGGCCGAGTGGACGAAGATCCGCTCCGTCAGGTCCACGGTCTGGACGCTGATCATCTTCGTCGTGGTCAGCCTGGGGCTGACCACCCTGTTCACCTGGCTGACTCTGAACGCGATAAGCAACGGCAGGCGCGGCAATGCCGCGTCCTCGATCGTCACCGACCCGGTCAACTTCATCCTGGGCACCGGTCTTGGCCTGGGCCAGCTCGCCATCTGCGTGCTGGGCGTGCTGGTGATCACCAGCGAGTACTCCTCCGGAGCGATCCGGTCCGCGCTGCTCGCCGTGCCACGCCGTTACCCGGTGATGCTCGCCAAGAGCCTGGTCTTCGCCGCACTCGTGATCGTCATCGGAGAGATCGTCGCGTTCTTGTCCTTCTTTATCGGCCAGGCCCTGGTGAACGGGCATGTCGTGACGCTCCGTGGGCAGGTGGCGGGTCACGCCGTCAGCGTGCACCACACGATCACGGTGTCGCTGAGCCAGCCCGGTGTGCTGCAGGCGGTCGTCGGTTCCGGCCTGTACCTGACCGTGCTCGGCTTGTTCGCCCTGGCCATCGGCGGCCTGATCCGGCACACCGCGGGTGCGATCACCGCGGTGATCGGTATGGTGCTGGTCATCTTCCCGCTGGCCGGGCTGCTGCCGAGCAGCTGGGGCGCGCACGTCCACGCCTACCTGCCCACGATCGCGGGACAGCTGGTCACCCAGGACAAGCCCACGTCGGGCCAGCTCTTGTCGGCGTGGCAGGGGTTCGGCGTGTTCTGCGCCTGGACCGTGCTGCTCCTGGCCGCGGCGATCTTCGTGCTCCAGCGCAGGGACGCCTAAGCCCCCAGCAGGCGTCGGCCGGGGCTAACCCACGCAGGAAGGGCCGAGTAGCTGCTTCAGGTCGGCGACCAGGCTTGGTGACGGCTTAACCCGGAGCTTGTCGTCGAGCTTGACCACGGTCGTGCGGCGCCCGTTGCACAGCCGCAGGTGCACGTCATTCAGCCCGGGATGGCTGCGCAGTACCTCCTGGAGCCGCTCCACCACGACGGGCACGCACCGCTGCACCGGGAGCGACACGACGAAAGGGCCATTACCGGTCGCCGACAGATCCGGCACGCTCACCTCCATCGCGATGAGCTTCGGCGACTCCTCCCGGCGGTCGAGCCTGCCCTTCACGAGCAGGATCGCGTCATCGGCGAGCTGGGTGGCGCAGCCGGCGTAGGTGGCGGGGAAGAACAGCACCTCGATCGCGCCTTCGAGGTCCTCGAGCGTGGCCGCGGCCCACGGGCTGCCCTGCCGGGTGACCTTGCGCTGCACCCCGGACAGGATCCCGCCGACGGTGACCGGCTGAGTGTCGCCGCGGCCGCCCCGTGTGCTCCGCTCGGCCGGGCCGCGCTCTGTCTCGTCGGCGGCGGAGGACAGCAGTTGCGCGACCGAGCAGTCGGTGCTGCTGGCGAGGATGTGCTCGACCCCGAGCAGCGGATGGTCGGAGACGTAGAGGCCGAGCATCTCCCGCTCGAACGCGAGCAGGGTGGCCTTGTCCCAGTCGCCGTCGGGCACGGGGACCTCGAACGTCGCCTCGGTCTCGGTGTCCGGCCCGAACAGCGAGTCCTGGCCCATGGCCTCGTTGCGCTTGACGTCGATCACCGTGTCGATGGCCTGCTCGTGGATGAGCACGAGGCCCTTGCGCGGGTGGCCGAGCGAGTCGAAGGCACCGGCCTTGACCAGTGACTCGATGACCCGCTTGTTGCACACGTTGACCGGCACCTTGTTCAGGAAGTCGGAGAAGCTGGTGAACGCGCCTTCAGTGCTCCGGGCCGCGACGATGGCGTCCACCACCGCGGTGCCGACGTTGCGCACGGCGGCCAGCCCGAACCGGATGTCGCTGCCCACGGGGGTGAACGTGGCGGCCGAGGCGTTCACGTCCGGCGGCAGCACGGTGATCCCCATCCGGCGGCACTCGTTCAGGTAGAGCGCGCTCTTGTCCTTGTCTCCGGCGACGGAGGTGAGCAGGCCCGCCATGTACTCGGCCGGGTAGTTGGCCTTGAGGTAGGCGGTCCAGTAGGACACCAGGCCATAGGCGGCGCTGTGCGCCTTGTTGAAGGCGTAGTCGGAGAACGGGACCAGGATGTCCCAGAGCGTCTTGATCGCCGAGTCCGAGTACCCGTTCTCCCGCATGCCCGCGGCGAACGGCTCGAACTCCTTGTCCAGGATCTCCTTCTTCTTCTTGCCCATGGCCCGCCGCAACAGGTCCGCCTTGCCGGGCGAGTAGCCGGCCAGCTGCTGCGCGATCGCCATGACCTGCTCCTGGTAGACGATCAGCCCGTAGGTGTCGCCCAGGATGTCGGCGAGCGGCTCGGCCAGTTCAGGGTGCAGTG
Source organism: uncultured Actinomycetes bacterium (assembly GCA_963706115.1). GTDB lineage: Bacteria > Actinomycetota > Actinomycetes > Streptosporangiales > Streptosporangiaceae > DASXKD01. Next base: position 7,932 of record CAVPMG010000019.1, on the reverse strand, counting down.
GCACCACCGGCTTGCGCGCGTTCTTGCGGTCGGCGTACTCGTTGTGCGCGTTGGCGCCCATCGGCCCGGGCCGGTAGAGCGCACCGACCGCCGAGATGTCCTCGAAGTTGTCCGGCCGCATGCTCCGCAGCAGGGCGCGCATCGGGCCGCCGTCGAACTGGAAGATGCCCAGGGTGTCGCCGCGCGCCAGCAGGTCATAGGTGGGCTGGTCGTCGAGCGGCAGGTCTTCCAGGCTGACCTCGGCGCCCCGGTTGGCCTTGATGCCCGCCACCGCGTCGTCCAGGACGGTGAGGTTGCGCAGGCCGAGGAAGTCCATCTTGAGCAGGCCGAGGTCTTCACACGCCGGGTAGTCGAACTGGGTGATGACCGCGCCGTCGGCTTCCCGCTTCCAGACCGGGATGTGATCGATGATCGGCTCGCTGCTCATGATCACGCCGGCGGCGTGCACGCCCGCCTGGCGGATCAGCCCTTCGAGCCCGCGCGCGGTGTCGATGACCTGGCGGATCTCCTGCTCCGCCCCGTAGAGCCCGCGGATCTCACCGGCCTCGCCGTGGCGGGGGTGGTCGGCATCGAAGATCCCGGCCAGCGGGATGTCCTTGCCCATCACCGCGGGCGGGAACGCCTTGGTGATCCGGTCGCCCAGCGCGTAGGGGAACCCGAGCACCCGGGTGGAGTCCTTCACCGCGGCCTTGGCCTTGATGGTGCCGTAGGTGATGATCTGGGCGACCCGTTCGTCGCCGTACTTCTCGGTCACGTACCTGATGACGTCACCGCGCCGGCGCTCATCGAAGTCGATGTCGATGTCGGGCATGGACACGCGTTCGGGGTTGAGGAACCGCTCGAACACCAGCCCGTGGTAGAGGGGATCGAGGTCGGTGATGCCCAGCGCGTAGGACACCAGGCTGCCTGCTGCCGAGCCGCGCCCGGGGCCGACGCGGATCCCGTTGCGCTTGGCCCACATGATGAAGTCGGCGACCACAAGGAAGTACGAGCAGAACCCCATGGACACCATGACGTCCATCTCGAAGCTGGCCTGGTCGCGGCGCCGGTCGTCGTAGCCGTCGGGGTAGCGGCGGTCCATGCCGCGCCAGACCTCTTTGCGGAACCAGCTTTCCTCGGTCTCGCCCTCCGGCACGGGGAACTTGGGCATCAGGTTGGACTTGGCGAACTTGACGTCGGCCCGCTCGGCGATCTGCACCGTGGCGTCGCAGCCCGCCTGCCACTCCTCGTCGGTGCTGACCGCCCGCATCTCCTGCGGGCTCTTCAGGTAGTAGCCGGTGCCCTCGAAGCGGAACCTGCCAGGGTCGGCGAGCGTCGCGTTGGTCTGCACGGCGAGCAGCACCTCGTGCGCGGTGGCATCGTCGGGGCTGGTGTAGTGCGAGTCGTTGGTGACGACGAACGGCAGCGACAGGTCCCGGGCCACCCGGCGCAGGCCGTCCCGGACCCGGTTCTCGATCTCCAGCCCGTGATCCATGATCTCGACGAAGAAGTTGCCCGGCCCGAAAATGTCGCGGTAGGCGGCGGCAGCGGCCACGGCCTGGTCGTACTGGCCCAGCTTCAGCCGGGTCTGCACCTCGCCGGAGGGACAGCCGGTGGTGGCGATGAGTCCCTTGGCGTGCGCCGCCAGCAGTTCGCGGTCCATCCGTGGCTTGCGGAAAAAGCCTTCGAGCGAGGCAAGCGAGGACAGCCGGAACAGGTTGTGCAGGCCCTCCGTGGTCTCGGCGAGCAGCGTCATGTGGGTGTACGCGCCGGCGCCGGACACGTCGTCGTCCTTCTGCGCCGGGGTTCCCCACCGCACCGGCTGCCGGAACCGCCGGTGCTCGGGCGCCACGTAGGCCTCGATCCCGATGATCGGCTTGATGCCCGCGGCGGTCGCCTTGGACCAGAAGTCGTAGGCACCGTAGACGTTGCCGTGATCGGTGATGGCGACGGCGGGCATACCCGCCTGCTGGCAGGCGGTGAACATGTCCTTGAGCCGGGCGGCCCCATCCAGCATGGAGTACTCGGTGTGCACGTGCAGATGCACGAACCCGCGATCCCGGGGGGTTCCGGGCCGTGGGGTCCGGGGGCTTTCCCCCGGGGAAGCGGAGTGTCCCCCCGGGCTGGCACTGTGACCTTGGGCGAAGTCGCTGCTAAGCGACGAGTTACCGTTCCCCGTCACGCCCGCCGTCACGAGTAACCGCCTCCTTCAGGCACGCGCAGTACGCCCTCACGGGCGCGAATAAACCAGGGCCGGGGGGAAGTGGCCAGTGCTTCCCGAGGGCCCGCACTGGTCCGGCAGGACGAGCCTAACCGAGGGCTCGGACGTTCAGCGCGCCCAACACTCGGTGGGGACTAACTATCCGCGCGGAGGACGTCGAGCGCGTGTGCCAGGTCCGCCGGGTAGGCGCTGTGGAACTCGGCCCACCGGCCGTCGGCAGGGTGGGCAAAGCCCAGCTGGACGGCGTGCAGCCACTGCCGGGTCAGGCCAAGCCGCTCGGCCAGGACCGGGTCAGCACCGTAGAGCCGGTCCCCGGCGCACGGGTGGCGCAGCGCCGCCATATGCACCCTGATCTGGTGCGTCCGCCCGGTTTCCAGCCTGACCTCGATGAGGCTCGCGGCCCGGAATGCTTCGATCGTGTCGTAGTGGGTCACGCTGGGACGGCCGCCGGTGATCACCGCGAAGCGCCCGTCGCCGGAAGGGTGCCTGCCGATCGGCGCGTCCACGGTGCCGCGCAGCGGGTCGGGATGGCCCTGGACCAAGGCGTGGTAGCGCTTGTCCACCTCGCGCTCGCGGAACGCGCGCTTCAGCGCGGAGTAGGCGGGCTCGCTCTTGGCCACCACCATCAGCCCCGAGGTGCCCGCGTCCAGCCGGTGCACGATCCCCTGCCGCTCGGCCGCCCCGGAACTGGCGATGGTGTGCCCGGTGGCGCGCAGGCCGTCCAGAACCGTGGGCCCGGACCAGCCCGGCGTCGGGTGCGCGGCGACACCGGCCGGTTTGTCGACCACGACGATGTCCTCATCCTCGGCGACGATGGCCAGGCCGGGCACCGGCTCGGCCGGCTGTGCGGGCGAAATGGGCGGGGGCGGCAGGGTCACCTCCAGCCACTCGCCGGCCGGCACCCGCTGCGACTTGGCCGCCGGGCGCCCGTCGACCAGGACGTTGCCGCTCGTCACAAGGTCTGCCGCGGTGGCACGGGACAGGCCGAACATGCGCGCCAGCGCGGCGTCGAGCCGCTCACCGTCCAGCCCCTCGGGAACAGCCACCCGGCGCGGGCCGACGGCCGTCACGTCTGGCTGTCCCCCGCTTGGGCTCCGCCGGCCGTCCCGCGGGTGGTGTCCTCTTTGCTGGCGGCCCGGACGTCCCTGCTGCCATCCAGCCGGATCCCGCGGGCGGCCAGCACCACGGCGAGGAAACCGCCGCACACGATGCACGAGTCGGCGACGTTGAAGACCGGCCAGTGCGGCAGCTGTATCCAGTCCACCACCTCACCGCGGAACACCCCGGGCGAGCGCAGCAGCCGGTCGGTGAGGTTCCCGGCCGCGCCGCCGAGCAGCAGGCCGAGCGTCACCGCCCAGGCCATGCTGTGCAGGCGCCGTGAGGTCCGCACGATGAAGAAGATCACGCTCACGGCGATGAGGGTGAACACGATGGTGATGCCGGGCCCGAAGCTGAACGCGGCGCCGCTGTTGCGCACCAGGTCCAGGGTGAGCAGCGTGCCGATCACCTTGACCTCGTGATAGGGGGTGAGCGTGGCGACCACGATGATCTTCGTGATCACGTCCGCCACGAATACGGCCGCGGCGACAGCGAAGAGCAGGCCCACCCGGCGCGGACGGCGCGGCTCCTGCGGGCCTGGTTCCTGCACTTTTAGCGCCTTTCCTCGCGCTGCTTGCAGGTCACGCACAAGGTGGCACGTGGGAACGCCTGCAGGCGCGCTTTCCCGATCGGCTGACCGCACGATTCACACACGCCAAAGGTACCGTCATCTATCCGGGCGAGCGCACGCTCGCTGGCCGCCAGGAGTTCGCGGGCGTTCTGGGTCAGCGCGAGCTCGTGCTCGCGCTGGTACGTCTTGGCGCCCGCGTCGGCGGGGTCATCGCCGGCATCCCCGACCGCGTCGCCGAGCCGCTCGGCGATCGCCGACTCGGCCTCGCTGATGTCGGCGATGAGCCCCGCGATGTCCTCTTGAAGCTGCTGGCGCACCTTCTTGAGTTCAGCATCGGTCCAGGGCTTTTCCCCTGGGCGCACAGGAAGGGCGGCGGCGCTGGCACCGGCAGCTGCGGCCATGATCTGCCTCCCTTTGCGAAACGGTGCCCGGTCCCGGCGTGAATCGATCTTGAACACGAGCAGTCACCGGAGGATATTTCGCCATGGCGGGCCTCCGCAAACGTGAGTGACCGTGGTGCGGCGCATCGGATATCGTGTCAGTCGCGAAGGCGTTGATGGGGACAGCTGCCGCCGGTAGCGGCCAGGAGCGACCCGGGGATGGTGAGAGCCCGGGGGCCCGCCCAGCGGACCAGATCACCCCGGAGCCGCCGGAAGAACGGTTCCCGCACCACGGCCACGGCCGCGGGCGGAACGGCCCAGTAGAACCGGCCGCAGCTAATTGAGCGGGCCGCGAACCGCCCCCGGTGGGGCAGATCGCGGTCAAGGAGGGTGGTACCGCGGGACCGCCGCCGGCTGTGTCCCGTCCCTCCAGCGATCCGAGCACACGCCAATCACTCCGGCAGTGCCACGACCGTTGGAGGAGTCCGATGCCCCCGTCAGGCACTCACGACGCTGCCTATTTCCCGGCCGTGCCCGCGGCGATAGACCTGCCCGCGATGGAGCACGAGATCCTGCAGCGCTGGCGGGACGGCAAGGTCTTCGACCGTTCCCTGGACCGGACGGCCGCCGGCCAGATCTGGACCTTCTATGAAGGGCCGCCCACCGCCAACGGCATGCCCGGCGTCCATCACATCGAGGCCCGGGTCTTCAAGGACGTCTTCCCCCGGTTCAAGACCATGCAGGGATTCCACGTGCCGCGCCAGGCCGGCTGGGACTGCCACGGCCTGCCGGTGGAGGTGGCGGTCGAGAAAGAACTCGGCCTGTCGGGCAAGAAGGACATCGAGGCGTACGGCATCGCCGCGTTCAACCAGCGCTGCCGCGAGTCGGTGCTGCTGCACGTGGACGCGTTCGAGGAACTCACCGACCGGCTCGGCTACTGGATCGACCTGTCCAGCGCGTACCGGACGATGGACGCCACCTATATCGAGTCCGTCTGGTGGTCGCTCAAGGAGATCTTCCGCAAGGGCCTGCTGGTCAGGGACTACCGGATCAGCCCGTACTGCCCGCGCTGCGAGACGGCCCTGTCGGACCATGAGATGGGCCAGCCGGACGTCTACCGCGAGGTGACCGACCCCGGTGTGACGGTGCGGTTCCCGCTGCTTACCGTGCCCGCCGGGGCCACGCCGCTGCTGGCCGGGGCGGACCTGCTGGTGTGGACCACCACGCCGTGGACCCTGGTGTCCAACACCGCCGTGGCCGTGCACCCCGACGAAGGTTACGTCGTGGCCCGCCGGGCGGGCGGCCCGCCTGTCGTGGTGGCGGAGCAGTTGATGCCGCGGGTCCTCGGTGATGGCTGGCACGTCGCGGCCAGGCTGCGCGGTTCCGACCTGGTCGGGGCGACGTACCGGCCGCCGTTCAGCCTCGTGGATATCCCCGGCGCGCATGTCGTGCTTCCCGGGACGTTCGTGACCACCGAGGACGGGACCGGCCTGGTACACATGTCGCCCGCGTTCGGCGCGGACGACATGGAGACCAGCCGGGCGCACGGGCTGCCGGTGGTCAACCCGGTCCGCCCGGACGGGCGGTTCGAGGAGTCGGTGCCGCTGGTCGGCGGGCTGTTCTTCAAAGACGCCGACGAGCCGCTGGTGCGGGATCTGACTGAGCGCAATCTGCTCTTCCACAACGAGCCGTACCAGCACAGTTACCCGCACTGCTGGCGGTGCCACACCCCGCTGCTCTACTACGCGCTGCCGTCCTGGTTCATCCGGACCACCCAGATCAAGGACCGGCTGCTCGCGGAGAACGAGCGGACCAACTGGCAGCCGCCCACGATCAAGGAGGGCCGTTACGGGGAGTGGCTGCGCAACAACGTGGACTGGGCGCTGTCGCGTACCCGGTACTGGGGCACGCCGCTGCCGCTGTGGGAGTGCGGCGAGCACCATCTGACCTGCGTCGGGTCTCTGGCCGAGCTCGGTGAACTGGCCGGGCGGGAACTGTCGGACCTGGACCCGCACCGGCCGTACGTGGATGCCGTGGTGATCGCCTGCCCGGACTGCGGCGGGCCCGCCCAGCGCGTGCCGGAAGTCATCGACGCCTGGTACGACTCGGGCTCGATGCCGTTCGCCAGGCTCGGTGCGCCGTGGCGCAGCGAGGAGGAGTTCCGCCGCGCTTACCCCGCACAGTTCATCTGCGAGGCGATCGACCAGACCAGAGGCTGGTTCTACTCGCTGATGGCGGTCGGCACCCTGGTCTTCGACCGGTCCTCCTACGAGAACGTGGTATGCCTCGGCCTGGTGGTCGACGAGCAGGGCCGAAAGATGAGCAAGCACCTCGGCAACGTGCTCGAGCCGATCTCGCTGATGGAGGCGCATGGCGCCGACGCCGTCCGGTGGTTCTTCGCCGCGTCCGGTTCCCCCTGGTCAACCCGCCGGATCGGGTCGGCCACGCTGGACGAGATCGTCCGCAAGGTACTGCTGACGTACTGGAACACGGTCTCGTTCCTGACCCTGTACGCCAACGCCGGTGCCGCGCAGGGGGCGGCGTGGCGGCCGGAGATGCTGGCCACCGCGCCGCCGCCGGCCGCGAGGCCGCTGCTGGACCGGTGGGTCCTGAGCGAGCTGGCACTCGTGACGTCCGAGGTCACGGCCGCCCTGGAGGAGTTCGACACCGCCGCGGCCGGGCGCCGCCTCACCATCTTCGTGGACGACCTGTCCAACTGGTATGTGCGGCGGTCCCGGCGGCGGTTCTGGGAGGGGCCCGGTACGCCGGACGGGGCCTCGGCCTTCGCCACCCTGTACCAGTGCCTGGAGACCCTCACCAGGCTGATGGCGCCGATCGTGCCGTTCCTCACCGACTACGTGTGGGGGATACTGCGCGGCCCCGACGACCCCGAGTCGGTTCACCTCACCACGTGGCCGCGCGTGGACCCCGGCCTGGTGGACCGGGAACTCTCCGCCCAGATGGGCCTGGCCCGGCGGCTGGTGGAGCTGGGCAGGTCCGCCCGCGCCGCGGCGTCCCTGGGCATCCGCCAGCCGCTGCCGCGTGCCCTGGCAGGCGCCGCCGGGTTCGCCGGCCTGCCCGCCGAGCTTCGCGGCCAGGTGGCCGGTGAGCTCAACGTCCGGGTGCTTGAGGCGCTCAGCACGGTCGCCGGCGACCTGGTGGACCACGTCGTGAAGCCGAACTTCCGCACGCTCGGCCGCCGGTTCGGTAACCGCACCCAGGCGGTCGCGGCGGCGATCACCGCAGTGGACCCTGGCTCGCTGGCCGGCCAGCTTGCGGCGACGGGCGAGGCGTCCGTCCTGGTGGACGGGGAGCCGGTAGGGATCGGCCCGGACGACGTGATCGTGACCCAGACCCCGCGCGTGGGATGGTCGGTGGCCAGTGACGGCGGCGAGACCGTGGCCCTGGACCTGGACGTGACGCCGGCACTGCGCCGGGAAGGCCTGGCCAGGGAGGTGATCCGGCTGGTGCAGGACGCTCGCAAGGCGGACGGCCTGGAGGTCAGCGACCGGATCGCGCTGCGCTGGGAGGCACCGGACCCGGAACTCGCGGCGGCGCTGACCGAGCATGGACAGCTCATCGCCGGGGAGGTGCTCGCCACCGAGTTCGGCCCGCTCAGCGCCGCCGGCGCGGAGTCCACGGCCGGATCCGGCGCAGGAACCGAGCACCGGGCCGCGGATCTG
>CAVPMG010000018.1:0-267235 GCA_963706115.1 uncultured Actinomycetes bacterium | reverse complement strand
CGGAGGTTCGCTACTAGCCTGGGGGAGCGACCCCCTGGAACCCCCGATGGCCTAGAGGCCCCGCGACTCCGTCGCCGGGCCTCGGCCGTGTTACCGGGATGAAGGGGACTGGTCCTGCCAGGTGCCTTCGTGCTGTTTGGCGTACCGCCGCTGCGTACGGGAGGAGTCGGCGTAATCGTCGTACATGTCCTCGGCCCGCCGGTTTGTCCTCCGGCTGATCAAGCGCGTCTGCCAGCCGCAGAGCACAGCGAAAGAGTAGATGCCAACGACAAAAAGGGCCACGATGACGACATCTAGCCACATCTCGGTCACCCCATCCGCGCGGGCGCCTCGCCCGCCAACGGTTCCCATACCCGCCCGGTTTGACACAAACATCGGGGCAGGCGTGATCGCGGTCACGCGCGGCGGTGGCGCGGCCGCGGGGCACGGCCCGGCCGCGGATCAGGGTCAGGTGCCGCGTACGAAGTCGGCGATCACGGTGCCGAGCCGCTCGCCAGCGTCCTCCTGCAGGAAGTGGCCCGCACCCTCGATGACGGGGTGATCCAGCCCGGCCGCACCCGGCACGGTCCGCTTCAATATCGGCGCCATCGCCCCGGTGATCGGGTCGGAGTCGCTGAACGCGACGAGGAACGGCTTGTCCCAGGCGGCGAGCTTCTGCCAGGCCGCACGGTTAGCCGCCGACGCCGGGTCGTCGGGGGTCGTCGGGACCAGCGTGGGCATCGCGCGCGGGCCGGCCTTGTAGCTCTCGTCGGGGAAGGGGGCCTCATAGGCGGCGAGCACCTCGGCGGGCAGCACGGTCCGGCTCCCCGCCTGGATCAGCCGGGAGATGCCCAGTTCCGGCGCGGCTGCCACGACGTCACGGAACCGCAGCCACACCTCGGGCATCGCCTGGTCGCCGGTGGGCAGCCCGGTGTTCGCCGCGACCACCCGGGTGAACCGGTCCGGGTGCTCGGCCACCAGGCGGAGCCCGATCAGCCCGCCCCAGTCCTGGCCGACGAGGGTGACGCCGGACAGCCCGAGGGCGTCGAAGGCAAGCGCGCGCATCCATTCGACGTGGCGGGCGTAGGAGTGGTCGCTCATCTCCGCGGGCTTGTCCGATCGGCCGAAACCGATCATGTCGGCGGCGATCACCCGCAGGCCGGCATCGACAAGAACCCGCATCACCGTGCGGTACAGGAACGACCAGCTCGGCTCGCCGTGCAGCAGCAGCACCGGCTCGCCGCCGGCCGGGCCGTCCGCCACGTAGGCCATCCGTAGCCCGCCGACGTCGGCGTACCGCGGTTCCCAGCCGAAGCCGGGCAGATCGGCGAAACGTTCATCCGGGGTTCTCAGCGTGCGCACCCGCACATGCTCCCACGCGGCGGAGCTAGCTCCGGCCCCGCCACCCCGCCCAGCGGGCGCCGCCCGGGAGACGATGCTATCGAGATATAACTTGACAGCGCCGCATAACGCGATACATCGTATCTTCTCGGAACCGCTGACTACTCATCTCGACGCCAGATCACTACGGGGAGGATCGCGTGGCCGCCCGAGACGCAGCACCCGCCCAAGACTCAGCAACCAAGGCTCCGGGCAGAGCAGCCCGGATCGCCGCCTGGCCCTCCGGCAGGCGCACCAAGTACCTGGTACTGGTGTTCTGGATTCTCGTCATCGCCGTGACCGGGCCGCTGTCGTCCAAGCTCATGGGTGCCGAGAAGAACGACGCCTCCGCCTACCTGCCGGCCAGCGCGGAGTCCACCCAGGAACTGAACCTGCAGGACAAGTTCGTCTCCAAGAACCTCAACCCGGCCGTGGTGGTGTACGTCCGCCCGTCCGGGCTCACCCCCGCCGACCTGCGCAAAGCCACCGCCGACGCGCGAAGCTTCGCTGCGCTGCCGACCGTGCACGGCCGGGTCACCGGCCCGGTCCCCTCGGCCGACCACAAGGCGATGGAGACGATCGTCGGGGCGGACCTCGGCTACAACGCCGACATCGGTGGCTTCGTCACCGGCCTGCAGACGACCGCTGCCCGCGGCGACCCGGGGCTGAGCGCGCACATCGCCGGCCCGGCCGCCAGCGCCGCGGACCAGGTCAAGATCTTCAAGGGCATCGACAGCACGCTGTTGTACGCCACGCTGGCCGTGGTCATCATCCTCCTGCTGCTGACCTACCGCAGCCCGGTGCTGTGGATCCTCCCGATCGTCTCGGCCGGCGTCGCGCTCACCGTCGCCGAGGCCGTCATCTACCTGCTCACCAAGCACGGTCTGACGGTGAACGGGCAGAGCGGCGGCATCCTGGTCGTCCTGGTGCTCGGCGCGAGCACGGACTACGCCTTGCTGCTCGTCGCGCGTTACCGCGAGGAACTGCGCAAGCACACAGACCGGCACGAGGCCATGGCCGTGGCGCTGCGCAGGGCCGGGCCGGCCATCATCGCCAGCGCCGCCACGGTCATCGCAGGCATGCTCTGCCTGCTGGTCGCCGAGTCGGCGGACATCTCCGGGCTCGGCCCGGTGGCCGCGATCGGCATCGCGGTGGGCCTGCTCGCCATGATCACGCTGCTGCCGGCCCTGCTGGTGATCGTCGGCCGGTGGATCTTCTGGCCGGTGCGGCCGAAGTACGGCACCGACGAGCCCACCACGCACGGCTTCTGGGCCCGCGTCGGGCGCCTCATCTCGCACCGCCCGCGGACCGTCTGGGCGGTCACCGCCGCCCTGCTCGCCGTCGCCTCGCTGGGCCTCATCGGCTTCAGGGTGGGCACGCTGACCACGGCACAGTCGTTCCGCGGACATCCGGAGTCGGTCACCGCCGAGACGGTGCTCGCCCAGCATTTCCCGGCCGGGGCGGGTGAGCCGGTCGCCGTGATCGGCAAGGCCGCGACGGCACCGCAACTGGCGAGCGCCCTGCAGGGTGCGAGCGGGATCCAGGCGGTAAGCCACCCGGCCGTCAAGGACGGCCTGGTCTTTCTCCAGGGCACGCTGAAAAGCAAGCCGGACAGCCCGGCCGCTTACGCGACGATCGGCAAGGTCAGGGTGGCGGTGCGCGCGGTGCCCGGCGCCGACGCCAAGGTCGGCGGCGGCACCGCGGTCACCATGGACGTGGAGCACTACGCGACCCGCGACCGGAACCTGATCATTCCGCTCGTGCTGGTCGTGGTGCTGGTCATCCTCGCGCTGTTGCTGCGCGCGATCGTGGCACCACTGGTGCTGATCGGCACCGTGGTGCTGTCCTTCACGACCGCGCTCGGCCTGTCCGCGCTGGCGTTCCGCTACCTGTTCTCGTTCGCGGGCGCGGACGTGTCGATGCCGCTGTTCGTATTCGTGTTCCTGGTCGCGCTGGGCATCGACTACAACATCTTCCTGATGACCAGGGTTCGCGAGGAGGCCAAGCGCTCGGGCACCCGCCAGGGCGCGCTCACCGGGCTCGCGGCGACCGGCGGGGTGATCACTTCGGCCGGCCTGGTGCTCGCGGGCACGTTCGCGACGCTGGGCACCCTGCCCCTGGTGATCTTGACGGAGATCGGGTTCGCCGTCGCGATCGGCGTGCTGCTCGACACCATCATCGTCAGGTCGGTGCTTGTCACCGCGCTCAACCTGGACATCGGCGACCGGATGTGGTGGCCCAGCCGCCTGGCCAGGCCGTCCGGCCAGGTCACCGGCGCGCCGAGCACGCCGGTGACCTCCGGGCATCCCTAGGCCGGAGCGCGGTTTTGGGCCGGCGTGCGGTTGGCGTCGATCTGGTCGAAGTCACCGAACCCGTTGAAGGTGCCGCCGCCGCCGGACCACTGCCACATCACGGCATTGCTGTCCGAACTGGTCACCCCGCCGTAGAACTGCGCGCAGGTGGTGGTGCCGCGCAGGCACCAGCCGTCGGGCGAGGGGGACAGGCTGCTGGTGTCGTCGAGGTAGGTCCACTCGTAGGTGTGCTTGATATGGGAGTACCCGCCGGTGCCGAAGATGCTGGCCCATATCGGCGCGGAGGAGTAGACGCCCGGGGTGTAAGTGGAGTTGTGCTCGATTTCGTCGAAGAACCCGTTGAAATCGGCACGGTCGAGGGCCGGCGAGATGCCCGAGTGGCTCACCTTGCCGCTGCACGGTGAGGTGTAGACCGATTTCCAGCCGTTGTCCGGTGCCGGGCTGATGCCGGGGGCGTTACCAGGTATCTCGACATCGTCGAAGATCACCGGGTAGGTCACGGTGAGCTTGGCTACGTCGGAGAGCGTGCGGATCGCCTGCTGCTCGCCCCAGTCGTACGCCTCGGCCGTGGTGCCGTCGTAGTGCGGATCGACACCGGGCCCACCCATGAACCAGTAGACGCCGGTGCCGATGCCCAGGTGGTAGGTGCTGAAGTTGGTGTCCGCGTCCGCGGCGTTGGTGTCCGACCAGGCGACCTTGTCACCGCAGTGCTGCCACGTCGCCCAGTTCCCCGTCATGCCGATGTAGCCGCCGTACTTCCCGCCGATCTGCGGTTCGGCGTAGGGCGCGGATCCACTGACCGTCACGGGGAAGCTGTCGGTGCCGTACCAGAAACCCGGCGGCCCTGGCTTGCCGCGGGGGCTCGGCCGGCTTGCCTCGCGCGCACGGCTCGCGCGGGCCCCGGCGCGGGCGGGCGCGTTCGCGGCCGCCGCCAGCCCGAGCACCAATGCCCCCACACCGACCACCGTGAGCCAGCCTCGCGGGCTACGGGCCCGGGCCCATCCGTTCATTCGCATGCCACCTGTCCTTCTTTGCCGGAGTTATCTCGGTATAGCCCCGGATGCCGTGATTACCCTGAATGTTTCCTGCTGGCGCACGGCACGCTCAGCCCGGCATTAACTAAGACGGTCAAGCCGCCCAGTTGGTGGTAGCGAATTCGCCCGAATTTTCGCCGGCCGGGCGCGGCGTGGCTAGCCGAGCCGGTCGGCGGCCGTCTGCGCCCGGGCGAGCCGGCGCTTGGCCTCGTCCGCCGTCCGCGCCGCCGCCTCCTTGCCCCGCTGGGCGTCACGGGCGGCCCGGTTGGCCTGGCTCTCCGCCGCGATGGCCAGGCTGAGTTCCTTGTCGAGCCGCTCGACCTGCTGCCTGGCGGACTCCTGAGCGGCCCGGGCGCTGGTGAATTTCGCCTCTGCCTCGGCCAGGTCGGCCGCCGCGGCGGCCGCGGCATCCGCCGCGCGGCCGACGGCCTGCTCGGCCTCCGCGATCTTGGCCGCCCGGCGCTCCGCCTCGGCCGCGGCCTGCGTGGCCTTGCGTTCGGTCTCTTCGGCGGCGAGCCGGGCCGCATGCTCTTCCGCCGTCTCGGTGCGCCGTCGGCCACTGGGCCGCGCCCGCGTGGGCGGCTTCTCCCTGGCCGGCGCCCTCGTCGCCTCGTCCCCGGCCGGCGCCTTCTGCCTGGCCGGCGCCCGCTGCCAGGACACCGCGCCGGCCTCGTCCCCGACGCCAAGCCCGGCATAGGACAGCGGGCTGGCCAGGCAGCCCGCGCGCACCGCGGCCGCCGCGCCGGCGTCGGCCAAAGCCGCCTGCAGGGTGGCCTCCACCTCCCGCTCGACCTGGAGGCCGGCCGCCCGGCCGTCCCGCTCCGCGAGCCGCTTCGCCTCGGTGACCAGGGCGGCGACCAGGTGCCTGCGCTGCGCCGACAGCTCCCTGACCTGTTCCCCCGCCAGGTCCTTTTGCGCCTGGCGCAGCGATTCGCCCAGCGCCAGCAATTCGCCCACCTGGTCCCCAGCCTCCCGGACAAGCTGGTTGACCAGCCACGCGCTCACCGTGGGGCGGCGCAGCGCCCCGATGGCCCGGGCGAGATCACGGTTCCCTGACGTGCGAGCTTCGGCCACCCGCTCGTCGCGGGCCGCGGTGAAATCGCCCGGCGGCAGCGCGTACAACTCCTCAGCCGCGCTCGCCAGCTCATCCTGCACGGGGGAATGCTGACTTCCACTCTGCCCTGAGGTGCGGAGATTCCCGCCTGTCACGCCGCTTCCCCCTTTCACCGCCAAGTCTTCCACGGCGAGCGCCGCGGTCTAGGCCCGTTCCTCGTCGTCTGGGTTACCTGCCAGGGCGCGGGCGGCCGCGGCCTGCTGGCTATCCATGCTCTGGTGGCCGTACGCACTGCGCTGGCTTGCCTGCTGGTCGATCCACCGGCTGTGGGCCTCCCAGGCGGATTGCTTGGTAGTGCCCAGGGCGGCGCCGATTTGCGTCCACGAGGCACCCGTTGCGCGCGCGGACCGCACCGTGAGCTGGCGGCCGTACGCGGCCTTGCGCGCGATCACCTCGCTGAGGGCGAGCAGTTCCAGCGCCTCCTGCCGTGTGAGTGGCCCGGGCTCGGGCTGCTCGCCTGCGGGCAGGTCCTCGGCGCCCAGCGCGAGGAGGTCTCGCATGCGCAATTGGTCATAGCGGGCGACGGCGGTGGCGAGGGTGTGCTCGCGTTCGAGGCTGGCCGGTGTCGTCATAGTCCCACCCTTGGCGTCAGGCTGTCCTGACGTCAAGGGTGTCCAGCGGGATTACGCTGCCAGCGTGACACCGCTGGGCCTGTGGCGGGCGAGCAGCCCATGCATTCTTGCGCCGTCTGGCAGACTGCCTTCTCGTGGCTGGCGCTTATGAGACGCTCGCCGCCGACTACGACTGGATGTTCGGCGACGGCGCGCTGGCTGGCGGGCGGGCGATAAACCACCCGGCGACTGCACGCCTGCTCCAGCGGATCAGCCCGGCCAGCGTCGTGCTGGACGCGGCCTGCGGCACGGGCGTCGACGCGGCAGCGCTCGCGCGGCGGGGCTTCACCGTGTGGGCGGCCGATGGTAGCGAGGCGATGGCCGCGGGTGCGGCTGCCCGGTTCCGGCGGGAGGAGCTGGCGATCCCGGTGCTGCACTGCGAGTGGGCCGATCTTCCCGCAGCGACCGGCGAACGGTTTGACGTGGTGCTGTGTGTCGGGAACTCACTGGTGCACGCCGCCGGCCGCGATGCCATGGTGGAGGCGCTCATCGGGCTGCGGCGGATGGCCCGCCCCGGCGGGCACGTGGTGGTTGATTCCCGTAACTGGGAAAAGCTCCACGCCGAACGCCGGATCGTTCAGGTTGCCGACCGGGTGGTCGCCCGTGGCGGGCGGCGGTGCGTGGTGCTGTATGCCTGGGAGATACCCGAGCGGCTCGGCGACGAGCACATCGCCCATCTGGTGTTCGTCTTCGACAACGGCGGCCAGGTTGAAGCACACGAACACCAGATCACCTTCCGCCCGTTCACGATCAGCGACCTGCGGGAACGGCTTCAACTCGCCGGGCTGAGGGAAGTCGGTACCGACTTCAGCGATTCCCGTGACCGCTATGCCGTGGTCACGGTAGCGGGCTAACGCTAGCGCCGGGTACCGCAGAAGCTGCCAGTACTGGTGCGAACCTGACCGTCAGCCCAGTCCGTCACGCGGGCCGGGCTGCTCGAGCCTGGCGCGGACCCCCACGCTGTCCGGCAGGCCTAGCTCGTCGAGGATATGCAGGGCCTGCTGCCAGGCATTGGCGGCGGCCGGCATATCGCTGGCGGCCTGGCAGGCGTCGCCGAAGTCGGCCAGCAGGCTGGCCAGCCACCTGCGGGCCAGCGGGGTTTTCCACTGGTTGGCAAGGAGCAGTGCCTGCCGGTAGCAGCTAACAGCATGGTGGCGCTCACCGAGCCGGTGGTGCACCAGGCCCAGGACGCCCCACGCCAGGGCCAGATTCGTGGGGTCGCCAGGCTCGGGGCCCAGGTCCAGCGCCTGCCGGGCGTAACCGCGCGCCAGATCGTAGTTTCCCAGGTGAGCGTGGCACTCCCCGATGGCGTACAGGGCCCAACGTCCCGGGCGGCCGCTCTGGCGCATCAGCGCCAGGGCCTGCCCGGCCAGCGTGGCCCCGTTGGCCCAGTCGCCCTGCCAGCCGCATACGTAGCTGGACACCAGAAGGGCAGAGGCCTGACCGCGTACGTCGCCGGCTCGCGCGAGGTGGTCCTGAGCCCGGGTCAGGTAGGCGCGGCCATCGTCAAGCGCGCCGGCGAACGCGCAATGCCTGCCGATGATCATATGGGCCCAGCCCAGCGCGGCCTGGTCGCCCGCGGCCTGGGCGGCGGCCAGCACGGCCTGGCCGGCGGCGTGGCAGTCAGCCCAGTAACCCTGGTCGCCCAGGAACCAGGACTGACGTTCGAAGATTTGCCACGCTTGTGTGGCGCGGCCCGCCGCGGCGGCCTGGGCGATCGCCCGGAGCAGGACCTGGTGCTCAGCCTGGGCCCAGGCCACCTGCTGCGCCTCCCCGGCCAGCCGTTCGGGCACCACTCCCGGGGCGGGCGGCGCGGGCCTGAACGACCGTGGTATGTCGGACCAGACGGCCATGGTATGCAGATAGTGGTCCAGGCTGCGGCCGGTGGCCGCACGGATGTCAGCCTCGCCGAGCGCCTGGCGGGCCTGTGCGGCGGCGTAGCCGCGGACCAGGTCGTGCATCACGTACCGGCCGGGGCGGTGCTCGGCGGTCAGGCTGGCATCGGCCAGCTCGGCCAAGGCCTTGCGCGCATCCGGGCCGGGGACGCTGGCCAGGCTGGCCGCAGCCGGGACGGTGATGTCCGGCCCGCAGTGCACCCCCAGCAGAGCGAACATCGCCGTGGCGGCCTCTGACAGCTGGCGGTGCGACCAGGACAGCAGCTCGGACAGACTGGTCGCCGGATCACCGGTGTCTAGTACCTCCAGCTGCCCGGGGCCTGCACCGCTGGGAGGCTGCCCCAGGTCGCAACGTCCGGGGTCCTGGCCAGCTGGGCGGCCAGCACCCCCAGCGGCAAGTCAGGGTCGGCTGCCGCCCGGGCTGCCATCACGGCCAGGGCTAGCGGCAGATGCCCGCACCGGCCGGCGAGTTCGGCGACCGCTTCGGGTTCGGCGGCCACCCGCTCTGGGCCGAGCCGGGCCGCCAGCAACAATGCCGCCTGCTCGTCATCGAGGGGGCCCAGCCGCAGCGGCCGGGCGCCCTCGGCGGCGGCCAGCCCGGCCAGCGCGGACCGGCTGGTCACCACCACCAGGCACCCCGCGCCGCCGGGCAGCAACGGCCGCACCTGCGCCGCGTCCCGCGCGTTATCCAGCACGATCAGCACCCGCCGCCCGGCCAGCACGCTGCGGTAGAGCCCGCACCGTGCCTGCGCGTCGGCCGGGATCTGCGCCGCGGGCACCCCCAGCGCGCCTAGGAACCAACCGGTCGCCTCATCGGCGGTGACCGCCACGCCCGGACCGTACCCGCGCAGGTTCACATAGAGCTGCCCGTCCGGGAACCGGGCGGACGACCCGATGCGCCCAGTGCACGGCTAGCGCGGTCTTGCCCACCCCGGCCATCCCCGCCACCGCCGAAATCACCACCGCCCCGCCATTGCCGTTGGCACCGTCAGGAAGCCCGGCCTGGTCCAGCAGCTCGTCCAGCCCTTTCAGCTCCACTTCCCGGCCAGCGAAAAACCCCACCCCGGCGGGCAACTGCCGCGGCACCATCCCGGCGGGCAACTGCCGCGGCACCACCCCTGCCACCGCAGCCTGCGGCTCCGCGTCGGCCGGCGGCGCCGGGGCGGCCAGCGCCGGGTCATCGGCAAGCACCCGGGCCTGCAGCCCGGCCAGCTCCCGCCCCGGATCCAGCCCCAGCTCCTCGGCCAGCACCCGCCGCGTACTGTCGTAGGCCGCCAGCGCCTCCCCGCGCCGCCCGCACCGGTACAGCGCGGTGATCAACAGGCCCGCCAGCCGCTCCCGCAACGGAAACTGCGCCACCAGCCCCGCCAGTTCCTCCACTACCTCGGCGTGCCGGCCCAGCGCCAAATCACACCCCACCCGCTCCTCCACCGCGGCGGCCCGCGCCTCCTCGAGCCGGGCCGCCTCCCCGGCCAGCCGCGGGCACAACGGCGCCGCGTCCGCCAAAGCGGCCCCACGCCACATTCTTAGCGCCTGCCCCAGCAGCTCCCGTGCCGCCGCCGCGTCCCCGGCCCGCGCCGCCTCCCGGCCGCGGCCCGCCAGGTCCCGGAACACCGCCACATCCAGCTCACCCGGGCCCAGGGCCAGCTGGTACGCCGGTCCTGCCCGCACAAGCCGCCCGCCACCGCCAGGCTCGGCTTGCTCCAGCCGTCGTCGCAGCGCTGACACCTCCGAGGTAGGTTCTTCCCGGCTCGGCGACCACTCCTCCCCCCACAACCCATCCACCAGGGATTCGGCGGTGACAACCCGGCCCGCCACCACCGACAGCAGGCCCAGCAGCACCCTCAGCCGCGGCTGCGCCACCGGAGCCATCACCCCGCCCGCCGGGCCGAGCTCGACCGGGCCCAGCAGACCCACTGTCACACGGTAGGGTCCGCGCATCCCCACCGATACCCGGCATCGTAGAACCGCCGCCTGCGGGCCTGCCATCCCGCGCACACTCCCAGCGCCACCCCGAGAACCCCGCCCTGGCCTACCGCGGCCAGCTCACGGCGCCGGACGCGGCCGCTGTCGTCGTCGGGGCGCCCTGGGAGTGTGTCGTGGCCTGGCCCGGCCGGGCGACCATTACCACCGGCCTGGCCGGGCTGTAACCCCGCATGCGGCGGCGCCGCTTGCCCTACGCCGGCCCGGCGCGGTGCAGCCATGTCCGCGCCGGCGAATGCCGCGCGATCCGCGCAGGCCGCCGGGAATACGGGAGACCTGCCAGGCGCCCATGCCTACTGGCACCAGCTCCCCACATTAAGGCTCCGGCCTGCGGCAACACCGGCAGAACAGCGGCAGCACGGCGGCACGCACCGGCAGTGAGCATCCTCGGGAGCAACGCCGCTGACTGAAGGCACCAACAAGTCCATCAGCAACCGCAGTGAGGAATGACCATGGCCGAAGCACTGCAGCCGCTGCATCGGGGGTGCGGGGCCGCGTCCAACCATGGCGGCGATCGCCGTCTCGGGGTGATGACGGCGTCGCCGCGCCGACCGGCTCATACCACCGACCGGCGCGCGGGGGCCTGTGTCTGGTAACCGAGCACTTCCAGACGACTACGACGAACGGCACCGGCTCGACCGCGCAAGCGCATCGCCAGCGGCGTCTTCACCGCCCCGGCTGTCGATCACGAGCACCAGGCGACCAACACCGCACGTTCACGTTCTCCAACGACGATCCTCATCCAGCAACTCCAGCTTCTGGCACGGGCACCCAGAAATCCTCAACCCGAAGACCTGCCTGATGACGATCAACGAGCACGGCACCTAGCAAGCTGGTCAGCGGCACGGGGCGCCGCTCGCGGATCTCAGCCGCAGCGGCAAGTACCAGCTGGAGCACCTGGCTTATCGGCGCGAAGCCGGGCGGCAAGTGCGTGCAAGAACAGCCGCCTGCCGCCTTCCAACGGCCAGGTGATCAACGCCAGTGGCCCGGTCAGCCTGCCATAGCCGGCGGATCATCAGCCCGCCCGGCTGCCGTCTACCCAGGAGGAAGCGGCAGCCGGGCACCGGCCGGCGTCAGCCCGGGCGGGTGCCGTCCTGGCCGTCGCGCGGCCGGTGGCCGCGGGCCCGGCAGCCTCGGCGCGGTGCGCCGTGGGGCCGGTCTCGGACGGCGGGCGCGCTAGGTCGTGGGGCGGGTTGCGTGGATACGGCTGGGGCCTGAAGTGGCGCCGGGTTGTGGTGGCGCACAGGACTCGGTCTGGGGAGTGCGCGTGGAGTCTCGGCTTAGCCTGGGGGTGCTGGCCAGGTCGCAGAAGGAGAATGAGCGGCGGCTTGCGATCCACCCGCTGAGCATCTGGAGCGGATGGATGCCAGCGTGCGGTGCGCGTCTATCTTGAGCGCGGTTACGTAACGTTTCGGCATGCCGATGAAAACCTGCGGGCTATGTCGCTGGTGTCCGCCAGCCCGCGGGGAACTGGGCGGACTGCGATGTGCTCTTGCTGCCCAAGCCTGCTGGCAGGACCTCGCCGGGCGCGCGAGGGCCAGGTGCTGTGGGGGTGGCCGCATTGCGTGCAAAACGAGGACATCACCCAGCTGGGCGTGGACCGGCGGCTGACCCTGATCGCGTTCGAGGCTATGGGCACCATTGGTCCGGGAACGGCTCGTTCAACCGGACGTGTTCCATGAGAACAACCAACCGGCCGGTGACTGCTCGGCTTGCACGCCATGCAGCTCATGGGGACACCGGTGAACACTAGCCGTCCGCTTCGGGCTGCGATCAGCTTCGGCGTGCGGGTCGCGGCGCGGGCGAGACCGCGTTGAAACGCTCGGCGTGAACGACATCCACGTGCTGCTCACCGGGAGGTGACGGCCGTCGCCTCGCCGATACACCCGGCCCGGACCTGCAATTCGGGCCGGAGCCCGGCGATCCCACCCGGTGCCACGCGCTGGGCGAGCGGCCGGGTACGCGCTGGTGGCCTATCCTGGCGGGTTCCGCAGCATCGCGGTGAACTGTGTGCGAGGAGCACCGGCGCGCCGCCTGACGTTCATCCCGCCGCGGGCTGCCGCTCGTTCTCCCCCGGCAGCCTGATCGTCGACTGGTATCGTGCGACGCGGGAATGGGCTTCGAGTGGGCACCGCCCACCTCTTTTGCCGATCCAATGTTACCGTGGACACAATATCCACTATTACGCCGTGGACCACAGTCCATCGCTGCTCTGGGACTCCGCCAGCTGGGGAATCAGCGAAGCTCTGCTGCCGTACCTCAAGATGGTGCTCGGCGGCCCGGCGGCAGGCACTCTCGATGAGACTGTCCGGGGGCCGCGGCTGATGGCGTCATCCGGAACCCCGCCATGGCCTTCCAGCATCGCGCGCCCCGCAATATCCGCACCCGCAGCTCCGTTAGCACAATGGTCAGCGGACCAGGGCACAGCACACCCGGTCAGAAGGCGCTCATCTGCCCGGACTTCTGCGGGCTTATGGTGAAGTCACTGCGGTTGCTGTCGAGCACGAGCTCAACCGGACGGCGTGACCGAGGGCCACACGCCGAACCACTGCTCGGCGCCGTACTCCTCGAACCGCTCCACCTCGGTGAGCCCAGCTTCGCCGCGAGGCGCATCGAGCGGTGATTGGCGGTCTGGGTGCAGAGCACCACCGGCTCGCTGGGAAGCGCGCCGGCGAACCAGCCGAGTGCCGCTGCGCACGCCTCGGCGGCGTACCCGCATCCCCACGCCTCTAGCAGGAACATGTAGCCGAGCTCGGCCTCCCCGGCATCCGGTCGGACGTGACCCAGGCGCTCTGCGTCGCGCCGGTCGAGCGTGACAATGCCGATCATCGCTCCGTCGAGGTCAACCACGAAAAGGCCAGGGCGCCGCGGGGGCACCTCGGGCAGCGCGCTCTCGAACTCATCACGCGGTTGCGGGCCACCTATGTAGGTGCCCACCTCTGGCGAGGCGAACAGCTCGACGAGCGCCGCGCGGTCCCGGGCCTCGGGCTCACGCAGTACGAGCCTGGGTCCTGATCGGGGCAGGTGGCCAGGCCACGGGTCCGAGCTGAGTCATGGGCGGGATGTTAGCCGTTGTCGGCGGCACGTGAAGACTGACCCCGGCGTGGACCCAAGTCCGCCAGGGGGTGACTACACGCTCGTCTCAGTCGTCCCCGATGCAGCCCGTATTGGGATCGATCATGGCGAGGAAGACGCGAATACTCTCCCGGTGCTCCTCCATCGACCGATTCGGTGTCCCGCTCGACCCGAATCCGTAGCCCTTGTTGGGCCCGCTCAGCCAGTCGTAGGCGGTGCCGTCTCCATGTCCGCGAACGGCGAACCGTTCGCCATCGACGTCGGGGGTGACAACACTGGCCCGGGCTTCCCTCGGTTCCGTGGTACACGGCCGAACGGCGGGGGGGCCGTCGCCGTCACCGCTGCGCTCCTGTCCAGAGCGACAGCATCCACGCCGCCGTAGTCGACGCCCATCGCACACACGCTCGGCGACCCATCGGCCGCCGATCGTGCTTCAGGCTTGGGTGGGGTTCGCCTGCCAGATACTTGCTCATCCGCTAGGTTGCCCGCCGGGTCGCGGATGTAGACGTCGCGAACGGTGCCGGTAACGCCGGTGCGCGCGACGGGGCCTTCCTCGATGGCCACGCCGTGGGCGGCCAGGTGCGTGCACCCGCGGGCAGTGGGTCGGAGGTGATCAGGCAGTATCCGCGCTGCCCGGCATGGGCCGGGCCGCCTTAGGCTCGAATTCCCGCCCTGCCTGGTGCAGGTTGATCTTCGCGTTGCCGAACCGCAGGCCGCCGCCCGCCCGCGAACGTCACCGCGCGCATCCCGAGCACTCGCTCGTAGAACTCGGCCGTGCGGCCAACTCGGCCACCGTCAGTACCAGATGATCGAGACGCTTGCCGATCTGCATGGAGCGCTAGCCCTCCCGGAGGGCCGCTGGAAACACCGGCCACCACCCCCCCTGCCCCGCCCATCCTGTCGTAGCCGCAACCGGCGTCCCGCCCTGGCGGGTGAGCAGCACCAAGGGCACGGGCGGCGGTGACCGCGATATCGCACGGGTCCGCCGATCCGCGCCAGGCCGGTCACAGCCGCAACAGCCGTTCGAGACAGCCGGGTCGGCGCCCGCAACCTCGACTACCTTCGTCCTGCTGCTGTCCCCGCGACCAGCGTTACCGCACACACCGCGAACGGCAACTCCCCCGCCACCGCCGCCAGGGCGGCGACAGTGGCCCGGCCATCCACCGCACCGGCGGTGACCCGCACGACCAGCGCGCCATCGTGCTCGCCGCCGACGCGCGTACGGGCTGATCCTGGCCGGACCCGGACGGT
Source organism: uncultured Actinomycetes bacterium (assembly GCA_963706115.1). Classification (GTDB taxonomy): domain Bacteria; phylum Actinomycetota; class Actinomycetes; order Streptosporangiales; family Streptosporangiaceae; genus DASXKD01. The sequence goes on along the minus strand of CAVPMG010000018.1, from coordinate 252,601 downwards.
GACGCGCACCACCCAGCGTGCCGGGTTCCGCGATCCTGCCCCCGTGCTTGCGGCACAACGTCCCGCGAGGAAGGCGGCAGGCCGATCCCGTCGTATACACCGGGGATACTCGAACCGACGCCTGCAAGCCCCGGTCAGCAAGCTCGTGGGCAGAGCCGTCGAGTTCGGCCGCCTCACCCACGTGCTTGACCAGGCCGCTGCCGAGGAGCCGATGGTGGCCCGGTGAGCGGCGACGCAGGCATGGGCAAGACCAGGCTGGTCGCCGAACTGGCCACGGTCGCCGCGGCGCGCGGGTTCATGGTGCTGTCCGGCAGGTGCGCGGAACTCGGCGACAGCGTCCCGTACCTGCCGCTGGCCGATCGCGCTGCACAGCGCGGCCGCCACCACCCCGGCCCTGGCGGGCGCGATCGCCGCGTGCCCGGTCCTCGGCCTGCTGCTGCCCGACCGGGGCGCCACCCATATGGCGGGCAGCGAGGCACCCGGCATGGCACAGCAGCAGTTGTTCGGTGCCGTACTCGGCATGCTCGCAGAACTCGCCAGCAAGGCCCCGGTACTGCTCGTGGGCTGGAGGACATGCACTGGGCCGACCGCTCCCGGTGCAGCACCCGGCTCAGGAACGTGAGCAGGTCCCTGGTCGAGCGGTCGGCCCAGTGCATGTCCTCCAGCACGAGCAGTACCGGGGCCTTGCTGGCGAGTTCTGCGAGCATGCCGAGTACGGCACCGAACAACTGCTGCTGTGCCATGCCGGGTGCCTCGCTGCCCGCCATATGGGTGGCGCCCCGGTCGGGCAGCAGCAGGCCGAGGACCGGGCGCGCGGCGATCGCGTCCGCCAGGGCCGGGGTGGTGGCGGCCGCGCTGTGCAGCGCATCGGCCAGCGGCAGGTACGGGACGCTGTCGCCGAGTTCCGCGCACCTGCCGGACAGCACCATGAACCCGCGCGCCGCGGCGACCGTGGCCAGTTCGGCGACCAGCCTGGTCTTGCCCATGCCTGCGTCGCCGCTCACCAGGGCCACCATGGGCTCCTCGGCAGCGGCCTGGTCAAGCACGTGGGTGAGGCGGCCGAACTCGACGGCTCTGCCCACGAGCTTGCTGACCGGGGCTTGCAGCATGATTCAAGTATCCCAGGTGTATACGACGGGATGGGCTGCCGCCTTCCTCGCGGGACGTTGTGCCGCAAGCACGGGGGCAGGATCGCGGAACCCGGCACACTGGTGTGGTGCGCATCACCGTCCGGGTCCGGCCAGGATCAGCCCGTACGCGCGTCGGCGGCGAGCACGATGGCGCGCTGGTCGTGCGGGTCACCGCCCGTGCGGTGGATGGTCAGGCCACTGTCGCCGCCCTGGCGGCGGTGGCGGGGGCGTTTGGCGTTCGCCGTCGTGCGGTAACGCTGGTCGCGGGGACAGCAAGCAGGACGAAGGTAGTCGAGGTTGCGGGCGCCGACCCGGCTGTGCTGGACCGGCTGTTGCGGCTGTGACCGGCCTGGCGCAGGTGAGGCGGACCCGTGGGTAGCGCGGTCACCGCCGCCCCGTGCCCTTGGTGCTCTGCTGGCCCGCCGGCGGCACGCAGGTTGCGGCTACGACAGGATGGGCGCGGCCAGGTGGGGTGGTGGTGGCCGGTGTTTCCAGCGGCCCTGCCGGGAGGGAGCTAGCGCTCATGCGGATCGACCGGCTCGATCATCTGGTACTGACGGTGGCCGATGTTGGCCGCACGGCCGAGTTCTACGAGCGAGTGCTCGGGATGCGCGCGGTGACGTTCGCGGGCGGGCGGCGCGCGCTGCGGTTCGGCAACGCGAAGATCAACCTGCACCAGGCAGGGCAGGAATTCGAGCCCAAGGCGGCCCGGCCCATGCCGGGCAGCGCGGATATCTGCCTGATCACCTCCGACCCACTGCCCGCGGTGTGCACGCACCTGGCCGCCCACGGCGTGGCCATCGAGGAAGGCCCCGTCGCGCGCACCGGCGCTACCGGCGCCATCAGCAGCGTCTACATCCGCGACCCGGACGGCAACCTCATCGAGATCAGCAACTATCTGGCAGGCGAACCCACCGAAGCCTGAAGCACGATCGGCGGCCAGATGAGTACAGCCGAGCGTGTGTGCGATGGACATCAACTCCGGCGGCCGTGGATGCTGGCTCTCGTGGACAGGAGCCCCAGCGGTGACGGCGACGGCCCCCCCGCCGTTCCGGCCGTGTACCGCGGAACAGAGGGAAGGCCCGGGCCAGTGTTGTTCACCCTCGACGTCGATGGCGAACGGTTCGCCGTTCGCGGACATGGAGACGGCACCGCCTACGACTGGCTGAGCGGGCCCAACAAGGGCTACGGATTCGGGTCGAGCGGGACACCGCCAGAGGTGGGCACCTACATCGGTGGCCCGCAACCGCGTGATGAGTTCGAGAGCGCGCTGCCCGAGGTGCCCCCGCGGCGCCCTGGCCTTTTCGTGGTTGACCTCGACGGAGCGATGATCGGCATTGTCACGCTCGACCGGCGCCACGCAGAGCGCCTGGGTCACGTCCGCCCGGATGCCGGGGAGGCCGAGCTCGGCTACATGTTCCTGCCAGAGGCGTGGGGATGCGGGTACGCCGCCGAGGCGTGCGCAGCGGCACTCGGCTGGTTCGCCGGCGCGCTTCCCAGCGAGCCGGTGGTGCTCTGCACCCAGACCGCCAATCACCGCTCGATGCGCCTCGCGGCGAAGCTGGGGTTCACCGAGGTGGAGCGGTTCGAGGAGTACGGCGCCGAGCAGTGGTTCGGCGTGTGGCCTTCGGTCACGCCGTCCGGTTGGGCTCGTGCTCGACAGCAACCGCAGTGACTTCACATAAGCCCGCGAAGTCCGGGCAGATGAGTGCCTTCTGACCGGGTGTGCTGTGCCCTGGTCCGCTGACCATTGTGCTAACGGAGCTGCGGGTGCGGATATTGCGGGGCGCGATGCTGGAAGGCCAGGATGGCGGGATTCTGGATGACGCCATCGCGGATTTCGATGGCCCGCCGGACAGTCTCATTGGAGTCCCATGCCGCTGGGCCGCCGAGCACCGTCTTGAGGTACGGCAGCAGAGCTTCGCTGATTCCCCAGCTGGCGGAGTCCCAGAGCAGCGATGGACTGTGGTCCACGGCGTAATAGTGGATATTGCTGCCCACGGTAAACATTGGATCGGCAAAAGAGGTGGGCCGTGCCCACTCGAAGCCCATTCCCTCGTCGCACGATACATCGACGATGAGGCTGCCGGGAGCGAACGAGGCCAGCTCCGCGGCGGTGATGAACATCAGCGGCGCGCCGGTGTCCTGGAGCACGCAGTTAACCACGATGTCGAACCCGGCCAGATAGGCCGCCAGCGGTACCCGGCCGTTTTCGCCCAGCGCATAGCACCGGGTGGGATCGCCGGGCTCCGGTCCGAATTGCACGATACGGGCCGGGTGTATCGGCGAGGCGACGGCCGTCACCTCCCGGTGAGTCAGCACGTGGATGTCGTTCACGCCGAGCGCTTTCAACGCAGTCACCGCACCGCGGCCCGCCGCACCGAAGCTGATCACAGCAGCCCGAAGCGGACGGCCATATTCACCGGTGATCCCCATGAGCTGCATGGCGTGCAAGACGGAGCAGTAGCCGGCCAGTTCGTTGTTCTCATGGAACACGTGCAGGTGGAACGAGCCGTCCCCGGACCAATGGTGCATAGCCTCGAACGCGATCAGGGTCAGCCGCCGGTCCACGCCCAGCTGGGTGATGTCCTCGTTTTGCACGCAATGCGGCCACCCCCACAGCACCTGGCCCTCGCGCATGCCCGCAAGGTCCTCCGCCAGCGGCTTGGGCAGCAAGAGCACATCGCAGTCCGCCAGCAGTTCCCCGCGGCTGCGGACACCAGCGACATAGCCCGCCAGTTGCTCATCCGGCATGCCGAAACGTTCACCATAACCGCGCTCAAGATAGACGCGCCGCCGCACGCTGGCATCCATCCGCTCCAGATGCAGCGGGTGGATCGCAAGCCGCCGCTCATTCTCCTTCTGCGACCTGGCCAGCACCCCCAGGCTAAGCAGATCCACGCGCACTCCCCAGACCGAGTCCTGTGCGCCACCACAACCCGGCGCCACTTCAGGGCCCAGCCGTAGTCACGCAACCGGCATCAACAACCTAGCGCGCCCGCCGATCCCGAGACCGGCCCCACGGCACACCGCCCGAGGCTGCCGGGCGCCCGGTCACCGGCCGCGCGACGGCCAGGACGGCACCAGCCGGGCTGACACGGCCCGGTGCCCGGCTGCCGCTTCCCCCTGGGTGACGGCAGCCGGGCGGGCTGATGATGCCGGTCGGCTATGGCAGGCTGACCGGGCCGCTTGCGTTGATCACCTGGTGGAAGGCGACCGGCGGCTTGGTCTGCGACGCACTTGCCACCCGAGCTCGCGCCGATGGCCAGGATGCTCAGCTGGTACTTGCCGCTGCCGCTGATCCCGGCGTAGGCGCCGGTGCCGCTGACCAGCTTGTAGGTGCCGTGCTCGTTGATGGTGAGCAGGCAGGTCTTCGGGTTGAAGTTCTGGGTGCCCGTGCCGTTGGAGTGATGGATGAGGATCGTGCCGTTGGCGAACGTGAACGTGCTGGTGTTGTTCGGAGTGCTCGTGATCGACTGCCGGGGCGGTGAAGACGCCGCTGGCGATGACGCTGCCGGTCGAGCCGGTGCCCGTAGTCGTCATCATCTGGAAGTGCTCGGTTCCGGACACGGCCCCCCGCGCGCCGGTCGGTCGTGAGCCGGTCGGCGCGGCGGACGCGGTCATCACACCCGAGACGGCGATGGCCGCCATGGTCACGACGGCCCCCGCACCCCCGATCAAGCGGCTGCAGTGCTTCAGCATGGTAATTCCTCCGCTGCGGTTGCTGATGGACTGTTGATGCCTTCGTTACGGCGTTGTCCCGAGGATGCTCACTGCCGGTGCGCTGCCGCTGTGCTGCCGCTGTTCTGCCGGTATTGCCGCAGGCCAGGAGCCTTAATGTGGGGAGCTGGTGCCAGTAGGCATGGGCGCCTGGCAGGTCTCCCGATTGCCGGCGGCCTGCGCGGATGGCGCGTGCCGCCGGCGCGGACATGGCTGCACCGCGCCGGGCCGGCGTAGGGCAAGCGGCGCCGCCGCGAGATCGCATGCGGGGTTGCGCCCGGCCAGGCCGGTGGTAATGGTCGCCCGGCCGGGCCAAGGCCACGACACACGTGCCAGGGCGCCTGGACGACGACAGCGGCCGCGTCCGGCGCCGTGAGCTGGCCGCGGCCGGCCCGGGCGGGCTGTTCTGCGGGGTGGCGCTGGGAGTGTGCGCGGGATGGCAGGCCCGCAGGCGGCGGTTCTACGATGCCGGGTATGGGTGGGGATGCCGCGGACGCCCGTGTGACAGTGGGTCTGCTGGGCCCGGTCGAGCTCGGCCCGGCGGGCGGGGTGATGGCTCCGGTGGCGCAGCCGCGGCTGAGGGTGCTGCTGGGCCTGCTGTCGGTGGTGGCGGGCCGGGTTGTCACCGCCGAATCCCTGGTGGATGGGTTGTGGGGGGAGGAGTGGTCGCCGAGCCGGGAAAAGAACCTGCATTCGCAGGTGTCAGCGCTGCGACGACGGCTGGAGCAAGCCGAGCCTGGCGGTGGCGGGCGGCTTGTGCGGGCAGGACCGGCGTACCGGCTGGCCCTGGGCCCGGGTGAGCTGGATGTGGCGGTGTTCCGGGACCTGGCGGGCCGCGGCCGGGAGGCGGCGCGGGCCGGGGACGCGGCGGCGGCACGGGAGCTGCTGGGGCAGGCGCTAGGAATGTGGCGTGGGGCCGCTTTGGCGGACGCGGCGCCGTTGTGCCCGCGGCTGGCCGGGGAGGCGGCCCGGCTCGAGGAGGCGCGGGCCGCCGCGGTGGAGGAGCGGGTGGGGTGTGATTTGGCGCTGGGCCGGCACGCCGAGGTAGTGGAGGAACTGGCGGGGCTGGTGGCGCAGTTTCCGTTGCGGGAGCGGCTGGCGGGCCTGTTGATCACCGCGCTGTACCGGTGCGGGCGGCGCGGGGAGGCGCTGGCGGCCTACGACAGTACGCGGCGGGTGCTGGCCGAGGAGCTGGGCCTGGATCCGGGGCGGGAGCTGGCCGGGCTGCAGGCCCGGGTGCTTGCCGATGACCCGGCGCTGGCCGCCCCGGCGCCGCCGGCCGACGCGGAGCCGCAGGCTGCGGTGGCAGGGGTGGTGCCGCGGCAGTTGCCCGCCGGGATGGTGCCGCGGCAGTTGCCCGCCGGGGTGGGGTTTTTCGCTGGCCGGGAAGTGGAGCTGAAAGGGCTGGACGAGCTGCTGGACCAGGCCGGGCTTCCTGACGGTGCCAACGGCAATGGCGGGGCGGTGGTGATTTCGGCGGTGGCGGGGATGGCCGGGGTGGGCAAGACCGCGCTAGCCGTGCACTGGGCGCATCGGGTGTCCGCCCGGTTCCCGGACGGGCAGCTCTATGTGAACCTGCGCGGGTACGGTCCGGGCGTGGCGGTCACCGCCGATGAGGCGACCGGTTGGTTCCTAGGCGCGCTGGGGGTGCCCGCGGCGCAGATCCCGGCCGACGCGCAGGCACGGTGCGGGCTCTACCGCAGCGTGCTGGCCGGGCGGCGGGTGCTGATCGTGCTGGATAACGCGCGGGACGCGGCGCAGGTGCGGCCGTTGCTGCCCGGCGGCGCGGGGTGCCTGGTGGTGGTGACCAGCCGGTCCGCGCTGGCCGGGCTGGCCGCCGCCGAGGGCGCCCGGCCGCTGCGGCTGGGCCCCCTCGATGACGAGCAGGCGGCATTGTTGCTGGCGGCCCGGCTCGGCCCAGAGCGGGTGGCCGCCGAACCCGAAGCGGTCGCCGAACTAGCCGGCCGGTGCGGGCATCTGCCGCTAGCCCTGGCCGTGATGGCAGCCCGGGCGGCAGCCGACCCTGACTTGCCGCTGGGGGTGCTGGCCGCCCAGCTGGCCAGGACCCCGGACGTTGCGACCTCGGGGCAGCCTCCCAGCGGTGCAGGCCCCGGGCAGCTGGAGGTACTAGACACCGGTGATCCGGCGACCAGTCTGTCCGAGCTCCTGTCCTGGTCGCACCGCCAGCTGTCAGAGGCCGCCACGGCGATGTTCGCTCTGCTGGGGGTGCACTGCGGGCCGGACATCACCGTCCCGGCTGCGGCCAGCCTGGCCAGCGTCCCCGGCCCGGATGCGCGCAAGGCCTTGGCCGAGCTGGCCGATGCCAGCCTGACCGCCGAGCACCGCCCCGGCCGGTACGTGATGCACGACCTGGTCCGCGGCTACGCCGCCGCACAGGCCCGCCAGGCGCTCGGCGAGGCTGACATCCGTGCGGCCACCGGCCGCAGCCTGGACCACTATCTGCATACCATGGCCGTCTGGTCCGACATACCACGGTCGTTCAGGCCCGCGCCGCCCGCCCCGGGAGTGGTGCCCGAACGGCTGGCCGGGGAGGCGCAGCAGGTGGCCTGGGCCCAGGCTGAGCACCAGGTCCTGCTCCGGGCGATCGCCCAGGCCGCCGCGGCGGGCCGCGCCACACACGCGTGGCAAATCTTCGAACGTCAGTCCTGGTTCCTGGGCGACCAGGGTTACTGGGCTGACTGCCACGCCGCCGGCCAGGCCGTGCTGGCCGCCGCCCAGGCCGCGGGCGACCAGGCCGCGCTGGGCTGGGCCCATATGATCATCGGCAGGCATTGCGCGTTCGCCGGCGCGCTTGACGATGGCCGCGCCTACCTGACCCGGGCTCAGGACCACCTCGCGCGAGCCGGCGACGTACGCGGTCAGGCCTCTGCCCTTCTGGTGTCCAGCTACGTATGCGGCTGGCAGGGCGACTGGGCCAACGGGGCCACGCTGGCCGGGCAGGCCCTGGCGCTGATGCGCCAGAGCGGCCGCCCGGGACGTTGGGCCCTGTACGCCATCGGGGAGTGCCACGCTCACCTGGGAAACTACGATCTGGCGCGCGGTTACGCCCGGCAGGCGCTGGACCTGGGCCCCGAGCCTGGCGACCCCACGAATCTGGCCCTGGCGTGGGGCGTCCTGGGCCTGGTGCACCACCGGCTCGGTGAGCGCCACCATGCTGTTAGCTGCTACCGGCAGGCACTGCTCCTTGCCAACCAGTGGAAAACCCCGCTGGCCCGCAGGTGGCTGGCCAGCCTGCTGGCCGACTTCGGCGACGCCTGCCAGGCCGCCAGCGATATGCCGGCCGCCGCCAATGCCTGGCAGCAGGCCCTGCATATCCTCGACGAGCTAGGCCTGCCGGACAGCGTGGGGGTCCGCGCCAGGCTCGAGCAGCCCGGCCCGCGTGACGGACTGGGCTGACGGTCAGGTTCGCACCAGTACTGGCAGCTTCTGCGGTACCCGGCGCTAGCGTTAGCCCGCTACCGTGACCACGGCATAGCGGTCACGGGAATCGCTGAAGTCGGTACCGACTTCCCTCAGCCCGGCGAGTTGAAGCCGTTCCCGCAGGTCGCTGATCGTGAACGGGCGGAAGGTGATCTGGTGTTCGTGTGCTTCAACCTGGCCGCCGTTGTCGAAGACGAACACCAGATGGGCGATGTGCTCGTCGCCGAGCCGCTCGGGTATCTCCCAGGCATACAGCACCACGCACCGCCGCCCGCCACGGGCGACCACCTGGTCGGCAACCTGAACGATCCGGCGTTCGGCGTGGAGCTTTTCCCAGTTACGGGAATCAACCACCACGTGCCCGCCGGGGCGGGCCATCCGCCGCAGCCCGATGAGCGCCTCCACCATGGCATCGCGGCCGGCGGCGTGCACCAGTGAGTTCCCGACACACAGCACCACGTCAAACCGTTCGCCGGTCGCTGCGGGAAGATCGGCCCACTCGCAGTGCAGCACCGGGATCGCCAGCTCCTCCCGCCGGAACCGGGCAGCCGCACCCGCGGCCATCGCCTCGCTACCATCGGCCGCCCACACGGTGAAGCCCCGCCGCGCGAGCGCTGCCGCGTCGACGCCCGTGCCGCAGGCCGCGTCCAGCACGACGCTGGCCGGGCTGATCCGCTGGAGCAGGCGTGCAGTCGCCGGGTGGTTTATCGCCCGCCCGCCAGCCAGCGCGCCGTCGCCGAACATCCAGTCGTAGTCGGCGGCGAGCGTCTCATAAGCGCCAGCCACGAGAAGGCAGTCTGCCAGACGGCGCAAGAATGCATGGGCTGCTCGCCCGCCGCGGGCCCAGCGGTGTCACGCTGGCAGCGTAATCCCGCTGGACACCCTTGACGTCAGGACAGCCTGACGCCAAGGGTGGGGCTATGACGACACCGGCCAGCCTCGAACGCGAGCACACCCTCGCCACCGCCGTCGCCCGCTATGACCAATTGCGCATGCGAGACCTCCTCGCGCTGGGTGCCGAGGACCTGCCCGCAGGCGAGCAGCCCGAGCCCGGGCCACTCACACGGCAGGAGGCGCTGGAACTGCTCGCCCTCAGCGAGGTGATCGCGCGCAAGGCCGCGTACGGCCGCCAGCTCACGGTGCGGTCCGCGCGCGCAGTGGGTGCCTCGTGGACGCAAATCGGCGCCGCCCTGGGCACTACCAAGCAATCCGCCTGGGAGGCCCACAGCCGGTGGATCGACCAGCAGGCAAGCCAGCGCAGTGCGTACGGCCACCAGAGCATGGATAGCCAGCAGGCCGCGGCCGCCCGCGCACTAGCAGGTAACCCAGACGACGAGGAACGGGCCTAGACCGCGGCGCTCGCCGTGGAAGACTTGGCGGTGAAAGGGGGAAGCGGCGTGACAGGCGGGAATCTCCGCACCTCAGGGCAGAGTGGAAGTCAGCATTCCCCCGTGCAGGATGAGCTGGCGAGCGCGGCTGAGGAGTTGTACGCGCTGCCGCCGGGCGATTTCACCGCGGCCCGGGACGAGCGGGTGGCCGAAGCTCGTACGTCAGGGAACCGCGATCTCGCCCGGGCCATCGGGGCGCTGCGCCGGCCGACGGTGAGCGCGTGGCTGGTCAACCAGCTTGTCCGGGAGGCTGGGGACCAGGTGGGCGAATTGCTGGCGCTGGGCGAATCGCTGCGCCAGGCGCAAAAGGACCTGGCGGGGGAACAGGTCAGGGAGCTGTCGGCGCAGCGCAGGCACCTGGTCGCCGCCCTGGTCACCGAGGCGAAGCGGCTCGCGGAGCGGGATGGCCGGGCGGCCGGCCTCCAGGTCGAGCGGGAGGTGGAGGCCACCCTGCAGGCGGCTTTGGCCGACGCCGGCGCGGCGGCCGCGGTGCGGGCGGGCTGCCTGGCCAGCCCGCTGTCCTATGCCGGGCTTGGCGTCGGGGACGAGGCCGGCGCGGTGTCCTGGCAGCGGGCGCCGGCCAGGCAGAAGGCGCCGGCCGGGGACGAGGCGACGAGGGCGCCGGCCAGGGAGAAGCCGCCCGCGCGGGCGCGGCCCAGCGGCCGGCGGCGCAACGAGACGGCGGAAGAGCATGCGGCCCGGCTCGCCGCCGAAGAGACCGAACGCGAGGCCAGGCAGGCCGCGGCCGAGGCGGAGCGCCGGGCGGCCAAGATCGCGGAGGCCGAGCAGGCCGTCGGCCGCGCGGCGGACGCCGTTGCCGCCGCGGCGGCCGACCTGGCCGAGGCAGAGGCGAAATTCACCAGCGCCCGGGCCGCTCAGGAGTCCGCCAGGCAGCAGGTCGAGCGGCTCGACAAGGAACTCAGCCTGGCCATCGCGGCGGAGAGCCAGGCCAACCGGGCCGCCCGTGACGCCCAGCGGGGCAAGGAGGCGGCGGCGCGGACGGCGGACGAGGCCAAGCGCCGGCTCGCCCGGGCGCAGACGGCCGCCGACCGGCTCGGCTAGCCACGCCGCGCCCGGCCGGCGAAAATTCGGGCGAATTCGCTACCACCAACTGGGCGGCTTGACCGTCTTAGTTAATGCCGGGCTGAGCGTGCCGTGCGCCAGCAGGAAACATTCAGGGTAATCACGGCATCCGGGGCTATACCGAGATAACTCCGGCAAAGAAGGACAGGTGGCATGCGAATGAACGGATGGGCCCGGGCCCGTAGCCCGCGAGGCTGGCTCACGGTGGTCGGTGTGGGGGCATTGGTGCTCGGGCTGGCGACGGCCGCGAACGCGCCCGCCCGCGCCGGGGCCCGCGCGAGCCGCGGGCGCGAGGCAAGCCGGCCGAGCCCCCGCGGCAAGCCAGGGCCGCCGGGTTTCTGGTACGGCACCGACAGCTTCCCCGTGACGGTCAGTGGATCCGCGCCCTACGCCGAACCGCAGATCGGCGGGAAGTACGGCGGCTACATCGGCATGACGGGGAACTGGGCGACGTGGCAGCACTGCGGTGACAAGGTCGCCTGGTCGGACACCAACGCCGCGGACGCGGACACCAACTTCAGCACCTACCACCTGGGCATCGGCACCGGCGTCTACTGGTTCATGGGTGGGCCTGGTGTCGATCCGCACTACGACGGAACCACGGCCGAGGCGTACGACTGGGGCGAGCAGCAGGCGATCCGCACGCTCTCCGACGTAGCCAAGCTCACCGTGACCTACCCGGTGATCTTCGACGATGTCGAGATACCTGGTAACGCCCCCGGCATCAGCCCGGCACCGGACAACGGCTGGAAATCGGTCTACACCTCACCGTGCAGCGGCAAGGTGAGCCACTCGGGCATCTCGCCGGCCCTCGACCGTGCCGATTTCAACGGGTTCTTCGACGAAATCGAGCACAACTCCACTTACACCCCGGGCGTCTACTCCTCCGCGCCGATATGGGCCAGCATCTTCGGCACCGGCGGGTACTCCCATATCAAGCACACCTACGAGTGGACCTACCTCGACGACACCAGCAGCCTGTCCCCCTCGCCCGACGGCTGGTGCCTGCGCGGCACCACCACCTGCGCGCAGTTCTACGGCGGGGTGACCAGTTCCGACAGCAACGCCGTGATGTGGCAGTGGTCCGGCGGCGGCGGCACCTTCAACGGGTTCGGTGACTTCGACCAGATCGACGCCAACCGCACGCCGGCCCCAAACCGCGCTCCGGCCTAGGGATGCCCGGAGGTCACCGGCGTGCTCGGCGCGCCGGTGACCTGGCCGGACGGCCTGGCCAGGCGGCTGGGCCACCACATCCGGTCGCCGATGTCTAGGTTGAGCGCGGTGACAAGCACCGACCTGACGATGATGGTGTCGAGCAGCACGCCGATCGCGACGGCGAACCCGATCTCCGTCAAGATCACCAGGGGCAGGGTGCCTAGGGTCGCGAACGTGCCCGCGAGCACCAGACCGGCCGAAGTGATCACCCCGCCGGTCGCCGCGAGCCCGGTGAGCGCGCCCTGGCGGGTGCCCGAGCGCTTGGCCTCCTCGCGAACCCTGGTCATCAGGAAGATGTTGTAGTCGATGCCCAGCGCGACCAGGAACACGAATACGAACAGCGGCATCGACACGTCCGCGCCCGCGAACGAGAACAGGTAGCGGAACGCCAGCGCGGACAGGCCGAGCGCGGTCGTGAAGGACAGCACCACGGTGCCGATCAGCACCAGTGGTGCCACGATCGCGCGCAGCAACAGCGCGAGGATGACCAGCACCACGACCAGCACGAGCGGAATGATCAGGTTCCGGTCGCGGGTCGCGTAGTGCTCCACGTCCATGGTGACCGCGGTGCCGCCGCCGACCTTGGCGTCGGCGCCGGGCACCGCGCGCACCGCCGCCCTGACCTTGCCGATCGTCGAGTAAGCGGCCGGGCTGTCCGGCTTGCTTTTCAGCGTGCCCTGGAGAAAGACCAGGCCGTCCTTGACGGCCGGGTGGCTTACCGCCTGGATCCCGCTCGCACCCTGCAGGGCGCTCGCCAGTTGCGGTGCCGTCGCGGCCTTGCCGATCACGGCGACCGGCTCACCCGCCCCGGCCGGGAAATGCTGGGCGAGCACCGTCTCGGCGGTGACCGACTCCGGATGTCCGCGGAACGACTGTGCCGTGGTCAGCGTGCCCACCCTGAAGCCGATGAGGCCCAGCGAGGCGACGGCGAGCAGGGCGGCGGTGACCGCCCAGACGGCCCGCGGGCGGTGCGAGATGAGGCGCCCGACGCGGGCCCAGAAGCCGTGCGTGGTGGGCTCGTCGGTGCCGTACTTCGGCCGCACCGGCCAGAAGATCCACCGGCCGACGATCACCAGCAGGGCCGGCAGCAGCGTGATCATGGCGAGCAGGCCCACCGCGATGCCGATCGCGGCCACCGGGCCGAGCCCGGAGATGTCCGCCGACTCGGCGACCAGCAGGCAGAGCATGCCTGCGATGACCGTGGCGGCGCTGGCGATGATGGCCGGCCCGGCCCTGCGCAGCGCCACGGCCATGGCCTCGTGCCGGTCTGTGTGCTTGCGCAGTTCCTCGCGGTAACGCGCGACGAGCAGCAAGGCGTAGTCCGTGCTCGCGCCGAGCACCAGGACGACCAGGATGCCGCCGCTCTGCCCGTTCACCGTCAGACCGTGCTTGGTGAGCAGGTAGATGACGGCCTCGGCGACGGTGAGCGCGACGCCGGCCGAGACGATCGGGAGGATCCACAGCACCGGGCTGCGGTAGGTCAGCAGCAGGAGGATGATGACCACGGCCAGCGTGGCGTACAACAGCGTGCTGTCGATGCCCTTGAAGATCTTGACCTGGTCCGCGGCGCTGGCGGCCGGGCCGGCGATGTGCGCGCTCAGCCCCGGGTCGCCGCGGGCAGCGGTCGTCTGCAGGCCGGTGACGAAGCCGCCGATGTCGGCGTTGTAGCCGAGGTCCGCCCCGACGATCGTCTCCATCGCCTTGTGGTCGGCCGAGGGGACCGGGCCGGTGACCCGGCCGTGCACGGTCGGCAGCGCAGCGAAGCTTCGCGCGTCGGCGGTGGCTTTGCGCAGGTCGGCGGGGGTGAGCCCGGACGGGCGGACGTACACCACCACGGCCGGGTTGAGGTTCTTGGAGACGAACTTGTCCTGCAGGTTCAGTTCCTGGGTGGACTCCGCGCTGGCCGGCAGGTAGGCGGAGGCGTCGTTCTTCTCGGCACCCATGAGCTTGGACGACAGCGGCCCGGTCACGGCGATGACGAGAATCCAGAACACCAGTACCAGGTACTTGGTGCGCCTGCCGGAGGGCCAGGCGGCGATCCGGGCTGCTCTGCCCGGAGCCTTGGTTGCTGAGTCTTGGGCGGGTGCTGCGTCTCGGGCGGCCACGCGATCCTCCCCGTAGTGATCTGGCGTCGAGATGAGTAGTCAGCGGTTCCGAGAAGATACGATGTATCGCGTTATGCGGCGCTGTCAAGTTATATCTCGATAGCATCGTCTCCCGGGCGGCGCCCGCTGGGCGGGGTGGCGGGGCCGGAGCTAGCTCCGCCGCGTGGGAGCATGTGCGGGTGCGCACGCTGAGAACCCCGGATGAACGTTTCGCCGATCTGCCCGGCTTCGGCTGGGAACCGCGGTACGCCGACGTCGGCGGGCTACGGATGGCCTACGTGGCGGACGGCCCGGCCGGCGGCGAGCCGGTGCTGCTGCTGCACGGCGAGCCGAGCTGGTCGTTCCTGTACCGCACGGTGATGCGGGTTCTTGTCGATGCCGGGCTGCGGGTGATCGCCGCCGACATGATCGGTTTCGGCCGATCGGACAAGCCCGCGGAGATGAGCGACCACTCCTACGCCCGCCACGTCGAATGGATGCGCGCGCTTGCCTTCGACGCCCTCGGGCTGTCCGGCGTCACCCTCGTCGGCCAGGACTGGGGCGGCCTGATCGGGCTCCGCCTGGTGGCCGAGCACCCGGACCGGTTCACCCGGGTGGTCGCGGCGAACACCGGCCTGCCCACCGGCGACCAGGCGATGCCCGAGGTGTGGCTGCGGTTCCGTGACGTCGTGGCAGCCGCGCCGGAACTGGGCATCTCCCGGCTGATCCAGGCGGGGAGCCGGACCGTGCTGCCCGCCGAGGTGCTCGCCGCCTATGAGGCCCCCTTCCCCGACGAGAGCTACAAGGCCGGCCCGCGCGCGATGCCCACGCTGGTCCCGACGACCCCCGACGACCCGGCGTCGGCGGCCAACCGTGCGGCCTGGCAGAAGCTCGCCGCCTGGGACAAGCCGTTCCTCGTCGCGTTCAGCGACTCCGACCCGATCACCGGGGCGATGGCGCCGATATTGAAGCGGACCGTGCCGGGTGCGGCCGGGCTGGATCACCCCGTCATCGAGGGTGCGGGCCACTTCCTGCAGGAGGACGCCGGCGAGCGGCTCGGCACCGTGATCGCCGACTTCGTACGCGGCACCTGACCCTGATCCGCGGCCGGGCCGTGCGCCTCGGCCGCGCCACCGCCGCGCGTGACCGCGATCACGCCTGCCCCGATGTTTGTGGCAAACCGGGCGGGTATGGGAACCGTTGGCGGGCGAGGCGCCCGCGCGGATGGGGTGACCCAGATGTGGCTAGATGTCGTCATCGTGGCCCTTTTTGTCGTTGGCATCTACTCTTTCGCCGTGCTCTGCGGCTGGCAGACGCGCTTGATCAGCCGGAGGACAAACCGGCGGGCCGAGGACATGTACGACGATTACGCCGACTCCTCCCGTACGCAGCGGCGGTACGCCAAACAGCACGAAGGCACCTGGCAGGACCAGTCCCCTTCATCCCGGTAACACGGCCGAGGCCCGGCGACGGAGTCGCGGGGCCTCTAAGCCATCGGGGGTTCCAGGGGGTCGCTCCCCCAGGCTAGTAGCGAACCTCCGCCCACAGGTACACGCGCGGCGAGGGGTACTCGCCTGGGTAGGGCGCACGTTCGTGCCGCTCCCGGGCCGCAAGGCCGGCCGACTCCGCCATTGCCACGATTTCATCCAGCGATACGAGGGTCGCGCGAACCTGAACCGGAAGGCCGAACGCGGCATCGGAGCCGGTCTCCCCGGTGCCGCCGTGCATGGCGGCCAGCAGCCCGCCGCCGGGCCGCAGTACCCGGCGGAACTCCGCGAATGCCGCCGGGATGCGCGGCCTGGGCAGGTGAATGAGCGAGTAGAACGCCACGAGGCCGGCCAGCGATCCGTCTTCCGCGGGCAGGTCGCACATGTCCGCCACCCGGAACGTCAGCCCTGGCTGGCACCGCCGCGCCACCGCCACCGAACCCGCGGAGATGTCCGCCCCGGACGCGGTGACGCCCCGGTCGGCCAGGTACCTGGTCACGTGACCCGCCGCGCCGCAGCCCACGTCCCACACCTCGCCGCGCCCGGCAAGCTCCGCCGCGTAACGGTCCAGCAGGCGGCGGTCGAACGGCTTGCCGTCGAGTTCGGCGGCGAACGTGGCCGCGTAGTGTTCGGCCGCCACGTCATAGGTGTGCGCGATGTCCGGCCAGGGCGTGCTCATGCGGGTGCCCGCGCGCTGAAGAAGGTGAACCGGACCCGGCCGTAGCTCCGTTCGTCGGTGAGTTCCAGGTGAGCCAGGTCAAGCGGGACGCTCTCCGATGGGTCGTGCTGCGCCACGACCACCGCGCCGTCGGCCAGCCAGCCGGGCGGGCCATCCAGCAGCGTGACGGCGCGCGGCCACAGGCCACGCCACTGCGGCGGGGCCACAAAGACCACGTCAAAGGGGTGCGGCGGGTCCCGCAGGTAGCCGAACACGTCCCGGCCGACCACCTCGGCCCGTGCCGCCAGGCCGGTGACTTCAAGGTTGTGGCGGATGCCCGCCAGTGCGGGCCCGGACCGTTCGACGAACGTGGCGTGCTCCGCCCCCCGGCTGAGCGCCTCGATGCCGACGCTGCCCGTGCCCGCGAACAGGTCAAGGAAGCGCCCGCCAGCGATCCGCGGCATCAGGATGTTGAACAGGCTCTCCTTGGCCCGGTCGGTGATCGGCCGGGTGGCTGAGGTGCGCGGTGACCGCAGGATCCGGCCTTTGGCGCTGCCCGCGATCACCCTCACCGGGCCATCATCGCTGCATGTCCCCGCGGGTCCTCCGGGCCTGGCTGCGCGTCCTCGCCGCCGCCGAACGGCGCCTGGGGCTCGCCCAGGCCACAGCTGCCCGCCGTAGAAGCCGTGCCGGGCGAGCGGTTCCACCAGCTGGGCCTCCTCGTAGGCCAGGTGGGAGAGCAGGACATCGGTCAGGATGTCGGCCGCCTCCTGCAGCCCGTCGAACCCTTCGGCGCTGCGCAGGTGCTCGACCAGCGCGGCGTCCACGTCCTCGAGCACCTGATGGATCGTCTTGTGCTCGTCGGCCAGCCGGTCGAGCACCGGCGACAGGCCCGGTTCTGCCGCCCGCAGGTGCGGGAACACCGCCTGGTCTTCCAGGGTGTGGTGCCCGGTCACGATCCGGCAGTACGAGGCGCAGTACGCGCCGAGCGTCCAGCTGTTCTGCCGCAACGTCATCTCGTTGATCGCCGAGCGCACCCGCGCGGCGCTGGCGGTGTCCTTGACCTGGCCGATGAGGTCGCGGATCTGGCTGAGCTCGGAGCGCAGGTGATCGTGTATCTCGATGAGGTGGCGGGCGACCGCCCGGCCGTGCGCCGAGTAGGCCGCGTCCGGCGGCGGCTGCGGGCCGGCCGGGCGGGCGGACTCGTCCCAGAGCCGGGCCGTGCTGAGCCGTTCGCCGGTGTCCGGGGTCGGTGTAACCCCGAGCGCATCCCCCGCGGTCATCGCACCTCCGGCAGCCCACCCCTGGTTGAGAGATCAACTATATGCCGGCTAGTGCAGTGCGAAGGACCGGCCCCGCTCCTCCTCCGGGCGCGGCCCGAAGATACGCCGCTCGCTCTCGTCGATGGGCACGTCGTTGATGCTCGCAGGGCGCCGCAATCAGCCCCTCCTCGTCGAACTCCCACGGTTGTTGCCATAGCTGCGGTACCACTGACCGGTGGCGTCGTGTGACTCGTACTGGAACCGGACCGCGATGCGGTTGCCGTGGAACGACCACAGGTCCTTGCGCAGCGCGTAGTCCAGCTCGCGGCTCCACTTGCGCGCAGGAACTCGACGATCTCCGCACGCCCGGTGAGGAACTCGTGCCTGTTCCGCCAGACCGAATCCTCGGTGTAGGCGCCCGCGACCCGCTCCGGGTCCCGGGTGTTCCAGGCGTCCTCGGCAGCCTGGACCTTCTGGCGGGCGGTCTCCTCGGTGAACGGCGGCAACGGCGGTCGCGGGCTCATGGCTGTCCTTGCCATCGTGGGAGCACGTGCGGATTGAGTATCCCGTCCGGGTCGAACGCCGACCTGATCCGGGCGAACAGTGCGCGCTCGGCCTCGGACCGGACCAGCGGCAGCCAGCGGGCCTTCAGCGCGCCGATGCCGTGCTCGGCCGAGATCGACCCGCCGAGCGTGGCCACGAAGCCGAACACCGCGTCCTCGTGCCGTCCGTCCGCCTCGGCCGCGGGCACCACGTTGACGTGCAGGTTCCCGTCCGCGACGTGCCCGTAGATGATCGTCGTCGCGCCCGGGTCCGCCGACCGGACCACCGCGCCGACCTCACTGGCCAGCGTGACCCACTGCGCGGCCGGCACCGACACGTCGAGTTTCAGCGGCACCCCGAGGAACCCGGCCGCCTCGGGATGGCGCTCCCGGCAGGCCCACAGCCTGGCCCGGTCCGCCGCCGTGGTGCCCACAGCCACCGGGTGATCACCGGCCACCCCGGCCAGGTCCTCGTCCGCTCCCGGCCCGGCCGCCTCGAGTAGCAGGAACGCGGGAACCGGGTCGCGTAGCGGCGGCGCCAGCCCGGCGTGCTCGGCCAGCACGTCCAGCCCGGCACGGGTGAAGAACTCCGCCGACAGCAGGCCGGGCACGGTGCGCAGCGCCTCCCTGGCCAGCGCGTGCACCTCGCCGGGCCCGCCCAGCCCGATGATCACGGTCACCGGGCCGGCCGCCCGCGGGACGAGCTGGATCCGGGCCGCGGTGACCACGGCAAGAGTCCCTTCCGACCCGGCCAGCAGGCCCGGGTAGTCGTATCCGGTGTTGTCCTTGACCAGCCCGGCCAAGTGGGACAGCACGGTGCCGTCGGCGAGCACCGCCTCCACGCCGCGCACCTGGGCCCGCATCGGCCCGTAGCGCAGCACCCGCAGCCCGCCCGCGTTCGTCGCGATCGCGCCGCCCACCGTGGCGCTGTCCCTGCTGGCGATCAGTACCCCGAGGTCAAGCCCTGGATCCGCGTCCGCGACCCGCCGCAGTGACACCCCGGCGCCGGCCGTGACCTGCGCCGCGTCGGCGTCCACCGGCCCCAGCCGGTCCAGCCTGGCCAGGCTGAGCACCACCTCGCCGTGCCGGGGCACCCCGCCGCCCACCAGGCCGGTGTTGCCGCCCTGCGGGACCACCGCCACACCGGCATCCCGGCACCGCGCCAGCACCGCGGCCACCTGACCGGTGTCCGCCGGGCGCAGCACCGCCGGGGCATGACCGCGGAACCGCCCGGTCCAGTCCACCGCGTACCCGGCTGTGGCATTCCCGGTCAGCACATGCGCATCGCCGACCACGGCAGCAAACTCCCGCAACAGCGCCGCAGAAACTTCTCCGCCGCTCACGTCACCCCGTTTGTGGTCGTTGGCGCCAACGCCCACAAAAGAATGTCGTCGTTGGCGTGATCGCCTACAAACCTACGCGGCGGTGGTTGGGGGCGGGGCGGTCCTTGGGGCACGCCGGCGCTGGGGGACGCGGTGCTGGGGGACGCGGTGCTGGGCGCGGTAGTGCTCGGGTGTGGCCACGGTGGTGGCTGCGCATCATGTGGGGTCGCTGATGCGACCAGTGTCAGCCCGTGCGGCCAGCGCGGCGTGGTTAACCCCCGCAGGCGTGCATGGCGCGGGCGAAGGCCGCGCCGCGGTCGGCGTAGTTGCGGAAGGCGCCGAAGCTCGGCGCGGCGGGCGACAGCAGCACGACCCCGTCCGGGCGGGCCCAGCCGAACCCGCGCTCCACCGCGGTGCCCAGGCCGTCGCACGCCACCACGTCCACCTTGGCAGGCTCCGCCGCCTCGATCGCGGCCTGGATCCGGGGCCCGCAGTCCGGCACGGCGAGCACCAGGGTCGGCATATCCCGTGCGGCCAGCCCCGCGGCGAGCGGCGCGTAGTCGATGCCGCGGTCGTGGCCACCGGCGATGAGCGCCACCCGGCGGCCGGGGAAGGCGTCGAGCGCGGCCAGGGTGGGCAGCACGTTGGTGGACAGGCTGTCGTCCACGAACGTCACCCCGCCGACCTCGCCGATCACCTGAAGCCGGTGCGCCAGCGGCTCGAAGCCAGCCGCGGCGCGCGCCAGCGCCTCGTCGTCGGATGCCTCGGGTACCCCCAGCCCTCGCAGGCAGGCGCGGGCGATCAGCGCATTCCGCCGGCCATGCAAACCGAGCAGGCCGAGCGGCGCCATCCACTCCGCGCCGGGGTCGTCGTCTGCCTGGACCCACTCCACCCGCGGGCCGAGCGAGGCGGCGCGCTCACGCAGCAGGTCGCTGTCCCCGTTGGCGACGGTAAGGTCCGCGCCGGGCTGGGAACACGCCGACAGCTTGTCCCGGTAATACGTCTCCACGTCGCCGTGCCAGTCCAGGTGGTCGGGGTGCAGCGAGGTCACCGCGACCACCACGGGCGACCAGGCCAGGTCGGTGGCCTGGTAACTGGATGTCTCGATGACCCAGTACCGGGCACCCCCGGCGAGCGAGGGGTCCCAGGGCGGCTGGCCGATGTTGCCGCCGACCACGCACGGGTATCCCCACCGGCGCAGCAGGTGCCCCGCGATCGCGGTGGTGCTGCTCTTGCCCTTGGTCCCGGTGATGCAGGCGACCCGGCTGCGGTCCGCCCCGGCCAGCCACAGGCCGAGGCCGCCGGCCACCGGAACGCCCCGGGACGCCAGTTCCGCCACGTCCGCCCGGTACCGGCTGATGCCGGGGGACTTGATCACGACCTCGCAGCCGGCCAGCGCTTCCAGCCCGCCGTCGGCGGTGGCGAGGACCGGCTGCCCATCCGGGCCCGGCCCGGACGGCCGGTCGTCCACCAGCACCGCGTGCGCGCCGAGCGTCGCCAGCTTGCGCAGGTTCGCCAGGCCCTCGACGCCGAGGCCCCACACCCCGGCCCGCGCGCCGCGCAGGTCGGGCCAGGAGATCGCCGGGCGCGCCGCGGCCATCAGGCTGCGCTCCCCTCGCGCGGGCGCAGCCGGGCGAGCACGCCGAACCGGCCGCAGGGGCGGGCCGCGCGGTTGCTGAAGAAGTCCGCTCCGGTGGGGATGGCGGCCACGTGGATCTGATCGCCGGGCACGCCAGCCTCGCGGAGTAGGAGGCGGTTGGCCGACCACAGGTCGCACAACCACCGGCCGGTGCCGTCGGGCCGGATGACCTGGGATGCGCGCTCGCCGAGGCACCCGCGCACCGCCTGCACGACCTCCTCGCCCACCTGGTAGCGGTCCGGGGCGATCGCGGGCCCGATGCCGGCGACAACGTCGCCGGGCCGGGTGCCGAGGGCCGCCATGGCCGCCAGCGCGGCGCCGGTCACCCCGGCCACCGTGCCGCGCCATCCCGCGTGGACGCACGCGATCACGTGCGCGCGGGGGTCGTAAAGGACGATCGGCACACAGTCGGCGACCAGCACTCCCAGGACGGTGCCGGGGTCGCCGGTGACCAGGGCGTCGGCCTCACCCACCCCCGCGTCGGCGACCGCGGCGCCCGCGCCACGGTCCGCGCGGGTCACCACCCGTGCCACGGCGCCGTGCACCTGGCTGCCGAAGACGAAGTCGCCGAGGCCGGCGCCCAGCGCCGCGGCCGCCCGGCGGCGATTCTCCAGCACGTCCTCCGGCCGGTCACCCACGCCGAAGCTCAGGTTCAGCGTCGCGTAGTCGCCCCCGGACACGCCCCCGTGGCGGGTGGTGACCAGCGCATCGACCGGATACCGGTCGAAGGCAGGCCAGGCCAGCACCTGCAGGCCGTCCCGCTGCCGCAGCTCGTAGCCGATCGCCGCTCGTGTGCTCATCGTCTGGGAGCTTAGGGCACGGCCGCGCCACACTGGGACGGTGAACACCGACGCGGCCCGGGTCCGGAAATCGGTGCGGGTGACGGGGACCGTCCAGGGGGTGGGGTTCCGCCCGTTCGTCTACTCCCTGGCGGCGCGGCTCGGCCTGTCCGGTTTCGTGGGCAACGACTCCGAGGGCGTGTTCGCGGAGATCGAGGGGTCCCCCGCAGCCGTCGGGGAATTCCTGGTCGCGGTGGAACGTGACGCCCCGCCGCTGGCGCGGATCGACCAGGTCGTGTCCACAAACATGCAGCCATACGGCAGTGCGGGGTTCACGATCACCGCGAGCGCACCGGGTGCGCAGCGCACCGCACTGGTATCGGCCGACAGCGCCATGTGTGCCGACTGCCTGGCCGAACTCCGCGATCCCGCGGACCGGCGGTACCGCTACCCGTTCATCAACTGCACCAACTGCGGGCCGCGGTTCACGATCGTGACCGACGTGCCCTACGACCGGCCGAACACCACGATGGCCCCGTTTGCCATGTGCGAGCCGTGCGCGGCCGAGTACCACGACCCGGCGGACCGCAGGTTCCACGCGCAGCCGGTCTGCTGCCCCGCCTGCGGGCCCCGGCTGAGCCTGCGTTCCGCCGACGGCAGCCCGCGGGAGGACGGCGACCCGCTGGCGGCGGCGGCCGTGCTGCTGCGGGACGGGCAGGTGCTGGCGGTGAAGGGGCTCGGCGGCTACCACCTCGCCGTGGACGCGCGCAGCGAGGAGGCGGCCGCGGCGCTGCGGGCGCGCAAGCACCGGGAGGACAAGCCGTTCGCGGTGATGGCGGCCGGCCTGGCGGCGGCAACGGAACTGGGTGAGGTGGACGAGGCCACGGCCGCGCTGCTGGCCAGCCCGCGCCGGCCGATCGTGCTGCTGCCCCGGCGGCGCGGCGCGGTCGCCGCGGCGGTCGCGCCGGGGAACCGGGCGCTGGGGGTCATGCTGCCCTACACCCCGCTGCACCACCTGCTGCTCGAAGCCGTCGGCCGCCCGATCGTGCTGACCAGCGGCAACCTTTCGGACGAGCCCATCGCCTACCGCGACGAGGACGCCTTCGACCGGCTGGCGGCGATCGCGGACGCGTTCCTCACCCACGACCGGGCCATCCACATCAGGACCGACGACTCGGTCGTGCGGGTATGGGGTGGGGCGGCGGGGTCAGGGCTAGCAGGGCGCGGGGTGGCGGGGTCAGAGCTAGCAGGGCGCGGGGCGGCGGGGTCAGGGCTAGCAGGGCGCGGCCGGGAGATGCTCATCCGGCGCTCGCGCGGGCACGTCCCTGAGCCGGTTATCACGGCGCACCGGTTCCCGCGGCCCGTGCTGGCCTGCGGCGCCGAGCTGAAGAACACGTTCTGCCTGGCCAAGGACGACCGTGCGTTCGTGTCCCACCACATCGGGGATCTGGAGAACGCGGCGACGCTGCGCTCGTTCACCGAGGGCATCGAGCACTTCGGCCGGCTGTTCGGCATCGAGCCGCAGGTCGTCGCCTACGACCTGCACCCGGAGTACCTGTCCACCAAGTACGCGCTTGATCTTGACCTGGACTCCTGCGGCGTGCAGCACCACCACGCGCACATCGCCTCCTGCCTGGCCGACAACGGGCACGACGGTCCGGTCATCGGGGTGGCCTTCGACGGCACCGGGTACGGCACCGACGGCACCCTGTGGGGCGGCGAGTTCCTCGTCGCGGACCTGGCGGGCTTCGAGCGGGCCGGGCACCTCGAACCGGTGCCGATGCCCGGCGGCGCCGCCGCGATCCGGCAGCCGTGGCGGATGGCCGCCGCCTACCTGCGCGCCGCCTTTCCCGACGGGCCGCCGTCCGGGCTCGGCGTGGTCAAGCGCAACGAGCGGAACTGGGCGGCGATCGTCTCGCTGGCCGAGAAGGGCGTCAACGCGCCGCTTTCCTCCAGCGCAGGACGGTTGTTCGACGCGGTCGCGGCGCTGCTCTCGGTACGGGACTCGATCAACTACGAGGGCCAGGCCGCCGTGGAACTCGAGCAGTTGGCCGACCCCGGCGAGACGGGCAGCTACCGGGCTGTGATCAGTGCGGGTCGGCCGTTTCGTATCCAAGGCGCCAGCCTGGTGCAAGCGGTCACTTCTGA
Source organism: uncultured Actinomycetes bacterium (assembly GCA_963706115.1). GTDB lineage: Bacteria > Actinomycetota > Actinomycetes > Streptosporangiales > Streptosporangiaceae > DASXKD01. The sequence continues at coordinate 228,703 of CAVPMG010000018.1, read as the reverse complement.
GCTGACGGAGGGGGCGCCGGTGCCGGTTATCGCGGCCAGGTTCCACAACGGGATCGCCGCGCTGATCGAGGAAGGGTGCGTGCTGGCGCGGGAGCGGCACGGGCTGGACACCGTGGCGCTGTCCGGCGGGGTGTTCCAGAACCTGCTGGTGACCGAGCGGGCAGCCGCCCGGCTGGCGGCGCGCGGATTCCGGGTGCTGCTCCACTCGCGGGTGCCCTGCAACGACGGCGGCATCAGCCTCGGCCAGGCGGTGGTCGCTGGAGCGAGGGACCGGAGCTTCGGCCGCTTAGCCGCCGGGGGTTCCAGGGGGGTCACTCCCCCGGGCTAGCACTGAGCTGGCGGTACCCGTCCCTTGCGGCGGCGGCCAGGCCCGCGCCGGGGAGCCCTTCCGGGAACGGCCAGCGGTCGCCGGCCTCGGCCTCCGCACGCTCCGCGGGCACGCCGGCCGCGTGCAGTTCGCGGACGAGTGCGGCCGCGGTGGCAAGCTGCTCGTGCTGCGCCGCCAGGAACGCCGCGTCGACCACCGCCCCGTGCCCGGGCACCAGGACGTCCCCCTCGCGCAGCGCCGCCCGGAGCCGGCCGATCGTGCCCGGCCAGTCCAGCGGGAAACTGCCGGAACCGTACACCGGCGGCCCGGACTCCTCGACCAGGTCGCCGACGAGCCACACGCCGCTGGCCGGCAGGTGCAGGAGCAGGTCGTTGTCGGTGTGGCCGCGGCCCAGGTGCAGCAGTTCGGCCGCGGGGCCGCCGAGGTCGAGCGTCATCTTCTCGCCGACCAGCACCGTGGGCGGGGTAATGACGATCTCGCGCCACTCGTCGACCGGTTCCTCGCCCGCCGCGATCAGCTCGGCGAGCATCGGCCGCTCGTAGGCGTCGAGGTGCGCGGGCACGCGTTCGTGCGCGTAGATCGGCGCGCCCAGGTCGCTGTCCGGGCCGAACCGGGCATTGCCGAAGCTGTGGTCGAAGTGCGCGTGCGTGTTGACCACCCAGCGGACCGGCAGCGCGCCGAGTTCCTTCAGGTCGGCGCGGATCTCGTCGGCCTGGCGGTGCGAGGAGCGGGTGTCGCAGACAAGCAGCCCGCCGGTGCCGCGCACCACACAGACGCTCACGTCATGGGGCTGGTATCGGCGCCGGAAGACGCCGTCCGCCACTTCTTCCCAGGCTGTCACCCTGCCGAGGCTAGCGGCGGCCGTCGGGCCATCGGGGGGTTCCGGGGGGTCGGGCCGCTCCCCCGGGCTAGCACTTGGCGCAGCCAGTCGTACCAGGGGCGAATGCCCTCCCCGGCTCGCGCCGAGACCGGCAGCACCGTGGCGCCGGGGCTGACCTTCCCCAGGTCGGCCGTGCACCGGGCCAGGTCGAAATCCAGGTAGGGCAGCAGGTCGGTCTTGGTGATCAGGACCAGGTCGGCGCTGCGGAACATGTGCGGGTACTTGACCGGCTTGTCGGCGCCCTCGGTGACCGAGGCGAGCACGACGCGGTGCGCCTCGCCCAGGTCGAACAGGGCCGGGCAGACCAGGTTCCCGACGTTCTCGATCACCACCACGGAACCGCCGGGCGGGTCGAGCTTGGCAAGCGCGTCGCGCACCATCACGGCGTCCAGGTGACAGCCGGTCCCGGTGTTGACCTGGACCACCTGGCACCCGGCCGCGCGCATCCGGTCGGCGTCCAGCGCGGTCTCCTGGTCCCCCTCGATGACGCCGACGACAAGTTCCCCGGCGAGGTCGGCGGCGGTGCGTTCGAGCAGCGTGGTCTTGCCCGCGCCGGGCGAGCTCATCAGGTTGAGCGCGAGGATGCCCCGCTCCCGCAGCCAGTCCCGGTTCTGCCGGGCGAGCGCGTCGTTGCGGGCCAGCACCTTCTCGGCCAGCGTGACGGTCCGGCCGTGGGTGTGCTGCCCGCCGTGCTCATGTCCGTCGTGCTCGTGCCAGGTGCCGTCCTCGTGCACGTGCCCGGCCGGTTCGTCGCCGGCGCAGCCGCAGGTCGCGCACATCTCACGCCACCTGGACCGAGAGGATCTTGAGTTCTTCGCCGCCGAGCACGGCGACGTCCGCGCTGCCGCAGGGGCACAGCACGATCGGAGAGTCAGGCTGGAACTCGGTGCCGCAGGAGCGGCACCGGCACCGCGCGGGCGGCTCGGTGATCTCCAGCGTGGCTCCTTCGAGACCGGTGCCCTCGGTGGCGAGGTCGAAGCAGAACCGGATCGCATCGGCCACCACCCCGGACAGCGCCCCGATCTCCAGGTGCACGCTGGTGACCCTGGCATCGGGCAGCCGCCGCGTCACCGTATCGACGACGCTCTCTGCGATCGCCAGTTCGTGCACGCGGCCCTCCCCGGCGCGGTCAGCAGATACGTGGCAGCGGGTCGCCGACCAGCAGGTCGACGATGCGGGTGCCGCCGAACGCGGTCTTGATCGTGACCAGGCCGACCGGTTCGGCGGTCACCTCGCCGATGATCGCCGCCTGTGCGCCGAGCGGGTGGGCGCGCAGGGCGGCGAGGGCCTGCGCCGCCTGGCCGCCATCCACCACGGCGACCAGGCGGCCCTCGCAGGCCACGTAGAGGGGGTCGATGCCGAGCAGTTCCGCCGCGCCGCGAACCTGGTCCCGCACCGGGATGGCGTTCTCGGAGATGAACACGCCGACGTCCGCGGCCTTGGCGATCTCGTTGAGGATCGTCGCGACGCCGCCCCGGGTCGCGTCGCGCAGCGCACGGACCCCGGGCACCGCGCCGAGCAGGCTGGCCACCAGCTCTGCCAGGGACGCGGTGTCGGACTCCACGTCCGCCTCGATGTCCAGTTCGCCGCGGGCCAGCATGATGGTCACGCCGTGGTCGCCGATCGGCCCGGAGACGAGAATCTTGTCGCCGGGCCTGGCGTTGGCCACGCCCAGGTCTACGCCCGCTGCCACGGCGCCGACGCCGGCGGTGCTGATGTAGCAGCCGTCCGCCTTGCCCTTCTCCACGACCTTGGTGTCCCCGGTGACCACGGCGACCCCGGCCGCGGCGGCCGCGTCGCGCATGGACTCGGCGATACGGGTCAGGTCGGCGACGGGAAAGCCTTCTTCGAGTATGAAGCCGGCCGACAGGTACATCGGGGTCGCGCCGGCCACCGCGAGGTCGTTGACCGTGCCGTTGATCGCCAGGTCGCCGATGTTGCCGCCGGGGAAGAACAGCGGGGACACCACGAAGGAGTCCGTGGTCAGCGCCACCGTTCCCTGGCCGACCTGCAGCCGGGCGGCGTCCTCCAGCGGTTCGAGCAGCGGGTTGCGGAACGCTTCGAGGAAGATCGCCTCGATCAGGGTGTGGGTCGCCTTGCCGCCCGCCCCGTGCGACATCGTGATGCGCTCTTCCCGCAGCTTGGGCCGGCGCCGGCGGGCCCGCTCGATGCGGTCGAGCACCTGCTGCTCACGCTCCCCCGAGGGCAGCACCCGCCTTGGCGGGGCGGGTCGAGGCTAGCTGCTGCGTCATGGCCTGCTCAGTTCTATGGAGATCGCCTCGGGGACTCGCTGCCGGTTCAGCCGGCCGTAGTTGTAGTACGCGGCGCAGGCGCCTTCCGGCGACACCATGCACGTGCCGATCGGGGTTTCCGGGGTGCACGCGGTGCCGAACACCTTGCACTCCCACGGCTTGAGCACGCCCTTGAGCACCTCGCCGCACTGGCACGCCTTGGGATCGGCGACCCGCACGCCGGGCACGTCGAACAGCAGCTCGGCGTCGAAGTCCGCGCAGGCCTCGCGCATCTTCAGCGCCGAGTGGGAGATGAAGCCGAGCCCGCGCCACTCGAAGTAGGGCCGCAGTTCCATGGTCTCCCCGATGGCCTTGAGCGCCACCGGGTTGCCGTTCCAGGGCACCACGCGCGAGTACTGGTTCTCCACTTCGCTGCGGCCTTCGTGCAGTTGCAGCATCAGCATGTAGATGGACTGCAGGATGTCCAGCGGCTCGAAGCCGGCCACCACGACCGGCTTGCCGTAGCTGCCGGCGATGAACTCATACGGCCGGCAGCCGATCACCGTCGACACGTGCCCGGGGCCGATGAACCCATCGAGGCGCAGGTCGGGGGAATCCAGGATGGCCTTGATGGCCGGGATGATCGTGACGTGGTTGCAGAACACCGAGAAGTTCTTGATCCCCTGCGCCCGGGCCCGCAGCACGGTCATCGCCGTGGACGGCGCGGTGGTCTCGAACCCGATCGCCATGAACACCACCCGCTTGTCCGGGTTGGCCTTGGCGATCTTCAGTGAGTCCAGGGGCGAGTAGACCATCTTGATGGTGGTGCCGCGCGCGTTGGCGTCGAAGAACGCCCCGTTGCTGCCCGGGACCCGCATCATGTCCCCGAACGAGGTCATGATCACGTCCGGCTGGGACGCCAGGTGGATGGCGTCGTCCACCCGCCCCATCGGGATCACGCACACCGGGCAGCCCGGGCCGTGCACCAGCGTGATGGACTCCGGCAGGTAATCCTCGAGCCCGTGCTTGTAGATCGTGTGGGTGTGCCCGCCGCACACCTCCATCAGCTTGTACTGGCGCCCCGGCTCACACAGGGCCGCGATGCGGGCGGCCAGCGCGTGCGCCTTGTCTGCGTCACGGAACTCGTCGACGAAACGCATGTCACCAGCTCCTACTCGATCTGGGAGTCTCGCAGCGCCGCGAGCTCGTCTTCGTAGGCCTGGCCGATCCCCTCCAGGAACTCCAGGGCGGCGGCGGCCTCGGCCTCGTCGATCTTGGAGAGGGCGAAGCCGACGTGGATCAGCACCCACTCGCCGGGCTCGGGGGGCTCGTCGGAGAGCAGGCCGACATTGATGACCCGGCGCACCCCGCTGACGTTCACCCGTGCCAGGTCAGGTTGTTCCGGCAGGAACTCGATCACCTCACCGGGAATGCCAAGGCACATGTGACACTCCTTCACCAGTGGTCTCGGGGGACTCTGCGTCGTCCGTCACGGGGGTGCCGGGGCGCGCCGTCCCCTGGTTCCCGGCGCCCTGGGAGGCACTCCCGGCCTCTGCTACCAGGCCCAGGATCACCTGGACCGCCTCGCCCACCGCGCCGGCGACCGGTTCGCTCAGCTCCATCCCGTAGTCCACGCTGGCCGGCTCGCAGCCCACGACCAGGGTGCGCGCCGGGCCACCGGCACCGAGCATGTCCAGCGCCCCGAGGACCACGTCGGGCTGCATGCCGTGCGAGTCGAAGAGCCGGCTCGCGCCCAGCGGGCCGGCCGCCGCGGTCAGGTCCCGCCGATGTTCCGCCGTCACCTCGAGCACGGTCACAGTGCCAGGCTCGCCCCCCCGGGGTGCGGCGTCAACGAGAATGGCCGTCTCGTAACCTTCGGCAAGATCGTAGGCGAGGTGCATGCCGCTGATGCCGTAGTCGGCGACCCGGACCCAGCCGGGGAGGTCCTCGGCCGCGAGCCGCCGGGCGACTTCGGGGCCGAAGGCGTCGTCACCGAGGAAGATGTTGCCGACGCCGGCGATGAGCATCCGGCCCGGCGGGCTGCTTCCCCGGTCGGTCATATGGGCCCCGGCCCGGTCATGTGCTGGCCCGGCGGGGAGCCAGGGCGGCGATGGTGAGCTCCCACAGCACGTGGTAGATGGTGGTCTGGGCTTCCTGGATCCGGTGTACCGAGGTGGATGGCGCGACGAACAGGTAGTCGATGCTGTCCAGCTCCGCCATGGCCCCGCCCTCGTAACCGGCCAGCCCCACGGTGAGCATTCCGTGCCTGCTGGCCTCGGCGAACGCGCGCACCATGTTCTCCGAGTTGCCGCTTGTCGACATCCCTACCGCGATGTCCTCCCGCCGCCCGAACGCCGCGAGCTGCCGGGCGAACACCACGTCGACGCCCACGTCGTTGCACAGCGCGGTCACCACGGAGGTGTCGTTGGCAAGCCCGAAGGCGGGCAGCGAGGGGGCGTCGCCACCGGGGGACAGGAACAGGGTGGCCACCTCCTGGGCGTCGGTGGCGCTGCCGCCGTTGCCGAACGCGAACAGGCGCCCGCCCGCGGCGAACCGGGCGGCCATGTCCTCGGCGCAGTTGGCCAGCCTGGTCGACTCGCGCGCCGCCACGACGCTGCGCAGGTCGGCGATCTCCCTGGTCTTCGCCAGCGTCGACTCACGCACCTCGGCCATCAGCTCGGCCAGGTCCGTCGCGTCGGAGTACAGGAACGGGTAGAGCGCTTCCATCGCGCTCATGCCGTTCTCGGCATCATGGGACACGCGACGTCACCTCCCCACGATCGCGATGGCTTCCTTGGCGTGTACCAGGATGGTGTCGCCGGGCTGCGCCTCGACAAGCGCGACACTGACCTCCTCCTCGCCCTGGCCGGTGTCCACCACGGCCAGCGCGTCGGCGAGCAGCCGCAGCACGGTCACCTCGACGGCGGTGTCGGAGCAGGTGATGCAGACATCGCCATAGCATTCGCTGCTGGCCCGGGGGAGCACTCCGCCTTCCCGGGGGCGAGCCCCCGGACCCCACGGCCCGGAACCCCCCGCTGGCTCAAGGCCCCGTTCCTTCGTCACGGGGCCTTGGCCCCGCCGGCCGGGCTGGCCGCCTAGGGCAGTCATGCCTGCACCCTCCCCGGGCCCGGTCATGAGAGCACCCCCGGACTCAGGGTGCCCGGCTGTTCGAGGAACACATGCACCAGCTCCCACAGCAGGTGGTACATGGTGACGTGCATCTCCTTGACCACCCGGGGGTCGTCAGAATCGGCCACCAGCACGTGGTCCGCGGCGGGGCCGCCGCCGATCGCCTGGCCCTCGCGGCCGGTGAGCGCGATCGTCAGCAGGCCGACTTCCCTGGCCGTGGCCAGCCCGGACAGCACGCTGCCGCAGTACGCGGTGGCGCAGATGCCGAGCGCGATGTCGCCGGGCGCGGCCAGGTAGCGGAGCTGATGGGAGAAGATCGCGTCCATGCCCTCCCGCTCGGCTATCCCGGTGACCGTGGCGACGTCGGTGGTCAGCGAGATGGCCGGCAGCGCGCGCTTGCCGACGATGACCGGGTGCACGAACTCGACCGCGACGTGCTGAGCGTCGGTGCTGGCCGCGCCGGTGCCGAACACCACCAGCTTGCCGCCCTGATGGAACCGCACCGCCATGGCGTGGCACGCCTGCGCCACCGCGTCGGCCTGCGCGGCCAGCCCGGCCGCGGGCTCGTTGCGCCGCGCGAATGCCGCGGCGGCCTCTTCGCCGGCGGTGGCCAGCCTGGCCGCGGTCTGCGCGTCGTAGCCGCTGGTCATGAACCTGCCCCCGAGTCTGCGGCCTGGTCAGAAAGGTCAATGTCCACCACGACATCGACGGCGTCGCGGACGCGCAGCGCGCCGAGGAACGCGGTGTATGGCTTGATCCCGTAGTCGGACTGAACGATCTGCGCCTCCGCGTGGTAATGGTCGGCGCCGGTCTGGGTGACGTGTACCTTGAGCGGCCGTGCCTGGCCGCGAATGGTGAGGGTCCCGCTGATTTCGCCGCCCCCCCCGGCTACGGGTTCGAAGCCGGCCGCGGCGAAAACAGCTTCCGGATGGCGGTCCGAGGCCAGCACCTTGCGCGCCGTCACGGCGATCTCGCGGCGGTCCCGGTCGCTGAGCGGCTTGACGCCGCCGGTCCCGTCGCGTACCACCAGTGCGCCCATGTCGATGCGAACATCGAGATCGGCCGGGCTCAGGTCGTCATTCACGCCGAGCACCCCCGACCAGCGGGTGGCCTCGATGGTGAGGTCGTGACCTGCCTGCGCAGCCAGCCCGTCACGGAAAGTACGCAGAACGATGCGTCCTTGATCAGGGCCAAGTTGGTGGCGACCCGCAAGTACCGCCATGGAAGCACGCTAGGACACTTCTGGGGGGACGTCCAGTGAACTGGACAGACAAGTCTGGTTCATTGCTTGTGACCGCCCTGGGCGGCTCGGGGTGCGCGAACGTCTGGCTGGCGCCCGCGCGGGAGCTAAGAGATGGGTACCTCGCCGAACACTTCCTGGATACGCCGCAGGTCACGCATGCGTGGCTCGGTGGCACCGCCCACCCAGCGGCTGACCGTCTTGACGGACACACCGAGCATCCGGGCGGCGGCCTCCTGGGTCAGGCCCTCCCTGCGCAGCGCGGTGGACATCCAGTCCGCGAACGTATCGGGGTGGCCTGCCGCCGCTGGTACCGCGCCCGCGAGCTGGTCCGGAGCCCCGGCAGCGGCGACCAGATGTGTCCGCCGCCGCCCCTGGCGCGGTCACCGGGACGGCCGTGCTGGTCACGGTGTGGTCGGCCGCTCCGCGATCCGCGGCCTGGCCGCTCTGCGACCCGTTCGGCGCCGCCCTGAGCGGCTGGATCTGGTTGTCCGAGTGCAGCACGTCCACCTCGACGTGCTCGGGGAAGATGCGGAACGCCACCTGGATCGACCCGGTCGGCCCTGCCGCATCCAGCAGTGCGCGGAACACGGTCTCGCCGACCTCGCGGTTGCCTTCCTCGGTGAGCGGTGACTCGGCGAGGCAGCGGCGGACGAAGTCACGGATGTCCGGGATCGAGGACGGCCGTGCCGGGAACATCTGTACGAGCACCACGACCGGCGTGACCTGGATCGGGTCTTCACCCTGACCCGTCATGAACTCGGTCACCGGACCTCTCCTTCGTGGTCTCGCCCCCCGCTCCGAGGGCAGTCCAGGCTCACGTCAGGCTATTCCATCCCGCCTGCTCAAGCCAGTGCTGACGGGTGAGATGACCGGTCTTATGGACATCTTGTGTGGCACGTCGTGATCGTTTTACGACGTAACGTAGCCGTCCGGTGACAAGGCTCTGGACATTTCTGTCCGGTCAACAGTCCGCCTGGTCTTGTAGGCGGGTCCTGCCAGGTCTAACATGACGACCGTCCGCGCATCACGAACCTCGAATTAGAAGTCAGGAGGTGGCCGCGGATGGCCACACCCACATCGAGTGAAGCGGAGTCGAGCGCAGGCGGCGGGGATGAGCCGGTGGTGCACATCCTCTGGATGAACGGGGGCCTCGGCTGTGACGGGGACTCGGTCGCGCTGACCGCGGCCACCCAGCCAAGCATCGAGGAGATCGTGCTCGGCGCCCTGCCGGGCCTGCCGAAGATCGCGGTGCACTGGCCGCTGATCGACTACGAATGCGGCCCGGAAACCGGGGCCGACACGTTCATCGAGTGGTGGCACAAGGCCGACCGCGGCGAACTTGATCCGTTCGTCCTGGTGGTGGAGGGCTCCATTCCGAACGAGGCGATCAAGGACGAGGGCTACTGGTGCGGCTTCGGCAACAACCCGGCGACCGGCCAGCCGATGACGACCAACGAATGGCTGGACCGGCTCGCGCCCAAGGCCACCGCGATCCTCGCGGTCGGCACCTGCGCCACCTACGGCGGCATCCACGCCATGGCGGGCAACCCGACCGGCGCGATGGGCGTGCCTGACTACCTCGGCTGGGACTGGCGGTCCAAGGCCGGCCTGCCCATCGTCTGCGTGCCCGGCTGCCCGATCCACCCGGACAACCTGTCGGAGACCATCCTCTACCTGCTCTACCAGGTGGCGGGCCAGGCGCCGATGATCCCGCTGGACGAGGCGCTGCGGCCCACCTGGCTGTTCGGGGCGACCGTTCACGAGGGCTGCGACCGGGCCGGCTACTACGAGCAGGGCGACTTCGCCAACGAGTATGGCTCGCCCAAGTGCCTGGTCAAGCTGGGCTGCTGGGGGCCGGTGGTCAAGTGCAACGTGCCCAAGCGCGGCTGGATCAACGGCGTGGGCGGCTGCCCGAACGTGGGCGGCATCTGCATCGCCTGCACCATGCCCGGCTTCCCGGACAAGTTCATGCCGTTCATGGACGAGCCGCCCGGGTCGAAGGTCTCCACGACCGCGAGCACGATGTACGGCACCGTGATCCGCACCCTCCGCGGCTTCACCGCGAGGACCGCCGACGAGGAGCCCAAGTGGCGCAAGAGGGGCGATGAGCTCCTGACCGGCTTCAAGAAGACCTGGTGATCGACTGACTCAGCCGGGCGGGCGCCCCGCTGCCGCTGCCCGGGAGGAAAGGGGAGTGCCATGACGACGGCCGAAGACACCGGCCTGGTGGAGATGGCCTGGGATCCGATCACCCGGATCGTCGGCAGCCTCGGTATCTACACCAAGATCGACTTCAAGCAGAAGAAGGTCGTCGAGTGCCACAGCACCTCGTCGATCTTCCGCGGATACAGCATCTTCATGAAGGGCAAGGACCCGCGGGACGCGCACTTCATCACCAGCCGCATCTGCGGCATCTGCGGCGACAACCACGCGACCTGCTCGGTCTACAACCAGAACATGGCCTACGGGGTGCGCCCGCCGCACCTCGGCGAGTGGATCATCAACCTGGGCGAGTCCGCGGAGTACATGTTCGACCACAACATCTTCCAGGAGAACCTGGTCGGGGTGGACTTCTGCGAGCGGATGGTGTCCGAGACCAACCCGGGCGTGCTGGAACTGGCGAACCGGACCGAGGCGCCGCACGCGGCCGACCACGGCTACCGGACCATCGGCGACATCATGCGGTCGCTGAACCCGCTCGAAGGCGAGTTCTACCGTGAGGCGCTGCAGGTCTCCAGGTCCACCAGGGAGATGTTCTGCCTGATGGAGGGCCGCCATGTGCACCCGTCCACGCTCTACCCGGGCGGTGTCGGGACGACGGCGACGGTCCAGCTCTTCACCGACTACCTCACCCGGCTCATGCGCTACGTGGAGTTCATGAAGCGTGTGGTGCCGATGCACGACGACCTGTTCGACTTCTTCTACGAGGCCCTGCCCGGGTATGAGGAGGTCGGCCGGCGCCGCGCGGACATGGTCTGCTGGGGCAGCCTCAACGATCCCGAGGTCTGCGACTTCAGGTATGACCACATGACCGACTGGGGCCGGAAGATGTTCGTCAGCCCCGGCGTGATCAGGGACGGCCAGCTGCTCACCAACGACCTGGTGGAGATCAACCTCGGGATCCGCATCCTGCTCGGCAGCTCGTACTACGAGGACTGGGAAGACCAGGAGATGTTCGTGACCCGCGACCCGCTGGGCAACCCGGTGGACCGCAGGCACCCGTGGAACCAGCACACCATCCCGAAGCCGGCCAAGCGGGACTTCGGCGGCAAGTACAGCTGGGTCATGTCCCCGCGCTGGTTCGACGGCACCAACCACCTGGCGGCCGACACCGGCGGCGGCCCGATCGCCCGGCTGTGGGCGACGGCACTCGGCGGTCTCGTCGACTTCGGCTACGTCAAGTCCACGGGCCACAGCGTGCAGATCAACCTGCCCCGCACGGTCAGCAGGCCCGAGGCCACGTTCGAGTGGAAGATCCCCACCGACAAGTCCGGTGCGCCGCTGTCCAACGCGATCGAGCGCGACCGCGCCCGTACCTACTTCCAGGCCTACGCGGCCGCGTGCGCGCTGTACTTCACCGAGAAGGCGCTGGCCGAGATCCGGGCCGGGCGCACCAAGACCTGGGAGCCGTTCAACGTCCCCGACGAGGCCAACAGCTGCGGGTTCACTGAGGCGGTCCGCGGCGTCCTGTCCCACCACATGGTGATCCGCGGCGGGAAGATCGCGAACTACCACCCGTACCCGCCGACGCCGTGGAACGCCAGCGTCCGCGATGTCTATGGGACGCCCGGGCCGTACGAGGACGCGGTGCAGAACACGCCGATCTTCGAGGAGAACCCTCCGGACAGGTTCAAGGGCATCGACATCATGCGGGCGGTCCGCAGCTTCGACCCGTGCCTGCCGTGCGGCGTGCACATGTACCTCGGCGACGGGAAGAAGCTGGAGAAGGTGCATACGCCGATGTCGGTCACCCTGGCAACCTGACGCCTGAGGATGTGCGGCGCCGTCACGGCGGCGGCGCCGCGGCTGCTTAGGGAAGCGAGGCCCGATGACCAGCGTTGCGCAGACGGGCGAGCGGATCGAGGAACTTCTGGCCTCGCTGCGGGCACGCGGCGGCACTGCCGCCGACACCGCGGAGGAGCTTGTCCGCCTGCTGGTCGGCATGTACGGCGACGGCCTGGCCGCCATCATGGCGGCCCTGGCCGAGGAGGGTGAGCCGGGCCGGGCGATCATGGACAGGCTCGCCGCAGACCCCCTCGTCGAGGGCCTGCTGTTGCTGCACGGGCTGCACCCGCTGGACGTGGATGCCCGGATCCAGCGGGCACTGGACCAGGTCCGGCCCTACCTGGGCTCGCACGCCGGCGGTGTGCAATACCTGGGCGTCACCGACGGCGTCGCCCGGCTCCGGCTGGAAGGCTCGTGCCACGGCTGCCCGTCCTCGACCGTCACGGTCCAGCTCGCGATCGAGGGAGCCGTGCAGGACGCGGCGCCCGAGGTAACCGAGGTGGTCGTGGAGGGAATGACCGCCCCGCCCGAGCCGAAGCTGCTGCAGATCGGGCCGCGCCCGGACCAGATGCCCGGCGCAGCCCCGCCGGCCAGCACGGCCGGCGGGGAGTGGGTCACGCTGCCGGACATCGGTCCGCCCAGCTCGCGGCCGGTGACCGCGTCTGCGGGGGACCTGGCGGTGCTCGTCTGCTCGGTCCGCGGGACCCTGTACGCCTACCGCGACCAGTGCGCTTCCTGTGGTTCCTCGCCGGGCGGGGGAACGCTCAACCGTGAGGTGCTGACCTGCCCGTGCGGAGCCCGGTATGACGTCTGCCGGGCGGGCGCGGGACTGGATGGCCTGGCAGCCCATCTCGACCCGCTGCCGTTGCTGGCCGACAGCCAGGGGGTGCGCGTGGCGGTACCGGCGGCGGTGCCGTCATGAGCGGGCCGGCGGGCCTGCGCCGGTTCGTGTCGGACCGGCCGGCCGGGCCCCCAGCGGGCGCCCCAGCAGAGGGTCCAGGCCCGGTGACGGAGGGGGGAGGCGCCACCCTTCAGGCTGAGGGCAGCACAGCCGAAGGCAGCGTAGCCGCCGAGGCCAGCGCAGCGGCCGAGGAGAAGTGCGAGTTCTGCGCGGCCGTCATCCCTGCCGAGCACGGCCATGTCGCGGACCTGGAGCAGTCCAGCCTGATGTGCGCCTGCCGCCCGTGCTATCTGCTCTTCACGCACGGGCAGGCGGCCCGCGGCCGGTACCGGTCGGTGCCTGACCGGTACGCCGTCGACCCGGACCGGCCGATGACGGCCGCCGAGTGGGACATGCTCGATATCCCCGTCGGGCTGGCGTTCTTCCTGCGCAGTTCGGCGGCTGGCGAGGTGACCGGCTTCTACCCGAGCCCCGCGGGCGCCACGCAGTGCCGGCTCGACCTGGCGGCCTGGGACCGGCTCGCCGCTGACCATCCGCTGCTGGAGGCCCTGGCACCGGACGTGGAGGCGGCCCTGATCTGCCGCACGGACAACAGCGTGGAGCATTTCCTGGTGCCGGTCGATGTCTGCTACGAACTCGCCGGGCGGATGCGCCTGCACTGGCGCGGCTTCGACGGCGGGGAGCAAGCACGCCAGAGCATCGCCGAATTCCTCGAGAAGGTCCGCTCGCGGGCGCGGCCCCTGGGCGGGGTGGCGGGGTCAGGACTAGCAGAGCGCGGGGCGGCGGGGCCAGAGCCAGCACCGGCGCAGGAGTCCTGACGTGGCCGAGCTTGCCTTCGACTGCATCGGGGCCACGGTAGACCGGTACGCGGTGGTGCCAGCCCTTTCGCTGGTGCTGCGGATCAGCGAGACCAGCGGCCAGCAGGTGGAAGCGATCGCCCTGCGGTGCCAGATCAGGATCGAGCCGGCCAGGCGCCGCTACTCCAGTGTGGAGGCGGAACGGCTGAACGATCTGTTCGGCGAGACGGAGCGCTGGGCCGACACGCTGAAACCCATGCAGTTCACCACCCTGGCGATAATGGTGCCCGGCTTTTCCGGCTCCTGCGAAATCGAACTGCCCGTTCCGTTCACCTATGACCTGGAAGTGGGCTCGGCCAGGTATTTCGACAGCCTGGAAGACGGCGAGATCCCGTTGTTGCTGCTGTTCAGCGGCACCGTGTTCACGGTCAGCGACGGCCGCATGCAGGTATACCAGGTGCCCTGGAGCAAGGAAGCGGCCTACCGGCTGCCCGTCTCGGTCTGGCGCGAGGCCATCGACGCCCACTTCCCGAACAGCGCCTGGATCAAGATGAGCCGGCAGACGATGGAGGAACTCCAGCGCTTCAAGTCCTCCCGCGCGCTGCCCACCTGGGACATGACGCTGACCGAGTTGCTCGCGCGGGCCGACACGGACGCCACGGACCAGCCATGACCGCGGACCCGGCCCACCTCGAGCACGCCCGCAAGGTCGCGGATGCCGTGCTCTACGAGGGCTACCTGCTCTACCCGTACCGGCGATCGTCGCAGAAGAACCGGACCAGGTTCCAGTTCGGCGTCCTGATGCCGGCGCCCTACCGTGCCGTTGACGAGCACGAGCCGTCGGCCAGCCAGACCGAATGCCTCGTCGAGTGCCGCGACGAGGCCCGGGTCGACATCGGCTTGCGCTTCCTGCACCTGCAGCACCGGACCGCGCAGCGCATCGACCCGGCCACCGGCGAGGCCAGCGACGTGGACGCGGTGCTGGTCGATGGGACCGAGTACGGCTCGTTCGACGAGGCGGTGGAGCGGGAGCAGCACCTGTCCGGCCGGATCGCCGACCTGCTCGATGTGGATACGGAACTGCATTTCGACATCCGCGCGTCGGAGGAAGCCGAGGAACTCACCGGCCCCGGCGGGGCACCGGCCGGGCGACTGGTCCGCCGCTGCGCGCCGCTGAACGGAGCCCTCGTGGTCCGGGCAGAGCGCCCCCCCGGGCCATACGGCGTGCTCCGGCTGCGGGTGCGCGTGGAGAACCGCACCGAGCCCCAGGTCCCGCTGCGCAGCCGGGATGACGGCCTGAAGTATTCGCTGATCGCCGCGCACCTGCTGATCGGCGTCACGGGCGGCACGTTCCTGTCCATGACCGACCCCCCGGAGTGGGCCGCCGGGGAGGTGGCCGCGTGCGTGAACACCGGCACCTGGCCGGTGCTGGCCGGTCCGGCGGAGTGCTGCGACCTGATGCTGTCCTCGCCGGTCATCCTCTACGACCACCCCGAGGTGGCACCGGAAAGCGCGGGAGACCTGTTCGACGCCACCGAGATCGACGAGATCCTCACGCTGCGCACGCTGGCCCTGACCGACGCGGAAAGGCAGGAGGCGCGGGCGACGGACCCGCGCGCCGCCGACCTGCTTGATCGCCTGGACGGCCTGCCGCCAGAGATGCTGGAGCGGATGCACGGCGCCATCCGGTACCTTTCGCCGGGCCCCGGCAAGGCGGCCGGGCGCCCCGCGCTCTGCTGGCCCTGACCCCACCGCCCCGCCCACGTTCACCGAGCCGCCCGAATTCCCGGCTGCGGGCACGCCGTCGCAGCCGTGGTGGGACCCGGGAGCGGACACCTCGGTCTCCCCGGAGACCGATCACGTGCTGGTCGCCGGGGTCCGGGTCGCCCGGGGGAGCAGGGTCCGGATGCGCCCGGGCGCCCGGCGTGCCGACGCACAGGACATCTTCCTGACCGGGCGTGAGGCGCTGGTGGAGGCGGTCCTGCACGACGTGGACGGCCAGGTGCATGTCGCGGTCAGCCCGGTCAGCGATCCCCTCGCCGACCTGCAGCGCAATCACGGCAGGTTCCTCTACTTCGCCCCCGACGAGCTAGAGCCCGTCCCCGCGGCCAGCGGAGGCGCGAACGGTGACAACGGCGAGTATCGGGAGGAGGGAACACGATGATCGGCAATCTCATCAAGGCCGCGCTGATCGCGGCGGTGCTGGCGTTGATCGTGCAGTCGCTGCCCGACATCAAGCGCTATCTCGAAATCCGCGAGATGTAACGAGGCACGAGCTGCCGGGCGCTCGCGCCCGGCAGAGGAATACCCGTGCGCGGGTCGCGCACAGGCTCAGACACGCCGTAGGTGGGGTGAGCGACTAATGGAGACGGTCATTGGGTTCCTGGCCGGGTATCTGGTCGGGACCCGTGAGGGAAAGGCAGGCCTGGAACGGCTGAAGACGTCGGTGAACGCCATCAGGTCCTCGCCCGAGGTGCGCAAGATGGCGTCCGACGCGCTGGTCCTCGCCGAACAGGTCGTGCGGCGGGCGCCGGGCAGCGGCATCAGCGGCTCGGTGGTACGCACGCTGGCGTCACGCGCCACCACCCGGAGGGAGACATCGCGGGCCGCCTGAGGCACGGCAGGCAGTCCCGGGGCCGCGCTGACGCGGAACTCTGCGCTGCCACTTAGCTTTCTTTCAACTTGGCATGGGAACCTGCCGCTGACTGTGCCCAGGTGGGCACGTCCGGCTGCCCGAAGGAGTTGGCATCGCATGTCGGCAGGCCCAGAACACGATCCACAGACCCAACCAGACAAGCCCGGCATGCGAGCCGCCTGGCTCGGCTCCCGCCGGGTCGCGGTCATGGCTGGTGTCATTGGCGTGGGCGTGCTCGCCGGTGCCGGGGTCGCGGTCGCCGCGACCAGTTCCTCCTCGCCGACCCCGGCTCCCAGCGCGTCGCCGTCGGCCTCCGCCAAGCCGCCGTCCCGCTCGCTGCCACCCAAGGGCGCCTTCCGCATCCACGGCGCTCCCGGCCGGTTCGGGCCCGGCTTTGCCGGTCCTGGCCTGCTAGGTGGCGGGCTTTTCGGCGCTGTCCACGGCACCGTCGTAGTGCCTAAGCCTGGTGGCGGCTACCAGACCGTGGCATTCCAGAACGGCAAGGTCACGGCGGTGTCCAGCACGTCCATCACGCTGCACAGCGCCGACGGCTACAGCCACACCTACGTGGTGACCAGTTCCACCCTGGTGAACGCCCAGCGCGACGGTATCGGCTCCGTCAAGGTCGGCAACCAGGCAGTGGTGGACGCCACCGTCAGCGGCAGCACCACCACCGCCGTCCGGATCCTGGACCTGTCCCAGCTCCAGAAGGGCTTCCCCCGCTTCTTCCCCGCCCCCCGCGGCAGCTTCAAGCCGGTCGCCCCGTCGGCAAGCTAACCTCGGGCTTTCGCCTGGCCGCGGTCAGAGCTTGATCGTTTAGATACGAAAAGTGCCTTGAACTGGAAGAATAGGGCTTGCTTAGGGTGCTGTTCCTGCCAGTCCGGAAGGCACTTTCGACGTGCAGGATACCGCGCGCCGCGCCAAGATCACTGTGTCTGCTGACGGGACGGGGCTGGTGTCCCAGGCCGGGGTTGCTGCTTTGGCCGAGACGCGCGGGTCACCGGGATAGACCGACCTGGCCTGTCCCGCCGGCTGCTGGCGCGGTGGCGGGCGGGCCTGCCGGGCGGTCGCACGACCTGGGGGAATCGATCCTCACCGACCTGGCCATGGCGAACTACGGCGCCCCGGTAGCTGCGGGCACCGACAACGTCTTCCCGACCCGGCGGACCGCGGTGTTCACCCCCAGCAACGCCGAGGTCGGCATCTTGGCCGATCCCAACTCCAGCGGTAAGGGCTCGCTGGGGGTGGACGGGATCGGCGGCGACGCCGGGGTGCTCGGCCAAGGCACCTGCCGCCGGCGTCGCCGGCGTGCAGGGCGTCGGCGCCCCCGGCCAGGACGGCGATGCTGGGCACCAGCGGCAACGACGGATTCGGCGTGCACGGCATCGGCGGTGGTAACGAGGCACGCCGCCCCGGCCGTTGCCGCGGCGACGCCCCCGGCGTGATCGGTGTCGGCGCCGGTGTCGGGGACGGCGTGGATGGCACCGGCGGCAATAACGGCGGCGCCGGCGTGGCCGGTTTCGCCTCCGCTGCCAGCAGCAACGGCATCGGCGTGACCGGGACCGGCAACGGCACCGGCGCCGGTGTGGTCGGCACCGGCGGCAATAACGGCGGCACCGGCGCCGGTGTGCAGGGCACCGGCGGTAGTAACGGCGGCCCGGGCGTGCACGGCACCTCCAGAGCAGCCTCAGCTCCTGGCGTGCTGGCCGAAAACATCGCCAGCGGCCCCGCACTGCAGGTCTCCGGCCCGGCCGCCTTCTCCCGCAGCGGCGCGCTCACCGTGGCCGCCGGGAAGTCCTCGGCGACCCAGACCGGGGTAGCGCTGACCTCCGCCAGCCTCGTGCTGGCCACCCTGCAGCAGAACCTGTCCGGGGTCTACGTCCGCGCCGCGGTGCCGAACACCGCCGGCAGCTCGTTCACCGTCTACCTGAGCAAGGCGGTCACGGCGGCCACCAAGGTCGCCTGGTTCATCGTCAACTAGTGCCGTGGCAGGCGGCGTTCGCCATGTCCTGCAACGCGACGTTGGGGACGGTGGCGGGCGTGCGATGCGGGCTAGACTTCCAGGCTTGTGAGAGTGCCAGATCGTTGTCTGACGGAACTGCGGGAGCGGGGCTACCTCGTGTTCGAGGGTTTCCTCGGGGCCGACGAGCTGGCGGCGGCCCAGGAGGCCCTGTGGTTGCACTTCCCTCGGCCCGAGGAGTACTTCGCCGACCCGGCGGCCCACGCCCGGCTGGCAACAGAGCCAGTTCGCCGGCATCATCGAGGGGCCGTGGCGATCCTGGGACCTGAACCGCCTGGCCTTTCATCCCGACCTCCTCGACCTGGCGGAGCGTTTCCTGGGCTCGGCTGACCTGCGTCTTTACGACGCGCTGCTGTGGGCCAAGTACGCCGGCGCCGCCGACTACGATCAGCAACACCACCGCGACCTCGGCAACCACAGCCTCGTCGTACCAAAGCGGTCCGACCCTGCCACACAGATGACGAGCTGGATCCTCCTCTCGGACGTCGGCGAGGAGGACGGACCCACCAAGGTCGTCCCACTAACCATCGGGGAGAGCGTCCCTTACTGGCCGAACACGCTCGGCGGATCTGCGAATGACTACGTCACGAACTACCTCCCGGCCGGCACCTTCGCCGACGAGGAGATGTCGGTGACGGGTTCGGCGGGGACCCTGTTTTCCTTCCGGACCGACATGGTGCACCGTGCCTCGGGCATGACCGCCGGGCGATCAGCCCGATTCACCCTGCTCGCCCACTACGACGTGTGGGGACCGCGCTGGACCGGCAGGGTCGCTTGGCCTACCCGCTCGCTCAGTGCAGACTGGGGCGAACTCATCGAGAAGGCCACTCCCCGGGAGCGGTCGGTCTTCGGATTCCCCGATCCCGGAGACCCGTACTGGGACGAGCAAACCTTGGCCGACACCCAAGCGCGCTACCCCGGGGCCGATCTAACGCCCTATCGCTGAAGGCGACAGGGCGGTCGCCCGTCCGCAGCGAGGGCCTTACCGCGTGGCAGAGATGCCCTCCCACGCCGTCTCGGAGTCTCGCCACCAACGAGGCAAACATTGCCTGCCACGGCACTAGCCCACCCGAAAACCAGGCACAGCCAGAGGCTGAAACGCGAACCCTCCGCAGCCTCAGCCGCGCAGATCAAGATCACGAAAGATTGAGGCTAAGGTCCTGGCAAAGTGGTGACCTATTAGCCGGTGGCGAGGCGTCTCTGTTGCGAAATCTGTCCAACAAGGGCTTACAGGACTTGCAGGACGATAACATAACAATGTGTTGGCCTACCCTTTGCGGTTGCTGCAGCCTTGTTCCTGGCTAGGACTACCTCGGTAGTAGTATTTGGCTTACCCTCGGCGCAGCCAGTTGACTATCGGGTATCAATGGCCGGCCCGACAGTCCGGGCTGGCGGGCATCGCAGGAGCCGCACCGGAGTCATCGGCTCAGGAACGGTCTCGCCGCCCAGCGGAGCGGGCCCTCTCTAGCCCTCACCTGAGGCGTGCTTGCCATGCTTGACCAGGCTCTTGAGTGAGCCTCAGAGATCATCCACACTCGTTCTGCCGAGCCTACGACGCACGTGCATCTGCATGCGCTAATGTTGCTCCCGTCTCAGGCACTCCTGCAGTGGTATGAGCGTTGTAGGGCCCGTCGTGACCATTCGGCGGGCCGTCGGCGTTCCAAGCGAATCCAGGTCGTCAGCGTGGGCTCGCGCGGGAGCCGGTCAGATGCCTGGATAACACCAGCTTTTGTGTCATGTCGATGGACGAATGCAATTGTCTAGTATACGAGTCGGATTGTGGAGAGAATGTGTTTGATCAGGACGGTCATGTATCCGTAGCCCAGGCATCCTTTATTGCTCAGGCTAATGATGAAATAAGGGTGAAATGGGCGGAGGGCGCGCGGGTGCCCGACGCAGCTCGGGCGTCGTGGCGCAAGAGTTCTTGGAGTGCCTCTAACGGCAACTGCGTAGAGGTCGCGGCCCTTCGTCACGACCTGGTCGGTGTCCGCGACTCAAAGGAGGTCGGCCAGGGGCCGGTGCTGGTCTTCGACGGAGCGGCCTGGAGGTCGTTCATCGAGAGCGTCAAGGACGGCAGCTAAGCTGCTGACTGACCGCACCCGGGCCGATGCGCCTCGTCGTCGGCCCGGGTTCTTTTATGCCCAGATCTCGTCTGTTGTGGCGGATATGAGTGCGCGCGATCGCTCCGGGTCCAGCGATCCCCTCTTGAGGTACTCGAACGCTACGCGGTATTTGAAGGTTTCTTCTTCGTCTTCGAGGTCATAGGTGCCTTCGTGGTGCTCGACGGACACGATGTCATGCAGCGGAACGTCGTGGACCTGCGGAAATTGCATGTAGGAGAACGCGCCGGTCCCTATGGGGGGATCATCGCTATCCAGCGGGTACCCGACTTGTGACACGATCTCGGCCTGAGCGATCTTGTGGGTTGCTGGCCTGCGGGTTTGCGGGAATTGGTGGCTGGCGGTGTGCACTAGCCAGGGCTCGCTGCCGGGCGCCGGATGTCGTGAATAAAGCGTAATGTTTCAAGAAAACCTCATGCGATTAGGTAGGGATTTGCCCTAAGCATGTAGTTGAGCAGGGCTGTCCCGCTCTTAGCCGTTACTGACTGTTAGCGGGAGGGCGAATGACGTCTTGGATGCGCGGTGGGAGTCGGCCACTCTTCGCGCTGGCGGTCGCCACCTGCGCGGCGGCAGGCCCGATGGGGGTGCTTAGCGCCGGCGCGGCGGTGCCACCTGCGTCTGCGGCCGCCGGGGTCGCAGGGACCCACAGGGTCCAGGGCGTGAGTGCCGCGCCGTCGCCCGACCAACGGTATGTAACGCTGTTCTTCTCGCGTTCTGAAATCACCGCCGCCGACGACTGCCGTCCTGACGACCAGGGCATCGCGCGCATGGACGCGAGCGTGGCCCCTTTCCTGGCCTCGATGGGAATGTCGGGCACCGGCTCGCTCATCACCGGGCGGACGAAGCGGGATGTCGACCAGTGCGGGCGTGGCGGCGACACACTCAACGCGTCCTGGGCGCAGGCGACCGCTCTGGCGCAGGGTTTCGGCTGGTCGTTCGTGTCGGCCACGGCAACCTACCCCAAGGAGATGAGCCAGCTCACCCCGGCCCAGGCCCGCGCCGAGACCTGCGGTTCCGCGGCTACGCTGGACAAGCACGGGCTGCCCGGCGCGCATGGCCTCATCGCCTATCCCGGAAAGCTGGCGCCGCCGACCAGCATCCAGTCCACCGACGGCGCCCGCTGCTTCGCCTGGGGCCGCTTGTACGCCAAGTCCGGGCTCACCCTGGCCTCGTCCGGCACCACGCCGCCGTTCTGGCAGAACACCAGGGCGCTCAACGGCGGCCCGTGCAACGACCCCTCGGCCAAGTGCTACACGATCCCCGCGCGCGGCAGCGACCGCTACGCGGAGCCGAGCACGTTCATCGCCATGGTCGACGCGCTCCAGCCGGGCCAGTGGCTGACCCTGCAGGCCTACATCCTGGTAACCGGGAAGAACCCGCCGTACACGCACAACCCGACCCGGTGGAACTGCAGCTCCTCGAACCCGGCTCTGCACTGGACCAACGACGTGGAACGGTACTGCTACAACGACTGGCAGCAGATCGTGGATGCGATCAAGGCGCGCGGGAACATCATCGTGACCGACCCGCTGACCGTGGGGGAGGCGTTCGGCCGCCCGGCGATCTATCCCTAGGCAGCCCGCCACAGCAGGCACGACCGGGTCGTTCCGGCGCCCTCGACCGCATCCACCGCAGTTCAGAAGCGCACTAATTTGTCACAACTCGGGTTTTATGCCCAGATCTCGTCTGTTGTGGCGGATATGAGTGCGCGCGATCGCTCCGGGTCCAGCGATCCCCTCTTGAGGTACTCGAACGCTACGCGGTATTTGAAGGTTTCTTCTTCGTCTTCGAGGTCATAGGTGCCTTCGTGGTGCTCGACGGACACGATGTCATGCAGCGGAACGTCGTGGACCTGCGGAAATTGCATGTAGGAGAACGCGCCGGTCCCTATGGGGGGATCATCGCTATCCAGCGGGTAGATCCGCACTTCGACGTTGGGCAGTTCTGACGCTGCCACCAGGTGTTGCAACTGCTCGCGCATGACCGCCCTGTCCCCGAACCGGCGGTGCAGCACTGATTCATCGATGACGACTGATAGTTCAAGCGGCGGGTCCCTGGTGAGGACCTGCTGTCGCATCAGCCTGGTATCGGCCCACCGATCGGTCTCACTCGGCGGGCCTGGAAACATTCCCAGCCACAACTGCCGCAGCGCGCGGGCGTAGCCCCAAGTTTGGAGCAGCCCGGGGACGACCTGCGGCTCCCAGTTCCATACCGTCTCGGCTTCGGCCTCGGCAGACATGTAGCCCGCGACTTGCGGAAACCCACCCGTGGCCCGTACCAGTCGGCCCTTCTTGTCTGATTCGCGGTTGAGCGCGATCAGTTCATCGCTATAGCCCCCGTCCACCTCGTAGAGAGCCAGGAGCTTTCGCAGGTCGCCTTGCTTCACGCCGATCTGATGCCGCTCAATGCGGCTCAGCTTGGAGCCTGACCAGCCGAGGCGCTGGGATGCCTCTTCGCCGGTAAGGCCCGCGTGCTCCCGGAGCCGCCGCAGCTCTGCCGCGAGCCGACGGCCGCTGACGGAAGTGCCCTGTTCAGGCACGCGCCCGGCCTCCTCTCGGTCTCTGGGGGGACCCCGGGAGGGTGTGACTTCATTGCAGCGTAGTGCCTAGAGTGGCCTGCGGTGAAGGCCCTGAGGGCTAACTGCACAGGGATCTGCAGTGCAGTTTGCACTTTTGCCCATTGCGCAGGTGTGTGCGCTGTCGTTCAATGGAATTGCGGCCAGGAATAGGGGGCCACATGATCGCCAGGGGGCAAAGGCGGAGAGTGTCACCGTCTTTTGCCCCGGCCCGGCCATCGGCCAAGCGAACCGGCCCCATCCTTGCTACTGCGCCAGGCTCAGGACCGCGCCACCGTGCGCGAGGCCCGCCCAGCGAAACACGATCCAGATGGAATCGCGTCGCTGGGGGCGGCCCACCATTTCCGTCCCCGGACATACTGCTGGGCCAGCGGTCGGACCCCGCCAGCCCAGCGGAAAACCAAGCTCCCCATCCTGCACCAACAGTCCAAGGAGACCTGATAATGATCAACACTACCCTTAACGGCGCTAGACGCAAGGGCCCTACGGGCCGTTTTACCTGCGGAATCACACCGACAATCGCAAAGTGGGCCGCCCCTGCCGCGAAGGAGGTGGCCCGATGATCGTCCCCGTTCTGGTCATCGGGCTCGCCGTCGGCGCGACGATCAGCTGGTGTACCGCCAAGTCCCGGGCGCGGCGGGAGGCGCGCCGGGAACTGGACCGCGCCTGGGCGGACATGCGCCGGGAAGTGAACCGCTGGCAGGAGGCGGCGGAACGCGCCAACGCCGAGGCCGCACGGGTTACCCGTGAGGCTGACGCCTACAAGGCCGGTCATAAGAACGGCCGCGAAGATGTCATTTCGATCATCCCGCCGCTGCTCGTGGCGGCACAACAACGACCCGATGACGAGGCACGCGCCAGCGGGGACGAGAGGTAGCCGAGGGCTCCCTGCCGGCGGCCCCGGAAAGGCCGGCGGGGAGCCATATGAAGGGGCCCACAGCGCTGTGGCAGGCCCGTCTGCTATCTGGCGAAGAAGTGCAGGCCGACCCACGCCCACGCGACCAGCACACCCACCCGCCCGGTCCGGCTGCGCATGGCCCGGGTGAGCAGGTCCCCGAGAGAGGGAATCGGCGCGCGGGTCCTGGTCGCCAGCACCTGCAGCACCACGATCCCCACCAGGACCACCAGGTACCCGGCAATCGTCACGACGTGGGAAGTCATCGTTCCACCAGGTACCAGCCGAGGGCGAGCCAGGCGAACAGGACCACCGCGCGGCCTGGGGAGGTGGCCAGCACGGGGTCGGTCAGGGTGCTGATCGTCGGGTGGGAGTAGGAGTCCGTGGTCAGCGACGGTTGCTGCAGGAGCGCGCCGAGTTCCCACAGGCACCCCGCGACCAGCACGGCGATCCAGGCGAGCGTCCCGGTCACCGGCAGCCGGCCATCCACCCGGCGGGCGCGGACCGGGCCGTGCCAGGCGATCAGGACCACAACCGTGCCCAACCCGACGATGCAAGCCGTCACCGGCCACGAGTAACGGCTGAACGAGCCCGCCACGTCGGCGTAGGCGGCCCCGCCCGCCAGCAGGGCGCCCACCAGGATGACCCGATAGCGCCCGCCCCGGAGCCGGGCCGGCCAGGCCGGGGCGCCGGCAGCGCCGGCGACGTCCGAATGGCGCAGGGCGCGGCGGCCCGCGTCCCAGGCCAGGCCCACCGCGACCAGGAGCATCAGCACGCCGTCGACGGGCTTACCGGAGATGGCGGTGAAGAACGCGATGGCCAGCAATATCCAGACGACCGGCTCGCGGAGCCCGGCCAGGGCCGCCAGGACGCGCCCGGCCGGCCGGGCGGCATCGACAACCGCCTCGGCGCATCCGGCGCCCGCGCCGCCGTCGGTACCTGGGCTGTGCGCGTGCCGGTCCTCCGGGCCCGGGGCAGCACGACTCACCCGGACAAGCTAGCGCCATTGCGATGGCATCGAAAAGTCCCCGGCACCGGGGCCTGCCTGCGGCGGGCGGCCAGTGCGGACGTATCGTTACGCAAAATTGGCGGCCACGGTGCGCGGCAGAAGCGTGCCTGGGGGAAGGCGGCGGTAGCTGTGACCAGCACAGTCGTGGTCATCGACGGAAAGTCGCTGAGCTGCGCCACGCTGGCGGCGGTGGCGCGCCAGCAGGCGGGCGTGGCCGTCGGTGAGCCGGCCGTGGCCGCGGCGCGCGCCGCCTGGCTGACCGGGCAGGAACTGGCCGCGCGGCAGCCGGTGTACGGCAGGAACACCGGAGTGGGCGCCAACCACGTGGTCGACCTCAGTGAGCGTGACCGGGCCGAGCACGGGTTCCGGCTGCTCAGGAGCCACGCTGCGGGCACCGGGCCGCTGCTGGCACCCGAGGTGGCGCGCGCCATGCTCGTGGTGCGGCTCAACCAGCTCGGGGCGGGCGGCTCGGGCGTGGACCCGGCGCTGCTGCCCGTCCTGGCCGACGCCATCAACCGCGGCTTCACCCCGCCGGTCCCGCTCTACGGGGCGATCGGCACCGGCGACCTGACCGCGCTCGCCTCCACCGGGCTGTGCCTGCTCGGCGAGCGCGCCTGGCAGGGCGGCACCGGCCCGCCACCGCGGTTCGCGATCCGCACCAGCGAGGCGCTCGGGTTCATCAGCAGCAGCGCGGCCACCCTGAGCGACGCCGCGCTGGCCTGCCACGACCTGGCCGCCCTGGTGCAGGCCGCCGTCCCGGTGGCGGCACTGTCGCTGCTCGCGGTGCGCGGCTCGGCCGAGCCGTACGCCGAGGCGGTGCACCTGGCCCGGCCGCATCCGGGCCAGCAGCGGGTCGCGGCGAGCATGCGGGCGCTGCTCGCGGCGGCCCCGGTCGCCCCGGCACGGGTGCAGGACCCGTACGGGTACCGGGCATTCCCCCAGGTCCACGGCCCCGCGCTGGACTCGGTCGAGCACGCAACGGGCGTACTGGAGGCCGAGCTGAACGGCAGTGCCGAGAACCCGTTGATCGATGTGGCCGGGCATGCGGCCTGGCACAACGGGAACTTCCACGCCGCCTATGTGGGCCTAGCGCTCGACGCCATCCGCGCGGCGCTCTTCCAGACCGCGGCGCTGTCCGTGGCCCGGCTTGGCACGCTGATGGAACCCTCGTCGACCAGCCTGAACGCCTTCCTCGCCGTGGACAGGGCCAGCTCGGGCGTGATGATCCTGGAGTACGTGGCGCACTCCGCGGTCGCCGACATACGCCGCTTCGCCGCGCCGGCCGCCCTGGGCGGTGCGGTGCTGTCCCGCGGGGTGGAGGAGCACGCGGGCTTCGCCACCCAGTCAGCCCGTGCCACCAGCGACGCCGTGGCCGCGTACCGGGCCGTGCTGGCCTGCGAACTGATCGCCGCGACCAGGGCGCTGCGGCTGCAGGGCCTCCCGCCGGCCGGCGACGGCGGCCTGCGCACCGCCTATGGCCTGGCCGACTCCGTACTGGACCAGGCGACCGAGGACCGGCCACTGGACAGCGACCTGGCCGCGGCGGACGGCGTCCTCGCCGCGCTGGCAGCGCTGGCACCCTGGCCGACGGCGCCCCGGTGACGCACCGCGCCGTGGCTGGTGCCGGACAGATGAAGCGCTGACGCCGCGGTCGTGGCAGGCTGTGGGCAGGTTAGTCTTCCCCCAGCCGGATAGCGCGATCCGCGGCCGGGGAAGCCCTGAAGACAACGGAGAGCCGATGAGCATCATGGGGACACGGGTACTACGGACCGAGGACCCACGGCTGATAACCCAAGGCGGCGTCTACACCGACGATCTGCGGCTGCCCGAATTGACCGGCGCGGCCTACGTCACCATCGTGCGCAGCCCGGTCGCGCACGCGCTGATCACCGGCATCGATGCCAGCGCGGCCACGGAGATGCCCGGGGTGGTCGCGGTACTCACCTCGGCCGACTTGCCCGCACCGCCCGAGGGCGGCGACCCCACGGCTGAGCCGCTGCTCGCGACCGACCGGGTGCGCTACGTCGGCGAGCCGGTGGCCCTGGTCCTGACCGAGGGCCGCTACCAGGGCGAGGACGCGGCGGAACTCGTCGGCGTCGACTACGACCTGCTGCCCGCGGTTCCCGGCATCGAGGAGGCCCTGACCGGCGGCACGCTGCTGTTCCCCGGTACGGAGAACAACATCCTCGGCACCGGGACCTCGGGGGAAGGTGACGGCACCAGCTTCGACGGCTGTGACGTGGTGCTTGAGCGGACGATCGTGAACCAGCGGCTCGCCCCGGTGCCGCTGGAGCCCCGGGCGATGGCCGCGGCCTGGACAGGCGACCGGCTGACGGTCTGGTCAAGCACCCAGAACGCGCAGCTCGCGCGCGGCGCCATCGCCGGCGCCGTGGGGCTCGACCCCGCGTTGATCCGGGTGATCGCACCGGATGTGGGCGGCGGGTTCGGCGCCAAGGTCGCGGTGGACCGGGACGCCATCTGCATCGCCTGGGCGGCCAAGCACACCGGGCACGCGGTCCGCTGGATCGAATCCCGCAGCGAGAACCTCGTCGGCATGGTGCACGGCAGGGGCCAGCGGCAGACCTACAAGATCGGCGGGACGCGGGACGGCCGCGTGCTCGCCTACCACCTCGACGTGGTGCAGGACTGCGGCGCCTTCAACCGCCTCGGCGTGTTCCTGGCGCAGCTCACGGCCCTGATGGCGGCCGGGGTGTACGACCTCTCGCACGCCGGCGCCACGTTCCGCGCCGTGGCCACCACCTGCACGCCGATCGCTGCCTACCGTGGGGCCGGCCGGCCCGAAGCCGCCGCCGCGATCGAGCGCGCGATGGACGACTTCGCCGCCGAGATCGGCATGGACCCCGCGGAGTTGCGCCGGATCAACGTGGTGCCGCCGGACAAGTTCCCGTTCACCACCGCGACCGGTGCCACCTACGACTCCGGCGAGTACGCGGCGGCGCTGGACCGGGTGCTGGACGCGGCCGGCTATCAGGCGCTGCGGGCCGAGCAGGCTCGCCGCCGCGAGCGCGGGGACATCCTGCAGCTCGGCCTCGGGATGTCGGTCTACGTGGAGATCACCGCCGGGGACATGAGCGGGGAGACGGCCCGGGTGGTGGTCGACGGCACCGGCGGGGCCACCGTGTTCACCGGCAGTTCCGCGCACGGGCAGGGGCATCACACCGCCTGGGCCATGCTGGTCCAGGACGAGCTGGGCATCCCGATGGATGCGATCACGGTCGTGCACGGCGACACCGACGCGATCCCCGAGGCGATCGGCACGTTCGGGTCCCGGTCGCTGCAGCTCGGCGGGACCGCGGTGGTGCAGGCTGCGGGCGTGGTCAAGGAGCAGGCACGGCGCCTGGCCGCGGAGATGATCGAGGCGGCCGAGGCGGACCTGGAACTGGACACCGCACGCGGCACCTGGCAAGTGCGCGGCGACCCGGCGTCCGCGCTGGGCTGGGGGCAGATCGCCGAGCGGGCCGGGCCGGACGGCCTGGCCGCCGACGCCCGGTTCGATGCCAGCGCGCCGACGTTCCCGTTCGGCGCGCACCTGGCCGTGGTGGAGGTGGACACCGAAACCGGCAAGGCGACGCTGGTGCGCCACGTGACCGTGGACGACGCCGGGAGAATACTCAACCCGGTGCTCGCCGAGGGCCAGCGCCACGGCGGCATAGCACAGGGTGTTGCGCAGGCGCTGCTGGAAGAGGTGCGTTACGATCCCGACGGCAACCCGCTGACCAGCACGCTGGTGGACTACGCGGCGATCACCGCGACCGAGCTTCCTTCGTTCGAGCTGGTCGCCAGTGAGACCCCGACCACCATCAACCCGCTGGGCGCCAAGGGAATCGGCGAGGCGGGAACCATCGGATCGACGCCGGCGGTGCTGAACGCCGTCATCGACGCCGTATCCCATCTGGGCGTACGGCATATCGACATGCCGGCCACACCGGAAAAGGTGTGGGCCGCGATCAACGAAGCGAGGTCTGGCCGGTGAAGGTGGCGATCAGCGTCAACGGCAGGCAGGTAGAAGCGGACATCGAGGACCGGTTGCTGCTCGCGCACTTCGTGCGGGAGGTAGCCGGCTTGACCGCTACGAACATCGGCTGCGACACGACCTCCTGTGGCGCATGCACCGTGCTGCTCGACGGGGAGTCGGTGAAGTCCTGCACCGTGCTCGCCGCCCAGGCGGACGGGCACGAGGTCACCACCTGCGAAGGCCTGGCCGGGGCCGACGGCCGGTGGCACGCGGTGCAGCAGGGCTTCCACGCCGAGCACGGCCTGCAATGCGGGTTCTGCACGCCGGGCATGATCATGGCCGCCGTGTCGCTGCTCGCGGAGAACCCCAGCCCCACCGAGGAAGAGGTCAGGACCGGCCTCGAAGGCAACATCTGCCGGTGCACCGGTTATCACAACATCGTCCGGGCGGTGCTCGCCGCGGCCAGGGACGGCCAGCCAGCGGCGGCCAGGGACGGCCAGCCAGTGCAGGAGGCGTCATGATCCCGGCACCGTTCTCCTACCGCCGGGCAGGCACGATCGAGGAGGCGCTCGACCTTGCCACCGAGGCCGGCGAGGACGGCAAGTACCTGGCGGGCGGGCATTCCCTGCTGCCGCTGATGAAGCTGCGGTTCGCGGTGCCCGAGGTGCTCATCGACATCGGCCGGCTCGGCGAGCTTTCCTACATCCGGGCCGAGGACGGCCACATCGCGATCGGGGCGCTGACCCGGCACCATGACCTGGAGCACTCCGCGCTGCTGGCCGCCGAACTGCCGCTGCTCGCGCACGCCGCCGGGCGGGTCGGGGACCCGCAGGTGCGGCACCGCGGCACGATCGGCGGTTCACTCGCGCACGGCGACGCCGCCTCCGACCTGCCCGCGGTGGCCCTGGCCCTCGATGCGACCTTTGTCGCCCACGGGCCGTCGGGCAGCCGGGAGATCGCCGCGACCGAGTTCTTCAGCGCGCTGTTCGAAACCGCCCTGGAGCCCGGTGAACTGCTCACCGAGATCCGGATACCCAAGCCGGCCCAGCGGGGCTGGTCGTTCCAGAAGTTCACCAAACGCGCCATCGACTGGGCCATCGTCGGAGTCGCGGTGCAGGGCGGGCACGTCGCCCTGGTGAACATGGGCTCGGTCCCGGCGCGGGCCGCCGGGGTCGAGCAGGCCCTGGCCGCCGGCGCGGGGGCGGCCGATGCGGCGGCACACGCCGCCGAGGGCACCAGCCCGGTCTCCGACCTCGGCGCCAGCGCCGCCTACCGGGAGCACCTCGCCCGGGTGCTCACCGCCCGGGCGCTCGCCGAGGCGGCCAGCCGCAACTGACCGGGCCGGTCAGACCGGGGAGCCCGCGGCCGTCAGGCTGGGTTGCCTGCGGTCGCGCTGGCCGGCGCGTCCGCGCCCGCGGCGGCCCGGGCCAGCAGGCTCGCGGCCAGCGCGCGGACCCCGTCCGGCCCGGCGGCCACCTGGCTGGCGATCCGGCCGTCCGCGGAGACCACCACCGCCGACGGGGTCCCGGCGTAGGCATACGCGACCGCCACCTCCCGGTCGCGCTGCACCCCTACGTGGGCGAGACCGGGGTGGGCCGCCCCAGCGCTGGCCAGAGCCGGGCGGCTGATCAGCGCGGCGGTGAACCGCTCCCGGTACCCCGCCTGCCAGGCGGCGACGTCGGGCAGCAGCGACCGGCAGGACCCGCAGTCCGGGTCGGTGAATATCAGCAGCACCGGGTGGCCGGCCGAGCGCAGCCCGGTCAGCGTCATCGGCTTCCCTTCGGGCCCGGCCACCTCGAACTCGGGGGCCGCCGCGCCGACCCGGAGCGCCGCCCCGCTGACCGGGAGCGCCGCCGGGCCGGCCGGGGGCGCCGCAGCGGTCACCGGGCCCGGCACGTCCCGGGCAGCGACGGCGCCAGCGACGCGGTCCCGCCCGCGCGGCCCGGCGGCGGGCCGGCCGAGCAGGAGCACCACCAGTGCAGTGTCCACGATCAGGGCCAGGGCCAGCGCGGTAACCGCTGCCACGGTGGCCACCCGGCCGGTGCCCAGCCCGCCGAGGCTGGCGCCACCATCCGGCCAGCCGCCCACGGCGACAAACGCTGCCACGGCGGCGAGCGCCACGTTGCGGGCCAGCGTCCGCCACCCGATCGGTGACGCGGTGAACTGGCCGAAGCAGTAACAGTCGGGGTGCTGCCCGCGCGCCAGGCTGATCGCCACCGTGGCGGAGAACATCGCGAGCAGGGCGAGCGCTGCCCAGCCCGCGAGCGCCGCGCTCGACGCCGGGATCAGCGCCGCGGCGATCAGCAGTTCGGCCGCGGGCAGCGCGAGCGTCACCGGGCCGGTCAGCCCGGCCGGCACGCCGAACGCGGCAGCCGTGGCCCGCGTGCCGTCGCGGCCGGAGACCTTGGCCGCGCCAGCGGCGCCGAACACCGTGGCAAGGACAAGCCTGGCCACGAGCAGCGCGATGTTCACTCGGCTAGCCTTTCAGCAGAACCGGCCCAGCGGGTAACGGGGGTAAGGGACAAGCCTCTCGTGCTGAGGCTGAGACCCGGCTGAGAGCGGGACGGACTACCCGGCCAGGGTTGCTAGCGTCCTGGACATGAGTGTGCGGTGGCGCCTGCAGGGCCGCTTCGTGATCGCGGCCGTGGCCGTGGTGGCGCTGCTGACGGCCGCGATCACGCTGGGCGCCACGGCGCGCCAGCCGGCCGGCGTCACCGCGGCGAACCTGCGGATCGGCGTGGTGGACGGCCCGCGGGACAACCAGCACGTGGTGCTCGACGCCAGCTTCTTCACCCCGGACGGCCAGGGCCGGTTCCCGGCGGTACTGCTCGCACCCGGGTTCGGGGAGACCAAGTACGCGGTAGCCCCGGAGGCCGAATACCTGGCACGGGCCGGTTTCGCCGTGCTCACCTGGTCGCCGCGCGGCACCGGCGCCAGCGGCGGGCAGATCGGGCTCGACTCGCCGGACTACGAGGTCAGGGACACCAGCCAACTGGTCACCTGGCTGGCCCGCCAGCCCCGGGTGCTGCTCGACCGGCCCGGTGACCCACGGGTGGGCATCACCGGCGCCTCCTACGGTGGCGGCCTGGCGCTGCTGGCCGCCGCCTACGACCACCGGATCAACGCCGTGGTGGCGCAGAGCGCATGGAACAACCTTGCCACCGCACTGTTCCCGAACGCGGCGGGTGGTGGGCCGGCAAGCGGTGTTTTCGCCAGGCAGTGGGCCGGCCTGCTGTTCACCCAGGGCTCGGCCGGGTTCGGCACCCCGCTGCCCGGGCCGACAGCGGCGGTCGGCGCGGCGGCGGTCCGGCAGCACGTGCTCTGCGGGCGGTTCCTGCCCAGCATCTGCGCGATGTACCAGCAGGCCGCCCAGGCAGGGCAGCCGACACCGGCGGCGATCTCGCTGCTCCAGCGGTCCAGCCCGGCGAGCGTCGCGGGCCGGATGGACGCCCCCACGCTGCTGATCCAGGGCGAGCATGACTCCCTTTTCGACCTTGGCCAGGCCGACGCGAACTACCGGGCGATCCGGCGCAACGGCGGGCCCGCCGCCATGGTCTGGTTCGCCGGCGGCCACGACGGCGGCGACCAGCAGACCGGCTACGTGGACTCGCTCACCGCGGCGTGGTTCACCCGCTGGCTCGCGCCGGGGCACGCCCCTTCCCCCTTCACAGCGGGGACCGGGCGGCCGGGCTTCGCGGTGACGCGGGTGCTCGGCTTCGACCCGTCCACCGACGGGGTGACCCTGGGCACCGCCACGGCCGCGGCCTATCCAGGGCTGGCCGGCACCACCCGCACGGCCGTGCGGCTGACCGGCCGGCCGCAGGCGATCGACCACCCGCCCGGCGGTGCGCCGCCCTCCCTTTCCGGCTTCCCCGGGCTCGGCGCGCTCGGCGCGATCGCCGGCGGCGGCACGAGCGGCGTCACTTTCGACATGCCGGGGCAGAGCGCCGCGTTCACCTCCGCCCCGCTGACCGCCGCGCTGCAGGTCACGGGTTCGCCCACGGTCCGCATCCGGGTCAGCGGAGCGCCACAGGTGACCCTGTTCGCCAAGGTCTACGACGTGGACCAGGCCGGGCACGCCACCCTGCCCGACGAACTGGTGGCGCCGTTGCGGGTCACCGGCGCCCAGGCCGGCCGTGTCGTCACCGTCACGTTGCCTGCCATCGACTACAGCTTCTCCGCGGGCCACCGGCTGCGGCTGGTGCTGACCACCACCGACTTCGGCTACGCGACCCCGCCCGCTCCCGCCGTCTACCAGGTGGCGCTGGCCGGATCCGGGCTCATTGTGCCCGGCGACCCGGCGCTGACCGTCACCGGCGGCGGCGCACCCGGGTGGGTCTGGGCGGCCCCGCTGTGCGCGCTGGCCGCCGCGGCGCTCATCCTGGTGATCGGCAGGCGGCGCAGGCGGGACACGCTGGTCACCGGGCTGGCCCCGGTCCCGCTGGAGATCACGGGGCTGGTCAAGCGGTACCGCGACGGCCAGCTCGCGGTGGACGGCCTGTCGCTGCGGGTGGAGCGGGGCCAGATACTGGGGCTGCTCGGGCCGAACGGCGCAGGCAAGACGACCACGCTGCGGGCGCTGATGGGCCTGCTGCACCCGGACGAGGGCACGATCACCATCTTCGGCCATCGGGTGCACCCGGGATCCCCGGCGCTGTCGCGGCTCGGCTCGTTCGTGGAGGGGCCCGGTTTCCTGCCGCACCTGTCCGGCCGGGCCAACCTGGAGCTGTACTGGCGGGCCACGGGCCGCCCGGCCGGCGGCTGGCACCTGGACGAGGTGCTCGCCCTGGCCGGCCTGGGCGCCGCCATCGACCGGCCGGTCCGCAGCTACTCCCGGGGGATGTGCCAGCGGCTGGCCATTGCCCAGGCCATGCTCGGCCTGCCGGACCTGCTGGTGCTCGACGAGCCGATGAACGGCCTGGATCCGCCGCAGATCAGGGAGATGCGCGACGCGCTGCTTGGCTACGCGGCCGCCGGGCGCACCGTCATCCTGTCCAGCCATCTGCTCGCCGAGGTCGAGCAGACCTGCAGCCACGTGGTGGTGATGAACCAGGGCCGGCGGGTCGCCGCGGGCCCGGTGGCGGACATCATCGGTGACGGGGCGGCCCTGCTGGTCGGCACCAGCCAGGCGGACCGCGCCGTGTCCGTGCTGCGCGGCCTGAACGGGATCGACTCGGTGCACGCCCTCGCCGACGGCGTGCAGGTGCAGCCGAACGGCGTGCCCACCTCGGCGGTGGTCGCGGCGCTCGTCGGTGCCGGGATACCCGTGGACCGGGTGGGCCCCAGCCGCCGCCTGGAGGACGCGTTCCTGGCGCTGATCGACCAGGCGGCGGACTCCCCGCCCGGGGAAGCGGGCCAGGCGGAGGAGGCGACATCATGACGGCCGCGGACCTGCCCGCCGCCCCCGGCTACCAGCCACGGCGGACCCTGCCGCTGCGGGTCGAGGCGATCAGGCAGTTGCGCCGAAGGCGGACCATGGTGGCCGCGCTGATCCTGCTTGTGCTGCCCTGGATCCTGGTCGGCGCGTTCGAGCTTGGCGGGCCGCCGCAGCCGGGCAGCGGCGCCCCCGGGCTCGTCGATCTCGCCACCACCGGCGGGCTGAACTTCGCCGCGTTCAGCTTCTTCGCCTCCGTCGGTTTCCTGCTCGTCGTGGCGGTGGCCCTGTTCTGCGGGGACACCGTGGCCAGCGAGGCGGGGTGGGGATCGCTGCGCTACCTGCTCGCCGCGCCCGTACCTCGGTCCCGGCTGCTATGGCGAAAGCTCGTCGTGGCGCTGGCCTACTCGGCGGTCGCCGTGACCGCGTTCCCGCTCATGTCGCTGGTGGCGGGCACGGTGGCGTTCGGCTGGCATCCGCTGCGGCTGCCCGGCACCGGGGCGGAACTCGGCCCGGGCGCGGCGCTGGGCCGCATGGCCGTCGTCCTGGTCTATGTGCTGGGCACCGAACTGGTCGTGGCCGGGCTCGCGTTCCTGCTCTCGGTGTCCACCGACTCGCCGCTCGGCGCGGTCGGCGGCGCGGTCGGCCTGGTCATCGTCAGCGACATCCTGGATGCGGTGACCGCCCTGCACGGCTGGCGGCAGGTGCTGCCGACCCACTGGCAGTTCGCCTGGCTCGACGCGATGCAGCCGCAGATCACCTGGGGCGGCATGCTCGAAGGTGCCTCGGTGTCGGTCAGCTATGCCCTGATCCTGTTCGCCTTGGCGTTCCGCCACTTCCGGTCGAAAGACATCGTCTCCTGACCGGCCGCTGTGACCTACTCGTCGGCGATGATCGAACCGACCCGGTCCCCAAGGCCCGGGTCGCGGCGGCTGAGGATGATGCTGTACACGACGGCGACCACGACGATGGCCAGGGCCGCATACGGGAACCAGTTGTAGGGCTGGGACTGGCCCGGCTTGGTGAGGTAGTACACCGGCACCGCGATCGCGACCAGGCCCAGGAACGGCAGGATGATGTGCTTGACGGCGCTGAACTCCTGCGGCCGGTACCTGCGGTAGTAGAACGGCAGCGCCGCGTTCGCCAGCGCGTAGACAACCAGTACCAGGATGGTGCCCATCGTGGAGGACTCGAAGAAGAAGTTGAACGGGTCCATGCTGCCGCCGTCGCCGCCGATCAGGTGGCCGAGCAGCCAGACGACGATGATGAACCCGGCGATGCCGGTGAACGCGTAGAGCGCGTTCACCGGTGTCTGGTGTTTGGGGTTCACCTTGCCGAGCCAGGCCGGCAGCAGCCGCTCCCGGCCGGCGTTGAAGATCAGCCGGGCCTGGGAGTTGATCGCGGCGATGAGCACGCCCAGGGTCGAGGTCAGGCCGGCCATGTAGGCGAAGAAGGCGAAGCCGGCCAGGGCGTTGTGGGCGACGGTGATGAACGGGACCGTGGTGCCGGCGAGCGCGGTGGCGTTGTAGTGGAAGCCGGTGAGGGTGGCGTAGGCGAACAAGACGTAGCCCACACCCATCATCGCGATGGACAGGAACACGGCGCGCGGCACGTTGCGACGGGGGTTGCCGGTCTCCTCGGCCAGCGCGGCAGAGTTCTCCCAGCCGATGAACAGGTAGACGGCCAGCGGGAAGCCGGCCGCCAGGCCGCGGAACCCGTTGGTCATATTGCTCCACTGGAACGGTGCCGCGGACAGGTGCCCGCCGTTCTTGGCGATGGCGACCACCGACACCACGACGAGCACCAGCATCTCGAAGGCGAAGAAGGCCCCGGCCAGCTTCGTCGACACCCCGACCCCGCGGACCGTCATGAACACCGCCCCAGCGGTGAGCAGCACCGAGAAGATTATCCAGGGAACGTTCCAGCCGAAGTAGTACGACAGGATGTCGGACACGAACCCGCCGGATACGGCCAGCACCGACGAGATCGCGATGATGTATCCCGCCCCGCACAGCAGCGCGGTCGTGACCGCGCTGGTCCCGCCGAATGACTTACCCACGAATGAGATGAAGCCGCCGGTCGAAGGGTGGGCACGGGAGAACTGGGACAACGTGTTGCCCAGCAAAGCGATGGCGATGACCGCCGCGATGATCGTCAGCGGCGCGGCGACTCCGGCGGTAGCGACCAGGAACGCAAAGCCGAAGTAGAAGCTGTACGCCGGGCCGATGTTAGCCATCGTCGACGCCGAGATGTCGATCAGCCCCAGCGCTCCCCGGTGCAGCCGGTCCGCTGATTCCGGGGCCTTGGTCTCGGAGAATGGAACCGAAGCCGCCTCGCTCATGTCCACACCTCACCTCAGACCGCCGCGTTAGCGGCACTGCCTGAATTGTCCGGCGCGGTACGTCACATGGGAAGGCCCAGCGACCAGTGCGATCAACCCGTTACCGCTGGCTGGCTGCGGCAAGCGGGAGAGCCGGGGCCGTGAGCCGCTATCGTGCCGGCCCCTGCCGGGTGGGCTCGATCGTCGCCGACGAGTAATGGCCGGTCAGTGCAGGTGGAGCAGGACCAGGTCCTTGAGCGCGATCATGGTCAGGCCTAGCGCCCCCGCCACTGAGATGGCGAAAAAGAGCTGCCAGCCGTGCAGCTTGGCCGCCCGTCCGGCGATCCAGGCATGCCCGATCAGCAGCAGGATCGTGGCCACCAGCCCGACGTTGGCGGCCACGAGCGCGGAGGCCCCGGCCACCCGGGCCAGCAGGAGCGCGAGCAGCGGCAGGTAGGAAGCGCTGACCATCGGCCAGGTCGCGGCCAGGGCCTGGCGTACGTACGCCCGGCTCGGCAGGATGCCGCCCGCGGCCTGCTCGCCAAGCAGTTCGGCGTACTCCTCGGCCAGCCAGTACACCAGCAGTGTGACCACGACCGAGACCACCAGTGCAACGGTGGGCAGGTGCCCGCCC
Organism: uncultured Actinomycetes bacterium; assembly: GCA_963706115.1. Classification (GTDB taxonomy): domain Bacteria; phylum Actinomycetota; class Actinomycetes; order Streptosporangiales; family Streptosporangiaceae; genus DASXKD01. The sequence continues at coordinate 191,631 of CAVPMG010000018.1, read as the reverse complement.
GCCGCGGCGAGTATCGCCGCGGTGATGATGGCCCCGTAAATGCCGGCCGCGCGCCGCCGCCCCGCATTGCCGGCCGCCGGTCCGGCGTGGACCCCGCCACCGGCCGTGATGCCCGTCATGACCGCCTCTCCCCGGCTCAGATGCCCACTACAGCGAACTAGCTTTCCTCGTCCGTGGCTGCCGCGGCCGGCAACTCCGGCCCACGGTGCCCCGGTGCCCTGGCCCGCCGGGCCTTGCGGCGGCGGTAGTACCGGCGCCCGAACAGGAAGACGGCCACACCGACCGCGATACCGACGACGAGTGAGCCCACGCTGACCGCGTCGTGGTGACCGGTGGCGACTTTGCCCGCGCCGTAGACGCTGAAGCCCACCGAGACCACATAGGCCGCACCGGCAAGGAAGTTCCAGACCACGAACTGGGAGTACTTCATCTTGGCGATTCCCGAGACCATGCACGGGGTGAAGAAGACGGCCAGCCGCCCCCACTTGACGTACATGGCCTCCCCGGCGGTGAGTATTCCCCGCCGCCGGGCCAGCAACGGGCCGGGGTGGCTGAGAAGCTCGCGGCCCCACCGGACGCCGATCGAGTAACCGACCAGCCCGCCGACTTCGACGGCGATGATCGCAACGATCAGTATGGCGGCGATGTTGAGCTTGCCCTGGCTGGCAGCCACGGTGGCGGCGCCGAGCACCGTCGCGCCGATGCCGGGTATCCCGGCCCATCCAAGCATGACCAGGGCGAAAATCGCGAGGTACGTCCAGAAGTTGTCGGACACCGACGAGCCGGCGGCGGTGGCAAGCGAATGCATCGCCGGCCCTCAGACGCTGCCGTGCCGTATGGGCCGGATGCTGCTCACAGGCGTCATCCCATCCTCCGAGAGCCCCGAGAATGCCGGACGCGCGCGGGCGCGTCAACACCCGCCACGGGTAGCCACCGGGCACCTAGTGCGGGACCGGAGCGATCACCCCGGCCGAGGCTAGGCCGTCCAGCACAAGTTGCACGGCGATCGCGGCGATCAGGAAGCCGAACACCTTCTCGGTGACCAGCATGCGGTTCTCGTCGAGCTTGGCGCTGACCTGATTCGCCCAGCGGAACACCACGATGTCGATCAGCAGGACGACGGCGAGGATGCCCACGGCCGTGGCCAGGGTGGCGAACGATTCCGCCTCCGCGGAGATCGTGACCAGGCCGACGATCCCCACGGGGTTCAGCAGATAGGGCACGGCCAGCGGGTACTGGGCCAGCTGCATCGGGTCTTTCCCGGCCGTGGCGTGGCCGTTGCCGCCCTGCCCGAGCACCATCCCCACCGAGAGCACGAGCAGGATCACGCCGCCCGCGATCGACAGCGAGCCGATGCTGAAGTGCAGCAGGGTGCGGAGCAGCTCCCCGAGCACGATCAGGGCCAGAGCGACCGTGGCCGCGGTGACCAGCATCTTGCGCAGCACCCGCCGCTTGTCCGCGGCGTCGAGCGAGGCGGTGATGCCAAGGAACGGGACGAGGGCGAGCTTGGGCCCGATGCCGATCAGCAGGAGGAGAAAGGTGTCGACGACCCCGGTGACGGTGATTGATTCCTGCTCCACCCGCTCAGTGTGCCGAAGGCCTGATGGTGGCACGCGTCACCCATGGCGGGTGATGAGAGCGGCCCGGTCAGGCCGGGGTCAGGCGGGCTGGAGCGGGAGGCCGGCCGCGGCGGCGTTGCCGAAGTCGTCGTCCACCCCGATCGCCTCGCGCCCGCGGCCAGCCAGCAGCGAGGCGGCCACGATCGCGCGATACCCGCTTTGGCAGTGCACCCACAGCTCCCCCGCGGGAAGCTCGCCGGCCCGGCCGGCCAGCTCGTAGAGGGGGATGTGCCGGGCGCCGGCGATGTGACGCTCGGCCCACTCAAGCGGGCGCCGGACATCAAGCACCACCGGGCTCCCGGCCGTCATCGCCGCCGCCAGGTCGCCGAACTTGGCCAGCCGCAGCGACGCGAGCCGGGTGCCGCCGGCCCACCGCGGCGGGCCCCCGCTTGCCGCCGCGGCGGGCCGGTCGGCCCATATCCTCGCCAGCTCCCGCTGTGCCTGTGCCACCTGCTCCGGCGTCTCGCCAAGCAGCGTCAGCGGCGCACCCCACGGCACGGTCCAGCCCAGGTAGCTGGCGAAGCTGCTCTCCAGCGGGAAGCTGACGGACCCGGGCAGGAAACCTTCCGCGAACGCGATGCGGTCCCGCAGATCGATCACCCACTCGCCGGCGTCGATGCGGCGGCGCACCTCCTGCGCCGAGGCCTGGCGCGGCAGCGCGAGGTCGGCACCCGTAGGCCCGGCCAGATTGGCCGGGCCCATGTGGGCGTAGTAGGCGGGCCAGGTGTCCAGGCGCGCGAGCAGCCCGTCGAGGTACTCCTGCTCGCTGAGGGTTAGCACCGGGTTCGCCAGTATCTCGGCGGCGATCGTGGAGGACTGGCCGCTGGACTGCCCGGCCGAGCAGAAGCTGCCGAAACCGTGCGTCGGAAACACCGGGGTGGTGCCGGGCAGGGCGGCGAGGCGATGGGCGGAGGCGTACTGCGCCCGGGCGAGCGCGTCGGTGTGCTCGGGCCCGAGCAGGTCGGGCCGTCCCGTGGTGCCGTAGAGCAGCGACCCCCCGGTGAACACCCCGGCCGCCTGGCCACCGGATTCGAGCACGTAGCTCAGGTGGGTGAAGGTGTGGCCCGGGGTGGCCAGCGCCCGCAGCCGCAGCGCGTCGCCGGCCTCGACCGTGTCGCCGTCGGAGATCGGCGTCCGGTCGAAGGCGACCGGGTCGGCGGCGTTGACCAGGTACGCCGCGCCGGTGGCGGCGGCAAGGGCCGGCCCGCCGGTGAGGTAGTCGTTGTGAATGTGCGTCTCGGCGATGTGAGTGATCCGCACCCCGTGCTCCGCGGCCAGCGCGGTGACCCGGTCGGTGTCCCGCTGCGGGTCGATGACCAGGGCGGCGCTGCCGTCGTGCACCAGGTAGCTGCGGTCGCCAAGACCCGGTGTCTCGATCCGCAGTACCTCGGTCATCTCCGCCCTCTAGCCCCGTTGCCGGAGCCTTAAATGTACGGTCATTCGTACTTTGGTTCAAGGCGCGCGGCGTTGCGCCGGGCCGGGGAAGGGATAGCGGACGCCCAATGGCCAAGGCCCCGTGACGAAGGAACGGGGCCGCAGGCTACCGGGGGTTCCGGGGGTCGCCCCCCGGCCAGCACCAGGGGTTTCAGGGAGCGGCTTGCCGCCCCGGGTCAATACTGTGTTCTGACCGTTGAGCGGAAGGGCCGGGGATGCCACGGATCGGCGCGGTGATCAGAGAGGTGTACCACCGGCCGGGCGCCGACGCCCTGCCGGCCCACCTCGAGCATCACTACGGCATCCGGGTCACCGGCACGGCCAGGCTGGCGGAGGGTGTGTTCCGGGTGGACCACGACGCCGGTGCCCCCTGGGTCGCCCGGATCATGCTGGCCAGCCGCCCGGCGTCGCGCACCGAGGACGATGCCGGGATACTCCGCTTCCTGGAACGCCGGCAGTACCCGGCCGAGCGATGCGCGGCCGCCAGCCCGGTCACCCAGCTCGACGGCCGCGCGGTCCTGGTCACCGGGTACCTGCCGGGCAAGCACCCGTCCGGCCGCCCCGCCGTGTGGCGCAAGCTCGGCGACCTGCTCGGCCGGCTGCACACCCTGCCCGCCGCGCCAGGCCCGGCGCACCGCCCGGCGGGTGCACTGCACCACCTGCCGCAATTCGAGGGCGGCCCGGCGGAAGATCTCGCCGCGGCCGCCGCGCTGCTTGCCGACCTTGACGGGCGGGTCCCGGCCGAGCACCGGCAGCTGTACGAGCTGATCGGCGAGCTGCTGCCCGAGGGCGACGACGCCAAGGGCCTGCCCGAGGCGTTCATCCACCCCGACCCGGTGCGGAACAACGTGGTGGTCACCCCGGGTGGCCCGGTGCTGCTGGACTGGACCGGCGCCGGCACCGGCCCGCGCCTTGCCTCCCTGGCCGGGCTGCTGCACAGCGCGGGCCCGCGGCACGCCGCCGCTGCCCTGGCCGGTTACCGCGAGCACGTCGAGCTGACCGCCGAGGAACTCGGCCGTCTCGAGGGCGTCCTGTGGATCCGCATCCTGTGGCTGTCTGCCTGGCAGTGCTGGCTCGCCTGCGTGTCGGCCAGCGTGCACCAGGGCTTTTTCCCCCGCCGGGAGTACATCGCCGCGCTGGCCGCCGCAGTCCGTGAGCACAGCGGGAGGCCGGCATGACCCTCCAGATCACCCCGCAGCGGCTGGGCAGGCTGCTGCGGCCGCGCAGCGTCGCGCTGGTCGGTGCCGCGGACAAGTCCGGGTTCTCCCAGATGGCCTTCCGCAACCTGGTGGACTTCGGCCTGGGCGAGCACACCTACCTGGTGAACCGGCGCGGCGCGGCCGCCCACGGGCGGGCCACCCTCACCTCCTGCACGCAGATCGCCGAGCCGGTGGACCTGGCGTTCATGATGGTGCCGAGGGCCGCCACCCTGGACGCGCTCAGCGATGCGGCTGCGGCCGGCATCCGGCATGCGCTCGTGCTGTCCTCGGGGTACGCGGACGCCGGCGAGGCCGGGCAGCGGGCCCAGGCGGACCTGGCCGCCCACGCCGAGGCGCTCGGCGTGCTCCTGGTCGGGCCCAACCACCTGGGGTTCGCCAACTTCGTCGACCAGGTCCCGGTCACCGCGATCCCCGGGCTGCCCCGTGCCGCCGGGCCGGTCGCCCTGGTGTCTCAGAGCGGGATGGGCGCCAGCGCGATGCTCGACTTCGCCACGATGACCGGCGTCGGGCTCTCCTACCTAGTGACGCTCGGCAACGAGGCCATGGTCGCCGCCGGGCACGTGCTCGACTACCTGGCCGGGGACCCGCACACCCGGGCCGTGGCGCTGTTCCTGGAGACCATCCGCGACCCGGTGGCGTTCGCCCACGCGGCCAGGCGTGCCGCCGCGGCGGGCAAGGCGGTCGTGGTGCTCAAGTCCGGCCGCTCCGAACTGTCCGCGCGGGCGGCGGCCGCGCACAGCGGTGCCGCGGTCGGCGACGACCGCCATATCGACGAGTTCCTGCACGATCTCGGCGTGATCCGGGTGGAGGAGATCGAGGACCTGATCCTCACCGCGGGCGCGGCGGCCCACCTCGGCCGGCTGGCCCGGCCCGGCATCGGGGTGGTGTCGATCTCCGGCGGTGCGTGTGACATGCTCGCCGACCACGCCGCCGCGCTCGGCGCTCCGCTGCCCGCGCTGGCCCCGGCCACCCGTGCCGCGCTGATGCAGGTGCTCCCCGACTTCGGCACCGTGCAGAACCCGCTGGACATCACCGGTGCGGCGGTCATCCACCCGGGCATGTTCACCCGGTGCATCGAGGCCGTGTCCGCCGACCCGTCGGTCGGCGTGGTCGCGGTCATCAACGGCCTGCCCTGGCAGGCCGACGGCCGGCCGTGGCCGGGCCAGGTACTCGCCGACGCGATCGGGGCGGCCCGCGCGAAGACCCCCGTGGTCTGCGTGAGCCAGGCGATACAGCCGATCACCGCCTACACCAGCGAGGTGATGGCCCACGCCGGCATCCCCTACGCCATCCCCGGCCTCCGCCACTGCGTCGCCGCCCTGAGGAACGTCGGCTGGTGGTCCGGGATCGCGTGAATGTGAATCTGATGTTCAAGGAAGGTGTCATGAGAAAGGGACAACCTAGCCGTCTGTGAACAGGACCGGCGACTGACGATCGGCTTGACGGCAGACCTGTGACGACGCCCAGTGCTGCTTGTTGTCGGCAGCGAGCTGGGGGCCATCAGTAAACTCCGCGGCTATGCCGGGCGTCTCATGGGAGCGAGCTTGTCATGTCGGACTGGACCATGATGATCGACGCCGCAACTGAGGTACCGCCACAAATGCGGTCAGCCGGCCCACCTCGCGGCTGTTTACGATCGGCACTCGTGATCTATCAGGACCCGCTCGCCTATCTGCTTGGCCTTGAAGGCATCGCACTGCTGGACGCCTGCCCGATGATTCGGTGGACGTCATCGTCTGCGCGCTGGCTCTGGTCCACGTCCCCCGCCTCGAACCGGTACTGGCCGAGTTCGCCCGCGTGCTGCGCCCCGGCGGAGACCTGGTCATCTCCGACGTGCACCACGAACACGTCACCCGCGGCTCGGTGATCACAGCGCGCAGCAGGCCGGCGAACCGTGCATCGCGGCCACCTATCGGCACCAGCTCGGCGATTACCTGCGGCCGGCGCTGAGCCTCGGCCTCCAGGTACGGCGGTGCGAGGAGCCGCGTGACGTCCCGCTGCCCAGCCTGCCGCCCGAACCCGCGACCGGCATCGGCGACTGGCAGGACTGGCCGTGGTCACTGATGGACTACCTGCCGACGGCCGCTCGGGCTGCCGGCGGCCGGCCATCGCTGGTCATCTGGCACTTCCAGCTGCCCGCTGCCTGAACCATCCCCGACGGATCCGATCCACGACCCGCCGCGCCCCGACCACCCCACCCCTTATAAGGACGGCCTTAGCTGTAACGAAACTATGAGGCAGGGTATTGATGCACGCCTCGCCACGCTGACGGCGCTCGCGAAGGCCGGGCAGGCCTCATGGTGCAGCGGCGAGGACTGGATACAGGGAGGTGCCTGGTGAAGGCGATTGTGGTGACGGATGAGGCTGCGGGAACGGCCGGGATGACGCTGGTGGAGCGGCCCGAGCCGCCGGCAGCGATAAACGACGTCGTCGTTGAGGTTCATGCGTCGGGATTCGTCCCGACTGAGATGGCGTGGCCCTCGACCTGGACCGATCGCCGCGATCGTGACCGAACACCGTCGATCCCTGGGCACGAGCTGGCCGGAGTGGTCACCGCCCTCGGCTATGGCACGACGGGGCTGTCGGTGGGACAGCGGGTGTTCGGCCTCACGGACTGGCATCGCGACGGCACCCTGGCGGAGTATGTGGCCGTCGAGGCACGCAACCTCGCGCCGCTGCCGGGCGACGTCGACTTCACGGTGGGCGCGAGCCTGCCGATTTCGGGGCTGACCGCGTGGCAGGGACTGTTCGAGCACGGCCGCCTTCAGGCGGGACAGAGCGTGATCGTGCACGGCTCGGCCGGCGCAGTCGGGTCGATGGTGACGCAGCTCGCGCGTGAGTTCGGCGCGTACGTCATCGGCACCGGACGCGCTGCCGACCGTCAGAAGGCGCTCGACTTCGGCGCGCAGGAGTTCGTCGACCTTGAGAACGACGCGCTGGAAGACGTCGGCGGCGTCGACCTGGTGTTCGACGTCATCGGCGGAGACATCCAAAGGCGGTCCGCAGGTCTGGTTCGGGCCGGGGGAACGCTGGTGTCCGTCGTCGGGCCGACCGAGGCAAGGCCCGCCGACGGCCTGGCGGTCGATTTCGTTGTCGAGTCCGATCGTGCCCAACTGGGTGAGATCGTGCAGCGGGTGCGTGACGGACGGCTGCGGACGAACATCGGCAACGTCGCGACCCTCGACGATGCCGTCACCGCCCTCAACCCGACCGAGCGACGCAAGGGGAAGACGATCATCAGCGTTCGTCCGTGAGGAACACAAATGGATCCGGTCATTGCTCCGTTTCGGCGCTGGCGCGCGTCAGGGGGATGATCGCGGACATGGGCGGCATGATGAGGAACGTTAGTGCCGCTGCGCTGAGCGTGGTCAGGCTGGCGGCGGCGGCTACTCCCGTGAGATGTGCTGCCTGGGCGATGAAGGGTCCGGCCACGGCGCCGGTGAGCGTGGCTGCTGCCTCGCCGGTGAGGAATACGGCGCTGACCCGGCCGAGTGCCGCGTTGGGAATCACGCGCTGCATGGTGGTCTGCGGGATCACCAGTGACATGGAGCCGAACATGCCGACGGCGACCGCGGCGGGCAGCGCGGTGGCGAGCGACGATGAGGTGAACAGCAGGAGGTACGCGGCGGCCGTGCCGGTCAGGCTCGCCGTCAGCAGGGTGCGTGGCTGGGCACGGTCCAGGAGCGCGCGGAGGATCGGGGCGCCGGCCAGGAAGCCGACGCCCAGGCAGGACAACAGGAACCCGGTCTGCTCGCTGCCGCCCAGTCGTTGCACTCCGAAGGGGATGAGCACGGCGCTGAGCGATGCGTTGGCCGCCAGGAAGATGACCGTGACGGGAAGCAGCGCCCGGGCGACGGGCTGGTTGCGCAGGACGTTCACGCCCTCGATGAGGTCGCGGGCCACGTCGCCGATCGTGGCCTTGCGGTCTGGGCGCTCGCCATCCGGCCGGGATGTCATGAACAAGGCGACGGCGGACAGCAGGTAGCTGAGGGCATCGGCGCAGATCAGCCATCTGATGCCGGAGACGGTCAGGAGGATCCCGCCGAGCGGGCCGCCGATGAGCCGCACAGTGCCGTCGGTGACGGCGTTGAGCGAGTTGGCGCTGCTCAGCAGGGTCCCGGTGCCAACTATCGCCGGAGTGCGGGCCTGCAGGGCTGGCGTGAACAGCACGTAGCCGCTGCTCTCGGCGATCATGGCGACGTAAAGTACCCAGTAGCGTCCAGGCGAGATGCCGAGCAGCATCACTGCCACCGCGCCGGCGCGGAACAGGTCGGTGGCGATCATGAGGCGGCGCCGGTCCCACCGGTCGGTGAAGACACCGGCAACCGGGCCGAGCAGCAGGAACGGCAGGTAGTCGGCTGCGAGCGTGAGCCCGGTGTCGCGCAGTGAGCCGGTGACCAGGAAGATGTGGGCGGGGATGGCGAGGATCAGCAGCCACGAGCCGAGGGAGCTGATGAGGCCGCTGCCCCATAGCAGCCGGAAGTCCCGTATTCGCAGGGCCTGGAGCATGACTGTCGCCTGTCACTCGACTATCCTGGCAGAATAGTTTCGTAGATTAGTGCTCTGTCAAGACAGGAGCGGTGTGGAACAAGCAGCGATCGGCCGGGCGCTGCGGGCCAGGCGGACTGCTGCGGGCCGGACCGTGGCATCCGTCGCGGCGGATGCGGGCCTGTCGGTCCCCTACATCGCCAACCTGGAGAACGGCAGGGGCAACCCGACGATCACGGCATTGGCGCGGCTCGCCGAAGCTCTGGGCATGCAGCTGGCCGTCACGCTCGTACCGGGCGAGGAGAGCCAGCGGGCCGGGGCGTCCGCATCACCGGAGATGCCCGCCTCGCTAGTCCGGCTCGGACGCACCCCCAGATTCCGGCGGGCGGTCAAGGTGATGGCTACGACGCTAGATCTTGAGGCCGGGGAGTTCTCTCTCCAGCTCGTAGCCACGCTGGCAATGCTCGCGCACACCATGGGCAAGGATCTCGCCGAGGCGGACTGGTGGCGCATCCTCGACGCCCTCCTGCTAATCGCCGCTCATCCTGCGGTACCGCAGGTACGCGAGCCGGATCCGGGCTAATTGCTTTCCTGCAGCCAGAAGGCGCGCCCGCGCCGGGCGGCCCTCGAAGAGGCAGAGCCCGGCGGCGGGCGGCGCCGCGCGGCGCGGAGCGCCGCCTTGAGTACGCCCGGCATGGCGATCGCTTGGGGGTGAAAGTCCCCAGAAGGTGTTGCTAGATAGGTGCCCATCCCGCCCAGGCGGCCAGCTCGCGGCAGCACGGCCCCCGGGCGTCGCCGTGGCTTGACAGATCGTATTGGTTAGAGAATTCTAACGGTTAGTGGATACTAACCGAGATGCTGACCGGTGGGGTGCGCTGGCTGATGGCACGCGCCTGGCCATCGTGGCCCGCCTGGCCGAGGGGCCCCGGGCGGTGGGACAGCTGGCGGCGGGGATGCCGGTGAGCAGGTCGGCGGTGTCGCAGCACTTGAGGATTCTCAAAGACGCCGGGCTGGTGGAGGACGTGGCCGAGGGGACGCGCCGGATCTACCGGCTCAACCCGGCCGCGCTGGCGGCGTTGCGGGATCAGCTCGACACGTATTGGCAGCGGGCGCTGGCGGGGTACGCCGAGGCGGCGGAAGTGCCGGACACAGATACCAGGGAGGCTTGATGGCTCAGGCTGACGCGGCGACGGTCCGCAAGCAGGTCGTGGTGGACGCGCCGATCGAGCGTGCTTTCACGGTGTTTACCGACCGGTTCGGGGACTTCAAGCCACCCGAGCACAACCTGCTCGGGGCACCGATCACCGAGACGGTATTCGAGCCCCGCGTCGGTGGCGGCATCGTGGACCGGGCAGCGGACGGCAGCGAGTGCCGGTGGGCGCGGATCCTGGCCTTCGACCCGCCTGAGCGGGTGGTGTTCAGCTGGGACATCAGCCCACGGTGGACGATCGAGACCGACCAGGCTCAGACCAGTGAGGTCGAGGTGCGGTTCTACGCCGAGTCACCGACCCGCACGCGAGTCGAGCTGGAGCACCGGCACCTCGACCGGCATGGTCCGGGATGGGAGGCGATCAGTGACGGCGTGGATGGCCCGGAAGGCTGGCCGTTGTACCTCGACCGGTACGCCGCGCGGGTGAAGGAAGGCCGCTGACCCCGGCAGGCACCATCCAGCCGTTCACCTAGATCGCGCTGCGAAGAGGATCCTGGGTCCTGGATCGCGTCAACCGGAGTCGGCGGCCGCGCGAAATGCGTTTCGGTGGCAGGCGCGTGCCCGGTTACGGTGTGATCGTGGGCTGGCCGGAGGATCCCGACATTCTTTTGACCGGCCCGCGTGGGCGCCGCTTGTGCTGGGAGCTTGTCGCGGAGATGGCCCGGCCCGCTCAGGCCCGGGTTGGCCCCGCGTGGGACCAGGCCCGGGCTGACTCGCTTGACGCCGGCCCAGCGGAGCTGGCGGGTGAGCTTGCGGCAGCCACGGGCCAGCGGGACTGGGTCGCGGCCTTGGCTGGCTTGGGCGAGGCTGCCCTGGTGAGGGCGCTGGCCGACTCGGCCGCCTGGGCGATGTACTGGCAGGCGCCGGACGGCGTGGACCGGGCGCTGGCTTACCCGGAGATGACTGAACCGCTGCGTCCGGTGGCGCGTGCGGTGACCGGCGCGCCACCAGTCAACTGGTGGTCGAGCGGCATCGAGCCGGGCACCCAGCAGTATGTGGAAGCCGCCACGGGCAGGCACGGCACGGGCCCGGCACTGTCCGGCGCGGCGGACCACATCGCCGCCTGGCAAGCCGCCGAGGCCGACGCTGAACGTGCCGCTGCGGGCTGGCCAGATGATCCGGCCGCGAGTTACAGCGGTCACTGGTGGTCCGCGCCCGCGGGCGCGCGGCTGGTGTCCACGACCAGGGCGCTGCCTGGCCTCGGTGCGCTCCAGCTCACCGCGAAGGAAGACTGGCCCGGGTGGGAGAAGGTGAAATGCTGGCCGGTAACGCCGCGCCGGGTGCCGCGAACTTACGAGATCGCTGGCCCCGATGATTGGGTTGCCCTGGTTGGCCGCTACCCGCTCGATGTCAGCAGATCCCGGCGGCATGACTGGTGGCGAGTCACCGGGTGGGCTGGTATCTGGCTGATGCCCGACTATGCCGCTGTCTCCGCCGACTACGACGCGATACACCTCAGTGTCGGCGGCTACCTGACCACAGCGGGCAACGCTTTGCCGGTCAGCGATGCCCGCTGCCTGCTGGCCGGATGGGATCCGGATGAGACCTACTGGCTGGCTGACATCCTTACCCCAGGTGGTCCGCCAGTCCGCTGGACATGGGAGCCCTGGCCGAACCTCCGCTGGCGGCCGGAGCCTCTATGGCTGGCCTGATCCCGGGTGCCGGTCCCGACTGGGAGTCCGCGCTACTGGTACCCGTGCCTGCCGCCGAGCCGGCCGTTGGCCAGCACCGTGCCCGGCTTGACGAGGCCGCCAGGGACGGAGTCCCCGCGCATATCACGGTGCTGTACCCGTTCCTGCCACCCGCCGGGATCGACGAAACTCTGCTCGCGGCGCTGGGCAAGCTGTTCGCCGGGCGCACGGCGTTCGGGTTCACGCTGGACAAGGTCGGCTGGTTCGGCCAGGAACTCCTCTGGCTCGGGCCGCGTGAGGCCGCGCCCTTCACCGCCCTCACCGACCTGACCTTCAGTGCGTACCCCTCCTGCCCGCCCTATGGCGGGCGGCATACCGAGGTGATCCCGCACCTGACCATCGGCCATACTGGCGGCCCGCAGGCCCTGAGCGCCGCCGCCGAGTCGGTCCGTCCCTGCCTCCCCATCGAGGCGGTCGCCACGGAAGTCATCCTGATGACCGGTCCTCGTCCCGGAATCCCCGGAACGCCGCCGGGCCAGTGGCGCACCATCGCCGCCTTCCCCCTGCGCTAGCGACCGACCCGGCAGCCAACCAACGCCCCCCGAGTTGGGACCGCCGATTGCGGCAAGCCGCGCAGGCCGTGACCGGCGCCGATCGTTTGGCCATTCCTCGCAACACCCCGAAGGTGTCAACATGCCCGTGGCGGCGGCCGCGACCCTGACGCGTGACTGGTCTTCGTCGCCGATGACCAGGTTGCCGTGCCCGTCCACGGCCACGCCGACCGGGGTCTGGAGCTCGGCCGCGGTGGCCGGGCCGCCGTCGCCCAGGCCGCCGGTGCCGCCGCCGGCCACGGTGTAGATGTCCCCGGCGGTCATGGCCTGCCCGTAGAACGTGCCCGTGTGCCGGAGGTGCGGGGACCAGGGCCGCAAGCCAGCGGCGCGGGCGGAGGATAGTCCCATGAATGGGCGCTGGGAGTTCTGGATCGACCGGGGCGGCACGTTCACCGACGTGGTGGCGCGCCGCCCGGACGGCACGCTCGCCGTGCACAAGCTGCTGTCGGAGAACCCCGGTGCCTACGGCGACCCGGCGGTGGCCGGTATCCGGCACCTGCTTGGCATCGCGCCGGGACAGGACATTCCGGCCGAACGGATAGCCGTGGTCCGCCTGGGCACCACGGTGGCGACGAACGCCCTGCTCGAGCGCAACGGCGAGCCGTGCGTCCTGGTCATCACCAAGGGCTTCGCCGACGCCCCGCGGATCGCCTACCAGGACCGGCCGAGGATCTTCGACCGGCAGATCATTCGGGCCGACATGCTGTACTCCCGGGTGATCGAGGCCACCGAGCGGGTCGGCCCACATGGCGAGGTGCTGGTCCCGCTCGACGAGAACGCCGTGGCACAGGAACTGAAGGCCGCCTACGATGAGGGGTTCCGTGCGGTCGCGGTCGTCTGCCTGCACGGGTACCGCTACCCGGAGCACGAGGCAAGGATCGGCGAGATCGCCACGGGAACAGGGTTCACCCAGGTGTCGCTGTCCCACGAGACAAGCCCGCTGATGAAACTGGTCTCCCGCGCCGATACCACGTTGGTGGATGCCTACCTGTCCCCGGTGCTAGGCCGGTACGTGGCCAGCGTGACCAAGGAACTCCCCGGGGTCAGGGTGCAGTTCATGCAGTCCCACGGCGGGCTGGCCAGCGCTGCGTCGTTCCGCGGCAAGGACTCGATCCTGTCCGGGCCCGCCGGGGGCATCGTGGGCATGGCCCGCACCGCCCAGGCGGCCGGGTTCGGCCAGGTGATCGGGTTCGACATGGGCGGCACCTCGACCGACGTATCCCACTTCGCCGGCGAGTTCGAACGGCAGTACGAGACCCAGGTCGCCGGGGTGCGGATGCGCGCGCCCATGCTGGCCATCCACACCGTCGCCGCGGGAGGCGGGTCCATGCTGCAGTTTGACGGCAGCAGGTTCCGTGTCGGCCCTGGCTCGGCCGGGGCGGTGCCCGGCCCGGCGGCCTACCGCCGCGGCGGGCCGCTCACGGTCACCGACGCCAACATCATGCTGGGCCGTATTCAGGCGAGCCACTTCCCCGCGGTGTTCGGCCCCGGCGGCGACCAGCCATTGGACACCGCGATCGTCACGGCGAAATTCAAGGCCCTGGCCGCGGAAATCACCAAGGCGACCGGCCAGCCGCAGCGCCCGGAGGAGGTGGCCGCCGGGTTCCTGGCCATCGCCGTGGCAAACATGGCCAACGCGATCAAGAAGATCTCGGTGCAGCGCGGCTACGACGTGACCACCTACGTGCTTGCCACGTTCGGCGGAGCGGGCGGCCAGCACGCCTGCGCGGTCGCCGACGCGCTCGCCATCGAAACCGTGCTTATCCACCCGCTCGCCGGGGTGCTGTCCGCCTACGGGATGGGCCTGGCCGACCTGACCACGATGCGGGAGCAGGCGGTCGAGGCGCCAGTGAAGGGGGAGGCGGGCGGGCAGTTGCTGCCGGAACTGGCCACGATCGCCGCGGCCCTGGAGGCGGACGCCCGGGCGGAACTGGCCGACGGCGGCGCAGACCCGGCCCAGGTGACCAGCGTGCGGCGGGCGCACCTGCGGTACGCGGGCACCGACACCGCGCTGCCGGTGCCGCTCGGCGAGGCCCAGGACATGATCGACGCGTTCGAACGTGCCTACCGGCAGCAGTTCTCGTTCCTGATGCCGGACAAGACGATCCTGGTGGAGGCCGTCTCGGTCGAGGCAGTGCTTCCCGCGGCGGCAAGCCGCCGCCCCGGAACCCCCCCGGTGCTGGCCCGGGGGGACACGGCGTTCCCCGGGGGACACCCCCGGACCCCCGATGGCCCGGAACCCCCCGATGGCCCGGAACCCCCCGATGGCCCGGAACCCCCCGACGGCCCGGCCAGCGGGGAGGTTTCCAGTGGGCGGCCGCTGCCGCCCGGGGACGCGGGCAGCCGGAGGCCGTCCGTTTTGATGTATGTCGACGGCAGGTGGGCCGACGTGCCGCTCGCCCGGCGGCGGGACCTGCGGCCGGGAGAGGGCGTGGACGGGCCAGCGCTGATCGCCGAGGACTTCGCGACCACGGTGGTGGAACCGGGCTGGCGCGCCCATGTCACGCCAGCGGGAGACCTGCTGATGAACAGGGTGGCACCACGCCCTGGGCGCAGCGAGGCGGGCACCGAGGTGGACCCGGTGCTGCTGGAGATCTTCAACAACCTGTTCATGTCGGTGGCCGAGCAGATGGGCGCCAGGCTGCGGGCCACCGCGCACTCGGTCAACATCAAGGAGCGGCTCGACTTCTCCTGCGCCGTGTTCGACTCCCGCGGCGGGCTGATCGCCAACGCCCCGCACATGCCGGTGCACCTGGGATCGATGGGGGAGTCGATCGCGATGGTCGCCGCCCGCAACACCGGCACCATGCGGCCGGGCGACGTGTACATGCTGAACGACCCCTACCACGGCGGCACGCATCTGCCCGACATCACCGTGGTCACCCCGGTGTACGACGAGGCAGGCAAGGACCTGCTGTTCTACGTCGCCTCGCGGGGGCACCACGCCGAGATCGGCGGGATCACGCCCGGGTCGATGCCCGCGTTCAGTACCGAGGTGAACGAGGAAGGGGTAGTTATCGACAACTGGCTGCTTGTGCGGGACGGAGCGCTCAGAGAGGCGGAAACAAGGCAGCTTCTGGCCGATGCGCCCTACCCGTCGCGCAATCCCGAGGTGAACCTGGCCGACCTGCGCGCGCAGATCGCCGCCAACGAGCGCGGGGTGTCCGAGTTGCGGCGGATGGTCGCGCACTTCGGCCTGGACGTGGTGCACGCCTACATGGGGCACGTGCAGGACAACGCCGAGGAGGCGGTGCGCCGGGTGATCGCCGTGCTGCGCGACGGCGAGTGCCGCTACGAGACCGACGGCGGTGCGGTGATCAGCGTGACGGTCCGGGTGGACCCGGCCACCAGGTCCGCCGAGATCGACTTCACCGGCACCTCGGCCCAGTTGCCCGGCAACTTCAACGCCCCGTCCTCGGTGGCCATGGCCGCGGTGCTCTACGTGCTGCGCACGCTGGTGGCCGATGAGATCCCGCTGAACTCCGGCTGCCTGAAGCCGGTCAAGGTGATCATCCCGCCGGGGTCGATGCTGGCGCCCGGCTACCCGGCCGCGGTGGCCGCGGGCAATGTGGAGACCTCCCAGGAGATCACCGGGGCGCTGTACGCGGCACTCGGGGTGCAGGCCGAGGGCTCGGGGACGATGAACAACGTCACGCTGGGCAACGAGCGGCACCAGTACTACGAGACCGTGGCCAGCGGCTCCGGCGCCGGGCCGGGATTCCACGGCACGGACGTGGTGCAGACGCACATGACCAACTCCCGGCTCACCGACCCCGAGGTGCTGGAGTGGCGCTATCCGGTGCGGGTGGAAAGCTACGCGATCCGGCGCGGCAGCGGCGGCGCCGGGCGCTGGGCCGGCGGCGACGGCGGCCGCCGGGAACTGCGGCTGCTCGAACCGATGACGGTGACCACGCTGGCCAGCCACCGGCGGGTGCCGCCCTACGGAATGGCCGGCGGGCAACCGGGTGCGCTCGGCCGGCACTGGGTGCAGCGCCCCGACGGGAGCGTGGTCCCGATGCGCGGCTGCGACAGCGTGGCGGTCAGCGCGGGTGACCTGTTCGTCATCGAGACCCCAGGGGGCGGTGGCTACGGCACACCGGAGGACGGACACGGCACACCAGGTGACGGCGGCCCGGGCCGGTGATCCAGACTGAGGTCATGACAACCGACACAGCCAGCGGCGCGGCCGGGGCCGTGATCGCGGGACAGCGGGTGGAACTGCTGGACCGCGCCCGGGTCTATGCCTGCGGCATCACCCCCTACGACGTGACCCATCTCGGGCATGCGGCCACGTTCGTGTGGATCGACACGCTCGGCCGGGTGCTGCGCCTGCTCGGTGTCCAGCCGGAGGTGTGCCGCAACGTCACCGACGTGGACGACGTGCTCGACGTGGCGGCGGGCCGGGCGGGCACGGCCTACGACGAGTTCGCCGCGATCCAGCAATTCGGCTTCGACCGTGACATGGCCGCCATCGGGGTCCGCTCGCCGGATCACGAGCCGCGGGCGCACCGGTACGTGACGCACGTCATCAGGCTGGCCGCGGGGCTGCTTGAGGCCGGCACCGCCTACCAGCGAGGCGGTGGCGTCTACTTCCGCGGCGCGGGCGTGGCCGAGCGCGCCGGGCTGGCCCGGGACGCGGCGCTGGCCCTGTCCGCGGAGTTCGGCGGCCGGCCCGGCGACCCGGCCAAGGACGACCCGCTGGACGTGGCGGTGTGGCAGGCCGCCGAGCCCGGCCACCCCGCCTGGGACTCGCCGTGGGGGCCCGGCCGCCCCGGGTGGCACGCCGAGTGCGTGGCAATGGCCATGTCGGTGTTCGGCCCCGCCGTGGATGTGCACGCCGGCGGCGCCGAACTGCGCTTCCCGCACCACGCCTACCACGCCGCGATGGCCGAGTCGTTCACCGGCGTGCACCCGTACGCGCGGGCGTGGTTCCACACCGGCGTGGTCACCATCGAGGGCGCCAAGATGGCCAAGTCGGCCGGCAACCTGGTGCTGCTCGGCGACCTGCTGAAGGAGCATCCCGCGGGAGCGGTGCGGTTGATGATCCTGGACCGGCCCTGGGCGCAGGGCTGGGAGTACCGGCCGGACCTGCTCGAGCCCGCCGCCGCCCGGCTGGAAGCGCTGTATCAGGCGGCCGCGCGGCAGGTGCCGGACGACCCGGCCGCCGTGGCAGAACTGCGCCGCCTGCTGGCCACCGACCTGAACGTTCCCGCCGCGCTCGACCTGGCCGCCGAGGCGGGCGGCGCGCCGGCCCGCACCCTGGCCAGCGTGCTCGGCCTGACCTGAGCTCTGCTAGCCCGGGGGAGCGACCCCCCGGAACCCCCCGGTGGCCTGCGGCCCGGTTCCTTCGTCACCGGGCCGGGGCCGTGCCAGCCCGGGGGAGCGACCCCCCGGAACCCCCCGGTGGCCTGCGGCCCGGTTCCTTCGTCACCGGGCCGGGGCCGTGCCAGCCCGGGGGAGGGGCAGGAGTAGGTTTGCCTCGCGCCGGTAGCGAGGAGGAACAAATGCAGCTGACCAAGCTGGGGCACGCGTGCGTGCGGCTGGAGAAGGACGGCGGGGTCCTGGTCATCGACCCGGGGGCGTTCAGCGGTGACCATGCCCTGGACGGGGCGGATGCGGTGCTCGTCACCCACGAGCACTTCGACCACGTGGTCCCGGACAGCATGCGCGCCGCGCTGGCGGCGCAGCCGGGCCTGCGGCTATGGGCGCCCGCCCCGGTGGCCGAGCAGTTCGGCGAGTTCGGCGACCGGGTCACGGCGGTCGCGCACGGCGACGATTTCACCGCCGCCGGGTTCGGCGTGAACGTCTACGGTTCCGAGCATGCGGTGATCCACCCGGACCTCCCCGGATGCGCGAACGTGGGCTTCCTCGTCGACGGTGACATCTTCCACCCCGGCGACTCCTACACCGTGCCCGAGGACCCGGCCGGCACGCTGCTGCTGCCGGGCAGCGGGCCGTGGCACAGCACCCGGGAGATGATCGACTACGCCCGCGCGGTGGCCCCGCGCCGTGGGTTCATCATCCACGACGCGCTGCTGTCCGAGACCGGGCTGGCCGTGCTCGACATGTTCAGCGGCCTCGCCGCGGGACCGCACGACGCCAAGTACACCCGGCTGGAGCCAGGGACGAGCGTCGACCTCTGACCGGCGGTGCCCATGCGGGCCGGGCGGCGAGCCCGGCCCGCGCGCCTGACCTGCCGATGAGGCAGCCCGAACCGGCCGAAGAGCCGATCAGCGGGGACTGACGGTGCTGGTCCCGGGGGGGCGACCCCCCTGGAACCCCCGCTGGTCCGGGGGAGCGATCCGCCGTGCCGGTCTTGCCCGTAATGACCTGACATGCGAACCTGCTTCAGTGGCTCACAACCCGGTAACCGCCCCGCCCGACCGGGCCTCCAGCGATCGGCCGTTGCGCGGCGAGCCGGTTGCCCGTGAGGTATTCACCGGACTGCCCGGCCGTTACGACCGGCTCGCTTACCTGCTCTCGTTCGGCCAGGACCGGCGCTGGCGCCGAGCGGTGGCCGAACACACCGCCGCGGGGTCACCGCGGCTGGCGCTCGATGTCGCGACCGGCCCCGCCGGGATCGCGCTGGCCGTGGCCGGCGCGACCGGGGCGAACGTGGTGGGCGTGGACCTCAACGAGCCGATGCTGCGGGCCGGCCTGCCGCGGATCCGGCGGCCGCTGCCGCGGGGCCAGGTCAGGGTCGCCGTGGGCCGGGCCGACCAGCTGCCGTTCGGCGACGCGACGTTCGACGCGGTGACCTTCTCCTACCTGCTGCGCTACGTGGACGATCCGGCGGCCACAGTCGCCGAGATGGCCCGCTGCCTGCGCCCCGGTGGCACGCTTGCCTGCCTGGAGTTCAGCGTCCCGCCACAGCCGGCCTGGCGGGCCGCCTGGTGGTGTTACACCCGGCTGGCGCTCCCGGTGCTCGGTGGTCTCACCGGGGGACCGGCCTGGTACCGGGTGGGCAGGTTCCTCGGCCCGAGCATCTCCGAGCACTACCGGCAGCACCCGCTCGCCTGGCACGTGGCGGCCTGGCAGGCGGCGGGCCTGACCGAGGTACGGACCGAACTGATGAGCCTGGGCGGCGGGCTGGTCATGTGGGGGCGCAAGGGATCCGCCTCATGACGGCACCGGGGGAACGGTCGGCTTTCTACGCGGTCGGCCGGGGCACCGGCGGGCCTGGCGACTGGGTGACGCTGCTGCACCCGCCCTACACGCTGTGGCACCTGTCGTACGTGGCGATCGGTGCCGCGGTCATGCCGCCGCTGGTGCTGTGGCGGCTGGTCGGCACGCTGGTCGCGTTCTTCCTGGCGGTCGGCATCGGCGCGCACGCACTGGACGAACTGCACGGCCGGCCGCTCGGCACCGGCATCAGCACCACTGCGCTCATCGTCACGGCGGTAGCGGCGATCACCGCGGCGATGGTACTCGGCCTGGTCTACGGCGGCTGGAAGCTGGTGCCGTTCGTGATCGCCGGGGGAGTGCTGGTCTACGGGTACAACCTGGAGATTTTCGGCGGCGTGCTGCACAGCGACATCTGGTTCGCGGTGGCCTGGGGCGCGTTCCCCGTCCTTGTCGGGGCCTACGCGCAGCACTGGACCCTGTCGATAGCGGCGGGGGTGGCCGCGGTGGCGGCCTTCTTCCTCTCGCTTGGCCAGCGCGCGCTGAGCACGCCCGCCCGGATGCTGCGCCGCCGGGTCAGCGGAGTCGCGGTGCGGCTGACCTTCAATGACGGGACCACGGCCGAACTCGGCCGAGCCGAACTGCTGGCCCCGATCGAGCGGGCGCTGCGCTACTTCGTCTGCGCGACCAGTGCCGTCGCGCTGGCCATGGTGCTGGTCCGGTGACCGGCTCCGGGTATGACGCCGTGGTGGTCGGCGCCGGGCCCGCGGGCAGCATCGCCGCCCTGGTGCTCGCCCGCGGCGGCGCCCGGGTCGCCCTCGCCGACAAGGCGGCCTTCCCCAGGGACAAGGCCTGCGGTGACCTGATCGGGCCGCGGGGCGTGCAGGTGCTTGCCGACCTCGGGCTGACCGTGCCGGACGCCGGCCAGGGCTCCGACCTGCTCGCGGTCGGCCCGTCCGGCCGCCGCAGCAGGCTGCCGGCCTTCTCCGGGCGCAGCTACCCCGGCCATGGGATCGTGGTCCCCCGGGTGGCCTTCGACAACGCGCTGCGTGAGGCCGCGCTGGCCGCCGGGGCGGTCGGGGTCCGGGCACGCATCACGGCCGTGGAAAAGGGCCAGGGCCAGACGGTACGGGCGGTGCTGGCCGGCGGCGAGCGCCTGGCCGGGGATGTGATCATCGGCGCCGACGGGGCGCTGAGCACGATGGCACGGCTCACCGGGATGCTGGACTCGGCCGCGGCACTGTGGGGGTTCGCGGTCAGGGCCTACGTCCCCGGCGAGGTCCCCCTGCCGCTGCTCGTGCTGCTGGAGTCGGCGCCGTGGCGGATCTACCCCGGGTACGGCTGGCTGTTCCCCGGCGCGGACGGGCAGGCCAACGTGGGCATCGGCATCGGCATGGGCGGCGCCAGGCACTCCGCGCCCCTGAGGGAGGACCTGGACCGCTTCACCGCGCTGCTGCGCTCGCGCGGGGACCTGCGGCCCGCTGCGGAGACGGGCCCCGTCATCGGCGGCTGGCTGCGCATGGGCGGGACAGGGACGCCCGCGGCCGCGGGCAACGTCCTGCTGGTGGGGGACGCGGCGGGCCTGATCAACCCGCTGCAGGGCGAGGGCATCGCGCCCGCCATGATCAGTGCCCGGCTGGCGGCCGAAGCGGTGCTCGCTGATCCGTGCCGCGCGGGCCCCGCCTACGCAACTGCGCTGAGCGCGGCGTTCGGGCACTACCTGCCCGGCGCCAGCGCGCTGCAGCGCGCACTCATGCGCCGGCCGAGGGCGGCGTCCGCCAGCATGCGGCTGGTCACCGCCCCGGGCGTCCGCCGTCTGGTGGCCAGCACCTGGTCGATCTACTGGAACGGCCTGGCCGACGGGGCCGCGCCCCGCCCCGCCGCATGGCTGGCCCGCGGCCTGGAAAGCACGGCGACCCGGCTCGCGCACGAGCCGGGTCGCCAGAGAACCTCACCGGGCGGTTAGCCTGGGCCGGCCCGGAAGTTGTGCGGCTTGGAACCGTGCAGCCGGGAGTCGGACGTGCTCTGCAGCGTGTCCGGGTTGATGAACGTGCTGCCGGTCGTGCTGACCTCCACGGCCTCGTGGGTCGCGCTGCCGCGCAGCAGCTGGTTCCAGGTCAGGAACCACTCGGTGTACCCGTCGTCCCACTTGCCCGCCACCGGGCTGCCGGTGATCGTGATCGGGTCGCCGGGGTTGGACCGGGTGTACCACCACTCGGCGTTCGTCGGTGACAGGTTCACGCAGCCGTGGCTGACGTTGGTGAATCCCTGCTCGCCGAGCGACCAGGGTGCGGAGTGGTAGTAGTTGCCGCTCCAAGTGAACCGGACCGACCAGAACACCGGGACGTTCTTGTAGCCCGGCCCGCTCATCAGCGTCGGGTTGGCCTTCTCGATGGTCAGGTAGGTCCCGTTGGCGGTGTCGTCACCCGGCATGCCGGTGCTGTCCGGCCAGGTCGCGTACAGCTTGTGCCCCCAGTAGATGTTGGTCTTGTGGGTGCGGGTGCTGGTCACGCCGATAAGCGACTTGCCGATCGTGAACGACTGGCTCAGGTTGGTGACGCCGAACACGCCCGGGGCGATCTGCGCCCCGTTGAAGTGCGCGTCGAAGCTCACGTTGGTGTACTGCGGCCAGTAGTTCCTGGTACGGAAGTCCAGGGTCTGGCCGCCGTCCCAGTACCAGGCGCCGACCACCGGCTTGGAGCTCTTGATGTTGATCGCCTTCTCGATGCCGGCCCGGTACCGGGGGTCCACCGCCTGGCTGAAGTTGATCATGATGGGAATGCCGACGCCGTAGGTCTGATGGCCCAGGATGGTGCTGGCGGTGAAGGTCCCCGCCGGGCGCTCGGTCCTGAACGTGCTCGTGGCGGTCGTGGTCTTGCCGTCGGTGCCGGTCGCGGTCACGGTCACCGTGTACTTGGTCGCCGCGTGCAGCGGCCACACCGTGTGCCAGGCCGTCTGGCCCTGCAGGGTGCCCGCGGCCGTGGCGTGCCCGGCGGTCACGGTGACGTTCTGGATCTTGCCGTGCGCGACGGTGACCGAGACACCGCGGTCGGTCTTCACCCTCGTGCTGCCGGTCTTCGGGCTGATAGAAACCACCGCGCCCGATTTAGCCAAGGTGTTCGTCCCGCCGGTCGACCCGTGCTGGCCGGTGGCCGTGCTCGACGACGAGGAGCCCGAGCAGGCGGTCGCGAGCAGGCATATCGCGCCGACTACCCCCGTCATGGCCAGTCCAGCCCGCCGGCCCTTGAGCAGATGCCGACCCATAAGTGTCCGCTCCCTATCCCGCACTCTGGTCCTCCTGTGGTACCAAATCTGAAGCCACGAGGCCTCGCCCATGGCTACGGCCTCTCCTCAATGCGGTGTCCTGGGCCGCCAGCGCGGAAATCGCTGCCGCTCTCCCCGGGTGCTGGGGAACGCGGTACCCGATCTCCGTCCATAGTCTCCGATAGAGAGACGGACGAGACGGGCCGGCGGTTGCCATCAACCATTATGCCAACCAGACGTTGCGGACGATGCTTCCGGTTCAACGCGACGAGGACAGCAAGGACACAGATCACGATGGCCGCCCACGGGACGGTATCACCAATGCGGTCAAACACCGTCAAATAGGTGGTCGGCACCAGGTCAAGCCGGACAACAGCCACCCCGTGCTGGTTGGTGCCGAGCCAGGCCAGTTGCCGTCCCTGCGCGTCGAACGCGGCGGTGACCCCGGTCAGCGCGGCCTGCACCACCGGCCGCCCGGTCTCTGCTGCCCGTACCGCGGACAGGGAGGCGTGCTGCGCGGGCGCCCAGCTTCCCTGGAACGTGGAGTCCGAGGTCTGGTACACGATCACCTGGGCGCCGTGCAGCGTGTCCACCCGGGACATGTCGGGGAAGGCGGCCTCGAAGCAGATCAGCACGCCGAGCTTGAGCCGCCGCCCGCCGGGCAGCGATGCGGTCATCACCCGCGCCCCGTCGCCGGGGATCATGTTGCTCGGTGCCGCCTTGCTGACCCTCGTAAGCCAGCCGAGCTGCTGACGGAACGGGATGTACTCCCCGAACGGGACAAGCCGGGTCTTGGTGTACGTGGCCACGATCCCGCCGCCGTCGATCAGCACCGCGACCTTGGACTTCCCCCCGGGAGTGTAGGAGTCCTGGTCCACCAGGATCGGGGCGCCGACGGTGGCGGACAGCCGCCGGAGCTGATCCAGGAGCGGGCGGTGGAACCGCAGGTCGAGGCCGATACTGCTCTCCCCCCACACGACCAGGTCCGGGTGCCGCGGGCCCACCCTTGCGGTCAGCGCCTGGCTGGCGGTGCCCAGCGCCGAGGGATGCTGATAGAAGCCCGGCTGGACCAGGGCCACGGTGGCCTGCCCGGCGGCCGGTACCGGCGGCGTGAGCGCGAACGCGACCGGACCCGCGCCGGCCGCGACCGCCGCCGCGGCCGCACCAAGCACGCGCAGCGCGGCCCGCGGCGCGGTGATCAGGATGACCAGGCCGGTGTTCGCCGCCACCAGGGCGAAGCTGACCAGCCATACGCCGCCCACCGACGCCAGCGCGAGCATCGCCGGGTGCTGCCACTGGCTTGCGCCGAGCAGCGCCCACGGGCCACCCAGCGCCTGCCAGGACCGGATCCACTCAACAAGCAGCCAGAAACTCGGCACCACCACCAGCGCGGCCAGGCAGCGTCTGGCCGTCATCGGCGGCCGCAGCAGCGCCCAGGCGCTCACCCCGACCCCGGTCCAGCAGGCGCCGAGGACGATCGCCACGAGCAGCAGGGCGGGGCCGATGTTGGGGATCAGCCAGTAGTGCGCGGCCATGATGAACGCGGCACCGAACCACCAGGCACGGACCCCGGCCTCGCGTGCCGAGGGCGCGCCGCGCATCAGCAGCAGGCCAGGCACCAGGGCGAGCCACGCCAGGAACTCGAGGTTGGGCGCGGGGAAGGCGAGAACCGGCACGGCTCCGGCCACGAGCGAACCCCAGCGGGCAGGCTTGGCCAGGCCGCTGCCAAGCCGCCGCCAGAACGACATGCTCCCATTGTGCTGCCATGTACGCGGGTGTGGGCCCGCGCCAGGTTACGCATAAGTAGCGATTGGGCCGGCTTCCGGTAGTGCCACCGGGCCGGTCCGTGTCGCCCCCGAGGGATTCTCGCCGGGCTACGGTCCGGTTCCTGTGTCACCGGGCGTTGCCCGGCGCCGCCGCGCCGCGGCCCAGCCGTATGCCGCCCAGCCGAACGCCCCCACGGTGAGCGCGGTGATCAGGTATTCCGGCCCGGCGCCGACCCGGTCGGCCAGGGTGGTCGTGTGCAGCAGCGGCACCCGGGACTCCAGGACCGCCTGCCGCCAGGTACCGGTGCGGGCTACCAGGTTGCCGTCCGGAGCGATGATCGCGCTCACCCCGGTCGTCGAGGCGACCACCACGGCCCGGTCCGATTCCACCGCCCGGATCCGGGCCATGGCCAGTTGCTGCAGGCTCTCTCCGAGTTGCCCGTCCACCTCGAAGGTTGCGTCGTTTGTCTGCACCGTCAGCAGGTTCGCCCCGGCCCTGACCTCGGAGGAGACCAGGCCGTCGAACCCGACCTCGTAGCAGATCACGTCGCCGAGGCGGATCGGCCCCACATGGAAGACCACGGCGCGCCGCCCAGCGGTGAAGTTCTCCGGCTGCAGCGCCACCAGCGAGGTGATGTGCGAAAGCAGGCCGCGGAACGGGATGTACTCCCCGAACGGGACAAGCTGCCGCTTGACGTACAGCGGGCCGGGGCCACGGCCCGGGGTCCACAGTTGCCCGACGTTGCGCAGCGGGTTCCTGAGCACCTCGCCGACCAGCACCGGCCGGTTGATGGCCTGCACCGCCGCGGTGATCGTGCCGAACACCGAAGGGTACTGCCTGGGATCCAGGTCGGTGGAGTTCTCCGGCCAGATCACCAGGTCCGGTGCAGGCCGGCGGCCCGCGCGCACCTGTTCGGCCAGCTTCTCCGTGGCCGCCGCGTGGTTCGCGGTCACCGTGGTGGCCCGGAACAGGTCGGGCACGTTCCTGGCATGCGGCACGTTGCCCTGGATGGCGGCGACCGTAGCCGTTGGGGTGCCGGCCGGCACCGGGTCCACCGGCAGCAGGCCGCCTGCCAGGGCCAGCCCTGCCGCCCCGGCGAAGGCAAGCGCAGGGATCAGGCGGCGGCGCAGCCCACCCGGCGCCAGCAGCAGCCAGGCGAGCGTGCTGCCGGTGAGCGCGAGCAGGAAGGAGAGCAGCGGCGCACCGCCGATGGCGGTCCAGGGCATGGTCGGCGCACCGGCCTGGCTCATGGCCAGCCTGCCCCATGGGAAGGCGTACGGCCACCGGTCACGCAGCGCCTCGGCAGCGACCCACCACCCCGCCACGGCCACCGGCCAGGTCCGCAGTGACAGCAGCACCCGCTGGCCCACGGCGAGCAGGGCGAAGATGACCGCCTCGGCGACGGCCAGCGCGGCCCAGGCGTACCAGGCCAGGTTGATCAGCCAGGACAGCAGCGGAACGAACAGCGCGAGCCCGAACAGCAGCCCGACCGCGTAACTCGCCCGCAGGCTCCGGCCTTGCAGCGCCACCACGAGCAGCGCCGGGCCGAGCGGGGCCAGCGGCCACGCCCCGACCGGGGGAAAGGTGACCGTGAGGATCAGTCCGCCGGCGACGGCGACCATCAAGGCCCAGCCCAGCGCGAGGCGCGGCTCACCGGGCAGCCCCCGGCTGCCGGGCGCCCCACGTCCGGCAACGGGCGGGCCCACCGTGACAGGTGCGTCGGCAGCAACGGGTGCGCCACTGTGGACGGGAGCGGCGGAGGATGCAGCGGCAGGGGACGCCGGCCCGGCGCCCGCCCCGGCCGCGGCGGCCGTGGGGATGCCGGTGGAGGCACCCTCCTGGCTGGTCAGCGTAATCACCCTCCCGCCTGCGTTCCGGTAGCCGCGACAACCTTGAGGGTAGCCGCGCCACGGGCCAACATGAGTTGCTCCCCGGCCGGCACGCGCGAGCCCAAGCTCTCCAGGCTCGAGCGTCTGTGTCACGGTGGGCCCGGTGGGCGTCTGCCTCTAGGCGTCCGCGGCGGGAATGCACCGGGTGCCACCCCGGTTCCCTGCACCGGGACGTTCCTATGGAAGGGGTCGCGGGTGAGCCGCCGGGGCTGGGTGCTGTTCGGGCTGATGAGCGTCATATGGGGCGTGCCCTACCTGCTCATCAAGGTGGCCGACGACGGCGGCGTCTCGGTGCCCGTTCTCGTCTTCGCCCGGGTGGCGATCGGCGCGGCCGTGCTGCTGCCCCTGGCGATCCGGCGCGGCCAGATCCGCGTGCTGGCCGGCCGCTGGCGGTGGCTGGCGGTGTTCGCCGTGGTGGAGATCATGCTGCCCTGGGCGCTGCTGTCGGACGCGGAGCGGCACCTGTCCAGTTCGCTGACCGGCCTGCTGATCGCGGTGGTCCCGATCATCGGGCTGGTACTGGCCAAGCTGACCGGTGGCCCGGAGCGGCTCACCGCCGCCCGCTGGGCCGGGCTGCTGGCCGGCCTGGCTGGCGTCGCGCTGCTGGCCGGCCCGCACCTGGAGGGCGGCGGCGCCTGGCCGATCACCGAGGTGATGCTCGTCGCGCTGTGCTACGCCACCGGGCCGCTGATCGCGAACAGGAAGCTCGGCGACCTGCCCGGCCTCGGCATGACGGCCGTCTGCCTGGCCGCCACCGCGCTGGTGTACGCCGTGCCCGCGGCGCTGACCTGGCCATCCCGGATGCCCTCGGCCGCGGTGCTGGCCTCGCTTGCCGGGCTCGGCGTCCTCTGCACGGCCCTGGCGTTCGTCCTGTTCTTCCAGCTCATCGCCGAGGTGGGCCCGGCAAGGGCCACGGTGATCACCTACGTGAACCCGGCCGTCGCGGTGGCCCTCGGCGTGAGCGTGCTCGGCGAGCCGCTCACCCCGGCGATCGTGGCCGCGTTCGTGCTGATCCTGTCCGGATCCGTGCTGGCGACCAGGTCGGGCCTGCCCCGGCCGCGGGCCGCGCCGGACCCACGCCCGGCCGCGCCGGACCTGCGCCCGCCTGCGCCGGAGGAGTTCCCGCGGCAGCTTCGATCGGCCGATCGGCCCGCCGTACCCGACTAGGATTACGACGGTGATAGATCTCAAGGCTGCCCGGCAGGAACCGGACCGTTACCGGGCCGCGCTGGACCGGCGCGGCGCCGCGGCCGACTTCGATGCACTGCTCAAGGTGGACACCCGGTGGCGCGAGCTGACCGCGCGCGCCGAGGCGCTGCGCGCGGAGCAGAAGAAGTCCTCCAAGGGGGGCCCGCCAACACCCGGGCAGCTCGACGAGCTGAAGCGGCTCGCCGCCGAGCTGACCCAGGCTCAGGCCGACCTGGAGCATGCCGACCGCGAGCGGAACGTGCTGCTCGCCCGCATCCCGAACCTGCCCGACCCCACCGCGGCCGATGGCATGGCCGAGGAGGACTCCCAGACCCTCCGCGAGGTTGGCGAGCGGCCGTCGTTCGGCTTCACTCCGCGCGACGCGACCGAACTCGGGTCCAGGCGCGGCTGGATCGACATGAAGCGCGGCGCGCGGCTGTCTGGCTCACGGTTCGCCTACCGGATCGGCGACGTGGCCATGACCGAGCTGGCGCTGTACCGGTTCGTCCTGGACAAGCTGGCGGGCCTGGGGTTCCTGCCGGTGCTGCCGCCGGTGCTGGTGAACGAGCAGGCCATGTACGGCACCGGGTTCCTGCCCACCGAGGAGTCCAACCTCTACCACCTGGAAAAGGACGACCTGTACCTGACCGGCACGTCCGAGGTCGCGCTGGCCGGCATCCACGCCGACGAGCGGCTGGACGAGGCCGACCTGCCCGCCCTCTACGCGGGGTACACCACGAACTTCCGCCGTGAGGCGGGGGCCGCGGGCAAGGACACCAAGGGCATGTTCCGGGTGCACCAGTTCGACAAGGTGGAGATGTACGTCTACTGCCTGCCCGAGCAGTCCGCCGAGTTCCACGAGCGGCTGCTCGGCTACGAGGAGGAGATCGCCCAGGCGCTCGGCGTGCCCTACCGGGTGATGAACATCGCCGTGGGCGACCTGGGCGCGCCCGCCGCGAAGAAGTACGACATCGAGGCCTGGTTCCCGGTGCAGCAGCGGTACCGGGAGATCACCTCCTGCTCGAACACCACGGACTACCAGGCGCGGCGGCTGAACATCCGGTTCCGGCGCGAGGGCAGCCTGGAGTTCGTGCACACGCTGAACGGAACCGGTGCCACCGCCAGGGCGTTGCTTTCGATCATGGAGAACTTCCAGGACGAAGGCGGCACGGTCGCGGTGCCCGAGGTGCTGCGCGCGTTCGGCGCCCCGGCCACAATCGGCGGTGGCGGCGCACAATAGGCAGTACGAACCGGGAGGCCCCCATGACCCAGACGTCGGTACCGAGGTATGCCAGCCCGGTGGACTACGACAGCCACGGCACCTACGGCCCGGGGCGCGGGTTCAACAAGGGCAGTTCGTTCCAGCGGCCGGTGTACCGGTTCCAGGGCCGGATCACTTCCGGCGGGTCGAGTGGATATCCGGCCGTCCCCGGCCGGTATCACCTCTACATCTCGTGGGGCTGCCCGTGGGCCCAGCGCACCGCGATCGTGCGCAAGCTCAAAGGCCTGGACGACGTCGTCTCGCTGTCCTACGTGGACGACGTGCGGGACGGCCGCGGCTGGGCGTTCCGCGAGCACCGCGGCCCGGATCCGGTCAACGGATTCACCCTGCTCGCCGAGGCCTACGAGGCGACCGAGCCCGGTTACGACGGCCACATCTCTGTTCCCGTGCTCTGGGACAGGGAGACCGGCAAGATCGTCAGCAACAACTTCCCCGACATCACGATCGACCTCGGCACCCAGTTCGCCGCGTACGCCGCGCCGTCGCCGGACCTCTACCCCGAGTCGCTGCGCGCCGGGATCGACGCGCTGAACGAGCGTGTGTACACCAACGTGAACAACGGCCCCTACCGGGTCGCCGGGGCCACGACGCAGCAGGACTACGAGCAACTCCGGCAGGCGATGATCGCGCTGCTGGAGGAACTCGACGACCGGCTGGCCGGCCGCAGGTACCTGTTCGGCGCCGGGATCACCGAGGCCGACGTGCGGCTGTGGCCGACCCTGGCGCGCTTCGACACCGCATACAACCCGCTGGCCGGTGTCACCGAGCGGCGGCTCACCGAGTTCGGCAACCTCTGGCCCTACGCCCGCGACCTCTACCAGCTGCCCGCGTTCCGGCAGACCACCGACTTCTCCTCGTTCGGTGGCCTGGTCCGTGGTCCCAGGCCGTCGTTCCTCAACGACGCGTCATGGCGGCTCAAGGTCGAGCCGCGCCTGGCCGACTGGGACTCCCCACCCGGCCGCGACTAGCCCTGCTGGCCCGGGGGAGCGACCCCCCAGTGGCCTGCGGCCCGGTTCCTTCGTCACCGGGCCGGGGCCGTGCTGGCCCGGGGGAGCGACCCCCCGGAACCCCCCGGTGGCCTGCGGCCCGGTTCCTTCGTCACCGGGCCGGGGCCCTGCTAGCCCGGGGGAGCGACCCCGCTGGCCTTGAGTCAGTTGCCGAGCCTGGACACCAGCGCTCCGCCGTCCGGAACGCCGAGGCCCGTGCAGGCGTCCCAGCCGGGTCCCGCCGCATAGGCCCCGTTGTTGCCCTGGGTGATGTCACGGAATCCGGCCGCGGTGGTCCCGGCGCTGGCCCCCGGGTACAGCAGGGGCTGCATCAGGCCGAACGATCTGCCCGTGGCCTGCGCCAGCCGGCAGATGAGCGCCGCCCACAGCGGGGCCACCGCGCTGGTCCCGCCGACCACCGTTGACTGCCCGTCCACCAGCACCTTGTACCCCGTTGCCGGGTCGGCGTTGCCCGCGACGTCGGGCACGCCCCGGCCGGCCCGGCCGGTCCCGGCCTGGCCCGGTACCCCGGCCGAAGCCTGCCAGCCGGGCAGCACGAACGTGTCGCTGACCCCGCCTCCGGTCGCCCCGCCGCGGGACCCGTCGTTCCAGACGGTCTCCGCGGACACCGCGCCGGTGGCGGTGTTCACTCGCAGACTGGTGCCGCCGCAGGCGAGCGCGTGCGGGCTGGCCGCGGGGAAGTCGGCGTGGGACTTCCCGTCGCTCGCACGGTCGCCGCTGCCGTTGTCACCCGCGGCCGCCGTCACCGTGACGCCGAGCGCCGCGGCGTCGGCGAATGCCTGGTCCAGCGCGGTGCGCGCCTGGCCGGTCCAGGAATCCTCGGACTGGCCCCAGCTGATGCTCACCACCGTCGGGGTGGGGCTGGCGTGCACCGCCGTGGTGACCGCGTCCACGAAACCGCGGTCGCTGTTCGGCGCGAAGTAGACAATCTGGCTGGCGCCCGGCGCCGCCGCCCCGGCGACCTCGATGTCCAGCAGCACTTCACCGTCGGCGCCCTGCGGGTCCTGCCCCGCGACGTTCGATCCGCCGTCCACCCCGACCGCGGTCACCGACGGGGCGGTGATGCCCAGGCCGGAGAAGTAGTTGGCGAGGTCCGTGGTGCCGAATCCGCCGCCAAGCTCGATGATGGCGATGGTATGCCCGGTCCCGTCGGTGCCCGCGGGGAAGTTGTAGGCCTGCGCGACCTCGGCGGGCGTATAGGAGGTCGGTGCCGTCTGCGCGGCCGCCTCGGCTTGGATGCCGGAGGCCCGCCTGATCTGGGGCGAGGCCTGAGGACGGTCGTCGAGGCCGAGTACGGCGAGCACCACGCCGTCAAGTTCGGCGGGCACGTGCAGGCCGCCGACCCGGTAACGGTGCTGCGCCACGCCCCCGTTGGCCGCCGGGTGCGGCGCGCTGACCTGGCGCAGCGTCGCACCGAAGGCCTGCGAGAAGGCGGAGACCGGACCGGACACGGTGACCCGGCGGGCCCCGGCATCCGCCCCGGTGACCGTCAGGCCGAACCGGCCGAGCACGTCGCTGATCAGTGCCAGGTCCGCAGGGTCGGTGCCGTGCCTTGCCGCCAGTTCGTCCCTGCTGAGCGTCGCCGGGCCGGTGACCAGTTCGGCCGGCAGCCCTTCCCGGCGGCGGGTGACCAGCGTCACCTCGATGGGCATGGACTCGTCCAGATCGCGGCCTGGCTGAGCGTCGGCCAGTGGCTGCCGCTCGCTGCCGGGCAACGGCACGAAAGAATTCTCGGGCATGATGTGCTCCCCTGACTTACTCCGGCGGCCTCCCCTGGCCGCCAGGTCCCCGTTAGTAACGCTCATTATGAGGCCTTTCGGCGCGCTGTGATACAACCCTGCGAACACTTATCCGTTTCGGCCCGGTCATCCTTTCGCGCCGTTTCCACGCCGGTGGGCGGTGGTGGTTCTGGCACAGTTAGGGCCGGGGCGGGCCTTCCTCGAGCCGTGCCCCTGCGATCACCGGGAGCGTGCCATGACCGATGCGGTGCCAGGGTTCGACGTCACCACGTTCACGCACGGCGGACGCACGCACGAGGTATACCGGGCGGGGACCGGTTCCGCGGTGGTCGTGGTGCATGAAATGCCGGGGCTGCACCCGGGCGTGACCAAGTTCGGCCAGCGGCTCGTGGACGCCGGCTACCGCGTGTACCTGCCGTCCCTTTTCGGGCGCCCGGGCGCGCCGTTCGGCGGCAGCGAAATGCGCCGGACGCTGCGGCAGGTGTGCGTATCCCGGGAGTTCCATCTGCTGGCCGACCGGACGCCCCCGGTGGTGACCTGGCTGCGGGCGCTCGCCGCCCAGGCGCACGCGGAGTGCGGTGGGCCGGGGGTGGGCGCGGTCGGCATGTGCTTCACCGGCGGGTACGCCCTGGCCATGGCGGTGGAGCCGGCGGTGCTCGCGCCGGTGCTCAGCCAGCCGGGTATGCCCGCGCCGCTGACCGCACGCAAGCGGGCCGCCCTCGGCCTCGACCCGGCCGACCTGGCCGCCGTGAAGGCGCGTACCAGCGACGGGCTGTGCGTGCTCGGGCTGCGCTTCTCGCAGGACAAGGGCTCGCCGGCGGAGCGGTTCGCCACGCTGCGCGCCGAACTCGGCGAGAACTTCGAGGCCATCGAGATCGACTCGTCGCCGGGGAACCCGGACGGCATCCGCAAGCGCGCGCACTCGGTGCTCACCGAGGACCTGGTGGACACGCCCGGTCACCCGACCAGGGCCGCGCTTGACCGGGTGATGACGTTTTTCGCCGAGCGGTTGCAGGCCGCCTGAGCTACCAGACGTCCCCGTCCCGCCAGTCGCAGGTCAGCTCGCCGTCCAGGTCCAGGGGTACGGCAACCTCGAACACGTACAGGCAGCCGTCGTCGTCCGCGGTCCGCCGCACACCCGCCGGGGTGAGCGCCGACGACGGCCCACGCCACAGCTGCCAGCCGCGCGCCGCGTAGAAACCCGCGCCCTCCTCGGTGGACCCCAGTGCACCCAGGTCGTAGGCGCCGCGCAGCACCCGTTCCAGCGCGCCCATCACGGCCGCACCGTGCCCCTGTCCCTGACGGTCCGCGCGTACCGCGACCGCCTCGACGTAACCGGCTCGCAGCGCCCGGCCCCGGTGCAGCAGGCGGCGCTGGATCACCGACCCGTGCCCGATCAGCGTGGGCCCGTCCCAGACCAGGGCATGTACCCCGCCCAGGGCGTGCTCCCAGTCGGCCTCGGTCACCTCCCCGTTGAAGACCTCGTCAAGCAGGGCGCGGGCCGCCTTGAGGCCGGCCGGGTCCAGGTCAGCGGTATGTGCCGTGCGCAGTTCAGCCACGACAGCCATCCTCGCGCCGGCCTGGGCCGCGGGTCGATCCGATTTCTGCCGCCCTAGTTCCACAGCTCGAACGGCTCGTCGATGGCCTCCCCGGCCAGGAACGCGGGCAGCAGTTCCGGCAGGCGGCCGGGGTAGAAACGCTGTCGGCTCCCGGTGATCTCGGGCACCTGCCACCAGCGGAACGTGACGAAGTCCTCCACCTCCTGCGGCGTCCGGCCGCCGTCGATGATCGCCGGCTGGTCCGCCGCGATCCGGGCGTGCACCACCACCTCGTGCTGCAGCCGGCGCTTGCCGCGCGACACCCAGGTGGTGTCGCGCCGCCACGACGGAGGGCTCACCTGCGCCGGGTCGAGGAGCAGGCCGGTCTCCTCGCTGATCTCCCTGATCGCGGCCTCCAGGTACGACTCGCCGGGGCCGAGCCCTCCGCCCGGCAGCTCCCACCAGCCATCCGGCGCCTGATCCGGCGTCAGCACGTGAAAGAGCAGGACCCGCCCGCCGCCATCGGTGAGCACGACGCGCACCGCGTCCCGTTCCAGGTCGTAGCGCAGTTCATCCACCGGCCCAGCCTAGGGCGGCCCAGGCTTCGTGACGGAGGAACGGCGCCTGGGCCAGCGGGGGTTCCGGGGGTCGCCCCCGGGCCAGCCCGGCCCGGGCGGCTTCCGCCCCCAGCACTGCGACGAAGTTCCGGGCAGGCGGCCGCCCGGCCAGCACTCGGCGGGGGTTCCGGGCGGCGTCGCTCCCCCGGGCCAGCCCTGCTAGACGGCGGTCAGCAACAGGCGGCTGGCCAGCGCGGTGGCCGCGGCCAGGCCGTCGAGGAACAGCCCGTGGGCCACCGGGTCGCCGTGCAGTTCCCACAGCACGGCAGCGTTAGCCCAGGCGAGATCCCTGGCCGAATTGATCGTCCAGCACGCGACCAGGTTGTCCACGGCCTGCAGATGCCGGTCGACGGCAAGCTCCGGCACGGACTCGAAGGACCTCCTGATGCCCTGCTCCGCCGAGTCGAGCAGCGCGTCCACCTTCTGGAAGTCCGCGAGGTGCGAGCCGTCGCCCGGCGCGGTGCCAAGCTCGGTGCAGGTATTGACCACCGCCACCGGCAGGTCGTGATTGATGTGCGCGTTCATGCCGGCCAGGGCGAACTGGATCGGCTCGATCCCGGGCTCGCCGCGCAGTTCCACCAGCGGGCGCCAGGCCAGCGGCACCGCCGCCGGCGCGGCCTGCGCCGCGGCGAAGTACAGGTTGGCGAACGTCACGTCGAGCGTGGTCATGAACGCCGGGTCGGCGAAGAACCCCTGGCCGATATCGGTGCCCACGGTCTGGGTCACCGCGAGGTACATCCGGTTGAAGCAGGCCAGGCCGTCGCCGGCGGTCAGCCCGGCGCCGATCGCCTCCATGCGCGCGATCGCCTCGGCGACCGACGTGACCGGCTCCGTGGGAATCGGCGGGCCGTCGGGCATGGCGACACTATACGGAAGGCCAGGTGGCCCGGCCCAGGTAGGGCGTTGGCACGGTTACCGGCTTGCTCCCGGGCTGGGTGCGGATTGCGGTGCGGACGCCATTCCGGAAATGGCGCGGATTGGGTTCCCGGCGGGCCCGCGGGCGCGTGGAACGACGACGGCCCCTGCTGAGCAACGGGTCAGCAGATCCCGCTGAGCCGTCCGGCCGGGCGCCCCGGGCGGTGGGCACCCGGCCGGCGGCAGGGGAGGCCCGGGCTTATCCCCCGGGACGGAAGATCATGCAGCTGCTCGTTGCCTGCGCGTAGAGCTTGCCGCCGGAGTCGGTGAGCCGGGCGGTGGCCAGAGCGGTGCGCGAGCCGAGGTGCTCGACCGTTCCCTCGCACAGCATCCGCCCGGTCCCGGCGGTGACCTGCCTGATGAACCTGACCGACAGGTCCAGCGAGGTGTAGTAAGCGCCCGCCGGCAGCATGCTGTGCACGGCACAGCCGCAGGCCGAGTCGCACAGCGTCGCGTACACGCCGCCGTGCACCGAGCCGATCGGGTTGTAGTGGTACTCGGCCGGGGTGATCTCGAACACGACCCGCCCCGGCTCGATGGACACCCAGCCGAAGCCGAGCGTGGCGGTGATCGGCGGCGGCGGGATGCGGCCCGCGATCATCTCCCGGAAGAACGAGATCCCGTCAAGCTCGCGGGCCGCGGCCGCCGACGCGGCGGGATCCGCCCATTCGTACGTGCGCCGCCTGCCGTCGGCGCCGCTCACTGTGCCGTCCCCGCTGCGATCCCGGCAGCCACGGTTGCCTTTCCGAATCCCGGCAGCCATGACCCGGGGCTGGGCCACGGCTCAGCGCCCGGCCCGGCGGCGGGCCACGGCCGCACCTCGGGCTGCAGCCGGGCGCTGAAGGTGATGTAGGCGCCCGAACGCTCCTCGCTGGCCACCGGCCAGTGATCGGAGATCATCGTGAGTACCTGCCGGTTCTCGGCCAGGACCTCCATGACCACGGCGGTTGCGCCCCGGATCTCGGCCCGTGCCACCAGTTGCCGCACCAGCGCGGACCCCACGCCCTGGCCACGGAAGGCATCCGCCACTACCACGCCGATCTCGGTCGCCACGGAGTCGCCGGGCCCGCCCCGGTCACCGGCCATGGCGTGGCCGATGATCACCCCATCGCCGGTGGTGGCCACCAGCACATCGGTATGGGCGGTCTCGCCTGCCAGGATGCGCAGCATGGCCCCGCTGGTCGGCGGGGCACCGGAGAAGAACCTCAGGTAGCGGGCACGTGGCGACAGGCCGGTGAGGAACTCGCGGATCGCGTCGTGATCGGAGATGCACGGCCGTCGTATCGCAAAATTCCCGGTGCGCTGAGCGCCTGTCTGAGTTCGCCCCACGAACCCAGCCTTCATCAAGGTTGCTGAGTCTGTCAACTAGATTTAGCATGCAACCATGGCGCGGCCCTGGATCCTCGAGTACGACGACACCAACTGCACGATCGCAGCGGCGGTCAGGCTCATCGGCGACAAGTGGACGTTCCTGATACTGCGCGAGGCGTTCAACGGGGTCCGCCGGTTCGACGACATGCGGCGCCGTACCCAGGCCCCACGCCAGGTGCTCAGCGACCGGCTCTCCCGCCTGGTCGCCGACGGGATGCTGTACCGGGTGCCGTACCAGGAGCGCGGCCAGCGCGCCCGGCATGAGTACCGGCTGACCCAGAAGGGGCTCGACCTGTACCCGGTACTCGTCGCGCTGATGGAGTGGGGGGACAAGTACGCGATAG
The DNA here is from genome assembly GCA_963706115.1 of uncultured Actinomycetes bacterium. Classification (GTDB taxonomy): domain Bacteria; phylum Actinomycetota; class Actinomycetes; order Streptosporangiales; family Streptosporangiaceae; genus DASXKD01. The sequence continues at coordinate 155,375 of CAVPMG010000018.1, read as the reverse complement.
GGCCGGCCCGCAGGTCCAGCTCACCCACCGCGACTGCGGCGCCGGCGTCCACCTCCAGCTCGCCTGCACCGAGGGGCACGTGCTGGACTCGCCGCGCGAGGTCACCCCGCTGCCCGGGCCGGGCGCCCGCAAGATCGCTTAAGGGGCGGCCAGCCCGGCCGGCACCTCACCGCCGCACGCGGCGTACACGTACCGCTGGAAGTCGGCGAGCAGTCGTTCCTGCGGCAGGATCCGGCCCCGGTCGATCAAGCTCCCGGCCACGCCGGTCTGCGCGGCGGCGACGAGGACTGCGTCCTGGTCGCCGACCTCGGTGTCGAACGCCATCATCTGCGCCACCCACGCCTCGTCGGCGTCCGCGCCGAAGAAGTAGTCGAGGAACCCCTCGGTCCGGCCCACGCCGTCGGGGTAGACCGGGCCGATGGACAGGTTCTGCCGGCCGGGGTTGATGTTGATCTTCACGTTGGGCAGCAGCAGGTGATAGCTGCCCGCGGTGACGCTGCCGTCCGCCAACCCAGCCCTGCGCCGAACGGGGGCACGGTGGCTCAGCCGGTGCGGGCCCGCGGTCAGCTCGTACCGGCCGGGGCCGACCTCCATCACCGCGGAGAACCCCGGGTGCGCGACCGGGCAGTGGTAGCACTCGAGGTAGTTCTCCAGGTGAATCTTCCAGTTCGCGGCCAGCGTGTAGGCGAATCGCTGACGGCGCCGCAGGCCGCCCAGGTCGAGGCCGACCCCGGCAACCACCTCGGCCAGGTCGCCGAGGACGGCGTCGAGCGGCGGCCCCGCCAGGGCGGCGCTGGCGAACACGAACGGCCCGAACGTCGCGACCCGCACCGGCAGCAGGCCCAGGTCGCCCTGCTCGGCCGCGATCTCGGGGCCGCATTGCGGCGCGGACCGCAGCGTGCCGTCGAGGCCGTAGGTCCACGCGTGGTAGGGGCAGCGCAGCCGCGGCGCGTTGCCGTCTGCCGGGACGACCACGCTGCCCCGGTGCCGGCACACGTTGAGGAAGCCGCGCAGGCCGCCGTCGCCGTCCCGCACCACCACCACGGGGACGCGCAGCAGGCGGCCCACCATCTGGTCACCGGGCCGCTGCACGGACTCCAGCGGCCCGACGTACTGCCAGCTCGGCCCGAACAGCCGGCGTTCCTCGATCTCAAGCACCCGCGGGTCCCGGTACCAGTCCCAGGAGAGCACGCTGTGCATGTCAGGCCCCGTTCCTGGGGAACTCCAGGTGCCATTGGCGGGAGTGCACCCGGTGGCCGTCCTCGCGGGCGTCCAGGGCGAGCGTCACCAGGAACGCCGAAGGATCCGCCGTCATGTGCCCGGTCGCCTCGACGGCCACGTCGTGCCGCGCCGAGCGCAGCGACGCCGACTGCCCGGTGCGCACCTCGGCGGACAGCGGGTCGCCCGCCACGATCCGGTAGCTGGTCAGGTTGGACCCGTCGGCCTCGATCCCCGCGTCGACCAGGCGGAAGTTACCGCCGACGTCCCAGTCGAAGATCACCTCCGCGGACCCGTCCGTCAGGTCGTGCCTGAGGATCCGCTGGGTGGGGCGCCGGGAGAGCACCTCGGTCGCGATGCCCGGTGGACGCTCCGGCGGCCCGAACGGTGCCAGGCCGGCATCCTGCGCCCGCGGCTCGCGCACCGGAAGCTCGACAAAGCTGTCCGGGCCGCAGCACAGGCCCAGCGTCACTGGCTCCGGGTGCGGCCACATCCACGGCCAGTAGGTGGTGGACACCGACAGCCGGATCCGGTGGCCGGCCTCGAACCGGTGCGCGATGACCTTCAGCCCGAACTCGGCGGCGACGGGCTCGCCGGGCACCAGCGGCACCGCGCGGTCGTGCCCCGCCCGGTGGGTGAGGTTGAACAGGTCCCTGGTGACCAGCAGCGACTCCCCGGTGGGCGCGACATCGCAGAGCCGGGCCACGAGGGCCGCCCCGGGGCGGTCGCTGGTGACCCGCAGCACCACCCGCGGGTTGCCGAGTATCTCCAGCGGCTCGCCGAGTGGCTCCGAGGTGAAGCTGAGCGCGCGGCCGTCCTCGGCGCGCTGGTCGCCCGGCCAGTCCCCGAAGCCGCCATCGGCGGTGAGCGCCCCGGCGTCGAGGCCGGCCGCCTCCTCGCCCCGGTGCGTGCGCTCCTCCCCGCCGCCGGGGACGGGGTCCAGCGCGCCAGGGGCCCGCAGGAACAGCCGCCGGGCGGCGGCGCCGGCGTCGGCCGGCGGCCAGCACGGTTCGGCCACCCAGCGGCCCGGCCATTCCTCGTGGTGCGGCGCGGGCGGCGTGTACTCCTGCATCCAGACCCGGAGCATCGGCTCGTCCATGATCCCGGTGTCGATCCCCTTGAGCCAGTGGTCCCACCAGCGCAGCGCTTCGGTGAGGAACCCGATCGACGGCCCGGGCACCGAGTCGTGCGGGAACGCGTGCGACCACGGCCCGATCAGGCCCTTACGCGGGCCCGGGAGCCCGGCCAGCAGGCGCGGGATGGCGTCGGTGTAGCCGTCGGACCAGCCGCCGACGGCGTAGACCGGCACCTCGATCGCGGCATAGTCCTCGCATACCGAGCCGTGCCGCCAGTAGTCGTCCCTGAGCTGGTGCGCCAGCCACGGCTCGAGGAACGCCGGTGTCTGCGTCAGGCGCTCCAGCCACTGCGTGCGCCAGGCGGCGCCGGTGACCGCCGGGTCCGGTGGCAGCGCGTTCCAGACGAGCATCGACACCGCCCACTGCAGCATGTCCACGCCAAGCACACAGCCGCCGCGGTAATGGACGTCGTCGGCGTAGCGGTCGTCGCTGGCACACAGGGTGAGCACCGCCCGCAGGGCGGCCGGGCGCAGCGCCGCCACCTGGAGGCTGTTGAAGCCGCCCCACGAGATGCCGGTCATGCCGACGTTCCCGTCGCACCACGGCTGGGCGGCCAGCCAGGCGATCACATCGCAGCCGTCCTGCAGTTCCTGCCGCGTGTACTCGTCGAGGATGATGCCCTCGGAATTGCCGGTGCCGCGCAGGTCCACCCTGGCGCAGGCGTAACCGCGCGCGGCGAAATAGGGGTAGATCGCCGCGTCCCGCGCGGCCATCAGGTCGCCCAGCCGGTAGGGCAGGAAGTCCAGGATGGCCGGAACCGGAGTCTCCCCCTCCGGGGGCAGCCAGATCCGCGCGGCCAGCCTGGTCCCGTCGGGCATCGGTATCCATGTGTGCTCGATCGTGCGCAACCTCGGCCTATCTACACATCGATAACAATTTGTGATAATTCTCGCGTCAGACTTTATATGGCTGTTCAATAGGCTCACGCCGGGGCCCCTAGCCAGGCCACGGCCTCAGCCAGGCCATACGCCAGACTGACGGGGGCCGTTGCGCGACATACTCCACGATGGAAGGCGGCCGTATGACTCGCCCGCACGCACCCAAAGCAACCAAACCGGGGCACGGAACGGAACCCGCCCGCTGGGCGGTACGGCTGAGCGCCTCACGCCCGGTGACGCTGCTGGCGGTGGGCGCGGTCGCCGCGGCCCTGGGCCTGGCTGCCTGCAGCAAGGCCCCCTCCAGCGGGTCGGTGTCCACCACGTCCGGCGCTTTCGGCGAGGTGCCGGCCAGCACTGGCACGGCGCACGCCGGCACGCTCACCTGGGCGGAGTCGCCCGGCACCGCGCCGACCTGGATCTTCCCGGTGACGCCAGGTGCGAACTTCTCGACCGGCACGATCAACACCTTCCAGTACCTGATGTGGCGGCCGCTGTACTGGTACGGCAACGGGGTCCGCCCGGTCGTAGTGCCGTCCATGAGCCTGGCCAACCCGCCGGTTTACTCCAACGGCGACACGGTCGTAACGGTCCACATGAAGACGAACTACCGGTGGTCGGACGGCCAGCCGGTAACCGCCAAGGACGCCCTGTTCTACCTCGACATGGTGCGCGCCGCCGTGAAGGAGAGCGGAGCGAACTGGGGGTCGTACACCCCACACGTCGGCATACCGGACCAGGTGGTCAGCGCCAGTGCGCCGAACGCCACGACGCTGGTCATCCACCTGAACAAGGCGGTCAACCCGGCCTGGTTCACCGCCAGCGGGCTGTACGACATCCAGCCGATACCGGCGCACGCCTGGGCCAAGGCCTCGGCGAGCGGCCCGGTCCTGGATTTCACCAACCCGGCCAACGCGAAGCAGATCTACGACTTCCTGGCCAAGCAGTCCGGCTCCACCAGCACCTACGCGAGCAACCCGCTGTGGCAGACCGTGGACGGCCCGTACCGGGTGACGCAGTTCAACAACACCACCGGCGGGTACACCCTGGCGCCGAACCCGAAGTACGGCGGTCCGCACTCGAAGATCGTCCCGACCGTGCAGGCGATCCCGTACACCTCCGACACCGCCGAGTTCAACGCGGTGCTGTCGCACAGCGTCGACCTCGGGTACATGCCGCTGAACGACGTGCCGCAGATGAGCGCGGTCAAGGCGGCCGGGTACCACGTCTTCGGTTACCCCGGCTGGGGATTCGCCTACGCGAACTACAACTTCGCCGACAAGACCGGCGACTTCAACAACATCATCAACCAGCTCTACATCCGGCAGGCCCTGGCACACCTGGAAGATCAGGAAGGCTACATCAAGGCCTTCTTCCACGGCGCCGGCGGCCTCGCGTACGGGCCGATTCCCTCGGTGCCCACCTCGCCATACACCCCCGCGAACGCGCTGAAGAACCCGTACCCCTACAGCGTCGCCACGGCGGCCAGCCTGCTGAAGTCGCACGGCTGGAACGTGGTGCCCGGCGGCGCCAGCACCTGCGCGAAGCCGGGCACGGGCCCGGGTGAGTGCGGTGCCGGCATCCCGGCCGGTACCAAGATCTCGTTCAACGTGCTCTACGCCAGCGACCCGGTCATCTTCGGCGAACAGGTGACCGCCTGGGCGTCGGACGCGAAGAAGGTCGGCATCAACATCACCCTGCAGAGCGGCACGTTCAACCACGTCATCACCGTGGCCGACGACCCGGGCTCGCCGAAGACCGTCAACGACTGGGCGGTGGCGGTGTACGGCGGCTTCGTCGACCCCTACTACCCGACCACCCTGGGCATCTTCAGCAGCGGAGGATCCCTGAACGGCGGTTTCTACAGCAACCCCCAGGCGGACAAGCTGATCCACGCGTCGGTCACCAGCAGTAACGTCGACGCGGTCAAGGCCGAGGCGTCCTACCTCACCCGGGTGCAGCCCAGCCTGTTCCAGCCCAACTACGACTGGATCACCGTGTGGAAGAACAACGTCTCCGGGCAGCCGGCCGCGATCGAGGCCACCACCCAGTACTTCCTGAACCCGGAGTTGATGTACCTGACGAAGTAGCAGGGTCTGACGTATGACGGCCTACCTGATCCGCCGCTCCGCGACGGCGATCGTGGTGCTCTTCGGCGTCTCGATCTTCATCTTCTTCATGCTGCACGTGATCTACCCGACGCCGGCCATCGACGTGCTCGGCCCGCACGCGAACAAGCTCTCCGTCGCGCAGTGGAACGCCCAGCATGGCTTCAACGAGCCGTGGATCGAGCAGTACCTGCGCTACCTCAACCAGCTGCTGCACGGAAACCTCGGGTACAGCTACAAGCTGAACCAGAGCGTGGCCGCCCTGTTCCAGGAGCGCTGGCTGCGCAGCGCGTACCTGTCCGGGATCACGTTGCTGCTCTCGGTGCTGATCGCCATACCGCTCGGCATCTACCAGGCGGTCCGGCGAAACACGGCCGGCGACGCCGTGGTGACGACGGGCGCGTTCGTGACCTACGCGATGCCGGACTTCTTTCTCTACCTGATCGCGATCCAGCTGTTCGCGATCGCCATCCCGATATTCAGCTACGAGGGCCCGCAGACCACCTCGATGATCTCGATCATCTTCGACTGGCGCGCCATGACCCTGCCGATCGTCTGCCTGACCCTGCTGGAACTGGCCGGGTACTCCCGGTACATGCGGTCGGCGGCGATCGACACGCTGGCCCAGGACTACATCAAGGCGGCCAGGGCCAAGGGCCTGCCGGAACGGCTGGTGCTGTGGCGGCACCTGGTCCGCAACGCGTTCCTGCCGATGATCACTTTGATCGGCCTGTCGATCCCGGCGCTGCTGGCCGGAAACCTTGTCTGTGAGGCGGTCTTCAACTTCCCCGGCCTCGGGTTGCTGTTCTACGACGCCCTGGGCACCGCCGACTACCCCATCCTGCTCGCCTACACGCTGGTGGGCGCCGTCCTGGTCGTCGTGGGGAACTTCGTCGCCGACATCGCCCTGACCGTCGCCGACCCGCGGATCCGGCTCGTCTGATGGCCCTGGAGATCTCGTGACCAACATCGCCCCCGAACTGCCGCCGCCGGGCCTGGAGCACGTGCCCGAGGGCGGTGCCGTCGGCCCGGTACAGAGCGGCTGGCGCCTGGCGGCGCGTGAGTTCGCCCGGAACAGGCTCGCCGTCCTCGGGCTCGGCGCGCTGATCTTCTTCGTGATCTTCTGCTACCTGGGGCCGTACTTCTACCACGGCGGGCTCACCTCCAACCTCACCGCCACCAACGTGCCGCCGTCCATCGGGCACCCGCTCGGCACCGACAACCAGGGCTTCGACGTGCTCGAGGAACTGATGGTCGGGGGGCGTAACGCGCTGGAGATCGGCTTCCTCTCCGCGGTCATCGGGATGGTCATCGGTGCGGCCTGGGGCGCGGTGGCCGGGCTGGCCGGAGGGCTGCTCGACGGGTTCCTGATGCGGATCGTGGACGTGCTGCTGTCCATCCCGTTCCTGTTCGTCATCCTGATCGTCGCGGTCCGCTACGGCGCGACCGTCCTCGGGCTCAGCGTGATCATCGGGATCTTCACCTGGCAGGTCCCAGCCCGGCTGGTCCGCGGCGAGGTGCTCACCCTGAGAGTGCGGGACTTCGTCGCCGCGGCCCGCGCCGCCGGCTCCCGCCGGTCCCGGCTCATCAACAGGCACCTGCTGCCCAACTCGCTCGGGGTGATCATCGTCACCGCCACGTTCGCCGTGGCCGACGCGATCCTGGCGGTCGCCACCCTCGGCTTCCTCGGCTTCGGCCTGCAGTACCCCACCTTCGACTGGGGCGACATGCTCAACAACGGGGTCACCTACCTGCAGGACGGCTACTGGTGGCAGGTCTACCCGGTCGGGATCGCGATCATCGTGGTGGTGATGGCCTGCAACCTGCTTGGCGACGCGCTCCGCGACGCGCTAGATGTCAGGCTGCGCCGCCGGTGACCGCCCTTTACCTGCCATACGATCCGCCCGCCAGGCCGACGGCCCAGGAGTGACCCGGATGCCCCCAGTCCTCGAGATCAGCGACCTGTCGACGCACATCCAGCTCACCAAGTCGGTCGTGCACGCCGTCGGCAACGTGGACCTGACCGTCGAGCCGGGAGAGGCGCTCGGGCTGGTAGGGGAGTCGGGGTGCGGTAAGTCGATGACGGGCCTGTCCATCATGGGGCTGCTGCCGCCGGGCGGGAAGATCGTCAGCGGCTCGATCAAGCTGGACGGCAGGGAGCTGGCCGGCCTCAGCGATGCCGAAATGCGCACGATCCGCGGCAACGACATCGCCATGATCTTCCAGGACCCGCTCACCTCGCTGGACCCGACGAAGACGATCGGTTACCAGGTGGCCGAGCCGGTCCGGCTGCACAAGGGCGCGAGCAAGGCGCAGGCCATGGCCCGGGCGACCGAGGTGCTCGGCCTGGTCGGCCTGCCCCGGCCGGAGGAGCGGCTCGGCGACTACCCGCACCAGCTGTCGGGCGGCATGCGCCAGCGGGTGATGATCGCGATGGCGCTGAGTTGTGAGCCCAAGCTGCTGATCGCCGACGAGCCCACGACCGCACTGGACGTCACCATCCAGGCGCAGATCCTCGCCCTGCTGCACGACCTGAAGGACCGCCTCGGCATGGCGATGCTGCTGATCACGCACGACATGGGCGTGATCGCCGGGCACGCGGACCGGGTCCAGGTGATGTACGCGGGCCGGATGGTCGAGGTGACCAGCACCCCGAACCTCTTCCAGCACATGCGCCACCCCTATACCCGTGCCCTGCTGGCCTCCATCCCGCGGCTGAGCCAGGACGGCCGGCGGAGGCTGCTGACGATCGGCGGGCTGCCACCGGACCTGTCCCAGCCACCGGCCGGCTGCCGGTTCGCGCCGCGGTGCAGCCGGGCCACCGACAAGTGCCGTGAGCAGGAGCCCCCGCTGACCGGGGAGACCGCGGACCACCTGTTCTCGTGCTGGCATCCGGTCGACGGGCCCGGTGACGCCGCGGTGGGGGATGCCGCCCGCGTGTCCGCAACTGACCGCCTGGCCGGGGCCGACGGTGAGACGGGGCCCGTGCCGCCGCTGCTGGAGGTGCGCGACCTGGTCAAGGAGTTCCCGGTCACCGCCGGGGTCATCCTGCAGCGCAAGGTCGCGGCCGTGCACGCGGTCTCCACCGTCTCCTTCACCGTGGCCGCGGGGGAGACGTTCGGCCTGGTGGGCGAGTCCGGCTGCGGGAAGACCACCATCGGCCGGGTGGTGGTGGCGCTGGAGCGCCCGGACTCCGGCTCGGTGCTGCTGAACGGCCAGGACATCTCCGCGCTCAGCGGGGGCGAGCTGCGACGGCAGCGGCGCGACCTGCAGTTGATGTTCCAGGACCCGTACTCCTCGCTGGACCCGAGGATGCGAGTCGGCTCCATCATCCGTGAGCCGCTCAGCATCCAGCGCGTCGGGACCCGCCAGGAGCAGCAGCAGCGCGTTTTCGAACTGCTCGACGAGGTGGGCCTGCCGCGCAACGCCGTCGAGCGCTACCCGCACGAGTTCTCCGGCGGGCAGCGCCAGCGGATCGGGCTGGCCAGGGCGCTCACCCTGAGCCCCAAGGTCATCGTCGCGGACGAACCGGTCAGCGCCCTGGACGTCTCGATCAGGGCCCAGGTGCTCAACCTGATGAAGCGGCTCCAGGCGGACCACGGCCTGACCTACATCGTCATCTCCCACGACCTCGCGGTGGTCAAGTACATGGCCGACCGGATCGGCGTCATGTACCTGGGCAAGCTGGTGGAGATGGGCTCGGCGGAGGACATCTACCAGCGCGCGGCGCACCCTTACACGGCCGGGCTCATCGCGACGATCCCGGTCCCGGATCCGGAGGAGGCACGGGCGCGCAAGGACGCGGGAATCAAGGGTGAGCTGCCCAGCCCGGTCACCCCGCCCTCGGGCTGCCGGTTCCGTACCCGGTGCCCGTACGCGCAGGACCTGTGTGCGCAGGAGGAGCCGGAGTTGCGCTCGTTCGGGCCCGGGCACGTCGCCGCCTGCCACTTCCCGCTCCAGAGCGCCGGCGGCGCCTGATGCTGCGTCTGCCCGGTCAACGATGCGGCGGAACCCTTCGCCGTGGGCGTGCGTGCTGGTCGCGCGGACCGGGGCCTGCGTCCGCTGTCAGTCTCAGCTGATGCAGAACTCGTTGCCTTCCGGGTCGTGCATGACCACGGCGTAGATCGGGTCCTCCGGATCGTCGTGCTGGGTTCGGCGCTCCACGGTGGCCCCCAGCCGAATCAGTTCGGCCGCCTTCGCCTCGACGGTCTCGATCCGCCGCTGCATCGGCAGCGCGTTTTCGCGGCCGGTGGGGAAGAGGTCGAGATGGAGCCGGTTCTTCCCGGCCTTCTCTTCCGGCACCTGCTGAAACCAGATCGGCGGGCGCAGCCCGGCCGGGTCGAGATCCGGTCGTCGAAGGCCGCATCGTTTCCCAGCCGGTCGCGGTAGTGCGCGTGCCAGGTCGTCTCTGGCTGCGCCGGCGGCACCGGCTGGTAGCCCAGCGCCTGCGACCAGAACCGCGCCAGCAGCGCCGGATCGTTCGCGTCGATGGTCAACTGCCAGAACACCATGCCCAGATGCTAGACCCCGTCGCCGACATCACCAGACCGCGTCACAATCGCAGAAACACCCGGGTAACTCCTATGGAAGTACCCGGGCCCTCGCTACCCATTGTGGCGCAAAATACAAGTTCATTATGCTATTATAGAACTGGATTTCGATAAGGACTGTAGACGCAAGGCAGGAGGGGGCCGGGATGTGCAACGGGCCAGGCCGGGCCGCCAGCGTGACCGAAGCGCTGGCCATGCTCGACCATGCCCTGGATTACCTGGCCGACACCGACGCCGCATCCCTGCCCGGGGACATCCAGGCCGAGGCGTTACGGGCGCTGGAACGCGCCCAGTCCAAGCACACCGTTGCCCGGGCCCGGATCCTGGCCGCGTTCGCCTCCCAGGCCACCTTTGAAGACGACGGGCATGGCAGCGCCCGCACCTGGCTGAAATGGCAGGCCCGGATCACCACCGGAGCGGCGGCGGGAGCGGTGGGATGGATGCGGCGGCTCAGCGCGCATCCGGTCATCGCCGGGGCCCTGGCCACCGGGGACCTGTCGGAGTCGTGGGCGCGGCAGCTGTGTGAATGGACCGGCCGTCTCCCCGAGGCCCGCCGGGATGACGCGGATGAGATCCTCGTCGGCGCGGCCCGCGCAGGCGCGGACCTGACCGGGCTGGCCGGCCTGGCCAGAGAGATTTATGAGCGCAGCGTTCAGGACGGAGGCGGCGACGACCCGGGCAGCGGATTCGCGGACCGGGCCGTGTGGCTGGGAGTGACCTTCGGCGGCGCGGGCCGTCTGACCGGTGACCTGACCCCGGGATGTTCGGCAGCGCTGTCGGCCGTGCTGGACGCGTTAGCCAAGCGGGCCGGGCCGGAGGACATCCGCACCGCCGCCCAGCGGCGCCACGACGCCCTCGAAGAGGCAGCCCGGCGGCTGATCGCCGCGGGGATGCTCCCGGGCCGCGCCGGGCAGCCTGCCCAGATCCAGGTGCACATGACCTTGTCGCAGCTTCGTGGTACTTCTGCCGCCGCCACGGCCGAGAGTGCCTGGATGGCCGCCCGGACATCCCAGTTCGGCTGGCTCACGGGCCCCGAGGCAGATGCTGCCGCCTGCGACGCCACCATCGTGCCGGTGGTGACCGGTCACGTCGATGGCGATGCCCTGGACCGGCTGACCGACGTCTATCTGGCCACCCACGACCCAGCCCTCACCCGCGCCCCCGGTCGCGTCTCGGACTCGACCCGTGCCGCGGACCCCAGCTGCGTCCCGGACTCCGGCCGCGCCTCGGACTCCGGCCGCGCCTCGGGTTCCGGCTGCACCCCGGGCTCTGCCTCGGCTCCGGCTCTCATCCGTGCGGCGAGCTCCGGCCGTGCCCCGTGCTCCGGCCAGGGCCGGGCACCCCAGCCGCTCAGCCCGGCCACCCGCCAGCGGCTGAGCCGGGCACTGCTCGGCCTCGCCGCTGATGCCCTGTCCGGCCCCGCCGGGCTCGCCGCCCGGCTGCGGGCCGCCCTCGACGGCAAGCCACTCACCTCCGCCAGCCTGCCGCTGGACATCGGCGCCGCCACCGAGACCATTCCCGCCCACCTGCGCCGCGCGGTGACCATCCGCCATCGGACCTGTGCCTTTCCCGGGTGCGACCAGCCAGCGAGCGTGTGCGAGGTGCACCACATCGTGCCCCGATCCCGCGGCGGGCCAACCGCCCTGCCCAACCTGGTCCCGCTGTGCAGGTTCCATCACCTGATCGTGATCCACCGCTGGGGCTGGCGGCTGATCCTGCATGCCGACGGCAGCACCACCGCCACCAGCCCCGAGGGCCGCACCGTGCGCAGCCACGGCCCGCCCGGACACGACCCACCCAGCCAGGCGGCCTGACCTGGGTCGATACCACCCCGTGTGCGGAAGTACCCGGCCGGCGTTATCCCGGCGCGCTGGTGGGGGGCTGGAGGCCACCGGACAACAGCGCGCGGGCTGAGCGGTACGACATGACCGCCAGGCACGACCTTGCCGACAGCAGGGACAGGACAGAGAAGGCCGAGCCTGCGGAGAACAGCGAGGCGAAGGAACCGACGGAGCCCACCGACAGCGCGGAGCCCACGGATCCGATGGACAGCACCGAACCCCGCGACCCGATCGACAGGAACGAGTCCTGCGACCACAGGGACCACCGTGACGAGTCCGGCCTACTCGCCGGCGAAAGCTTGTCCATGACCTCATGATGGCGCGTCGGCGCTCTCCGCCGCACCCGAGAGCGCCGCCACCGCGAGCCCGCCGAGCGAGGCCAGGTCATAGCCGCCCTCCTGGATCAGGACCGCCGGCCCGAGCGCCGCGACCAGGCGACCGGCGGCGTGGTAGCCGGCCTCGGTGACGCACAACGGGCTCTCCGGGTCGGTGGCGGCCGCGTCCAGGCCGAGGGACACCACGACGGCATCGGGCGCCACGGCGCGTGCCTCGTCGCACAGGGCGCCCAGTGCGGCGAGCCAGTCGCCATCCCCGGTTCCCGGGGCCAGCGGCAGGTTGCGGTTGAAGCCGTTGCCCTCGCCGCGGCCGCGTTCGGTCGCGTAACCGGCATAGTGCGGGAACCATCCCGCGCCGGGATCGACGTGCAGCGAGCCGTACCAGACGTCCGCCCGGTCATAGAAGATCATCTGGGTGCCGTTGCCGTGGTGCGCGTCGATGTCGAGCACCGCGATCCGGTGCGCCCCGGCAGCCAGCAGCGCCTGCGCCGCGATCGCCGCGTTGTTGAGGTAGCAGGACCCGCCATAAGCGTCGCGGGTCACGTGGTGACCCGGTGGCCGGCACAGCGCATACGCGAGACGCTCGCCCGAGCTGACCAGGTCGGCGGCGGTCAGCGCGGCATCCGCGGCTCCCCTGATCGCGGCCCAGCTACCGGGGCCGACCAGCGTCATCGTGTCGTAGCAGAACAGCCCGGCCCGCCCGTGCACGGCGGGCGGGGACCGCTCCGGCAGCCCGGCCAGCATGCCCGCCGTCGGGAAGACGTAGGGAACCACCCGGTCGCGGCCGTACTCCGCGGGCAGCCCCGCGGCCGCCCAGTCCCGCCACACCCCGGCCAGGTGGTCGACAAGTTCCGGGGCGTGGACCGTGCGCACGATCTCGTCACCGTGCTGGACCGCGGGCACCACCGGCGCCCCGGCCGTGGTCAGCGCCTCGCGCAGGACCAGCGCCCGGGCCGGGACCTCCGTGCCATCATCCCGGACGCCCAGCCACACCTCACCGCCCGGTTCATGCTGCAGGCAGTCCTCGTTCCACACCACCGGCACCGGCAGGGTCATTCAGCCCCCTTGGCGGCTTCCGTGCAGGTTGCGGACGTTAGCATCACGGGATGCCGCACGTCACCGATCCTGGCACGCCCACGCCGCCCGTCGCGCCCCGGTTCCTGCCCGGCGGCGAACCGGACCCGTATGCGTGGATGCGCGACCGCGACCTGCCCGCCATGCGCGACTATCTCGCGGCCGAACGCGCCTACTACGACCGGCAGCTGGATGCCGGGCTGCACGAGGAACTGGCAGCGGAGCTGATCGCGAGGGTCGCCCCGGCGGAGGATTCGGTGAGCTGGCGCCGGGACGGCCACACCTACTTCACCAGGACGGTCCTGGGGCAGCAGTTCGAGCAGTTCTGCCGGGCCGGCCCCGATGGCGCGGACGTGCTCCTGGACGTCAACCTGCTGCTCGACGACCCGGCGAGCGGCTATGTGGAGCTTGGCGTCCGCGAGGTCAGCCCGGACGGCCGGCTGCTCGCCTACTCGGTCGATTTCGACGGCGGCGAGATCTACCAGCTCCGGGTGCGCGACCTGGTCAGCGGCACCGACCTGGCGGACCGCATCGACGGCACCTACTACGAGCTGGCCTGGGCGGCCGACTCCCAGTCGTTCTTCTACACCGTCCCCGACGGCAAGTACCGCCCGCACGAGGTCTGGCGGCACAGGCTGGGCACCCCGCCCGGCCAGGACGTCCTGGTCTTCGGCGAGCGCGACGAGCGTTTCGAGCTGACCGTGCGGTCCACCCGCAGCGGGGCGTACGTGCTGATCGAGTCGGCATCGCGGGACACCACGGAGACGCTCATCATCCCGGCGGCCGACGCCAGCGCAGCGGCAGCCGTACTGGAACCGCGAAGGGCCGGCGTCGAATACCGCGCCGATCACGGCGACGGGCCTGACGGCGGGGAGTTCTACCTGGTCACCAACGATCAGGCAATGGAGTTCCGGTTGGTCCGGGCGCCGGTGCGAGCGTCGGGCAGCGCCGCCTGGACCGAGGTCATCGCCGGGTCGCCGGACACGCGCCTGGTGTCGGCCGACGTGTTCGGGCGCTACCTGGTGGTGGAGCAGCGGCACGGCGCCGCGACCCAGTTGCGCATCCTGGACCGCCACACCGGTGAGCAGCGGCTCATCGAGGCCGGTGGCCCGGAGGTCTCGCTCGCACTGGCGGCCAACGAGGACTACGGTGCCCCGGCGGTGACCGTGTGCACGCAGTCGCTCATCGACCCGCAGGCCTGGCACGACGTGGATCTGGCCAGCGGCCGCTGGGAACTGCGCAAGCGGCAGGACGTGCCGGGCCACGATCCGGCGAGGTACGTCACCGAACGCATCACCGCGCCCGCGGCGGACGGCACGCGGATCCCGGTCACGATCGCCTACCGCCGCGGCACCCGCCCGGACGGCACGGCGCCGTGCCTGCTCTACGGCTACGGGGCTTACGAGTCATGCGACTGGCCGGAGTTCTCCGTGTCAACGCCGAGCCTGCTGGACCGTGGGTTCGTGTACGCGATGGCGCATGTCCGCGGCGGCGGTGAGTGTGGCCGCGCCTGGTGGCTGGACGGGCGGCTGGACCGCAAGCGCAACACCTTCACCGACTTCATCGCCGCCGCCGGCATGCTGGCGGACCAGGGCTGGGCGGCACCGGACCGGATCGTCTCGCGCGGGCTTTCCGCGGGTGGCCTGCTGCAGGGCGCGGTGTTCTCGATGGCACCGCGGCGCTGGCGCGCGGTGGTGGCCGAGGTCCCGTTCGTGGACTGCGTGACCACCATGCTGGACCCGGACATCCCGCTCACCATCAACGAGTGGGACGAGTGGGGCGATCCCAGGGATCCGCGGATCCGCGCCTACATGGAGTCCTACAGCCCGTACGACAACGTGCCCTCGGGCCCGCGCCCGGACCTGCTGGTCACCGGGAGCCTGCACGACCCACGGGTGCTGATCCATGAGCCGGCCAAGTGGGTGGCCAGGCTCAGGGCCACCGGCGGCACCGGCGACGGACCAGCGGCCGGCTGCTCTTCCGCCCGGAACTCGGCGCCGGGGCGCACGTCGGCCCGGCGGGACGCTACGACCGGCTGCGCTACGAGGCCGAGATGCTCGCGTTCATCGTGGCCTCGGTGTCGCTCCCGTAGCCGACCATGAAAGCGTGATCACGCCGCATTTTCCGTATTACTAACCGCTTTGCATTCCCGGCTCGCAGCCGTGGTTACGCCGCTGTGACGGAGCACGCCAGCTGGCCAGGTTGGAGCATCTTAGTTAGCCCGCCTCGGCGCGATAGGCTGGGTAAGGCTAGGCCGACTGTCTCCTGAGACATGCGCGGTGGCCGTAGCGGTGCACCGTACTTGGCCTAACGGTACAGGTGTGCAAATTATCTGGCCTGCCACGGGCTGGGCCGCATCGGTACCTATGCGGCACTTCTGTGGACGTGAGTCCCGGGATGTGGGCCTGCCAGCCGGCCTGGATGGTGTGTGGGGTCGGCATGGTGCCGCGTTCAGATCGGCTGGGATTGGCCCGGTTCAGGCGGCGGCGCTGGTTGTTCCTGGTGGGCCCGGGAGAGGTTGAAGCTGGCCGTGACGGAGGTGCCGCCGGGGCCGGTTTGCGCGTTGAGCCGGTCAGCGACGAGGTGGACCAGCCACAGTCCGTGGCCTTCCTCGCTGGGCCAGGGCGGAGCGTCATTGCGTGGCATGGCTGTGTCTGGTCCGGCGCTGGCCGGTGCGGCGTGGCGGGTGCCGTCGTCGGTCACTTGGCAGTGCCAGGCGCCGTCGTGTTCGGTGATGCGCAGCCGCCCGTGGCCGGCGCCGTGGCGGATGGCGTTGGCGGCGAGTTCGTGCACCGCGAGAACGATGTCACCGGCGCGGGGCTCGGGCAGGCCGGCCTGAGTGGCGTGGGCTGCTACGGCCGCCCGCAGCGCATACAAGGACCCGGTGTCGAACTGTTGCTCCAGGATCGGTGTGCCGCTGGCGCCGGGCTGGGGCCGGCGGGTGAGGGGTGCTGCGGGGAATCAGGGGTCATGGGCGATCACCAGGCTGACACCGGGCAGGCTGTCCGCGCCCAGCAGGGTGAACCTGTCGGCGATGAGTGGGTGGCATAGCAGGACGGCGTGGCGGGCGGCGTCGAGGCTGCGGAGTGCGTCGGTGATGATGCGGCCGCTGGAGGCGTCGATGAACGTCAGGCTGGCCATGTTGATGGTGATGTCGCCGTCGAGGCGGATCGCTTCGGCCAGCGCCAGGGCCAGCGGTTCTTCGGCCTGGTAGTCGATCTCCCCGGCCAGGCGGATGCCGGGCGGGGCGTACTGGCGGCAGATCCGCAGCAGCGCGTCGGCGTGGTAGGTTGCTGCCGCGACCGAGCGGGTGTGGATGGCCGCGACCGTGGCGAGGGTGACCGGGTCGAATCGGTCCCGGTCGTACTGGCACAGCATGGATACCGCGCTACCCGCCAGGGCGGCGGCGACACTTTCCTCGAACTGGGGAAGCTGCTCGATCCCGGTCACCGGCCGCAGCGCCCAGCCCATATCCATAGCGATCCGCAGGCCCGGGAACCCCTCACGGCGGCTGGCGGCCATCTGCCCGGTCAGCCAGTCCATCGCCTGGCCGGCGGCGAACGCGTGCCCCGAGAGCACCGAGCCCTCCCAGGCGGCCGCTATCATCTGCCCGGCCGCGACCGCCGGGCCGGCGGCGATGCCGCGCCGCGCCAGCGTGGCCAGGGCCTGCCCGGAGGGCCCGTCGCTGAGCCACATGACTTTCAGCCCGCCGGCCAGGCCGTCGCGGACGAACGCGGCGGTGAGGTCGAATTGTTCTTCAGGATCACCGAAGGTCAGGCACGCATGATCATTGACCGCAAGGTCGGTGATCTGTGTGCCGGCGCTGCCCTCCACCCGCCACCTCCACCCGCGCTGCACCGCGCCGCCGCTCTGCCACGCCGGTCAAACGCTAACGCCATGACCTTAGCGGCCCGCGCCCAAGGCGGCCCGCCGCCTGCTTGTCCAGGGCAGGGAACGGGTCTGGTGGCGCAGGTGAATGGCGCCGATGGCCTTGAACCGCCCGCTCAGGGCCGGGCAAAGTTCACCTAGCCGTTGATGAGTTCGCCGCGCTGTTGGTGGAGCAGACCGCCGGCCCGGTGCCGGCTGGTGAGGCCCATAGGGGCGGCTGCGGTCCATCGTGCGGGCCTTCTCCGCGCAGGTTCGCGACAGGCACCCACGGCCCACCGGCCCAACGGGGCCATGGCGGGGGGCGGGGTGGGCCGGCGCCCCCGGCCAGAGGCCATGGGCCGGGGGCCGCGGTGATTCCCCGGCGGGTGGAAAGCCCGGAACCGGGGCCGCCGGGAACCGGGGTGGTTAGCTGATCGGCCCTTGGGCGAGCGTGACCTGGACGGTGCGGGTGCCGCCGTGGGTGCTGACCGTGAGGGACACGGTCTGGCCGGGCTTGTGGACGCTGATCTGCCGGGACAGGGCGGCTGTGGTGGGTGTCGGGTGCCCGTCGACCGCGGTGATCACATCGCCGCTGGTGATCCTGGCCCGTGCCGCCGGGCTGCCCGGGTCGACGGCGGCGACAAGGGCCCCGTGGGTGCCGGTGGGCGTGTTCCCGGCCGGCCCTGGCCCGAACGGGCTGCCGAACGCGCCGAAGGGGCTGGCCGCGCCCGCGCCTTGCGCGCTGTTGACGATCTCGACGCCGAGGAATGGCCGGCGGCCGAAGATCAGGCCGGGCAGTTGCCGGTGTGTGGTGATCTGGCCGGCGATGACATCGATCGTGTTGGCGGGGATGGCGAAGCCGAGGCTGGCGCCGCCGGTTCCCGCGGAGGCGGCGGCGGTGTCCATGCCGATCACCGCGCCGGGCCGCGTCCACCAGTGGGCCGCCGGAGTTGCCCGGGGCGATCGGCGCGTCGGTTTGCAGCAGCCCGTGCAGCCGTTCGGGGTTGGACCCGGTCTGGTCGGTGGCGGTGATGCTCCGGCCGGTCGCCGAGATGATGCCCTGGCTCACCGTCGGGCTGCCGCCCAGCCCCAGCGCGTTGCCGATGGCCAGGACCTGGTCCCCGACCGCGATCCGGGAGGTGTTGCCGAAGTGGACCACCGGCAGGCCCGCCAGCCCGCTCACCCGCAGCACGGCGATGTCGCCGGCGGGGTCGGTGCCGATCACCGCCGCGGGGTAGGTGCCGCGCCCGCGGATGGTCACGGTCACGGTGTCGGCGCCCTGGACGACGTGGTAGTTCGTCACGATCTCACCGGTGCGGCTGATGATCATGCCTGTCCCGGCGGCCCGGCCGCCGCCTTCCAGCGCGTCCAGGCGGGTGTTGATGTTGACCACGGCCGGACCGATGGCCGCGGCCAGCCGGGTGGCGTTGATCGCCGCTGGCTGGGGACCGGCCGCCCGGGGCGCGGGCTGATGCCTGGTAGCGGCCACGGGGCTCCCGGTCCCGTGGATGGCCAGGACTATCGCCCCGCCGGCTGCGCCGCTGAGCAGGCAGCCGCCCACGCCGGCCAGCACCGCCCAGAGGCGCCAGCGGGGGCGGCGCTGCCGCTGGCGCGGGCTTTCGGTCCTGGTCTCGTGCTCAAGAAGGGTCATCATCGCCTCCTCCTGCGCGATCCGGCGACCCGGGCCGCGACTGGCAGGGGGAGGCATCAGCGATCCCGGCAACCAGCCTGCCCAGGTGCGCCATCAGGCCTTTAGTTCTCGGGCACTCTGTCCCGCAGAGTGCCAATCCGTATCGTCGGCCCGGATCCTTAGGCGCAGCTGAGCGAACGCTCAGCACTTGCCGAAACTGCGGCTATGCGCGGCCGCAGGCGCGTATGGCTAGCTGGGAGGGTCCGGGGCGGCGCGGGGTGAGCTGGGTTTGCGGGCGGCGGCTTTGAGCTGTTCGATCTCGGCCTGCAGCCGGCGGGTCTCTTCCTGGAGTTCCAGCACCCGGCGGACACCGGCCAGGTTCAGCCCATCGGCGGTCAGGGCCATGATCTGGTGCAGCCGGCCGATGTCATCGGTGCTATAGCGGCGGGTCCCGCCCGGGCTGCGCGCCGGGTCCACCAGCCCCTCCCGCTCGTAGATGCGCAGCGTCTGCGGGTGCAGGCCGCTCAGCTCGGCGGCCACCGAGATGCTGAACAGCCCCCGCCCAGGCTCGGTCCACGGCGTGGTCACCACGGCCATCCCCATACCTGCCCAGGGAGCTGCCCGAGGATGACCACCGGGTCGTCAAAGTCTGCCGCCGCGGTGCTGCGCCGATGCTGGCTGGTGCCCGGGGCCGTGGCGGGCGGCTCGACGTGGACCGGCCCGGCCCAGATCAGCGAGCCGCGCCATCGTGGCGCCGGGGCCGGCTGCCTGGAGGGGGGCGGCTGGCCGCTGGGTTCGGCCGCCGGGTGGCCGCGGTCGTAATTCGCCCGGCGGCCGGGGTCGCGCAGGAGGTCGTAGGCGTCGGTCAGGGCCTGGAACCGGGCCGCGGCTGCGGGGTCGCCCGGCCGAGCATCGGGGTGCGCGCCTTGGGCCGCCTGGCGGTAAGCACGCGCGATGTCCCGCCGGGAAGCGCCCGCGCTCACCCCCAGCACCCGGTAGGGATCACCGGGGTCCCGCCCCGGTCCGGCATGTTCCATGCCACGCCTCCTTCTGCACACGCCCGGCTCTCGTAAGCCCGTACCTTCTCTCCAGTATCAGAGTAGAAAACCTGAGCCACCTCTTGTCAAGAGACTGCTGCGGTGTTATATAAATAGCCGGGCGCCCACCATGGGCACCGACCGTCAGCCCAGGAAGGGGGCAACTGACCATGTTGATGCGCACCGACCCGTTCCGCGACCTCGACCGGCTCACCCAGCAGGTGTTCGGCACCATGGCCCGGCCCGCGGCCATGCCGATGGATGCCTTCCGCAAGGGCGACACCTTCTACGTCAAGCTGGACCTGCCCGGCATCACCCTGGACGCGATCGACCTGACCGTGGAGCAGAACGTGCTGACCGTCCACGCGAACCGGGCCGGCCTGGACGGCGACGTGGAACTGCTGGTCGCCGAGCGCCCCGCCGGCGCCTTCACCCGGCAGGTGTTCCTCGGCGACACCCTCGACGCCGACCACATCGACGCCGACTACACCGCCGGCGTGCTGACCCTGGCGATCCCGGTGCACGAGGCGGCCAAGCCGCGCAAGGTCGAGATCACCAGCCAGGACGCCAAGCAGATCAGCCCGGCCTGACCATCAGGCGGGTTCCCGGCTGCCGCCGTGGCCCACCGCAACGCGAGCCACCTGCCGGTGAGCCCGCCCGGAGTGCCGGGCCAGCGATCAAGCATGATGTCGTGCTGCCCGCGCCGGCGGACTTGCCCCGGGTTTCGCCCCGGCGCGGGCAGCGCCGCACCCGCATGCCAGCGCCGCCCGTGCGGCACCCCACCTGGCAGGGCGGCTTGGCCAGCATGCTGGCGGGGCCGTCGGCCGTGCGCCCATCAGGCACGGTTCGCCCCTCCGCGGCGCGGCAGGGACCCCGTACTCCGGCAGCGATTGCCTGGGCGGCCGCGCGGGCGGCCTAACCTTCGCCGTGGCCGTCTGCGGGCGGGCGCTGGCCAGTGCCCTGCTCGCGATGAAGCTGGCGCTGGAGGCTGGCGGTGCGGGCGCGCTCGGCGGCCAGGTCATCTTGCAGGCCCACGATGTCATCTTGCAGGCCCACGATGTCATCTTGCAGGCCCAGGATGCGCAGCGCCGACGCCAGGCTGTGGCCCTGGTCGAACAGTTCCCTGATCCGGCCGGCGACGGCCAGCTGACGGCGGCTATAGCGGCGGTGCCCGCCCCCCGACCGCTGCGGGATCACCGCCCCGGCGGCATCCAGGGCGCGCAGGAACGCCTGCTGCACCCCCAGCACCGCGGCGGCCCGCCCGGTGGTATAGGCCGGGTAGTCCGGGTCGTCCAGCCGGTCCGCCACCACGGGTGTCCTCTCCAAAGACTCAAGAGCCGCTGCCGAATCCGGCGGCACGCTTGACAGCTTTCTGCAGTCTGCGCTATATAAATACTGTATCGGTCATTGACCTGGTGACGCTACCACCGGTTCCCGGGAGTGTGATCGGACGTGGACCAGATGACGACGTACGAGGCGGGCGCGAAGTTCGCGGAACTGATCTGCGCCGACCCGCAGTGGCTGGACGAGGAGTTCAGCGCGCTGATGGCGGCCAATTTCACCGCCCCGCCCGCGTGGCCACGCCCGCCCGCACCGCCCACCGTCCCTCCCGCCGACCGCCCCCGCGGCACCCCGCCGGGCCAGTCCGCACGCCCCCGTCATACTCGGCTGGCGCCCGCGCGGGTGCCTCCCCGGCGGCCAGGTCCCGGCCGCCAGCGTTCGCCTCCGCTATGACCGTGCACGGCGCCCCCGGCCCCGGCAGGCAGCGCACCGGGGCCGGGGAGGGCCATCGACATCCCACAGTGCCGCCGGCTGAGAACCAGTCAGGAAGGAGCAGGTCCAGACCCTCATCTGTCCCCTCACAGCAACCGGTGGCGGGCCCCATGTGGGGCCCGCCACCCATGCGCCGCGCCCTCTTGCCTGACCGGCTATAACGGTCCGGCAGCTCTCCAGCCCTCCGCCGCCAAGAATCCCCGGCCGCCGGATCTGGCCCTGACCTCGGAAGGGCGGGTGATCATGACGATTCGCTCCACGCCGCCGTTGGCGAAGACCCAGACGGCAGTCGGCTACGTGCAGCGGCGTGCCCGCAACCCGCTGACCCGCACGCACGCGGCCGCCGTGCGGCAGGCCATCGCCATTTGCCGGGCAGCCGATAACCCGGTTGGCGCGGCCACAGCCCTCACAGCGCTGCTGACCGCGGTCGCCGAATGCGCGGGGAGCAGCTGACTCAAAGCGAACACCGAAGACCCAGACGCCGCCCGCTTCGCCGCGCTGCAGGAAAGCGCCGCCGGGCCCGCCCCCGCGGGCGGGCCCGGCGGGCGGCTTCCCCGACGCCAGCGACCTTGATGAGGTGCTGGCAGCGATGCTCTGGGCCGCCCACGGGCCACAGTGATCACAACGCCGGCATGACAAACCCCAGTCGCCGACACGCCGGGCGAGCAGCCTGAACACTTGCATCCGCGGTGAGGGCGGTGGTGCTGTAACAGTGCCATACGGCAGCACCTGGGAGCTTAGCCAGGCCCAGTAGGGTTCCGTCCCCGTCGTGCACGGTGAGTGATCTCGCCGAGGTTTACACAGCTGACCTGGCCGGCGGCCAGGAACCTGACCGGCGCGGACAGCTTCGCCGAAGCCATCGACGAGCACGTCGGCAAGCAGCGCACGGCACTGCACCACCGTGGCGAGCAAGGCCGCAAGGCCGCACCCGTAGTTGCCTATGACACCCCGTCGCTGGAGCCCAGGGCCTGCGCCGGGCTCCTCGATACCGCGACCTGGCTCCTGGGCCTAACCGACCCGCTCACGTTCGAGAACATTTCCCAGCCCCTCCTAGCCAGAGCTCTCAGCGACCCGCAGTGGATCCGGTTCATCAACCAGGCCGCGCCCGCCTGCTCTCCGGCTCTGCAGGCCGTGCTCGCCAGCATCGCAACGAACGCGCAGCGGCCGCCAAGCCACCGCGGCGAAAACTTCCGCCATAGCACCGTCAGCTACCAATGGCGCGCTGGCTCACCCAGCCCGGCGCCACGGCCCAGCTGCCAGTTCGATCACCGGCACGTTCCCCAGCACCTCACCGCGCACTGGCTCAATGGCCAACTAGCGTGCTCTGTCACAGCCGCGTTTGCGATCAACAACAACGCTGTGACGTTGACATATATCGAATTTATGTTCGATAGTGTCAAGGTGAAAGCGGGGATCACACAAGTCATACGGCTACCAGCACGCGGAAATACGGTCGGCGCGCTGGCGGTCGGTAATCCGCTGGCCGGCAATCCGTGGGCCAGCCACCCGTGGGCCGGGAATCTGCCCACCGGAAACCCGTCGGCCGGGGCGCTGCCGGTGCTGCCGGCCCTGGGCGAACTGCTGCCGGGCGGGCTGGCCCGCGGTTCGGTGGTGGCAGCCGGGCGCTGGAGCCTGCTCTGCCTGGCTCTGGCGGCCGGTGCGTCAGTGGCCGGGGCCTGGTGCGCGGTGGCCGGGGTGCCACAACTCGGGATGAGCGCGGCGGCAGGTGTGGGGCTGGATCCCGCCCGGATGCTGCTGGTCGCGGATCCGGGCACGGTCTGGCCACAGGTGGTGGCCTCGCTGCTGGACGGTTGTGAACTGGTGCTGCTGCGTCCTCCCGGTCACGCGCCCGCCCAGGTGCGGCGGCGGCTGGAGGCCGTGCTGCGCCGTTGCGGTGGCGTGCTCGTGGTGGCCGGGGACTGGGACGGCGCCCAGGCGCGGCTGCTGGTCACCCGCCAGGAATGGGCCGGGATCGAGGCCGGCCACGGGCGGCTGCGCGCCCGGCGGGTGCTGGTGGTGGCGGACGGCCGGGGTGCCGCGGCCCGGCCGCGTACGCAGTGGCTGTGGCTGCCGGGCCCGGACGGCTCGGTCGGCCTGGCGGACCAGGCGGTCACGGAAATCCAGGATGCCGGGTGACGACACCAAGCCCCGTCCGGGTGCTGGTGCTGTGGTGCCCGGAGTGGCCGGTGCCGCCGGACCCGGACTCCGGGCGGGCATTCGAGCGGGTGGTATCCCTGGTGGAAGAACTCTGCCCACGGGTGGAGGTGCTGCAGCCTGGCGCCTGCGCTATCGGCGCCCGCGGCCCGGCCAGGTACTTCGGCGGGGAGGAAGCGCTCGCCGGAAAGATCATCAAGGCGGTCACCGGCGGCGGCTTCGCCTGCCAGGCGGGTATCGCCGACGGGCTGTTCGCCGCGCGGCTGGCCGCCCATGCCGCGGCGCCGGGCACGGCCACGATCGTCTCTCCGGGGCAGGCGCGGGAGTTCCTTGCCCCGTATCCGGTCAGCGTGCTGGGCAGCGAGGAGATGGCGGAACTGCTCCGGCTGGACGGGGCGGGGATGGCCGAACTGCTGCCCCGGCTTGGCATCGCGACGCTGAGCGAATTCGCCAGGCTGCCGGCTGCCCAGGCGGTGAACCGGTTCGGTACGCCGGGGGGCATGGCGCACCGGCTGGCCCGCGGCCTGGACCCCCGCCCGCTGGCGGCCCGCCCGCCCACGGCGGATCTGTCGGTCAGCGCCGGGTTCGATCCGCCCGCCCCGCTGGCCGAGCCCGTGGTGTTCGCCGCGAAGGCGCTCGCCGAGCGGATGCATGCCGGCCTTGCCGCCCGGGGCCTCGCCTGCGTGTGCGTGCGGGTGCGGGTGATCAGCGAGGACGGGCAGGAGCGCGCGCGGCTGTGGCGGCACGAGGGGCTGCTATCCGCCCTGGCGGTGGCCGAACGGGTCCGCTGGCAACTGGCCGGCTGGCGCCCGGACACCACGGCCGGACGCCGGCCCGGCGAGGCCGGTCATGACGTTCAGCCGGGCGGGATCACCCTGCTCAGCCTGATCCCCGATCAGGTCGTCCGGGCCCATGGCCGGCAGCTCGGCCTGTGGGGCGACGCGGTCGTCAGTGACCGGGTCGCCCGGGCCGCCCTGCGGGTGCAGGCCATGCTCGGCCACGGCGCGGTCACGCGCCCGGTCCCGGCCGGCGGCCGCGGTCCCGCCGAGCAGGTGACGCTGGTCCCTTTCGGGGACACAAGCGACCCGGAACGCCCGCCCGACCGGCCCTGGCCGGGACGGATTCCCGTGCCGGTCCCGGCCACGGTCTGCCCTGACCCGCTGCCCGCCAGGGTCACCGACGCCGCCGGGGCCCCGGTGACCGTCACCGGCCGCGCCCGCCTCTCCGCTCCTCCGGCCCGGATGTCGGCGGACGGCGGGCCGTGGCTGGCCATCACCGCCTGGGCCGGCCCCTGGCCCGTTGCCGAACGCTGGTGGCGGCCGCAGGCCGCGCGCAGGCGGGCCAGGTTCCAGCTGGTCACCGAGGACGGGGCCGCCTGGCTGGCCGCGGTCCAGGACGGCCACTGGCAGATCGAGGCGAGATATGACTGAGGCACCCGGGTCTGGCGCGAGAGAGGCGCGTCGTGGGGTGGGATAACCCGCCGGTCCCGTGGCGGGAGCTGGAACGGCGGCTGTCCTGGGGGACGGGCGAGGACCCGGGCGACGCCGAACAGGACCCGCGCCCGGTCACCCGCCTACCGGCCCGGGCCCACCATGGGCCGCCCTGGGCCGAGCTGCACTGCCACTCGTCGTACAGCTTCCTTGACGGCGCCTCCAGCCCCGCCGAACTGGTGGCCGAGGCGGCCAGGCTCGGCCTCGAGACCCTGGCCATCACCGACCACAACGGCATGTACGGGGTGCCCCAGTTCGCCCAGGCGGCCGCCAAGCTCACCGAGCAGACGGGCATCAAGCTCGGCACGGTCTTCGGCGCGGAGCTGAGCGTGGGCTCTGCTAGCCCGGGGGAGCACGCCGCCTTCCCGGGGGCAAGCCCCCGGACCCCAGGGCCCGGAACCCCCCGGTGGCCTCAAGGCCCCGTTCCTTCGTCACGGGGCCTTGGCCCTGCTGGCCCGGGGGAGCGACCCCCCTGGAACCCCCCGCTGGCTCAAGGCCCCGTTCCTTCGTCACCGGGCCTTGGCCCTGCTGGCCCGGGGGAGCGACCCCCCTGGAACCCCCCGCTGGCTCAAGGCCCCGTTCCTTCGTCACCGGGCCTTGGCCGCGCCGGTGACCGGGCCGGTTCCCCCGACCCGGATGGTCAGCATCTGCTGGTGCTTGCCCGGGATCCGGGCGGGTACCGGCGGCTGTGCTGGGCCATCAGCGTGGCGCAGCTCGCCGGGGGCGCGAAGGGCCGCCCCGTCTACGACATGGAGCAACTCGCCGGGAATCATGGCGGCCACTGGGTGATCCTGACCGGCTGCCGCAAGGGCGCGGTCCGCGCCGCGCTCACCGCCCACGGCCCCGGGGCGGCGCGCAGAGAACTCGAAGCGCTGCGCGAGGCCTTCGGCCGCGACCACGTCGTGGTCGAGCTGACCGGCCACGACCTGCCCGAGGACGACGAGCGTAACGACGCTCTCTACGAACTGGCCAAGGCCACCGGCACCACCGCGATCGCCACCGGCAACGTCCACTACGCCGCCCCCAGGGACGCCCGCCTCGCCGAGGCGCTGGCCGCCGTCCGGGCCAGGCGCAGCCTGGACGAGATGGACGGCTGGCTGGCCGCCTCCGGCGGCGCGTACCTGCGGTCCGGCGCGGAGATGGCGCACCGGCTGCGCCGCTATCCCGGCGTCGTGGAAAACACCACACGGCTGGCCCGCGCCTGCGCGTTCGAGTTCGGCGTGATCGCGCCCAAGCTCCCCGACTTCCCGGTCCCCGGCCGCCACACCGAGGGGACCTGGCTGCGCGAGCTGGTCGGCAGGAAGGCACTGCACCGTTACGGCCCGGCGCACGCCGAGCGGGTGAACGGTGCCTACGCCCAGATCGCCCGAGAGCTCAAGGTGATCGAGGACCTGGGATTCCCCGGCTACTTCCTGATAGTCCACGACATCGTCAGGTTCTGCGAGGAAGCGGGCATCCTGTGCCAGGGCCGTGGCTCGGCCGCGAACTCGGCCGTCTGTTACGCGCTGGGGATCACCAGCGTCGATCCCATACTGCATGAACTGCTTTTCGAGCGGTTCCTCTCGGCGGGCCGGGACGGGCCGCCCGACATCGACCTGGACATCGAGCACCGCCGCCGCGAGGAGGTGATCCAGTACGTCTACGGCAAGTACGGCAGGGACAAGGCCGCCCAGGTGGCCAACGTGATCACCTACCGGCCGCGGATGGCGCTGCGGGACGCGGGCCGCGCCCTCGGCTACCAGCCGCAGCAGCAGGACAAGTGGGCCAAACAGGTCGGGCCGAGGGAGTACGGGCCGGGCCAGCCGATCCCGCCGGACGCGGAGGTCCCCGGGGAGGTCGTCGCGCTCGCCGCGCGGATGCAGCGGCTGCCCAGGCACCTGGGCATCCACTCGGGCGGCATGGTGATCTGTGACCGGCCGGTGGGGGAGGTGTGCCCGGTGGAGTGGGCGCGGATGCCGGGCCGGTCGGTGCTGCAATGGGACAAGGACGACTGTGCGTTCGCCGGGCTGGTCAAGTTCGACCTGCTGGGCCTCGGCATGCTGACCGCGCTGCGGGACTGTTTCGAGCTGGTGGCGGCGCATCACGGGGTGCGCTGGAACCTGCACTCGCTCCCGCAGGAGGACCCCGGCGTCTACGACATGCTGTGCGCGGCGGACACCGTCGGGGTGTTCCAGGTCGAGTCCCGCGCCCAGATGGCGACGCTGCCGCGGCTGCGGCCGAGGAAGTTCTACGACCTGGTGGTGGAGGTCGCGCTGATCCGGCCGGGCCCGATCCAGGGCGGCTCGGTGCATCCCTACATGCGCCGCCGCAACGGTGATGAAGTACCCACGCTGCCGCACGAGTCGATGCGCCGCGCCCTGGGCAAGACGCTCGGGGTCCCGCTGTTCCAGGAACAGATGATGCAGCTCGCGATCGACTGCGCCGGGTTCAGCCCGGCCAGCGCCGACCGGCTGCGCCAGGCGATGAGTTCCAAGCGCGGCCCGGAGCGGATCGAGGAACTGCGCGAGGCGATGCTGACCGGGATGGCGGAACGCGGCATCCCCGGCGAGGTCGCCAGGGACGTCTACGCCAAGGTCCTGGCCTTCTCCAGCTACGGCTTCCCCGAGTCGCACGCGATCAGCTTCGCCTACCTGGTCTACGCGAGTGCGTGGCTGAAGTGCTACTACCCGGCGGCGTTCACCGCGGCGCTACTGCGTGCCCAGCCGATGGGCTTCTACTCGCCGGCCAGCCTGATCGGCGATGTGCGCAGGCATGGCGTGCGGGTGCGCGGCGTGGACGTGAACGCCAGCGGGATCCTCGCCACTCTTGAGGATCCAATGCATAACGATCAGCCCTCGCCGCCCTCCGGCCTTGGCGCTGACCAGCCCCGGGGAACCGAGAAGCAGGCGGGCACGCAGCAGCCGCCGTCCGGTGGGCACCCGGTACCGGGGCAGCCCGCGATCAGGCTCGGCCTGGCCGCGGTGCGGAACCTGGGCACCGAGCCGGCCGCCCGCATCGTGTCCGGCCAGCCGTACACCGGTCTCGAGGACTTCGCCCGCCGCACCGGCCTGCCGGCCAGGGCGCTGGAGGCGCTGGCCATGGCGGGCGGGTTCGGCTGCTTCGGGGTGCCGCGGCGGGAGGCGCTGTGGGCGGCGGGGGCGGCCGCCACCATCCGGCCCGGCCAGTTGCCCGGCACCACCGTCGGCCTGGCCGCGCCGCCGCTGCCCGCGATGACCGCGGCCCAGGAGACCTTCGCCGACCTGTGGGCCACCGGGACCTACGGCACCCATCCACTGGAGCACGTCCGGCAGCGGCTCACGCAGGACGGGGTTATCCCCGCCGCCGCGCTGCGAACCGCCCGGCCGGGCGCGGCCGTGGTGGTGGCCGGGCTGGTCACGCACCGGCAGCAGCCGGGGACCGCGCGCGGCGTGGTGTTCCTGAGCCTGGAGGACGAGACCGGGATGGCGAACGTGATCTGCCCGCCGGGGGTGTGGCAGCGCTACCGCAGGATCGCCATGGACGCCAGCGCGCTGCTGGTCTACGGGCGGGTGGAACGCCTGGACGGCTCGGTCAGCCTGCTCGCCACCCGGCTGCGGCGGATGCGGGTGGCCGCCGCAGCCCCCAGCCGTGACTTCCGCTGAACCCGCGAGATCAGCGAGAGGGAAGCGCCGGGCGCGGCTTCGGCCGGCGGAGCAGCCACTGCCAGAACGTCCGCCGGGGCGGGCGTGGCGGCCGCGCCTTGACGCTGCCGCTGCCGACCTTCCCCGACACACCGATGCTCAGCAGGGTGGGCACGTCCTCAGGCGGTGGGACGCTGACGGACCCGCTGAGGATCGAGATGTCGTCGACGTCGACCACGATGCCTGGCTTGATGATCAGGAGCACCGACCCGCTGTTCACCTCGACGTCGATCGCCAGCGTGGCCTGGGTGATCACCGCCTCGGTGAAGTCCAGCCTGACCGAGCCGCTGCCGACCTTTATCTCCATCCGCTTGGGCACCACCCAGCGGCCGTCCCGCCGGGTGCTGCCGCTGGTGGCTTCGATGCGGATCAGGTCCTTCGGCTCTGCCGCCACGGCGGGGCCGGCGGCGTCCGGCAGGTCCTTGGTCAGCGCCGCAAGCTCGCCGTACGTGCGCGCGGCCAGTGCCATCTCGAGCCGCTGGTCAAGCTCCTCGGCGCTCAGCCGCCCGTCGCCCGCGGCAATCCGGAGCAGTTCGACAACCCGGTCCCTGTCCTCGTACGACGCGCGAAACTCGCGTGCCGGCAACTGCTCATCGCCGCTCCCGCGCGGCGTTACCTCGCCCGCCATGGCACACACTGTACGGCTGCGACAGCGGAGAGGATGCGTGGAACTCGCTGGGCTGGGAAGCGGCAAATCGCCCGGCCGAGCGTGCCGGCCA
Organism: uncultured Actinomycetes bacterium; assembly: GCA_963706115.1. Lineage (GTDB taxonomy): Bacteria > Actinomycetota > Actinomycetes > Streptosporangiales > Streptosporangiaceae > DASXKD01. Next base: position 125,909 of record CAVPMG010000018.1, on the reverse strand, counting down.
TATCCGGGCCGGTTTGAGTAATTCTGGCCATATCCTCAATCTGTCGGGGCCACATCCGTTGAGGAGGCGGGAGTGCGCTTCGCCGTTCGGCCGCTCGGCCGTTTTGTTTTGCCATTGTTCCTGGCAGCTGTCATCGTCCCTGTTCCGGCAGCCGTCGCGGCCGCCGGAACCACGGCCCGGGCCGCGGCGGGCACCACAGGCCCCGCCTGGGCCGGGTCCACCGCGCCGGTCACCGGCCTGAACCCTGCCCCGGTCGCATCCATCGGCGATGGCGTGGTGCTGGGCTCGGTGTCCTGCCCGGCGGCGGGCTCGTGTGTCGCCGTGGGGCACTACATCAGCCAGACGCCCGGCATCGTGCCGCTGGCCGAGTCGCTGTCCGGCGGCACCTGGACGGCCACGGCGGCGCCGACCGCCGGGCTTAACCCGCCAGCGGGCAACCAGGGGGCGCGCCTGACCAAGGTGGCCTGCCCGGCGGCAGGTTCCTGCGTGGCCCTCGGTTCCTATGACCCCGGGTCCAACGGTGTGCAGCCGATGACCGAGACGCTGTCCGGTGGTTCCTGGACCGCGGTGGCCGCTCCGGCCCCGGCACCGAACCTCGCCGCCGGACTGCAGGACCTGTCCTGCCCGGCGGTTGGCTCGTGCGTGGCGGTCGGCTACTACCAGGACACCTCCACCGGGTACCACGGACTGATCGACACGCTCAGCAGCGGCGCCTGGACAGCTACCACCGTGCCAGTCAGCGGCCTGAACCCGGCGGCGGCCTCCGATGTGGTCCTGCACGCGGTGTCCTGCCCGGCCGCCGGCTCGTGCGTGGCCACTGGCAACTACGTGGACTCTGCCGGGGCCCGGCAGGGGCTGCTCGCGACGCTGGCGGATGGAACCTGGACGGCCGTCACGGTGCCCATGGCTGAGCTGAGCCCTGCCCCAGCCGGCAACCCGCTGCTGACCCTGAGTTCGCTGTCCTGCCCGGCCGCGGGCTCCTGCACCGCCGTCGGCTTCTACCAGGACACCACCGGCCACGAAGACGGGCTGATCGTGAGCCTTACCGATGGCACCTGGTCGGCCGCCGCGGCCCCGGTGGACGGCCTCAGCCCGCCCCCACGCACCGGAAGCGGCAGCATCGTGCACCTGAACTCGGTGTCCTGCGCCGCTGTCGGCGCGTGTGTCGCGGTAGGCGTGTACAACGAGGCAGGCAACAACATTGGCGGTGGATTCGCTGAGACGCTGTCCGGCGGTGCCTGGACGGCGGCGAACATCCCGATGACCGGTCTGGTGCCGACCGCGCTGTCCGTCGACTCTTTCACGGGCATCTCGTGTCCGGCGGCGGGCTCCTGCGCCGCCACCGGCACCTATGGGGACGCTTCCGGCCCGAACGCGTCGGGGAGCGGGATCGAGCACGGCCTGCTCGACACCCTGTCCGGCGGGACCTGGACGTCGGCCACGGCGCCCACCGTCGCCCTGGAGCCACCGCAGATCTACACCACGGACTCCGGGCCGCCGGTGACGCCCGACGACGTGGCCTGCGCGGCGGCGGGTTCGTGTGTCGCGGTGGGCTACTACACCGACCCGAGCCAGAGCAACGACGGAGTGATCGAAACGCTTAGCAATGTGCCCGTTCCGGCGCCGGGTTATTGGATCGCGACCACCGGTGCGAACGTGTACCAGTTCAGCGCGCCCGCCTACAGCACCTCGGCGGCCACCGGGACCGTGGGCATCGCCGCCGACGGCCCCGGTTTCCAGCTCGTCACCAGCAAGGGCGCGGTCGCCAGCTACAACGCGCCCAACTACGGGTCGCACACCGGCACGCTGACGGCGCCAGTGGTCGGCATCGCGGTCAACCCGGCGACCGGCGGATACTACCTGGCCACCAGCGCGGGCAACGCCTACCCGTTCAACGCGCCGTTCTACGGGTCCAAGGCCGGTCACAAGCTCCCCTCCCCGGTGGTGGGCATCGCCACCGACGGCGGCGGGTACCTGCTGGTCACCAAGGCGGGCAACGTCTACGCCTTCAACACGCCGTTCTACGGGTCCAAGGCCGGGCACCACCTGCCCGCGCCGATCGTCGGCATCACCGCCGACCCGGCGACCGGCGGCTACTGGCTGGCCACCAGCGCGGGCAACGTGTACTCGTTCAACGCGCCGTTCTACGGCTCGGAAGCGGGGAAGAGCCTGCCTGGCGCGATCACCGGCATCGTTGCCGACGGGACCGGCTACCTGCTGGCCGGCAAGGACGGGAGCGTCTACAACTTCAACACCCCGTTCTACGGCTCCGCGGCCGGGCAGAAACCGCCGTCCCCGGTGATCGGCATCACCGCGGCGGGCTAACCGGGGCGGCCCGGACCGGCCTGCTCGCGGGCCAGGTCTTCCCAGGTCCGGCCGCTGCGCACGCTCGCGGGGCGCTCCGCGGCGATGTCCGAGCCTGCCCGCGCGTGCTCGTCACGGACCTTGACCAGTACCCAGCGGCGTGGCCCGGTGCGGGTCAGCGCGAACCCGCCGGCCAGCTTGCTGCCGTGCGCCACGAAGGACAGGTGCCCCGGCTCGTCCCTGGTGATCTCGGCCGGGCCCTCATCCCAGATGATCACCGCCCCGGTGCCGCGCCGGGCATCGGGGTACACGCCCTCGAACTCGCCGGCCTCCAGCGAGTGGTCCTCGACCGGCACGGCCAGCCGCCGGACCGCCGGGTCGAGCGAGGGGCCCTTGGGCACGGCCCACGAGCGCAGCACGTCGCCGGCCTGCACCCGCAGGTCGAAGTGCAGCGTCGTCGCGTCGTGAAGTTGCACCACGAACCGGGACGCCACCCGCCCGACCCTACCGCCCCTACGTGGCCTGGGCTCTTGCCCCGGGGGAAGGTGACGCTCAGCCGGGACCGGCGGGAAAGCCCTCGGTCCTGGCATCCCTGGCGACCCCTGCCGCGTTGAGCAGCCCGGCGAGCATGACGTAGTGCCCGGCCAGCATGGTGAACTCGATCAGCGCGGCGTCGTCATAGGTCTGCGCCAGCGCGTCCCAGGTGGCCTGGCTCACCGTGTGGTCGTGCACCAGTTCCCCGGTGGCGCGCAGCACCGCGGCGTCGTGCCCGCTCCACCCGGCGGCCGATGGGTCGCGCACGCCGGCGATCTCGTCATCGGTGAGCCCGGCCCGTGCGCCGATCCGCGCATGATGGCCCCACTCGTACTCGCAGCCGCACAGCCAGGCGGTGCGCAGGATCACCAGTTCCCTGTCCCGCGGCGGCAGCGTGCCGCCAAGCAGCAGCCGGGAGCCCAGCGGCAGCCAGTCGCGCAACAGCACCGGGTGGCGGGCGAGGGTCAGGAACAGGTTCGGCGCTGGCCTGGGCGGCCGGCCCAGCGTGTCCAGCAACGACTGGAGTTCTTCCGGATTGCCTTGTGCAGGGGCGGGGGCGATGCGCGGGGCGGCGTCGCCGCGCGCCGGGCCGCTATCCCCGGGCATCGTCATGCCTGGGAGCGTACCGTCCGCCGGGCCGAGCAGCCGCTCCGCGCGCAGCGCGATCTCCGGCTGCTCCAGGCTTCGCCCCTCGGACGCCTCGTTCCGCCCGATAAGGCGACTCGCGAGCAGCGTTACCCGAGCTGGCTACTCGCGAGTAACGTGGGATCCGACCTGAATTACCGCGCAGTAGGGCGGTGCGGAAGAGCCTGGCAGCTAACCACGGAGAAACCCATGACTGACGCGGCGAAGCCGTTCGGAAACAAGCTGGTCGTGGTGACCGGCGCCGGAAGCGGGATCGGCCGGGCGACCGTGCTGGGGTTCGCCGCCAACGGCGCCCGGGTCGTCGCCGCCGACCTGAACCTGGCGGCCGCCACCTCGGTCAGCGAACTGATCTGCGCGCGCGGCGGTGCGGCGCACGCGCGGCAGGTGGATGTCGCGGACGCGGCCGACATGGAGCGGTTCGCCAACTGGGTGCGCACCGAGGTGGGCGTCCCCGACGTGGTGGTGAACAACGCGGGGATCGCCGTGGTGGGCCCACTGCTCGCGCACACCGAGGAGGACTGGCAGCGGATCGTCGGGGTCAACCTGCTCGGCGTGGCCCGCGGCTGCCGGCTCTTCGGCGCGCAGATGGCAGAGCGGGGGACCGGCGGTCACCTGGTGAACATCGCCTCGGCCGCCGCGTACGCGCCGTCGGCCTCGCTGCCGGCGTACGCGACCACGAAGGCGGCGGTGCGCATGCTCAGCGAATGCCTGCGCGCCGAACTGGCCGGCGCCGGCATCGGGGTGACGGCGATCTGCCCGGGGTTCACCAGCACGCCCATCGCCAGGTCCGCCCGCTACGTCGGCGCTGCCCCCGGCGCGGCGGACGAGGTGCGCGAGAACGCCATCCGTGCCCTGCGCCGCCGCCGGTTCCCGCCGGAGAAGGTCGCGCTGGCGGTGATGCGCGCCGTGCTCCGCGATCAGCCGGTGGTACCGGTGAACGCCGAGGCCAGGGTGCTCTATGTGCTGTCCAGGCTGGCCCCGGGCTCGCTGCGCGCACTGGCCAGGCTCGAGGCGAAGCGCTCGCCGATGCGCGCCGCCGCTAGCGGTTCGACTCCGGTGCCGAGCCGTTGACCTCCCGCACCCGGCCGTTGCCCTAATTGGCGAGTGTCAGGTAGGCGAGGCTGCCCAGGCCGGCCACGATGCAGTAGATGCCGAACGGGGTGAGCGTGCGGGTCCGCAGGTACTTGACAAGGAACCGGACGGAGAAATAGGCGCCCAGGCCCGCCAGCAGGCTCCCGACCAGGATCTGGCCGCCGATCCCGGCGCCTGCCGAGCCGAACAGCTCGGGCAGCTTGAGCACCCCGGCGGCGAGGATGGCCGGCGTGGCGAGCAGGAACGCGAACCGGCCGGCGTCCTCACGCGACAGCCCGCGGGTCATGCCCGCGACCATGGTGACCCCGTCCCTGCTGATGCCCGCTATCAGGGCGAGGCACTGCGCTGAGCCGATGAGCATGGCCTGGGGGAAGCTGAGGCTGGCCAGCCGCCCGTCGGACATAGTGACCGCGGCATGCTCGCGCTGGCGCTCGGCGCGGGCACCGCCCGAGTGCCGCCCCACGGCGGCCAGTTCGGCATAGTCCCGCTGCCGTGCGGTCTCCTGGTCGGCCTCACGGGAGGCGTGCCGCCGGAAGCGCTCCCCGGCGATCAGGATGAGGCCGTTGATGGTCAGGAACACCGCCGCGAGCTTCGGCTGGCCGAACACGGTCTGGAAGGTCTTCTGCAGCGTGATGCCCGCGATGCCGACGGGAATCGTGCCCAGCACGATCATCCAGGCGAGCCGCTCATCGGCGGTGTACACCTCGCGGTAGCGGATCGAGGTGATCAGGCCGCGGATGATCCTGACCCAGTCCCGCCAGAAGTAGATGAGCAGGGCCGCGGCGGTGGCCACGTGCAGCCCGACGATGAAGGCCAGGTAGGGCGATGACTCCGCGGCGACGTTCAGGTTCTGCGCCCACTGGCCGCCGATCACCGCGGGGATGAGCACGGCATGGCCGAGGCTGGAGATCGGGAACAGCTCGGAGACGCCCTGGACCAGGCCGACGACCGCGGCTTGCAGGTAGGTCAGATGTGTCATGCCAGGTCCTTCGCGGTGAGCGGGGAAGCCGAGGCCGCCCGGATGCGCTGCGCCCGGCGAGGCGAGGTGGCATACTCGGACTCGCCGGTGTTCTACAGGTACTGTAGAACATTTACAGGACTTGTAGATGCTAATCGGGTAAAGGAGGCGCGCCGTGCACGACGCAGCGCCCGCGCCCGACCGCGGAGCCGGCCGCGCCCGCGGAGCCGCCGCGGCGCCCCGCCGGGGCGCTGGAGGCCGAGGTGATGGCCGTGCTGCGGGCCGCGGACGCGCCGCTGACCCCCGGCCAGGTCCGCGAGCGCCTCGCCGTCCGGCCGAGCGGTGAGCTGTCCTACAGCACGGTGGTCACCATCGTGTCCCGGCTGCACGCCAAGGGCCTGCTGGCCCGCGAGCGCGCCGGGCGCGGGTTCGCCTACACGCCGGTGGACCCGGCAAGCCTAGCGGCCGGCCAGATGAGCCGCGCACTGGACGCCGGCGTGGACCACGGCGCCGTGCTGACCAGGTTCGTGTCCGGCCTGTCCGGCCGGGACGCGCGCCTGCTGCGCCGGCTGCTGGCCGGCGGCGAGGCGGCCAGGACCGGGGGTAGCCAGGTGCGGCTGCTGGTGTACCTGCCGTTGCTGATCCCCGTGCTCGCGGCGGTCGCGGCCAGGCCGCTCGCCGCCCGGCTGGAACCGCGGGAGGCCACCTGGCTGCTCACCGGGGCCGCGGTGGTCCTGGCCGGGTGCAGCACGGTGGCGCTGGCGCTGCTCGCGGCCTCCGCCGTCGCCCGCGTACCGGCCATGGCCTCGCTGGGGCACTACTCCCAGAGCGTCGTGCACCGCGCCGATCCCACCCCCGCCGTCACCGGCGCGGTGGCCGCCGTGGTGCTGACCGTGGCCGCGGTGGCCGTCGCGGTCGCGTTCCGGCACCGGGCCCGCGCCCTGGCCGAGTCCTACCGGCGCGCCGCCCGCCTGCACGAGGACGGCACCGTCGTGGTCGTTCGCGGCACCGCCATCGAGGCGTACGCCCTGCCCGGCTGGCCGGGCCGGATCGTGGTCTCCGGCCGCCTGCTCGAGGCACTGGACGAGCCGGGCCGCGCGGCGCTGCTCGCGCACGAGCGCGCCCACCTCGCGGGCAGGCACCACCTGTTCACCACGGTGGCGCACCTGGCCGCCGCGGCCAACCCGGTCCTTGTGCCGCTCGCCCGCACGGTGGACTACACCGTGGAGCGCTGGGCCGACGAGCACGCCGCCCAGGTCACCGGCGACCGCCGCCTGGTGGCGCTCACCATCGGCACGGGTGGCCATGATGGCCACCCCGGCCCGGTGGCCGGCGGCCACCCTCGGCATGGTCCGGGCCGGGACCCGGCGGGTCTCGGTGGCCTGGGCCGGGCCGGTGCCCCGCCGGGTGGCCGCCCTGCTCGGCCCGCCGCCGCGCTCGCGGGTCGTGCTGCTGGCCATCGCGGTGGTTGTCGTCGTGCTCACCGGCGCATGCGCGCTGCAGGCCGCCAGGGACCTGCACGCGCTGCTCGAACTTGCCCGCGCCGGCCGCTGAACCCGCCCGGATCAGCGCCCAGCGGCCTGCGAGTGGGCCAGTTCGGCCTGGCGGGGCCGCGGTTGCGTGGCATCGGAGGGCGGCGGGTATGCCCGCAGCTCACCGAGGCGGACCATGGCCACGCCGGCCAGGATGAACCCGCCGCCGAGGAACTGCACCGGGGTGGGCAACTGGCCCAGCAGCAGCCAGGCGAACAAGATCGCGAAGAGGACCTCGGCCATGCCGATGAAGGACGCGAGCCGGGCCCCGAGCCGCCGGGCGGCGCCGATGCCCGCGATGTAGGAGATCACTGCGGCCACCAGTGACAGCCCGAGGACCGGCACTATCCAGCTCACCTGGTGGCCGAAGACGTGCACGTCCGCAACGCTGGCGGTCAGCGGCATCAGCCCGGTCCCGGCCATCACGGCCAGGGCGGCCGTGCCGACGCACATCCCGGCCCACGTCATCACCAGGGGTGGCAGTGGCTCCTCCTCGTCGCCGGCCGACAGCACGAAGAAGGTCGCCAGGCCCACGGCGCCACCCAGCGCCCAAAGCACCCCGGCGGGGTTGATCTGTGCGTTTCCGGCCAGGTTGAGCACCATGGCCAGCCCGGCGAGCGCCGCGACGCCGCCGATGAGGGTCAGCCGCTGCGGCCGCTGGCCGTGCCGCAGCCACAGCCAGCCCACCACCAGCACCACGCCGAGGTACTCAACCAGTATCGCGACGCCCACCGGTATCCGGGCCACGGCGTTGAAGTAGCACCACTGGGCGCCGGCGACGGCGATCAGGCCGTAAACGGCCACCCGGCCGGCGCCGTGGCGCAGCAGAGCCCACTGGCCGCGCAACCGCAGCACCGCGGGGACGGTGAGGATCAGCGCCGCCACGGCTATCCGGGCGAGCACGGCCGCACCCGGGCTCCAGCCGGCGCCAATCAGGGCCGCGGCGAACGTCCCCGACGTACCGAAGGCCGCCGCGGATACCAGGGCAAGGCCCAGTCCCGCGCCGCCCAGGGTGCGCTTGCCGGCCTGGGTCACCATGACACTCCTCTGTAATGAGCAAAAGTAGGTTACGCTAGTGACGTTACAGAGGGCCGGTGAAAGGGGTCAAGATGATTTTTGCCCATGACACCGAGGTAGCGCTGGCGTCCGCCGCCGCCCTCGTCAACACCGGCCGCGCCGCCAAGGAATTGCTACCGGATACCGCCGCACTTGACCGCTTCGTCGAGGACTGGGGCTGGACCGGGGGGCGCGCGCACGACCAGGCCGAACTCGACGCGGTCCTCCGGCTGCGCCCGCGGCTGGAACGGCTGTGGGAGATGGACGAGGACGCCGCCGCCGGGCTGGTCAACACGCTGCTCCGGGAGGCGAGCGCGCTGCCGCAACTGGTCAAGCACGACCAGTGGGACTACCATCTGCACGCCACGCCGCCGGACGCGCCGCTGGCCGACCGGATGGCCGTCGAGGCCGCGATGGCCTTCACCGACGTGATCAGGTCCGGGCAGCTTTGCCGGCTCCGGGTGTGCGCCGCGGACCACTGCGAGGACGTGCACGTGGACCTGTCGAAGAACCGGTCGCGGCGGTTCTGTGGCGTCGCGTGCGCCAACCGCACCAACGTCGCCGCCTACCGGGTACGGCAGGCGGCCCGGTGAGGCCGACGGTGCGCTACTGCGCCACCCCTGCGGGGCGGGTGGCGTACGCGACGGCGGGCACCGGCCCGCCGCTGCTGATCGACACGGGCTGGGTCACTCATCTGACCGGGCAACTCGAACTGTTCTCGTTCGGCTCCTTCATCGAGCGGCTGGCGGAACGGTTCACCGTGATCCGCTACGACAAGCCCGGGTGCGGCCTGTCCGACACCGGTGGCGCCGACCTGTCCTTCGACGGCCAGGTGGCCGCGGCGGTCGCGGTCGCCGACGCCGCCCGCGCGGACAGGTTCAGCCTGTTCGGCGCCTCGCAGGGCGGCCAGGTGGCCGCGGCGGTCGCGGCGCGGCACCCCGGGCGGGTGGCGGCGCTGGCGCTGTACGGCACCTGCGCCAACGGCGCCGACCAGGCACCCGCCGAGGTCAGGGACTCCATCGTGGCGCTGGTGCGGGCGAACTGGGGCCTCGGCTCGAAGATGCTGACCGGCATCTTCATTCCCGGGCCCACACCGGAGGAGGTGGCGGCGCTCACCCGGCTGCAACGGGCCGCCGCGTCGGCCGAGATAGCCAGCGAGCTTCTCGGTGCCTACTACGGCACCGACGTCAGGGACCTGCTCCCGGCGGTCAAGGCCCGCACGGCGGTGCTGCACCGGGAGGCGGACCCGGCGACCCGGTTCGGGCTGGGCCGGGAGGTGGCCACGCTCATTCCCGGGGCGGCCCTGGTACCGCTGCCCGGCACCGGCCACCTCTTCTACCACGGTGACTGGGAGCCGGTGCTCGATGCGCTGCTCGGTTTCCTGGCCGAGCCCGCGGGCCCCGGACCGCGGCTGACCGGCCGCGAACTGGAGGTCGCCGCGCTGGTGGCCGAGGGCCTGACCAACCACGCCATCGCGAGCCGCCTGTCCGTCGCGCCGCGGACCGCGGAGGCGCACGTGGAGAACATCCGGCGGAAGCTGGGGGTGCGCTCGCGGGCCCAGATCGCGGCATGGGTGACCGAGCACAGGCTCACTTCCTGACTTGACGCCGCGGGTCTTTCCTTTCCTTTCCTTTCCTTTCCTTTCCTTTCCTTTCCTTTCCTTTCCTGGCGCTGCGGCTTTCCTGGCGCTGCGGTCTTTCTGGCGCTACGACGGCCCGGGCCGGCGTGGTCTCGGTAGTTCACCCGACGCCGTGGCGCTCAGGAACCAGGCCGGCCGTGGTTTTGCCTGGCGGGGTCGGCAGTTCACCCGATGGTGGGCCTGGCCTGGGCCGTCGTAGCGTCACGATATGCCTCAAGTGACGACAAGGCCGGCGCCGGACGCAGTGGGTACATCGCGTGCTGGCGCGCTGGGCTGGCTGTGCTACGCGGTGGCCGGATACCTGCTGATGCTCGGGGTGCTCGGCTACGCCTTCGGGTTCTTCGCCGGTGCGGGGGTGCCCAAGGGCATCGATGACGGGGCTAGGTCGCCCTGGCCGCTGGCCGTGACCATCGACGCCGGGCTGCTGCTGTTGTTCGCGGTGCAGCACACGGTGATGGCGCGCCCGTGGTTCAAGCGCCGCTGGACCCGGTTGGTGCCCGCACCGGCCGAGCGGGCCACGTTCGTCGTGGCCGCGAGCCTGGCCCTGGCGCTGCTGTTCTGGCTGTGGCGGCCGGTCCGTGGCACGGTCTGGCAGCTTTCCGGCGCGGCCGGTGCCGCGGGCTGGGCGGTGTACGTGGCCGGCTGGGCGGTGGCGCTGAGCGCCACGTTCCTGGTCAGCCATGCCGACCTGTTCGGGCTGCGCCAGGCATACCTGCACTGGCGTGGCATCGCCTACCGGCCACCGGCGTTCACCGAGCGCGGCCTGTTCCGCTGGGTCCGGCACCCGCTGATGGCTGGCTTCCTGCTCATCTTCTGGGCGGCGCCGGTGATGACGCTCGGCCATGTCCTGCTGGCCGTCCTCGCGACCGGCTACATCCTGGCCGGCATCAGCTTCGAGGAGCGGGACCTGCGGCGCGAACTCGGCGAGCGCTACCGGGCGTACGCGGCCCGCGTGCCCGCGCTCATCCCCCGCCCCCGCCACCGCCAGGCCGGCCGCCGGGCTGCATGGACCGGCGCCAGCAACTTTCCGCGGCAGGACTGATCCGCGAGGCCTCGCGGTGACGTAGCCACCATGACGGACAACCGGGCGCGGGAGGCATCGTGCCGGCGACGCTCTACCAGGAGGCCAGCCAGGCCAGGGGCCGGATTTTTACCGGCCCATTGCCGACGGCTGGACCCTGCGCTAACGTCCCCGGTGTGGGGGGGACCGACGCGTTTTTGGCGTCGCGCCTGGCGGCAGGGGACGACCTCGCGCTGGCCGAGGCCTTTGACCGGTATGGGCGGGCGGCGTACGGCGCGGCCCTGCGCGTGGTCGGGGACGGCGCGAGCGCGCAGGATGTCGTCCAGGACGTGTTCGTCGAGCTGTGGAGCCATCCCGACCGGTACGATCCCGCAGCCGGTTCGTTGCGCACGTACCTGATCGTGCTGGCCCGGCACCGCGCGGTGGACCTGGTCCGCAGCGAACTGCGCCGGATCGCCCGGCAGGAACGGCATCACCGGCTGACGCCGGGACAGCAATCCGAGGCGCCGGGCGATCAGGTGCTGGCCGCGGCCATGGCCGCCGCGATCAGGGACGCGGTGCAGACGCTGCCCGACGGGCAGCGGCGGGTGGTCGAGCTTGCCTACTTCGAAGGCCTCACCTACCGTGAGGTCGCGCTCGCGGCCGGCATCCCTGAGGGCACCGCCAAATCGCGGCTCCGGCTGGCCCTGGCCAAGCTGGAAACAATGCTGGACCGGCAGTTGCTGGAGTGGTCATGACGGCCGAAAGGGAACCGGTGGTGCTGCCCGAGGGCCTGCGGGACCGGGTGCTGGCAGCTTCGTGGCGGGCGCGTACGGCCGGGCGGCCGGTCCCCGACGTTCCGGAGATCTCGCCGCTGGAGGCGTACAGCCGGGCGGCCGACGCCCTGTACGGGATGCTGTGCGCGCTGGACGACGGGGACTGGCGGCGCACCGTGCTGCGCGGCCTCGATGTCCAGCAGCTGATCGGGCATCTGACCGGGGTCGAGGAGGACATGCAGCGCTGCCTGTCCGGTGACCCGGCCGTGGCCGACGCCGACCATGTCGGCTCCACCCAGCCATGGGCCACCCGCCAGGCCGGGCAGCCGCCGGCCAGCACGCGCGCCGAGTGGCGCGCCGCGGCCGACCGCGGTCTCGTGCTGGCCCGCGAGCACGGGGACCTGAATGCCGAGGTGGCAATGCACGGGATGCGGCTGACCCTGGGCGCGCTGCTGATCGTCCGGGCGTTCGAGCTGTGGACCCACGACAACGACATCCGCCAGGTCACCGGGCTGCCGCCCGCGGTGCCCGATGCCTCGACGCTGCGGCTGATGACCGGGCTCGCCGCGCGGCTGCTGCCCTACGGCGCGGCCAGGGCCGGGCTGCGCGAGCCCACGCGGGTGCACCTGGTGCTGACCGGGCCCGGCGGCGGCACCTGGGATGTCGTGATCGGCGACGAGAGCCAGCCCGCGTCGGCCTCGGTCGGCATCGTCACCGGTGCGGTCGGGTTCTGCCAGCTGGTCGCCAACCGGGCCACACCGGGGGATCTGGACCTGCACATCACCGGCGACACCGGCCGGGCGGCCGGGATACTCGCCGCGGCATCGTCGCTCGCGCTCGACTAGAGCGGCTGCCGGGATTGACCGTATCCGGGCGCCCGAGGTGATCCGGGGCCGGGCGCGGTGACGTATCCCTCGCGTAGCCGCGCGCATGACGCGCGGATAGGAAACATCGAGGGGGTCCACAGCCATGAGTGTGCTTATCATTGCGAAATTCCAGGGCGACACCGCCACGTTTCGCCGGGCGCTCAGCGAGCGCGCCGGTGAGTTCGAGAAGATCGCCGACACGGCCCGCACGGCGGGTGGCATTCATCACCGGTTCGGGGTTGGTGACGGCTTCGTGATGGTCGTCGACGAGTGGGAGAGCGTCGAGCACTTCCAGCAGTTCTTCGGCAACCCGGAGCTGCAGGCGTTCATCGGGTCCGCGGGCGCCGCTCCGGCTCCGCCGGAGATTATCGTTGCCGAGGCCGTGGCCTCGCCGGACGCGTACTAGCCCGGCCCCGGCCCGGTGACAGAGGAACCGGGCCGCAGGCCACCGGGGGTTCCCCCCGGGCTAGCGACGGACCGGCGCACCGCGCCGGGCACGCCGCCGGGCGGCCGGATTATTTCCGGCCGCCCTTTTATCAAAGGGTTCCGGAAAACGGGCCGGCCGCCCTGGCGATGCGCCCGACGGCCAGCCGTCGCTGGCTGAAACACCCCTCCCCGGTGCCAGCCCGCGGGCAGCCAGCCATAAGGCTGCGCCGGTCGGCTCCGAACCGCAGGGACCTGCTCACTGGATGTGCCATCCGGCGCACACCCGCGCGGTCCCGGATTCTGTCTGCCTTCTCGACCCCGACATCCTAGGGATCGCACCGCAATAGGCATCAGGTATTGGATGCACATGGCTGCGGTCGGCGGTGTGCGGAATGCACATCCGCAGGCGCATGACCGGCCTTTTTGGTGCGGGGGTTGTCTGTTGTGAATGGTGATGAGAACGGGCGGTTTCCGGCCGAGCCTGCGGCCTGGCGGCGGGCACCACTGGCTCATGCGACGGTCACCACCGGCCCGGGCCCGGCGCCCGCGGCTCAGCCGGCGGCCAGTTCGGCGCTGGCCCGTTCGGTGATGATGCTCAGCACCAGGCCCGCCGTGGCCAGGTCACTCGCTGGCAGGTCGCGCCACAGCCGCTCGGTGATCTCGGTCACGGCGCCCCGTATCTGCCCGAACACCTGCGTTCCCTGGGCGGTGAGCCGCACCGGCTCGGCATCGTTTCCTGGATCCTGGGCGAGCCCGGCGGCGACCAGGCTGGCCAGAATATCCCTGGCCTGTGCCTCGCTGACCTTCAGGCCGTGGGCCACCTGGGCGACAAGCTGGCCCCGGCCGGTGGCCCCGCCGCCCGCGTCGTTCAGCGTCAGGGTGATCCATTGGGCCTCGGTCAGGCCTGGACCGGCCAGCAGCCGGAACAGGATCGCGTTCAGGGTCTTCTCGGCCTGGCCGATGATCCGGGGGCTGAGGGTTGTGCTTGAGGACATGGCTGCTCCGGCGTTTCGTATCGAAGGACATTTGTTGGCGGTACCAACGTTGGTGCTGCCAACGATAGCAAATCATTGGTGCGACCAACAAATTCCCCTACACTCGGCAGCATGACCGCCGCCCACTCCGCGCCGGCCGGTGACCGCACGCCCGCCCGGCTGACTTCCAAGCCCACCTGGCTGCTCAGCCAGGTCGCGATGCACGGGCACCGGCTGCTGACCGACGGGCTTGCCCCGGCCGCGTCGCGCGGCTACCACTACCGGCTGCTGGCCGCCCTGGAGGAATTCGGGCCCGCCAGCCAGGCGCGGCTCGGCGGCCGGGCGGGGGTGGACCGCAGCGACGTCGTGGCGGCGCTCAACGATCTGCAGGCCCGCGGAATGGTCGAGCGCGTGCCCGACCCGGCCGACCGGCGCCGCAACATCGTCACGATCACCCCGGCCGGGCGCGCGCACCTACGCCGGCTCGACCGGCTGCTGGCCGGAGTCCAGGACGAGCTGCTCGCCCCGCTGTCACCCGGTGAGCGGGCGGAACTGGTGCGGTTGCTCACCCGGATACTGGAGCATCACGGCGCCGTCAGGTAACCGTCCACCCGGCGCAGCCGCGCGCCGGAGGCCAGGTCGTCGATGAGCGTCCCAGACCAGTACCACTGCCAGGAGAACCAGCGCCGTATCTCGGCCTCGGGCGCTACCACCGCGGCACGCACCCCCGCCACGACCAGCTCCTTCAGCGCGTGACCCGGGTCGGCGCCGGCGTCATCACCGGCCGGGTAGGCCTGGTCCCAGCGGGCCAGCACGCTCGAATGCTCTTCCCCGGCACCGGCGGTGACCTCCATCGACCGGGACACGATCGCGCCGCACCGCTCCAGCGGTGAGCGCAGCGCCTTCAGTTCCTGCCGCTTGAGCCTGAGTTCGGTGCGGAGGTCTTCAACGCTGGACGGGCCGACGGCAGCGAGGTGATCGAGCAACCGGCGCCAGCCGGTGTCCATGGCGCGCATCCGCTCGATCTCCGCCCGGCAGATCGGATCGAGCAGCGCCGCCACCTCGCCGCTCACCACCAGGTTCTTGCCGCGGTGCACGCCGGTGATCAGGAAACCGCGCCCGCCCAGTTCGCCGAACCACGGCCATTTGTGCGCGGGCCAGGTGGCGAAGCCCGGGCGTCCCGGGCGGTACGGGCCCTCGTGGCAGGCCTCGTACAGGCTCGGCAGCGCGCAGTCGGTGGTGCGGGTCAGCAGCCCGCGATCGCGCAAGAACGCGGCCGCCTCGTCCAGGGAGCGCAGGGCCCGGGCCGGTACCAGCCGGCACTCGAAGGCCCGCCGTGCCCGAAGTTCGGCCAGCGACTCCACAACGCCATCTTCCCCAGCTGGTGCCCGGGGGTCACGGGGTTTTCCGTGCGGCCCGGCGGATCGGCGCGAAGGTCTCTGCCGGCTCCTTGGTGAGGAACTCGGTGATGAGCAGGTTGCACAGCGCAGGCTTTTCCACCAGCAGCCCGTGTGAGGTACCTGGTACCACGGCGAGTTCGGCGTCGGGCAGGTTCCGGTAGGCCTCGATGGCATGCTCAAGGCGTACCTCGTCGTCGTCGGCCACCATGACGAGCGTGCGGCTGGTCACCGCGCGCAGGTCGGCAGGGGTGAACGCCGGCTCGCTGGCGTGCATTTTGGCAAGCTTGGCGGCCACCACGCCGTAGTGGCCGATTCCGTCGGGTGACAGCTCGCCGTAGCTGCGCTCCAGGAAGTCCGGCGGCTCGCCGTCCAGCACGCCTTGCGCCCAGCCGTCGCGGTGGAACACCCCGGCGGCGAGCACCAGCCGCCGCACCAGGTCCGGGCGGCGCAGCGCGACCACGAGCGCCACAACCGCGCCATCGCTGCACCCGGCCAGATGGACCGGGCGGCCGATGACCGTCTCGATGAACGCGATGGTGTCCCCGGCCATCAGTTCGTAGCTGGCCGGCCCCGCGACGTCGGGGGTACGCCCGTGCCCGCGCTGCTCGGGCGTGTAGACGTGGAAGAACCCGGCCAGCGCCGGCAGGGTGGGGTCCAGGGCACGGGAGTCCACCCCGGCGCCACCCGGATGCAGCACCACGCAGGGGTCACCGTGGCCGCGCTCGTCGTACCACATCGCCACGGCGGGCAGTTCGGCGGTCGGCATGGCCACCAGTCCTTTCCGTGCTAGGCAATCACGACCAGAAGACGGGTGCCGCCGCGCAAATTCATCGCCGCCCGGCCGGTACCGTGGTGCCGTGGCCAACGAGGACGTGGTCGTCTGGTACAACCCGCGGTGCTCCAAGTGCCGTGGCGCCGCCGAGATCCTTGCCGCCCACGGGGTGTCCGCACGGCGGGTGTTCTACCTCGACGAGCCACCGTCGGCCGCCGAGATCACCCGCGTCCTCGCCCTGCTCGGCGCCGATGATCCGCGTGTACTGATGCGCACGTCCGAGCCCAGGTACGCCGAACTCGGCCTGTCCGGAGCGGCTCCGGCCGAGCTGGTCGCGGCCATGTCCCGGTACCCGGAACTGATCGAGCGGCCGGTCGTCATCTGGCCGGACCGGGCGGTGGTGGCGCGGCCGCCGGAGTTGCTCCTGCCGCTGCTCGAGGCGGGCCAGGGCCCGGCCGCCCGGTAGGACCTCCCTCGGCGAGCCCCCGCCGGCCGCCGAGATCACCCGCGTTCTTGCCCTGGCCAGGGGCCCGGCCGCCCGGTAGGTCTGCCGGGCGGCCGGGGCCCCAGCTATGCCGCCGGGATCGTGAGCTGCTGGCCCGGCAGGTCCCCCCTGTTCCGAAGAGCGAGCCGGTAAGGCTCTTTAACTTCCTCAGAGCTGTCCATTACCGTAGCATTACCTTCTCTGGCTGCTACGGAACACCAGAGGAACAGGAGGGGACAGTCATGTATCGATCCCGTGGCCTTCTGACCTCGGCCTCCGCCAAACTAGGCGCGCTGGCAACGACGGGAGTGGTTGCCTTGGCAATCAGCCTCGCGACCGCCACCGGCGCCACCGCGACCGACTCTTCGTTCTCGTTCGCGCTCCAGCCGTCCTCGTCCGCCATCAGCGCGTGCCTGCCCAATGCCTCGGGTCACGTCACGATCACCACTGGGGCGCTCAACGACGTCATGACCGTGACGATCTCGGGCATGCCCAAGGGCGCGAGCTTCGACCTGTTCGTCATCCAGCAGCCGGGCGCGCCCTTCGGCGTCTCCTGGTACCAGAGCGACATCCATGCAGGCAGCAACGGCACCGGCAGCGCCACCGTCCGTGGCGTGTTCGACTCGGAAACCTTCTCGGTGTCGCCGGGCGGCACCACCACATTCGCCCCCACCCACCAGTACCACCTGGGCGTGTGGTTCAACAGCCCGAAGGTCCCGTTCAACCTGGGCTGTGAGCCGGGTGCGACCTCGCCGGTGGTCACGCCCTTCAACGGCAACCAGCACGCGGGCATCCAGGTGCTGAACACCGCGCAGTTCCCGGTGAACGCGGGACCACTGTCCCAGGTACACCGCTGAGACCTCCAGCGGCCGGCCGGCGGTCCTGTCCGGCCGGCCGCTGGACCCCTGGCCCGCTCAGGCCATGCCCCGGCCATATCCTTCGAGGGAGCACCGAGACTGCCCGCGCCGGGGGAATCCGCTGATGGACGATCGCTTCGAAGTCGTTGTGGGTGCCGGGACGATGATGTCCGCGGCAGGTTCTGCCGTCCGCTTTCCGCACCGGTGGACCCCCGAGGGCGTCACGGTGGAGGCAGATTTCACCGGCGCGCATCTCCTCCACCTGGCGGCGGCCGGCTGCGTCCTCAACGACATCTACCGGGAGGCTGCGGCGCTGGGCGTGGCGCTGGGCGGAGTTCGCGTCACCGCGACGGGCGGGTTCGATACCAAAACCTGGCAGTCCACCGGCATCGGCTATCGGGTAGAGGTGAGTTCCGATGCCCCCGCGCCAGACGTGGCCCGGCTTCTTGAGGTCGTGGACGAGGTCGCCGAGATTCCGCGTGCCATTCGGTCCGGGGCCGTCGTCAGGCGGGTCAGCTGAGCCTGCTCATCCGCTTTCAGCGTGAGCCGGGGGTGGCCGGTAGACCCAGGACGCGAACACGACTTCCCGCCCGTCAGGGTCCTGGTAGGTGACGCCGCCGTTGTCCGCCCAGTAGTCGATCTGCGGCACCGGATCGAGGCCCGCGGCCGCCAGCCGCGCCATGATGCGCTCCTGGGCGGTGGCATCGGGCAGATAGAACACCAGCTGATCAAGCCCGGGTGCCGGGCGCCGCGCATCGGGCAGACGGACGATCTCCAGGTGAACCGAGCCGCCGGGCAGGCCAAGAATCGTGCCGTCCAGGCCGTAGCTGGCGTGGAAGGTTTCCAGTACCGCCAGCCCGATGATGTCACGGTAAAAGGCGACCGTCTGATCGTAATGCGCGCTCCAGCGCACCACCCGCAGCGCGGCCACGGGAAGATGCCCCGGCCAGCGCGTGCCCCCTGACTCCGGGATCTCCACGGCGACAGTCTCTACCGGGCAGCCCAGGTCGCGCCAGCCGGCGCGGCCTGATCGGTGACCGGGGCCCTGGATCGGTGCCGCCCCCGGGCGGGACAATGGGGGCCATGAGCGAGTCATTGAGCTACGGCGGCTACGGGACGGCGGCGACACGGGACCGGACCCGCACCCTGTTCGGGCAGACGATGTGGTACGTCGCGGTCACCGCGGGCTTCTTCGCCTTGGGTTCCTACCTCGGGCGCAACCTGTCCGAGGGCTGGGCCATTGTCTGGTTCATCGCCGCGTTCGCGTGCTTGATCGGGATGAACTTCACTGTCCGGCGATCGACCGGGCTGACAGTGGCTCTGCTGTTCATCGTCGGGGTGACGCTCGGCCTGGCGATGGCGCCGGTCCTTGTCTATTACGCGAGCACGAACCCGCAGGCGCTCTGGCAGGCTGGCGGCGCCACAGCGCTGTTCATCGCGGGCTTCGGCTCGGCCGGCTACGCGACCCGGCGGGATCTTTCCGGGCTCGCCCGCCTGTGCTTCTGGGCCCTCATCGCCCTGATCGTGTTCGGCATCGTGCTGATCTTCGTCCATATCCCGAACGGCTCGCTGATCTACTCGGTCATTGGCCTGGTGATCTTCGCGGGCCTGACCGCGTTTGATTTTCAGCGGCTGCGCCGGTCAAAGGACCTTGATTCGGCGCCGCTTCTCGCGGCGTCGATCTTCCTCGACGCGCTGAACGTCTTCCTGTTCTTCCTGCGGATCTTCTCCCGGGGGAACTGAGCGCCTGACGCGCCTCAATCTGCAGGAGCCGGGGTAAGCAGCTGGACCGGGCCGGAGTACGGGACTTCGCCGTTGAGGACGAGGAAGCTGGTGAGGCCCGTGCCGTTGTAGTCGATGGGAAAGGCGGCTTCGCCCGAGCCGGCGGTCGTTTGCGGGATGGACATGGTGGTGAAGCCGCCGGTGGCGTCGCCGATCAGCAGGTAGTCCGGCGTGTTCGCGGTGCCGGCCCGGCCGCAGACAACATAGATATCCGGGTTGTTGTCGCCGTTGACGTCCCCGACGGCGAGCGCCACCCCATGTTTGATGCTCTTGATGATGGTGGGCGTTGCGAATGTCCCGTCGATGTTCTGGAGGCTGAGGGTGACCGCGCTGTCGGTGAGGACGATCAGGTCGAGGAGGTTGTCGTGGTTGACGTCGACCAGAAGGGCATCCAGTGCCTGCCCCGTGGGGCCGAGGACCGAGGATATGTCCGTGAAACTCTGGCCCTGGTTGTTCTGGAATAGGCGGAGGCCGCCGGTGTAGCCGCAGATCAGCAGGTCCGGCCAGCCGTCGCCGTTGTAGTCGACGACGCGCACGGATTGTGCGCCGAAGTTGAGGTTGAGTCCCATGGCGGGGGAGTCGATGAACGAGCCCTGCCCGGTGTTCAGGTAGAACCGGTTGATCGAGGGCAGGCCGTCCGGCCGGCGCGGGTCGGTGCCGTAGAAGACGTCCGGGTAGCCGTCGTTGTTGGCATCCAGCACGGCGCACCACCGGCCGCGCCCGGTGGCATCGCCGATGTTCCACTGGTAGGCCACGTTGGTGAAGGTGCCGCCGTGCTGCTGGATGAACAGCCCGTTGCATTTCAGCGCGGTGCCGCGGTCGGCCCCGACACTGCAGAACATGTCCATCAGGCCGTCCTGGTTGAAATCACCGGTCTGACAGTCATGCCGGTCCAGGGTGGAGTCGAAGAAGCTCGCGTCGGCCGGGCTGAACGTACCGTCCTGGTTGTTGATCCACAGGTTGCCCGGGTGCCAGTGGTGGGAGACGAACAGATCCGGCCAGCCGTCACCGTTGAAATCGGCAACGACCGCGCTGAAGGACCAGTCCGGGGATCCGCTGATGCCCGCTGCCGTCGCCTGGTCGGTGATCGTCACCGGAATGGGTGTCTGCGCCGGGGGCGTTGGCGGCGGCGGGCTCGGCGTGGGGCCGACGCCCGGTGCGGCCGACACGGGGGGCACCGCCGCCGGTGACCGGGTCTTCAGCGAGACGGGCCCGCTGGGGCAGGTCGCCTGTTCGATGAGCGGGTTGGGGCCGCCGCGGCCGACGGCGGTGATCATTGAGCCCGCCGGGTCGGTGGCAAAGCCGATGATCTCGTTGTCTGAGTGCCCATTGGCCGAAACGGCCGTCGTCCACTTTTTCCCGTTGAAATGCAGCACGAGCGTCCGGTAGTGCTGCGTGCTGGCGTTGTAGTAGCTGCCCGCGGCCCACACGTTGCTGGGCCCGATCGCGCAGACCTCGCGCAGCAGCCCGGCGCCGGGAAGCCGTGAACTGGTCCAGGCGCTGCCGTTCCAGTGCAGCGCCACCGGCTGGTCAGCGCCGCCGTCGTTGCAGTAACCCACCGCCCACACGTCGCTGGCACTCTGCACGTCGACCCCGGTCAGTACCGTGTCCACCTGCCCCACCGGCGGCACCCCATCCACCAGGACCCACGACGGCGACGGCTGGGTCGTGTCGTAGCGCAGCACCAGCGGCTGAATCCCGGTGGGGCCCAGCGAGTAGCCAACGGCCCACAACCCGGTCGCCTGCGTCCCGGCGACAGCCATCAGCGAGCTGTCGGAGCTGTCCGGGGCGTTGGGACTGGCCACCTGCGCCCACGTGACGCCCGCCGCGTACTCAATAAGCGTGCTCCGGGTCCCGTCCGTCGCCGTCTGGAACCCGACCGCCCACGCGGTCCCATCCGCCAGCGTGTCCACGCCGACGAATACCGAGTCACTGGGGAGGCTCGGTGGCGAGTTCAGCGACCATTGCGTCCCGTCCCAGCTCATCGCGAGCGGCTGGAACCCGGCGGTCTGGTAATAGCCGACCGCCCATCCCGCGCCAGGGATCATCGAAACGCCGTTCAGCCCGTTGTTCTGCGTGCCCTGGTTCGGGGAGGAGACCGCCGACCAATTCGAACCGTCGAACTGCGCGATCAGCGTCCGGTTCGCGTGCAGCGCCGTGCCCACGTTGCCCACGGCCCACCACTCATCGGCAGACACGAACGCGGCAGCGGTCAGCTCACCACCCGAGGCCGGCGGCGGCGTGACAAGGCTGAACGAACCACACGTCGAGACCGCGGCCTGCCCGGCCCCCACACCCGGCATCCCGGCCAGCACCCGCCGTCCGGGCAGCACCCGGCCGGCCGTCGCGGCCGCGCCCGCTGCAGCCACCCCAACCACGAAACTCCGGCGCGACACCGGGGCCTGGTTGAGGCCTCCCTGCTCGCCGTCCCGCTCGTCGGCGTTAGCCACCGCCGTACCTCCCATGAATGCTCATAACCTGTATTGACCTAATATCGCCGCGATCCCGCAGAGCGGGTACGGGACCGCCGCCGTCCATCGAACGGCTCGATAAATGTCTTCGGGTGATCCGCCGAGCCGCGGCGGCCCATGGCGCGCTGATGGCCACGGCGACCGCCAGCGACGCCGCAGCCAAGCCAGATACTTGTGTTCTCCCCACGACCTGCTACCCCCCTGACGGAATACCGTCACTCCCAACAGCAGCAGGGTAATTATCCGGCCTGCCGCCCAGTAGCACCAGAAATGCATCGTAACCAGTGCGCAAAAGTCACGCGCGCCCAGGGCAGTGACCGCCACAGCCGTGAACGTGCCCGCCGCGCGCGCGGGCTGGCGAACCCGTCACCTGCCGAACGGGTCGGCGGTCCGGTTCCACTCCTCCCGGCCGGGTCTATCCCGTGACGTCCAGGATCGCGTTCGCCTCGGCGCTGGACAGCTGGATCGATGCGGCGGCGATGTTCTCGGCCACATGTTCGGGTGATCCCGAACCAGGGATCGGCAGGATCTGAGCTGACCGGGCCAGCAGCCAGGCGAGCGCGATCTGGCGGATGCTCACGCCGTGATCGCGTGCGGCGGTCAGCAGCGGCACCAGCCGGTCGGTGTCCTGGATCGGCGCCCAGGGCAGGAACGCGATCGCCTCCTGGTCGCACAGGTCGACGACCGGATCCGACGACCGGTCCGCGGGGTTGTACCGGTTCTGGACCGACACCACCGGCGTGAGTTGCTGCGCCTCGCGCAACTGGCTCTCGGTCACGTTGGAGATCCCGATGTGGCGGATCTTGCCCTCGTTCTTGAGATCGACCAGTGCGCCGACGGACTCGGCGTAGGGCACCTTCGGATCCGGCCGATGCAGCTGGTAGAGCGGGATCTGGTCGAGCCTCAGCCGGCGCAGGCTGCCCTCGCAGGCCTCGCGCAGATGCTCGGGCCGCCCGTCCGGCGTCCAGCGCCCGGGGCCGGGCCGCAGCAGGCCGCCCTTGGTGGCGATCACCAGATCGCCGGGATAGGGGTAGAGCGTGTCAGCGATCAGCGTCTCGCTGACTTCCGGCCCGTAGGAGTCGGCCGTGTCGATGAAGTTGACGCCAAGCTCGACCGCCCGCCGCAGCGCCGCCTGGGCCTGGTCCCGGTCCGGCGGCTGTCCCCAGATGCCCTGCCCGGTGACCCGCATCGCGCCGAAGCCCATGCGGTTGACCGTAAGGTCGCCACCGACGTCGATCGTTCCCGACGCCGACGCGTCCGGCTGCCCTGCCATAGCGGCTCCTTCCCGAGCGCTCCATGCAGCTGGCAACCAGCATATTGACCGCGGCGTTGCGCTGACCGCCGCGGTGCTATCGACTTTCCCTGAGGAAACACGCTGTGGAGGAGGCCGAAGGTGACATTGCGCGCCGAAGCCGTGGTTGAGCCGGAATCGCTGCCGGGACGGTTGGGCGCGGTATGACGGCCCGCGGTCCGCTGCCCGCGGCCGCCGGTGAGAATCCGGCCGCGCCCGCACCCAGGAGAGCTACCTCTTCCACGACAGCATCCTGGCCAACATCCGTTACGGCCGTCCCGGCGCCGCCATGGCTGAGGTGGAACAAGCCGCACGGGCGGCGTACATCCACGACCGGATCATGGAGTTCCCCGAAGGCTACGACACCATCGTGGGTGAGCGGGGGTACCGCCTGTCCGGCGGCGAGAAACAGCGCCTGGCCATCGCACGAGTCTTGCTGCACGACCCGCGCATCCTGATCCTGGACGAGGCAACCTCGGCGCTCGACACGGCCAGCGAACGCGAGGTCCAGAACGCCCTCGATGCACTGATGGGGTCACGGACCACCATCGCCATCGCCCATCGCCTGTCCACCATCGTGAACGCCGACGTCATCAACGTCATCGACGCCGGGCACGTGGTGGAATCCGGTACACACCGATCCCTGCTGCGCCAAGGTGGCGTGTACGCGTCGCTCTACCAGGAGCAGTTCGACGGCGGCAAGATCCAATGGCGATGCCCCGACGGCGACATCATGGCCGACGGCACCATCCGGCACCGGCAAACGCAGCCCGCGTAGCCGTTGCCCGCCGGGCGAGGGAGGGTGGACGGGTGATCGAGGCGGTCGTGTTCGACCTGGATGGGGTGCTGGTCGATTCCGAGCCGGTGTGGGAGCAGGTGCGCCGGCGCGTGGTGGCCGAGCATGGCGGTCACTGGGCCCCGGACGCACAGCAGCGGCTGATGGGCATGAGCACCGGGGAATGGGCACGCTACCTCAGCCACGACCTGGCCACCGGCCTGCCGCCGGAGGAAGTGGCGGCGCAGGTGATCGGGCAGATGGACGCTAGCTACACCGAACACGTCCCGTTCCTGCCCGGCGCCGTGGCCGCGGTGCGGCGGCTGGCGGCGCGCTGGCCGCTGGGCCTGGCGAGCTCCTCCCCGCCCGTCCTCATCGACGCCGTCCTGGACGGCGCTGGCCTGCGGGAATGCTTCGCTGCCGCGATGTCCACCGAACAGGTCCCACGCGGCAAGCCAGCGCCGGACATCTATCTGGCGGTAGCGGGCAGGCTGGGCCATGCCCCGCAGCGGTGCGCGGCCGTGGAGGATTCCGCGAACGGGCTCCGCTCGGCGGCAGCCGCCGGATTGCAGGTGATCGCCATCCCGCGCCCGCAATACCCACCCGGGCCCGAGGCACTCGCCACAGCCAGGCTGGTGCTGGCCGGGCTGGACGACCTTACCGTCGCGGCCATCTCGGAGCTGGCCGCCGGCTGACCTTCGGCCCCCCAGCGGCCGGTGCCGTCATGAGGCGATCACGGCCGACTGCCGGACCGGGTGTCGGACATCGGCGTGTTGGGCGTGATCCCGCCGGTGTAGGCGCGGAAGTGCAGCGCCGACTCGTGGCCCCGTCCGTGGTGCAGGGTGAGGTGGGCGATCGGGCCGTCGGTGGCCAGGTCGTTGCGGTCGCCGGTATGCCAGTTGCGGTCCGCGAGCGGGAAGTTGGAGCCGGCGATCTCGATGCGGATCCGGTGGCCAGCCGGGAAGTAGTTCGCGGTGGTGATGCCGCCGATCCGGACCCGGTAGATCTCGCCGGGCACGAGCTTGGCCGGCTGCTCGAAGCCGTCGCGGTAGCGCAGCCGCAAGCAGCCGTTGGCGAGGTTGTAGGCGGTCCCGTCCGGATAGACGTCCACGAGCTTGACGAAGACATCCGCGTCCTCGGCGTCGGCTGACACGTAGAGTTCCGCGCTGACATCGCCGACGATCGCTATCGGCTCGGCCAGCACGGGCGTGCTGTACACGAGCACATCGGCCCGGCACTCGATCGCCCGCTGATCCACGCAGATGGGGTCATGGGTGGCGAGGTCGCCGCCGAGCGACTGCACGGGGTTGTGCGGGTCAGCGATGAACTCGTCGGACCCGGCACCGCGGGCGGCCGGCACCAGGGCACCGTCGCCCCACAGCGTGCTGGCGGACTCGTCGCTGGCCAGGAAGAGCGTGCGCGTCTCAGTCTCGGGCAGCGGCCAGGACTCGCCGGTCAGCCAGGTGCCCGCGCCCATCAGGAAGACCTGCACCTTCGGCATCGGCTGCCAGGCGTCTGCCTCATCGCAGAGGAACCGGTCGAACCACGAAATGATGATCTCGTTGTAGGGGAACCTGGTGTCGCCCATGGGCCGCTGGCCCAGCCGGGCCTCGGGGCCGGTCACCAGCATCCGGCAGTGCTCCGTCGGCGCCATGATCAGGTACTGGTCGGGATGATTCTGCTGGAACTCAAACAGCTTGACGGTCTCGTGTGCGCCGACGTCCATCCACCCGTTGATGTTGATGGACGGCGTCGCGCCGGTATGGCTGGCGTTGATCAGGTCAACGACCTTCCAGGCCGGGCTGGCCGGCCCGTCGGCCATGAAGGTCTCATAGCCCGTCAGCGGTGAGCCTATCCGCCGCAATATGTCGCTGCTTGGCGCCTGCAGCGTCGCCCTATCGAGCGCCGCGGTGTATTCGCGGCTGCGGAAGTCCGGCGCGGTCACCGCGTACTGCCGGAAGATCCGGGCCAGCTCGTCGCCCTCGGCGCCGGCGGGCAGTTTCGGCCGCTGCCGGACCCCGAACGGGCTGTACCACAGTGCCCACGTCTTGATCATGGGAACTCCGCCGCGGAAGAAGCAGCCGTTCGATCCCTCCGTACCGGGGATGTCGCCGACGCCCGCGCCTGAGCTCATCGGCACGCAGGCGCGCAGCGCCGGATGGCCGATAGCGCCGAGTTTCAGCTGGTTCTCGGCGGTCGAGGAGCAACCCTGCATGCCCACCCTGCCGTTGGACCATTCCTGCGCGCTGATCCAGTCGAGGGTGTCCTGCGCGTCCGCGGTGGTGGTGGTCAGGATGCCGAAGTCGCCTTCGGACCATTCGCTGCCGCGCTCGTTCTGCAGGATCAGCACGTAGTTCTTCTTGAACTGCGCGGTGTGCATGGGCTTGAACTGATCGGGGATGGCGGACACGTACGGCGACCGGACCAGGAGGGTGGGATAACGGCCTTCAGCGCGCGGCCGGAAGACGACGGTCGCCAGCCGGATTCCGTCGCGCATCGGAAGCATGACGTAGTCGGCCCGGTAGCGGATGGTGTCTGCGCCGAGGGCGCGGACAGCCGACTCGAGCGCTGTCGGTGGCCGGAACTCCTCGGCCCGGTCGTCGGCTGCTGTCATGCTCGGTCGACCTCCAGCGATAGTGATGCGATCGATGCGCCGGGTGTGCGGCCCATTATCGATGGTGCGGCACCAGTCACCGCAGCGCGGTAGTTGAAGCTGCTGCGGCGGTACGGCCTGGCTGCCCCGATCGTGGCGTTGCGATCACTGTCACGGTGAAGTAACCAGCAGTAACTCGCTCGGCGGGGCCGTTACCGGATGGTGGCTGCGTGGCCGGGCCGGCCGTGCTTTTCCAGGTAGCGCTGGTGGTACTCCTCGGCCGGGTAAAACGCCGACGCGGGGGTTATCTGCGTGACGATTTGCCGCCTGACCGATTGCTGCTGGGCGTCGCGTGATGCGATCGCGGCTTCTTGCTGGCCAGGGTCGTGGCAGAAGATCGCCGAGCGGTACTGGCGGCCGAAATTGAAGCCCTGGCGGTTACGGGTGGCCGGATTGTGGATCCGCCAGAACGTCTGGAGTAGTTGCGCGTAGCTGACCTGGGCCGGGTCGAACCACACCTCGACCGCCTCGGCGTGACCGGTGCGGCCACGGCAGACCCGCTCGTAAGTAGGCCAGGGCACATGCCCGCCGGTGTAGCCGACCGCGGTCGCCAGCACCCCGTTGACCTGGCGGAAGGCCGCCTCGACGCCCCAGAAGCAGCCTGCGGCGAAGGTCGCGCGCTCGGCCCCCTCCGGGCCGTCCCCCTCGAACGGCGGCCGCGGTGGCTCCGGGCGGGCGGCGGCGTTGTGGTTCCTGAGCTTGAGCACGTCACGGTTCCCTTCGAGCGTCCGTGCTAACGCCGGGCCAGCGCCCTGGATTCCTGCCCGGGACTAGTTCGAGCAGCGCCGGCCGCCTGTCACAGGATGTGATTGCTCTCGCCCCGGCGGGTGCCCAGCCGCCAACGGTCATCTTCTGCGTCCCAGGCGCCGCCCGCGCCGCTGATCGTGCCCCGCAGCAGCGCCTGGGCATGCAGCAGCGCCCAGAGGCGCGTTCCCAGGCGGCTCTTGCCGCGGCCGGCCGCGGTCGCGCCGCCGCCGGCCGCAGGGGCATGCTGGGCTGGCCGGAGCCCCGTCTCAATCATCGTTCTTTCCTTTACGTGTCATGGAGATGTGCTGGCCAATTCGGGGACACGGCCACTGCGGCAGGTGAGCTCTCAGCGGGATGCGCTGCGCGGCCAGGCTCCGCGGGCAGGGCAGGCGGGAAATCGGTGCCTTACGCCGGCCGGCGGAGAAAGTGAACTACCGGGCGCGGCAGATCACCGGGGCAGCAGCCGAATGGTTCGCGGCGCCCGGCCAGGAGGCCGATATCGCCCGGGCCGTTCCGCGCCGCGGTTATGCTGGCGCGTCCAGGCGGTTGACAACCCCGGCCTCAACGAACGGGCACCGTGCCGCAGTCGTGCGGCAGATAGATCCGAGGCCTCGCATTGTCCTGCTCCAGTCGCTGGTGGGCGTCAACCACCACCACGTTCGCATGATCACGGGCATGCGGTCCACCCATTTATGTCAGGGCCAGATCACGGTGAAGTTCGCCCGGACCGGCTTGCTGTTGCCCGCGCTGACGACGACCACGCCGCGATAGGTGCCGGGGTGCGGATAGGTGTGCTGGCCGAAAATGGTGTAGAGGCTGTTCACGGTGGTGCCTGTGGCGTTGCTGCCGGTCACGTCGCCGGTGGAGGTGCTGCCATCACCCCACTTGATCGTGCACCCGATGCCGAGCGAGGAATCGCACATGGTGAGCGTGCTGGCCGGAACGCCCGGCGCGGACAGCGTCGCGACCGCGCCGCGGACCTGGCCGTGCGCGCTGGCGGTCTCGGTGGCGCCGATGACCGTCAGCGGCCAGGGCACCTGGGCCGAGGGGTAGAAGTTCACCCCGGCCGCCTGCAGCCGGGCACCCTGCCCGCCGAGGCGCCGCAGGAAGTCGTGGTAGGCGGGGCTGGTGGCGGTCCGGTGGGCGCTCGGTGACCAGGCGATCTCCGCCAGCGCGAGCAACCGCGGGAACACCATGTAGTCGGCGTTGGGCAAGGTCGCGACGGTCTCGCCCCACATGGCGCCTTCCACGCCGATGACGTTCCGGTCGGTGACGCCGCTGACGAACCCGCCGGGGTTCCAGTTGTAGGCAGCCGAGACATCGCATCCGCGGGGGCAGGCCCAGTTCATGCCCAGTGTCGGCGGCACGCTGGACCGCGCACCGACGACGTATTTCTGATCAAGGTAGGTGTGGTTCGCCGGTGCCATCACGATCTTCATGTGCTTGGCTACCGCCTCGCGCCCGGTGATCGATCCCGGCGACGTGCCCCCGGCGGGCTGCCAGTACTCGGCGATGGACCCAGCGGGCGGCTTGGTGCCCTTGCCAGCGATGTCGGCCCAGCCCATGACCGTCTTGCCGCGCTGGGTGACGATGCCTGCCTCCTTGTTGATGAAGGCGGCGTACTTCGCGGGAGCGAGCAGCGACGTGGGCACCTCGTCCCCGCCGAGGTCGTAGTAGGGGCCGGGGGTGATGGCGGTGAGCTGGCCGATGATCGCCGTCATGATCGCCCAGGTGTCCGGGCTGCCGGGGCACAGCGCGCTGTAGCCGACGTTCTCGGTGTAATCCCAGTGCGGTGGCTTGAACGCGCCGCAGTCGATCCCGTGCGGATCGGCCGGCAGCGCGGGATTGCCGGTGTCGTTGTACTCCGACATGATGATCGCGTTGTTGTGGCCGGGGGAATCGACCTCGGGCACGAGCGTGATGAAGTGCGCGGCCGCATCGGCGACGACGGCCTTGTACTGTGCCGGGGTCCAGAACCCGCCCGGGTCCACCAGCCTGCCGCCGGTGCCGACCGAGCCGCGGCTGCCGATGGCGGTCAGCCGGGGGAAGCCCTTGATCGCGAGCCGGAAGCCCTGGTCGTCGCTGAGGTGCAGGTGCAGCACGTCGATCTTGTAGGCGGCGATCTGGCCGATTAGTTTCTCGACCGCCGACGCGGGCTCGTAGTGCCTGGCAATATCCAGCAGCAGGCCGCGGTAGGCGTAGCGCGGAAAGTCGGTGATGGTGACCACCGGCGTTGTCCAGGGCCCCGGCAGGACCGCCGGGCTGTTGACCCACGCCGGCAGGAGCTGGCGGAACGTCTGAATGCCGTTGTAGAGGCCGTGTGCGGTCGGCGCCTCGATCCGCACGCCGGATGTGGTGGCGGCGAGCTGATAACCCTCGGCGCGGTGGCTGGGCCCCAGGCTTGCTGGATCGCCGATCTCCAGGGCGATGTCTCCCGGCCGCGGCGTACCGGTGACGGTCGGCAGCCGGTAACCGGTCGACGGCCGCAGGTAGGCAGCCAGGTCGTGGGCAACCGGCAACGCGGCCTTGGCGCTGGCGCCCGGTGCCGCGACGATCCGGGCCCGCGGGGTGAGCGTGAAACGGCCGCTGCCGATCCTGGCCGACACCGGCTTCGGCACCACGCCGAGGGTGGCCGCCGTCCCCGCGGCCTGCCGCACCGAAGCCGAGCCGGCCTGCACGGCGAACGTGGCGGCGGGAACGCCGATCACCAGCACCGAGAAACCGGCGGACCAGACCGACAGCACGGCCAGGCGATGCCGCCAGGGTCTGCCGCGGGAGCCAGCCTGTCCCTTGCGTGGTCCAGCGAGCTTGGCCGGGGAACGGAGCCTGTCATTCATGCTGGCCGCCTCATCGTCTTGGGCAACTGCTAGCACGGCTGATCCAGCAGGAAGCGGTCCCCTGCTGAGACTGGCCTAAACTCGCCGTATGGGGATTATTCCGGCAGAAGGCTGGTATCGGGACCCTTTCGCCATCCATGAAGACCGCTGGATGTCGCAGGGGCAGCCGACCAAGCTTGTCCGCGACGGCGGTGTGGAGTCCTACGATCCTCCGCCGGACCTGCCCCTGCCCGCCGAGCTAGTGCCGGCCGCCTCCGACAGCGGCGAGGCCACCGGCAGTGGCCCGGGTGAGGCCGGCCCTCCCGGTTACAGCGACCGCCGGGCACGCCGGGCGGCTCTCGACGCGATCGCCGGCGGGGCCCTCGTCGACGAACCCGGCGGCGACTGGTAGTCAGGCCTTACCCACCGCGTTCCTCGGGCTCCAGGTCGAGCGCGCGGAGCAGTTCGCGCAGGCTCTCGTAGCGCTGCCCCTCCGGGAGCGAGGCCGCCCGTTCGAGCAGCCGGTCCCCGGCGTTGCGTTCGGCCAGGATCTCCAGCAGCCGCTCCCGGGTCACCGGCCAGACGCCGCGGTCCAGGTGGCGGGCCAGGTCGCTGCGTAGCTCGATCGCCTCCCAGTTCTCCGGGACCGGCGACTCGGCCAGCCTGGCCGCCGGGGCCCAGACCGCCTCCCGCTCCGTCTCGTCCTCGGGCTCCTCCTCAGGCCCGGGCCATTCCCCGGCGTACTGCTGGGCCTCGGCTTCGTCCTGGCCCTTGATCGCGTCATCGCGGAGTGGGCCGTGCGTGCCGCTGGCTTGTTCGCTCACTGGCGTGCCTCGCTTACTTCGCTCACCCTGCTCGGTCTGCGGGCCCGGGCGCCGCCGGGTGCTAGCCCTTCCCCTTGCCGCTCCCGGCATCGAGGAAACGTTGCCGACGTCACACGGCTGAACGCCGGCCGCTGGAATCCGGTGACACATGCGCTACGACGGCCGCACAACCCGGATGCCGCACATGCGATGCCGCCCTACCGGGCCCGGCGAAAATGCGTGTCGGCGCGGGCGGCCGCCGGGGGATGATGCCGTGCGTGGAAAAAACGGCCATCACGGCAGACCTGGCCGCGCGGCTCGTCGCGGAACAGTTCCCGCAGTGGGCCGGCCTTGCGGTGCGGCGGGTGGAGCCGGGCGGCTGGGACAACGTCACCTTCCGCCTCGGCGCGGACCTGTCGGTGCGGCTGCCGAGCGGGCCCGGCTACGCGCAGCAGGTGGACAAGGAGCACCGGTGGCTGCCGGTCCTGGCGCGGCAGTTGCCGCTGCGGATCCCGCTGCCGCTGGCCAGGGGCGTCCCCGGGTCCGGTTTTCCCTGGCCGTGGTCGGTCTACCAGTGGCTGCCCGGCACCCCGCTGGCCGAAAGCCACATCACGCAGAGGACCACCCTCGCGGCCGATCTGGCCGGATTCCTCGCCGCGCTCTACAAGATAGATCCCACGGGCGGCCCGCCGCCCGGGCCGCACAGCTGCCAGCGCGGCGCACCGGTGTCGGTGTACGACGGCGAGGCCAGGCAGGCGCTGCAGGCCCTCGACGGCGAGATCGACACGGCCGGCGCGGCCCAGGTGTGGGAGGCGGCCCTCGCCGCGACGTGGCACGGCCCGCCGGTATGGGTGCACGGCGACATCGCGGACGGCAACCTGCTGACAAATCAGGGCCGGCTGAGCGCCGTTATCGACTTCGGCTGCTGCGCCGTGGGGGATCCCGCCTGTGACACGGTGATCGCCTGGACCTACTTCTCCGGCGAAAGCCGCGAGGTATTCAAACAGCGCCTTCCCGTGGACCGGGCCACCTGGGCCCGCGGCCGCGGCTGGGCCCTGTGGAAGGCCATGATTGTGCTGGTAGACGCGTTGCGGGACGACCCGGAGGACGCCATCGCGACCAAGCACGTGATCGCCGAAGTGCTGTCGGATAACCGTGGCATATAACCCGACAAAACGGGACTCGGGCAAGGGGAGCGCGAACAGCGACGCCGAAGTATGATCCGTGCAAAGCGGCCGAGCGTAACGGGGGTCGCCCAATAACGTCAGGAGCGGGTTCATGGGCCTTCTCAACGAAGCTCGCCGCGAGTTCATCGCTGCGCCGGACAGTGCCAAGGGCCAGATCGTCTACAAGTGGCCCGACCAGAACATCCGCAAGTTCGCCCGGGCCATCGTGGAGCCCGACGCGCTCGCGGTGTTCATGAACCAGGGCCAGGTCATGGGCGTGCTCAACCCGGGCCAGCACACCCTGGACGCCTCCGAGCTCCCGTTCCTGGGCATGTTCGTGGACTGGGCCAGCAGCAGCAACGCCTTCAAGGCGGAGATCTACTTCGTCGGCGCCCGCGAGTACCCGCACTGCCGGTTCGGCGGGCGGCTCGACGAGGTCCAGGACCCGGTGTCCGGCCTGATCGTCACCCTGCGGGCGTTCGGCGAGTACGCGCTGCGCGTCCTCGACCCGGTCAAGCTGATCCTCAACCTGGTCGGCACCGTGGACGTGACGAACAACGAGGCCATCACCGGCTGGGTCGCGCAGCAACTGCTGAAGGTCACCCGCACCACGGTTACCACCCAGCTCATGTCGGGCGCCTGGCCGATCCTGGGGCTGTCCATGCACAGCCCGGACATCGAGGCCGCGGCGGGACCCCTGGCCAACGAGCAGCTTGCGGACTACGGGCTGGCCATCGCCCGGTTCGGCAACCTCGACGTCAACCTCGACGACGACGACAGCGCCCGGCTGAAGAAGCTGGCCGCCGACACCTCCTACAGCCGGCTGGCCGGCGGCTTCCTCCAGGCCGCGCAGGCCGAGGCGCTGCAGGGCGCCGGCGAGGGCATGGCCCAGGGCGGCGGCGCGGTGACCCCCATGTTCCTCGGCGCGGGTCTCGGCATGGCCGGCCAGATGATGCAGCCGCCGCCGCAGGGCGCGCCCGTCCCGCCACCCACGGGCTTCGCCGGCAGCGGCCAGGGCTACACGCAGCAGCCGCCGCAGGCCCCGCCTGCGCCCCCCGCAGCAGCGGCCCCGGCTCCGGCGGCAGCCCCGGCGGCGGAGGCCACGATGGAGTGCCCCGAGTGCCACAGTGCGGTCCGGGTGGGCTCGAAGTTCTGCGCGGAGTGCGGCACGCCCATGGCCAAGCACTGCACTAACTGCAATGCGGACCTGAGCGCCACCGCGAAGTTCTGCGCGGAGTGCGGCACCCCGGCCAACCCGCCGCCGGCGTAACCGGCAACGAGCCCGCACGCCCGGCTCCGACGCGAGCCGGGCGGGGCCGGCCACGAAAGGCCGGCCCGCCTTGCATCACCCCATGCGCCCCGGGGGGCGTAGGGCATGAAACTAGTGAAGGGCTGTCCTTATGGACCGTATCGAATGCCAGTGGTGCAAGGCCCAGAACGAGACGGGCCGCACCAACTGCACGACCTGCGGCGCGCCGCTCGACAAGAAGGACCTCGTCACCGACTCGGGCTGGGCCGAGGCGCCGCGGCTGCGGGACATGACGGAGTTCCGGTTCTCCAACTCCACCTGCCAGATCGAGGGCGAGATCGTCCCGGTGGCCGAACTCGCCCTCGCCCAGGGCGACTCGGTGTTCTTCGAGCATCACGTGATGCTCTGGAAGGAACCCCAGGTGCCGATGTCGGCGCTGAACACCGGCGGCGGCATGAAGCGGATGATCGGCGGCATGCCGCACATCCTGAGCGTCGCGCACGGCCCCGGCCGCGTCGCGTTCTCCCGCGACGCCACCGGCGAGGTGGTGGTGCTGCCGCTGCACCCGTCGATGGAAATGGACGTGCGCGAGCACGCGTTCCTCGCCGGCACCCACTCGCTGGACTATTCGTTCGTGCGGATCAAGGGCCTGGTGAACGTGCTGCACGGCGGCAGCGGCATGTACATGGACCGCTTCGTCACCCGCAACGAACCGGGGCTGCTGCTCCTGCACGGGTACGGCAACGTGTTCCAGCGGACGCTGCAGCACGGCGAGAAGATCATGGTCGAGCCGGGCGGCTTCCTGTACAAGGACTCGTCGGTGACCATGAACGCGGTCAAGCAGAACGTCAAGACCGGGCTGATGGGCGGGCACAGCATGTACCTCGCCGAGATGACCGGGCCCGGCCGGGTCGGCATCCAGTCCATGTACGTGCACCACGGCTCCGAGTAGGGGGCGACATGACGACGCCACCTGCCCAGGGTGCCTACACCTGCCCGTACTGCCGGATGGCCAGCGACGGCGGCGGCACCTGCCCGCACTGCGGCGCGCCGGTCGACGTGCGGCTCAAGGTGTCGGACTCCGGCTGGATCGAGCAGCCGCCGATCCGCGACATGGCCCACATCCGGTTCGGCCACTCCACCTGCCAGGTCAGCGGCATGTACGTGCCGGTGGCCGAGATGGCGCTGCACGAGCAGGACTGGGTCTACTTCTCCCACCACGTGCTGCTGCACACCGACCCGAACATCCGCCTCGGCAACCTGCCGCTGAAGGGCGGCTGGAAGCGGATGCGTGCCGGGATGCCGCTGATCATGATGACGGCGCAGGGCCCCGGGCACATCGCGTTCAGCGCCGACGAGCCGGGGGAGACCATCGCCGTGCCGCTGGCCCCGGGCCGGGCCGTCGACGTGGCCGAGCACCGGTTCCTCGTGGCCACCGGGAACGTCACCTACGGCTGGCAGAACTCCAACGTCTGGTTCACCACCCAGGACGGCGACGACGAGGAATGGCACTACCCGGTGGGCCGGACCATCGACCAGTTCGCGGCGGCCGGCGGCAACGGCCTGCTGCTGCTGCACGCCCCGGGCAACACGTTCGTCCGTGACCTGCAGCCACGCCAGCGCATCCTGGTCCAGCCGGGCGGGCTGATCTGGAAGGACACCTCGGTCCGGATGTTCCTGCACTTCGAGTACCCGCACGGCCAGTACTGGTTCACCTCCTCGCGCTATCAGGCCAAGTCGACCTGGCTGACGCTGGAGGGCCCGGGCCGGATAGCCGTGCAGTCGGTGTTCGAACGGCCCGAGGGCTCGGGCTATGTGCGCCGCACCTCCGGCGCCACGACTCACCAGTGGTAACTGCTTTCGCTGCGTTACGACGGCCCAGCCGGGCGTGTCCGCCGGCTGGGCCGTTTGCCTGCCTAGCCGGGCGGCGGGCTCATCGCGCGGTGATCAGGGTGCCGCGGACCTGGGTGCCAAGCACCCCGTCGCTGGGCCGTCCCGATCAGCGCACCGCCGGCGCGGGGCAGCGCGCTGGCGCGGTAGGTCATCGGCACCAGGTAGCTGGTGACCGGTCGCCGGAACCGTCGGTCACGATCATGAATTCGATGCCGACCTCACCGTCGGGATCGTCGAGGCGGAACCCGCCCGCCCTGGCCAGTTCCGGGGTGCGGCCCTGGTCACGGCGTACCAGGGCTGGACCGGCAGCCAGGACGACAGCAGGTCCAGTTTGCCTGGGCTCATCGTGGTGTCATGGATGACGGCCATGCCTTGTCGCATTTCCCTTCGGGACGCGGTGCGCTGCTCGCAGGCTACGCTCACCATGCATCGGGCCATGTCCCTTAACCCGTGGAGGCGTCATGAGTGAGCAGGACCCGGAAGAGCCGGCCGAGGAGTTCCATCGCGACCGCCGGGAGCACGGCGGCATTCCCGGGCGCCTCGACGATGACCAGCTTGCCCGGCTGACCGAGGAGGAGCGGGTGGCGGCCGGGCTTGACGACTACGACCCGGACGAAGTGCCACCGGCCACCGACGCACCGCCGGAGCCGGACATCGCCCGGTCGGACGTCTTCCAGGAGGCACGGGCCGAGATCCGCCGCGAGTACGACAAGGATGAGCTGACCGTCGAGGGACAGCGGGACCCGTACCCGCCGACTCGTTACGACGAGTGAGATATCCCGCCGCGCCAATGCACCCGTTCCCGCGGTCCCGCACGCGGTCAGGCTGACGGAAAGGCCCGCTTCGCCTGCTGCGCGACGGTGGCCCGGGCGTGCTGGTTGAATCTCAGTGTGCGAGCGTGGCGGCGGGGAAACCGGGCCGGGGTACTGGCGGCCGGCCTGACCCTGGCGGCCGCCGTCATGACGGCCTCTCCCGCCGTGGCGTCGCTGGCGCCGTCACCCGGGCTCGCCGCGGTGCCCGCTACGGCGCGGGATCCGGGGGCGCTGCGGGTGAACGCCTGGGGCGGGGGGCTCGTGGACGCGCGCACCGGCGTGGTGGTGTGGGGCCAGGATTTCGGCGTCGCCAGGCCGATGGGCAGCATCACCAAGGTGATGACCGCACTGCTGGTGATCCGGGCCGGTGACCTGGGCCGGGAGATCAAGGTCACCAAGGGGGCCATCCGGTATGTGCACAAGCGCGGTGCCAGCAGCGCGGGCCTGATCCTTGGGGACGTGCTGACCGCGCGCGAGTTGCTGGAGGCGATGCTGCTTCCCTCCGGTTGCGACGCGGCCTACCTGCTGGCCACCAGCTACGGTCCCGGCCGGAACGCGTTCATCGCGAAGATGAACGTCGCGGCACGGGCGATGGGGCTGGCCGCGACGCGTTTCTCGCACTACGACGGCATGCCCTACCCGACGGAATACTCCACCTACTCCTCCCCGGCCGATCTCATCCGGCTGGGTGAGGAGGCCATGCGCGTGCCGCTGTTCCGCCGGATCGTGGCCCAGCGCAGCTACCGCCTGGCCGCCGCGCCCGGGCACCACGGTTACCTGTGGCAGACCACCAACGCGCTGCTCGGCTCCTACCAGGGCATGCTGGGCATCAAGACCGGCAACACCGACGCCGCGGGGAACTGCTTCCTGTTCGAGGCACGCCGGGGCAGGCGCATCCTGGTCGGCGTGCTCCTGCACGTGAACCCGACGAGAAACGGTGCCGCCCTGTTCACCGCGGCCCGGCAGCTACTGAACTGGGGCTTCCAGCGCGTCTAGCTCCCCGGGCTAGCACGGCTAGGGCTTGCGCGCCACGCCGGCCCACAGGGCGGCCGGGCTGGCCGCCTCGCTCTCGCTGGTCGGGCGCCACTTCGACGCCTGTACCATCCCCGGGTCCACCAGTTCCAGCCCGTCGAAGAACGTGGCCACGGCCGAGTTGTCACGGAAGGTGACCTTCTCGGCCATCGTCTTGTTGAGGGTCTCCGCCATCCGCGCCATGGCCTCGGCGTTGATGTCCTTGGCCGGGTGGGACATCGCCAGGTAACTGCCCGGTGCCAGGGGCTCGAGCAGCGTGCTGACGATCCGGTACGGGTCGTCCTCCCCGTCGAGGTGCTGCAGGACCGCCATCAGCATCAGCGCGACCGGGCGGTCGAAATCCAGCAGCGGTTGCGCGCGGGCCAGGATCCCCCGGGGATCCCGCAGGTCGGCGTCGATGTAGTCGGTGGCGCCCGCCGGGTCGCTGGTCAGCAGCGCGCGGGCGTGGGTGAGCACGACGGGATCGTTGTCCACGTAGACGATCCGGGCGGCCGGCGCGACGGCCTGGGCGACCTCGTGGGTGTTGTTCGCCGTCGGGATGCCGGTCCCGATGTCCAGGAACTGGCGGACCTCGGCTTCCCCGGCGAGGAAGCGGACCGCCCGGGCCAGGAAGGCCCGGTTGGACCGTGCGGACAGCCCGATCTCAGGGAAGGCCTTGATCGCCTGCTCGCCCGCGGCCCGGTCGGCGGCGAAGTTGTCCTTGCCGCCGAGCCAGTAGTTGTACACCCGGGCGACGTGCGCCACGTTCGTGTCGAACGGCATGGGAGGGCTGCCGTTGACCATCTCCTCGGGGCTTCCACCCGCCATTGACCGCCTGCCTCCGGCACCGTCGCTTTTGCGTGCATAGCGTACCGCTGGCGGGGAGCGGCACCGGAATCACACGGCAGCGGCACCCTGGTCGCGCGCGCGCAGCGCGCGCACAAGTCAGGTCTCGTCCTGCAGACGGCGCACCTCGATGACCTGGACGCCGAAGGTCTCCAGCCTGGCCAGGAGCCCATGCAGCGCCGCCTGGTCCTGGAGCGGGCCATGCACCACCGTTTCGACCTGGTGCACAGAGGCGCTGAGCCGGTCGAAGTCGAGCAGAGCTTCGGCAGGGAGGACTCCGGCTATGCGGATCTCGTAATACACGGACGGCACCGCAGGCCCCCAAGGTTTCCAGGAAAACGCCACAGTCATCCCACCCTGCTCCCGCCGGGCAGTTGGCACCCCACTCGGTACGGGTGATCCGGCCCGGCCCGTGAGCCGGGTTTCCTCACCCAGGTGAGATCGCTGGAGGGTGATGACGGGTCACCCGGGTGCATGCGAAAACGGATGTCAGGCGGGCTAGCCCGCTAGGCAAGCGGAGCCGGCCGGCGGCTGCCGCTCGCCGAGTGGCGAGGCGGTGGCGATGGTGACCAGTGTGACCATTCCCGAGACCGCCGGCTCCGGGCGGCAGACAGCGGGGGCTGGCGATCCACTCCTGGCGTCCAAGGTCACCGTGCCTGGCGTGCCCGAATGGCTGATACCGCGGCCACGTATCCAGGCGCTCATCGCCCGGGGCGCCCGTGGCCCGGTGACGGCGCTGACCGGGCCTCCGGGGGCGGGCAAGACGATGGCCCTCGCCCTGTGGGCCGCGGGCGGCACGGCCGCGTGGGTCACCATCGACGACCACGACAACCAGCCAAGAGTGTTCTGGTCCTACGTTCTAGAGGCACTGCGCCGGGCCGGTGTGCATTTTCCCAGGACAATGTCCGCGGCGGTGCGCCGGTACCCGGTGGACCATGAGTTCCTGCTCCGGTTCGCCTCGCTGATGGCGGCCCAGGATCCTCCGGTCACCCTTGTCCTCGACGATGTCCACCTGCTGACCAGCGCCAAGGTCCTCGAAGGGCTGGCCTACGTGCTGAAGCACGCCACCCCGGGGCTGCGGCTGGTGGTCGCCTCGCGGATCGATCCGCTGCTGCCGCTGCACCGGTACCGGCTCACCGGGGAACTCACCGAGATCCGGGCGAGTGACCTCGCCTTCACCACCCCCGAAGCCTGCCTGCTCATGGCGCAGCACGGCATCGGGCTGTCGGAGGAGTCGCTGGACCGGCTCACCAGGCGGGCCGAGGGCTGGGCGGCGATCCTGCGCCTGGCCGCGATCTCGATGGACGGGCACGCCGACCCCGATCAGTTCGTCAAGGAACTGGTCGCCGAAGACAGCGCCGTCGCCAGCTACCTGGTGGAGGAGGTGCTCAACGCCCAGCCGCCGCACATCAGGAACTTCCTGCTGCGCACCAGCATCCTCGACCGGATCAACACCGAGCTTGCCAGCGAGGTCGCCGGCGCGGACTCCGAAGCCGCCCTGCTCCCCGACCTCGCGCATGTGAACGCGCTCGTCCAGCGGGATGAGGGCGGCTGGTACCGCTACCACTCGCTGTTCGCGGCCGTCCTGCGGCTGAAGCTGCGCCGCGACGACCCCGGCGGCCTGCAGGACCTGCACCTGCGCGCGGCGAGGTGGTTCCGCCGGCACGGCTACCTCGGCGAGGCGGTGCGCCACGCCGCGGACGCCGGTGACTGGCAGTTCGCGGCGAGCACCGTGGTGGACGAGCTTGCCGTGGGTGAGCTCATCGACCCCCAGGGCAACGAGGTACTTGCCGACGGCTTCCGGCACATGCCACGCGAAGTGCGGTGGACGGCGCCGCAGCCGCTGCTTGTCGCCGCGGCGATCGAGCTTGCCCGCGTCGAGAACGCCACGAGCCGCGCCTTCGTCCGGGCCGCCGAGGGCCTGCTCGCCAAGCTGCCCGCGGACGCGGAAACACCGTCCCGGCTGGCCGCCGCGCTGATCCGCATCGCCCTCGCGCGGAGCACCGACGACACCGGCGCGGCTTCGGCCGCGGCCGAGAGCGCGGCGGCTGCGATCGAAGCCGTTCCCCGGCAGCAACTGGCCCGGCGTCCGTGGAACCAGGCCCAGGTGCTCGCCGGCCGCGGTGCCGTGGAACTGTGGTCGGGCCGCTTTGACGAGGCCGTGGCCATCTTCGCCTCGGGCGTAGTCCCCGGCCGGGCCGCTCCCGGCGAGACCGGGCGCGCCGACTTCCTCGGGCATCTCGCGCTGATCGAGGCGCTGCGGGGCAGGCTGAGCCGCGCCGAGGAACTGGCGGCCGAGTCGGCCACCAGGCCGGGGGACGGCGCCGACCGGCAGGTGAGCGTCTGCGGCGCCGCGGCAGAGGTGGCGCTCGCCTCGGTGCACGTGGAAAGGAACGAGCTGCCGCCAGCCCGCCGCTGGCACAAGCGGGCCGAGGACGCCCTGCGGGCCCGGCCGGACAGGCTGATCGGCGTACTGGCGAGCCTCATGGCCGCCAGGTACGGCCTGGCCGAAGGCCGCGGCCGGGCCGTTCTGGACATTGTCAGCCGGGCCAGGGAGGGCTGGTCACCGCCCGCCTGGATCGAGCATCGGATGCTGCTGCTCGAGTCCTGGGCCCATACCGCCGCGGAGGACTACCAGTCCGCCATCGACGTGGCCATGGCCGCTGGGCCGGAGTCCTCGCTCGCAGCCACGGTCGCGCTCGCGCGCGCACTGCTGGCATCCGCGGACCGGCAGGCGGCCGCGCGCGTGCTCGCCGCCGCGCCTTCCGGCACAGAGGCCACCAGCGGGGTGCGCATGGCGGCCTGGCTGGTCGACGCGCGGCTGAACTATGGCGCCGGGGACGCCGCGCGCGGCCGCCGGTCACTGGAACACGCGCTGCGGCTGGGCGAACCCGAACTGTGCCGGCTGCCCTTCGTGATGGAACGTGACTGGCTCCGGCCGGTCCTGCAGCGGGATCCGGAACTGGCTCAGGCCTACCGCCGCGTGCTGGAGCCGGACCTGATCAGGCCGGGCTGGATGGAGGTCAGGCAACCGGGGAACAGGGAGACGCCGGTGATCGTGGAGCCGCTGAGCGAGCGCGAGCGCGAGGTGCTGGAACACGTCTCGGCCATGGAGAGTACGGCCGAGATCGCTAGCGAGATGTACATCTCGGTGAACACCGTCAAGACGCATCTCAAGAGCATCTACCGCAAGCTTGCGGTGACGCACCGCGGCGAAGCCGTCCGCCGGGCGAAGAAACTCGGCCTGCTCTGACCTGGTCCGTCCCCGCGCCGTACGGGCGCCGGCGCGGGGACGGACTGGGTGCTTCGCTGGAGCTGCGCTAAGACCACACCCGGGCACGCGCGCCGCACGGCCGCACCCTGCCGCGGTTCACCCTGCCTGGCGCCTCACCGGGTGCTGCCCAGTGCCGTCTCCGGGCGCAGCACATCGGGGCCGAGTTCGTTCAAACTGACAATATGCAATGCAAATTCCTGAAGCCGGTCTATCAGGCCATATAGTTCCGACTCATCGCGCACCGAGGCCATAATGCAGGTCCAGCCCCGGCCAGACTCGACCGAGAACCCGTCCAGGATGCTCGCCAGCAACTGCTGACATTCACCCCGGAGGATGATCCGGTATCGCTGGCGATGGTTCGCAGACCCGCTCATGGCTTGTTCCTTCGATGGCACGAGGCGCAGCGACTGTTTGCCTGCTCTGCCCCGGACGTCTGGACCTACACCCTTTTTACACATTGACTGGGTGAGAAATCCGCCCGATCTCCGGTTCACCCGGGTGATCTGACGGCGTTAGATTCCCAGTCGTTTGCCGCGTGCCACCGCGTCGT
Source organism: uncultured Actinomycetes bacterium (assembly GCA_963706115.1). Lineage (GTDB taxonomy): Bacteria > Actinomycetota > Actinomycetes > Streptosporangiales > Streptosporangiaceae > DASXKD01. The sequence goes on along the minus strand of CAVPMG010000018.1, from coordinate 84,455 downwards.
GCCGCGAGGAGACACCCAGCTTGCGGTAGATGGCCTGGGTGTGGGTCTTGACCGTGTTCGCCGACACGTACAACTCGTGCCCGATCTCGCGAAGCGACAGCGTGCCGCCGAGCATGCGCAGCACCACCACCTCGCGGTCGGTCAACGGCTCGGTGTTGTCCGCCTCACGCGACGGGCGGGCCAGGCGCCGGTCGAGATCGGCCAGGCGTGCCTGAAGCATCTCGGTGCCGTCCGGCAGGGCGGTCAGCACCTCCCGTGCCTCCTCGGCCAGTTCCGCGGCCCCGGCGACATCGCCAAGGGCCAGCCGGATCCGGGCCAGCAGGAAGGTCGGCACGATCGTGCTCCAGGGCCCGAGGCCGGAGTTCTTCCTGCGCAGGTCCAGCACGGGCTCAAGCTCCCGCAGGGCCTCTTCGAACCGGTCCTCGGCGGCATACACCGCCGCGGTCGCGGCATAGGCCATGACGGTCTGCGGCGACCTGCCGAGATCGCCCTTGATCGCGAGGTCGCGGGCGGCGTGTGCGCATTCCCGTGCCCTCGGCACCCTGCCCAGCCCGACCAGGACCATGGCCTGCACGGCCAAGGCGAACATGCGGATCAACTGCAGCGACGCCTCGCTGTTCACCGCCTCCTCCAGGGGAGGCGCAGCGGCCTGGAGATCGCCGCTCAGGAAGTGGGAGAAACCCAGCGCGCTCCTGGCCAGGGCAAAGTACGGCGAGGCCGGGTCCTCCTCGATCGAGGCCGCCGTCTGCGCCGCGTCGAGCATCACCGGCAGGCCGTCGAAGCCGAAGGAGGCGCGCAGCAGCGCCGCGGAGGATTGGAGCGAGCGCATGCCGTCGGGGAGCGGGCCGTCGTAGCGGCCCGCTTCGATGGCCGGCAGCCAGCGCCGCACGCCCTTCTGGTCGCCGGAAAGAGCCGCCGCCCAGGCCGCGCAGTGCGCCGCGAGCGGATAGCCGGCGATCCGGTCATCGCCGAGCGCGCGCATCCAGCCGCACACGGTCGCCGTCCTGCCCTTGTCGACGTAGGCGTGCCAGTAGCGGGCGATAAGCGCGACAGCCCTGCTGGCGTCGCCCGCGGCGAGTGCGTGGTGTACCGCCTCCTCCGCCGACCCGGCGGCCTCATGCCAGGCGCTCGCCCGCGCGTGCAGGGTCGTCACCAGCGCCGGCTCGGTCCGGGCGAGGCGGCTGCGCAGCAGCTGAGCGAACAGGTGGTGGTACCGGTACCACTGCCGGTTGTCGTCCAGCGGCACCAGGAACAGGTTCTCCCGTTCGAGCATCTCGATGATCCCGGTGGCGCCCGCCGATGCGGTGACCACGTCGCAGAGCGGGGCGCAGAACCGGGCCAGCACCGACGTCCTGGCCAGGAACTCCTGGATCTCGGCGGGCTGGCGGCTGAGTACCTCCTCGGCAAGGAAGTCCACGATGAACCGGTTGTTGCCGGTGAACTGACGGATGAAGGCGTGCGGCGACGGGTGATCGCGCAGCGAGATGGCGGCCAGGTACACCCCGGCGGGCCATCCCTCGGTCCGTTCCACGAGCTGATCCAGGTCAGGTTCGCTGAGCTCGACGCCGGCCACGGCGAGCAGCAGCTCCGCGGCCTCGTCAGGGGTGAACCGCAGTTCCCGGGCCCGTACCTCGGTCATCTCCCCGGCGGCCCGCAGCCGGGCCAGCGGCAGCGGCGGGTCGGCCCTGGTGATGATCACGAGCTGCGCGGTCGGCGGCAGGTGGAGCAGCAGGAACGCGATCTGCTCGTGGCAGCTTCGGTCTCTGATCACGTGGTAGTCGTCGAGCACAAGGACCACCGGTGCCGAGATCGCGGCCAGTTCGTTGGCCAGCATGGGCAGCACCGGCTTCGGGAACTCCGGGGCCTGCGCCCGCAGTTCATCCAGGATCGCCTCGCCGTCGATCTCCGGGCAGGCCCTGGTCAGCGCGCTGACCACATACCACCAGAGCCGGCCTGGGTCGCTGTCGCCGCGGTCGAGCGAGACCCAGGCGAAGGGCCTGGTCTCCGCCGCGCTGGACCGCCACTGCGCGACGAGGGTGGTCTTCCCGAACCCGGCCGGAGCATCCACCAGCACCAGCTTCGTGGTGGCCTGTGCCAGTTCGTCGATGAGTGCCGACCGCTCCACCCACTCGGCCCGGACACCCGGCGGATAGAGCTTGGTCTCGATCGGCGCATCCAGCCCAGCCAGAGCAGAGGACATCGAAGCATAAGCGCCAAGGCCTTGCCCCGGTTGCCCTCCTGTGCCGATTCGACCGCCATGGTGCACTCCGTTGAGGGTAATAAACGAATCAAGGTTTGGCTAGGAATGATGTCGCGTGTCCGTTCAAGCCATTCCGCGCGGCACGGGCGCGATCCTGCTGGCGCGATCGGCGTGTTATATAACGGACAGTTATGCCTCGTTGCTTTCAGCTACCTGCCTGGCGAGCAGGGTCACCCGTACCGGGCGAGGCGATCCGTGGAACTCTCGGGCACTGTGGAAGGTGCCCGAGGAGGTGGCAATTGCGGTGACCATCGGTGCCAGCGTCGCCCTCATCGTTATCGGCGCGATTCTCCGGTTCGGCGTGACCTGGCAGCCAGCGCACGTGGACCTCCAGGTCATCGGCGTGATCCTCATGGTCGCCGGGGTGCTCGGCCTGGCTCTTTCCCTGCTCTTCATGGTGATCAGGCGTAACGACCGCCGCTCGGCGCAGGTGTACGAGGAGCGCCGCTACAACGAGCCCCCGATGTGATCGCAGGAGCTCAAAGGCCCGCTCACCTGGGGCGCTGCCGGCTGCGGTATCACCCGCCGGGGGTGGAGCAGTGCCGCGCCTGACTTGATGAACTGAGCCGGATTCCATCCAAGGTAGAAGGAGAAAGAGGCGTCATGGCTGACTTGATTGCCATCGGCTACCCCGATGAGGCCACCGGCGAGGCCGCCGCCGAGGAGGCGCGCAGGCTCGCGCGGGATCTCATCATCGAACCCGACGCGATCGCGTCGATCGTCCGGGACACAGGAGGGCAAGTACCACGTGCACACCGCCCACAAGCCGGTGGGCGCCGGTGCGACGTGGGGCATGTTCTGGGGCCTGCTGTTCGGCCTGCTGTTCTTCATCCCGGTGTTCGGCATGGCCGTGGGCGCGGGCCTCGGAGCCCTCATGGGCAAGGTCACCAAGTCGGGGATCGACCGGGAGTTCCAGGACCAGGTGCGCGGCATGCTGCAGCCGGGAACGTCGGCGCTGTTCCTGATGGTGGAGAAGATCACGCCGGACAAGGCCATCGAGGCGCTGAGCAAGTACGGCGGCACCGTGCTGAAGACCTCGCTGTCCAAGGAGGGCGAGGCCGAGCTTCAGGAGGCCCTGCACGGTGGGGCTGCCAGTCAGTAAGGACCGCGTCCGGCTGCCCGTCCGGCATGACCACACAGCGGGGCACGTTCTCCGTCGCCGGCCGGGCGGCCGGCGCCACTGTTTCGCGAGCCCATTTCCGCCGAACTGCCTTTCCGTGGTGCGCGCACCGGCGGTGCCTCTTATGATGCCCGCCGAGGGTTCTCGGTTCGCATGCAATTTCGCGGTGTGCTGGCCTGCTGATACAAGTCCCGCTACCACGAATAGCGATTCGCTGCCCGGATTCCGGGCCATATCCGAATGGATGTCAGCGCAATGAATGTTTGGTACATAGGCCTAGGAATCCTATATCTGGTTCTGATAGCAACCCTGGCCGTCATGACCTTCCGCAAGGGTCACTGGGTCCTAGGCCTGATCGGCTTCATCTTCCCCGTCCTGTGGCTTATCGGCGCGGTCTTGCCGAGCAGATACCGGCACGGTCGGCACTGACCCCGCGGCGGGCGGCCCGCCGAGGGCCGCCCGGCCTGCGGCCGGCTGCGCCGGGGCCGGCTTGGGCGCCGGGATGAGCCACGCCGACGTCACATAGGCCACCACGACCGCGACGATCACCACCGGCATGACGGCCAGGCCGTCCGAGGTGAGCAGCACGGTGGCCAGCAGGACGGATGTCATCGGCAGCCGGAGCATCACCGCGCACATGGCACCGATCCCCATCGCCGCGGCGGGTATCGGCTCAAGCCCGGGCAGGTGCGACAGCGCGAGCCCGCCGGCGGCCCCGACGAACATGGCGGGAAAGACCGGGCCACCGCGGAAACCGCTCATCGACACCGCGTAGGCAACGCCCTTACAGACCACGAGCAGCACGACCGCGCCCACCGTGTAACCGGCGCTGTGGACGATCAGCGGGCCGAGCGCGTCCTGCCCGGAGAACAGGACATCGGTCGCCTGCTTGCCGGTGGCCGCCGCGTACCCGATGGCCAGCCCGGCGACGGCCAGGCCAGCCACTACCGTGGCGAGGACCCGGTACTCCACGTGCGGCCGGAGCGCCAGGGCCAGCCGCTTGATCGCGGCGCCGACGAAGGCGGCGGCCACCCCGATGACCAGCGCCCAGCCGAAGTCGGCGCCGGTCGGCGAGCCCGACGTGGCGGCAGGCCGGGGATCGCCAGCGAGAAGGTGCCGAGCCCGGTCCAGTTATCCAGGCCGATGAAGATGAGCGAGCCGATCCCCGAGGCCAGCAGGCCGGGCACCAGCACCAGTTCCAGCGTTGCCCCGGCGATCCCGGCCGCCTCCATCAGCAGGAAGGCGCCGAGCAGCGGTGAGCCGAAGAGCGTGCTGATCGCGGTGAAACTGCCGGCGGCGGCCACCATCGTGGTGACCTGCGGCGGAGCGTCCTTCCTGGCGAGCCGGACCGCGCACACGCCCAGGCCGCCGCCGAGGGCGATCAGCGGCGCCTCGGGCCCGAGCACCACGCCCAGGCTGAGGGTGGCGAGTGCGGCGAGGGCCACGCCAGGGAGGTCGGCCGGCCCTGGCTGCGGCCCTCCCGTCTTGAGTCCGTCGGCCGGTGAGTGTCCCCCGGTTCCCGGCAGGTACTTGAGGGTGAGCGCGACCAGGAGCCCGGCCAGCGCGAGAGGCGGGACCGGCCACCACAGCGGCGTCCCGTGGAAGCCCAGGCCCTTGGGCAGGTCGGTGAACACCCACTGCTGCAGCTTGGCGACCAGCGCGAGGAAGCCGTAGGCCACCGCCGAGATGGGCGCGCCGATGATCGCCGCGAGCAGCAGCAGCCGCACGTAGTTGCGGGACCGCAGCAGCGCGGCAGGGTCGGGTGCCGGCGTCGTCACGGTTCCTCCTGCGCGAGGCTCACAAGCCGGACTCGGCGGTGATCCGTCCCTCTTTGGCGGCGACGGCCAGCGCCTCGTAGTCGCGTTCGTTCTGGTCGGCGTACACGCTCGCGAATTCCGCGATGGCACGGTCGAACACATCGGAAGTGCCGAGGTAGGAGGCGATCGCGATGCGGTCGCCGGAGCGGGCGTGGGCCCGTGCCAGGGTCCAGCCGCACAGCTCGCCGTAGGCCCGCATGCCCGCCGGGATCATGGTCGCGATGTCGAGGGAGAACTTCCAGTCCCTGAGCTGGCGCACGTAGAAGTCGCGGGTCCGGCCGTCCAGCCCGGCCTCGGTCCGCTGCCAGCCGAGGAAGATGTCGCTGGCCGCCTGCATCAGCCGCTGGCCCGCGACCACTCGCTGGCCCTGGTTGGTGTACCTGCTGGCACCCACGAACCGGCTGAGCACCGACTTCTCCGCCTCCTTGATCTGCAGGAACAACGGGTCGGCGGTGTCGCGGCCGAGGAACAGCATGATCCAGCACCGGGTGCCGACACTGCCCACGCCGACGACCTTGCGGGCCAGGTCGCACGGCTCGAACTGCTCGAGCAGGTACCGGCGGTCGGTTTCCAGCGTGCGCCGGTACTGCCCGATGAGGCTTTTCAGTTGTTCGGTGAAGTTCGTCCGGTCCGCGTCACCGGGCAGCAGTTCGGCGACGGGTACGAGCAGCGGTGGGTCGGAGATGATCTGTGGCCGCCCGTCCACGATGCGCGTCAGCTTGGCCACCGCCCGCATGCTGTCCCTGGTCCGTGCCTTGGCGATGCCCTGGTCGAGCCGTTTTCGCTGGCTCGCACTGAGCTGGGCGTCGAGGTCGGCGCGCAACTGGTCCACGTCGGTGCGGGCGTACCAGACGTCCAGGTTGGTCATGGTCGCGAAGCCGCGCATCGCGAGCCGGTAGCTGGCGACCGCCGCCATGACGATGTCGCGGCGCTGCTTGGCGGGGTACGCGTTGTCCCGTCCCGCCACCTCCAGGCTGGCGGCCAGCCGCTTGACGTCCCACTCCCACGGGCCCGGCAGGGTCTCGTCGAAGTCGTTGACGTCGAACACCAGGCGCCGCTCGGCGGAGCCGAAGATGCCGAAGTTGGACAGGTGCGCATCGCCGCACGCCTGCACCGGCAGCCCGGAAACCGGCGTGGTGGCCAGGTCACTGGCCATCGGCAGGGCGGCCCCCCGGTAGTAGGTGAAGGGTGAGACCAGCATCCGGCCCCAGCGGACCGGCACCAGCTCGGGCACCCGGGTCACCGCCTGCTCCTCGAGCAGGGCGATCGGGTCGGGGCGGTCCGGGGCGGGCTCGAACACCGCGTGGCTGGTGCGGGGGACTGCCGCCCGGGCCGCCTTGCCCCTGGCGGCGCGCTCCGCCGTGGTCAGCCGGACCAGGCCGGTGTCGAGCTGATACCGCAAGGGACGCCGAGGCGGAACCTCGGTCATCGCTTCAGGCATCGTCGGCTTCTCCCCGTTGGATGAGTCCGGCTAAGCGTGGGACATCTCCCTGGCCCGCACGGCGTGCCGGAGCAGCAGCCCGCCAATGATCTCGAACACGCCCATCACCATGAACCAGATACCCAGCAGGAGGGCCAGGACGTCCAGTGACGAGGCGGGCGTGGCCGCCACGGCGATCCCCGCGATGAGGCTCGCCACGCCGAAGACGAGCCACCAGGCACGGCCCTCACGGACACCGCCGGAGATTCCCCCGATGAGCGCGGCAAGCCCCTGGACTATCCAGGTGATGCCGATGATCAGGCCGATGAGTGACCGGGTCAGGTGCAGATGCCGGATCAGGACGACGCCGATGACGACGAAAAGCAGCCCGGTGATGCCCAGCCAGACCCGGTGCGGCTCGGCCGTGTCGAAGATCCGGATCAGGTGGAAGATGCCCGAGAGGATCATCAGGATGCCCAGCAGCACCGCGATCACGTTCACCGAGGTGGTCGGGTGCAAGGTCACGATAAGCCCGAGGATCAGGGTCGCCGCGCCGAGGAACATCGCCGTCTGCCACGAGCCGGCCAGCATCGCGGGGGGTGCGGGCTCTGCGCCGTCGCCGTCAACCATGGCCGTCTCCTTAGGTCCAGCGCCCCTGCTCCCATCGATGCTGGCCAGCCCTCCCGGGCATGTCGTCACCCGCCCTGGGTGAGAGCGGCCTTCCGGCGGTTGCGCATCGCTACCGCCTCACCCGCGCGGGGTGGTGCTGGCCGCCGCGGTGATCCCTATGGTCACGGTCAAGGCGTGAGAACCCGGGAGCGTGCGCGGCATGTCCACGACACGGCAGCAGCTTCGGCGCATGAAGCCGATCCCGGGCGGCACGTTCTGGATGGGCTCGGCCGACTTCTATTCCGCAACTGGTGGGCGTACGTGCCCGGGGCGAGCTGGCGGCATCCCGGCGGGCCCGGAGCGCACCTGCCGCGCCGGGTGCATCAGGGCGGCTCGCACCTGTGCGACGCCCAGCTATGGCTGGCGCTACCGGCCTGCGGCCCGGCAGAGCGAGGCGGTCGACACCGCCACCTGTCACCTGGGCTTCCGGTGCGTCGTCCGTGGCACTTCGCCGGTCGGCCGGTGAGCCCCGCGGGCGGCGGCCCGGTCAGGGCTGAAGGTGACGGGCCGGTCACGGCGGCGGCCGGCGGCCCGGTCACGGCGGCAGGCGACGGCGCCGTCATGCTGACGGCCGAGAGCCCGGTCGCCACCGGCCACCTGCGCAGGGTGTTCCTCGGCCCACGGGGCGGCGGCACGCTGCGCCGGCGTGCCTCCGATGCCTTCCGGCTTGGGTTCGCCATCCTCGTGGTGGCCGTATCCATCCCGGTCATGCGCGCCAACTCGGCCACCGAACTCGCCATCGTGCATGCCCTGAACCCGCCCCCCGCCGCGATCAGCTGGCTGGTCACCGCGCTGTTCTGGCTCGGCTCCTTGGGCGTGGTGGCCGGGCTGGCCGTCCTCGCCCTGCTGGTGCCGCGGCTGGCCGCGGTCCGCCGGGTCGTCGTGGCAGGGCTGGCGGCCTGGGCCGTCTGCGCACTGCTCGGCGCGGCTCTCGGGCCGGCCGCGGGCAGGCCGGGCACCACGGCGCTGGCCGGGGTGGACACCAGCTATCCCCTGGTCTCCTTCGCGGTCACCATCGCCGTTGCCGGGACCGCGCTGCCCTACCTGCGCCGCGCGCTGCATCGCCTGGTGTCGTTCCTGATCGCGGTTGCGGTACTCACCAGCGTCGCGGCCGGCGCGGCGCTGCCGGTCAACGCCCTGTCCAGCGTGGCCATCGGCTGGGGCGTCGCCGCGGCACTGCACCTGGCCCTGGGGTCTCCGCTCGGGCTGCCCTCCGCGGCGGAGGTGGCCGGCGGGATCGCCGATCTCGGCGTGCGGCTCACCGGCGTCGTCCGGGCACCGCGCCAGGCCTGGGGGCTGGAGAAGTTCACCGGCCAGGACGGCACCGGTGGCACGGTCGAATTGTCGGTCTACGGCCGCGACGCCACCGACGCCCGGGTGCTGGCCAAGCTCTGGCGATTCTGCTTCTACCGTGACTCCGGGCCGACCCTCATCCTCAACCGTGACCTGCTGGTCGAGCACGAGGCCTACCTGACACTCACGGCCGGCCGGGCCGGTGTGCTGGTGCCCGAGGTGCTTGCGGTGGGCCGGTTCGGGGCCAGCGGGGACACCGCGATCGTCACCAGGCTGCCCAGCGGCACGCTCCTCGCCGACGCCGATCTGTCCACCGTTCCCGATGGCATGCTCGATGAGATCCTGGCTGCCGCGCTCCGGCTGCGCATGGCAGGCATCGCCCACGGTGCGCTCGGGCAGGACACGATCCTGCTGTCCGGCCAGGGCGTCTGCATCAGGGCGTTCCGCTCGGCGTCGGCGTCGGCACCGGCCGGCCGCCTCGATGCCGACCTCGCCGCGGTGCTGGCCGCCATGGCGGTGCGTGCCGGGGTGGACCGCACCGCCGCCGCGGCCGCCCGGGTGCTTGACCTCGACACCGCACGCGGCGCCCTCGTCCACCTGCAGCGCGCGGCGCTGGATCCGGTCACGGTCGGGGCCCTCAAAGGGCACAAGGACCTGCTCTCCGGACTGCGGACAGCGGTGGCCGCGGCGGCCGGCATCGAGGTGCCCAAGCTCGCCGAGCCGAAAAGGATCAGCTGGGTCAACCTGGTCTTCGGCGTCGGGTCACTGATCGGCCTGTGGGCGATCATCGGGGTGCTCTCCGATGCCTCCGGGTCCCTCGAAGTCATCAAGGGGGCAAGCTGGGGCTGGGTCACGCTGGCGTTCGTGCTCGCCCAGCTCCCCATCGTGGGCCAGGCCTGGGTGATCATCGGGGCCGTACCCGGGCAGCTCCCCTTCGGCCGGTGCCTCGCGCTGGAGACGGCGGACGAGTTCGTCGCGCTGGTCGGTGGTGACGTTGCCGTGTTCGCGGTCCGGGTGCGGTTCTTCCAGCGCCAGGGCTACGACGCGGCCACAGCCCTCAGTTCCGGGGCGATCGCTACCACGGCCGGCTGGGTAGCCAAGGGCCTGCTGCTCGTCGTCTCGCTCATCTTCGCCGCCGGGTCCTTCCACGTGCCCGAGACCTCGGGTGACCGCCAGACGGCCGTATGGATCATCATCGTCGTGGTGGTCGCGGCAGGGGTCGCGGCCATGCTGCTCACCGTGGTCCCACGGCTGCGGCGGCTGGCCAGTGCCCGCGTCCGCCCGCACCTGGTACAGATCTGGGCCGACCTCAAGACCATCGCCACCCAGCCGCGGAAGATCTTCTATGTGCTCGCTGGTTCGGTGCTGAGCCAGCTTGTCATCGTGCTGGCCCTCGGGGCGTCCCTGCACGCGGTGGGCGAGCACGTGAGCCTCGCCACGCTGTTCGTGGTGAACATGGCGGCCGGGCTGATCGGCGCTGCGATCCCGGTCCCCGGCGGCGCCGGGGTCGTGGAGGCCGGCCTCATCGCCGGGCTCACCAGCGCGGGCGTGCCGCAGAGCCAGGCCGTGGCCGCCGTGTTCATCCAGCGGCTGTTCGCCGCCTACCTGCCGCCGATCTGGGGATGGCTGACCCTCGCCTGGATGCGGCGCCGCGAATACGTATGACCGCGCCACAGGTGAGCTGGCCCGAGCGGCAGGTCCGCCGCATCGACCGGTTCCAGCAGCGCCATGTCGTGCTGGCGTTCCCGTGGGCGGTGATGCAGAAGTTCGGCAACGACCAGGCGGGGGGCAAGGCCGCGCTGATGGCCTACTACGGGCTGTTCGCGCTGTTCCCGCTGTTGTTGCTGCTGGCCACCATCCTCGGCTTCGTGCTGGCCGGCAACCCCGCGCTGCGCGAAAGCATCATCAACTCCGCGGTGGGGAAGATCCCGGTGATCGGCGACCAGATCAAGTCCGAGGTGCACCCGCTGGAAGGCAGCAGCACCGCCCTGATCATCGGCATCATCGGCACCATCTACGGCAGCCTTGGCATCGGATTCGCCGCGCAGAACGCGATGAACACCGTATGGAACATCCCCTACGTCCGGTGGCCGAACATCTTCAAGCGATACCTGCGCACGTTCGGCGCGATCGGCCTGCTCGGCCTGGGAATACTCTCCTCCACCGCGCTCACCACGTTCGCCACCGCGATCGCGAACAGCACGGCCGCCACGGTGTTCGGCGTGGCCGCCGCGCTCGTTGTCAACCTCGGGCTGTTCCTGCTCGCGTTCATGGTGCTCACCGCCGAGCCGCTGCGCCCCCGCGACGTGGCGGTCGGCGTGGTCTGCGCCGCGGTTTTCTGGCAGACGCTGCAGCTCATCGGCACCTGGTATGTCGCCAGAGGGCTGCAGCAGGCCAGCGCCACCTACGGCGTCTTCGCCGTCGTCATCACCTTGCTGTCCTGGCTGTACCTGGGCTCACAGCTCACCCTGCTGGCCGCTGAGATCAACGTGGTGCTGCGCTACCGGCTGTGGCCCCGCTCGGTCACCCAGCCCCCGCTGACCCGGGCGGACCGGCTCACGCTGACCCGGCTCGCCCAAATGGAGACCCGCCGGCCAGAGCAGGTGGTCACGGCGTCCTTCACCGGAGAGGCCGACCGGGATCCGCTGGACGGCCTGCCCTGAGCACGGCCCAGATTCCCAGCGTGCCGAGCATCAGCCTGCCGGGCCGGAGCCCACAGGAAACCCAGGCCGCCGCGCCCAGCGCGCAGGAACCGGTGACCCCGCCCGAACCGGGCGCCCGGATTCACCCGGGCACCCTGGTTCAGTTGCCGAGCAGCTTGGCCTTGGCGGCCGAGAACTCCGCATCACTCAGCGCGCCCTGCTGGTGCAGTTCGTTGAGCTGGTTGAGCTGGTCGAGCATGGACGGCCCCGCCGGAGCCGCCTGCTGTGGGGGCGGCGGTGGTGGCTGCTGATACTGCTGCTGCTGGTACTGCTGCTGCTCAAGGTCCGCAGAGCCGCTGGTTCTGATCGGCCTCCGCCTGCGCCGCCTCTTCCCTCTGTCGTCCCGAGTGCCTGCCGACCGCGTACGCGGTACCGCCAACCGCGGCCGCGCGCAGCAACGGGCGTCGTCGCCTTAGCATGACCTGCCTCCTTCGTCGTTGTGCTGGTCCAGGCCGGGCCTACTCGACCGGGCCGTCCACCTCAGCGGGCAGGGTGAGGCCGAGGGCAACCATGATTTCCGGCGCGGCAGCGACCGTTCTCGGGCCGCCGACCTGCGGTGCGACCGCGATGAGCACGCCGAGGATGTCCTGTGCCGTGCAGCCGGCCGCCACGGCGTTGGCCACCTGCCACAGGTAGGAGGCCGGGGGAGCGTCGAGCGCGATGAGGGCGGCGATCTTGGCCAGCGAGTAGGTGCGCGAGTCCAGGCCGCTTGTCGCCTGCCAGTCGGCCCGGGCCTCCAGGCCTGCCAGCAGCATCTCCGGATCGCTCATCGCCAGCCTGGCCAGATGTTCCTCGGTGGCAGCGTCGACTTCGATCTTGGTGGGCGTAGTCATGGACAGGTTCCTCCTGGTCGATAGGCAGGGGTGGACCCCGTGCCCGGTCCACAGGCCCACAGTTACCGCTCGGCGGCGGTGCCGGCGTCACCCGTCAGGGGGGATGCGGGCAAGTTCGGCCTCGCGGGCGAGGAACCTGAGCCTGGCCGCCCGCGCGTCCCACGCGTAGACCACCGCGGTGCCCGCGATGAGGTCGTGCAGGGCGCGGCGTTCCCGCTGCACGAGGATGCCGAGGAAGCCCAGGCCGAGCAGCAGGAAGCTGAGCGGGAACACCAGCGCCCGCAGCACACCGTGCCGCGGGTCGATGGCCTGCCCGTCCGCACGGACCACCCGCACGCCGAGCACCGCCATGCCGGCCGTCCGGCCGCTCATCGCCCAGGAGTAGCCGAAGTAGAAGAACTCCCAGGCCACGAACAGGACGATGACCACGATGTTCTGCCGGTTCCAGGAGATCTGCGTACCGGTCACGACCTGTGCCACGTAGGAGATTCCTGCGAGGGCAAGCGTGAACACTCCGGTGCTGAGGGCCAGGTCGATGGCGAAGGCCACGAACCGGGACACCGAGCCCGCGTAGTGGCCCTGTGCGGTCACCGAGTGGGCAGGCGTGTGGGGGCTCATGTCGTTGCCTCCGTCGCGGGCGCTTCGCGGGCTTCGGGCGGTGCCGGCGCCTCTGCGGGCGCTTCGGTGGTTTCAGGCGGTGCCGTCGCCTCTGCGGGCGCTTCGCTGCTTTCGGGGGGTGTCGTTGCCTCCGCGGTTGCTTCGCTGGCACCGGGAAGAGTGACCTCGCCGTCCAGCAGGGCGCGCGGCGCCACCGGAGCGGGCGTCTTGCGCCGCAGGGCGCGCTGCACCCAGCGGTCGATGAACTGGTCAAGTCCCACGGCCGTGCTGCGCCCCGCGTCCAGTACCTCGCTCGCGGCGCCGCCGGAGGACCTGGCGATCACCGCGCCGAGGTCGGTCTGCTTGACCAGCGTGTCCACGTCCACCCGCGCGAGCAGCGCGTTGACGTCGATCTGGTCGAGCAGGGCGGCGGTGTCGACCCGCGCGAGCAGCGCGTTCATGTCGACCTGGTCGAGCACAGCGTCGAGATCGACCTGCTCGACGAGGGCGGTCACGTTGACCTGGGCCAGCAGCGTGTTCAGGTCCACCTGCGCCAGCACTGCGTTCAGGTCGATCCGCTTGATGATGGCGTTCAGGTCCACCGCGTTCAGCACGAGATCCACCACCCGCTCGGCGACGCGCTGGGCCATCGTCTCGACCGGGTCGGTGATCCGGCGGTGCGCAGTTCATCGGACGACCGCGAGCCCGTAGATCCCGTTGATAACCATGATCCCTCCCACCGCGACGAGCACACAGATGAGGATGACCTTGCCATGTGCGCGCAGCCAGCCGTTGAAGGCCGTCAGATAACGCGTCGTGGCTCCGGGGAAGACCAGGTGGAACAGGATGGGCGCCCACACGAACAGCACGTTGATGACCACGACGATGATCAGGGCGATGACCGTGAGATCGAAGCTGGCCCGCGCCGTCGCGATCACCTGCACCGCGGCGAGGAAGCTGACGCCCGGGGCGAAGATCAGGATGCCGACGACGAACGCGCTCACCGGCGCCGGGTCGGCCACCATCTTCGACATGAACCCCTGGTTAGCCTTGGCCGGGTCGGGCGGCCGCGGCTTGCGCCGCGCGACCACGCACGGCCGCCGCCAGCAGCAGGATGCCAAGGCCCAGCCGCAGGCCGTATCTGGGCTCGTGCTCCCCGGGCCGCTGCAGGTTGACACCGCGCAGCACCTCCAGGACCACCACGGCCATGACCAGGCTCATGACGACCGCCCCGGCGAGGTAGAACACGGTGACCAGCCGGGGCCGCGAGGAGCCGAGGTAGACCGCGGCGATCAGCAGCGCCGTCGGCGACAGCGCCGCCAGCAGCGCGAGCCCGGCTGCCTGGATCAGCATCGGACCGCTACCGCCGGACCCGGCGCGGCCGCCTCGGCGTGGACACTGTCCCTCTCAAGTCTGGCTGGCGATCTCGGGTTTGGCGGGTGGCCTGCCGATCAGTTCGATCAGCCCGAGGACCACGAGCAGGACGATGACAAGCACGATGACGCTGCCGGCGGTCGGGCGGCCCTGGAACACGAAGATGATAGCGGCCAGGCCCACCGCGCAGATGCGCAGCGCGTCCGGTGCGCGTAGGTCCACCGGCCCGCGGGCCCGGTGCTCAGGCCCCTGCGTTCACCGCTTGACCGGACCCAGCCGAAGGCGGAGGTGAAACCGGCCCGGGTCCGCACCGCGGTCACCGACGGCCCGGTGAAGAACGCGGCGATCGCCACCACCAGGCCCAGCACCAGCAGTGCGCGCAGTGCCACCTTGATGAACCGGACCAGCGTGTCGAACATGGCGGCGGCGGCGTCGCTGGGCAGCACGTTGTTGGGGACCGAGTTGAGGTAGACGCCGCGGAATACCAACAGGGCCGCACCCAGGACCAGCATCGACGCGGCGAAGCCAAGGCCGGCGCCGATCAGCGCCCGCCGGTGGCCCCTGGCGATGTACACCCCGGCGGCGATCAGCAGCAGCGACAGTATCGGCAGCACGATCTTCAGGTCGTTGATCAGCCGGTACAGCGTCTGCGCCTGGACCAGGGTCTTCGAGGAGAACAGCGCCAGCGTGGGGTGGATCGGGGGCAGCTTGTTCACCAGCGTGAACCCCCGCGTCGGCGAGGTTCTGCTTGACGATCGCGATGAACGGGGCAAGGTCGATGGTGACCTGGCCGTTGCTGACGCTGATCGCGCCGTTCTGCCCGGACAGGGCCTGCACCAGGGTCTGGTGGGCCACCCTGTTGACCTGGATCCAGGTATTCGCGAACCGGTCGCTGGTCACGATCTTGTGCACGGTGTTGTGGATGTAGCCGGTGACCGCGCTGGAGATCGCCGGGCCGAAGGTCTGGAGCAGGGTGCCGACACGCGGCAGGCCCTTGCTGGTCAGGAAACCAGCGGCCTGGCTGGTGAGGCCGGTCACGTTGAGGTGGGTGGTGATCTGCGTGGTGATCTTGTCGGTCAGCGCGTTCTGCACGGCCGGCTCATGGATCAGCGGCGAGATGTTCTCGATGTAGCGGTTGGTGTCGGAGACCTGGTTGGCCGTCCAGACCCCCACCACCGACAGCGGGGCGAGCACGCAGCCGATCACGATGAGCACTACGGCGACCGGGGTCCGCCAGGAGAACCTGTGCCGTGGTCGCATTTCGGACTGCTTGCTCCGCAATTCGGTCACCTCCGTGCGAAGGCGTTGCAGCTCGGCCCGCTCGTCCTCGGTGAGCCCGGCGGCCTGCGCGCTGCTGTCTGCGTTGCTGTCGGTCTCGGTCAAGGGTCATCTCCTCCCGACCGGGCGCGCGCCGCCGTACCGCAGGGGCCGCCGTGAAGGTGATTCTTCGTGTATCCGTTCACGCTGTTCCTGACCGGCGCGCGGTACCTCACCCGGCCGGGGTGAATCGGCAGGCTGAGGTTGGTGAAAGAACGGTGTCATGACCATCGGTGGGAGCATCGCACTGATCGTCGTGGGCGCCATCTTGCGCTTCGCGGTGACCTGGCACGGCAAGTACCTCAATATCCAGGCCATCGGCGTGATCTTGATGGTGGCCGGCGTGGTCGGGCTCGGCGTAGCGGTTGGACTGCTCATCTCGCGGCGGCGCGCCCGTGCGGGATCTACGGTCTACGAGCAGCGCCGTTACACGGAGCCGCCTGGCTGACCCTTCCGTCCGGAGCGCCGCCCCGGCCGCGTGCCGAGGGCGGCCGGGGCGGCGCTCAGCCGTGCCGGTCCCCGGAGGAACGGAACGCCGCGACCAGGCGGGCCACCAGCGTGGCCAGGAAGACCTGGCCGGTCAGCGCCTCCAGGACGGCAACGGCCCGGCCTGAGTTGGCTTCGGCGGTGAAATCGCCGTAGCCCAGGGTCGTCAGCGTGGTGTAGCTGAAGTACTGGAAGGTCTGCGTATTGGCCGCCTCGCCGGCGACGAAGAACTGGTCGCCGCTGAAGTGGTAGATCGCCGCGAAGACTGCGGCGAACATGAAGCCAATGACGAGATACGCGCTGAGCGCGCCGTAGATGCTCTGCAGGGTCACCGTGCCGAAGGCCAGCACCCGGCGGACGATCATTATGGCCGCGGCGAGCAGCACCAGCGCCGTCCATATGTCGGCGATCCCGCTGCCGGCGTCACCGGTTACCGTGCTGAACGAAAGGGCGAACATGACCGGCAGCCCGACGACAGCCACGATGAGCACGAGGCGCACCGCCCGCCGCGGTATCGATGCGCTCCGCAGGGCCAGCAGCACCGCCACGGTGAACAGCACCACCTGCACCGCCTCGATCCACCGCGCTGTGATGAACGCGGACAGCAGATAGCTGGCGATCAGCAGGATCAGCAGCGCGCCATACCGGCCGGGCTCGGCGGCGGCCATGGACCGTTGCTTGATGAATGCCATGTTGTTAAGCCCTCGGCAGGGTCAGCATGGCGGCGCCTCGGCGCTCATCCCCGTGTTCCTCCGGATGGTGGCATGCACAAAGGCTCGCGTCGCGGCGCGGGCGCCGGTTCACCCGGCGACGGGTGACGTGCGGTGATACCGCGCGGCCAGCGCGGGCGCCCTCTGCGGAAGGTCAGCAAACAGTCAGCTAATCATCAGAAAATGTCCGGCTGGGCGTAAGCATCTACTGAGATTCCGTTCAGGTCCGGCGGCGACCCTATGTATCGGCGGACTATGGGATGGGGGCAAAAGTGGCCAGGCAGATGACCGTGACCCTGCCCGCGACCGGGCGGGCGGCAGGTCTGGCTCGGCAGGCGACCCGCAACACCCTGGCGGCGTGGCAGGTGGCATACCTGGAGGAGACCGCGGTGCTGCTGGTCTCCGAACTGGTCGGCAACGTGCTGCGGCACGCGCGGACCAGGGCGCTCGCCATGGCGCTGTACCTGGACCTCGAGGTGGCGTCGCTGCTGATCGAGGTGCATGACACCGACACGCACGAGCCGCGCCCGCGCACTCCGGACACGCTCGACGAGTCCGGGTTCGGGTTTGTGCTCATCGAGGCCCTGGCGGGCAAGTGGGGCGTGCGCCAGACGGAGATCGGCAAGGCGGTCTGGGTGGAGCTCGACGCCAGGCAGCCGGTGAACCACCCTTAGCAGGGGATGCTTGCCGGGCCCGTCAGCAGGAAAGATACGCATCATGCCATTGCATGATCGTGACACCATCCGTGACCAGATTTCGGACTGCGTTTTCGTGGGGCGCGACCTGACCAGGCCGGTACCGAAGTACACCTTCCCCCGCGAGGAGAGCCGGCCCGCGGAGGCGTTCCAGGTGGTGTCGGACGAGCTGATGCTCGACGGCAACGCACGCCAGAACCTGGCCACGTTCTGCCAGACATGGGAGGAACCTGAGGTTCTTGCCCTGATGGCGCTGTCGGTCAACAAGAACATGATCGACAGGGACGAGTACCCGCAGAGCGCCGAGATAGAACGGCGCTGCGTGCACATGATGGCCGACCTGTGGAATGCGCCCGAGGCGGCCAACACCATCGGCGCCTCGGCCATCGGCTCGTCGGAAGCGTGCATGCTGGCCGGGATGGCGGCCAAATGGCGGTGGCGGGCCAAACGGCGCGCCGCGGGCAAGAGCGTGGACAACCCGAACATGGTGTGCGGCCCGGTGCAGGTGGTGTGGCACAAGTTCGCCCGCTACTGGGACATCGAGATGCGCGAGGTCCCGATGGCGCACGGCCGCTACATGATGGATCCGGCGACGATGCTGGAACGGGTGGACGAGAACACGATCATGGTCGTGCCGACGCTCGGCGTCACCTACACCGGCGCCTACGAGCCGGTCGCCGAGATGGCGGCCGCTCTCGACAAGCTGCAGGCCGATACCGGCCTGGATATCGACATTCACGTAGATGGGGCCAGCGGCGGCTTCCTCGCTCCGTTCTGCGCCCCCGAGGTGGTCTTCGACTTCCGGCTGCCGCGGGTCAAGTCGATCAGCGCTTCGGGGCACAAGTTCGGCCTGGCCCCACTGGGTGCCGGCTGGGTTGTCTTCCGCGATGCCGCCGAACTGCCCGACGACCTGGTGTTCCACGTCAACTACCTGGGCGGGGACATGCCGGTCTTCCAGATCAACTTCTCCCGCCCGGCGGGCCAGATTGTCGCCAGCTACTACAACTTCCTGCGCCTGGGCTTCGAGGGCTACCGGCGCATCCACCAGGCCTCCTACGAGATAGGCCAGTACCTGGCCGGCGAGATCGCCAAGCTGGGCCCGTTCGAGCTGCTCTGCGACAGCAATCCGGCCACCGGGATACCGACGGTCACCTGGCGCATCGCCGAGGGCGAGGACCCGGGGTACACGCTGTTCGACCTCGCCGACCGGCTGCGCACCCGCGGCTGGCAGGTACCGGCCTACACTCTTACCGGGACGGCGTCCGACATCGCCGTGCAGCGCATCCTTGTCCGTCTGGGGGTGAGCCGGGACATGGCCGCGTTGCTTCTCGATGATTTCCGCGACGCGGTGGCTCACTTCCGCAAGCATCCGGTGACCGTGCCCATGTCCAAGGAGGAGTCCGGCGGCTTCAACCATCTCTGACCGCGCGTCAGACCGGCGCATCCGGGGCCTGGTCCGCTTCCTGGCCGGCTCGCTGGCCTTTGCTGCCTGCGTCAATTTCTGGGCAGGGGTCTACCAGATCGCACACTCCGCCAGCTTTGCCGCCACCCCGCAGTACGTCTTCGGCAACCTCCGCACGTGGGGGTTCGTCACGCTGGCCATCGCGCTCGGCCAGTTCGCCGTGGCCGCCGGCCTGCTCGCCGGCAGCCAGCGCGCCCGCTGGATCGGTGCGGTGCTAGCGCTGGTGAACGGGCTGGGGCAGATCACCGGCCTCCCCGGGTACCCGTTCTGGTTCCTGGTGTTCACCGCCGTAGAGATGGTCGTGCTGTTCGGGCTCGCCATTTACGGCAGCAGATCAGCCGTCCAGGAGCGCAAGCTCGCGTGACCGGGCGACCGCCTGCTCACGGGACGTCGCCATGAGCTTGCGGTAGAGCGATGCGGTCTGCGACTTCACGGTGTTGTGCGAGAGGGCCAGCTCGGCGGCGATGTCCGCCAGCGACAGATGCGTGGCCAGCAACGGCAGCAGCCGCAGTTCGGCGGCGGTCAGCGCGGAGGCACCGGGGGCGGCCGGGCCGTGTCTTCCCTGCAGCCGCATGCGCAACTCCCGGGCCTGCCCGATCAGGGTGCCGAGGCCGGGTCGCCGCCGGAGCAGCTCATCGACCTCCCGCATCAGCGTTCTGGCACCCGGCAGGTCCGCGAGGTCAAGCTGCAGGCGAGCCAGTTCGACGCGGGCCTGCACCGCGATATGGGGCACCGTATAGGTCAGCAACGGCCGGGCTCGCTGCGCGTGAACCAGTTCCCTGCGGGTTTCGGTGACCTCCCCCCGGCGCAGGGCCGCCCTGGCCTGGGCCGCGCAGACCAGCGGGGTCACATAGCTTTCGGTGACTCCCGCCCGGTGCAGCAGCGCATGGGCCTGACCGGCCAGGGCGTCGGCCCCGGTCCAGTGCCCCCGCGCCGCCGCCAGCAGCGACCGCTCGCTCAGCGCCGCCGCGGTGACCTCGTGCGCGCCGGTGCCCTCGCCGATCCGGATCGCGTCAGCCAGGGTGGTGTCGCCGGTTTCGGTGTCACCGGAGAGTAGCTGCGCGATCCCCATCAGCAGTGCGGCCCCGGGCGTGACAATGCCTTCCGCGGCGAACCGGCACGCGGCCTCCTGCGCATCGGCCTGCATCTGGGTGACCCCATGCCGGCACATGAAGGCCCGGAGCAGGGCGGCCCAGGCCCGGGCCGGGTCGCCCGGGCCCGACGGATCCCCGGCCAGCCGGCGCTCGGCCGCGTCGGCCCACCTGTCCGCCTCACCCGGCCGTCCTGTCCACGAGAAGATGAGCGCGCCCAGCGCGGCCACCGCCGGATGATCCTCGATTTCACCGTGCTCGTCCAGCCACCGGAACCAGCGTTGCAGCGTCACGGCCCGGCCTTGGCGCCGGGCCGGCACGGCGAGGTTTTCCAGCAGTTGGGCGGCGGAATCGGCGTCACCGGCCGCGATCGAGTACTCCAGGGCTTCTTCCGGGAGCCCGTTCCGCACACACCAGCGCGCGGCCCTGCGCCGCAGCACCGGGACCAGTTCCGGTTCCGCGCGGTGCAGGCCGGCCAGCAGCATGTCGCGGAACAAGTGGTGGTAGCGGTACCAGCCGTCCCGTCCGCCGAGCGGAACGAGCAGCAGGTTCGACCGGGACAGTTCCGCGAGCGTGCCACCGCTGCCCGGGGCTTCGAGTACCGCCTCGCACAGCGGCGCCGACAGCCGCTCGAGCACCGCTGTCCTGGTCAGGAACTGCCGCTGCCACGGTGAAACCCAGGACAGCAACTCAGACTCCAGGTAGTCGCTCACCAGCCGGTTGGCGCCGCCGAAGGTGACGGCCGCGCGCGGCAGCGCACCGCCCTCTCGCAGGTGCAGCGCGGCGAGGTACAGCGCCGCGGGCCATCCCTCGGTGTGCCGGTGCAACTCGGCTACCTCGAAGTCGCCGAGGGCGACGCCGGCCGCGCGCAGCAGCGACGCCGCCTCTGCGGGGCTGAGCACGAGGTCGGCGGCGCCGATCTCGGTGAGCCTGGCCTCGGCGCGCAGCCGCGCGAGCCGCAGCGGCGGCTGGGCCCGGCCCGCCAGCACCAGGTGTGAGCCGGGCGGGACATGATCGGCCAGTGCCGACAATGCCGCGTGGCATTGCCGGTTGTGCAGCACGTGCACGTCGTCGAGGACCAGCACCACCGGTGCGGTCATCGCGGAGAACGCCGCCGCCAGCCGCGGCACGACCGTCCCCGGCACCGAACTGCCCGGCGAGGCGAGCGCGGCGAACACCTCATCGCCGATCGGTGCCACCGAGTTGAGGGCCGCGGCGATGTAGCTGAGCAGCACCTTCGGGTCGTTGTCAGGCTCTTCGACCGACACCCAGGCGAACGCTTGGCCGCCTTGGCCGGCCCACTGCGCAAGCAGCGTCGTTTTGCCGAAGCCTGGTGGCGCGACCACCGAGACGACCGGGCACAGCTTGCCGGGCGCGAGCAGGTCGATCAGCCGCGGGCGGCCAACCGTCCCCGGCCGCAGCACCGGATGCCGGAGCTTGGTGGTGACGAGCACGATGGCCGGGCCGCTGGTTCGCTGCTGTGTGCGGGCGCGCGGTCTCCCGGCGCGCGGCAGGCTGTCCCGCGAGCGCGGCTCGCTGTCGCCCATGCTGCAGCGGCCTCCTCGAAGCACCCGCGGGCCAGGCCTATTGAAGGCGTTGAACCGGCCAGCCGCGGCAGCGCGCCCGCCGTCACGATGTGCGCATGCTGACGATTGTCCAGATTACGCCCAGCAAGTCTGCAGCGAGTGATCAGCACGCCGTGTGTTGCGCTGTTTGGGTCAGCCGGCGGCGAAGGCTCACGAACAGCGCGTGGCTGCTCTGGTAGGCGAACGCCGCGCCAATCAGAACTCCGAACAGCCGGGCGGGACCGTGCCCTGCCGTTACCCCTGGGCTGACTTGGCGTCGGCCTCGATCTCGGCGGTGTCCGCCTTCAGCTCCTTGGCCTCCACCTTGTCGGCCTTCTTCATCGCCCGCTCGATCTTCGCCCCCATGTCGGACACCCCGACCACCACCAGGCCCGCCTGCCCGGCGTCGAGGTGCTCGCCCAGTTCCTTGAGGTCGTGGCGGCTCATCCCGGCGGCCGCGTGACCGGCCACCGCGCCGAGAACCGCGCCGCCAGCGGTGGTGGCCAGCAGCAGGCCGCCGCCGATGGCCGCGAACGGGAACAGCGCCACCACCAGGCCGGTCGCGAGGCCCACCCCACCGCCGAGCACACCGCCGACACGGGTCGGTGTCTCGTGCTTCTTGGTGATCTTGACCTTCCCGTCGGCCCGGCGCTCGACCACCGCCGCATCGTAGGAGTCGATCAGGCCTTCCTTGGTGTGCAGGTCCTTGACCAGTTCATAGTCGGCGTCAGCATCGGCCGGGTTGCTGTACACGCCGACATAGGCGATGAACGTGTCGATAGCCATCGTGGTCCTCCAGTGCCTGCCGGGCAGGTCAGTCAGATATGCCTAGGACGCTACGGCCCGGCCGCGCCGGCATCGCCCCCCGCCACGGGTGATCTGGAGCCGGGGAAGGTGGCCGGAACGAAGCCGTCCGTCCGGAATGAACGCTGCCGCCTGCGCATACGTGATGTGAGCGGCGGCAGTTCCGCCCACCGGGCGCCCGCATGCCACTAGCGGGCGGTATCAGCGGCGCGCAGTTCGACGCAGCAATGCCCGGGGGCGGGGTTGAGCACTGCGGTGGCCGACGCAGCGCCGAGACCGTCAAGAAAACCGGAGAGGAAAGCATGGTTGATGCCGCAGACCAGTTCGCGAGCCTCGGCTGCGAGTGGGTGGAAGGGGCAGTTGCGCAGCAGCACCTTCGTGGGCGCGGCGCGCACGGGCTCGAATCCGGATCGTTCCAGGAAGCCGCTGGCGACGGTGAGCGCGCGCTCGGCGCCCAGGCGGCCTGGCCGGGTGGCGGCCCGCTCGGTCTCACCCAGTTCCCTGCCGCGCTCCCCG
Source organism: uncultured Actinomycetes bacterium (assembly GCA_963706115.1). Classification (GTDB taxonomy): domain Bacteria; phylum Actinomycetota; class Actinomycetes; order Streptosporangiales; family Streptosporangiaceae; genus DASXKD01. Next base: position 61,724 of record CAVPMG010000018.1, on the reverse strand, counting down.
GCCGCACGGAAGGCCGCCCGTGCGGCGGTGCCGCCGGCCGTGGAGTTCACGGCGGTCACCAGGATCCCCGCCAGCAGGGCGTGCTCCCGCGGCGGGATGCTCACCTGTACGTCCACCTCGGCCGGCTCGTACCGCTTGGGGGTGCGGCCCGCCCGCCGCAGCCCGCCCGGCCGGGCGAAGCTGGTCCGCAGCAGCCCCGCCGCGGCCAGCTTGTCCAGGTGGAACGCGGCCAGCTTGCGGGAGATCCCGATCTCGCCCGCCACCTCGTCGCGGGTGACCGGACCGTCCGCGCGACGGATGAAGGCATACATCGCGCGCCGCAGGTCATCGGTCAAAACGGCGGCCGCCGCCATGTCAGCGTCGAGGGTCACGGACTCACTGTAACGCCCACAACCAGGGAACAAACCGTTCAACAGCCCCAAGGGGCCTGGTAGTTGACATACTCCTAGAGTTTGACTAACACTCTTTGGCTAAATAGGAGGTTCCGCATGCTTCCCCAGCAGTATCAGGCCAAGCAGCCGGTGACCGTGCTCGCGGGGAAGTACGGGCATCCACTGCATCCGATCCTGGTGACGATTCCGATCGGCGCCTGGGTCACCAGCCTGGTGTTCGACATCGCCTCCCATGCAGTCCATCCCGCCGGGTTTCTTGCCCAGGGGTCACTGTGGCTGATCGGCGTGGGCGTGATCGGCGCGATCCTGGCCGCCTGCCTCGGCGTGCTGGACCTGTTCGCCCTGCCCGAGGGGACCAGGGCCCGGCGGACCGCTGTGATCCATGCGAGTCTGAACCTGATCATCACGGCCGCCTACGCGGCCGGATTCGCCTGGCGCTACAAGGCCGTGCATCCAGCGCCGGTACCCGCCGCGCAGATCGCCCTGTCCGTGGTGAGCCTGGCCGTGCTCGCCGTGTCCGGGTACCTGGGCGGCAAGCTGACCTATCGGTACGGGGTCCGGGTCGCCGACGAGGTCACGCAGGCCGACGGGTACGGTGCCCCTGCCACCCCGGCGCGCCCGACCCCTGCCGGGTGGGCCTGACCCTGCCCGCCCTTCCCAGGCGGGCCAGCCTGAAAGCGCTCCCAGGGCACGCGCGGGTCGAGGGGGCTCGCGCGCGTCTAAGCCTCGAGCGCCGGCTCGTCCGGGGCGGACAGGCTCAGTACGGTGCCGACCACCGCGGGTGAGGCACTGATCTTCGCTTCGAGCGCCCGCAGCCGGACAGCCACGTGGGACTCGGTGTCGTCACCGGTGAGATCGACGTCGCCAACCACGAAGACCATCCGCGGCCCGACGACCTCCAGCCGGAGATAGGTCACCCGGGCCACCTCCGGCAGGTCGAGCAGCGCCTGCAGAGCGGCCATCCGCACCCGGGGACCGGCTTCCTGGCCGACCAGGTACCGCCGGTTGAGGTTGATCAGCACCACGGCCACCACGGCGAGCAGCACGCCGACCAGGATCGACCCGATCGCGTCCGGGATCGCCGAGCCGGTCAGCTCGTGTGCGGCCAGCCCCGCGGCCGCGATGACCAAGCCGATCAGCGCGGCGGCGTCCTCGGCGAACACCGCCCGCAGCGTGGGATCGGACGTGGCAAGCACGTGCTCGATCAGGTCCCGCTGCATCGACCTCGCCTCGGGCCTGGCCTGCCGGATCGACTGGCCGAACGAGACCGCTTCCAGCACGAACGACACCGCCAGGACCACGTATCCCACGGCGAACCGTTCGGCGGGCTGAGGATGGATGAGTTCCTGGACGCCGTGTGTCACCGACACCGCCGCACCGGCCACGAACAGACCGAGCGCGGCGAACAGCGACCAGACGTAGGCCTCCCGGCCGTAGCCGAGCGGGTGCGCGGGATCCGGCGCGCGGTGCGACCGCCGGTCGGCGACCAGCAGGAAGATCTCGTTACCGGCGTCCGCCCAGGAATGCGCCGCCTCGGCCACCAGCGACGCCGACCCGGTCACCGCGGCGGCGGCCGACTTCGCCAGCGCGATCAGCACGTTGGCGCCGAAGGCCACCAGCACCGTCGTGAGGCTCTCCGACCCGCCGGGATCCTGCGGCAACGGCACCCGCCCGATCAGGTCATGGGCTCCGCGGCCGGCCTTGCCGCCCACCGGCGGCGCGGGTGCGCGCTCGTCGCCCTGCTCACGCGCCATCAACCACTACTAACACACACCGCAGGCACCGGGAACGGCCGAGGCGCCTGCCGCTGGCTACGCACGCAGGAAGGCCAGCACGGCAAGCACGCGCCGGTTGTCCTGCGGGGTGTCGGCAAGCCCGAGCTTGTCGAAGATGCGGCGGACGTTGCCCTCGACCGTTCGCTCGCTGAGGAAGAGCCGCTCGCCGATGGCGGTGTTCGTGCGGCCCTCGGCCATCAAGCCGAGTACCTCACGCTCGCGGGAGGTGAGCACGCTGAGCGGTTCGGTGAGTCCCGTGCGGTTGACCAGACGGCTCACGATGCTCGGGTCCACCACGCATTCGCCCGCCACGACCCGCTGCACCGCATCGACGAGCACGGCGACCTGGGAGACCCGGTCCTTGAGCAGGTAGCCGACCCCGCTCGGGAAGGACTGGAGCAGCCGGAACGCATACCCGGCATCGAGATACTGCGACAGCACCAGGACCGCCGTGCCGGGGTGACGCTCTCGTACCAGGTCGGCAGCGCGCAGGCCTTCATCGGTGAAGGTCGGCGGAAGCCGGATGTCGATGACCGCGACCTCGGGACGGGACGCGCTGACCGCGGACAGGAAGCCGTCGATGTCGCTCTCGGACGCGACGACCTGCATGCCCGCCTCGGCGAGCAACCGCGCAAGGCCTTCACGCAGCAGCACATGGTCGTCCACGATCGCTACCCGCACGGCAGGCTCGCGATCAGTCGCTGGCGGCCGCCACGGCTGGCGTGCTCGAGCCGCCCGCCCGCGGCGGCCACCCGGTCGGCCAGGTGTACCGGGTTGCCGGCGGCGCCCGCGCGCTCATAGTCGATCTCGATGACAACGTCCTCGCCGGAGCGGCGGACCGCGATGGACGCCCCCGGCGGCGGCATCCGGCCAGCATGCGCCAGGAAGTCCGCGATCAGCCGGTACACGGTTCGCTCGACAGGCTCGGGGAGCCGCCCGGCGGGCAGTTCAGCAAGAGTGACCGCGCTCTGCGTGTTCTCCGCCAGGGTGCGTACCGCGCCGGCCAGGCCCCCGGCGGCGAGAGTGCCCGGGCTGAGGCCGTGAGCCAGGTCGCGCAGCCTGGCGAGGGCCAGTTCGGCGGCCTGGTCGGCGGCGGCCAGCCTGGCCGCGTGGCCGGGCTCCGGCAGGCGTTCGGCGTGGGCACCGGCGAGGCCGAGCGCATAGCGCAGCGCCACCAGGCGCTGCTGTGCGCCGTCGTGCAGGTCGCGCTCCAGATCGGCCCGCGCGGCATCGGCGGCTTCCACCGCGAGCCGCCGCGCGGTGCTCAGGTCGTTGACCCGGCCCAGCGTGCCCGCCTCGAGACGTTCGGCGTCCAGGAGCAGCCGGGCCGCCGCGGCCGCCTCCGTCACGGCGGCGGGGTCGATCCGGGCCGTGCCCCCGTGGATGAGCGCGGCCACGTCCTCGCCCGAGTCGGTGATCAAGGTGACCTCCCGGCCGGCCAGGGCGACCACGTGACCGTGACGGTCCCGCCAGGTTCCATCCGGCGCCGGATAGGCGACGCGCAGGGCGGGATCGCCGAGCGCGGATCTCAGCGCGTCCGCGGCACTGCGGCGCGGATCGTCCGCGACGGCCACCGCCACCCGGGCGACCACGCGCCTGGCACGCGCCGCGCGCAACGCCGGCACGGTCACGGCCGCCGCGAGCACCAGCAGCATGGCACCGGCCGCCGCATGCCAGCCAGGTGCCGGCGGGCTGGCAACCCCCCCGGGCAACGTCACCGCCAGCCCGCCGGCGACCGCCACGGCAAACGCGGTTGCCGCGACGGCTGCCATACCCTCCGGCGAGACCAGCCAGGTGCGCGGCTGCGCGCGGGTGCGTGCCAGGGATACGGCGAGCCAGGCGGCCGCCGCCAGCGCGGCGCCAATGGCGATCAGGCCGCCGAGCCGGGCCACCCCGGTGCCGAGCGCCGTATCGTGGGCCACCGCGATCAGGTCGCGTGGGCAGTCGGTGCACCCGGCGTCACCTGGACTGGCCGCGGCGGATACCAGCGGGCCGGTGAGCACGGCCGCCACCGCGCCGAGCAGCACCGCCGTGGCGAGCAGCACTCCCGGGCCCCCGCCTGGGAACCGGCGCCTTCGGCTGACCAGAGCCGCCGGCTGGCTGCCTGCGAGCGACTGCCGCGAGCGGCTGGCCGGCCCGGCCGGAACGCTGCTCGCGAGCGGTTGCCGCCACCGGCCGGGCAGCCGGCCTGGCCGCCCGGGAACGGCTGCCGCCACCGGCTGGCCAGCACCAGCGGGAGTGGTACCAGGAACGCGACCAGCCCCACGGTGAACAGAACCGCGCCCGGGGCGGCCGGGTTCGCCCACTCGGCGGCAAGCCAGGCCGCGCCCGCGGCGGCAAGGAGCCATTTGCCGCGGCCAGCCGCGGCCGCGGCGAGGATGAGCGCGGCCCCGGCCGCGACGTCGAGCACTTGCGCGGCTGACCGACGGGCCCGCCAGGGACACCTCGCCGCGCAGGCGCAGCACGTTGGCCGTCACGCCGGAGAGCACCGCCGCGACGACAGCCCACGGCAGCAGGCGGGTCACGGAATCACGATCGCAGGGATATCGCGGGCCGGAAAGAGTGCTAGCCCGCTAGTGACGGCCCCGGGGGCTGGCCCACAGTCGCAGTGACGGGTTCATGATTTACGCAGGGGAGCTTTCCATGGGAAGCATGCGAGCAAGCACCGGCCGCCACCGCCGCGCGGCGTGGCGCTGGCCGGCGCTGGCGCTCATCGGCGTGCTTGCGGCGGCGGGCTGCAGCGGCCGGGGGGCGAGCAAGGCCGGCGGCGCGCCGGAGGCCGCGCCGGACGGCACCATCACGCTGACCTTCGCCAGCGGCGACCCGCTGCCCGTCGACACCACGTTCGCGGCCCTGGTCGCCAAGGACTCCGGCGGGCACCTCAAGCTGCACACCAGCTACTACAACGCGCGCTCCACCAGCGTCGACGTGCGTCTCGCCGCCGCCCTGGCGGCGGGGAAGCTGGATGTCGGCGACGTCGCCTCCCGGGCCTGGGAGAGCCAGGGGATCGAGGCGTTCCGCGCCTACCAGGTCCCGTTCCTGGTGACCAGCCGAGCCTGCTGGACCGGGCGTCACCGGGCCGGTGGCCGCCGGGATGCTCGCCGCGCTCAAGCCGCAAGGGACGGCTGGCCATCGGCCCCGCATCATTGCTCTGCTGACCGGCCGTCACCGGAGCGGCCGCCGGGATGCTCGCCGCGCTCAAGCCCGCGAAGGTGACCGGGCTGGCCATCGTGCCGACCGGCATCAGGTACCTGCTGTCGACCCGCCCGCTGACCACCCCGGCGCAGTTCTACGGCGCGAAGATCCGGATCAACGACTCGGCGACCAGCAGCGAGGTGATCTCCGCGCTGGGCGCCACGCCGGTGACCAACATCGCCAGCGGGCCCGCGGCGGTGCAGGCGCTGCGTGACGGCAAGCTGACCGCGATCGAAGCCGACCCGGTGAACGCGATGATGAACGGTTACCTGCAGGTCGCGCCGTACGTGCTGGTCAACGCGCCGCTGTACGCCAAGACCACGACGCTCGCGGTCTCCTCCGCCGCCCTGGCCAGGCTGCCCGCCGCCGACGCCGGCTGGCTGCGCGAGGCCGCCGTGCAGGCCGCGGCCAGCCAGGCGGCCAGCACCTCGGACCGGGTGGACTGGGCGTCGATGTGCGGGCAGGGCGCCAAGCCGCTCGCGGCAACCCCGAGCCAGTTCAGCGCCCTGCACGCCGCCGAAGCCTCCACCTACGCGGACGTGGCCGGTGACCCGCAGACCACCCTGGCCATCGACCGGATCGGTGAAATGGCCACCAACGAGCCGCGGATGGACAACTGGGCCACCTGCCACGGCGTCGGCGTCGCCGCCTCGCCAACCAAGGTCCTGGACGGCAGGTACGGGACCACGTACACCCAGGCCGAGGTCGTCGCGTCCGGCGACTGCGCGGACTGCGGCAATGCCGGCACGTACACGCTGGCCATTCACGACGGGCGGTACGCGCTCTACCACCCGGTGCAGCTTCACAGCCAACCCCAGCGAGCCCGCCGTGCAGTTCTTCCGGGGCTGGCGTCCCACCGACCCGGTCGAAGTGGGGGCCATCTTCATCAACGGCAACCGGGCCACGCTGGTGCCCGAGGTCAACCAGCAGAACGGGTCGGTGCCAGCGGTTTACACCTTCGAACTGTTCCGCGGCCTGCTCACCTGGCACCTGGTGTCGGGACCCGCCTGGGATTCGACCGCCCCTGGAAACGGCTGAGCTGAGTCCGCCGCCCGCGAGCCCGCCGCGCGCCTGAGGCTCGCCAGCACTCCCGCATCGTCCGCCACCGCTTCTTATCACCCTGCCCATGTCGCGGCCCTGCCGTGTCGCGCTCGACCCACGCCCTGCATCCGAACCCACGACGAACCGGAGGAGAACATGAAACACCCACGATTCGTTCAACGGCATCAGACCAGGCGTCTAGCGCTGAGCTTGCTGGCCGTGCCGAGCTGCCTGGCCGCGTGCCTCATGCTGGCCGGTACCGCGGCCCCGGCTTCGGCCGGCACCGCAGCCCCCGCCTCGTCACGGGCCGTGGCACCGGTGGCGCCGCGGCCGGTCCAGGCGGCCAGATACGGCGCGCTCCGCTACCTGACCTCCGCCTCCCGGGTCGGCCATGCCGGTCCTGGCGTGTCCACCTTTGCCAGGACGGGCGGCCAGGCGTCCAGCGGCGGAGCAGGGACGGCCGGAACGGTCGTGCTCAGCGGCAGCCCGGGATTCAGCGCGGTGAACCCGAAGACGGACACCGTCTACGTCGCCATCCAGTGCGTGCACACCGACTGCCTACCGGGACCGCCGGAGCACGTCGTCGACATCGTCAACACCGCGAAGTGCAACGGGAAGGACCATTCCGGTTGCCGGGTCACCGGCACGATCCGCGTCGGCACCGGCCCGCTCGGCGTGGCCGTGGATCCGCGGACGGACACCATCTACGTGACCAACGGCAACGACAACACGGTGTCGGTCATCAACGGCGCCCGGTGCAACGCGCAAGATCATCAGCGGCTGCGCCACGGCGGTCGTCGCCACGATCAAGGTGGGCACCTTCCCGGTCGCGGATGCGTTCAACCCGGCCACCCGCACGGTCTACGTCGCGAACCTGACCGGGAGCATCTCGGTCATCAACGCCGCCACCTGCAACGCCACGACAACCAGCGGCTGCGGCCACCCGGTCAGGTCGATACCGGACAAGCGCGGCCCGGCCTGGATCGACATCGACCGGGCAACGGGCACGGTGTATGTGGCCGACGGCGGAACCTCAAGCCCGGGCGACACGGTGTCGGTGATCAACGGGCGGACCTGCAACGGGCACACCGGGCGTGGCTGCCGGGTCCTGGCAACCGTCACGGTGGGCGCGAACCCCTTCTGGGTGGCGGTTGACCAGGCCACCAACACCGTCTACACCGCGAACCACGACGGCGTCATCGGCGGCCAGGCGGCGGCGTTCGGCGCCCACGGATCGGTGTCGGTGATCAACGGCGCCCGGTGCAACGCGCAGGTCACCTCCGGCTGCCACCAGGCTCCGGCCGACGGTCCCGGCCGGCGCCAACACCGGTGCCGTCGCCGCGGACGACGGGCTGCACACCGTGTTCGCCGTCAACGAGTTCGACGACACGCTGTCCGCGATCGACACCAGGACCTGCGGCGGAACGGTGACGTCCGGCTGCGCGATCCGGCCGCCGAACGAGCAGGCCGAGCCCGATCGCGGCCCGGGATACGTGCAGTTCCCGACCGCGTTCGCGCTCCTTCCCAAGGCCAGCACGGCCTACGTCATGGACACCGGCGGAGTGGGCCGGATGGTCGCGGTGAGCATCGGCCGGTGCAACGCGATCACCACATCCGGCTGCCGCCGCGAGCCGCCCACCGTGCCGGATCACGATGCGTTCGTGACGGAGGATCCCGCGACCCGCACGATCTACGCGGGCAACCATGAGCCAGCCGCGGATCGACGTGATCAGCGCCGCGGCCTGCCACCCCGGGCACCTGTCCGGGTGCACCCCGGTCGCGACCATCCCGATGCCCGACCCGCAGGCCAACGTGGGCGGCATCGATCAGGCCACGCACACGCTGTACGCCGCCGACCCGTTCAGCGACAAGGTCGCGGTGATCGACACGGCCACGTGCAACGCCGCCAACACCAGCGGCTGCTCCGCGGCCCCGGCGCTCATCACCGTCGGCCCGAACCCCGGAGCCGCCCGGCGCTGAACCCGAGGACCAAGACCCTGTACGTGCCGGACGGCCCGGCAGCCAACAAGGTCGCCGTGATCAACGCCGCGACCTGCAACGCCACCGACACCTCGGGCTGCGGCCAGACGCCGGCGCAGGTCAGCGTCGCGAAGGGCACCTTCACTGTGGCGGTCAGCCCGGCCACCGACACCGTCTACGCGTCAGACACCGGACTGTTCATCCCCGGGAAGGGCTTCGAGGGCCGGACCATCGCGGTGATCAACGGCGCCACCTGCAACGGCACCGAGCCATTCCGGGTGCGGGCACCTCGCCGCCACTGTCAAGGCCGGGCGCGCCCCGTTCGGGATGTCGGTGGACGATCACACCCACACCCTGTACGCGGCCATCAACACCAGCGGCGGCTTCCCGGCCTCCGCCGCGGTCATCAACACCGCCACCTGCAACGGCACCCACACCGCCGGCTGCGACGGGCCGTTCCCGCACATGCCGACGGGTGCCACGCCCATCGCCACGGCACTCGACACGAGCACCGGAGTTCTCTACGTCACCGACGGCACCAGCGCCGAGGTGACCGCGCTGCGCACGGCGCACTGCAACGCCACCGACACCACCGGCTGCCGGACGCCGGGCCGTCGGCTGCCCATCAGCTCCGCTCCCAACGCCATCGCCATCGACCAGGACGCCAACACCGTCTACGTCACCAACACCTACCAGGCCGGTGCCGCTCACCGTCTTCGCCGGCCAGCACTGATCCGCGGACCCGGCGTGCGGGTGGCCGTGCCTGGCCGCCCCGCACGTCCGGCCTTCGGGCCGCCACAACCGCGGCCCGTCCGCCATGCGCGCCGTCAGCCCGGCGAAGCGCTGCCGGCCGGGCGTTGCCGCCGTCCGGCACCGCCGCCGTCGAGCGGTATCTCCGCCACCACACGTGTCCCGGCCGCGGCCCCGGCGAGCACCCGCAGTTCACCGCCGTGCCCGGCCAGGCGCTCGCGCAGGCCGGTCAGCCCGTGACCCGCCTGGTCGGCCCCGCCGACGCCGTCGTCGGCCACCTCCACCCGAAGCCCACCGGGCCCGGTCGTCGCCGTGAGCCAGATCCGGGCCGGGCCGGCGTGCTTGAGCGCATTCGTCAGCGCCTCGGACGCCGCGAACCAGGCCGCGGTCGCCGGGCCAGCCTCGACGTCTCGGTCAATGCGCACATCGGCCTCGGCGCCGGCCGCGGCGGCGAGATCGAGCAGAGCCGCCGCGAGGCCCCGCCGGGCCAGCATCCGCCCGACGTCGCCGGACGCGGTCCTGGCCAGCTCGTCGCGTGCCGCCTGACCCGCCGCCAGCGCCTCGGTGACATCCTCACGCAGACCGGCTGGCGCGGTCGTGAGCAGTTCATCGAGCGCGGCCAGGCACGCGCCGAGGGCGCGGTCCGGGCCAGCGGCCACATCCCGCCCGAACTGCTCGCGCGCCGAGTCCTCGGCCGCCACGAGCCGGCGACGGGACTCGGCGAGTTCGACGGCCTGCTGTGCCGCCTCGGCCGCGCGCATCAGCCGCCGCACCGCCAGCCCGCCCACCGCGAGGACAGCCTGGCGCAACCGCGGATCCTCCAGCGCCGCCGGGTCGTGCTCCAGGGCCGCGACGACCGGGCCCGACTGCCCCATCACCGTGACCACCCGGCCGTCCGCCGGGCCCGGGACGGCCACGCCGTACGCGGTCACGTAGGGCATGCCGGGCGCCCACTGGTACAGCAGGCGAAGCCCGGGATCACCGACCGCGCGGGCGAGCCGTCGTTCCAGCGAGCGCGCGTCCGTCGTCCGGCCCAGTTCGATGACGAGCCCGGCGAGGCCGCTGCCGGATGCGGCACGGGCCGGGCGGACCGCGAGCACGGCGGCGCCGCAACCGGCCACGCTGATGGCCAGCAGCGGCTCCACCGCAGAGCCGCGGCCGGCCATCGCCTCCAGCAGGCCGGAAACGGCGAGCACCGCACCGATGGCGGCCGCCGCCCATCGTGGCACCGCAGCGGGATACCGGGGGGCGGCGGTGAGCGCGGCCACCGCCAGGCACCCGCCGGTCGCCGCGGTCAGCCAGCCGATCCCGCCGAGGGCCGGAATCGCGCGAACCCAGCAGGCCGCGGCAACGGCACGCTGGAACCACCTGGCAGGCATCGCCCGCGGCGCCCCGAGCAGCGCGGTGGCCAGCGGCCCCAGCCACACGCCACCGAGCAGGGCCGCGGCGTGCCCGGCCGTCCCGCCGGCAACCTGGGGCGTCGCCAGGAACCAGAAGATCCCCGACAACCCGAGCAGCCCCCGGCAGCCACCCGTCAGGTGCACCGCCCAGCCGGCCGCGGCCAGCAGGGACCAGCCCGCAACCAGATCAAGTGCCGCGGCAACCCAGGACCACCCGGCCCGGATGGCCCACACCTCGACGGCGGCACCGGCCATCGCCGCGAGGAGAATCGCGGCCCGGACGACAGGGTGCCGGCCGCTCACCCGTGGATGTGGGTGTGCGTGATCGAGGTGAACTGGCAGATCAGCGCGGCGGTGAGGAAGACGAGCCCGAGCGCGATCTCGTTGAACCGGCGCAGTTCGCGGCCGCTGGCGGCGAAACCGAACATGACCAGCGCCGCAAGGGACAGGATCAGCGCAAGGACGTCCATGCGGCTCCCAGGGTCAGACCCAGAGGTCTGGGCGGTAGCGGGTGCTTGCTTCCAGCTCGTCAAGGTAGGTCGCTGCGCGCTCGCGGGGCATCGCCCCATGTTCCGCGGCGACGTCAGCGAAGGCGGCGCGGACGGCGTCGCGCATCGGCTGCGAGCCGCACACGTAGACGTAGCCGCCGGCAGCAAGCAGGCGCCAGACGAGTGCGCCCTGCTCCCGTATCCGGTCCTGGACGTAATCATGGCAGCCGGGAGGCTCACGGGACGTGGCAACGTGAACGTGGCCGAGCACTCCTTCGGCGACGAACTGCTCGATCTCGTCCCGGTAGATGTAGTCGAGGCTGGCCGACCGGATGCCGTTGAACAGCGCCGCCTCCGCCAGGGGGATGCCGTCGCGTTTCATCGCCACCCGCTCCCAGAGAAACGCTCGCATCGGCGCGAAGCCGGTGCCGGCCGACACGAAGATCATCGGCTTCGTCGCGTCCTCCTGCAGGTGGAATCCGTCGGCGCTGTTGTGGAAGACGTTCAGCCGGTCGCCCTCGCGGATCGTGTGCAGGTAGTGCGCGCTCATCCCGTGGAAGTCACGGCCGGGCACGCCGGGCACCTGTGTGGCCTCCAGCCCGATGGTCACGTGCGCGACGCCGTCGCCATGGATCCGCGGGCTGGAGCTCGTGGAGTAGTAGCGCGGCCGGAGCGGCTGTGCCACCTGCAGCAGTTCGTAGATGTTCAGCGTGCAGGACCGGAACTCCTCAAGCAGCCCAAGCAGGTCGTAGCCGCCGGCGTCGATCGCCGCGCGCAGCGGCGAGCCGGCCCCGCCGGGCTCGGCCAGGACGTCCCTGATCTCTGCCAGCTTCGGCCGCTCGGCGGGGTCGGTGACCTTTTCGAGCATGAGGTCGAGCAGCGGCACGGTCGGCCTGCCGGTGAGGTCGACGAGGCTGGTGAGCACGTTGCGGACACCGAGCACGACACCCTTGGGCGCGGCGCGGACGTTCATGGTCGTGGGCACCATGAAGAGGCTGTCGAGCGCGGCGCCGAGGTGCTGCGCGAGCCGCTCGACGTGCTCCTCGTCGTTCTTCGGGCAGACGCCGAGGTGGTCGCCGACCCGGTAGGCAACGCCGGGCGGCAAGCCGAGTTCCAGGTGCCGCGCCCGCTTCGGCGACCCGTCCGGGAGAAGCTGCCGGGCGCCCAGGACACGCGCTTCCACGGTCTCGATCCCCGCGGGGTTCGTGAGGACCGTCGGCGCGAGCAGCAGTTGCGACTGGCCGCGACCTGGCTCAGCCCGCGCTGCGGCCCCGGTCAGGGACCCGGGCCGCCGCCACACCCCGGACGACATGCGGCGCATGATCGAGGAGGCGCTCCGCTCGCTGCCCGCCGGCTGCTGGCCCGCGGCGCTCTGGACCTGCAGCGATCTTTGCATCGCGGTGCTCGAGTACACGCCCGTCAGCGCTCGCGCGGACGCCTTCTCCGCGGCGTCGCGCTCGGCGGCAGCCTCCGTGGGGCGAGCCCCGGACAGTTCGAGCAGCACCGGCCACACGCGGGAGTTCCACTCGGCGTGCAGGCGTTCCCACACCGGCGTGCCGACGTCGCCGTACGCGAACTCCGCGAGCGGTGTGGCACCAAGCTCGGCAAGCTTCTTGTGCACGTAGCGGGGGAACGCGAGGAAGGCGTTCCACTGGCTGTTGCCAAGGCCCCAGACGAGGTAGTGGCAGGCCCGCCAGGCTGGGTTACCCGGTGCGGTGTGTTCGAGCCAGGCCTTGAACGCGGCCGCGTTGGCGGGCGGGTTCGATGTGTACGTGGAGGTCATGACGACCAGCAGCCAGGGCTGCGTCCGCGGCGGTGACTCCGCCAGCTCGTTCAGCGTCATCACATCGCTGGTGTAACCGTGGAAGTGGCTCCGTTCGGCGAAGCGCTCGGCCAGTTCCTTGTTGGCGCCGAAGTTGCTGCCGTAGGCGATCACCAGATGGCGGTAGGCGCTGGTCTGGGGAATCTCCGTCGGCTGTCCCCAACCGGGCGCGGGCGCTGGGGCCGGTGCGGGCGCGGGGCCTGCGCGGGCGCGCGATCGGCCGCGGTGGCCGTCGCGGACCGGGCCGGGCGTGGCTCGCGCGGCAAGCGGATGATCGGGACCTCGGCCGGTTTCGTCGTCACCACGGTGTTCTTGGCCACCGTCGCCCCCGGCGCCAGCCGCAGCCGGTAGTGCTTGTAGATCTCGAACAGCACGACGCGGAGCATCATGAACGTGACCTCTTGCGCCATGCACTGCCGCTTCCCGATCGAGAACGGGATGAAGGCGTGGCGCGGCCGGTCGAGGACCTTCTCCGTCGCGAACTGGTCCGGGTCGAATCTGCCGGCGTCCGGCCCCCAGTAGCGCGGGTCGCGCTGTGCGGCGAGCGTCCCGACCAGGATGATGTCGTCCTTCCTGATGCGGTAGCGGCCGAGCGTGCCGTTCTTGAGGCTGCGGCGGATCGTGACCGGCATCGGCGGGTAGATCCGCATCGTCTCCTTGATCACCTGGGTCGTGTACGACAGCGCCATCAGGTCGTCGTACTGCAGGTCATAGTCGGGGTCGCCGCCGGTGATCTGGTCGATCTCGGCGATCAGCTTCTCCTCGACGTCCGGGTGCGAGCCGATCAGATAGGGGAGCCACGCCCCCGTGATCGACGGCCCGTTGAAGCCGTTCGAGAGGTGCATGAGGACCTGGTCGCGGATGGTGCCGGTATCCAGCAGTTCGCCGGTCTCGGGATCCGGCGTGGTCACCAGGCGGCTGAGCAGGTCCGTCTGTGGCCCGGGCGGGGCGGTGTGCAGGCGGGCCCGCACCAGCCCATCGGCCGTGGCGAAAAGCTCGTCCTTGTGCTCGCGGTACCGCTTCTTGCGCTCGCGCGCCGCGTGCCCGGCGAAGACGGTGAAGTCGGGCCGGGGGTCGGCGACGCGCCGGATGCTCTCCTTGGTGCTTTCCGGAACGGCTGCCGCGAACGGGTGCGGTTCGCCGTTGCCGTCGAGCAGGCCGAAGTTGTAGCGGCAGGCGCCGCGGCCGGATACCTCGAGCGTGTAGCGCTCCATCCAGGCCCGCGCGTCGAGTGGCTGGTCGTCGGGGATCGCCGCCCAGGCGGCGACGAGCTTGCGCGCCTGCTCCTTCATCACCGCTAGCTGGGTCCGCTGGTGCATCGGCGAATACCACGGCAGCATCACCCGCCGGATCCGCTCGTAGTGCTCGCCGTCGCTGATGACCGAGATGCCGCCGCCGCGCGAGTTGCTCAACTGGTCGAAGAAGTTGATGTCCTCGACCCGCTTGGCGAACTGTTCCTCATCCCCGGCCACCTCATCGAGCAGTTCGGGGTCGGAGACGACGACGAGGCGCCACTTCTTGGCCGGGATGCCGACCGCGTAGATGTGCCCGAACCGGCGGTAGTAGTCGAGTTGGGTGTCGTTGTCGTTCAGGATGCCGAAGTTCGCGAACCGCTCGCCGTTCGGCACCAGCCAGCGCACCGCGTACGGGATCTCGATCGGCGTGCCGTCGCCAGCAGCGCCGGTGGCCATGGCGTCGTCACGGGCAGGTGCGGCGGCCCGCCGGTGGTGCCTGGACCGTGGCGCTGTTGGGGTGGTCGGTGCGGCGGCCGCGGGCGGTGCGGGGCCCGGGCGGTGCGGCGTGCCGGCGCGGTGGCGGTGACTCCGCCACGGTGCCGGTGCGGCGAGCCGCTGCAGCTCCTGGCCGGCCAGCCGGAATCTGGCCGGGCCGATCCCGACGACGTCCCCTTCGGACAGCGGCGCGTCCGTCGTGCGCTGGCCGTTCACGAAGGTGCCATTGTGGCTGGCCAGATCCACGATGCGGTACGCTGCCCGCGGCATTGCGCAGTTCCGCGTGGTAACGGGACACGCCGGGATCGAGGACGACGATGTCGTTATCCGGTGCCCGGCCGATTCGCAGGGTCTCTGCTGGCGGCGGGGGCGGCGCGGCCGGCTCCGGCCCGGGGCGCGGCGCCGGCAGGACGGCGGTGGCGTCCCCGGCCACCGCGCCGGTGCCCGGGTCGGCCGGCAGGCCGGCCCGGCGCGCCCGGGCCAGCCTCGGTGACCGTGCAGGTCAGGACCGGCCCATCGCCTGGATGGCCGAGCCGGGCCACGCATTCGGTGCCGATTTCGATCCGGGCCACCCGCTGGCCACCTGTGTAGGTGCCGTTGGTGCTGCCGTTGTCCACCAGCACCCACCGGCCGCCCGCTGGCGCAAGCACGGCATGTTGCCAGGAGACGCGATCATCGGTGATCACGATGTCGCACTGTGGATCACGGCCGATCAGGTACGAGCGGTTGCCGGGCAGACTCCGGTCATTCCCACCGGCCCTGACCACCAGCGGTGGCGGGGCCTGTCCGGAGCGGGATTTCTCGGTACCCACCTGCCAACTCTAGGCCGGTTCGGGCCGGGCAAGTAGACCCGGACCAGGCGGCCCGAACCGGCTGAATCCCGCCAGTAACCCGATCTCGTTCAGCACCGCGGTGAGCTGAAGCAGCGGACGTCAGCCGCCAGGGCCGAGGGGACGATGCCGCGGGCGTACCAGGCGCGGGCGGGGAGGGTGAAGGGCCCATCCGGGAGACTCGTACGGCAGGTCTCGCGGACCGCGGCCTGCTGGGTGGCGTTGAGGCCGCGCAGGTAGTGGCCGGCCGGGCCGACGGCCAGGGTAAAGGGCTCCCAGAAGTCGTCGAAGCCGGCGTAGCGCGCGTGGCTGGTCAGCGCGCCGCTGGCGACGTGCTGCAGGCCGGCCCGGCGCAGGTGGCGGGCGATGTCGCCGTCGGCGGTGCCGGTCATGGCGGATTCGCCGGGTGCGGCGGGCTCAATCTGCCGGGCCGCGGTCCAGAAGATCCGCAGCATGGTCATGCCGCCGTTGGCGATGTCCCACATGCAGGCCGAGACCGTGCCGCCAGGGCGGGTGACCCGCGTCATTTCCCTCACCCCCTGGCCGGGGTCCTGCAGGAAACCGATGACCAGCGAGGACAGGGCCGCGTCGAAGTACGCGGTCGGCCAGGGCAGCTGCTCGGCCACTCCGGTGCGCACGTCGGCGCCGGGGTTGCGGTCGCGGCAGGCGGCAGCGAACTGTGCGGCCGGGTCGATCGCGGCGACGTTGCCCGGGCCGAGGCGGGTGGCCAGTTCCCTGGTGAGGCCGCCCGGTCCGCAGCCGACGTCGAGGGCCCGCATGCCGGGCTGGATCCCGGCCACGTCGGCCAGCGCCATGGCCAGGGCGGGGGTATAGCGGCCCATGAAGCGGTCGTAGTCCTCGGCCGGCGCCTGGAACTGCGCGGGGGCCTGCCGCTCTTCGGACATGGTCGGCTTTGCCGGTGGCTCGAGTGGTTGGGCAGACATTGCCGGTCTCTCTTCACTGGGCCGGATATGAGGTTACGGGTGCAGGTGATAGAACCGCCACAGGTCGTGGTCGATGGGCAGGATGTCGACGCGGGTGTAGCCAGCCTGGGTGGCGTACTCGCGCACGGTGGCGGGGCGCAGCACGGTGCCGGTGGCGGTGGATCCGGGCGTGCTCATGCTGTCCGGAAGGCAGATGAGCAGGCTGAACCCGTAAAGCAGCCGTTCGGTGTCGCCGCCGGGGGCGGTGAACCGGTCGGCCGCCTTCATGTCCGCAACAAGTACGGTGCCCAGATCGCCGGCCAGGCGGCGCATCGCGGCCAGCGCGGCGACCGGCTGCGGCAGGTCATGCAGGCACTCGAACGCGGTGACCAGGTCGTAGGGACCGCGACCGGCCACCTTGGTGATGTCGAGGTGGTACACGTGCACCCGGTCGGCCAGGCCGGCCGCGGCGACGTTGCGCCGGGCCAGATCGACCGAGGCCATGTCGAGGTCGTAGCCGTCCACATGGATCAACGGATAGCCGCTGGCAAGAGCGATGCACGACCACCCTGCGCCGCAGCCGACATCGGCCACGCGCGCTGGCGGGCCGGTGCGCAGCCGTTGCTGGACCCCGGGCAGCGTATTGAGCCAATCTTCGGCCAGCAAGCGCAGATAGCCGGGCCGGTTAAGGTCGGCCTGTGACTCGCGCATGTCCGCGCCATAGGCCGCCCAGGGCACGCCGCGGCCGCTTCGGCTGGCCTGCGCGAGCGCCGGTAGCTGACGGGCCGCGGCGGCGACCTGGCGAGCCAGCGGGGCCAGGTAGGTGACCTCGTCCGGGTCGGCAAGCACCTCGGCCACGCCGGGCCGCAGCCGGTAGCTGCGCGCGTCGGGCTCCTGGCTGGGGTCGAGTACCTCGAGCAGGCCGCCGACGGCTTGGTGCTCAAGCCACTCCCGCGCGTACCGCGGCGCGGTGCCGCTCGCGGCTGCCAGGGCGGGCGGGGTCAGCGCCTCCCGGTGGGCCAGCAGCCGGTAGTAGCCCAGCCGGTCACCAAGGGCGATGGCCAGGATGTCGAGGGCGCCGAGCGCGGCGGACAGCAGCCGGCCGGCGACGGCGGCCGCCTCGGCCACCGGTGCCAGCTGCACGGGTGCAGCCCTTGCGTATTCGACCGCCGATGCGCCCATGGATCCCCCTCCGGTACCCGGCCGGCCAGTCTCCGGCTGGTCCAGCCAGCACAATCCAGCCATGTGGAGATCGGATGGAGGCGATCTGCGCTTGCGATGACAGCCCGGGCAGGACGGCGGGGATGAGGCTAGCCGTCCCCGGGTTCGCTCTCCCGTGGACGCCGGAGAACGCGCGCCGGCGTGAAGGAGATGCCACGCGCCGGCGTGAAGCAGCCGCACGCGCTGGCGTGAAGCGGGCGCCACGCGCCGGCCTGAAGGAGGAAGATTTGAGCAGGGCCGGTGAGCCGTGAGGCACGTGGCTGCGGGCCCGCCCATCCTGCCGGACCGGAAAGGCGCGCTAGTTGACCAGCGAAGGCGAATCACCAGGCTGCGGGCACGATACTGCCGCCCGGTCGGTGGGGCGCCCGGGTTTTGACACCACCGTCGCGCATCAAGCCCGGATGTATGACTACTGGCTGGGGGGCAAGGACAACTTCGAAGCCGACCGTCAAGCCGCTCAGGCGGCACTGGCCGCCTACCCGGGCATGGCTCGCCTGGCCCGGGAGAACCGCGCCTTCCTGCGCCGGGCGGTGCGTTACCTGGCCGGCGAGGCCGGGGTGCGCCAGTTCCTCGACATCGGTACCGGTATCCCCACCGTGGGCAACACCCATGAGGTCGCACAGGAGGTGGCGCCCGAGTGCCGGGTGGTCTATGTGGACTATGACCCGGTGGTGCTCACGCATGCGCGCGCCCTGCTGACCAGCACCCGGGAAGGCGCGACCGCTTACATCGACGCCGATCTGCGGGATAGCGGGACGGTCCTGGAAAAGGCGGCCCAAACACTCGACGTGACCGAGCCGGTGGCCGTGACGATGCTCGCGGTACTGCATGCCGTCGGTGACGACGACGACCCGTGGGCGGTCGTGGCTCAGATCATGCGGCCGCTTCCATCCGGCAGTTACCTGGCCATCTCCCATATCGCAGCAGAGCTCGAGCGCGAGAAACTGAATGAGTCGCGGGACCGGGTGAACCGCATCAGCCACCAGCAGTACACCCACCGCAGCCACGCCGAGGTTCTGCGATTTTTCGACGGCTTGGAGATGGTCGAGCCTGGGCTGGTGGAGCTACGGCACTGGCGGCCCACCATCGAAAGCAACCGGGTGACCCCGGGATGGTGCGGCCTGGGACGCAAGCCGTAATCATCCTCCGGGTCCCTCGCCCGGCCGCTTACTCGGCGGCGCTGCCCGGCTGCGCGGCCGGGATCGCCTTGTCACCGAGGCCTGGCGGCCGTCCCAGGACGCGGACCGACCAGCCGGCCGAGCGCCAGAGCCGGGCATCGAGGGCGCACCGGGCATCGATGAGGTTCCGCTCGGCAACGATCCCGGCCAGCGCGAAGGGATCGATGGCCTGGTACTCGGCCCATTCGGTGAGGTGCAGGACGAGGTGTGCCCCCGCGGCCACGTCCGGGATCGACGGGGCGTAGCGCAGTTCTGGCTTGAGGCGCGCGGCGTTCGCCAGGGCGGCGGGATCGTGCACGGACACGATCGCCCCTTGCCGGGTGAGGCGCTCGCTGACGTCCAGGCTGGGTGAGTCACGAATATCGTCGCTGTTCGGCTTGAAGGCGGCGCCCAGCACGGCCACCCGCTTGCCCGCCGGGCTGCCACCTAGTGCCTCGCACGCCATATCGGCTACCTTGGCCCGCCGGGCTCTGGTTGATGGCGTTGACGTCGCCGAGCAGGCTGGCCACCGAGTCGATTCCCAGGCTCATCGCGGTGGCCCGGAAGCCGCGGACGTCCTTCGGCAGGCAGCCGCCGCCGAAACCAAGACCGGGCGTCAGGCAGCGACGGCCGATGCGCTCGTCATGGGCCAGCGCTTCTGCGAGCGGGACGACGTCGGCGCCGACCGCGTCGCACGCGTCGGCCATGGCGTTGATGAACGAGATCTTGGTCGCCAGGAACGCATTGGCCGCGACCTTGACGAGTTCCGCCGTTTCGAGGTCCATGACCAGGCAGGGGATCCCCGTGGCCAGTGGCTGGTCGTAGACCTTTCTAAGCCGCCCTTCGGCCCGGCCCGAGGTCACGCCGAAAACGAAGCGGTCGGGGTGCAGGGTGTCGCGCACGGCATGGCCTTCGCGGAGGAACTCCGGGTTCCAGGCGAGGTCGGCCTGCCCCCCGGCCGCGCCGGTGACGCTGAACCGCTGCAGGAGCTTGCGGGCGGTGCCGACCGGTACGGTGGATTTGCCCACGACCAAGTCATCGCAGGTCAGGTAGGGGGCGAGCGCATCCGCGGCAGCATGCACATAGCGCAGATCCGCCGCGCCCTGCTCGGCCTCGGGTGTGCCCACGCAGAGAAAGTGGACGTCACCGAACGCTGCTATCTCTGGGTAGGAGGTAGTGAACCGTAGCCTGCCGGTCTCCAGGCTCTTCCGCAGCAGGGGCTCCAGGCCGGGTTCGAAGAACGGGACCTCGCCCCGGGCCGCCTTCGCGATCTTCTTGTGGTCCGCGTCGATCGCCAGGACCTCATGCCCGAGATCCGCCATACAGACGGCATGGGTAAGCCCTAGGTACCCGGTACCGGCCACCGTCAGCCGCATGCTCGGTCAATCCGTCTCGCGGGCCTGCACTTCACGAGCCCGCCCACCCGCAGCCAGCGATACCCACCCTCGCCCCCTAGCACTGCCTGGTTGGCTACCGACGGGATGCCGTGCCGGGCACCCGCACAGATGGGATAAGTCCAACTTATCCGAAGGATGACGGCTTGGCCCCCCGCGGGATGACCCCGCGGCCGGCAGCCAGTGACATCAGCGCGTTGACCCAGCCCAGCGCCCCTGAGTGAAGCGATATTTTGCGTCTTCATTAGGTACTGATGACCATTGAACATAAAGGGAATAGGCGGCTAATCGGGTGCCGAGGCGCTGGTCAGGCTGGGGTTGCTCTCGGTAATGTGGGCATATGTCCGCTGTTGCTACGGGTCCGGTGTTCAAGCTGGACCGTAATGCGTTCGCGGCGGGCTTCGGCCGGCGTCCGGTGGCGGTGGAGCACACGCTGGCCGAGGATCCGCTGCTGTCAGCTTGATGCGATCGCCGACCTGGCTGACCGCTTTCCGGGGCGCGTCGAGCGCCACAGCGCCGACCTGCCCATGGTCATGCCGGGCGGAGCGCCCGATCTTGAGCTTTCGCCCTCGGAGATCGTGCGTGGGATCGAGGACAACGGCTGCTGGATGGTTTTCTGGTACATCGACCAGGATCCGGCCTACAAGGCGCTGCTCGATCGCTGCCTGGACGAGGCGGAGGCCTACTTGCCCGGCGGGGCTGGGCGGGCGCTGCAGCGCGAGGCCTTCCTCTTCCTCTCTGCGCCCGATGCGGTTACCCCGATCCACTTTGATCCCGAGCACAACTTCCTGCTACAGATCCGCGGGCACAAAGACATGAACGTCTGCCCGTTCCCCTCGGTGGAGGTGGAGCGCCAGGAGCTTGATCGCTACCACGACGGTGATCACCGCAACCTGGAGTCGCTGCCGTCCGACGGCCAGGTGTTCGGGCTCGATCCCGGCCGCGGGGTGTATGTCCCGTCCTTCATGCCCCACTGGGTCCATAACGGCCCAAGGGCCTCTGTGTCGCTCTCCATCACCTTCCGTAGCCGGGAGAGCCTCCGGGCCGAATGTGTGCACCGGGTCAACTCCCAGATGCGGCGCCTCCACCTCCATCCGACGCCCGCGG
Source organism: uncultured Actinomycetes bacterium (assembly GCA_963706115.1). Classification (GTDB taxonomy): domain Bacteria; phylum Actinomycetota; class Actinomycetes; order Streptosporangiales; family Streptosporangiaceae; genus DASXKD01. Next base: position 40,519 of record CAVPMG010000018.1, on the reverse strand, counting down.
GTGTCTCCCCCGCGCGCGACCGGGCCAAGGAGGCGGTGTGGCGGACCGTGCGCGGCTCCCGGCGGCGGCTGGTGGCCCTGCGCCCGTCGCGTGGTGAGCGCAGCGCGGGCTCGGCGACGCACTGAGCCCCGCAGCGGACGCGAAACCGGGTATGGAACCGCGTCCGAGGCGCGACCGGCCGGGGGCGGGCACCGGAGCCGTGGGGCCCGTGCGCGATGACTGGGATCGGCTGGCCGACCGTACAGGTGCCACGCCCTTTTTGCGGCCGGGCTGGATCGAGGCCTGGTGGCATGCCTTCGGCGCCGGGCGCCTGGAGGTCCTCCGCGTGGCAGGAGAGGGCCGGGTCCGCGCCCTGCTGGCCGTCCGTCATCGGCACGGAGCCGTCAGCTCGCCGAGCAACTGCCACAGCCCGCGCTTTGGCCTGCTGCGTGAGGACCGGGCTGCGGGCGCGGCGCTGCTCGGCGAACTGTTCGCCCGGCATCCGGCTCAGGTCTCCCTCGGGTTCGTGGGCGCACTCGGAACCGATATGGAGGAGCTCACCGGGGCCGCCGAAACGGCCGGATACCGCTGTCTGCAACGGACGCTCGAGTGCTCGCCCTTCGTGACCGTGGCCGGTGACTGGGAGGGTTACGAGCGGAGCCTGAGCCGCAACATGCGCCGGGACCTGTGGCGGTGCCGCCGCCGGCTGGAGGAGCTGGGCCGCGTCGCGCTGGACGTGCAACACGACACGGCTCATCTCGATGAGGCACTGGCCGTCGAGAGCCTGGGCTGGAAGCAAACGGCCGGGACGGCGATCATCTCGGCGCCGCAGACCGCGCGCTTCTATACCGAGGTTGCCCGCTGGGCGGCGGCCAGCGGGCGGCTACGGCTGATCTTCTTGCGCGTCGACGGGCGTCCGGTCGCCTTTCATCTCGCGCTTGAGGACGATCGGACCTACTTCCCGCTGAAGGGGGGATTCGATCCGGCCTTTCGTGCCCAGTCACCCGGCCGCCTGCTGATTCACGCCACTCTGGAGCGGGCCTTTGCGACCGGCCTGCGGCGGTATGAGTTCCTGGGCGACGGTGACGCCTACAAGCTCCGCTGGTCGACCGAGGCCTATGACCGGGTCCTGTTCCAGGCCTTTGCCCCCGGGCCTGTGGGACGCGCGCGCTGGGCCGCCTTCGCCTACGGGCGGCCGGTGGCCAAGCGCGCCGCCGGTGAGCTACGGCGGCGCGTCCATTTCGGCAGCCGTCGGTGATCGATGAGACTGGTGATACATAGATGGGCTATCGTGCACAGAGATAACCTCTGATATAGATGTGTTGTTAACGCAACCCTAACGACAGGTTAAAGGATTAATCCAATGCCTAAAGTATGGTAAAGAAATGGTATAGACCTTATGCCTCACCAGGCAACAATCACCCCGCCTATTTCTTATCATATCCGTATATCTCTGGTAGTATCCCGACTTGCTTGGGGAAGCAAGCAGGTGAGTTTCCACCCGGTCCAGTGTGCCTGTGAAGGGGGGCGCGGGGCGCCGAGGCCGTCATTTGCTTGGTCGTAACACGTCATGGGGGGAGCCATGAGGTGTACGCCGACCGCGCCGACCGTAACGACCACGACCGCAACGACCGCAACGACCGCAACGTAGAGCTCACGGTATTGATGCCCTGCCTTGACGAGGCAGAGACCGTGGTTACTTGTGTTACCAAAGCACTCACGTTCCTCGAGGATCACGACATCGATGGCGAGGTCGTGGTCGCCGATAACGGCAGCACGGACGGGAGCCCGGAGCTGGCCGAGGCTGCCGGGGCGCGAGTGGTCAGTGTCCCGGAGCGAGGCTACGGCAGCGTCCTGCGTGGCGGGATCACAGCATCCCGCGGCGAGTACGTGATCATGGGCGATGCTGATGACAGTTACGATTTCGCGGCATTGATGCCGTTTATCGATCGCCTCCGGACCGGAGCCGATCTCGTTATGGGAAACCGCTTCCAGGGCGGGATCGAGCCGGGCGCCATGCCTGCGCTGCACCGCTATCTGGGCAACCCCGTACTGAGCTTGGTCGCCCGGCGGTTTTTCCGGATAAAGATTGGCGATTTCCATTGTGGGCTGCGCGGGTTCCGGCGGGACAGCGCGTTGTCTGTTGGCCTGCAGTCGTCCGGCATGGAGTTCGCTAGCGAAATGGTGGTCCGGGCCGCGCTGGCGGGGCAGCGGGTCGAGGAGGTGCCGACCACCCTGTCGCCGGACGGCCGCAGTCGCCCGCCGCATCTGCGGAGGTGGCGGGATGGATGGCGGCATCTGAAATTCCTGCTGCTTTTCAGCCCGCGGTGGCTGTTCCTGATTCCCGGCGCTGTGTTGTTCGCCGTGGGCATGATCATCGGAGGTGCCGTACTGCCCGCCCCCCTCAGACTGGACGGCGTCACGTTCGACGTGAACACGCTCGAAGTTGCTTCTGGCCTGGTCGTGATCGGCTTCCAGGCCGTCCTGTGCGCCCTGTTCGCCCAGGTATATGCCAGTACGGAGGGTTTCCTGCCGGAGGATCCCAAGGTAAGCAGGGTAATGGCGGTGTGGAGCCTGGAGCGTGGACTGTGGGTCGCTGGGCTGCTCGTGCTGGCCGGGCTCGCCGGGCTGGTCGCGTCGCTCAAACAATGGCACAGCACCGGGTTCGGTCACCTCGACTATGAGACTTCGCTTCGGCTGGTCACGTTCTCGGTGACGGCACTGGTCATGAGTTGCCAGGTCATTCTCGGCACATTCTTCCTGGCCGTCCTCCGTATCCCCCAGGCAACGCAACCGGTCCCGGCTGGCGGCACACCCGCACCGGCCGTGGCCGCCCAGCCGGACCCGCTGCACAACGGGAACGCCGAGCCAGCGCTCAGTCGTGACTTTCCATCCCAACAAGGCGATATGGGTCAGCGCGTGGTGTTCCCTGCTAATGGCCATGCGACTAAGTGGCCATGCGACTAACTAAGATGCCCGCGATGTCTCCGCACTGGGCGAGGTGGCGGGGACTGATCATCCTTATCGGCAGCGTGATCGTGCTGGCCAGCGTATTTCAAACAGGCGCCGGCCATGCGATGCTGCGCACCGTGGGGCTGTCCCGGGGGCCGGCGGGCTATACATCGCTGAGCTTCCTGCACCCGCTGTCCCTGCCAGAGCAGCTCGGGACGGCACACGGGAACGTTGTCACCTCCTTCGCCATCCGCAACGCCACCGGTAGCACCCACGACTATCACTGGTCGATTGCCCTGGTCGGCCGTGATTTGATCCGCCGCGTGCACACCGGCAGCGTTCGCCTGGCGCCCGGGCGCGCCGCGGATGTGACCCGATCCGTCGCCGTCACCTGTACCCAGGGTGCGGTGCAAATCGTGGTCAGCCTGGAAAGCCCCGCTGAATCTATTGACACCAGGATTGCTTGTCGGCCATAGGGGGCTGAGTTCCTGTGACACGCCGCCCGATTGTCGCGCTGGTCTGTGAGGTTGTTTATCCGTACAGTCACGGTGGCCGGGAGATCCGCAACCAGGAGTTGCTACCGCGGCTCGCACAGCACGTGGAGATGCACGTCTACACCATGCGCTGGTGGGATGGGCCACGCTCTTACTCCGATGACGGCGTCACCTACCATGCGATCTCGCCGCTGCTGTCTCTCTACCGGAACAACCGCAGATCACTTCGCCAGGCAGTGTGCTTCGGATTCGCTTCCCTGCGCTTGCTCGGCTGTCACTTCGACATGCTGGAGACCGATCAGATCCCCTATCTTCAGCTGTTCGTCCTGCGTTTGGTGGCGACACTCAAGCGCAAGCCGTTCATCGTCACCTGGCATGAAGTATGGAGCCGGGCCTACTGGTGCCAGTACCTTGGCTGGGCCGGCTGGATTGCCTGGCTGACCGAGCGGCTGGCCATGCGGCTGCCCGATCACGTCATCGCGGCCTCACCGCAAACAGCCGAGCGCCTGACGCGAAGCCTGCGGCGGCATACACAGGTCACGACCGTGCCGAACGGCATCGACCTCGGTGTGATCCACGAGGCGCGCGCCGCCGCCGAGCTCACCGACCTAGTAGTCGTCGGCCGTCTGATAGAACACAAGCGCGTCGACATGCTCCTGGATGCCCTGGCCAGCCTGCGGGCCCGCGGCATGTGCCTGACCTGCCGAATCATCGGTGATGGCCCGGCACGTGCGGCACTGGAGAAGCGAGCGCGAGATTTGGGGATCGCCGGCGCGGTTGAGTTCCGTGACGACATCAAGAACCAGAAGGAACTCTATTCCCTGGTCAAGGCGGCCAGGGTCTTCGTCTCGCCGTCGGTACGTGAGGGATTTGGCCTGGCAGTGCTGGAGGCTATCGCCTGCGGTATTCCGGTGCTGACCACGTCTGCCCCGGACAACCTGGCCCAGCACCTTGTCGCGAGGTACTCGCGAGGCAGGGTGTGCGAACCGACGACGGAGGCCGTCACGGCCGCGATCCGCGACCTGGTCGTGGGCACTGATCCAGGTAGCCGTGAGGACTGCGAGACCGACTCCTGGGCGGCCGAGTACGACTGGGGGGCCTTGGCAGACCGCATACAGCAGACCTACGTTCGCCAGGTTTCCGCCCGGTGATACGCGCTGGCTAGCGAAAGGACCGACCCAGGTGTGCGCCTCGGCTACCGGCAGAAACATCCGCGGTGTGAGGTTCGGCGAGGAGCGCGAAGTTACGTTGCATGTCAACGGCAGCGCCCACGTCATAGTGCTGGAGTCGCGGGTCACGCTGCTGGATGCGTTGCGTGACCGGCTAGGACTGACCGGCACGAAAATGGGTTGCGACCGGGGCGAGTGCGGCGCGTGCACGGTGCACGTAGCTGGTCGGCGGGTGCTGGCCTGCATGACGCTGGCGGTGGCGGTCACCGGCGCCGAGATAACCACGATCGAGGGTTTGGCCCCCCAGGGGGAGTTGCATCCGGTGCAGCGGGCCTTCCTTGAACATGACGCGTTCCAGTGCGGGTACTGCACGCCGGGCCAGGTGATGTCCGCCGCGGCGCTCATCGCCGAGGGGCACACCGGTTCCGCTGACGAGATCCGGGCATGGCTGAGCGGCAACATCTGCCGTTGTGCCGCGTACCCGCAGATCGTCGCGGCGCTGATGGAGGTTGCCGGCGAGCCAGCCGGCGGCACGGCCGGCGGGGGAATCGGCGGTGGCAGGGCTGGCCGGTGAAGCCGTTCGGTTACGCCGTGGCACCAGATCTTGCGACCGCGCTGGCCGCGATCGAAGACCCGGACACGCTCGTGATCGCGGGGGGCACCGAGCTGGTCACCTGGCTCAAGGAGGGTATCGTCACGCCGGCGCGGCTCATCGACATCAGCAAGCTGCCACTCAGCGGCATCGAAGTCCGGCCGGACGGGCTGCGGCTCGGTGCGCTGGCGCGGATGAGCGACGTCGTCCCGGTGGTGGCCAGCGACTATCGGGTGCTGGCCGAGTCGCTGCTCTGCGCCGCATCGCCGCAGCTGCGCAATATGGCCACGCTCGGCGGAAACCTGATGCAAAGGACCCGCTGCCCGTATTTCCGCGCCGAGGTGCTGCTGGCATGCAACAAGCGCGCTGCGGGATCAGGATGCGCGGCGCGGCACGGGGAGAACAGGACTCACGCGATCTTCGGCTGGAGCGATGCGTGTGTGGCTACCCATCCGTCCGACTTCGCCGTCGCACTGGCCACGCTGGATGCCACTATCCAGATCGTGGGCCCGGAGGGTGCGCGGGCAGTGCCGGTGACCGGCTTCTACCGGCTGCCCGGCGACGATCCGGCGATCGAGACGGTGCTCGGCCCCGGCGAGCTGATCGTGGCGATCGAGGTGCCGGCCTGGCCCGCACACCCGCGCCTCGCGCTACCTGAAGGTGCAGGAGCGGGCATCGCAGGGGTTCGCGATGGTCTCGGTGGCCGCCGCCGTCATCCGCGACGGCGACGTCATCACCGACGCACGGCTGGCGCTGGGCGCGGTCGCGGCCAGGCCGTGGCGCCTCAGCGATGCCGAAGCCGCCTTGCGTGGCTTGTCGCTGGGTGACACGCCACGGCTGCGCGCCGCGGTGGCGGCGTCGTTCGCCGACGCCCGCCCGCTGGCCGGCAACGCTTTCAAGGTCGAACTGGCGCGGCACGTTCGGATCGTCGGCGACCATGGGCGTGGGTTCCGCAGTCGCGGCCGCGGCCGGCGAGTTGCGGGCAAAACTCGACGCGCTCGGCCAGGCTGGCGGCTACCCCGCCCGCCTGGCCCAGGCAGGGCTGGACTCGCTCGAGACCGAGGCCCGCTGGGACCCGGCCGGACACGGTGGCGGCCACTCGATCCACACCTATGGCGCGGTCTTCGCCGAGGTCAGGGTGGACGCCGACCTCGGGCTGGTCCGGATGCCCCGCTGCGTTGCCGCTTACGCCGCCGGGCGGATCATCAACCCGCTGACCGCACGCAGCCAGATCATCGGGGGCATTACCTGGGGGTACGGCCAGGCAATCCTTGAAGCTTCGATCTTCGAGCCGCGCGTGGGCCGGTTCCTGTCCAAGAACCTGGCCGGTTACCAGGTGCCGGTCAACGCCGACATCGGCAACATCGACGTGTCCTTCGTCGACGACGCGGACCCCCAGGCCAGCCCGCTCGGCGCCAAGGGCATAGGCGAGCTCAGCGCGGTCGGAGTGTCCGCAGCCATCGCCAACGCCGTCTTCCACGCCACCGGCGTCCGGGTCCGCGACCTGCCGATCACTATCGAGCGGCTGCTCACACCGGGCTGACGGGCGCCCGTCCGCCGTGAGCCGCCTCATGGTACTGATCTGATGCCAATCGCGGCTGCCAGTGACCTATACGCCGTCTTGGCAGCGCCACCGGCCGTCAGCAGCCCGAACCAGTCCTGGGCGTTGCGCGGGTCGATCCCCGCATCCTGCCAGGTATAGACGTAGAGAGCGCCGATCCAGGGTGCGGCTTTGACGTTGGTCACACCCTGCGTGAGCGCGATGGCCTGCGCTGCCTCCCCGACTCCGTTCGGGCCGCCCGATGGCGCACCGAACTCCGTGATCCAAATTGGCTTCTTTCCGTCACCGTTACGTTTCATCACGCTGCGGAGTGAAGGATTGGTCTGGGCCATCTCGGACCAGCCGGACTCGTACGTATCCGGTAGGGCGGGAAAGCTGTAGGCATGATAACCGAGAGCATCGAAGCTGCCCTTGGCTCCATCGGCGTACATCGCTTTGAGAAAGTCGATGGCGCTGATATTGCCGTTCTTACTGGTTGTTGGTGCCAGGCCCCCGGAGATGATGAACGCTGCAGGATCGACGGCCTTGATCGCGGCATGCGCGGCCACCAGGTCTGCGGTGTACGCAGACGGATTGGGCGTGGGCTGCCAGAAGAGCGCGCTGTTCGGTTCATTCCAGATCTCGAACGTATTCACACCCTGCGGTTTGTAACGTGCGGCCACGTCAGCCGCCCACCTGGCGTACTGAACCGACGAGGCCGGCTGTGGTGCCGGATCACCGCTGGTACCGGGCAACGCTGCCCACCGCGGGCAGCCATCGATGATCAGGTCGACCAGCATCCCTGCGGCCCGGGCCGACCTGACCACCCGGTCCAGCCGTGTCCAGTTGAAGGTCCCAGGACCGGCCGCCTGCACCATACGCCAGTCAGCGTCCACTCGGACCGAGGTGATGCCGATGGCCTTCATAGCCGCCAGCTGGGACGCCTGCAGCGAAGCGCTTTCATTAAGCAGAATGGGATCGGCTATACCGAAGTACTGAATTGGCGCTCGTGAGCGTTCGTCCTGGCCTTGCGGCGTCAGGTAGGCGACCACGCCCACCAAGGCGATGGCAAGCAGCATTACCACCGTGACCGAACGCAACTGCCTCGCCATGGCACGACCTGGTTTCCCGGCTCCTGCGGAGTAGTGATATTGTTATTTCGCTGGCATATGCCCACGGTCCACTGGCATGGCCCGCTCGACATTCAATCCTACCAAAGCCTTATGGCAACGGCGAAAGAAGCTCCGCGGGCGGCAATGGTGGTCTCGTCGCGGGAGGGATGTATCTTGCACGAAGCAGGCAAGCTTAGAATCCTGCACACACCGGTCAGATTCTTTCCCGCTCGCGGTGGTGTCGAGAAATACGTACTCGAACTCTCTAAGCAGCTGGCCTCGCTGGGCAATGATGTGACAGTTGTATGTGCCGACGAGCCACATGCTGAGTCGTGTGTGCTGGAAGGGGTGACTACGGCCAGGCTGCCCTACATCGCAAAAGTTGCGAACACGAACATTACCCCACGCCTGTTCCACACGCTGATGTCCCAGAACTTCGACGTACTGCACACACACATTCCAACGCCGTGGAGCGCAGATATCTCTGCTCTCGTATCCCTGTTGAAGCAGAAGCCACTATTTGTTACCTACCATAACGATCTGACCGGTCAAGGTGTGAGCGGTCTTCTTGCTGGTCTTTACAACTCCACATTCTTGCACCTTGTCCTGTGGCGGGCAAAGAAGATTGTCATTACCCAGCCGAAGTACATGGAACGCTCAAGTCACCTGAAACTGCACAAGAAGAAGGTGATCACAATCCCGCCTGGAGTTACCCCGCCCCTGGCGACGCCCGGTGTCACGCACCAGGCGGATCGGGTTTTCTTCATGAGCGTGCTCGATAGGCATCACGAGTATAAAGGCCTGGGTGTCCTGCTGGATGCCATGGTCAGAGTCAAAGACAGAAAGCCTGCGGTGAGGCTGCTGGTAGGCGGTGAGGGCGAACTGATCGGCAAGTATGCGCAGCTGGTGGAACTCCGTGGAATCGGTGATTCTGTCGAGTTTCTCGGCTACCTCACCGACGAAGAACTCGCGGCGGCCTATAGCTCCAGCTCCATCTTTGTCTTGCCTTCCCTCAATAGGATTGGAAGGATTTGGTATTGTGGCCTTGGAGGCACTCTCATATGGTACGCCGGTGATTACGACCCGCTTCGCGGGGAGTTCTGACCTTATTAGAAGAAACAAGGCTGGCCTGATCGTGCCGCCCGGCGATCCCGCTATGCTGGCGGATGCCATAATTGCCATGCTGGAAGATCACGGTGAGGCCCGGTCGATGGGCATCCGGGGAGCGGCCGCCGTAGACACAAGAATTTGGCTGGGAGAGCATTGCCAGGCGAATGATGAGCGTGTACTGATGCCATGAGAACTCCGCGCATAATTCATGTCACCGCGTATTATCCGCCGCATCTCGGCGGCCAGGAGATTGCTGTTCAAGATTTGGTGGCACAGCTGGCACTGGCCGGCGAGCAAGTTGAAGTTGTCACCTCGAGTGTTGGTGCGAGAACCGGCGTTGGCGTTGAGAATGGTGTGCCGGTCACTCGCCTGAGAAGCTGTGAGTTCGCACATACCGCGATCATATGGGGGCTGTTCTTCTGGCTGCTGAGGCACGCAAGGCGCAACACGATCGTTCATTTGCATGTCGGTCAGTTCTTTACGTCGGAAGTAGTCTGGCTGGCTGCCAAGATCAAGCGCTTCAGATATATCCTTCATCTGCACTGTGACCTCGTCCGGTCGGGCCCGTTGGGCGTGTTCCTGCCCGTCTATAAGAGGCTGTTCTTTGGCCGTGAAATAAACGATGCAGAAGTAGTCATCGTACTGAACAAGGAGCTTTGCCGGGCAGTACAGCGCGACCACGGGTACGATGGCAAATTGCTCGTTATGTACAACGGTATAAGCGAGGGCTTCTTCAAGATCACGCGTGAGCCGGCCGGGTCGGAGACTCTCAAGCTTCTATTCGTCGGAAGATTGAGCCCGCACAAGAACTTGACCGCCTTGCTTGAGGCGCTCAGCGCCATCGAGCACAAGGCTGCATTGGACATTGTCGGCGACGGTGAATGCCGTCGCGAGCTCGAGGATGCTCATAGCGGAACGGAAGCTTGAAAATGTAAGGCTCCACGGCAGGCTCAGCCGCGATGAGGTGAAGAAATTTTACACCACGTGCGACGCGCTTATCCTCCCCTCATTGTATGAAGTGCAGCCGCTAGCGCTGCTCGAGTCGATGGCTGCCCGTGTTCCCGTAATTGTTTCCAAGGGAATCGGCATTGAAGTGGAGGCCCGGGAAGCGGTTCTGATCGACCCGACCGTTCAGGGGATTGCGTCTGGCATAGACAGCCTTGCTGCTATGACCTCTGCTGCCCGGGAGCTACTCGCCGCCGCTGGCTTCGAGAGAGCTGAGAAACACAGATGGCACGCTCTGATAAGTTCGTACATTGACCTTTATGATGGGATATCCGGCGATGTAAAGCGTGCCGGAGGCAGCGACGCGGGAATGTGATTGCCGCTGTCGGGGGGTCGGCCCCGGGCTGCAGTCAGGTGGTCCGGCCGTAATGCCGGAGGAGCCGGTCAGCGGCACGGAAGAGATGCGGATGCTTCCTGATCCAGGGACCTGCCCATCTCACTGCACTGATGCGTGCCCGGTGCACCGCCGCCAGCAGCGGCGCTGGGGCGGCCATGCCCTCGGCAACGAACAGATCGTGGTTCTTCAGCGTCTGCTTGTAGCGTTCAGCTCCCTTGCCCAGATTGATCAGATGAATGCCGAGAGCGGCGGTCTCCTCGGCCATCCGCAGATGGTGGATCAGCCCAGGGGATTGCCTGCTGAAACGCGCATCATAGGCAGGGAGCCACTGTGCGAGCACGTGGCCGGACCGCAGGCCGAAGTGCGCGGCAGCCGGAACCCCACCCGCGTACAGGACCGAAAGCAGGCCCCCGAACTGGTCACTATGCGTGGCGAACAGGTGATCGACAACCTCGACGATCCACGGCCGGTCGAAGATGTCGGCCCAGCCAGTGCGATGGTACTGATCCGATTTCCAGCGCATGAGGGCGCGCAGCTCCGCCGGATCGCGTGAGTCCACGCTAAAACGCAGCTCACCGGCTTCGCGCTCAAGTTTGCGTGTCCTTCGGGCCAGGTCCTTGCAGAACTGCGGGGACTTCGCCTGGAGCTTCGCCTGGTAGACCGCGAACCCCGCGGTCAGGTCGATCACGGGTGACGGCGCCACGACGGCTGCGTAGCGTTCGAAGGGCCGCTGGCCTTCGACCAGATGATCGAACTGCCAGACGGATACCTTGCATGCCCGGAGCAATTCCCGCGGGTCCCATGTCACGTCCGGTGCGTGGATGAGCCCCTGACAGTCGTTTATCCCGTAGCCGATCGGCACGCCGACACCGAGCCGGCGCCGCTGGAAGGGGAAGAACCCGACGATGTGCGGTCCATCAGAGAGGACGGCGACGCGGGCATTGGGGCAGAAGCTGTCGACGGCTACTGCGAACTCCGGGCACAAGAACGGGCTTGCCAGAGATTCTGTCTTGCGCTGCATGGAGTGCCATGCGGCAATTTCGGCTGGACCAAGCTCGCCTGGCCGTGCTATCGAGATCTGCACCTGACATCTCCCTTACACCACCTGACCAGCACGGGCGCGGCCGCGCAAGCCACTTCGCCTGAGGTCGGTTGCCGTGGACCACATCGGCGGCTACCGTTCGCGCATCTCCGGATACCGGGCCGTATCCATGCCCTGGGCGCCGTAGCGAGCGGCCCCGGCTGGAGTGGGCCGTCACCGTTCCAGGTCACCCCCGCCTGCGGCCAGGGCCGTGAACCCGCCGAGCGGGAATCCCGTGGGAACTGGTACGGACAGGACTCTCGCCGGGCCACAGCGCTCGCCGTGTATCGGACAACCGGCACCGTGCGTTGTCCTAAATATGGGATTCCGGGTGATGTCATAGGTTCTTAGACAGGTGAGCAGGTACTGGCCCAGTCCTAGTTGTGAAACTGCGGTGAGCCGTGAGGCAGCTTGAGAGGTCATCACTAGGCAGTGGAGCGGCTTCCTACCTTGCTGCCGTGCCGATGGCCCGGCGGCTCGGGGCCTACGCCGCGGCCCTGGCGCTGATCGCCCTCCTGGTACCGCTGCACGGGCTGTGGGCCGTGCAGGTGCTGCTCGTCCCGCTGCTGCTCATCGTGCCAGGCGCTCTTCTGCTGGATACGCTGCGGATTCCAGCGGATGCGGTGTCCTCGTTCCCGGTATATGTGCCATGTGCCTCGCTGGTAGTGCTGATCGGGTCCGGTCTGGCAGTCGATCTGCTCGGGCCCTTGATCGGCGTGGCCGTCCCCCTTCGGGCGGGACCGTTGCTGGTGGGCTTTGAGCTCACGTGCCTTGCGCTGCTCGCCATGTCCGTGAATGCGCCACCGAGCCTGGCCATGCCATGGCATTCGCTTGCGCAGCCGGCCAGACTCGCATGGCCGCTGGTACTCCCACTCCTCGCGGCGGCCGGCGCGCTCCGGCTCAATAACGGCAACGGTGACGGCGTCGCCGTGGCCGCAACCGACGCTTGCGTTCTTGTGCTCGTCGGCGCCATCGTCGTCGCGCCGCTCCTCGACAGGTCACTGCTCAACGTCATCCTCTACGCAGCAGGTCTCGCGCTGATGTGGTCAGTTTCCCTGCGCGGCGCTATCGCCCCGGGCTTCGACATCGCATCCGAGTACTACGACCTGCACCAGACGGTGGTGACGGGGATCTGGCACGCGCCTCATCCCGGCGACGCCTACGGCGCGATGCTCAGCGTCACCATCCTGCCGGCCGCCCTGCATTTCCTGTCCGGCGTACCGGACGTGCTGGTGCTCAAGGTCGTCTACCCCGCGATAGGCGCGCTGCTCCCGGTGGCGGTCTTCAACCTCGCGCGAAGAATCCTGTCCCGCCGCTGGGCCTTCGCAGCAGCCACGTTCTCCCTGGTGCAGGCCTTCCCCGAGCTTCCGTCCGTTGCCCGGCAAGAGGTGGCCACGCTACTTTTCGCCGCGCTGCTCGCTGCGATGCTCGATGCCCGGATACCGCGGCGTTCGCAGTGGGCTCTGGTCGCCTTGCTCGGACTGGCCATGGTCGTATCGCATTACTCCACGACCTACGTCGTGATCACGCTCATCGGGCTTGCGCTCCTGCTGCAGTGGGCGCTGTCCTGGTTCCGTGACGTCCCGCGTGTCACCGGCGCGGTCGCAATCGCATTCATCACGGCACTCGCGGGCGCGTTCATCTGGTACGGGCCGGCAGTGACCGATTTCGACACCGGCCTGGGGCCGGTATTCCATACCGTCGCAACACAGGGACTTGACGTGCTCCCCAACCGGGGGCACGGGGAAAGCCTTCTTTCCGCCTACCTGCAAGGCAATACCGGGCCGCCGATCTCAGCGGGGCAGTACGCGCAGCTCGTCCACGCCTCGTACGCGTTGCACAAGCCGTACATCACCCCGTTCCCTGATGCTGGCCTCCGCCGGTACGCGCTTCGTAACGCCCCGTCGGTCCCGCCGGTGAGGTGGGGGACTGCCAATAGCGCGCTCAGCCTGGTCTACCTGATCCTTCTGGAGCTTGCGAACGTGCTCGCTGCCCTCGGGGCCCTGCTCTTGGTGCTACGGCGCAAGTCTTCGGTCATCGGCTGCCAGATTGGCCTGCTCGCCCTCGCGGCAGTATTGCTGCTCACGATATTGAAGCTGAGCGCCTCACTGGCGGACTTCTACAACTGGGAGCGAGCCCTCCTCCAAGCGCTGGTGATCCTGGGGATCACTCTCTGCTGGCCCATGCAGCTTCTCGATGACCTGCGGAAGCGGTACCACGAACGAATTCTCACAGTGGTCGCGGCATCCTTCGCAGTGATCCTCATCTGCGCCACCGGCCTGGCCGACGCGGCACTGGGCGGTGGGACGGTGGGCGGGGGAACAGATATCAACCTGGCTAACTCTGGCGAGGCCTTTAACCGCTTTTACGTGACGGGATCGGAGTTGGCTTCCGCCGGCTGGCTCGGTAAAGCTGCACGGCCCAGGCAGCTGGTATACGCCGACCGCTATGCACAGCTGCGCCTTTTCGCTATGACTGGAAGTACTCTTGACTTGATCGGTGACGTGACTCCGAAGACGCTCGATCAGCACGCCTGGGTCTACGCTGACCGTACCAATGTACTGAACCGCTCCGCCGAAGTGCTCTTCAACAATAGTGCTGTTACCTACATGTTCCCGGCGGGCTTCCTCGATGCCAACTATAACCTGGTGTACACGAATGGTTCCTCGGAGGTGTTCCACCGATGATCTCTATCGTTATTATCAGCAAAGATGAGGCGAGTCTCGATGACACCTTGACGGCTGTGACGGCCCAGGCCCAGGCGATCGAAGAATCAGCAGAGGTCGTCGTTGTCGATGCATCTGACGGCAGGCTCGACTACATCCGGTTGCGTCATCAGGCACAGGTAAGGTGGGTGCAATTCGATCAGCGCCCGGGGATAGTAGTCTCCATCCCGCACCAGCGTAACGTGGGCGTGCGTGAGGCGAAAGGCGAGATCATCGTGTTCACCGACTCGGGCTGCCTGCCACAGCCGGAATGGCTGGCACGACTCGTCAGGCCCGTGCTTCAGGACGAGTACATGGCCGCAGGCATCACCATCTCGCCGCCGGGGAGTACCGGAGAGAGTGTGGCAGACCGGAGGATGGTGCAGGGAACTCTGGCGAACCGCTATATCAAAGAATGCAGCACTATCAATCTCGCTTTTCGCCGCGAGGTGTTTGACACGGTCCACGGGTTCGATGAGCGATTCGCGTACGGCTCTGATATAGACTTCAGCTGGCGTGTTACGGGCGCCGGTTACCGTATCCGCGGGGTGCCTGACGCTATTGCCATCCATGATGCGGGAACCCTGCGCCGCCAACTGCGGCGCTCTTACGTGTACGGTAAGGCACGCGTACGTCTTTACCGGAAGCACCGCGCTAGACTGAGGCATGTACTCCGGAACGACTTCCCCGTTGTTGCATATCCTGTTTTCCTGCTAGGGCTGCCGCTCACTCTGGTTTTCCCTTTCTACCCGGCCCTGCTGCTCATTCCCGCCTGGCGTAACCGTTCCGACGGCGTCGTAGGCGTCCTGAAGAACCTTGTCTTCGGGGCCGGAGTCCTCGCGGGACTGGCAGACCGGTGAAGATCTTGGTGCTGCCCCGCGATGCGAGTCCGTACCAGAGCTTGCTATACGGCGAGGTGCGGCGCCTTGGCGTTCACGTCGTCTACCTTGGCGAGCTGACGCCGGTACATACGCTCAATCTCCTGCTCCTGCCGGTGGAGGTCGCGGCCCGGCGTCTCACCGGAGCACGGGTACTGCATCTGCACTGGGTCTTCGCCTTCAGCTCCCGGGCGCATCGCGCTCCCCAGCCATGCGACGGGTGGCCCAGGCCTGGTTCCTTGTGGTGTTGCGGGTCTTCGGGATGCTTGGCATGCATCTCGTGTGGACTGCGCACAACGTGCTGCCGCACGAGCCGGTGTTCGCCGATGACGTATCCGCGCGGCGGGCCTTGGTCCGGGCCAGCGACCTGGTGCTGGTTCATTCCCAAGCGACACTGGACGAACTTGCCGCACTCGGTGCCGTGCCGCGCCGTAAGGCTGTCATACCGCATGGCCCGATCGGTTCATCGGCGGCGGCCGGCTCGCTCCGCACCCCCGGCGCCGATGATGACCGACCGCGCGAATTCCTCTTCTTCGGCCGTATCCGGAAGTACAAGGGAGTCGACGACCTGCTGGCCGCCTTCCTGGCCATGCCCGAGGACGTCGCAGCCCATCTCACCATCGCCGGCCAGTGTGACGACCCGGGGCTGCTGTCGCGCCTGCGCGCGCTCGGCCGAAGGGGCGGCGCCAGGGTCCTGCTGCGCCTTGAATATGTGCCCGGCGATGAAGTGGCGGAGTTGCTCGGCGCCGCCGACGTCGTCGTCCTGCCCTTCCGGCGCGTCAGCACCAGTGGAAGCGCGATGCTCGCGCTCTCCCATGGCAGGCCCCTGATCGTGCCGGACCTAGCCGGGCTGGCTGACCTCCCGGATCAGGCTGTGCTCCGCTACGACGGTGAAGCCACGAGGCTTGCCGATGCCCTGGTCAGCCTGGCGCGTGCCGATAGCGAGACGCTGGCCGCGATGTCGTCTGCTGCTCGCACTTTTGCGTACCAGACGGCATGGCGGGAGATCGCGGAAAGGACGGTATCCGAAATGTTGTCGATGCTCGGCGGCGTACCGCGGGCTGGCGCATCTGGTCAACCGCTCAGGACTCCATGAAGCCGGTTCCCCTGGCTGCCAGCTTCCAGTCACGGATTGTCCTGCCATTGCGAAGCATCTTCAGCGATGCCCTGTATCGCGGCTCTCTGGTCCTGATCACGAACACCGTCGCCACGTCGATCATCGGGTTCATCTTCTGGTCACTGGCCGCTCACCTCTACCCTGCATCCGCGGTAGGCGTGTTCGCGGGCGTGACATCCGGGGCTGGCCTGCTGGCCGCTGTCGCGGCGCTCGGGTTGCCGAACGTCATAATTCGTCACGTCGCCAGCGCTGAGAATGCACGCGAACTGATGATCGTGGCCGTCACCGCCATCGTCACGGTCGGCACCGCATTGTGTCTTATCTTCGTTCTTGCGCTCGGACCCCATCTGCCTTCTTCGCTGGACCTTCATCAGCACGGCAGGATGGCGATCCTGGTGACTGCTCTCGTGGTTTTCGCCGCCGTCAGTACCATTCTTGATGTTGGCCTCATCGCGACCCGGGCGAGCCACAGTGTGCTGATCAAGAACCTCGCGGGGAGTATCGCCAGGGTCGCCGCAATGCTCCTGCTGGTCAGCCTCCCATCATCGGGGTTGCTGATCGCCTACGCCTTGGGGATGGCATTGTCCGTCGTGCTCGGCGGTGTTTTGCTCGACCGCCAGATCAAGGAGAAAAGAGCTAGGTTCGGGTCGTTGCAGGTAATGCGGAGCCACCTGTCGATTACGTCTGGTAATTACGTGGCTACAATCATGGGGATTCTGCCGGTGAGCATCGTGCCGCTCCAGGTCCTCGTGGTCCTCGGTGCCGCCGAGACCGCACGGTTCGCAGTTGCGTTTCTGATCTGCGGGTTCCTCAATGTCATCCCATCCACGGTGGCACAGGTTCTGTTCGCGGAGGCGTCGCGCGAGGGGGCATCGCTTCGGGGGCAAGCGCGGAAGGCGGTCCGCGGAGTCTACGGGCTTCTGCTTCCTGCCATTGGCATCGTGATCCTGGCCGCGCCCTTCATTCTCGGTATCTTTGGCGCAGCTTATGCGGCGGCAGCGACCGGCTGCCTGCGGGTTCTCGCCCTGAGCGCGCTGTTCACCGGGGGCACGTATCTCGTCGACTCACTGCTCATCGCGCGCGACCGGATCGGGGCCTATGTGTTCATGAACGGGGCGAATGCCGCTCTCGTACTCGGCTTCGTAGGAATACTGGTGCCACGCGGGCTGACTGCGGCAGCAGTTGGCTGGGCACTGGCTCAGGGCTTGTCCCTGCTGCTTGGGCTGGGCGTGCTCGCGGCCGCTAGGCGCACCCACGGCAAGGGCCATGCAGTCACCGGGCCGTGAGCTACAGCCGCGATGCTGATCCCTGCTGGAAGGGGCGCGCGACGCCGGACCCGGCGCTGCTTATGAGCAGGCCTCAAGCTCCCCATTCGTGACGTACTTAACTTTCGGGTTTGCGCTTATATAGGTGAACACATTTTCTAGGCGTTCCCAGTAGTTATATTCATCAATCTCCCAGCTGTGACCCCAAATGTGGTATACGCCACCATCCTTCACGACCCGATCGAACATGGCCCGGGCCAATGCGTCCCATTCGAGATAGCGCAGGACCTTGATAGGCTGAAATTTCGCAAAGCGGGCGGTCTGCCATAGATCAAACCGATGATTATAGACATGCAGCGAAGTTGCTGCCTCGTATGGGGAGTCCACAGCGAATGCATACCGGGCCGTTGTGCGCGCATACCTGTACCCGGCGTCCTTGACAAGCTGCACATGCAACGGGGTGTAGGCGCCGCCTGGATAGCAAAAAGTCTTGATTTCCTTGCCGGTTATCTCCTCCAGTACTGCCTTGGACCCGGCTATCTCCTCCTTCGCCTGCTGCTCAGAGATCGTGGGCAGCCGGCGATGCGTTATCGAATGGCCACCAATCTCGAAGTCGCGACTCAGGTCGCTGACCTCCTGCGAGGTCAGGAGATCCTGCTTTGCAAATTCTTGATTTTGAGGCGCGATGTAAAAAGTCGCCCCGAGCCCGTGCTCTTTAAGCATTCGTGCCAGTCTCAAATCGCACCTGTGGCCGTCGTCCCAACTGGTTGTAAGCACGGCTGTCTTCATGCTAATTACCACCCGGTATTGCAATATGCTATTGCTTACGCGTGCAAATGTGCCCGGCGAGCACATCTCCTGGTACCTTACGGCACGGCTGGTGCGCTTATCCCCTCCGGAGCGTGCCCTGGCGAGCCGATGGCTCACCAGTACGCGAGCTGAACCAGGATCAGTTGCCTGCCAACTGGCCCTGCATGTCCGGCGCGTGACCCATGCCGGCCAGGGCGGCCAGGGACGACGAGGAATTGTTGATCTCGTAGTTGCAGTGCGGCACCTCGCTGTCCCAGTACAGCGCGGCGGCGATCAGTGGGTTGGCGTCGACGAACGCCTGCATCTGGTGGATGAAGTTGACCCGCACGCTCGATGAGGGATAGGCGACGCTTCCCCACTCGGCGATGAACACCGGCATCCTCCCGTGGGCCATCGCGAAGCTGACGGCGTCGGAGAACAGCGACGCTGGGCTCACCGGCGGGTTCTGCCCGCCGTGGCCCGGGTGCCGGCAGCCGCCGGTGTTGTAGCCATCGGCCGCGATGATGTCGACCTCTCCCGCTCCCGGCCAGTAGGACGCGGCGGAGTGGTTGATATAGCCGTAATGGGTCAGGATGAGCACCCAGTGCAGCCGGCCACCCTGGTTCCAGTCCAGGTGCGCATCCACGGCCAGCTGGTGCACGTGATCCCACGCGCGGACGAACTCGGCCGGGCTGCCGAGCCCGGCGTGCTTTGACACGTTGTTCGCCTCGTGCTCGAAGGTCACGTAGATGGCCCTGAGCCGGTACTTCACCGCGGCCTGCTCGACCGAATCGAGGAACGCCCGGATCGTGCCGTCCTCACGGCCGGCCGCGATGGACGCGTAGCTGGGCCCGTGCCGCGGGTAGGTGTCGAAGCTCACCAGGATGGAGCTGCCCTGGGACATGAAGGTGGCTTCCCGCCGGTTGGGGAAGCGCTGGCCGATGAGGTCGTAGACGCGAACGATCGCCAGCCTGCGGCCGAGTTGCGGCTCTTCCTTGGTGAGCGGGACGTCGCCACCGAACAGGACGGCCCGCCCCGTGCCGGACGGGCCGCCCGGCGTGTGGCCCGCTGGCCCTCCGGGGTCGTTTCCCGACGAACCGCCCGGGCCGGTACCGGAACCGCCGGTCGTGCCCGCCGCGCCGGCCTTATCACCGTGGGCGCCACCCTGGGCGGTGGTCCCGCCCGTGCTGGCCGCACCCGTGCTGGCCGCGCCCGGCGATCCGGGCGCGCGGGGGACGCCGATGCTGCTGTCAGCGCCCACCCAGACCGGTGCGGTCGAACAGCCCGCTCCCGCCAGCAACACCAGACCCGCCAGCACCGCCAAGCTTGCACGCCAGCCATGAGCCCTTGTGCGTGCAAGTCCGCCGACGTGCACAAACCGCCCCATGAGGCCTAACAGTAGGGCGTGTTCGCATCTGGCGCACCAACAGGCTGGTTGCGCTCAGGTAGCCGCCCCGTGAACAGAAAGCGGCTTACCCGCCTGCACGGCGGCGCTCGCGCTTGATCCTCTGCGTCGAGGGTGGCACCATCGCCGGGGTGAGCACAGCGCTGCGGGAACTGCTGATTCGTCACGTTGATACCGGGACAATTCCTGGCGGGGTCGCGCTCCTGGATGCTGGGAGCGTCGAGGTGGCCACCGCGGGCGTGGCGTCGATCGGCGGCCGTCCGATGGGCGAGGACGCGATCATGCGGATCCAGTCCATGACCAAGGCGATCACGTCGGCCGCCGCGCTGCGTCTTGTGGAGGCAGGGCGTCTGGGGCTCGACCAGAGTCTTCTGGACTGGCTGCCGGAGCTGGCTGACCGTCAGGTGCTGCGCCGTCCAACTGCTGAGCTCGACGACACCGAGTCGGCTCGCCGGGCCATTACGCTGCGCCACCTGCTGACCAATACCTCCGGGTACGGCATGGTGCTCCAGGCTTCGCCGCTGCAGCAGGCGATGGCCGCGAACGGCACTGAGGCCGGCCCGGAGCCGCCGGCGATGGGCGCTGACGAGTGGCTGCGTCGCCTGACGGAACTGCCGCTAGCGTTCCAGCCGGGCGAAGGATGGCGCTATCACCATTCGTTCGGCGTGCTCGGCATCCTCATCTCGCGGGTGACGGGCCGTCCGCTCGGTAAGCATCTGGCCGAGGACGTTTTCGGGCCGCTCGGGATGACCGACACCGCGCTGTGGGTGGCGGCGGGCAAGCTGGACCGGCTTCCGGCGGCTTACCGGCACGGTGACGGGGGACTCGTGGAGACCGAGCCTGCCGGTGGCGGTTTCTATGCGGGGCCGCCGCCGTTCGACGTCAGCCACGGCGAGCTCGTCGCCACCGCGGCGGACTATCACCGCTTCGCCCGGATGCTTGCCGACGGAGGGCGAGTCGACGGCCAGCCGATGGTCTCACCTGAGCACCTGCAGCAGATGACCAGCGACCAGGTGCCGGCGGCATGCAAGACCGCGGACAGCTTCTTCCCGGGGTTTTGGGACGGCATGGGATGGGGTTTTGGCGTGGCCGTGCAGACACAGGGACCCCAGCGCGGCCGCATCGGCTGGTCCGGCGGGCAGGGTACGGACTTCTTCGCCGACCCGGACGGCACGGTCGGCATCCTCCTCACCCAAGTAGAGCTGGGTGCGGACATGTGGCCGCTGGTCGAGCAGTTCCAGGCGCTGCACGAGCCGTCCTGATCGGCCGGCCATAACCCCCGCTTGCCGCATCGGCCGTGTTCCGCGCCGCCGAACCAGGTTCAGTCCGCTGGTAGCCGCCGGCGGCTGCCAGCCGCAAGGCATCACGTCGCCTCGGTCTGAAGCATCTCAGCAACTGGCTGCCGGAGGCCGATCCGTGCCGGAACACTGGTGAGCGCCGCCACAACGAACACTGTTCCGAGCACAGCGGCGACCAGCCAGAGCACTGGCGGCAGGCCACTCAGGCCATGAGCCGGGCCCCGGGCTCGCGCCGGCTCGTGGTCGGATGGAGGCATGAAGGTCAGGATCGGGATTTCCCTGGGCCCGGCTGCCGTCCCTGCGGTGTTCGGCGATGCGGTCGATCGTGTGGAAGCGCTGGGTGTGGATTCGTTGTGGTTGTCGGAGATGGTGTTTGGCTCTCTTGTTGAGCCGTTCGCTGGCATGGCGTACGCGCTGTCGCGGACCACACGGCTGAAGGCGGGCACCGGTGTTGCGGTGCTGCCCGGCCGCCATCCGGTGCTGGTAGCCAAGCAACTGGCGTCGTTGGCGGGGCTGGCGCCCGGACGGGTGCTGCCCGTGTTCGGCCTGCAGCCCGCCCGGGCCGCCGAGCGGGGGCTGTTCGAGGTCCCTGCCGGGCGGCGTGCCGCGGTGTTCGAGGAGTCGCTGCGGCTGATCAGGCTGCTGCTGACGCAAGAAGAGGTGTCGTTTCGCGGCGAATTCTTCACCGTCGACGGTGCGCACATCGGGCCGTTGCCGGTCAAGCCGCTGGATATCTGGCTGGGTGGCAGCGCCCCAGGCGCGCTGAGCCGCGTTGGGCGGCTTGCCGACGGATGGCTGGGCAGCTTGCTGACCCCCGGGGAGGCGCGGGCAGCGCGGGAGAACATTCAGGCCGCCGCCTCGGCCGCGGGCCGCGAGGTGGAGGCCGACCACTTCGGGATCAGCCTTGCGGTCGCACCCGGTGGTGGTGTTCCTGCCGATCTGGCTGCCGCCATACGCCGGCGCTGGCCCGGCAGCGACCCCGCCGCGCTCGTCCCCGCGGGCTGGGCAGCGGCCAAGCAGACGATCGAGCAGTACGTTGCGGCCGGGATCAGCAAGTTCGTCATCCGGCCCGCGGCCCCGCCGGCATCGCTCGATGACTTCCTCCATGACTTCACCCGCGAGCTGATGCCACTGCAAACCTGACCGCGGCAGGGCGGCGGCTCAGGTTCCCGGCCCAGCGAAACCCCGCTGCCGAACGTGTACCGGCCGGCGGCATGTAAGTGTCTGGGAAACGAGACTCATGTTCGCAAGGGTGCGGGGATTCCCCCTTTGTGGACGCTCCGGGCGGTTGCGCTATCTTCGGGGAACGTAGCCAGGTCAGGCGCAGGCATGCCCTGGACTCGGGAGCCTGGGTCTTAGTGGTCGGGGGTTTGGGTGAAGCTTCTTGTGATTGGCGGCACCCGGTTTGTGGGGCGCGCCTTCGTGGAGCAGGCCGTGCTTCATGGCCATGAGGTCACCGTGTTCCACCGCTCGGTGTCCGAACCGGAAGGCTTCCCCAGCGTTGAACATTTGCACGGGGACCGGGACGGCCAGCTCGGCCTGCTCCGGGGACGCAGCTGGGATGCGGTGCTCGACACCTGCGCCTACGTCCCCAGGGAGGTGCGGGAGGCCGCGGCCGTCCTGCGGGATTCCGCCGGGCACTACACCTTCGTCTCTTCCCTCTCGGTGCACCCGGATGACACGCCCGCCGGGTCCACCGAGCAGGCTCCCACCTGTCAGCCTCCCTTCCCGCAGACCGAGACGGTCACGGTGGAGACTTATGGCCCGCTCAAGGTGGCGTGCGAGCACGAGGCCATGGGGGCGTTCGGGAACCGGTGCCTGATCATCCGTCCGGGTTACATTGTCGGGCCGCACGATCCCACCGACCGGTTCACCTTCTACCTCCGGCGTGCGGCAGGCGGGGGAGAAATGGCGGCTCCGGGGCCGCCGGATGCACCGTTGCAGGTCATCGACGTCCGCGACCTTGCGGCGTTCATGCTCGGCCGGATCGAGGCCGCTGACAGCGGAGTGTTCGGGGTGGCTGGGCCCGGCGAGCGGATCGTCATGCGTGACGTGCTCGAAACGGCCCGGGAGGCGGCGGCGGCCGATACTACGTTCACCTGGGTATCGCAGGGATTTCTGGAGGCTGTGGGCGATGAGGCCCAGGAGTGGTTCCCGATGTGGGAACCCCAGTTCCCGGGGGCGCACACCTATGATGCGGCCAAGGCGGTTGCGACCGGCCTTCGCTGCCGGGCCTTTGCGGAAACCGTGGTCGATACCCTGACCTGGGACCAGGAGCGTGGGCAGCCAGATCTGCACACCGGTCTGAGCGAAGAAAAGGAAAGAGAACTCCTCGCCACCTGGCACTCACGACACTGACCGCCCCAACCTCGCCGTCACCGCAGCGGCAGATGCGGATGTTGGGTCGCCGGGCGACAGGCCGCAATGACATGGCAGGCAAAGCGTGGTGGTGGTGCTGGTCTGTTTGTGCTGGCGGCGGCCGCGCTCGTCACCGGGCTGGTTGGTTGAAGGGCACGGTTACCGTGATGGTGTCGGGGAACCAGTGGGCTCCGCCCGGATGCTGGGGCGCCCCGCATGCAGTCTGCAGGTATCTCATCGGCGCGCCGAAGCCGTGGAGGGTGTCGCTGGCGGGGAAGCCGTAGCTGTCCCGGATGACGTAGGAGAGGGTTCCGGCGTATCGACCGTCCTTACGGCTGCCGCTTCCGGTGACGGTCAAGCCCTGCGTGCCGCGAAATCCCCAGTACAGGTCGCTGTTCTTGGACCCGAACGCCACTGCCGGCAGCTGCGCGCCGGAGAGCTGAATGCGAGTCTTGCCGGCCCGCAACTGGCTCAGGATCGCTCGCTGGACCTCGCTATTCACCGCTTGGAAGGCGCTGCTAGACACCGCTTTCTCTGAGATCGGCGACCCTGCTCGGTAATCGACTTCCGTTCCCTTCCCGTGGAGGAAGTGCGTGAGGAGATCAGCCGATGCAGGGAAACCGGCCACCGCGAACCCATCGGCCACCTTGTTACCCAGAACCTCGTCGGCTGCGAACGTAGCGCTGTCGCACGCCGCCTTCGGCGTTTGCGCGTGCGTGTCCTGGCTTCCATTGGGCGGTACCGGGCGGGCGCCTGCGATCGTGAAGGCAACCGCCGAGCCAGCCGAAGAAACCACGGCCGGGGGAGACCCAGCGGCCGGGGGAGATCCAGCGGCCGGCGACGCCGCAGAACATGCTGGCAGCGCCGCAACCAGGCACAGGAACGCGGCGCAGACGACCGGCTCCTTCGTCAGCATCCGGCGAGGGCGTCGCATAGCTCGAGCATCCCATGGCTGCCCACGTGCCGATCAGGCCGCACACGCATACCCGGCTCCCGCAAGTCCGGCCCCTGCGCACAGCAGAATCACGCGGCATGCAGCAGAAGCGAGCGGTTGAAGGTTTCCTGGTGGCACGGGGCTGGGTCGACGGTATCCAGTTAATACCGGCACTGCCGCCGCGTTATGAGCCTTGCATACGGCGCTTGAAGTACCTGACAATCTTCCGGATCAGGAGGTACATCGATGCTGGCTCCCTTTCTATTGCGGGGTCAGGAATGGCGATGGGCTGTCATGCCGCGTCCGGCTACGGCACAGATTGATTCTGCCATTGGGAGGCGGCCGGCCCTATGCCCATTTTCATGATCTGACTGCGACATCTGTCGGGGCGGGCTGAGAACGGCGCTTGTGGCCGGCATAGCCTTTCGGTCGGCAACGGAGCGAACTCGAGCCCGTGCCGCCGCGGGGACAGCAGGAGCGGTAGTGCGAGCAGACCCGGCGGCAAGAAGCCGAGCGGGCTGCTGCGCGGGGGACTGGCCCGGGGCGAGCTAACTGTCCGCGGCATGACCCGTGGGCCGCCCTGATCAAAGCAGGGCGGCCCAAGTGCTGGTGGCTGGCTATCCCACGCTGCCGGGGGGTGCCACTTGCTCGGGGTTCCAGGTGGCGGCGCCGAAGAGCTGCCAGTAGAAGTCCAGGCTGCCACTCGGGCCGGCGGAAGCGATGATGATGCCGTCGCTGTTGGTGGTCATCGATGGTGCCGAGTAGGTGGTGCCAGTGCTCGCGGCCTGCTCGGGGTTCCAGTCGGCAGCGCCGAGGGCCTGCCAGTAGAAGTCCAGGCCGTGGCTGGCGCCTTCGGCGGCGATCATCACGAGGTTGTCGCCGGTGGTCATCGATGGTGCCGAGTAAGTGGTGCCGGTACTCGCGGCCTGCTCGGGGTTCCAGGTGGCGGCGCCGAGCGCCTGCCAGTAGAAGTCCAGGCCGTGGCCGGCACCTTCGGTGGCGATGAATACGTCGCTGCTGGTGGTGGTCATCGACGGCGCCGAGTAGGTGGTGCCGGTACCGGCGACCTGCTCGGGGTTCCAGCCAGCCCCGCCGAGGAACTGCCAGTAGAACTGGAGGCCGTGGCTGGCGCCTTCGGCGGCGATGATCACGAGCTTGGTGGTGGTGGTCATCGACGGTGCTGAGTAGGTGGTGCCGGTACCGGCGACCTGCTCGGGGTTCCAGCCCGGGACGCCGTTGACCGCCCAGTAGAAGCGCAGGCTGTTGTCCGGGCCTTCGGCCGTGATGAACACAGCATTGTTCGTGGTGGTCATCGAGGGCGCCGAGTAGGTGGTGCCGGCGCCCGCGACCTTCTGCCGGTGCCAGCCGGCGACACCGTTGGTCGCCCAGTACAGGTACAGGCTGTGGTTCGGGCCCTCCACAGCGATGTCAACGGTACTGCCGTCAGTGATCATCGACGGCGCCGAATAGGTGGTACGGGCGCCCGCGACCCGCTCGGGGTTCCAGCCGGGGGTGCCATTGGCCGCCCAGTAAAAGTGCAGGCTGTGATGCGGGCCCTCCACAGCGATGTTGGTGGCACTGCCGTTGGTGATCATCGACGGCGCCGTGCTCGCCACGGCCGGAGCAGTGGCCACGGCCACGGCAACCGCGGACAATGCGGCCGAAGCGGCCCAGGCGGCCCAGCGAGGGGAACCCCAGCGCAGGCACCGCCCGGCTAGCTGGCAGGCAAGAGAGTGAGTGTTCATAACGGTCTCCTTCGACTCCGGGCCGAGTTGAAGCGACCGTACGGCGGCTGGCCGCGCACCAGATCGGCAGCATTGCCCAGTTTCACAACCGGTGGTGCCTATCTTTCCGTGCCGACAGCGCTGCTCGATGGGCCGGGCTAAGGGCCCGGGGAGCCACCGTCCAGGCTGACAGTCACGCGGAATGCGGCAATTGAGGATGCTCGATGACTTGACCGGTGAGGTGCTCTGTCTGCACTACGCGGTCCACCATGGTGACTTAGTATCAGGCCAGCTAAGTTGCTGGCCCCGGATCACTACCTAGAAATGAGCGACGATGGCAGAGGTAACTGCTAAGAACTGGCAGCATCTTCAGAAGCTTCTCTTCTCCGATACATGGGATGCTGACATCAAGAGGTATCGATCAAGCTACGCATACAGAGGATTGAATTGCTCTTCGTACAAACTTTCAACATCCTTGATGAGGATGGGGAAACCCTATCCACACATGGAGAAGAACCTTCTGAAGCAGTTCCAGAAGTACGCACATAAAGAAATAGTTGAGAGCGACACCGAATGGCACTGGCTTTCGGTAGCCCAACATCATGGGCTGCCAACCCGCCTGCTGGACTGGACCTATTCTCCATACGTTGCGCTACACTTCGCGGTTAGCAATATAGAGACTCTTGAGAAAAAAGATGGTGCCGTTTGGAAGGTAAACTACGATGATGCACATAAGCACCTCACCAGAGAATTCCAGGATGTCCTAGATAGGTCCGGTGCCAGGATCTTCTCCACAGATATGCTGGCGGAAGCCCTTGCGGAAGGCGTGGAAGATCTAAATAAACGGCGCGCGCCGAACTACGACTTCGCCGTTTTCTTCGAGCCCCCAGCGCTAGACGAACGGATCGTCAACCAGTTTGCCTACTTCTCAGTGCTCAGCGATCCCGCGCTCTCATTCGACGATTGGCTGATGTCGCCGAGCAGCCCCGCGATACGCTGGACAAAGATCATCATCCCTGCCGCCAAGAAGTGGGAAGTCAGGGACAAGCTTGATCAGGCGAATCTGAACGAACGAACCCTCTTTGGCGGGCTTGACGGCCTGTGTTCATGGCTGAGGCGACACTATTGGCCCCGCCCATGACTGATGCGCTTACGCCGGGCATCCCTGCGGGCCGGCCGTGAACGCCCCCGCCCGGCCCAACGGACGGTTTCGTGGCGGGCTACTCGGCGCTCTCCAGGTCGAACTCGTTTCCCACCGCTTTGCCGACCCACGCCCCGTTCGACTCCCACTGGCCGTGGAGGCCACGAGAGGCAAGGCTTCCAACAAGTAGCCGTGACGGCCTGATTCTTATTGCATCGCCGGGCCTGGATCATGACTGGCCATACAACGATGCATCTGGCCCGGCAACGGATTTGGTCCTGGCCAGTACCTAGCGCCAGACAGCGGGCTTGGCGGTGTGCAAGCATGCGCAGATGCCACAAGTGCAATGCCTTGCCTGCCTGCCTGCCTGTCCGTCGGTGATGTCCGTAATGTTTCGGCTACCACGTGGGATTGCGCGTGCGGCAGCTCGTATCTCTTCCGCCGCTGCGCAGGCTGTGGCATGGTCAGCCAGGTCCGCACGCTGCAGCGGCGCGGCTGGGAATGGTGAACTTGACCCTGGGCCTGGATGCCTACTACGGTCGGCGGCCTGCGGCGGTCTCCGCGTCACGGGGTGCCGGTTGCTGGGCTTCGGCCGTGCCGCTTTGGGCGAGATGGGCGCCTGGGCATGAGGGTTGAACAACCGCGGCGACGTCCCTAGCGTGAGATTACGCCGGCGTTGGGGACGGTACGGCTGTACGGGGCGGTAGTTGGAAGGCTGTCATGCAGCGACCAATCTTCATGCTGGTTGCCGACGATGAGCCTCGGCTGGGCGCACTGCGCCACGATCTGAGCCGACGGTATGAGGCTGACTACGAGGTTGTCGGCGTGGCCTCGGCCGGGGCCGCGCTGACCATGCTGGCTGATCTTGCCGCCTCCGGCGCTGAGGTCGCCTTGCTGATCGCGGATGAGCACCTGACAGACATGCCCGCGGTCGACTTCCTGGCCCGCGCGCACGAGCAGCACCGCGGTGCCAAGCGCATTCTGCTCATCGACCGTGGCAACTGGTCGGCAGCGCATCCGGCGGTTTCCGCGATGGCCGTGGGCAAGATCGACTACCACCTGTACGTCCCGTGGCACCCACTGGAGCGCATTCTGTACCCCGCGGTGACCGAGTTCTTGTCGGCGTGGGACAAGTCTCGTGAGCCCTCGTTCGTAGCGTTCCGGATTGTCGGTCCTGCACACTCGCGCGGCGCTCACCGGCTCCGTGACGATTTGTCCCGCATCGGAGTGCCGTACCGGTTCTTCGACAATGGCTCCGAACAGGGACGGCGGCTGCTGCGCGAGCACCATCTGGAAGACGCACAGGTCCCGGTGGTGGTGTGCCGGGATGGCTCGGCGCTTGTCGACCCATCGCACACGGATCTGATGCGGACGCTCGGCTTCCGGCCCGACCCAGGGGTGCGTTCCTGCGATGTCGCGGTCATCGGCGCTGGGCCGGCCGGCCTGGCGGCCGCGGTCTACGCGGCGTCAGAAGGGCTCAGCACGCTGATAGTGGAGCCGGACCTGCCCGGCGGGCAAGCCGGCACAAGCTCGCTGATCCGCAACTATCTCGGCTTCCCGCACGGCCTCAGCGGAGAAAACCTCACCAACCGGGCGATCGAGCAGGCATGGCTGTTCGGCGCGGACACCATGCTCGCCCGGGCGGACGGGCTGACCGCCCAGGGACCGCAGCGAGTGGTGCACCTGGCCTGCGGCCGCCAAGTCGCGGCCCGCACGGTCGTCATCGCGACCGGCGTCACCTGGCGGCGCCTGGGCGTGCCGGCGCTGGAGGCCCTGGTCGGCGCCGGTGTCTTCTACGGCGCCGCCGGAGCGGAGGCACGCTCCATGGCCGGCCGCGACGTCTATGTCATCGGGGCCGGTAACTCAGCCGGCCAGGCCGCCATCCACCTGGCCAAGTACGCGGCGTCAGTCACCATGGTGATACGCGGCCCGGGCCTGCGCGCCACCATGTCCAACTACCTGGTCACCGAGATCAGCAAGACCGCCAACATCCACCTCCGCGCCGACACCGAGGTCATCGACGGCCAGGGCCACTGCAGCCTGGAGGCCTTGACCCTGCACCAGCGCACTACCGGCGCCACCGACACGGTCCCCGCCGCGGCGCTGTTCGTGATGATCGGCGCCGAGCCGCACACCAACTGGCTGGAAGGCAGCGTGCGCCGAGACGACGAAGGATTCATTCTCACCGGCCGGGATCTGCGCCTGGCTGGCGAGTTTGCCAATTGCTGGCCGCTGGATCGCCCGCCACTCCCCCTCGAAACCAGCATGCCCGGTGCCTTCGCGGCTGGAGACGTACGGCACCGGTCCATCAAACGCGTCGCCTCAGCGGTAGGCGAAGGGGCCACCGCCATCCAACTCGTACACGAATACCTGCAGGCAGGCGAACACTAACAACCGTTTGCAGTGGCACTTCCCGGCCGGGTAAGCGCTGAGTGCGCCGTGCCGGTACCGGCGGCCAGCCTCGCCCGGCCAAGCCTAGAGCGACTGGCCCGGAGGGCCGAGTTAGCCGCGAGCGCTCCCGAGCCCGGGATCGGCCGCCACGGCGCCTGCCGCGGAACTAATGTTGACCACTGTGACCGCTGCCTCGCCACCCACTGGGTCCGTGCATCTCGTCGTCGGATATGACGGTTCGCCGCCCGCCAGCCGAGCGCTCGACGCCGCGGTCAGATTGCTGCAGGGCCGGACCGGCCGCATCCACGTCGTGTACGTGGCCCAGCTGTCCAGCCTCGCCATGCTGTCACCGGGTGCCATCGCCGAGATTGAGTCCGATTTCGACGAGATCGAGCAACAGCTGCGCGCCGCGGCCGCCGAGCAACTGCGCGACCTCGTGGCTGTCTGGGGATTCGAGCGGCGTCAGGGCACTGTCGCCGAGGAGCTGATCGCGATGGCCACAGCCATCGGCGATGCCGACGCCGGCGACGGCAGCACCGTGGCGATCGTGGTGGGCAGTTCGTCACACGCCACCCACCGGGTTGTCGGTTCGGTCGCTGTCAGCCTGGCCCGTCACTCGCCGGTGCCGCTGGTCATCGTCCCCTAGCCTCCGAGAGCCCAGGTTTAGCGTGTCTTGCCGGCAGAAACCACGGCATGCATGCTGCCCATGCCGTCGGCCAGATCGCCAGCACCCCCGCGCAGCCGCGGCCAGGACGCATACCCGTGGTTAACAGACCCAAAACGACGGTCGCTATACTTCAGCCCGCGCCGCCATTGCCCGCCCGGCGTCTAGACTCGAGCCATTTCTCAGCGAAGTTATCCCAGATGCTTCGATATCTTGCGTAAAGCTTATCCATATCCTCTGGCTTCAGCTCTTCCCGCTGCTGGGTAGCGACCAAAAACTCCAAATCTTCTTGCAAGCGATAAAAGCCGTGCTGAGCCTCTTCAGCCAGTACCCATCGAGATCGCCAGTTGAAAAACGGCTCGACTGCATTAATGACGGTAGTCAGCGCCACCATCGAAAACCCGAGGCCAGCCCAAAACGTAAGGTTCTGGAGGCCCAAGATGATTGTAGCTGCCCCCGAAAGCACTAGGGAGACCAATCTCGTCGCGGTCGAAAGCAGGCGAAACCGGACCTTGCGGCCACGCGAATAGCCGTTGGCGCTTAGTGTCCAGGCTCGAAGCTGTACAGCGGTCTGGTAAGGGGAGAGCCCCGTCGGCATATCTGGGCTGGCAGTCACTGCAAGCCTCCCTAGGAACGTGGCAGCGACCCGCCAAGGCAGCGGGCGATGGACTGAAACATCGTGTAGGCCGATCCTCGCACTCAGAAGCGGGGGCCGTCATGGCTGATCACAGCCGGAAGCAGGTGGCGATCATCAGGGCGACCAGCCCAGCCTGCGCGAGCGCCGGAGTGAACCTGCCGGTCCCCGACCCGACGTCCAGGCCCCTTAACGGGCGCTGGCGGGGGAGCATGCCGGTGAAGGCACTGATCCATGCTTGGAGCTGCCGGCCGGTAAGCGCGCGGCCGCGGGCGTAGTGCTGGTACTGCTCGACGTCGTAATCGATCTGCCTCATCATCGCTCCAGGGTCGCGCACTCGCGCGGCTAGCGCGGTGTGCAGGTGGCCAGCCAGAAGTACCGCAGCCCGGTCCATCTGACGTGTGCGCTGATCGCGGCCATGTCCGTGGTGAACTGGCTGCGCGATGGGAAGTTCTTCACGATCTCGTAGCTGCGGCCGTCTTTCAGCGTCCTGCGCTGGAAGGTGTCACCCTCGGCCGTGGTGCGGCTGATCGGGAGGCTGCTGCCCGGGACATAGCGATTGTCCAGGACGATCACCCTGCGATGACCGCTGGCACCCGGGCGAAGGCGCGCATGCAGGCCGGCGCAGAACCGCGGCAGGTCGGCGCGCAGGACGTGGGACCAGAAGAACCCGATGAACGCGACGTCGAACTCCCCCCGGGCCTGCTCCAGCGCGTAGGCATCGGCGACCTCGAACGTGACCGGCGCAGGGCCGTACTCGCGCGCCCGGGCCAGGTCGAGGGCCTCAACGTTGATGTCGGTGCCGGTGATCGCGGACGCGGAACCAGACAGCGTGCGCGTCCAGTAGCCCGTCCCGGCGGCGATCTCCAGCACCCGGCTGCCCGCTACCAGCCGCGGCAGCAGGTCATGGAGCCGTGCCAGGTCGTCCTGGCGTTCTGGCTTCGTGTAGACGGCGTCATACTCGGCGGCACGATCGCGGTAATAATCAGCGAGATGAGCCATAGGTGCCTCCCAAATCCGCTGGAGGCCGCTGCGACCCAGTCCCGCAACCTACCATGCGCGCCAGACCGGCCAGCAGATGCGCAGGGTCCGAGCCGCCTGTCATGGATCAAACGGCGTGCCTAACGGCAGGACTGCGCGCGTTCTTGCTCTGTTTGGTTTCACTGAGCGTGACCTGAGCTGCCCGGGGCGGCAGGTGCCCAGCGGCGCTCGCTGGTCAGGGCCGCGCGTCCGGGCCCGGTGCTGGGTCGCGGCGTACCCACTGCCCTTGGCCGGGCTGGGCCGTGCACTGGCCGTCGGCCAGCACCGTCTGACCGCGGCGGACGACGAACCGCGGCCATCCGGTGACCGCCCAGCCGTCGTAGACGGAGTACCCGGCCCGCGAGGCCATGGCGGCCCCGTTGATCACTCGCTGCTCGCCGGGATCCCAGAGCGTGAGGTCCGCGTCGGAGCCGACCGCGATGGTGCCCTTCCGCGGGTAGAGGCCGAACAGCCGGGCCGCGCGGGCCGAGGTCAGCGCCACGAACTGGTCCAGGGTGATCCGCCCGGTCACGACACCTTCGGAGAACAGCATCGGCATCAGGGTCTCCAGGTCGGCGACTCCCTGCCGCGCGGTTATCACGTCGAGCGCGGGGTCGAGCTTGGCTTCCAGGGTCCACGGGGCGTGATCGCTGCATAGCGTGTCGACGTCGCCCGCGGCCAGGCCGCGCCACAGCGCGTCGCGATCAGCCTGCTCGCGCAGCGGCGGGGCGCCGACGTACTTCGCCGCGTCGGGCTCGGCAAACCGCGACCTGGTCAGATGCAGGTACAGCGGCCTGGTCTCGACGTAGATGGGCAGGCCGGCGGCGCGGGCCTGGTGGCAGCGGTCCAGGGCGGCGGCGCTGGAAAGGTGCACGATGTAAACGGCCGAGCCGGTGTCGGCGGCCAGGCTGATGGCCGCATCGACGGCGGTGACCTCGGCGCCGACCGTCCGGGCGTCGGGGAAGTAACGGACCGCGCCGCGGCCGGCCTCGATCAGCGCGCGGCCGGCCTGTTCCAGCATGTGCGCGTCCTCGCAGTGCACGAGGGTGATCGACCCGGCCCGCCCGGCCGCGGCGACGACCTCGGTCAGGCCGGGGGTGCCTGCCGCGAAACGGGGATTGGACAAGAACACCTTGATGCTCGTGTGCCCGTCGGCGGCCAGCGCGGCGACCTCCTCCAGTTCGGCGTCGCCCAGGCCGGTGAGCACGGGATGAAGGAACCAGTCGACGGCGGCCTCGGCGCGGGCGCCAGCCATATCCCTGGCGACGGCCTGGGTCATGGACTCGCCGGGCAGCGCGAACGTCATGTTGCCGACGGTCGTGATCCCACCGGCGATGGCGGCCAGCGACCCGGTCCAGAAGTCGTCGGCCCAGACCGGTTCGCCCGGCTCGACGGCGGCCACCTGGGCGGTGAACTGGGCGCACATCAGGTGCACGTGAGCATCGATGCCGCCGGGGATCACCAGCAGGCCTCCGGCGTCGATCTCCCCAGCGCCGGTCATGGTTCCGCCAAGCTGGGCGATCCGGCCACCGGTGATGCCCACATCGGCCTGCTCCCGGTGACCGGGCGTCACGATCGTGCCGTTACGCACAACAAGGTCAAAGCGCTGCTCTGCCACCCCGGCATCCTGGCACGCCGTCAGCGCCAGCGCTGCTGGCAGGGGCCTATATGCCGGCGGCAGGGCGCAGCGGGAACGAAGACGTGTTCAACGCAGGAAAGGAAACTCGCGATCGAGCGTGCCGGTGGCGCTCGGCGGGGACGGTAGACCTGCTGACCCGGGTTCACCTTGGGCTGGTCGCCAGTCGCCGTCGGACGGCGCCGTACCCGCCCGTGAGATCTGCCGGCGGGCCTGCCGCCGCTGCAAGCAGTCCTGGACAGCGGCGGCAGGCCGGGGCTGCTGCTGGTCGACGGACTGGCCCGGAGCGCCGGCCCGGCCTGGCGCCCAGACGCACGCCGAATTCGGCATCCCGATGATCGGCGTGGCCATGTCGGCGTTTCGCGCCGCTGTCACGCCATCCCGGCGGTCCTCGGGACCTCCGCCCGCCAGTTTGTTATCACTGCCGCCGGGGTGCCTTGCGCCTGCGCGGCGGCTTGGTGCGCCCAGATGACCGCTCTTCCGGGTGCCCGAAGCGCTGCGCTGCGGCGACCATCTCGCCCACACCGGCCCGCCGACAGCTACTCAGAGAAGCCATCACCCTGGCTGACACACGCGGAACGCGGCAATTGAGGATGCCTGATGACTTGACCGGTCGAGGTGCCCCTGTCTGTACCACGCGGCCCATCAGAGTGACTTAGTATCGAGAAACCTAAATTGTCGGGCCCGGACGGATTGACTCGTGGATCACCCGCCTAGAAACGAGCAAGCATGACAGGGAAAGCTGTTACCAACTGGCTGTATCTCCAGAGTCTTCCCTTTTCCGATACATTGGACCCTTCCATCAAGGGGCATCGATCAAGCCTTGGAAGGCTCTCAAAGCGTAG
The DNA here is from genome assembly GCA_963706115.1 of uncultured Actinomycetes bacterium. GTDB lineage: Bacteria > Actinomycetota > Actinomycetes > Streptosporangiales > Streptosporangiaceae > DASXKD01. The sequence goes on along the minus strand of CAVPMG010000018.1, from coordinate 6,344 downwards.
GGGCGCTATTTTCGAGATAGGAAGCCATCAGTGATGTCGAGACTTAGCATTACATCGGAGATCGATCCGGTTTATATAACCTCGGTCGGAGAGCTCGTTGAAGTGGCAACTGACATGTCCACTAATGGACAGGTTGTATGGTATCGTGGTCACGCCTCTCAAAGCTGGGATGTCCTGCCCTCAATCTGGAGAGGATACAGTTCCGCCGACGAGCGTAACCTTACGAACAGGTTCCGGTCGCGAGCTGCTATCCGGTATTCGCCAGCACCGCCATATGACGCTGCTGCAAGTGGCTCAGCTTGATGCAACACTATGGGCTCCCCACCAGGCTGCTCGATTGGACTAGGTCTCCGCTAGTGGCGGCTTACTTCGCACTTGAGCATTCCTCCCGCGGGCGGGACACGTCCGGAAATGGAGATGTGGTTATCTGGACTCTGCTTCCCCACATTCTGAATGTCCGCAATGGTTTCGATCCCGTCACGCCGTCGATTGACGCGCACATGTGTGAAAGCATGCTCGTTCCGGCCTTCACCGATAGAGATAAAGAGAACGGCAAGGTTATGGCTGCGATGGCTTCTGAGACTGACCTACGTATGTTCGTTCAGCAAGGGTCCTTCACGGTCCATTCCAGCCAGTGTGCCCTAAATAGAGAACAGGGGCACTCAGAGTTCTTGCGTCCTATAGCTATTAAGGCGGCTAGAGTTCCGAGGCTAACCTTGGAGATCGCCGCCTGTGGATTTAGGCAGGGTGATATATACCCTGACCTCGGAAATCTGGCCGATGAGCTAAAGCAAACTTATCCCCCCGGCTCGTTTGCTTAATTGGTAGGTTTTCAGCGATAGTCGCTATTGTGGGCCGCTGATAAATTCTGCGTAAGTGACGATAGAACAAGACCCACCGTATGGGTGAACATCAATCAAACCGATACATAAGTACTTTCACTTGAACGCACGCTCATCGGCTACGTGAGCAAGCAGTCAGCGGTGTCGGCGAGGCAGAGGAGGGCACAGCCGGGGCAGCTGCGGCTGTGCTGGCTCCCCGCTGTTCGGCGCCGAGCCGGTTCGGGAACTCCAGAGGATCATCTGGTTGCTGTTGGTGTACTTCTGGCTTGGGCCCTGCCGGATGACGGTTTGCTCCTGGCGGTGCCACGCCTGGCCGTCAAGAGGTGATCTTTGTTGGCTTACCGGATGCCTTCCCAGGCGATGCGCTGCTCGTGCCGGGGGTCGTGGCTCAGCGTGCTGGTAAGGGCGAAGGTCATGGTGGCGCGGGTGGCGGGGGTGTAGGGGTTCCAGCCGGGCTGCCCTGAGCGCGCGAAATCGATCCAGGCCTTGTGCATGGTGGTGGCCAGCTCGGCTGGCGGCGCTGAGCCGTAAAGCGGTTCGCCTTCCTCGTGGTCGATGGTGTCGAACACGAAGCCAATTTCGAGTCCGTGACAGGCGCCGAGCCTGCCACCCAACAGGGGCGATTGCCACGCGAACTCGTACATGTACGCGGTGCCCTGATGGGTTTCGGCCAGCCGGATGGCCGGGATCCTGAAGAACCAGTCGGTGAGCATGGCGGCCAGTGTGTCCCCGGCGCTGGATGTGGCGGCAGTGTAGGCCGCTAGCCCGGGCGCGCTGAGCCCGAGCCCAGCGGCGGTCAGCTGCAGCATGGTGTCATCTGCAGCATCCGCCACGCCGGTGGGGACGAGGAACAGGCGGTGCTCGTCCTGGTTGGTGCCGACGAGCAGGTCGACGCCCCGGCCGTTCCCGGCCGCGATGCCGTCGATGGGCCTGGCGGGCAGGATCTGCCCATCCACCACCGGTTCGAAGGCCATCATGTTGGCGGCGACCTCACGCCACCGGCCGGGGTTGGGCTGGATGGCGATATCTGCGGACAGCTGCTCTTGGGCGCTGACCAGTTGGTCCGCGGGCACGGCGGCGAAACCTTCCCAGGTGGGGGCCACGCCAAGCCGCTGAGCCAGTTCGGCTGTCACCAGCCGGGCCGTGCCGGCTGGCAGGGCGTGATGCCCGGCGCCGCTCTGCGCCACCGCACGGTGGAACAGCCCTGCGGCCCTGGGCATTGCCAGCAGCGTGGCGACGCTCATCGCGCCGGCTGACTCGCCGAAGATCGTGACATTGCCCGGGTCCCCGCCGAAGGCGGCGATGTTCTCCTGCACCCATTCCAGCGCCGCTACCTGGTCCAGCAGTCCGCGGTTGGGGCTGGTGTCGTCCAGGAACAGAAAGCCCTCACAGCCCAGCCGGTAGTTGATGGTGACGCAGACCACGCCGTCGCGGGCGAAGCGGTCCCCGGCATACTGGGCGACAGCCCCCGAACCGTTGACAAACGCGCCACCGTGGATCCACACCATGACCGGCAGTCCGGCCCGCCCAGGATCAGGGGTCCAAACGTTCAGATTCAGGCAATCCTCCCCGGCGATCACCGGCTCAGGAAGAAGCTCGTCATAGGGCCTGGGATAGGGCGGCTTGGGGACCGTCGCCCCGTACGCCAGGGCGTCTCGGGCACCATCCCACCGCTCCGGCCGGACCGGAGGGCGCATCCTGTTCACTGCGAACGGAGGGGCCGCGTAAGGGATTCCCTTAAACGAGGCGATCCCCGCGGCCACGTGGCCGCGGACCTTCCCGTACACCGTCTCGACTACGAGCTCCATTAGGTTCCTCCCGCCCCGCCGCGTTGCTGCATCCTTACATCCGGTCGCTCACCCCGGCTACCACCCGCCCCAACACCGGCCCAGTTGACCAGGCACCAAGCCGCGATGCGCAACAGGCACCACAACGCATGCCTCACTGCCGCCATCCAGCCGCAAGCCACCCGCGGGACCGCAAGAACCACCCCCCGCCGCAGTCATGCATGAGAGTGCCCGGTGCCGGCCCCTCGATGCGGCGAAGCGAAGCACCCGGAGGCCGGGCGACGTCTCGCGAGGGAGCAAGGATTCAGCGGGCGGGAACCGGCTCGGACGACGGCCGCCACTCCCGCCTGATCAGCCCGTAGACCCACGAGTCAGAGACCTCGCCGTTCACGACGCAGTCTTCCCGCAACGTCCCTTCACGCACGAACCCGAGCTTCTCCAGCACGCGGGCAGATGCCACGTTGCGTGTATCGGTCTCAGCCTGGACGCGATTCAGGTCCAGCGTGTCGAATGCCCACCACAGCAAAACGCGCGCGGCCTCCGTCGCGTAGCCGTGGCCCCACGCCGCGTCGTCGAAGCAGTAACCCAGCGATGCACTGCGGTAGTCCGGATTCCACCGGTTCAGGCTGCACCAGCCGATGAACGCCCCGCCGCAGACACGATCCACGGCCAGCCGCGCCCCGGTGCCCTCCTCTGCCATCTGACGGCAAGCCGTGATGAACCGTTCGGAGCGCACGCGTTCGCTCCACGGCGGCGCGTCCCAGTAGCGCAACACGTAGGCGTTGCTGTGTAGCGCGAAGAGGTCGTTCGCATCCGCGTCGTCGAAGGGCCGCAGTCGAAGGCGAGCGGTGTGCAACGTGGGGGTGGGCAACGACATGCGCGTCATGTTTCCTCCCGTGATTGGTAGCCGATCAACCAGACATCTGATGCCAGCCACTCGCAACGGGTTTTCCGGCGAGCGGGAGAGTCGACGTGCCCGCTCCTCGATGCGGCGAAGCGAAGCACCCGGAGGCCGGGCGACGTCTCGCGAGGGAGCAAGGATTTCAGCGGGCGGGAACCGACTCGGACGACGGCCGCCACTCCCGCCTGATCAGCCCGTACGACCCACGAGTCAGAGACCTCGCCGTTCACGACGCAGTCTTCCCGCAACGTCCCTTCACGCACGAACCCGAGCTTCTCCAGCACGCGGGCAGATGCCACGTTGCGTGTATCGGTCTCAGCCTGGACGCGATTCAGGTCCAGCGTGTCGAATGCCCACCACAGCAAAACGCGCGCGGCCTCCGTCGCGTAGCCGTGGCCCCACGCCGCGTCGTCGAAGCAGTAACCCAGCGATGCACTGAGGTAGTCCGGATTCCACCGGTTCAGGCTGCACCAGCCGATGAACGCCCCGCCGCAGACACGATCCACGGCCAGCCGCGCCCCGGTGCCCTCCTCTGCCATCTGACGGCAAGCCGTGATGAACCGTTCGGAGCGCACGCGTTCGCTCCACGGCGGCGCGTCCCAGTAGCGCAACACGTAGGCGTTGCTGTGTAGCGCGAAGAGGTCGTTCGCATCCGCGTCGTCGAAGGGCCGCAGTCGAAGGCGAGCGGTGTGCAAGTGGTGGTGGGCAACGCATGGCGTCATGTGTTCCTCCGTGATTGGTAGCCGATCAACCAGACATCTGATGCCAGCCACTCGCAACGGGTTTTCCGGCGAGCGGGAGAGTCGACGTGCCCGCTCATCGGCATTATGCCGGTGATCCTTGTCAAGTTGATCATGGCTTGTTCCGGTAGCGGCGAGCTGCGGTGGCGGCGGTGGTGTTGAGGAGCTCGCCGATCTGTGCCCAGGTGAGTTCCTGGTCGCGGGCGTCGTGGACGGCCCGGGGCAGGAGCCGCTGGGCTTGGGCGATGAGGCTGGTCAGGGCGTGCAGGTGGACGGCGGAGTCGCCGAGCCAGTAGGCGGTGCGGAGCTGGGCGAGGGTTTCGATCGCCTGGCTGAGGATGCCGGGGCTGTCGTCGCCGGTGACGGGCGCGGGCAGCTGGCCGGGGCGGGCCAGGTGCAGGGGCGGGCGGTTCATGAGGCGTCCTGGTCGACTCGGGCGAGCAGCGAGGCGAACAGCTGCCCGCGGTGATCTTGGTGTCTGGTGACGGCGTCGTCGTGCTGGGCCTGGAGGACGGGGCGGAACTCGATGCTGGTCTGGAAGAACGTGCAGGTCTCGCAGATCGACTCGAAGGCGCAGTCCAGCTCGGGCGGCCTTGTGCAGTAGCCGTTGCCGAGCATGCGGTGGTGCTCGCGGCGCAGCCGGGCCATCTGGGGCCCGAGCGCGTCGGCGGGCAGCACGGGCGCCTGGCCGTAGAGGGCGTCGACGTCGTCGGTGACGGCGAAGTACTCATCGGCGACGGTGCGGCTGGCGATCTTGGCATACCGGAGGGTCATGTCCAGGGATCGGTGGCCGAGCATCGCGGCGATCGCCTCCAGGCTCATGCCCCGGTTGATCGCCTGAGTGGCCAGAGTGTGCCTGAGCTGGTGAGGGTGGAATGCGGCGAGTCCACCGCGGCGGCTCGCCGGCCTTGTTGATGTAGCGGGTGACGGCGTCGCCGATCGGCCGGCTGGCCCGTTCTCGCGGGGCAACAGCAAGGTATGCTCGCCGGCTGCCACGTGAGCGGTGCGGTAATCGTCGATGAGGGCGACCAGGTGCGGGTGCAGGGGCGGTAACGGTCCTCGCGCAGCTTTCCGACCGGGACGTGCAGCCACGGCCCGGCGCCGATGTGCACGACCGCATCAGCGCGCAGCGAGGTGTACTCACTGACCCGCAGCCCCGTGCGGAGCAGCATCTCCACGGTGACGCGCACCAGCAGGCGCTTGTCGTTCTGCGCGGCGCGCCAGCAGCCTGGCGGCGCTGGCGTCGTCGAGGGCCTTGGGCAGCGGGTGGTCCTGGCGGGGCAGGTCGCCGGGGAACATCGGCACCCGGGCGGGGGCCTCGTCCCAGCCCCACTCATCGAGGCGGACGAAGAACATCCGCAGCGTGCCGAGGCGGTGGGCGATGGTCGCGGTGGTCACCTGCGGCTTGTTCTGCCCGCGGCAGGCGGGCGAGCCACGGCTTGTAGTCCTCGATGCGGCGGCGGGTGACCTGCGCGGTGCTGGCCACCCGGGCGCGGTCTGGGCCCAGAAGGCGGCGAAAGAACGCAGGGCCAGGTCGGCGCCATTGACGCTGCCCGGCCGCAGTACGAGCAGCCGATCTGGGTCAGGTAGCGGCGCATCGTGGCGGTGATCTGCGGGACGGCGGGCTCCAGGTCAGCCCAGGCTGGCAGCGGGCCCATCCCGTTGGCGCCCCGGCCCGGCCCGGTCACCGCCAGCTCCCGCCCGCAGCGCCCGGTCCGGCGAGCTGGCCGGCGAAGACCTGCGCGTCGATCACCTCGGCGGCCTTGCGGTACATGCCGGGCGGCGAGCCAGTCATCGGCCAGGTGCAGGTAGATCCGGGTGGACTCGATCGAGGCGTGCCCGGCCTGGGCCTGCACTGCTTCTAGCGCCATCCCGGCTTCCCGCAACCGGGTCAGGCAGGTGTGGCGCAACTGGTGGCAGGTCGCGTGCTCCAGCCCGGCCCGCCGCCGCGCGGCGGCCAGGACCTCATCGGTCCCCTTGGCTGAGAGCGGCTGCCCGCGGTGCGGTCCCTTCAGAACCAGGAAGACCCGGTCAGTGCCGGTGCCCGGTGGCCGTCGGCGTCCAGGTAGGCGGC
>CAVPMG010000017.1:0-73535 GCA_963706115.1 uncultured Actinomycetes bacterium | reverse complement strand
TGCGGATAGTACTGGTGACCTTGACTTACGTGGTAGGCATGGCGCATGGCGCAACTCATTCCCAGGCGGGTCCTCTTCGGGAACCCCGAACGCATCAGCCCACGAATCTCTCCGAACGGCACCAGCCTGGCGTGGATCGCGCCGCACAACGGGGTGCTCAACGTATGGACCGCCCCCGTAGGTGCCGACGGAGTCGACTGGGACTCGGCCAAGGTGGTGACCAACGACACCGACCGGGGAATCCGGGTGTTCAGATGGGCCCACGACGGGCGGCACCTGCTCTACCTGCAGGACACCGGCGGCGATGAGAACTGGCGCCTGTACGACGTGGACCTGCACACGATGCAGCGCCGCGACCTCACCCCGTTCGAAGGGGTGCAGGCGCAGATCCTGGCCACCGAGAAGAAGCACCCGACGGAGGTCCTGGTCGGGCTGAACCGGGACAACCCGGCCCTGCACGACGTGTACCGGCTCGACCTGGTCACCGGCGACCTCGTCAAGCAGGTGGAGAACCCGGGCTTCGCGGGCTGGGTCGCCGACACCGAACTGGTGACGCGGGTCGGCGTGGGGCTGGAGCCCGACGGCAGCATGGTGGTCAAGGTCCGCGACGACGACCAGGGCGACTGGCGGCTGCTGCAGACGTTCCCCGCCGAAGACGCCATGACCAGCGGGCCGATGGCGATCAGCGCGGACGGCAACTCGATGCTGGGACTGAGTTCGGCCGGGGTGGACACCGGCCGGCTGGTCCGCGTCGACCTGGGCAGCGGCACGGAGGAAGTGATCGCCGAAGACCCCGAGGCGGACGTGGCCGGGGTCCGGGTGCACCCGGACACCCGGGAACCGCAGATCGTCACCTGGGTCAAGGAGCGCATGGAATACCGGGTGCTCGACCCCGCCCTGGAAGCGGATGTGGCGGCCATCCGCGCGCTGCACCCGGGCGACCCGGACATCGTCGCGCAGGACCACAGCGACATGGTGTGGCTGGTGGCGTTCACCAACGACGCGGGCCCGGTGCCGTTCTTCCTTTACGACCGCAGGCGCCGCGAGGGCCGTTTCCTGTTCGAGCACCAGCCCGAGCTGTCCCAGTACGAGCTGGCCCCCATGGAGCCGTTCTCCTACCAGGCGCGGGACGGCCTGACGATCCACGGGTACGCGACGTTCCCGCCGGGGGGAGGCCGCAGCGGGCTGCCGATGGTGCTCAACGTCCACGGCGGGCCGTGGGCCAGGGACATGTGGGGCTTCGACTCGGCGGCACAGTGGCTCGCGAACCGGGGTTACCTGTGTGTGCAGGTCAACTTCCGCGGTTCCACCGGCTACGGCAAGGCGTTCGTCAACGCAGGCGACCGGGAGTGGGGCCGGGCCATGCAGAACGACCTGACCGACGCGGTGGCCTACGCCATCGGCCAGGGCTGGGCGAACCCCGAGCGGGTGGCGATCTTCGGCGGCTCCTACGGCGGCTACGCGGCGCTCGCCGGCGTCACCTTCACTCCTGACCTGTACCGCTGCGCGGTGGACATCGTGGGCCCGTCGAACCTCAAGACGCTCATCGAGACGATCCCGCCGTACTGGCAGCCGCAAATCGCGCTGTTCCACCAGCGGGTCGGCAACCCGGAGACCGATGCTGAGTTCCTCTGGTCCCGGTCGCCGCTGTCGCGTGCCGCCAGCATCAAGACACCGCTGCTGATCGCCCAGGGCGCCAACGACCCCCGGGTGAAGCAGGCCGAGTCCGAGCAGATCGTCGCCGCGATGCGGGACGCCGGCATCGACCACGAATACATGCTGTTCCCCGACGAGGGCCACGGCTTCGCCAAGCCGGAGAACCGGCTGAAGTTCTACGCTGCTGCGGAACGGTTCCTCGCCCGCCACCTGGGCGGCCGGGCGGAAGACGACGCGGAGGACGGCACGGCGTGATCGAGATCAAGGGCGATGCCGCGATCGACGCCATGCGGGAGGCTGGCCGCGTCGTGGCCACCGCGCTGGACGCCGTACGGCGCGAGGCGGCGATCGGGGTGTCCCTGGCCGACCTGGACGAGGTGGCACACGATGTGCTGCGCAAGGCGGGTGCGCGGTCCCCGTTCCTGAACTACCACCCGTCGTTCGCGCCCACGCCGTTCCCCGCGGTGATCTGCGCGTCTGTCAACGACGTGATCGTGCACGGCATCCCGGACGGCTACCGGCTGGCCGACGGCGACCTGGTCAGCATCGACTTCGGTGCGCAACTGGACGGGTGGACCGGCGACGCCGCGATCAGCTTCATCGTCGGCACCCCGGATCCGGCGGATGAGAAGCTCATCGCGGCCACCGAGGAGGCGCTCGCGGCGGGCATCGCGGCCGCGGTCGAGGGCGCACGCCTCGGTGACATCTCCCATGCCATCGGCACCCTGGCCCGCGGCGCCGGGTACGGCGTCCCCGAGGGCTTCGGCGGCCATGGCATCGGCCGGCAGATGCACGAGGATCCGCACGTGCCCAACGAGGGCCGTCCGGGCCGCGGGATGCGGCTGCGGCGCGGCCTGGTCCTCGCGATCGAGCCGATGCTGATGGCCGGTGGCGGCAGCCGCTTCGAGACCGCGCCGGACGGCTGGGCGCTGAAGACCGTCGACGGCAGCAGGGCGGCGCACGCCGAGCACACCGTCGCCATCACCAAGGACGGGCCCAGGATCCTGACGCTGCTTTAGATTCGAGCGGATTCCATCAGGGCGGCCAGGGGCGGCTCGGGTTCCAGGACGTACAGGCCGCCGCCGATCCGGTCGGTCACCCAGACCAGGCCGCCGGAGTCCACGAACAGGTCGTTGATCTGGGCCACCGGCTGGCCCGCGGGCGGCTGCGGGATCCAGTGCGCCACCTCGGCCGGGTGGCCCGGGTCGGCCAGGTCATATACCCGCACGCCCGCGCTGAAGTAGCTGGCGAACACCAGGCGCTCGCTGCGGTAGGAGCCCGGCTGGTTCTCGTGCAGGTTGTGCGCCCCGAACCGGAGCGGCAGGTGGCCGAAGCCGTCCGGATGCGGGCATTCGGCCAGCATCACCGGGCTGGCGCCGGAGACGTCGAGGACGTGGACCGAGCGCCGGGGCGCGTGCGGCCCGTCGTGGACCTGCTCGTCGGTGGCGACCACCAGGCCCCGGCCGGGCAGCGGCAGGCAGGTGTGCGTCGACCCGCCCTGCCAGTGCGCCAGCCCCGCCTGGCGGGGCTGGGTCATGTCGGTCACGTCGAGCACCACCATGCCCGCGTCGTCGTAGCCGAGGTAAGCCCGGCCCCCCGCGATCAGCGCGTGATGCGCGGCGTACCGCTCCCCCGAGGGCCAGCCCGGCCGCTCGTCGTCCCGCTGCCCCGGCCACCACCAGCGGCCCGCCGCCACCGGGTGCGCGGGATCGGCCAGATCCACCACCACCCAGATGCGGTCGCGGAAGCGATCGGGGATGGCGGACATGTGCGCGTACCGGCCGCCGGTCCAGACGACCCGGTGCACTCCCCTGCCGCCGCTGGGCCAGAAAGCGAGCCGCTCCGGGCGCAGTGGGTCGGTCAGCCGGTAGATGGCCAGGCCCGCCGACACAGCCCCGGTGTCCGGCGCGCGGTAGGGGAACTTCTCGTGGTTGACCAGCAGCAGGCCGTCGGCGGCCTGCACCTTGTGGGTGTGGCTGCGCGCCGGGGCCGCCCACTGGCTGACCAGCACCGGCCGGGCGGGGTCGGCGGCGTCGAGTATCGACGTGCCGGCCCCGGAAGTGCCCGTGTGCCCCACGTACACGGCGTCGCCGTGCCGGATCACCTGCATGCCGTCGCCGTGCCCGGCCAGGTCGTGGTGGCCGATCAGGCGCAGGCCCGAGGCACGCGCGGTGCGTGCTCCTTCCCCGTCCGCGCGGCCGCCGGTCATGGCCTGCGGCCCCGTTCCTCTGTCACGGGGCCTAGACCGCCCGCGTGGCTCGGGTACCAAGCTTCTCCGCCGCCCAGTCCGCGGTGCGGTACCGGTGGAACGGTGCCAGGTTGGCGCACCCGTGGTTGCCCTGCTCGAGCAGCAGCAGCGCGGCCGGGCCGCCCGCCTCGTTGACCAGTTGCTCCGCCTGCTGCCAGGGGATCAGCCGGTCCAGTTTGCCCATCACGGCCAGCAGCGGGCAGCGGATCCGCTCGGCGCGGCCGGCCATGGTCAGTTCGCCGGCCTTGACCCTGGCCGTCTCCGCGTCCGGTGACTTGGACCGCACCCGGAACGCCTCCCTGGTCAGGCTCGGCAGGTTGTCCCAGTTGCCGGCGAATGTGAACGGCCCGGCCAGCGCGATGCAGGCCTGAACCCGCTCGTCGCCGCTGGCGACCCGCGGCGCGTAGTACCCGCCCAGGCTCACCCCCCAGACCCCGATCCGGCTCGGGTCCAGGGACGGCTCGGTGATCAGGTAGTCGACGATCGCCCCACCGGGAACCTCCCAGTCGCCGCGGATGGCCAGGTCGTACTCGGCCTCGCCCTGCCCGGGGCCGTCCACGCTGAACGTGGCGATGCCCCGCTCCAGGAACAGGTCCTCGGTGCTGCGCAGCTCTTCCTTGGCCGAGTCCAGCCCGGGGATCATGATCATCACCGGGTGCGGGCCGCGGCCGTGCGGCTCGCGCAGGATTCCGACGATGTGCGAACCCTCGAACGGGATCTCCGCCCGCTTCCCCGGCGGGTCGAGGTAGGGCAGTGCGTCATCCAGGCAGCGCACCGCATGGCCGTGCGCCTCGCGCATCTGGTCCATGTCGTTCACGAACAGGAACTTCGCGAAGTGGTAGTACACCGCCGCCTGGGACAGGTGGGCGCCCGCCGACATCTCCCGGCCCTCGGTGAGGGCCTCGCGGCCGAGCGACTCGTGTTCGGCGGCGACCGCGCTCCACCCGGCGCACCAGTCGTTCCACGAGGTCAGCCCGCTGGTGATCCGCTCGAAATCCCCCGCTGTCACCCCGTTCGTGGTGAACCGCGGCGCCCAGTGCGAGATCGCCATGGCTACCCGTTCGTCCACAGGCCCTCCTCGTCGTTTGCTGGCGAGATCTGCAAACGAATGCATACTCTCAAGGACATGCCCGGGTCAACCTGGGTACAGGGAGAGTGTGATGGAACAGCAGGAACTGCACCTGACGGTGAACGGCGAGGATCACACCCTTGCCTGCGATCCGGATCTGCCCCTGCTCGATGTGCTGCGCGCCGGGCTTGGCCTGGCAGGCCCGCGGTTCGGCTGCGGGCTTGGCCTGTGCGGCGCCTGCATGGTGATCATCGACGGCAAGGCCAGGTCTTCCTGCGACTACCCGGCCTGGGCCGCCGAGGGTACCGAGGTGACCACGGTCGAGGGCCTGCGCCATGACGGCGCGCTGCACGCGGTGCAGCAGGCGTTCCTCGACGAGCAGGCGGCGCAGTGCGGCTACTGCACCTCGGGGATGATCGTCGCCGCGGCCGCCCTGCTGGCGGCCAACCCCGGGCCGACCGAGCAGGAGATCCGTGCCGCTCTCGACGGAAACCTGTGCCGCTGCGGCACGCACGGCAGGGTGGTGGCCGCCGTCCTGCGGGCGGCCGGGCACGGCGACGATGGCGAGCAGGGCGCGCGCGAGAGCAGTGGGCAGGCTTTACGGTGACTCCCCCGCCGCCCGGCCTCGCCGCTTACCCGAGCCTTGCCGCCAACCCGGTGCTGAGTTCCTGGCTGGCGTTCTGCCCCGACGGCACGGTCACGATCCGGCCAGGCAAGGTGGAATACGGCCAGGGCGTCTGGACGGCGCTGGCCCAGGTCGCCGCCGAGGAACTCGACGTGGACCTGGCGCGGGTGACGGTGGCGCCGGTGAGCACGGGCACCAGCCCCGACGAGGGGGTCACCTCGGGCAGCCTGTCCATCCAGCACTCCGGTTCGGCGCTGCGGCAGGCGTGCGCGCAGGCCCGCGCGCTGCTGCTGGAAGCGGCCGCCGCCAAACTCGGCACCGCCGCGGCCGGACTGGCCGTCGAGGATGGCCAGATCCTCGCCGCGGGGCAGGCGACCGGGCTGTCCTACTGGTCGCTGGCTGTCCCGGGGCTGCTGGACCGGGAAGCCGGCGACCCGGTCCCGGTCAAGCCGCCGCAGGAGTGGTCGGTGGCCGGCCGCAGCGCGCCACGGCTCGACCTGCCGGACAAGGTCACCGGGCGGCCCCGGTTCCTGCACGACCTGGTGCTGCCCGGGATGCGCTACGGCCGCGTGGTCCGGCCGCCCGCGGTGGTGGCGGAACTGGTGAGCCCCGGCGACCCGGACCTGCCGCCGGACGTGGTCATGGTGTGCGACGGCTCGTTCCTCGGCGTCGTGGCGCCCACGGACGCCCAGGCGCTCCGTGCCGCCCGCCTGGTGGCGAAGGCGGCCCGGTGGCAGGTGACCGAGTCGCTGCCCGACGACCGCGACCTGAAGGGGTTCCTGCTCTCCGCGCCGGCCGAGGACGTCCCGGTGGAGTCGCGCCACGACGAACGAGCCGCCGCGTCGGCCACGACGGTGCGCACCGCCGAGTACACCCGTCCCTTCCTCGCCCACGCCTCGATGGCACCGAGTTGCGCGATCGCCCGCTGGGACGGGGAGCAGGTCACGGCGTGGAGTCACAGCCAGGGCGTGTTCGCGCTGCGCGACGCGCTCGCGGCGGGCCTGCGCCTGGATCCAGAACAAGTCACCGTGCACCACGCCGAAGGGGCGGGCGCCTACGGCCACAACGGCGCCGACGACGCGACCCTGGACGCGGTGCTGCTCGCGCGGGCCGTGCCCGGCCGGCCGGTCCGGGTGCTGTGGTCCCGCGAGGACGAGATGAGCTGGGCGCCGCTCGGCCCGGCCATGCTGGCCCGGCTGTCCGCGGGGCTCGACGCCGGGGGCAGGATCGTCACCTGGCGCCAGGACGTGTGGAGCAACGGGTTCATCGGCCGCCCCGGCCGCGGCGGCGATCCCCGGCTGCTGGCCCTGGCCCACCTGGCCGGCGGGCAGCCGATGCCGCCCGCGCCCGACGGCCCGCCGACCGGCGCCATGGGCTCCACCCGCAACGCGGTGCCCGGCTACGACATCCCCGACCTGGAGGTGGTCCGGCACCGGCTGCTCACGATGCCGATCAGGACCTCGTCGCTGCGATCCCTCGGTGCGTTCCTCAACGTGTTCGCGATCGAGTCGTTCATGGATGAGCTGGCCGAATGCGCCGGGGCCGACCCGGTCGCGTTCCGCCTGGCGCACCTGACCGACCCGCGGGCGGCGGCCGTGATCGAGGCGGTGGCGGAGTTCTGCGGCTGGGCCGGCCGTCCCCGGCAGGAGGGCACCGGCTACGGGATCGGCTACGCCAGGTACAAGGGCCTCGCCGGGTACTGCGCCGCGGTGGCCGAGGTCGAGGCGCATGACGACGTGCACGTGCGCCGCCTGTGGCTCGCGGTCGACGTCGGCACGGTCATCAACCCGGACGGGGTGGTCAACCAGGTCGAAGGCGGCGCGGTGCAGAGCACCAGCTGGGCCGTCCGGGAGCGGGTGACCTTCGACCGGGCCAGGATCACGTCGCTGAGCTGGGACACCTACCCGGTGCTGCGGTTCACCGAGGTGCCCGACGTGGCCGTGCGGATCGTCGCCGCGCCCGGGCAGCCGGAGACCGGCGCGGGCGAGGTCGCCCAGGGCCCGGTCGCCGCCGCGATCGGCAACGCGCTGGCGCAGGCGGCCGGCGTGCGGGTGCGCGACCTGCCGCTCACCCGCGAGCAGGTGATCCGCACGATCGAGCAAGGCTGATCGTCGCGCCGCGCACGTCTTCATGTGCGCTACGACGGCCGTGGCCACCACAGCCCGCCGGGCCAGCAGGGCCCCGGCCCGGTGACGAAGGAACCGGGCCGTAGGCCAGCGGGGGGCTCCGGGGGGTCGCTCCCCCGGGCTAGCACAGCTAGTGCTGGCCGAACAGGGCGCTGACCGACTCGCCGACGTGGATCCGCCGGATCGCCTCGGCCAGCGCCGGGGCGACCGACAGCACGGTGAGCTTGCCGCTGTCCCCCAGGTCCGGCGGCGGCAGGGTGTTGGTACAGACGATCTCGCTGACCTCGGGCGCGGCGGCGATCTTCTCCAGGGCACCGTCGGCGAACAGCCCATGCGTGCACGCGACGCGCACCGACTTGACCCGGTGCTCGCGGAGCTTGGCCAAGAGCTCGATCACCGTGGTGCCCCTGGCGATCTCGTCGTCCAGGACGATCACGTCGCAGTCGTCCACGTCACCAATGATCGAGGTGATGCGGACCGTGTGGTCGTCGATGCGCTCCTTGGCCCCGGCGGCCACGGGCAGCCCCAGCAGGGCGGCGAACGCGGCCGCGCTCTTGGCGTTGCCCAGGTCCGGGGACACCACTATGGACTCGCTCAGGTCATGGTCGCGGAAGTGGCCGGCCAGTTCCCGCAGAGCGTGCAGGTGGTCCACCGGCACCGAGAAGAACCCGTGCACCTGGCTGGAGTGCAGGGTCATCGTGAGCACCCGGCTGGCCCCGGCGCTGACCAGCAGGTCGGCCACCATCCGGCCGCCGATCGACACCCGGGGCATGTGCTTCTTGTCGCTGCGCGCATAGGCGTAGTGCGGTATCACCGCGGTGACCCTGGCCGCGGAGGCGCCACGGGCGGCGTCCAGCATGAGCAGCAGCTCGACCAGATGTTCCTGCACCGGCGGGCTCAGCGGCTGGATCAGGAAGACGTCGCGTTCCCGGCAGTTGGACTGCAGCTGGACTTCCAGGCAGTCGTTGGCGAACCGGCGCAGCCGTACCGGGAGCAGGGGCTCGCCCAGCTCCGCACAGATCTCGGCCGCCAGCTTGGGATGGGCACTTCCGCCGAACACCGCGATCTCACGCACGCCGACCAGGCTAACGGGTAACCCGCCGGCAGGCCGGACCTGGCGGCGGAGTCAGCCCGTCACGAACCGGTGCATCGGTGGGTGGCCTGGACCAGGTTGATTTCCATGCTGAGCGAGGCGGCGGAGTGCGTGCCGGGGTCCGGCGCCCACGCCTTCAGGTACAGGCCGATCCCGTGCGGGAGGGCCGACGGGCGGATGATGGCCGCATCGGCCTCCGGCACGGTCACGTTGGGGATGAGTTTCTCGTCCACTTTGGCGATGACTTGGCTGGACAGGTGCGGGGGCAGGCAGCCCTTGGGGACGTCGTTCGAGTTCGAGGGCTGAAAGAAGTGGTGCACGAAGCGCACGTTCGCCGGGACGCCGTCGGCACGCAGCGTCCGCTCCAGCCCTGCCGGGTTGCGCAGTTGCCGGATCGTCACCTTGAGCAGGCCGTGCGGTTCCTTGACGACCGACCAGGCCGCGAGGCTTACGCCGCCCTGGCCGCCGCCGTGGCCAGCCGGAGAGCCTTGTGTCAGAGCCAGCGCCACGGCAGTGGCCACCACGGCCGCGGCCGCGCCGATGAGGACGGGAACGGCATACCGGTGCCGGGGCGGCCGGCCCGGCGATAGCTGCGTGGTGATCTGCTGGTAGAGGCGGACGGCGGCCGGGGAATCCGGCCCGTCGAGGGGCAGGTGCCTTGCCGGGGCGGCCTCGGTGAGCATGGTGTCAAGATCCATCGGTGGCTCCGTTCGGCCTGATGACGGTGACGCGCCGGCCGTCCCCGGTTTCTTCGCCCAGCAGCGCGCGCAGCCGTGCCTTCGCCTTGTGCACCCGGATCCCCACGGCGTTCGCCGAGCAGCCGAGCACCTGGGCGGCCTCGGCGTAGCTGAGCTGTTCCCAGTGCACAAGGAGCAGCGCCTCCCGGTCAGTGGCCTTGAGTTTGGCCAGCGCCGCGAGCACCCGCTCGGTGACAGGATCGCTCGCCCCGGCCGGTGGCTGCTGCGTGGGATAGCGCTCGGCCGCGAGGCGGCCGAGCAGGTTGCGCAGCCGCCCGGCGCTGCGGTACCGCCGCGCGATCACCCACCGGGCCGTGCCGTAGAGCCAGAAGCGGTCGGCCGGCGGTGGCGGGACGTCGGCGAGCCGCCGCCAGGCGATCGTGAAGACCTCGGCGACCACGTCGGGAACGTCGTCGGCGGCCCCGAGCCGGTTCACGGTGTAGCCCTGGACCGGGCGGAAGTTGGCCTGGTACAGCTCCCGGAACCGCAGCTCGGCCTGGTCCCGGCCCTGGTCACCTGCTGCCATCGCGGCCCCCGTCGCCAGCGCGGCCGCCGTCTGGTGGGTAGCTCATGCCTGGTAGTTCTCCGGCTAACCCGGAGAACTTTCCGCCCCGACATCACTGGCCAGCCGCCCAGCCGCCCGGCGCAGCCAGCGCCGCGGGCTGGCCAGCGCGGCCGCGGTCCCCCCCGCCAGCCCGGCCAGGGTGATCAAAGCAGCCGGGGCCGGGGGCGCACCTGGCACCTCGTCCGGCAGGGCCTTGAGCCATCGGGGGATTTCAGGGGGGTCGTCGTCCCCCCAGGTCAGCACTGCGACCCCGGCGCTAGCCTGGCCCGCGACCACCGCGACCGGCACCCCGGCCGCCGCGGCGGCGGCGATCACGGTCCCGCACGTCTTCCCTGTCAGCGAGGTCTCGTCGAACCGCCCCTCCCCCGTGATAACCAGATCGGCGTCGGCCAGCGCCCTGTCCAGCCCCGCCAGCCGTCCCAGCTCCGCCGCGCCCGGGGTAAGCACCGCCCCCCATACAGCAGCGAGCCCGTACCCAGTCCCGCCCGCAGCCCCAGCCCCCGGCGCGGAGGGGTCACCGCCAAGCACCTCCGCCAGCCGCGCCAGCCCCGCCTCCAGCCGCGCGATCTGCCCCTCATCGGCCCCCTTCTGCGGCCCGAACACCGCCGCCGCACCCCGCGTCCCCAGCAATGGTGCGGTGACATCCGTCAGGCAACTCACCCCACTGCCTGGCGGCGCCCGCAGCCCGCTCAGGTCCGCGACGGCCAAGTCGGCCAGCGCCCCGCCGCCCGCCGGAAGCGGCTCCCCCGCAGCATCGAGGAACCGGGCTCCGAGGGCGGCCAGTGCCCCGGTCCCCCCGTCGGTGGACGCCGACCCGCCGAGCCCGACCAAGATCCGTCCCATCCCCGCATCCAGCGCTCGGCCCAGCAGCTCACCGAGCCCGGTCGTGTGCGCCCGCATCGGATCCGGCCGCGCCAGCAACGGCAGCCCACTGGCGCGCGCAAGCTCAACAACGGCTGTGCTGGCCCCACACCACCGCCCCGGCAAGCCGGGCAGCTCAAGCCACCGGGCGATGACCGGCGCGCCACCCGGCCCGGTTACCCGGGCGCGGCGCCAGCGCGCCCCCGGCACGGTGGCCGCAAGAACGTCCAGGGTTCCCTCGCCGCCGTCGGCCAGCGGCAGCCGAGTGACCTGGTCCCCTGGGCGCACGCGGAGCCAGCCCTCGGCCAGCACGGCCGCGACGGCTGCGGCCCCGAGGCTGCCCTTGAACGAGTCGGGCGCGATCAGCACGCGCATGGTGCGGCCCATCGCCTGATTCCGGCTTCCTCCATAAGTGACGTCGTTACCATATGGCCCGGTAGCCGTGGCGGGTGGAGGGGGCCAGCATGTCGGTCAGCGACTGGAGCACACTGGCGGTGGCCGTGCTGACGTTCTTCGGCCTGCTCGTGGCGGCGTTCACGTTCTACCGCTCGCTGGGCAGCAAGGCAGATCTGGAATTGAGCGTCGGTGACGAGCTGATTCTGTCGAGAGAGTTCAGGGCGGAGTACTGAGGATCTCTATTCGCCCCCCGGCTTGTACGGCGGCAGCCCGAGCTTGTCCCGGATGGCCTGCTGGACCTCGTCCTTGCCGGGGGTGGCGTCGATGACCGCCACGTACTCCTTACGCCGGAACAGGTCCAGCACCGGGTCGGTCTTCTCGTGGTAGTCGCTCAGCCGGACGACCAGGGCTTCCTCGGTGTCGTCCTCGCGGGTGACCAGGGTGCCCCCGCACACGTCGCAGATGCCCTCTTCCTCCGGGCGTCCCTGGATCAGGTTGTAGTCCATCCCGCAGCCGGTGCACAGCCGCCGGGCCAGCACCCGGCGGCGGACCTCGGAGTCGGGCATGTCCAGGTGGATGACGCTGTCGATGTCGTAGCTCTCCAGGAAGAACTCCGCCTGCCTGGCGTTGCGCGGGAAGCCGTCGATGACGAAGCCGTAGTTCCAGTCGTGCTGGGCGAGCCGCTCCGCCGTGACCGCCTCGGCCATGTCGTCGCCGACCAGTTCCCCGGCCGCCATGATCCGGCGCACCTGAGCGCCCATCTTGGTGTGGTGCTGCACGTTCCAGCGGAAGATGTCCCCGACGCTGATATGCACCAGGTCCAGGTCAGCCGCGAGAGTGCTGCCCTGGGAACTCTTGCCGCTGCCGGGGACACCCATGATGACGTATTTCCGCATGCAGTTACCTTCGCATACCGGCGCAAGTGACGGGCCTGGCGGTTCGCGCGATGGGGCCTGCCGGCTTGCCGGCCAGGCGCAGTGAAGGGGGAAGGGGAGGCGGGCGGGGCCCCAGGGGGTTTCAGGGCCGTCGGGGGTCCGGGGGTGTCCCCCGGATGGCGCTGTGCTCCCCCAGGTCAGCACTGTCACCGTGGGTCTCGCGCAGCCGCTTCTTGAGGATCTTGCCGGTGCCGGTCCGCGGCAGCTCACCGGTGAACCGCACCGACTTGGGGATCTTGAACCGGGCGATCCTGCCGTCCAGGAACGACAGCAGGTCCTCCTCGGTGGCCTGTGCCCCCGGCCGCAGCACCACCACGGCCCGGCCGACCTCGCCCCACCGTGAGTCGGGAACGCCGATCACGCCGCAGTCCGCGACCGCGGGGTGCTCCCGGAGCACGTTCTCGACCTCGGCCGGGTACACGTTCTCCCCGCCGGAGATGATCATGTCCTTGATCCGGTCCACCACGAACACGTAACCGTCGGTGTCCGTGGTCCCCGCGTCCCCGGACCGCAGCCAGATTCCATCGGCCAGCGCCCTGGCCGTGGCGTCTGGCTGGTTCCAGTAGCCCTGCATGACGTTGGGCCCGGCCACCACGATCTCCCCCGTCTCCCCTGCCGGGGCTTGCGTGAGGTCCGGCCGCACGACCTGCACCTCGGTGAAGAAGTGCGGCACCCCGGCCGAGCCCGCCTTGGACTCCACGTGCGCGGCGTCAAGCAGCAGCGCCCCCGGGGAGGTCTCGGTCATCCCGTAACCCTGGATGAACGTCAGCCCGCGGCCGGTGTAGTTGCGGATCGTGGCCTCGGGGACCGGCGCGCCGCCGCACAGCAGCATGCGCAGGCTGGACAGGTCGGCGCCCGGCCACCGGGGATGGGCGGCCATCGCGTCGTACACCGCGGGCACGCCGAACAGCGAGGTCACCCGGTGGGTTTCGATCGCCTCCAGGGCGCGGCCCGGTTCGAACCCTGGCTCGATGAGCACCGCGCCGCCCTTGAGCAGGGTTGGCAGGCAGAGCATGTTCAGCGCGGCGGTGTGGAACAGCGGCGCCACGACCAGGGCGATCTCGTCCTGCCTGAAGTCGGCGTCCACGACCACGTTGAGCGCGTTCCAGGTGATGTTGCCATGGGTGAGCGTGGCGCCCTTGGACCCGCCCGTCGTCCCCGAGGTGTACATGATCATGCACGGGTCGCCGGGGCCGACCGGTTCGTCGAGGCCGGTGCCCGGGCCAGCAAGCAGGGCGCCATAGCCGAGTTCCCCGCTGGCCGGCTCCTCCAGCGCGACCACGCCGGACAGGGCGGGCAACCCCTCCCGCAGCGCGGCCACCGGGCCCGCCTGGCCGGCCCCGTAGATCAGCACCCGGCTGCCCGAGTCGGCCAGGTGGCGGGCAAGTTCAGGCGCGGCAAGCCGGGTGTTCAGCGGGACCAGGATCGCGCCCAGGGTTCCCACGGCGAACAGCGTTTCCAGGAACGCCGGGTGGTTGGGCCCGAGGTAGGCGACCCGGTCACCCCGGCCGACGCCGAGCCCGCGCAGCCCGTGCGCCAGCCGGGTGACCCGGTCGTGCATCTGGGCGTAGGTCAGCCGGTCCCCGGCATGAATGACCGCGACCCGGTCGGGGGTGCGGCGGGCGCGCCGCGCTATCCACGAGCCGACACCGTCGTTGCGCAACCCCGGATCCCTTCAGCCGGTGGCCTCGCCCCCCACGGGCCGCGTAAAGCATGATCCAAGCTTTTAGCTGGCCTGGTTGAGCCAGCGCTCGCAGCCCCGGCGGATCTTCGGGTCGAGCGAGCCACTGAGCACCTGCCAGTCCTGGCGCAACAGGCGGGCGTTGACGAACCGCGCCAGGTCGTTGCGGCGGCCCCGGGTGAGCACGATCCCGTACAGGCTGCGACGCCGCGCGTCATCGGCAACGTCGAATTCACGCAGGCCAGGGGGGCACAGATGGCGGGGCAGCACGACCACCCCGCGCTCGGGCCCGTGCAGGTCGTCCAGGCTCTCGGGCAGCCGCCGTGCCATGGCGCCGCTCTGCCCGCGGCGGAGCAAATCCGTCAAGGACATGCTCCATTATCACCGTGCGTCCCGTCCCCGCCTGGTGTTCGGCCGGGCGTGGCGCGGGGGTTCCAGCTTCGGGGACTACACTGCGGCCATGCCCGGCACCGAGGCTCGCAGCTGGCGCTTCCTGATCACACCCAAATGGCTCGCCTGGCATCTCATCATGGTCGGCTCGGTGTACGGAATGCTTGCGCTTGGTGACTGGCAGTTGCATCGCGCGGAATCGGGCAACGCGCTGAGCTGGGCGTACACCTTCGAATGGCCGATCTTCGCGGTCTTCGCCGTGGTGTTCTGGGCCAAGACGATCCGGGACGAGTTCCATCCGCCCGTGGCCACCGGCGTCGCGGGCGCGGACATCGACCTGCCCGCCGGGGCGATTCCCGGGGCGCCGCGGCCGGGCGCCACGGTCCCGGCCGGGGACCCGGCGACCCCCGAGGAAGAAGCCGACCTCGCCGCCTACAACGCCTACCTCGCCCGCCTGCACAAGGAAGTGAAGGGCCACGGCCGGTGGCACGGCATTCGCTAGCAGCCGCCGCAATCCCCGGCACAAACACCAAGGAGGTGGGGCGCGTGCGCCTCAACGTCACCCTGTACCGGGTGATGGCCTACATAACCGGTGTGGTTCTCATCGTGCTGTGCGTCTTCGCGATCGCCCAGGCGTTCACCGATGACAGCGCGATCGTCAACGTCATCGGCACGGTGCACGGACTGCTCTACATCGTGTACCTGATCGTCTCCTACCCGCTCACCCGCAGGCTGCGGCTGCCGCTGTGGCCGACGATCGCGGTACTGCTGGCCGGCACGATCCCGGTGATGACGTTCATCGTCGAGGCCAGGATCCGGCACCGTTACATCGAGCCGGCCCTGGCGGGTGTCACTGCGCGTTTACCGGCAGAACACGCTTCGTTTTCACTCCAGCCGCGCGGGTAGCGCATAATCCCAGGTATGGCCTCCGCATTCCTCGATGCGCCCGGCCCGCTGGCCTTCGCCCACCGCGGCGGCGCGGCGCACGCCCCGGAGAACTCCTGGCGCGCGTTCGAGCATGCCGTGGGGCTCGGCTACCGGTACCTGGAGACCGACCTCCAGGCGACCGCGGACGGGGTGCTCGTCACCTTCCACGACAAGACGCTGACCCGGGTCTGTGGCCAGGACGGCCGGGTGCGCAGGCTCAGCCACGCCGAACTGTCCGCCGCCCGGATCGACGGCACCGAGCCGATCCCGCTGCTCGAGGACCTGCTCGCCGCCTGGCCCGACGTCCGGTTCAACCTCGACGTGAAGGACGTTCCGGCGATCGCGCCGCTGCCGGAGGTGCTGCGCCGCACCAACGCCTGGGACCGGGTGTGCCTGGTGTCGTTCTCGGCGAGCCGGCTGCGGGCCACCCGCCGTGCCCTCGGCCGCCCGGTCTGCATGGCCGCCTCCCCGCTGGGCACCGCCGTGGTGCGGTTCGGTGGCCCGCGCAGCCGGCGCAACCGCACCGGCCCCGGCCGGCCGGGCCAGGGCCCCGTGACGCCCCCAGGCCAGCAGGGGCAGTGGCCGCTCACCGACTGGCTCACCCGTAGCGGGGTCCGCTGTGTCCAGGTGCCCGCCTCGATGGCCACCCCGTCGTTCATCGGCCGGGCCCACGCGCTGGGCCTGCAGGTACACGCCTGGACGGTCAACGACCAGCCCACGATGCAACGACTGCTCGACCTGGGCGTTGACGGCATCATGACCGACGAGACCGTGGCGCTGCGTGAGGTGCTCACCGCCCGCGGCCAATGGCACGCCCGCCCTGGCGCATAGCCCGGGCGCGACAGCGGGTGGCCTTCCTCACGGTTGGATCGGGACAGAGCGGGAATCTTGTTCGCGTAGCCAGCGTTGATGTCGGGGAAGGCTGACCGCCTGGGAGGCAATGCCACATGGCCGAACGTGCACTACGCGGCACCCGGCTCGGAGCAACGAGCTATGAGAACGACCGTAACACGGACCTGGCACCACGCCAGGAGATCGCTTTTGACTGCCCGAAGGGGCACCACTTTAGCGTTCCGTTCGCCGCCGAGGCCGAAGTTCCCGCGACTTGGGAATGCCGGGTGTGCGGCGCTGTTGCGTTCACCTCTGCCGCGGACCTGCCCACCCCCAAGAAGGTCAAGCCGCCGCGCAGCCACTGGGACATGCTGCGCGAGCGCAGGTCCATCGCTGACCTGGAGCAGGTGCTCGCCGAACGGCTCGCGCTGATCCGCGGCGACCGCGACGGCGACGGTTCTGGACGCTCGGAGCGCAAGAGCGCCTAGTCTCTAACCTTCAATCCGGGGGAACGCTCGGCCTTCCCGGGGGCAAGCCCCCGGACCCCATGGCCCGGATGCCACCGCTGGGCTGGCGCCGCCGGAATCGGTGGCCGCGGCCGGTGAGCCCCCAGACGGTGACCCGCCACAACGCCTCCAGTACGATGGCCCGGCTCATCTTGGACGTGCCGTGTACCCGTTCGATGAACGTGATCGGCACCTCCACGACCCGCAGCCCGGCTCGTATCGCCCGCATCGCCAGGTCGATCTGGAAGCAGTACCCCTGGGACTCCACCTCGTCGAGCGCGATCGCGCGCAGCGTGGTGGCCCGGTAGGCGCGGTAGCCGCCGGTGGCGTCCTTGAGCCCGATGCCGAGCATCAGCCGGGCATAGGTGTTGCCGCCGCGCGACAGCAGTTCACGCGACTTCGGCCAGTTGCGCACCGTGCCGCCGGCCACCCAGCGGGAGCCGAGCACCAGGTCCGCGTTCTTGAGCGCTTCGAGCAGGAGCGGTAGCTCCTCCGGCTGGTGCGAACCGTCGGCATCCATCTCGACAAGCACGTCGTAGCCCTCGGCCAGGGCCCAGTGGAAGCCCGCGATGTAGGCGGCGCCGAGGCCCGCCTTCTGGGTGCGGTGCAGCACATGGACGTGGCTGTCCCCAGCCGCGAGCATGTCGGCGATCTCGCCGGTGCCGTCCGGGCTGTTGTCGTCCACGACCAGCACGTCGGCGTCTGGCACGGCGCGGCGGATCCGGCCCGCCGTCGTCTCGATGTTGGCCCGCTCGTTGTAGGTCGGGATGACGACGGCAACACGCCCCGTGGGTTGCCCGCTGCCGTCCATCACCGCCAAGACTCCCTGCTTGCCCAGTGCCTACAGTTTCCCGCCGTGCGGGGCATCTGCCACCGCTCCCGGCGGTGGGCGTCCCTGCAGGTTACCGTGCGGCCCGGCAAGCGCCGACCGCGAAGGCGCCCGCGCGCCGGGGCGGAACAAGGCGAAAAGAGAGCCCGGGCCGCCCTTCGGACCGGAGTCCACCCCGTCGGCCACGAGACCGGCCCCGTTGTCTACTGGGTGCCCGGGCCCCTTTCCAAGTCCAGCCATCGCCTGCCAGCGACACCCCCCGGCGGCCCAGCCCGGTGCCGGACTTCGCAGTAACTTAGGAGCCGGCGCCGGCCGGTGTCAACCGCCTGCGGCGGCCGGTCGTGGTCGGCGTGCGCGAGCATGGGCCCTGTTCCCGGTTAGGCCCGCAGCGGTACGATTGAGCCCTTCCAGGTGAGGGGCGGCATGACAGCTCTGTCAGGCGCGCGGCAACGATGACCTTGCCGTGCAGCGGGGCCACCGCATTGGCTCACCATCACGTGGCCTGTTCATGTCCGGATCCCCGGACGCCCCGTTTCCTGGGCCGCATCGAGCGGTTGCGACCGGCGCCCGAACGCTCAGGCTAGGCAAGCCCAAGGCCCAGCCCATCCGAGCAGTGATCTTCTCGCAGGAGGTTCAGCGATGACCGATAACTCCGAGCCGCAGGTCTCTGGGGATGGCGAGCAGGAGGTCTCCGAGTCGCAGATTGCGGTGCACTGGCGGGAGGAGGAGTACTACTACCCGCCGGAGTCCTTCGTCGCTCAGGCGAACGCCAATGACCCGGCCATCTTCGACCGGTTCAGCATCGACAAGTTCCCCGACTGCTTCACCGAGTACGCGGACCTGCTGACTTGGGACAAGCGCTGGGACACGGTGCTGGACTCGTCGAATCCGCCGTTTTGGAAGTGGTTCACCGGCGGCCGGCTGAACGCCTGCTACAACTGCGTGGACCGGCACGCGGCGGCCAGCCCGGACAAGACCGCGATCATCTTCGTCCCGGAGCTGGAGGACGACGAGCACGTGCACATCAGTTACGCCGAGCTGCTGCGCCAGGTCCACGAGTTCTCGGCGTTGCTGCGCGACTCAGCGAACCTGAAGGCCGGCGACCGGGTGACGCTGCACATGCCGATGGTCCCGGAGGCGGCCGTCACGATGCTCGCCTGCGCCCGGCTCGGCGTCATCCACTCCCAGGTGTTCGGCGGCTTCAGCGGCCAGGCCTGCGGGACGCGCATCGCCGACTCCGGCAGCCGGGTCCTGATCACGATGGACGGCTACTACCGCGCGGGCTCCATTGCCGATCACAAGGTCAAGGCCGACGAGGCGGTGGCCGAGGCCGCCAGGCAGGGCCAGGACGTCGACAAGGTGCTGGTGTGGCGGCGGCATCCCGGCCAGTATGCGTCGCAGACGCCGATGGTGGCGGGCCGGGACTTCTTCATCGACGAGTTGCTGCCCGAGCACAGCGGCAAGACCGTGGAACCGGTATCCATGCCGTCCGAGGCGCCGTTGTTCCTCATGTACACCTCCGGGACGACAGGGCGGCCCAAGGGCGCACAGCATTCCACCGGCGGGTACATGTCCTACGTTGCCGGGACGTCGCGGAACTATCTCGACATCCACCCGGACGACGTGTACTGGTGCATGGCCGACATCGGCTGGATCACCGGCCACTCCTACATCGTCTACGGGCCGCTGGCACTCGGCACCGCCACCGTGATCTACGAGGGCGTGCCGAACTACCCGGACGGCGGGCGTCCGTGGCGGATCGCCGAAAAGCTCGGGGTGAACATCTTCCACACCTCGCCGACCGCGATCCGGATGCTCCGCAAGGTCGGGCCGGAAGAGCCGAAGAAGTACAACTACCAGTTCAAGTCCATGACGACCGTCGGGGAGCCGATCGAGCCGGAGGTGTGGCGCTGGTACCACGAGGCCGTCGGCAAGGGTGAGGCGGTCATCACCGACACCTGGTGGCAGACCGAGACGGGCGGGTTCCTCGGCTCCTCGCTGCCGGCGCTCAAGCCGATGAAGCCCGGCAGTTGCGGCCCCGCGGTGATCGGCATCTTCCCGGTCATCCTGGACGAGAACGGCGACGAGGTGCCCGACGGCAAGGCCGGCAACATCTGCATCACCAACCCCTGGCCGGGGATCATGCAGACGGTGTGGGGCCAGCCGGAACGGTTCATCAGCGTGTACTACGCCAAGTACAACAAGGACCCCGATTCCAAGGACTGGCGGGACTGGCCGTACTTCGCCGGCGACGGCGCGGTCCGCGCCCCCGACGGCTACTACCGGATCCTGGGCCGCGTCGACGACGTCATCAACGTCGCCGGCCACCGCCTCGGCACCAAGGAACTTGAGTCCTCCGCGCTGACGGTGCCCGAGGTCGCCGAGGCCGCCGCCGTGCCGGTGGTGGACGATATCCGCGGCCGGATGGTGGAGATGTATGTCTCGCTCAAGCCCGGGTTCGAGGCCAGCGATGAGATGGCCCGCAAGGTGACCACCGCGATCGAGGTCCAGATCGGGAAGATCGCCCGGCCGAAGAACGTGTGGATCGTGCCGGACATGCCCAAGACCCGCTCCGGGAAGATCATGCGCCGCGTGATCGCCGCCGTCTCCAACTTCACCGACGTCGGCGACGTCACCACCCTCGCGAACCCCGAAATCGTCGACGGCATCCGCCGCCAGGTCCAGTCGGCCAAGGTCGCCAAGGGCGACGTCCCGCGCGAACTGTCCGAGACGGAGCAGGCCGAAATCCAGGCCTTCGGCTCCGAGTCATAATCCCGCGCCACAGCGGCCTGAAAGCAGAAGGGCGGTTTCGGGCTGTAACCGATCATGAGTGCCCTAGGCGTCTCGAGCCCGGGCCGATCAGGTCCGGCGCTCCCCGGCAGCGGGGCCTCGGTCCGGTGACGGAGGAACCAGGCCGTAGGCCATCGGGGGTCCGGTGTCCCCCGGGCAGCGGCCTCGGCCGTGACGGAGACCGGGCCGTGGCACGCGGCTCAGCACGGCGTTACAGCGGCAGGCCGGCCTCCAGCAGGGCCAGGCCCCGCTCGAGCTTGGCGCCGAACCCCTCCAGGTCCTCGGGCTGATCGAACCAGGCGGCCATCGCGATCCCGACGACGGCCCCGGCGAGCGCCTGGACCTCGAAGTCGCTCGCGGCCTTCCCGGCCCGCTCGGCCACCGCCTGCGCGATGACCTGGGTGGTCCGGGCGAACTCCGCCAGCATCCGGGCCCGGACGGCGGGCACCGCAATGGCCATGTCCATGGTCTCCCGCAGTTGCGCAAGCTCCCCCGGTCCCATGCCGTCGAAGGCGGCGCGGACCGCGGCGCGCAGGGCGGCGATCGGTCCCATGTCCGGCGGCTGGGCCAGGAACACGTCCATCCACAGCAGTTCCATGTCGTCCTGCAGGACGACGTCTTCCTTGGTGGGGAAATAGCGGAAGAACGTGCTCGGGGACACCTCGGCGGCCTCAGCGATCTGCTCCACCGTGGTGGCGTCGTACCCCTGCTCACGGAAAAGCCGGAGCGCGTGCTCCCTGATGGCAGCACGCGTCCTGGCCTTCTTGCGCTCCCGCAGCCCCGGCCGGGCAGCCGGGGCCGTGGCGTCAGGCAACACGCTCATGGGGCGATTCTGCCCCTTCGAGGCCCTGGCCGGTAGCAGCCACGGGCTCGGCGTCCGCGCGGCGTGCCAGGGCAGGAACGCCAGCGCCAGCACGATCCCGGCCACGCCGATGCCGGCGCAGACCCACAGCATCGCGTCGGTGCCGTGCACGAACGCGGACCGCACCGAGTCAAGCAGCGCCGCCGAGCCGGTCTGGTGGGCCACCGCGAGGCCAGCGAACACGCTGCTGCGGACCGCGTTCGCCGCGGGCGCGGGCAGCCCTGCCAGGTCGAGCCGGGAGTGGTAGCCCAGGGACAGCACGCTGCCCAGGATCGCGGCCGACAGCGGCGCGCCCGCCTTCTGCACGGCCTGCATGACCGCCGAGCCGACCCCGGCGCGATCCTTGGGCAGGTCCACCAGGGCGGTGGAGGCCGCGGTGGCCAGTGCCAGCCCGAAGCCGACCCCGGTGATCGCGGTCCAGGTGGCGATGAACGCGTTCCCGCTGGCCACGGTCATCGTGGCGCCGAGCACCAGGCCGCAGGTCAGCAACGTGAATCCCAGGGCGGCGGTGAGCTTGGTGGTCAGCCGCGCGGCCACCCGGTCGGCCAGGCCGGCGCCCAGCGCCAGGCCCACCATCAGCGGCAGCAGCCGCACCCCGCTGCCCATCGCCGACACGCCCAGGATGGCCTGGAAGAACTGGGGCGCCCCGAACAGCAGGCCGAACATCGCGAAGACGCCGAACGCCTGGAGCACCGTCCCCCAGGTGAACCGGGCGGACCGGAACAGCCCCAGGTCCACCAGTGGCTGGCCGCCGTGCTGGTTGAGCCAAAGCTCCCACAGCACGAAGGCCGTCAAGATGGCCACGCCGCCCGCCATGGCCGCGATCGCGATCCCCGAGGACCAGCCGTACTGCCCGGCCGCGATGAAGCCGTACACCAGCAGCGCCAGGCCGCCGCACGAGGCCACGATCCCGGCCGGGTCCAGCCCCGGCCGCTCGGCGGCCCGGGACTCGGGCACCAGCAGCGCCATCGCGGCCAGGCCGATCGCCACCACCGGCAGGTTCATCAGGAACACCCAGCCCCACCAGTAGTTCGACAGCAGCCAGCCGCCGAGGATCGGCCCGATCGGCAGCGCCAGGAAGTTGGCCGCCGCCCAGATTCCCACCGCCCGGGTCCGCTCGTCGTCGTCGAACATCACCGTGACGATCGACAGGACCAGCGGGATCATGAACCCGGCACTCAGCCCGAGCACCATCCTGGCCGCGATGAACTCGCCGGGGCTCGTGGAGAACGCGCAGGCCAGCGAGCTCAGCCCGAACACGGCCAGGGTGATCATCATGACCTTCTTGCGGCCGAACCTGTCCCCCAGCAGCCCGCCGGGCAGCAGCCCCACGGCCAGCGCCAGGGTGTATGCCGACACGAACCACTGCAGGTCGGTCGCGGAGGCGTGCAGCGATCCCGCCAGGGTCGGCAGCGCCACGCTCAGCACCGTCGCGTCCAGCCCGACCGCCAGCACGCCGAGCGTCAGCCCGGCCAGCGCCCACCACTTCCGCGCTCCGGCTCCACCCATGACACTCACCGCCATTCAGTAGCATCTCTAATATGAATGCTACTGTCAGTTTAGAGTGTGACGCAAGCCTGAGTTACTCCCAGTTTTCCGAGGGTCAGCCCGGAGGTGCCGGGACGACGACGGTGCCGGTAGCCGTCACCACGGTGACCGGCGGGTCGAGCACGGACGATGCCGACGGGCCGCGCTGCGGGTCGGCGCGGCACACGACGCGGGCCTCGAAGGCGAGGTCCCGGCTGCGGCGGCCGACCCGGGTCACGGTCGCCGTGGTCTCGATCACATCGCCGCCGAGCACCGGCGCACGGAACTGTACGTCGGAGTAGGAGGCGAACAGGCCTTCATCGCCGTCCATGCGGATGCAGGCCTCCGTGGCGACGTCGCCGAACAGGGCCAGCACGTACGCGCCGTCCACCAGGTTCCCGCCGTAGTGGGCGTCGGCCGCGGACACGTACCGGCGCTGGGTGACGGTCAGGCCCTCGGCCGCGGTCACGCCGCGTTTCCCTGCGGCTCGGGGGCCAGCGTGTGGACCAGGTAGCTGGCGACCTCGCGGGGCGTGGTGCCGCGGCCGAACACCCGGTCCACGCCCAGTTCCTGTGCCATCGCCGGGTCGAACCTGGGCCCGCCGACGACGAGCAGCGGCCGGGCCGGGCCGCGCGCGGCATTGAACGCCTCGGAGATCTCCCTGGCGGCCTTGATGTGCGCGTCCCGCTGGGTGACGACCTGGCTGACCAGCACCGCGTCCGCGTGCGCGGCGCCGGCCCGGTCGACCAGGTCAGCCACCGCGACCTGGGCGCCCAGGTTGACCACCCGGATCTCCGCGTAGGACTCCAGGCCCTTCTCCCCCGCGTGGCCCTTGACGTTGAGGATGGCGTCGATGCCGACCGTGTGGGCGTCGACGCCGACGGTTGCGCCGACCACCACCAGTTCCCGGCCCAGGGCCGACCGGATCCGCCGGTTGACCTCGGCGGCGGACATCAGCGGGAACTCACGCCGCGCGACCTTGACGTCGGCCAGGTCGACCAGGTGCCTGGCGGTGCCGTAGACGATGAAAAAGGTGAAGTCGGGGCCCATCGCCTTGGCGTGCACCACCATGGCCGGTTCCAGGCCCATCTTGGCCGCCAGCTGGGCCGCCGCGCCTTCCGCCAGCGCCCGCTCCTCCTCGGTGCCCGACGGCAGCGGCAGCGTGAACGAGACCTGGATCCGGCCGTCGCCGGTGGTGTCCCCGTACGGCCGGATCACCTGGCCGGCCTGCTCCGTGGCGCTCATGACCGCCCCGCTTCCAGGAACTGCTCGCGGCCTTCGAGGAACTCGCTGGCCGGGTTGAAGTAGCCGTCCGCGCGCTCGACCACGCCGTCCAGGCCGCGGCCGCCGTCGGCCGGGCGGCGGGTCACCCCGAACGTGCCGTCGGCGATGGCGTTCAGCAGCCCCTCGGCGGTGATGCGGCGCAGCAGGTCCACCGACTCGGCCAGGACCTGCTGGGCCCGCTTCTCGATGAACCCGCCCGGCGGCGGCCGGAAGTTCTCGCCGAGCCGCCCCGCGGCCCGCAGCACGTACCGCACGTTCTCCAGGGCCAGATCCCGGTCGGACAGGAACGGGGTGTGGATGCCCTCGGTCATCATGCCGATGAGCAGGATCGACTGGTCGGTCAGCGCGCCGCACAGGTTGAAGAACGCGTCGAGCAGGTACCCGGCGAACACGTTGCCGGTCATGTACTTGGTCGGCGGCATGTACTTCAGCGGCGCACCGGGGAACAGCTGGCGGACGAGCTGGGCGTGGGCCAGTTCGAGCAGGAACGAGTCCGGCACCGCGGGGTTGATCTCGAACGCGTGCCCCAGCCCGAGCTGCCAGTCGGCCAGGCCTGCCTCCTTGCCGAAGTACTCGTTGAGAAGCTGGCTGACCATGACCGTGTGCGCGGCGTCCACCGCGTCGGCGGTGGTGAGGTAGTTGTCCTCGCCGGTGTTGATGATGATCCCGGCGCGGGCGTGGATCTGCCGGGAGAACCGCTGGTCGATGAAGGTGCGGCGGGGGTTGATGTCGCGGAAGATGATCCCGTACATGCAGTCGTTGAGCATCATGTCGAGGCGCTCGAGCCCGGCCAGCGCCGCGATCTCGGGCATGCACAGCCCCGAGGCGTAGTTGGTGAGCCGCACGTACCGGCCGAGCTCGCGGGAGACATCGTCGAGCGCGGCGCGCATCAGGCGGAAGTTCTCCCTGGTCGCGTAGGTGCCCGCGAAACCTTCGCGGGTGGCGCCCTCGGGGACGTAGTCAAGCAGCGACTGGCCGGTGGACCGGATCACCGCGATGATGTCGGCGCCTTCCCGCGCCGCCGCCTGCGCCTGCGGGATGTCCTCGTAGATGTCGCCGGTCGCGACGATCAGGTAGATCCACGGTTTCGGCGGGTCGGCGGTGGCCTTGATCATCGCCTCGCGTTCGGCCCTCCTGGCGTCGATCCGGGCGAAGCCGTCGGACAGCGCCGCGGTCGCGGCCAGCCGCGCCGCCGCGGCGTCGCCGCCCTCGGGCAGCCGGAACTTCACCCTGCCCGCGGCGGCATCGCTGGCCAGCGCGGCGAGGCTGGCATAGCCGCCGGTCACCAGCGCGTCCCAGGCGGGCAGCGCCACCCCGTGCTGCAGCCCGCAGCTCTCGGCCACCGCGTCCACGAGATGGTTCACCCAGGGCATGCCGTCGCCGGGATCGGCGCCGTCCAGGCCGCCGAGGCGCAGTACTGCCCGTTCCACCGACACGGTGGTGTGCGTGCGGGCCATCTCCACGATGGGCCCGCCCGCGACAGCGGCCAGTTCCCGCGCATCACGGACCATCGCGGGGTCCAGGCTGAGCACGGGCGTCGTAGCGCTGCCCGTGTGTTCGCTACCCGGCATGACGCCTCACCCTTCCGCCGTCCGGCTCTCGAAGATCTGCCGCACCCCTGGCTCGGCGCGGACCAGGTCCAGCGCGAGGGCGGCATGCCCTGGTACATACCCGTTACCGATGAGCATGGTGATGTCGGCGGCGACCCCTTCGGCGCCGAGCGCGGCCGCGCTGAACGAGGTCGCCATCGAGAAGAAGATCACCGTGCCGCCGTCGGCGGTCGCCAGCACCGCGCCCCCCTCGCAGCCGGGGACGTCCACACACACCACGGTCACCTGAGCGGGGCCACCGGCGGCCCGCACCGATTCGGCGACCGCCGCCGGATCCCTGGCATCGGCGATCACCACCTCGTCCACCAGGTCGGCCTTGGTGAGCAGGTCCGCCTCGGCCTGCGTCGGCACCAGCCCGATCACCGTCCGCGCGCCGGCCTCGCGGGCCGCCGCCGCGGACAGGCTGCCGCTCTTGCCTGCCGCGCCGAGTATCGCCACCACCGGCGGGGTGCCGCCGCTCCAGGCGTCCCGCACCACCCGGGCGGTGAGCGCCGGTGCCCCGCACACGTCGAGCACCGCGAGCGCGAGCGGGACCGGCATGTCCGCGGGCAGCACCGCGGCGATGGAGCGGCCGAACAGGATCGCGTGGCCCTCGCACGGGACCTGCTCGCTGCGGCCGTCCCAGCGGGCCAGCCCGTCGGTGATGGCCAGCGGGGTGAGGCTGAGCGACACCAGGGTGGCGATCCGGTCGCCGGGCGCCAGGCCGAGCGGCGAGTCCGGCCCGGCCTCCGCCACGACACCGGTGAGCATGCCGCCCGAGCCGGTCACCGGGTTCTGCATCTTGCCCCGCTCGGCGACGATGCCGAGCACGGCGGCGCGCATCGCGGCCGCGTGGCCGCCTTCCGGCGCCGCGTCCCCCTGTACCGCCTCGCTGAGCTGGCGGAACGATGCGGCGTCCAGGTTCAGCCGGTCCACACGGACCCGGACCTCGTCCGGCCACAGGCCGGGGCTCGGGTCCACCCGCCAGGCGGCCTGTGGCAGCGCGCCGGCCGGTTCGATAACGCGGTGCAGGCCCAGCGGTGAACTCGGGAAGTCTTGTCGTTGCATACTATTTTCTCACAAGATTCTTTCGTATCCTTCGTGCATACAAGGCTATCGTCCCGTCTTCTAGGCAACAGAACGGTGGTGATCCCGTGATCGAGCAGCCGTACGTGTACCGGCGTGCTGAGCTCGCCGAGCCCGATTGGACCCGGTTGCCCGGCTGGGCGCAGGTGACGCGCGAGGAGTGGGAGTCGGCGCAGTGGCAGCGGGCCCACTGCGTGAAGAACATCAGGCAGCTCCGCGCCGTGCTCGGCACCGGGCTGAGCGAGGAGTTCTGCGCGGATCTGGAGCGCGACCAGCGCGAGCGGGCGACCATGTCCATGCTGGTGCCGCCGCAGATGCTGAACACGATGGCGCCGCGGACCGCCGCGGACGACCCTGGCTTCACCGAGGCGTTCTACGCCGACCCGGTGCGCCGGTACATGATCCCGGTGTTCAGCGACCGCCGCAGCGACTGGCCCTCGCATCCGTATGCGAGCCGGGACTCGCTGCACGAGGCGGAGATGTGGGCGGTCGAGGGCCTCACCCACCGCTACCCGACCAAGGTGCTCGCCGAGGTGCTGCCCACCTGCCCGCAGTACTGCGGGCACTGCACGCGGATGGACCTGGTCGGCAACCCGACCCCGGTGATCACCAAGCACAAGTTCACCCTGGCACGCGAGGACCGGCTGGAGGCCATGCTCGCTTATCTCCGGGCCACGCCCGGCGTCAGGGACGTGGTGGTGTCCGGCGGGGACGTGGCCAACCTGCCCTGGCCGCGCCTTGAGGGTTTCGTGGCCGCCCTGCTGGAGATCGACAACATCCGCGACATCCGGCTGGCCAGCAAGGCGCTGATGGGGCTGCCGCAGTTCTGGCTCAGCGACGAGGTGCGGGCCGGCATGGGGCGGCTGGGCGCGACGGCCCGGGAGCGGGGCGTGTCCATCGCGATCCACACCCACGTGAACGCGGCCCAGTCGGTGACGCCGCTGGTGGCCAAGGCGGCCAGGGCGATGCTCGACACCGGTATCCGGGACGTGCGGAACCAGGGCGTGCTGCTGTGCGGCACCAACGACAGCGTGGAAGCCCTGCTTGACCTGTCCTTCACGCTGCTCGACGGGGCGGGCATCATGCCCTACTACTTCTACATGTGCGACATGATCCCCGGCAGCGAGCACTGGCGGATCTCGCTGGCCCAGGCCCAGCACCTGCAGCACCAGATCATGGGCTACCTGCCCGGGTTCGCCACGCCGCGGATCGTCTGCGACGTGCCGTACGTGGGCAAGCGCTGGGTGCACCAGGTGTCCAGGTACGACACCGAGCTCGGCATCTCCTACTGGACCAAGAACTACCGGACCGCGGTGGAGGCCGACGACCCGCTCGCGCTGCGCCGGGAGTACGCCTACTACGACCCGATCCACACCCTGCCCGCCGAGGGCCAGCGCTGGTGGGCGGACCGCGCAGTCCGTGCCGAGGGCGGCCTGGCCTCGCTCGGCACCGGCCTCATCCCGGCCGCGCCGTAGCGCCGGCAGGCACGGCGGCGTCCAGGGCCGCGACCGGCACAAGAGCCGCGGCGATCAGCGGCAGGAAGGCGGCGGCCGCGAACGCGATCGCATAGCCGTGCGCCGCGATCAGCGCGGCGATGACCGGTGGCGTGGCGGCGGCCAGCAGGTTCTGGCCGGTGTTCTGGATGCCCAGGGCACGGCCGGCCCAGTTAGGCCCGGCGTACTCGGCCACCGCGGTGAAGGCGAGGCCGTTCGTGCTCACCGCGAGCACCGCGGCGCCGAGCAGCGCGGGCACCGCCAGTACCGAGGCATCGGCCGCGGCGGCGGCCAGCGCCACCAGGACCGCAGAGATGGCCAGGGCCAGTGCCCGCATCGGCCGCATCCGGCTGCCGACCCGGTCCGACCAGTATCCGGCGGCCAGCCGCGACGCGGCGCCGGCGGTCGCGGTGACCGCCAGCAGCGCCCCGGCGATCGTGGCCGGCCAGTGGCGGGTGGTGACCAGGAACACCAGCGCGAACGTGGCCACGGTGAACTGCGGGACGACGAGCAGCGCGCTTGCGGCGTGGATCCGCCACAGCGCCGGGGCCCGGTACGGCGAGCCGTCCCGGGCGACCCGGGCCCGGGCCTGGTGCACCGGGTCCCGTACCACCACGATCACCAGCAGCACCGCGGCCAGGCAGAACAGGCCAAGGAACGTCAGGCCCGCGGCCAGCCCGTGGGCGGCCAGGGTGGGCAGGCTGACCGCCGCCACCGCCACGCCGAGTGGCTGGGCGCTCTGCCGGATGCCCATCGCCAGCCCGCGCTGCGACGCGGCGAACCAGCCGAGGATGAGCCGCCCGCTCGCCGCGTACACCGACCCGCCCGCGGCGCCGGCGGCCACCAGGCACGCGCCGAGCGCGGCCAGCCCACGGACGTGCGCGGCGAGCAGCAGTATCACGCCCGCACCGGCCAGGCCGCTGGCCAGCACCAGGCGCTCGCCGAACCGGTCGGCGGCCGCTCCCCAGGCGACCAGGGTGAGCAGCAGCCCCACGGTGGGGCAGGCGACCAGGATGCCGGCCTGCTCCAGGGACAGGCCGTGCGCCCGCAGCGCCGGGATGAGGTAGGCGAGCCCGTACTGGAACGTGCAGCCGGCGGTCAGCGCGATCGTCCCTGCCGCGAGCGTCAGCCAGCGCCGTGATCCGCCCATATCCACATATTGATCGTAGCTGCCCGCTATGTGAGACACGTCCGCCGACGGCGCCCCACCCGACCGGCGCCGGTGATTGTCAGAGGCGGCCGGGATACTGGTCCGCATGTCTGACTCGATCAAGTTCGGTTCGGTCGCGCTCGAATGCCCGGACGCCAGGAAACTGGCCGCGTTCTACGCGGAGATCACCGGCGGCACGGTGACCTCGGCCGACGAGGAGTGGGCGACGGTGAAGTGCCCGGGCGGGGATATCGACTTCCAGACCGCGCCCGGCTACCAGCCGCCGGCCTGGCCCGACCCGTCCTCGTCCATGCAGATGCACCTGGACTTCCTGGTCGACGACCCGGATGCGGCCGAGGCCAAGGTGCTGGCGGCCGGCGCGGCGAAGTTCGCCGTCCAGCCCGGTGACCATTTCCGCGTGTACGCCGACCCGGCGGGGCACCCGTTCTGCCTGTGCGTCGAGGGCGGCTGAGCGGGGGCTGGCTTAGGGCCCACGCAGCCGTCCAGTACGTCGCCCGGCGGCACCTGGTCATGGACGACGACCGTGTCCGGGCCGGTCACCGGCCCGTCACTAGGCCGGCGGCGGGGTTTCGGCGGAGTGGTCGCCGCCCACGTCCGCGCCGACCTCGGCGGGCGGTTCGCCGCCCGGGCCGGTCTCCGCCACGGGCTCGGCCGCACCGTCGGCTGCGGCATCACCGGCGGTGTCACCGGACGGCTCCTCCGCCGTCCCGGCGGGCTGCTCCGCCTCACCGGCTGCGGAGCCGTCAGCCTCGGTGCCGGCCGCGGTGGCCTCGGCGTCGGCCGCGGTGCCTCGGCGTCGGCCTCGGCGCGGCGCGTCACGGCGCCGTCCGTGCCGGGCACGCCTTTGCCGTAGCGCTGGCTGTACCAGAACCACACCCCGCCCGCGATCGTGCCGGCGATCGCCACGTACATGTTCAGCCGCAGGCCGAGGAAGTGCTCGGACGGGTCGACCCGCAGCGACTCCTCGAAGATGCGGAACGCCGAGTACCCGGTGACGTACAGCGCGAACAGCCCGGGCGCCTTGATGCCGCGGTGGTGACCCAGCCATATCAGGGCGGCCGCGAGCGCCAGGTCGAAGATCAGCTCGTACAGGAACGTGGGCTGGAAGGTCTGGGAGCTGAGATAGCCGGGCGGCCGGTAGCTCGGCGGGATGTACAGCCCCCACGGCAGGCTGGTCGGCCCGCCGAACAGTTCCTTGTTGAAGTAGTTGCCGATCCGGCCGATCGCCTGCGCCACCAGCAGCGCCGGGGCGACCGCGTCGGCGAACAGCCCCGCATCGGCGTGGTGCCTGCGCACCCGCCAGATCCCGGCGGCCGCGCCCAGCGCGATGCCGCCCCAGATGCCGAGCCCACCGTCCCACACCGCGAAGATCCCGTACCAGTGATGCGGGATGTAGTTCGGCGTGGTGATGTCGAAGTAGATCCGGCCGCCGATGATGCCGGCCGGTACCGCCCACAGCGCGACGTCCCCGACGAGCCCCGGATCGCCGCCCATGCGCTGCCAGCGCCGCTGGGTAATGAGAATCGCGAGGGTGATCCCGATCACATACATCAGCCCGTAGTAGTGCACGAACACCGGGCCGAGATGGAAGCCGTTGACCGCCGGGCTGGGGATATGCATGGCCATGGTTCCGAGCGTAGCGGCCCCTGCGGTGGCCGCGCGGCGTGCCCGCCAGGCCCGCCGTCCACCCGGCCCCGGTGCGGCCTCGACACGGCGCGGCAACCGCGAGACCCTTATCCGTCTAAAAGGGGGCCGGTACCGCGGAAGGACACGCGCCGATGAGCGTCAGGCAAGGCCCCTGGACCATGGCCGACGTGCCGGGCCAAAGTGGCCGCGTTGCGGTCGTGACCGGTGCCAATTCTGGAATCGGGTTCGAGGCGGCCACGGTGCTCGCGCGGCGGGGCGCGCACACCGTGCTGGCCTGCCGCGACACCGGCCGGGCCGAGGGCGCGCTGGCCCGGCTGTCGGCGGCGGTGCCGGAGGCCAACGCCTCTGTGGTGCGGCTGGACCTGGCCTCGCTGGAGTCCGTCCGCGCCGCCGCCGACCAGATCCTGGCCACCCATGACCGGCTCGACCTGCTCATCAACAACGCCGGGCTGATGTGGCCGCCCTACGGCAAGACCGCCGACGGCTTCGAGTTGCAGTTCGGTACCAATCATCTCGGCCACTTCGCGTTCACCGGCCTGGTGCTCGAGGCGATGCTGCCGGTGGCGGGGTCCCGGGTGGTCACCGTGAGCAGCACCGGCCACCGGGTGGGCCGGATCCACTTCGCCGACCTGCAGTCCGAACGGCACTACGGCCGGATGGCCGCCTACGCGCAGTCCAAGCTGGCGAACCTGATGTTCACCTATGAGCTGCAGCGGCGGCTGTACGACGCCGGGGCGCCGACGGCGGCCCTCGCCGCGCATCCCGGGGTGGCCTTCACCGAACTGACCCGCAACCTGCCCGGCGTGCTCCGGGCGACCTACCCGGCCGTCGGCGGGCTGTTCACCCAGAGCGCCGCGATGGGCGCGCTGGCCACCCTGCGCGCGGCCACCGACCCGGCCGCGGCGGGCGGCGAGTACTACGGGCCCGGCGGGCTGGGCCAGGCCAAGGGCTATCCGGTTCGGGTCTCCTCCACCGCCAGGTCCCGCGACCAGGCCGCACAGCGGCGGCTGTGGGCCGAATCCGAGCGGCTCACCGGGGTGACGTACCCGGTGTGACCGGGGATAACGGGGAGCGCCAGGGCTTACCGCAGCCGCCGGCCCATCTCCTTGGTCGAGTAGCCGCCGAGATCGGTGACCGCCGCCTGGAACCGGTCCGAGGCCAGCAGCGCCCACAGCGGGGCAAGCAGTGGCCCGTCCATCGCGTCCGCGGCCACCACCAGGTCGTAGGGCTCCCTGGTGACCGGCACGAAGTCCAGGCCGAACGCGCGCGCGGCGGCCAGGATGCCCAGGCCCGCGTCGCCGCGGCCCGCGGCCACGGCCGCCGCCACCGCCAGGTGGGTGGGTTCCTCCCTGGCGTAACCGTCCACGTCGGCCGGGGTGACACCGAGTGTGGCCAGTTCGTGGTCGAGCAGCACCCGGGTGCCCGCGCCGCGCTGCCGGTTGACGTACCGCACGCCGGCGCCGGCAAGGTCGCCGACGCCGCCGAGCCGCAGCGGGTTGCCGGGCGCGACGATCAGGCCCTGATCCCGGTGCACCAGCCGCACCACGGCGACCTCGGCGTCGCCGAGCACCCGCCGGACGTAGGGCATCGTGTACTCGCCGGTGGCCGGGTCCAGCAGGTGCGATCCGGCCAGGTGGCACAGCCCGTCGCGAAGCGCCACCAGCCCGCCCAGCGAGCCCACGTTCGAGGATGCGAGGGTGACCGACGGGTCCTCGGCGCGCAGCGCGGACGCGGCAAGGTCGAGCACCAGGTCGTGTGAGCCGATCGCGACGATGGTCCGCTCGATCTCGTCCAGGCCGCGCAGCAGGGCGATGTCCACCTCTTCGCCGGGATGGTGGCCTTCCTGCCCGGCCGGCACGACGAGCAGCCCGTCGGCACGGACCAGGGAGGTCAGCACCCCGGCGCCGCGGGGCAGCGGTGTGGCGACCATGGTGCCGCTGACCACGCCCAGGCGCACCCGCACCCAGTCGTCCATGCCGAGCGGAGAGGCCAGCTTGCGGGCCAGCCTGGCCCTGGCCCGCGGGCGGCTGCGCGGTACGGCTCCTTCCAGCTCCGCCAGCAGCGGCTCGGCGAAGATGTCGAAGGTCAGTGCGGCCGACACCGGGTAACCCGGCGCGCCAAGCACCGGTGTCCCGTCCACGACGCCGAGCACCACCGGGTGACCGGGCCGCACCGCGACCCCATGCACCGCCAGCGTGCCGAGCTGGTCCACGATCTGGGCGGTGTAGTCGTCCCGGCCCGCGCTCGACCCGGCGATGATGATGAGCAGGTCGCAGGAGGTCACGGCCGCGCTGACCGCCTTGGCCAGGCCGGCCGGGTCGTCCGGCTCGATCGGCAGCACGTGCGCCTCGCAACCGGCCTCGCGGGCCTGTGCGGCGAGCATCAGCGAGTTGGTGTCGAGGATCTCGCCGGGGCCCGGCTGCGTGCCGACCGGCCGTACCTCGTCTCCGGTGGGCAGCACGGCCACTACCGGGCGGCGGCGCACCAGCAGTTCGGTGGCGCCGGCGGCCGCGGCGGCGGCCACGTCCACCGCCCGCAGCCGGTGCCCCTCCGGCAGCAGCAGCTCGGCCGTGCTGATGTCCTCGCCGATCGACCGCACATGCTGATAGGGCGGCACGGCCGCACGCAGTTCGGCGGCACCGTCGACGTAGTGCACGTGCTCCCGCATGACCACCGCGTCCCGGCCGTCCGGCATCGGGTCGCCGGTGTCCACCACGTCGTAGGCGCCCGGCTCCAGGAGGACGGGGGTGGTCTCGCTGGCGCCGAGGGTTCCGGCGGCGCGGACCGCGATCCCGTCCATGCCCGCGGCGTCGAACGGCGGCGAGGACCGGGTGGCCCACACCGGCTCGGCGGTGACCCGGCCCGTGGCCTCGGCCAGCGGCACCCGGTGCGCGGGCAGCCTGGCCGGGCAGCCACCTGCCTCGCGCGCGGCACGCCAGGCATCGAGGGCGCGGGCGGCGGGCACGTCGCGGAGGAACGGGCTGCCTGTCACGCTCACCAGTCTGCCCTGGATCACCCGTACAGCGTGACGTCTACGTCCGTGCCGGAGCCCAGGCCTGTGGCGTCCTGCGGCACCACGACATACCCGTCGGCCGCGGTCAGGATGGACAGCAGCGCCGACAACCCGAACAGCGGCACCGCGATACCGCCGTCGAGCCGGACCTGGACCACATCCAGCCGCCCGGCCGCCGACGCCACGTCCCTGGCCAGCCTGGCCCGCACCACCGGTTCGGCGGGCGGCGTGGTGCACCCGCCGGCCCGGTACACCAGCGGCCTGCCGATCAGCCGGAACACCACCAGAGCCGAGCGCGGGTTCCCGGGCAGCCCGATCACCGGCACCCCCGCGCACTCGGCCAGCAGGGTGGGCTTGCCCGGCCGGATGGCCAGGCCGTGGCACCAGATGCCCGGCGGGCCGAGGCGGGCCACCGCCGCGGCGGTCTCGTCGCGCGCCCCCACCGACGAGCCGGCCGAGATCACGATCATGTCGCTGGCGGGCAGCGCGGCGTGCAGCGCGGCCTCCAGCGCTGCCTGGTCGTCGGGGATGATCCCGCCCTGGCGTGCCACGCCGCCGGCCTGCGCGATCAGCCCGGCGAGCGCGGTCGCGGTGGCGTCACGTACCTGCCCGGGGCGCAGCGTCCCGGTGTCCGGCGGCACCACCTCGTCACCGGTGGAGAACACCGTCACCTGCGGCCTCGCGTGCACGCTCAGCTGCGTGACCCCGGCGGCGGCCAGCATGCCCAGGTCCTGGGCGCGCAGCGGGCGCCCGGCCGGCACCAGCTGGGCACCGGCGGCCACGTCCTCGTCGGCGCGCACCACGCCCTCGCCGGGCGCCACCGGCCGGGTCACCTCGATGGTGCCCGGCATCGCCTCCTGGGTGTACTCGACCATGACCACGGCGTCCGCGCCGGGCGGCAGCACCCCGCCGGTGGGCATCACCGCCACCGTCCCCGGACTGACCGTGACGTCAGGCTCGGCGCCCATCCGCACCGCGCCGGCCACGTCCAGGTATCCGGGCAGGCCCTCGGACACGCCGTAGGTGTCCGCGGCGCGCACCGCGTAGCCGTCCACGGTGGACCGGGCGAAACCGGGCAACGGGTGCGTCGCGGTGACCGGCGCCACCGGGACCCGGTGCAGCGCGCCCGCCAGCGGGACCGTCTCCGCCCCGGTGCGCCGGGCCGGCCGGAACCCGGCGAGTGCCTCGGCGACGGTCCGGGTGGTGAAGAACTCCCGGCCCGCGTGGCCGTGGACGTCAGCTCCTGTGGCCATTCCCCGGGCCGTTCAGCCGCACGACGCTCATGACCGGCCCGAGGGCCACCTGGCCGAGCCCGCAGATCGAGGTGCGCCGCATCGTCTCCTCCAGCTGGAGGATCCGGTCGTCCACGTCACCGGGACCGCCGCCGGATTCGAGCAGCTCACTGAGGATCCGGTGGGCCTTGGTGGAACCGGCCCGGCACGGGACGCACTTGCCGCACGATTCGTCGCGGAAGAACCGCAGCACGTTCGTGGCCGCGGCGAGCAGGTCGGTGCCCTCGGCCAGCACGACGACCGCGCCCGAGCCGAGCATCGAGCCCGCCTTGGCGACCGCGTCGAAGTCCAGCGGTACGTCCAGTCCTTCCGGGCCGAGGAAGTTGGACGAGGCGCCGCCGGGCTGTATCGCGCCAAGCGCCCGGCCGCCGGACACCCCGCCGGCCAGTTCCAGCAGCTCCCGGGCGGTGCTGCCCATCGGCACGCAGTAGACGCCGGGCCGCTCGACGTGGCCGGACACCGCGAAGAACTTCAGCCCGGTGCCGCCATTGACACCCTGCGCCGTCCACCACTGCGCGCCGCGCTCGGCGATGACCGGGACGTGCGCGAACGTCTCCACCGAGTTCATCAGCGTCGGCTTGCCCCACAGGCCATAGACACCGGGGAAGGGTGGCTTGTTGCGCGGCTCGCCGCGATGCCCCTCCATGCACTCGATCAGCGCCGATTCCTCGCCGAGTATGTAGCCGCCCGGTGAGGTGAACACCTCGACGGAGAGGCGCCGGCCGCTCCCGCCCGCATCGGGCCCGACCAGGCCGGCTTCGCGCAGCGCCTCGATCTCGCGGCGGATCACCGCCTCCTCGGGGCCGTACTCGTGCCGGATGAACACCCAGCCTTCCTCGGCACCGACCGCGACCATGCCGAGCAGCAGCCCTTCCAGCACCAGGTGCGGCTGCTCGGCCAGGATCTGCCGGTCCTTGAACGTGCCCGGCTCGGATTCGTCGGCGTTGCAGATCGCGTACTTCGGCTGGGCGGCCTGCGCCGCGACAAGCTCCCACTTCCGGCCGGTGGGGAAGCCCGCCCCGCCCATGCCGCGCAGCCCGGCGTCCTTCAGCGCGGCGGTGACCCGCTCGGCGTCCAGTTCCCCGGACAGCACCGCGCGCAGTACCCGGTACCGCTCCTCGCCCGGCGCGTAAGGGTCGTTCGGCCAGGGCTGACCGCCACTAAAAGACCGCGCTTCCGGCTCCCCGGCCGTCCCGGACCGGGCCGCCCCTATCACCGCACCCATGTCCGCCGCTGCCCCGGCGGGAACCTCATTGACCGCGACCGCGGGCGCCACGTCGCACCGGCCGATGCAGGACACCTCGGTGACCTCCACGTCGTCGTCGCGGCCGTAGCGGTCCCGCAGCTCCGCGATCCGCCGGTCCGCGCCCCGCAGCCAGCAGGTCAGGTCATGGCAGGCGTGCACCTCCACCTGCACCGGCGGCCGGGTACGGAAGTGCGGGTAGAACGAGATCAGCCCCTCGATCTCATACAGCGGGCGGCGGACGTCACGGGCCAGCGTCACCAGTTCCTCGCGCGGCAGCCAGCCGACCCGCTCCTGGATCGCCTGCAGCGCCGGGATCAGGCTGGGGCCGGGGAACTTGCCCGCCCTCGCCTCGACACCCGGTATCCGCTCCTGGGCCCTGGCCATCACCGGTCTCCGGCCGGGGCGCGCTCGATCCGGACCGCGCAGAACTTGAACTCGGGGATCTTGCCGACGGGGTCGATCTCGTCGATCGTCAGCAGGTTGGCCGCGGCCTCGCGGAAGTGGAACGGGATGAAGCAGTTGCCCCGGGCCTCCCGGTGCGACACCCGCGTCGCCAGCTCGATCGTGCCGCGGCGCGAGGTCACCTGGGCCATGTCGCCGTCGGCCAGGCCCAGCTCCGCCGCGTCGTCCGGGTTCACGTACACCTCCGCCCGCGGGCTGATCGCATCGAGCGCGAACGACCGGCGGGTCATCGACCCGGTGTGCCAGTGCTGCAGCAGCCGCCCGGTGTTCAGCACGAACGGGTACTCCCGGCTGGGCAGTTCCTTGGCCGGCAGCCACTCGGCGGGCACCAGGTGGGCCAGTCCGTCGTCGGTGTTGAATTTCTCCCCGAACATCACCACGGTGCCGTCGCTGTGCTCGGGATCGGGATTCGGGTACAGCTTGCCGGTCAGCCCCAGGTTGTCGTAGCTCAGGTTCTTGTAGCTCGCCATCACCGACACGATCTCCTCGAAGATCTCCCGGGCCGAGCCGTAGTGCCAGCCCAGCCCGATCCGGTTGGCGATGTCCTGGACCACCTCCCAGTCCACCCGCGCCTGCCCCGGCGGATCCATGACCTTGCGACCGAGCTGCACCCGCCGGTCGGTGTTGGTGTAGGTGCCGTCCTTCTCCAGGTAGGAGGAGGCGGGCAGGATCACGTCGGCGAACTCCGCGGTCTCGGTGAGGAAGATGTCCTGCACCACAAGGAACTCAAGCGCGGACAGCGCCTTGCGGACCTTGTTGATATTGGGGTCGGACAGGAACGGGTTCTCCCCCATCATGTACATCGCGCGCACCCCGCCCTTGAGCACGGAGCCGATGATCTCGGTGACCGTCAGGCCGCGCTTGGGATCCAGGTCGGGGGTATCCCAAAGCCCCTCGAACCTGGCCCGCACGCCGGGGTCGTCGGCCTTCTTGTAGTCCGGGTAGAACATCGGGATCAGGCCCATGTCCGAGGCGCCCTGCACGTTGTTCTGCCCGCGCAGCGGGTGCAGCCCGGCGCCAGGCCGGCCCACGTTCCCGGTGATCGCGCACATGGCGATGAGGCAGCGGGCGTTGTCCGTGCCGGTGGTGTGCTGGGAGATCCCCATGCCCCAGAAGATGATCCCGGCCCGCGCCTCGCCCCAGGCCCGGGCCACCCGGCGGATGACGTCGGCGGGCACGCCGGTGATCTGCTCGGCCCGCTCCGGCGGGTAGTTCGCCACGTTGCTGGCCAGCGCATCGTAGTTACTGGTGCGGCGGGCGATGAAGTCGGCGTCGATCAGCCCCAGCCGGATCACCTCGTGCATGATGCCGTTGTAGAACGCGACGTCGGTGCCCGGCTTGAGCTGGCAGAAGATGTCGGCGTGGTCGGACATCTTGTCGGCCCGGGGGTCCACGTAGATGATCGTGGTGCCGTTGCGCCTGGCCTGCTTGAAGAACGACGACGCGACCGGGTGGTTGGCCGTGGGGTTGCTGCCGGTGACGATCGCCACGTCGGCGTTCACCACGTCGCCGTAGGTGGTGGACACGGCACCGGAGCCGATGCCCTCGAACAGCGCGGCCACGCTGGAGGCGTGGCACAGCCGGGTGCAGTGGTCCACGTTGT
The DNA here is from genome assembly GCA_963706115.1 of uncultured Actinomycetes bacterium. Lineage (GTDB taxonomy): Bacteria > Actinomycetota > Actinomycetes > Streptosporangiales > Streptosporangiaceae > DASXKD01. Next base: position 34,995 of record CAVPMG010000017.1, on the reverse strand, counting down.
TGGTGTGGAACCCGGTCCTGATCAGCTTCTGGAAGAGGTAGGCCTCCTCGTTGGAGCACTTGGCCGAGCCGAAGCCGGCGATCGCCCCGGGCCCACCGTCGGCGTAGACCTCGGTCAGCCTCCTGGCGACCAGCTCCAGCGCCTCTTCCCAGGTCGCCTCGCGGAAGTGCGGCAGCACCTCGGCGTAGTCGACCAGCCCACCCGGCCTGCGCCTGCGCCGCCGCTCGCCTTCCTTGCCGCCCTTGCGGCCGTCACCCGCGGGCCTGCTGCCGTTCTCCCCCGGCGGCCGGTTCATCTCGCCGCGGACGTCGGTGGACAGCGGCCCCTTGGGGTAGGCCGAGTCCTTGCGGATCAGCGGGGTGGTGAGGCGCTGCGGGGAGGCCGCGTAGTCCCAGCCGTACCGGCCCTTGACGCACAGGCGGCTCTTCGAGCCCGGCTGGTCGCGGCCCTCGGCGAAGGCGATCGCGCCGCGCTCGCGGTCCACGTGGTAGGTGAGGGCACAGCCGACGCCGCAGTACGGGCAGACGCTGTCCACCTGGTCAAGCTCGGTACGCGGGCGGATCGGGATGTTCCGGATCGGCTTGTTGGTCAGCGCGCCGGTCGGGCACGCCGCGACACACTCACCGCAGGTGACGCAGGACGAGGAGCCCATGGGGTCGTTCAGGTCGAACGCGATGCGGGTCGCGGCCCCCTTGCCGCTGCGGCCGATGACGTCGTTGCCCTGGATGTCGTCGCAGGCCCGGACGCACCGGTCGCAGAGGATGCAGGCGTCGTGGTCCACCGCGATGACCGGGTTCGAGGTATCGGTGCCGCGGCCCGACGACAGCGGCAACCCGTCCTCGCGGGTCACCCCGTACCGCTGCGCCAGGGCGAGCAGCTCGTTATCACCGGTGGTGGTCTGCTTGGGATCGCGGCCGGCCGGCGGCTGGTCGGCGAGCAGCAGCCCGGTCAGCGTGGCCCGGCTGCGCTCCACGTCGGGGGTGGCGGTCTTGACCTCCATCCCGTCCTCGCAGGGCCGCACGCACGCCGCGGCGTAGACGCGTGCGCCGGTGTCCACGACGCACATCCGGCAGACCCCGACCGGGTCGTAGCGCTCGTCGTGGCACAGCACCGGGATGTCGATGCCCGCGTCCCTGGCCGCGGTCCAGATGGTCGTGCCTTCCGGGACGGTGACCTGAACTCCGTCGATCGTCAGGCTGACCGTCCGGATCTTGGCGGGGGCGTGAATGACCATAACCCAGTATCACCGCCTCAAGCGCAGAAGCGCGAGTGCCCAGTGGCTGCCGCGGCCGGGCCGGTCGCGCCCCCTCAGCATAGCTGCGTCGCCATACGATAGAAATCGTTAGCACTGCCGGCGTCGGCGCGCGCTAAGCGAGCCGGAGGTCGGCGAGGCTGGTCTCGTCCGGGCGGCCCTCGGCGTCCAGTCCCCGTGCCGCGTAGTAGCCGCCGATCATGGCGCGCAGCCGTTCCGGCGTCAGCTCCGCGACCCGGCCCGAGCCGGTCTCCAGCGGCTGGGACAGCAGCCGCTCCGGCAGCCAGTCGTCGCCGCTCTGCCAGCCCTCGCGGATGTTGAACACCCGCTTGGCCAGGACGATCCGCCGCGCCGTGCGGCGCAGTTCAGCACCGTCGGCATCCCAGCCGGTGACCGCGGCGAGCAGCGCCGCCCACTCCTCGAACGGCTCGCGGAACACCCCGCGCAGGAACTTGCACAAGATCAGCGAGTCCATCACCGCGGCCCGGTCCTCGGTCTCGACCGCGGCCGCGACCTGGCCGTCACCGCCGGCGAACCGGTCGAGGTCACCAGACAGGTCGGCCTCGTAGGCGCCGGAGCGGTTGTGGTCGGCGCCCCGGGAGTTCACCGCCAGGCCGAGCGCCATGGCGTGCATGGTGCGCGGCTCGTACCCGGGCAGTTCCAGGCCCTTGACGTGCGGCGCGAACTCCGCCGAGCCGCCGCCGACCTGCTCCGCCGCCCGCCGCGAGCCCTCGGCGAGCAGGGCGCCGAGCCCCTCGCGCGCGGCGATCTCCGTCAGCGCCCGCATCAGCGCGCCCGCGTCGCCGAACCGCAGCCATGGCGCATCGATGAGGCCGCGCTCGGCGCACTCCATCGCCCAGGCGATCGTGCCGCCCGCGGAGATCGTGTCCAGTCCCAGTTCGTCGCACAGGCCGCTGGCGGCCAGCACCGCGTCGGGATCGGACAGCCCGCACATCGGGCCGAGCGCGAACACGTTCTCGTACTCCACCCGCATCTTCCGGCCGCCGCCCGCGTAGATGTGCTCGCAGCCGATGGTGCAGGACGCACAGCTGTTGCGCGCCACGGTGCGCAGCCCGGCGAGTTCCTCGGCCGCCAGTCGCGGCGCCCCGGCGAACGTGGCGGCCTGGAAGTTGCGCGTTGGCAGCGCGCTGATCGCGTTGAACGCGAGCAGGTTGGCCAGCGTGCCGAGTTCCCGGTACTTCGCGGTGGCCGGCCCGAACGAACGGGCCCGCAGGTCCTTCGCGGCCGCGAGCACCGCACCCGGATCGGCGGGCGCGACCTTGGTGGCGGCGCGCACCGCGACCGCCTTGAGCCGCTTGGCGCCAAGGACCGCGCCCAGCCCGCCGCGCCCGGCGTGCCGCCCGTCATGGGAGATCGTCGCGTACCGGACCTGGGCTTCCCCGGCCGGCCCGATCGCGGCGGCCCGCCAGCCGCGGCCAAGCCGCTCCCGCAGCCGCCGCTCCGCCTCCGCGGCCGGCAGCCCCCACAGGTCCGCGGCGTCTTCCAGGCGGGCGCCGTCGCCGTCCACAAGCAGTACCGACGGCCGCTCGCAGGCGCCGCGCACCACGATCGCGTCGTGCCCGGTGAGCTTGCCGGAGATGGCGAAGTGGCTGGACGAGAGGGCGTCGTTGAGCATCCCGGTGAGCGGGGACTTGGCGACCACCGCGAACTTCGCGCTGGTGGTCAGCGGGGTGCCGACCAGCGGGGAGAACACGAACGCCAGCGGCGCCTGCGCACTCAGCGGATCCACGCCGGGCGGGGCGAGGCGGTGCATCAGCCAGGTTCCCAGGCCCGCCCCGCCGAGGTAGCCGCGCAGCACCTCCTCCTCCAGCGGCAGGACGCTGGCAGCGGCGGTCCCGGCGTCCACGACGAGCGCCTGCCCGAAATAGCCGCCCGGGGCCATCGAATCAGCCACCCGCGTCCGCCGACAGGAAGAACACCGTGTCCCCGGCGGCCAGCGGCATCTCGCCGTCCCGGGTGATTTGCTCCCCGTTCAGTGCCGCCACCACGTGGCCGTCCAGCGCCACCCCGGTGGCGGCCGCGGCGCCGGCAACGGTCGCCGCGCGCACCGGATGCGGGCCGCGGTGGCCGTCGGCCAGGATGCCGAACCGCTGCACGGTCACCTCCGGGGCCTGCCGCGCCCTGGCCTGCGCGTAGTCGTCCGGGGAGTTGACGTTGATCACCGAGTCCAGGTCCGGGTCCAGTGCGGCGAGCACCGGGTCGGCGCGCAGCGCGGCCTCGTCCAGCCGGGTGACCTGGCACTGTTCGAACAGGAAGGCAGGCCGCAGCCGCTGCTCCTCGACCAGCCGGGCGGCGACCGGTGCCAGCGTGACCCGGTAGGCGGCCGCGAGCGGCTGCGGGTAGCCGCGGGCCAGCGGCAGGCCCACGTCCGCGCCGTCCGCGGTGGCGCGCAGCACCCGCCGGACGAACGCGGGGTGCAGGAACGGCATGTCGGTGGAGCTGACGAACGCGACGTTCGCCCGGCCGGAGAGTGCGGCCAGCCCGGCGGCCAGCCCCTGCACCGGGCCCAGGCCCTCGGCCGGGTCATCCACGATCTCGACCCGCGGCGGCAGCGCCGGCAACTCCTGTCCCGGGGCGCGCACCACAAGCACCGGCCCATCAGCCACCCGGGCCAGGATGCCGGCCGTGCGGCGCAGCAGCGTCGAGCCATGCCACTCCAGGGCCGCCTTGGGCGTGCCCATCCGGGACGAGCGCCCACCGGCCAGCACGATTCCCGCGGTATCCGGCACGGTTCCGATGTTACGGCCGCTGGCGCGGCCAGGCTTACACTGCCCGGCCGCGCCGACGGCATACGCCCGGCGGGGGCGCAAGAGTGCGGTGCGTTACGACGACGCGGGGTCGGTCATTCCCCGGCGCCGCCGGATGACGGCGTCGGCCTTGCTGAACAGCATGTCGATGACGATGCCCAGCACCAGGATCACGATCATGAGCGCGATGGCGGTGGCCATATCGGACTGGTCCTGAGCGGAGGAAAGCAGCGCCCCGATGGACGGCTGCCCGAAGATGATCACCAGCAGTTCACCGGCCAGCAGGCTGCGCCAGGCGAACGCCCAGGCCTGCTTCAGCCCGGACACGAAGGCCGGCAGCGACGCGGGCAGGATCAGGTACCGGTATGTCGCGATCCGGGACAGGCCCATGGTCTTCCCGGCCCGCAGCAGCAGCGGCGGGATGTAGTCCACCCCGGTGATCAGCCCGTTGGCCACCGATGGCGCGGAGCCGAGCACGATCACGAAAATGATCGCGTTCGTGGTGACACCGAACAGAATGATCGCGAACGGGAACCATGCGATCGACGGCATCGTCTGCATGGCGGTGATCAGCGAGCCGACGGCCGCGCGCAGCGGCTTGATCCGGGACACCAGTGCGCCGATCACCACTCCAATGAGCACCGACAGGGCGAACCCGATCACGGCCCGGCGCATCGTGATGTAGATGGCCTTCCAGAGCAGGACGTGTTGCATCTGGTCCCACAGGTTGGCGAAGACCGTGCCCGGGCCGGGCAGCACGTACTGCTTCCAGCCGGTGAGGTGAACGATCTCCCACACCCCGATGACCAGGCCGATCGCCAGCAGCTTCGGCCAGACGGCGGCCCAGATGCTGCGGGCGCTCCAGGGATGCCTGCCCGTGGTGGGCAGTTCGAGGCTGTCGAGGCCGGTGAGCGCGGCGGCCTCGGTGTCGAGGGTCCCGGCGCTGGCGCCGCGGTTAGTGAGCCTGACCATGACGCCCCATCTCCTCACGCAGCCGGTCGGTGATCTTGCCGGCCAGCTCGGCGACCGGCACCGAGTCGATCCGCCGCGGGCCGGGGATCGGCACGGCGAACTCGTCGATGACCCGGCCGGGGCGGCTGGACAGCAGCACCACCCGGTCGCCGAGCCGGACCGCCTCCCGCACGTTGTGCGTGACGAACAGCACGGTCAGGCCCCGGTCCATGCAGATCCGGTCCAGTTCGTCGTGCAGCAGGTCCCTGGTCATGGCGTCCAGGGCGCCGAACGGCTCGTCCATGAGCAGCACGTCGGCGTCGGTGGCCAGAGCCCGGGCCAACGCCACCCGCTGGCGCATGCCGCCGGACAGTTCGTGCGGCCGTTTGTCGCCGAATCCGCCCAGGTGCACCGCTTCCAGCAGTTCCGTGGCCCGGCTGCGCCGGGCCTGCGTGGCCATGCCGCTCGGGCGCAGCGCCAGCTCCACGTTCTTGGCCGCGGTCAGCCACGGGAACAGGGCCGGCTCCTGGAACATGAGCGCGACCTTCCGGCCCCATCTGTCGATCGTGCCCGCGGTCGGCGTGTCCAGGTCGGCCACCAGGGACAGCAGGGTGCTCTTGCCGCAGCCGGAGGCCCCGATGAGGCAGACGAACTCGCCGAGTGCCACGTCGAGCGACACCCGGTCGAGGGCGACCAGCGTGGTTTTGCCGTGGCCGAAGGCCTTGGACACCTCGCGGATCGAGATGGCGTTGGTTCCGTCCGCGCCGTTCAGCGCGTCTCCATTCATAGCGCCAGAACGGGCTGACGCCCCCGGGAGATGTCCCGGGGGCGCAGCCTGGCGCTGGTCAAGGCTCACGAACTCACCTGCGGCTGCCCATCCGCCTTCAATAGCGCGTTGAGCGGGCCGAGGTCGTAGATGCCGGGCAGGTTCTTCACCGGGGTGAGCAGCCCCACGGCCACCGCGTGCTGGGCGTCGGCGGACAGCGACGAGGCGACGGGGTCGTTGGTGAAGTGGAGATACGGCAGCGCCGCGGCCAGCACGTTCGGCTTCACGCCCTTGCCGAGCAGCTTGGTCAGCTCGGCGTTGGCCACGTTCGCCGCCGCGGTGCCGTTCGAGTTGATGTAGGAGTTCGCCGCGATCTGCCCCTTGAGCAGGCCATTCACCGTGGACGGGTGAGCCTTCAGGAAGGACTGGGTGACCACGAGGTTGGTGGTGACGAACTTGCCGCCCGGCCACAGGCTGGCCTCGTTCACCAGCCGGGTCCCGCCGTCTTGCACCATCTCGGTGGCGTACGGCTCGGGCTCCCAGCCGCCGTCGATCTGGCCGGACTGGAACTCCAGCACCGCGGCCGAGTTCGGCTTGATCGGCTTGATGGCCACGTCACCGCCGCCGGTGGTCGTGGTGTTCAGGCCGTGCTGCTTGAGCCAGTAGCGCAGCGCCACGTCCTGGGTGTTGCCCAGCGACGGCGTGGCCAGCGACTTGCCCTTGAGCTGGCTGGCGCCGGTGATGCCCTTCTTCACGACCAGGGAGGCGCCCCCCGAGGTCGCGCCGGAGATGATCTTGATAGCCGTGCCGTTGGACTTCTGCCAGGCGTTGATCGCCGGGTTGGGGCCGACGTAGGCCGCATCGAGCTGGCCGGCCAGGATCGCCGTGGTCTCCTCGGTGCCGGTGCTGAAGACCGTGGTCTTCAGCGTGACGTTCTTGCCCAGGTCCTTGGTGAAGAAGCCCTTGGCGATGCCCACCAGCGCGGGCTCGTGGGTGATGTTGGCCAGGAAGCCCAGCCGCAGCACCACGGGTGATGAGCCCGAATTTGACGCCCCGGTCGCGGATGAAGCACAGCCCGCCGCCAAGAGGCTGACAGCAGCTACTCCTGCCGTGAGTAGCACACGCCTCATTAGGTTCCACCTTTCCCGATCTATTTAATATCCAGATCAACTTAATAGAGAATATAGGAAAGCACAACTCGATCCGTCCAGATGGCCAGGTCACAAGCTTGTTACAGGCCGGGCCGGGTGCTCATGCCCAGGCCAGCGGGGGTCGCCCCCCGGGGCTGGCTCCTTCAGGGCGTAGCGCTGACCTTCGGTGCCTGGACCTGGTGCCCACGGAACAGGATCGCCGCCACCTGGGTCAGGGTGTCGGTGCCCGCGCGGTAGCCGCCGTGGCCGTCGAGGCTGTTCATCATGGCCAGCGTGTACCGCTGCCGCGGCCCGGCGAACCCGACCGAGTTGATGATCCAGCCGGGCTGCTCCACCGACCAGCCGTCCTTGTTACCCGGGTGGCTGGCGCTGCCCGCGCCCCACACCCCGAAATGCTGGTCGGTGGCGACGTGGCTCAGCGTAGCGACCAGGTAGCCGCGCAGCGAGGCCGGCATGTCGTCGAACACGTAGGTGATGACCCGGCTCAGGTCCGCGGCCGTGCAGAGCATCTCCCCCCAGTACGGCGGGGTGATGCCCGGCGCCGATACATACCGCGCGTTGGCCAGCCCGATCCGCGGGAAGTAGCTGGTATAGAACGAGGCGCCGAACTTGAACCAGAGCGTGTCGGCGGCGGTGTCCGAGCTGACGTGCAGCATGTCCTGCATCACGGCCATGTCCCCGGCAGACAGGTGGATCACCCCGGCCTGGTTCTGCATGAGCAGGGCGACGGCCATCGCCAGCTTGCTGGTGGAGGCCATATAGATATGCGTGTGCGCGTGGGCGTTCTCCCAGACCGCCCCGGTGGACCTGTCCCGCAGCACGACGCCCACCACGCCGGGCCGGTACCGCAGAAAGGCCTGCACGGCCGCGATCCGGGTGCGCATCGCACAGGTGAACCCGGCGGGAGCGGCCGGGCAGGACGGGGCGGCCGGTGACGGCGGTGCCTGGGAACTGGTCACCGGGGCCGGGCCCTCCCCCGCGCCGGGCGGAGCAGGTGCCGCGGGGGACGACAGCAGCCCGCAGCCGGCCAGCGCGGTCAGCGCCGCCGCTGCGCCGAGCTGCCGCACCGGCCCGGCAGCCGACCGTAGTGTCACGGGCCGTAGCCTACGGGCTCGGCCCTGGCCTGCGCGCTCAGTCGCCGGACGGGCTGACCGGCTCGACGCCGGCGACCGAAGGGAACCGGCTCAGGCACTGCTCCAGCCGGGCCTGCTGGGCGTCGCTGGCGTTGCTGACCTCATACCTGACGTCGTCGGGGAGCTGGATCGCCAGCGCATGCTTCGGTATCGGCTCGGCGAAGGTGCCGGCCATGTGCGAGCAGGCGGCGCGGACCTGGAGGATGGCCGCTCTCGGGGTGTTCGGCCGGAACTGCACCACGAGTTCCTGCTTGCCGAACGCCCGGTCGAAGGCGGCGCAGCCCGTGGCGGCCAGGCAGGCCGCGGCGAGGGCAGCCGAAGCGGCCAGGACCCGCGCCGGGTGAGGTAGCTGCACGAGTGCCAGCTTAGAGGGCCTGGGTGGACTGCAGGTCATGGGAACGGCGCGCGGGCCGCGCGCATGGCGTTCCCGGAAGGTACGGTTGACCAGGCAGAGAGACGTCTTCTCTGCTAACTGCAGGCAGTGTCACGCCGCAGCCGCCGGGCCGAACGCCGCATCGCTTCGCGCTGCGGCTTCCCGGCGGCGAGACTCTGCTGGTAGGGAACCTCGTGCCTCCCGAAGCCAGCGGAGCGCCCGCGAGGGGGGCCATGAGTCAGCGCCTTGGAGGGACCGGGTGGCGGGACTGATCGAGGACTATGCGCTCATCGGCGACATGCAGACGGCAGCGCTGGTCGGCAAGGACGGCTCGATCGACTGGCTCTGCCTGCCCCGGTTCGACTCCCCCGCCTGCTTCACCCGCTTGCTGGGCACCGATGATCACGGCCACTGGAGCATCTGCCCGGCGGGGCAGCCCGGCGACGCCGAGGTGACCCGGCACTACCAGGGCGACACGCTGATCCTGCAGACCGAGTGGCGGACCGCCACCGGCACGGTGCGCCTGATCGACTTCATGCCGCCGCGAGACGGCAAGCCGCCGGCGCTGGTCCGGATCGTCGAGGGCGTCCACGGGCACGTGGACATGGAGTGCACGGTGCGGCTGCGGCTTGGTTACGGCGCGATCCTGCCCTGGGTGCGGCGCCGGGACGGCAGGATCTGCGCCGTCGCCGGGCCCGACTCGCTCTGGCTGGACACGCCGGTCACCCTGACCGGCCGCAACATGGCCCACCACGCGTCGTTCCGGGTGGCCGCGGGCGAGCACGTGCCGTTCGTGCTGACCTGGCGGCCCTCCCACGAGGGCGAGCCCGAGCGGGCCGACCCCGCCGCCGAACTGGGCCTGACCGCCAGGTTCTGGCGCGACTGGGCGTTCCGCTGCACCTACGAGGGGCCACACCGGGAGGCGGTGATCCGGTCCCTGATCACCCTCAAGGCGCTCACCTACGCGCCGACCGGCGGGATCGTGGCGGCGGCGACCACCTCGCTGCCCGAGGACATCGGCGGGGTGCGCAACTGGGACTACCGGTACTGCTGGCTGCGCGACGCCACCATCACCCTCGAAGCCCTGCTGCGCACCGGGTACACCGAGGAGGCGGCGGCCTGGCGGGCCTGGCTGGAACGGGCGATCGCCGGGGATCCGAAAGACGTTCAGATCATGTACAGCGTGACCGGCGAGCGCCGCCTGGCCGAGTGGGAGGCGGAGTGGCTGCCGGGCTATGAGAACTCGGCACCGGTCCGGATCGGCAACGCGGCCGTCGGCCAGCGCCAGCTTGACGTGTACGGCGAGGTCATCGACGCGCTCAGCATGGGCCGGGCCGCTGGCATCGGCTTTGACCGGCATGCCTGGTCGATGCAGCGGGCCCTGCTCGGGTTCCTGGAGAAGAACTGGGACCAGCCCGACGAGGGCATCTGGGAGGTGCGCGGGCCGCGGCGGCACTTCGTGCACTCCAAGGTGATGGCGTGGGTCGCCTTCGACCGGGCCTGCCGGGCGGTGACCGACGGCCTGCCGGGCCCCGGCGACCACTGGCGCGAGATCGCCGGCAAGATCCACGATGAGGTATGCGCGCACGGGTACAACGACAAGCGTGGCGCGTTCACCCAGTACTACGGGTCAGATGAGCTGGACGCTGCCGTCCTGCTCATCCCCGAGGTCGGCTTCCTGCCCGCGGATGACCCGCGGGTGGTGTCCACCGTCGAGACCATCGCCGCTGAACTCGTCTCCGACGGCCTGGTCCGCCGCTACCAGCTCGCCAGCGGCCAATCGCAGGTCGATGGGCTGTCCGGCAGCGAGGGCGCGTTCCTCGCCTGCAGCTTCTGGCTGGTGAACGCGCTGCAGATGATCGGCCATGAAGACCGGGCGCACGAGCTGTTCGACACACTGCTCGGCCTGCGCAACGACGTCGGCCTGCTCAGTGAGGAGTACGACCCGCGGTACGGGCGGCAGGTCGGGAACACCCCGCAGGCGTTCAGCCACGTCCCGCTCATCCAGGCCGCGCTCAACCTGGCGGCGCACGAGCCCAGCCACTGCAGGCGGCCCGCCGGGCGCACGGACAGGGAGCGCGGCCAGCGGTGACCACGATCCCCCGCCCAGAAGTACCGTCCGCGGCGCGCCCGCACATCCTGGTGGTCAACGGCCGCAAGGTGCGCAACCCGGTGTTCGTGATCGGCGCGCCGCTGGCCGGCACCGAGATGCTGGCGCGGGCGGTCAAGCGCTCGCCGGGGTTCCATGTGACGCTCGGGCAGCGCTGGGTTCTGCCCGTGGTGCAGGCGTTCGCGCGGACCCCGTCGCTGGCCCGCGGGCACCCCGAGGCGGCCGCCACCGTGCTGCGCGACGCCTTCGCCCAGGGCTGGCAGGTGGGGCCGGACTGCTGCCTGGGCTGCACGCTGGCCTGCCGCGAGGCGGGCGGGACCCCTGGCAACCGGCCGTGCGTCGCCGAGCAGGGCATCACCAGGTACGGCGACGCCAGCCCGGAGCTGCTCTACTGCGCCGACTCACTGGTGGACGCGTTCCCCGACGCGCGCCTGGTGCAGATCGTCAGGGACGGCCGGGACGTGGTCGCGGGGATGCTCACCGATCCCCCGGCGCTGGCGTGGTTCCGCCCCGGCTTCGTGAACCTGGACGCCGAGGTCACCCACCCGCTGCTCGGCGTGGACAGCGCACCGGACCGGCATCTGTGGGCCGAGTCGACGGTGGCAGGCAAGTGCGCCATGCGCTGGCGCGGCACCATCCGGCTGATGGCCAGGCTGCGCACCCGGCTGTCGGCCGAGCAACTGGTCACGCTGCGGTACGAGGAGATGATCCGGCAGCCCGCCGCCGCCGCGGCCGCGCTGTCGGCGTTCTCCGGCGCGGAGATCCGGCCGGTGGAGCCGCAGGTGTCCGGCACCCCGCTGGAGCCCGGTGCCTGGCGCAGGCTGCTCGCCCCGTCCCAGGCGGCCGAGGTCGAGAACGTGGCGGGCGAGGAACTGCGCCGGGTCGGCTACGGCAGCTGAGAGTGCTGTCCCGGATTGTCCGTCGTCACTGGCCCGCGGCCGCGGGCTCCTGCGTCGCGACCTGGCCGTTTGTTGCCGGCTCCTGGTCGGCGAACTGGGTGTGGTAGAGCTCCGAGTACAGGCCGCCGGAGGCGAGCAGTTCCTCGTGCTGGCCGCGCTCGCGGACCTGGCCGCCGTCGATGACCAGGATCTGGTCGGCCTCCCTGATCGTGGACAGCCGGTGCGCGATCACCAGCGACGTCCGGCCGGCCAGCGCGGTCTTGAGCGCGTGCTGCACCGCTACCTCCGACTCGGAGTCCAGGTGCGCGGTGGCCTCGTCGAGCACCACCACCGCGGGCCCCTTGAGCAGCAGCCGGGCGATGGCCAGGCGCTGCTTCTCCCCGCCCGACAGCCGGTACCCGCGGTCGCCGACCACGGTGTCCAGCCCGTCGGGGAGCGTCCCGATCAGGCCCCAGATCTGCGCCGCCCGGCAGGCCTCGATCAGCTCCTCCTCGGTGGCACCCGGTTTGGCGTAGGCGAGGTTGGCCCGGATCGTGTCGTGGAACATGTGCGCGTCCTGGGTCACCACCCCCACGGCCTCGTGCAGCGAGTCCAGGGTGAGATCAGCGATGTCGTAGCCGCCGATACGGACCACGCCGGCCAAGGGATCGTAAAGCCGCGAGACAAGGTGGGTGATGGTCGTCTTGCCCGCTCCCGAGGGCCCGACCAGCGCGGTGAGCTGCCCGGCCGGGGCGGTGAAGCTGACGTCGTGCAGTACGTCCTGTCCGGCGTCGGCCCGCTCGGGTGCCGGGAGAGCGATCGACTCGAGCGAGGCCAGCGACACCTCGCTGGCCATCGGGTAGCGGAACGAGACGTGGTCGAACTCGACCGGCAGCGCGGCGGTGGGCCCGGACCCGTTCCCCTGGCCGCTCCAGGGCAGCGCCACCGCATCCGGCCGCTCCGCGATCAGCGGCTTGAGGTCCAGTACCTCGAACACCCGGTCGAAGCTCACCAGGGCGGTCATCACGTCCACCTGCACGTTGGACAGCGCGGTGATGGGGCCGTAGAGCCTGGACAGCAGCGCCGCCAGCGCCACCAGCGTGCCCAGCTGGATGGCGCCGTGGATCACCAGGCCGCCGCCGAGCCCGTAGACCACGGCGGTGGCCATGGACGCGAGCAGGCTCAGCGCGATGAACAGCGTGCTGCCGTACATGGCGGTGGTCACGCCGATGTCCCTGACCCTGGCCGCCCGGCCGGCGAACACGCGGGCCTCGTCCGCCGGGTGACCGAAGAGCTTGACCAGCATCGCCCCGGCCACGTTGAAGCGCTCCGTCATGGTGGAGCCCATCTCGGCGTCCAGCTGCATCGATTCCCTGGTGAGCCGCTGCAGCCTGCGGCCGACCAGGCGGGCCGGGATGACGAAGAACGGCATCATCACCAGCGTGACGACGGTGACCAGCCAGGACAGGTAGAGCATCGCCGCGAGCACCAGGATCAGGCCGATCGCGTTGGCGATCACCGACGAGAGTGTCGAGGTGATCGCCTGCTGCGCGCCGATCACGTCGCTGTTCAGCCGGCTGACCAGGGATCCGGTCTGGGCCCTGACGAAGAACGCCAGCGGCTGCCGCTGGACATGCTCGTACACCTCGGTACGCAGGTCGTAGATGAGGCCTTCCCCGATGCGCGCCGAGAACCAGCGCGTGGCGAACGAGAGCACGGCGCCCACCAGCGCGAGTGCGGCGACGGCCCCGGCGACCCACAGCACGACCGCCATGTCCTTGGGCAGGATGCCATCGTCGATGACGCGTTGCAGCAGCAGCGGCACGGCCACCGCGATCACCGAGGACAGCGCGGTCAGCGTCAGGAAGATGACCAGGTCCAGCCGGTAGGGGCGGGCATACCCCGCGATCCGCCGCACGAGACCACGGCTCAGCCGCTGCTGGGTCACCGACTTGTCCCGCGTGAACGAGCGCATCGCGTGCCACTGAGCCTGGTACATGTCAGCGGCAACACTAGCCCCGGCAATGCTCTTCCCCCGTGCGCTCAGGGCGAACGAGCCAGGATAGTGTTCCAGCCGTGACCGCCGACGCCAGGGCCATCGCCCGTGAATGGGCCGAGCCGGGCGTGTACCCGGTCGCCACCGGGGTGCACCGGGTCCCGCTGCCCCTGCCCACCGACGGCCTGCGGGCGGTGAACGTCTACGTACTCGAGGCCGCCAACGGCCTTGTGCTGATCGACAGCGGCTGGGCGCTTGACGTCGCCCGCAGCGCTCTGGCCAGGGCTCTGGCCAGCCTCGGCGCCGAGCTTGGCGACGTCCGCTCGTTCCTGGTCACGCACGTGCACCGGGACCACTACACGCTGGGGCTCCAGCTGCGCAGGGAGTTCGGCAGCACGGTGTCCCTCGGCCTCGGTGAGCGGCAGGCCATCGTGGCGCTGTCCGGCGGCACGGCCGAGCCGTTCGCGCCGCAACTGGCCGAGCTGCGGGCCAGCGGGGCGGCCGGGCTGATCGCCGGGCTCGGCGACATCGCCCGTGCCCTGCCCGGCGGTGCCGCGGACTGGGAGGAGCCGGACCGGTGGCTCACCCCGTACCAGGAGATCGGGGCGGGTGACCGCACCCTGACCGTGATCCCCACCCCCGGCCACACCCGCGGGCATGTGGTGTTCCGCGACCCTGCCGCGGGGCTGCTGTTCGCCGGCGACCATGTGCTGCCGCACATCACCCCGTCGATCGGTTTCGAAGCGGTGCCCTCCCCGCACCCGCTGCAGGACTACCTGTCGTCGCTGCAACTGGTCCGCAGCCTGCCCGACATGCGGCTGCTGCCCGCCCACGGGCCGGTGGCGCCCAGCGCGCACACCAGGATCGACGAGCTGTTCACCCACCACGACGAACGGCTCGGCCGCTGCCTGGCCGCGGTGCAGGCCGGCGCGGCGACCGCGCTCGAGGCCGCCAGGTCGCTGCGGTGGACCCGCCGGGAACGCCAGCTCGACGAGATGGATCCGTTCAACCAGATGCTCGCCGTGATCGAGACGCGGGCGCATCTGGAGCTGCTGGCGGCCCAGGGCCGGCTGACCAGCTCAGTAACGGACGGCGTCGTGTACTACGAGGTGCCCGGCCCGCCCGTGGGTTAAGTCCCGAGCCGTGACCGCAGCAGCGCCGCCTGGGCCTTGCGCTCGGCGGTGGCCTGCTGTTCCAGGGTGTTGCCCTGGGCCTGGGCCAGTAGCTCCTTGGTGGCCCTGGCCGTCGCCGGATCCACGGCGAGCAGCGCGGCGGCCAGGTCGGCCACGGTGCCGTCCAGGTCCGCCGCGGGCACCACCAGCTCGGCCAGCCGCAGCTCGCGTGCCTCGGCGGCCGGCACCGACCGCCCGGTCAGGCAGATTTCCAGCGCTCTGGGCAGGCCCACAATGTCGACAAGTGGCTTTGTCCCCATGAGGTCGGGCACCAGGCCGAGCGACGGCTCTTTCATGCAGAGCATCGCGTTATCAGCGAGTACCCGCAGGTCGCAGCCGAGAGCAAGCTGGAACCCGGCGCCGATGGCGTGGCCGTGGACCGCCGCGACAGATATCAGCGGCGGATCGCGTAGCCAGGCGAACCCCTCCTGGCAGGCCGCGACCCAGTCCTCGAAGCCGGGATCCGCCGGGCTTGGCACCCGGTCGGCCTCGTCCGCCCCGTCCCCCGCAAGGATCCGCAGGTCAATACCGGAGGAAAAAGAAGGCCCCGCACCCCGTACCACCACCACCCGGATGTCCGCCGGGAGGGACCGGCCGATCTCGGCCAGTCCCCGCCACATCCGGGGGGTCATGGCGTTGCGCCGCTCAGGGCGCGACAGCGTTACCGTGGCCGCGCCTGGGCACGGCTCACCAGGGTCGAATCGCAGGCCCGCACGGTCCAGTCCGGCCAGGCGGGACGTCACTGTCCCCTCAGCGCTTCGCCTTGGCCTTGCCGCGCGTGGCACCACCCCGGCCGCGCAGCGACACCCCGTTCTCGGTCAGGATCCGGTGCACAAAGCCGTAGGAACGGCCGGTCGTCGCAGCGAGCGCCCGGATGCTTTCCCCTGAGTCGTATCTCTTCTTCAGATCGGATGCCAGCTTGGCGCGGTCGGACCCGGTTACCCGGGTGCCTTTTTTGAGGGTTTCGGTCACGCGTACCTCCCGTGAGCTGAGCTGACCGCTGCGTCACCGTCTCCCGCCATGATCACGCATTAGCACGCAATCGGCTACCCGCATCCCGGTAAGTGATCACTACTTTTCGCGTGCTGCCAGGTCAGGCCAGGGCTACCAGATCGGACAGATCTTCGCTCCATGAATCCTCCACGCCGTCTGGCAGCAGGATCACCCGCTCTGGGGACAGCGCCTCGACGGCGCCCTCGTCGTGGGTCACCAGGACGATCGCGCCCCGGTAGCGGTGCAGCGCGTTGAGGATCTCGTTGCGGCTCAGCGGGTCAAGGTTGTTGGTGGGCTCGTCAAGCAGCAGCACGTTCGCGCCGGACACCACGAGCAGGGCAAGGGCCAGCCGGGTCCGCTCGCCGCCGGACAGGACCCCGGCGGGCTTGGTCACGTCGTCACCGGGGAACAGGAACGAGCCGAGCACGCGGCGCTGCTCCGGCTCGGTCAGCTCCGGCGCGGCCGACGCCATGTTCTCCAGCACGGTCCGGTCCAGGTCCAGCGTCTCGTGCTCCTGGGCGTAGTAGCCAAGCCGCAATCCGTGCCCGGGCAGCACCTTCCCGGTGTCCGGCGGTTCCAGCCCGGCCACCAGGCGCAGCAGGGTGGTCTTGCCCGCCCCGTTCAGCCCGAGCACCACGATCCTGGCGCCACGGTCCACCGCCATGTCCACGTCGGTGAACACCTCGAGCGAGCCGTAGGACTTGGACAGGCCCCGTGCCGACAGCGGCGTCTTGCCGCACGGTGCGGGCTCGGGGAAGCGCAGCTTGGCCACCTTCTGCCCGCGCCGCTCCTCGGGCACCCCGGCCAGCAGCCGCTGCGCGCGGCGCTCCATCCCCTGCGCGGCCTTGGCCTTGGTGGCCTTGGCGCGCATCTTGTCGGCCTGCGCCTGCAGCGCGGCCGCCTGACGGCGGGCCCCGGCCGCCTCCCGGTGGCGCCGCCGCGCGTCGGTCTCGCGCTGGTCCAGGTAGGTCTTCCAGCCGACGTTGTAGATGTCCAGAGTGGTCCGCTCGGCGTCGAGGTGGAAGACCTTGTTCACCACCGCTTCGAGCAGCGCGGAATTGTGGCTGATGACCATGAGGCCGCCGCGGAAGGCCCTCAGGTGGTCGCGCAGCCAGGTGGTGGAGTCGGCGTCCAGGTGGTTGGTGGGCTCGTCAAGCAGCAGGGTCTGCGCCCCGGAGAACAGGATCCTGGCCAGCTCCACCCGCCGCCGCTGCCCGCCGGACAGGGTCTGCAGCGGCTGGTTCAGCACCCGGCCGGGCAGCCCCAGGCTGGCGGAGATCGAGGCGGCCTCGGCCTCCGCCGCGTAACCGCCGAGGCCGTGCAGCCGTTCCTCGGCGTTGCTGTAGCGGCGGACGGCCGCGTCCCTGCGGACCGGATCCGGGTCGGCCATCTGCTTCTCTGCCTCACGCATCGCGGCCCTGACCTCGTCGAGGCCGCGCGCGGACAGTACCCGGTCCATGGCCAGGCCGGTCAGGTCACCGGCCCGCGAGTCCTGCGGAAGGTAGCCGATCGTTCCGGCGCGGCGCACCGTGCCGTCGGCGGGCAGCGCCTCCGCCGCCAGCACACGCGCCAGCGTGGTCTTGCCCGCGCCGTTCCGCCCCACCAGGCCGATCTTGTCGCCCGGGGCGATCTGGAAGCTCGCCGCCTCGAGCAGCAACTCCGGGCCCGCGCGCAGTTCGAGGCCGCCTGCCACAATCACGAGAACCCACTCCCCGCGCCTATCCGTTCATCTGGTCCCAGGCAGCCCCGCATCCCGGGGCGCGGCATCACGGCAGAAGTGACAACGGGAGCGACGGCATCCAGCCAGGGTACCCGAGCGGATCGCGGTCGCGCCAAGGCATAACCAGCCGCCCTGCTAGCCCTGGGGGGCGACCCCCTGGAACCCCCGCTGGCCTAGCGGCCCGCGCGACTCCGTCGCGTGGGCCGCGGCCCTGCTGGCTCGGGTCGATGTAGCCGTCACTGAACACCGGGGCGGCTTGGCGCCTTGGGCTAGCTAGCACGATCCCCCTGGGACCTCCCCCAGCGGGGGATGTGCCACTACCCCGTGCCTGCCTACGGTGGCGGTTCACCGAGCGCCCGGAACCCGCGGGGCGGAGGCGAGGACCACGACCATGCCGGACAAGCTCATGCGGCTGTGGCGGCACGAGCAGCCAGAGCCACGGCGGCCGGTGATGCTCGCGATCGCCGGCGACAGTGCCGCGGGCAAGACGACGCTAACCAGGGGCATCGCGGAGACCCTGGGCGCGGACCGCGCGACGGCGCTGTGTGTGGACGACTACCACCGCTACGACCGGGCGCAGCGCAAGGACGTGACGTGTTCGGTGCTGCATCCGGACTGCAACTACATCGAGGTCATGGAGCAGCACCTGCAGCTCCTGGCTCTCGGCCGGCCCATACTCAAGCCGGTCTACGACCACTCCACCGGTGAGCTGGTCCGCCCGGTGCTCGTCGAGCCGCGCGACTTCGTGATCGTGGAAGGCCTGCTCCCGCTGCACACCAAGCTGGCCCGCGCCTGCTTCGACATCGCCGTCTACCTGGACCCGCCCGAGGAGATCCGGCGGAAGTGGAAGATCCGCCGGGACTGCGCCGAGCGTGGCTACACCCCCGGCGCGGTGCTGGCCGAACTGGAGCGCAGGGAGCCGGACTCCGCCGCGTTCACGGTACTGCCCGACATGCTGGGCCAGTACGCGCCGGGCAAGCGCAGCGAGGCGCTGGCCATCGCCCAGTTGCTGCTGCTGTGGCACCTGCTTGAGGCGCGGGGCTGACCCGGTGGGGCCGATGACGGGTACCTTTCCTGGCATGAACGGCCAGTCTCCGCCGATGCGGCTGGTGATCGTCGATGACCACCAGATGGTCCTCGACGGCCTCAAGGCCATGCTCCGGCCGTACGCCGCCCAGGTGGAGGTGGCCGGTGAGGCCAGCGACCCCCGTGAGGCGGTCAGCCTGGTCGCCCGGCTGGAGCCGGACGCGGTGCTGCTGGACGTCCGGCTGCGCGGCGCGTCCGGGCTCGACCTGTGTTCGGACATCCTGGCCGCCTGCCCGGCGGCCAAGGTGGTGTTCCTCACCGTCTACGACGACGAGCAGTACCTCTACCAGGCGCTGCGGGTGGGCGCGGCCGGGTTCCTGCTCAAACGGATCCGCGGCGGCGAGCTTGTGGAGTACCTGCGGCGCATCGGCGACGGCGAGGTGCTCATCGACCCGTCGCTGGCCGGGCGGGTGGCGCTGTCCGCGGCCAGGCTGCGCAGCGGCGAGTTCTGGCCCGGCGCGCACCTCGGGCTCACCCAGCGGGAGAGCGAGGTGCTCTCGCTGCTGGTGCGCGATCCGGGAGGCCATGCCCGGGTTGGACCGGAAGAACACATCCATCCGGTCGGCGTAACCGGCCAGGATGACCACCAGGTCCTCGCGCTGCGCCTCCATCACCTGGAGCAGGATCTCGATGGCCTCCTGGCCGTAGTCCCGCTCGTTCTCCGGCCGGTACAGGTAATAGGCCTCGTCGATGAGCAGCACACCACCCATGGCGCGCTTGAGCACCTCCTTGGTCTTCGGCGCGGTGTGGCCCACGTACTGGCCGACCAGGTCGTCCCTGGTCACGCTGACGAGTTGCCCGGTGCGCAGGTATCCCAGCTCTTTGAGCAGCTCACCCATGTGCGTGGCCAGCGTCGTCTTCCCGGTTCCCGGGCTGCCCGTAAAGCACATATGCAGGCTCGGCCGCGACGACGCGAGGCCGAAACCCTGCCTCAGCCGGTCGACAAGCAGGAGCGCGGCGATCTCCCTTACCCGGTCCTTGACCGGCGCCAGCCCAACAAACTCGCCATCCAGCCGGTCCAGCAGCGCGGCGATCCGCAGCGCCTGTTCCTCGCACTCCAGATCGACCTTGGCATCCGGGGCGAGCGGCGCGGGCTTGGATGCTGCTGGCTCCGGCTCCGTCGGCGGCGCGCTCTCCCCTGGTCGCGGCATGGCGAACCCGCGCGCTGCGGGCTCGGCCGGGGTGCCCATCAGCCGCCCCGCGCCCCGTTCTGTCTTGAAGAACCAGCGACATAACGATCACCCCGTGGCCGGTCGGCGGCGTAGGGATGCAGCGTGTACCGGACCTGGCGCCCCGCCGACTCCTGCCGGTCGAGCCGGAACCCCGGTTCTTGCGCTGGCCTGCCGACGATGAACGACAGCGCGGTGGTCTGGCGGCCCAGGCTCGCGTCGTACGCGGTCACCCGGACGTAGTGGTCGGGGTACTGGGCGCGGCAGGCGCGGACCTCGTTCATCGCCCCTGCCGGGTCCGCCAGGCCGAACATGGGCAGGCCCCACATCTCCCAGAGGACGTTGCGCGGGTGCGGGTCGTCGGTGAACTCGACCGCCACCGCCCAGCCGCGCGCCTGCGCGTAGCCGATCTGGGCCCGTATCTCGTCGTCGGTGAGGTCGGGCAGGTAAGAAAATGTGCCCTGGGTGATCCGCATGGCTGCTCCGTGTCAGTGACCCTGGCCGATTCAGGCCGTGGGGGTGGCGACGACGTCCGGGGTGTCGGTCGACTCGTAGTTGAAGGTGACCTCGCCCCAGGTGTCCAGGGCGACCCGGAGCGGCTGGCAGCGTTTGGCGGCGTCGCGGAGGATGTCCCCGCCCTCGGTGAGGAAGTCGCGGCCCTCGTTGCGCGCCTTGATCATCGCCTCGGTGGCGACCCGGTTCGCGGTGGCGCCCGCCGCGATACCCAGCGGGTGGCCGATGGTGCCGCCGCCGAACTGGAGCACCACATCCTCGCCGAGGTAGTGCAGCAACTGGTGCATCTGGCCGGCGTGGATGCCGCCGGACGCGACCGGCATGGTGCCGGGCATGGAGCCCCAGTCCTGGTCGAAGTAGATCCCGTTGGCCGGGCTGGCCGGCACCTGCGCCTGGCGGAGCGTGTCGTAGTAACCGCGCACGTTGGCCGGGTCGCCTTCGAGCTTGCCGACCACCGTCCCGGCGTGGATGTGGTCCACCCCGACGAGGCGGCACCACTTGGCGATGACGCGGAAGCTCACCCCGTGCGACTTCTGCCGGGTGTAGGTGGAGTGGCCGGCCCGGTGCAGGTGCAGCAGCACGCCGTTGCGCCGGGCCCACCGGGCCATCGAGTGCAGCGCCGTATACCCGACGGTGAGGTCCACCATGACGATGACGCTGCCGAGTTCGGCCGCGAAGTCGGCGCGCTCGTACATGTCCTCCATGGTCGCGGCGGTCACGTTGAGGTAGTGGCCCTTGATCTCGCCGGTGCGCTCGGCGGCCCGGTTGACCGCCTCCATGGTGAACAGGAACCGGTCCCGCCAGCGCATGAACGGCTGGGAGTTGATGTTCTCGTCGTCCTTGGTGAAGTCGAGGCCGCCGCGCAGCGCCTCGTACACCACCCGGCCGTAGTTGCGCGCCGACAGCCCCAGCTTGGGCTTGGTGGTCGCGCCGAGCAGTGGCCTGCCGTACTTGTTCAGGTACTCCCGCTCCATCACGATGCCGTGCGGCGGGCCCTGGAAGGTCTTGGTGTAGTGCAGCGGGATGCGCATGTCCTCCAGGCGCAGGGCTCGCAGCGCCTTGAAGCCGAACACGTTGCCGATGATCGACGAGGTCAGGTTCGGGATGGAGCCTTCCTCGAACAGGTCGATGTCGTAGGCGATGTAGGCGATGTACTCGCCTTCGCGGCCCGGCACCGGGTCCACCCGGTAGCACTTGGCCTGGTAGTGGTCGTAGGCGGTGAGCCGGTCGGTCCACACCACGGTCCAGGTCGCGGTGGAGGACTCTCCCGCCACCGCGGCGCCGGCCTCCTCCGGGGGGACGCCGGGCTGCGGGGTGATACGGAACGCCGCCAGCAGGTCGGTGTCGGCCGGCACGTAGCCGGGCGCGTAGTAACCCATCTGCGCGTACGGGATGACACCCGCGCTCCAGCGCTGCTCCTCCTGCTGCCCCTGCACCATGGCTCCTCCGCGGCGGTCCGGAGGGCCAGACGGCTGGCCAGGGCCCTCCCGCGTCCCACGGTGCCAGCAGATTGCCCGGCCGTCTATTGAGGGTTTTGCGTCAATTGTCAAGCTTGAACTTATGAGTTGTTTCCGGGGAGGAACCTGGCCAGGTCAAGCCCGTTGATGTCGGCGAGGCGCTCACCGGCAGCGAGCCGGGCGCGGGTCCTCTCCTCCTTGGCGGCGAGCGCGGCCACCTCCGCCTGGATGGCCGGCCACTCCGCCGCGGGTACCACGGCCACGCCGTCGCGGTCGGCGATCACCTGATCGCCGGAGGCCACCAGGACGCCGCCGACCACCACCGGCAGGCCCACCGACACCACCGTGGCCTTGGCCGCCTGCCCGGGCGCGGTGCCGGTGCACCAGACCGGGAAGCCGAGTTCGTCGATGTCGGCGATGTCCCTGACCGGGCCCTGGAGCACCAGGCCGGCCAGCCGCTGGTTCGCGGCGTCGGTGGCCATCAGCTCGCCGAACATGGCACACCTGGTGCTGCCCGAGCCGTCGCAGACCAGCACCGCACCGGGCCGCGCCTGGTACAGCGCCGCGTGCACGGCCAGGTTGTCCTCCGGGGCGCAGGCGCAGGTCAGGGCCGGCCCGCACAGGTACGGCCCGCCCGCATGGGTGGTCAGCCCGGTCATCACCCGCACCCGGTCCCTGCCTGCCTGGGCCACCCCGGTCACCGGGACGGTTTGCGTCATCTGGGCTCCTCCTGGTCGGGCGCGCGGAAGGCCCCAGTGTGCAGCACATGGTCCACCAGGCGGGACGCCGGGGGCGGCAGCACGTCCCGGCGGCCCAGCAAATACCAGTCACGGTGCAGCGGCGTGCCCTTCGCCGGGATCTCGGCGAGCTGGCCGGCGGCCAGTTCCGCGGCGACCGCATCCCTGGAGACCAGCGTGACGCCGAGCCCGACGCGGGCGGATTCCCTGATCGCCCCGTTGGAGCCGACCATCAGCGCCAGCGGCGCGATGTCCATCTCGGCGAGCAGCGCGGCCGTGCTGGCCCTGGTCCCCGAGCCGGGCTCGCGGAGCAGCCAGGTCTGGCGGGCCAGCCAGGCCAGCAGCCCGGCCGCGTCCCCCGGGCCGGCCACGTGGGCGGCGTCGGCGGCCAGGTCAGGAGCGGCCACCACGACCAGTTCGTGTGGCCGGACGGCGTGGACCGTCACCTCCCACCCGGGCTCGGGCCTGCCGCTGACCACGAGGTCGACCAGGTGCCGGTCAAGCAGGGAGCGGACCTGGTCCCTGTTGCCGGCCTCGAGCCGGACCCCGGTCAGTGGGTGGTCCCGCCGGAAACCGCCGAGAATGCCCGGCACCACCTGCTCGGCGGCCGTGGTCACGGCGGCGATCCGCAGTTCTCCGCGTTCCGGGTCCGCGCAGGCGGCGGCCGCCAGGCCGGCCTCGTCGAGCAGGCCGATGATGCGCCGGACGTAACCTGCGTAGACAAGGCCCACGTCGGTGAGCCGCAGCCCGCGCCCGTCCGGGGCGACAAGCGCCACGCCCAGCGCCTTCTGCAGGGCGGCGAGCGACGCCGACACGGCCGCCTGGGTGACCACGAGTTCCTGCGCCGCGCCGTGCACCGACTCGTGCTCGGCCACCGCGAGGAACGTGCGCAGCTGGTTCAGCGTCATGCGAAGGGCGTCCTCCGATTGCTAAATAAAAGTCTAGCAATCGGCTCTTACCGGCAACCTAACACCGAACACCGTTCAACCAGCGCGCGGTGCCGTCACCATGTTGATGACGGCTGCCGCGAGAAAGAGGACCCCCAGGAATCCACACCACTAAGGTCATGATCATGAGCACGGATGGAGCGTCTGATGGCTGAGGGCGCGACCGCCGGGCCTGATGCGCCGGGCGCTGGGCGGTGGGTGGACGTGGCACCGGAACGGCTGGCCCGGTGGGTCGCCACGTTCGCCGAGCGCCACGGCGCCATCACCGCGGAGCCGGGCCGGCTGGCGGTGGTTTTCCGTGCCGCGGACGGCGCGGCGGCCGAGTGCCATCCGCCGTTCCCGCCGTTGCCCGCACCCGCGGCGGGCACCTGGCCGGCGGACCCGGTGGAACTGGCCGGGCTGATCGCCGCGCACGCCACGGTGGACCGGACCGTCGGGGTGTTCCTGGTCCGGCTCGGCGGGTTCGCCGCCGGGGTCTTCACCGGCAGCCCGCCCCGGCTGGTCAGCTCCAAGGTCGGGTCGCGGCTGGTGCACGGCCGGTCGGCCGCGGGTGGCACCTCACAGCACCGGTTCGCCCGGCGCCGGGAGAACCAGGCCACCGCCGCGATCGCCGCGGCCGTGGACACGGCGGCGAAGATCTTGGGCCCCTACGCGGAACGGCTGGACGCGGTGGTGCTCGGCGGCGACAAGAAGGCGATGTCCGGTGCCCGCGCCGACCCGCGGCTGCGGCCGGTGATGAAGCTTGCGGTGGACCGGTTCCTCACCGTGCCAGACCCGAGGCTGGCCGTGCTGCGGGACACCCCGCGCCTGTTCCTCGCGGTGCGCATCCACCTGACCGGCCCCGCCTGAACGGAGGCTGGGTCAGACGTTGAAGCCGAGGGCGCGGAGTTGCTCGCGGCCGTCTTCGGTGATCTTGTCCGGGCCCCACGGCGGCAGCCAGACCCAGTTGATCCGGAAGTCGGCGACCAGGCCCTCCAGCGCGGACGCGGTCTGGTCCTCGATGACGTCGGTGAGCGGGCACGCGGCGCTGGTGAGGGTCATGTCGATGGTGGCCACGCCGTCGCCACCGAGGTCGACGCCGTAGACCAGGCCCAGGTCCACCACGTTGATGCCCAGTTCGGGGTCCACGACGTCGCGCAGTGCCTCAAGCACGTCCTCGGTGTCCGGAACCTGGGTTCCGTCCGTGGTGACCGTTTCTTCGCTCATCTCACTACCTCCCCATCGCTTGCGCGGTGGCGTCCTTCCAGGCCATCCAGGCCAGCAGGGCGCACTTGATGCGCGCCGGGTACTTGGACACGCCCGCGAACGCCACCGCGTCGCCGAGCACGTCCTCGTCCGGCTCGCCCTCGCCCTGGGACTGCATGAGCGCGAGGAACTCGTCGTTGACCTTCATACCCTCGCTGACCGTCCGGCCGATCAGCAGGTCGGCCAGCACCGACGCGCTGGCCTGGCTGATCGAGCAGCCGAGCGCGTCGTAGGAGACGTCCGCGACCACCGGGCCCGCGTCGGAGTCCTTGAGCGTGACCCGCAGCGTTACCTCGTCGCCGCAGACCGGGTTCACGTGCCGGACCTCGGCGTCGAACGGCTCCCGCAGGCCCGCGTGGTGCGGGTGCCGGTAGTGGTCCAGGATGATCTCCTGGTACAGCGATTCCAGTCGCATCAGCGCCCCCCGGCCCCGAAGAAGCGCTGCGCCTCCCGGATGCCCTCGGCCAGCGCATCCGCTTCCTCGTGCGTGTTGTACAGGTAGAACGACGCCCGGGTGCTGGCCTGGACGCCCATCGCCCGGTGCAGCGGCCACGCGCAGTGGTGCCCGGCCCGCACCGCGATGCCGCGCTCGTCCAGCACCTGGCTCATGTCGTGCGGGTGCACGCCGGCGACCGTGAAGGAGATCGCGGCGCCCCGGTCCACCGGCTCGGCCGGGCCGAGGACGCGCAGCCCGTCGATCTCGCGCAGCGCCTCGAGCGCGTGCCCGACCAGGCCGTGCTCGTACTCACGCAGCGCGGGCAGGCCGACCTCGCCGAGGTAGCCGATGGCCGCGGCCAGCGTCGCCGCCTCCGCGATCGGCATGGTGCCCGCCTCGAACTTGTGCGGCGGCGGCGCGAACGTGGACCGCTCCATCCGCACGTCCTCGATCATCTCGCCGCCCCCGAGGAACGGCGGCATCTCCTCCAGCAGTTCCCGGCGCCCCCAGAGCACCCCGATGCCGGTGGGGCCGCACATCTTGTGCCCGGTGAAGCCGAGGAAGTCCACGCCGAGCGCGGCGACGTCCACCGGCATGTGCGGCACCGACTGCGCGGCGTCCACGAGCACAAGAGCCCCGGCCGCGTGCGCCCGGTCGGCGATCGCCCGCACCGGGTTGATGGTGCCGAGCACGTTGGACTGGTGCGCGAGCGCGACCAGCTTGGTCCGCTCGGTGATCAGGTCGTCGATGTTCGAGGTGTCCAGCCGGCCCTCTGGGGTCACGCCGAACCAGCGCAGCGTCGCCCCGGTCCGCTGGCACAGCAGCTGCCACGGGACGATGTTGGAGTGGTGCTCCATCTCGGTGATGACGATCTCGTCGCCGGGGCCGAGCGCGAAGCGCCCGCCGAGGCCCATAGCGCTGGCGTTGCCCATCGAGTAGGCGACCAGGTTGATGCCCTCGGAGACGTTCTTGGTGAACACCACCTCGGCCGGCTCGGCCGCGCCGATGAACCCGGCGACCGTCACCCGCGCGCCCTCGTAGGCCGCCGTGGCCTCCTCGCCGAGCTGGTGGGTGGCCCGGTGGATGTTGGCGTTGTGCCGCTCGTAGAAGTCGTCCAGCGTGTCGAGCACCTGGCGCGGCTTCTGCGAGGTGTTGGCGCTGTCCAGGTAGATCAGCGGCTGGCCGTCGCGGACCGTGCGCTCCAGGATCGGGAAGTCCTTGCGGATCCTGGCGACGTCGAAGGTCATGATGCCGCTCCCGCCGCTCCCGCCTTGACCCACTGGTCGTAGCCCTCGGCCTCCAGCTTCTCCGCGAGTTCCGGGCCGCCTTCCTCGACGATCCGGCCGCCGACGAACACGTGCACGAAGTCCGGGGTCACGTATCGCAGGATCCGCGTGTAGTGGGTGATCAGCAGCACGCCGTGGCCCTCACCGGCGGCGAACCGGTTGATGCCCTCGGATACCACCTTGAGCGCGTCGATGTCCAGCCCGGAGTCGGTCTCGTCGAGGATCGCGATCTTCGGCTTGAGCAGCTCAAGCTGCAGGATCTCGTGCCGCTTCTTCTCCCCGCCGGAGAAGCCCTCGTTCAGGTTGCGCTCGGCGAACACGGGGTCGATCGACAGCGCCGCCATGGCCTCGCGCATGTCCTTGAGGAACAGCCGCAGCTTGGGCGCCTCGCCGCGGACCGCGGTGACCGCGGTGCGCAGGAAGTTCGACACCGACACGCCCGGCACCTCGACCGGGTACTGCATGGCGAGGAACAGCCCGGCCCTGGCCCGTGCGTCCACGCTCATCGCCAGCACGTCCTCGCCGTCGAGCGTGACACTGCCCTGGGTGACCTGGTATTTGGGGTGCCCCGCGATCGCGTAGGCGAGGGTGGACTTGCCCGACCCGTTGGGGCCCATGATCGCGTGGGTCTGGCCCGGCGGACACGGTCAGGTCGACGCCGCGCAGGATCTCCCTGCTCCCGTCGCCGTCGTCGCGGGGTGCCGGATCCGCCACGCTGACGTGCAGGTCGCGGATCTCAAGGGTGGCCATTACGTTTCTCTCCTGATCGTTGGTTAGCTAGCCGGGCCGTTGCCGAGTGCGACATAGACGTCGCCGTTCTCGACCTTCACCGGGTAGACGGGCACGGGCTCGGTGGCGGGGGGCCCCGTCGGGCTGCCGGTGCGCAGGTCGAAACATGACCCGTGCAGCCAGCATTCCACCGTGTGGTCGTAGATCTCGCCCTCGGACAGCGGGACCTCCTCGTGCGAGCACACGTCCTGCAGCGCGAACACCTCACCGCCGGTGCGCACCACGGCGACAGGCAGGCCGTCGATCTCCAGCCCGAGTGCGCCGTCGTCGGGCACGTCGGCCAGCGCGCAGGCGCGGACGAACTGCGTGGTCTCGCTCATGCGCGCACCTCCGCGCAGGCCCGCCGCCAGTTCGGCCTCGACGGCCGCGGTGATGCGGTCCCGCAGTTCCGGCACGGCGATCTTGGCGATCAGCTCGCCGAAGAAGCCGCGGATCACCAGCCGGCGCGCCTCGTCCTCCGGGATACCGCGCGCCATCAGGTAGAAGAGGTGCTCGGCCTCCAGCCGGCCGCTGGTGCTGGCGTGCCCGGCGCCGACGACCTCGCCGGTGAGGATCTCCAGGTTCGGCACGGAGTCGGCCCGCGCGCCGTCGGTGAGCAGCAGGTTGCGGTTGCGCTCGTAGGTGTCGGTCCCGGTCGCCTCCGGCCGGATCAGCACGTCCCCGATCCACACCGTGTGCGCCGCCTCCCCCTGCAGCGCGCCCTTGTAGTCCACGCGGCTGCGGCAGTCCGGCTGCGCGTGGTCCACGAAAAGACGATGCTCCAGGTGCTGGCCGGCGTCCGCGAAATACAGTCCGAGCAGCTCCGCTTCCCCGCCAGGACCGGCATAACGAACGACCGGGGCCATCCGCACCACGTCGCCACCCAGGCTCACCACGATGTGCTGAAGCCGCGCATCCCGCCCCAAGGTCGCCTGATGATGCGACACGTGCACCGCGTCATCGGCCCAGTCCTGCACGGACACCAGCGTCAGCGCGGCCCCATCCCCGACAACGATCTCAACATTGTCGGCGTACGTCGCACTCCCCTGGTGATCGACCACGACAACGGCCCTCGCGTTATCCCCGAGGCTGATGCGCGTATGCCCGAACGCCGCCCCGGACAGCGTCGTCCCCACGAACGCTGATCACCGTCGGCGTCGTGTCCTCCGCCTCCGGCGGAACCGTGACGACCAGGGCTTCCTCATAGGAGGCAAAGGCTGTGGCGCTGACCCGGTCGGCGGGCTCAAAGTCGGTGGCGTGCCGGGGGTCACCGCGTTGCGCAAGCACAGCGGAGACACCCGGTGCGGCATCGACCCCGACATGTACCTTCCCAGCCGGGCAGCGGCTGCGCGGCGTGGAGCCCACGCAAGCGACGCAGCGGCGTAAAGCGCCATTCCTCTTCCCGCCCCGTGGGGACCGGGATACTCCGCACGGTGCGCGTGCAACCTGGAGACCGGGGCCGTGGACTCCACGGCCCCTTGCAGAGCGGGCATCAGCCGACCGCCCCCTCCATTTGCAGCTCGATGAGCCGGTTCAGTTCGAGCGCGTATTCCATGGGCAGTTCGCGGGCGATCGGCTCGACGAAGCCGCGGACGATGGTGGCGGCCGCTTCGTCTTCGGTCATGCCGCGGCTCATCAGGTAGAAGAGCTGGTCCTCGGAGATCTTGGAGACGCTGGCCTCGTGCCCCATCTCCACGTCGTCCTCGCGGACGTCCACGTAGGGGTAGGTGTCGGACCGGCTGACGGTGTCGACCAGCAGCGCGTCGCACTTGACGGTGGACTTGGAGTGGCTGGCGCCTTCCTGGACCTGGACCAGGCCGCGGTAGGAGGTCCGCCCGCCGGACCGGGCCACCGACTTGGAGATGATCTGGGAGGAGGTGTTCGGCGCGCAGTGCACCATCTTGGCGCCCGCGTCCTGGTGCTGGCCGCCGCCGGCGAACGCGACCGACAGGGTCTCGCCCCTGGCGTGCTCGCCCATCAGGTAGACGGCCGGGTACTTCATCGTGACCTTGGAGCCGATGTTGCCGTCGACCCACTCCATGCTTGCGCCCGCCTGCGCCACGGCCCGCTTGGTGACCAGGTTGTAGACGTTGTTCGACCAGTTCTGGATCGTGGTGTAGCGGCAGTGGGCGCCGGGCTTGACGATGATCTCCACGACCGCCGAATGCAGCGAGTCGGAGGAGTAGACCGGCGCGGTGCAGCCCTCGACGTAGTGCACGTGGGCGCCCTCGTCGACGATGATCAGGGTCCGCTCGAACTGGCCCATGTTCTCGGTGTTGATCCGGAAGTAGGCCTGCAGCGGGATCTCCACGTGCACGCCCTTCGGCACGTAGATGAAGCTGCCGCCGGACCAGACCGCGGTGTTCAGCGCGGCGAACTTGTTGTCGCCGACCGGGATCACCGTGGCGAAGTACTCCTGGAACAGCTCCGGGTGCTCCTTCAGCGCGGTGTCGGTGTCCGGCGAAGATGACGCCCTTCTCCTCCAGGTCCTCGCGGATCTTGTGGTACACGACCTCCGACTCATACTGCGCGGCGACGCCGGCGACCAGGCGCTGCTTCTCCGCCTCGGGGATGCCGAGCTTGTCGTAGGTGCTCTTGATGTCGGCGGGCAGGTCGTCCCAGCTCGCCGCCTGCTTCTCGGTCGACCGGACGAAGTACTTGATGTTCTCGAAGTCGATGCCGGTCAGGTCCGCGCCCCAGTCGGGCATCGGCTTGCGGCGGAACAGCTTCAGGCCCTTCAGCCGCAGGTCCAGCATCCATTCCGGCTCGTTCTTCCTGGCCGAGATGTCCCGCACGACCTCCTCGGACAGGCCGCGGCGCGCGCCCGCGCCGGCCGCGTCGGAGTCGGCCCAGCCGAACTTGTATCGATCCAGGCCCTCGAGTTCGGGGTGCGCGGTCGTGGTCATATTCCGGAGCCTCCGGGCTTACTTGTTGTCGTGGTAATCGTGCGGGTGTGGACAAGCGCCGGCGCGGTGACATGCGTGGTGCAGATCCCGTCGCCGTGCGCGATCGTAGCCAGGCGCTGCACCGGGGTGCCGAGCAGCCTGGCGAACGCTTCGGTCTCGGCCTCGCACAATTGCGGGAACTCGGCCGCGACGTGCGCGACCGGGCAATGGTGCTGGCAGAGCTGCTCGCCGCCGTCGGGCCCCAGCGCCGGAGCGCTGGTCGCCGAGGCGGCGTAACCGTCCGCGGACAGGGCCTCGGCGAGTGCGTTGACCTTGTCCGTCGCCGGCGGACTCCATCGCCGGCCGGTACCTGTGCTCGAGCTCGGCCACCTGGCGGCGGGCGAACTCGGCGACGGCCTCGGGCCCCGCTGCCTCGGCGAGGAAGCGGAGCGCACCGGTGGCCAGGTCGTCGTAGGCGTGCTCGAAGGCGCTGCGGCCCGCGTCGGTGATCGCGAACAGCTTGGCCGGGCGGCCGCGGCCCCTGCTGGCCACCCGCCGCGCGGTGCGGGCCTCGATCAGGCCGCCCGCGAGCAGATTGTCCAGGTGACGCCGCACGGCGGCCGAGGTCAGGCCCAGCCGGGTGCTCAGCCCCGCCGCGGTCACCGGCCCGTTCTCCAGGATCAGCCGGGCGATCCGGGCCCGGGTGCCGCGCTCGGAGCCGAGGTAGGTCACGGCGCCGGCGGTGCCGGATACGGGGACAGCGGGGATATCAGACAGGCTGCTGCCGCGGGCGTCGCCGGTGCATGCGCCACTGACGCCACTGGCGCCACGTGCGTCACCACCGTTGCCCGCTATCGGAAGCGTGCCTGTCCTTTCCACACTTTTCACAACATCAGTGTGGCGTAAATCTATGCCCGGCCGCAACGCGATCGGCCATGCAGTAGCTCACACCTCGGCGCGCTCTGGCTGCTATGTTCGGCCGACGGGGGCCTTTTCGATGTATATCGGGTTACCCACAGCCGAAACTTCCCCGAGGGAGGCCCGTTGGGACTGCGTTTCAACCCGGCCCCCGGCTGGCCACCGCCGCCACCGGGGTTCGTGCCGCCTCCCCACTGGCAGCCCGATCCGTCCTGGCCGCCCGCGCCGCCGGGTTGGCAACTCTGGGTTGACGACGGCGTTCCGGACCGGCAATCACCGAGTGACCCGCCCGCCTGGGCCGGCCATGGCCCTGCCGTCGCGAACGGCGGCTTCCCGGCCGCTGGCGCGGGGGCCTTCCCTGCCGAGCCGGCCGGGGCTCAGTCCCGGCCGGGCGCGTTCGGCAGCGGTGCCGCCGATGCCCCGTGGGCGGGCGATTTCGCTACCGGCCCCGGCGAGCCGCCGTGGGCGGACGATTTCACCGGGCCGCAGACGGCGGCCCTGCGCGGCGCCCCGACGCAGGCCTATACGCCCGGAGCGACCGGCCCGCAGGCCCCGTACGACTCCGGCGATCTGTTCAGCCCGCGGGACCCATTCACCCGGCAGGGCCCGGGGGGCCCACCTGGCGCGCCGGGCGCCCCTGGCGGGCCAGGGCGCCGGGCGAGCGCTCCCGGTAAGGCCAACACGTTCGCGGTCGCGTCGCTGATCCTTGGGCTGCTCGGCATCACCGTGATCGGCGCCATCGCGGGCATCGTCCTCGGCATCCTGGCGCTTGGCCAGATCCGCCGCACCGGCCAGCGTGGCCGGGGGCTGGCCATCGCCGGGCTGGCCTTGTCCGCGTTCTGGCTGGTGCTGCTCGGTGCCTACTTCGTGCTGCACGGCGGCAATAACCCGTCAGCGCCGCCGGCGTCCACCGGGCACAGTTCCTCACCCACGCCTGGGCCCAGTTCCACGGCGAGCCATGGGCCGCTGTCCACCAACGTGTTCGCGCTGCGCCCTGGCCAGTGCTTCCAGAACCCCCCGGCGAGCCAGACCGTGCTCGGCGTCACCTACGTGACCGTGGTCCCGTGCACCACGCCGCACAACGCGCAGGCCTTCGTCCAGTTCACCGCCACGGGGAAGAGCTATCCCGGGGTCGACGCCCTCAAGCGCCAGGCGGACACCGGCTGCCACGCGCGGATCACGAAGAACGTGCAGAAGTCGAAGATCAAGAACTCGATGACGCTGCACTACCTGTATCCGCTGGAGTCATCCTGGACCAGTGGTCACAAGACCATTACCTGCCTGATCGTGAACTCCAAGCCGAACCTGAAGACCTCGCTGATGCGCACCCACCCCGGGCATTGAGCCGGACCACCGCGGCGAACCAAACCTTCCTGCCCCGCTGCCGGGGGATGCGCGCAACGCCCGGCGCACGCGCCGGAATGTCGGAAGGCAGCTTTATGATAGGGCTGAATCGAATATCAGTTCGAGACTGAGAGCGCTGAGGCTGGATGCCAGTAAGCCCGGCGCACGCTGGTGCCTCACTCTGACCGGCCGGGATGGGCGTGCGATCGCTCACGGATGCGCTCGGGCCGGGCCGTTTCCGGCTGGCCACAGCAGCCAATCCAGCGGAGGGCCCTGGTCGGGCCGGGATGGCCCGGCAAGCCGGGAGCCTGCGGCAGCCCGCGCCGGATCACCGGGTCATTGGGTGCTGACCGTAGCCATTCAGCCGCTCGCGGTCAACGAGTGCTTCCATGAACGTGAGTCAAAGGGTTACCGGCCAGCCCCGTCCTTACGGCATGTGGTCAACGTTCGCCAGCGCAGTTGTGGCTTTCCCGGCTGCCGCAATCCGGCGGCGCGCTGCGACCAGGATCACACCATCCCGCACGGCCAGGGCGGGCGGACCTGCGAGTGCAATCTCGCATGTCTGTGCCGACGGCATCACCAGGCCAAACAGGCCCAGGGCTGGTGGCTTGACCAGCCCGAGCCGGGCGTGCTGGTCTGGCACCTCCCGCACGGCCGTAGCTATCAGGTGGAACCGGGGCCTTATTCCGGCTAGACATCCCGGGTTCCGATGCCGCACCATCGACGGGTGAACTCGCACTGGCACGTCGTTCTGCCGCCACCGTGCGCCTGACCGGGCGCACCTAAGTTGCTGGCACTTCCCGGCTCTGACGGCCTGATCCTCTGATCCCGGCCCGCCCGTGGGCCGCCGTCGGCATGCTCGTGCGCCCGATTTCGAGTCCAGTCCCTGACGCATTCGAATGACGGAGTTCACGACAGTGTCCGAGCATGCCTCTCCCCTGGTTTCCGCACGTTCCCGCGCGGCGTCCCGCTTCTCCCGCTCCCCCCGCGTTGCCCGGCCGCGGGCCCGCCCGGCCCCGCTGTCCGGGTCAGCCGCCATCCTCGCTGCGGCGGCGCTGTGGGGCACCACCGGGACCGCCAGC
Organism: uncultured Actinomycetes bacterium; assembly: GCA_963706115.1. Classification (GTDB taxonomy): domain Bacteria; phylum Actinomycetota; class Actinomycetes; order Streptosporangiales; family Streptosporangiaceae; genus DASXKD01. The sequence goes on along the minus strand of CAVPMG010000017.1, from coordinate 1,859 downwards.
ACCCTGGCCCCGGCCGGGGCGCCGCCCGCGGCCGTCGGCGCGGCCGCCTGGCCGCCGGCGGCCTGCTGCTGTTGCTCACCAGCCGCGGCGCACACAGCTACGCCATCTACTCGCTCATCGGCCGCGCGCTCGTCGCGGCGGGCCATCAGGCCGCGCCCGTGCTCGGGATCATGTTCGGCGCGGCCGGGCTGGCCATGCTGCCGGTGCTGCTGGCCAGCGGGACCGGATGGCTCGGTTCCTGGCGCGGTGCCGCAGTGGCGCTGCACCTGGCGGCCTGCACCACGTTCCTGGCCTACCGGCTGTTCGGGCGCGGCCTGCGCAGCACACCCGCTCAGGTGGCCACCACGCTCACGCTGGCCGAGCCCGCCGTCGCCACCCTGCTCGGCGCGGCCGTGCTCGGCGAGCGACTGCCCGCGCTGTCCTGGTGCGGGCTGGCAGTGCTGGCCGCGGGCCTGGCCTGCCTGGCCGTCCCCGTGAGCCGCCGCCCGGGACCAGCACGGCGCAGAAGCCTCCGGTCAGCGCCGCGACCGTCAGGCAGCTGCTGCCATCCCGGATTCCTATCGTCCGCGCTATGCCGCGCCGCGCCCGGAAGCATTGCTTCTGCTGCGACGGCGCCCCGGCGACGACGGCCGAGATGACCGGCCCGTTCGCCGTCGTGACGGACGCCGCGGGCAACATGGTCATCGCCGACATCAACAACAACCGGATCCGCGTCGTGGCGGCCGCCACCGGCACCTTCTACAGGCAGGTGATGACCAAGGGCGACATCTACACGGTGGCCGGCGACGGGAAGCGCGGCAGCGCGCCGTCATCCGGCATCCCCGCTACCCAGGCAGAGTTGCGCAACCCGGACAGCGTGGCGGTGGACCGGGCCGGTGACCTGCTGCTCACCGAGGGCGGCGGAAGCGACGTCGTCCAGATGGTGCCCGCCAGGTCGGGAACCTTCTACGGCGTGCCCATGACCGCGGGCGACATCTACACCGTGGCCGGTGACGGTCTTCCGCGGTACTCCGGGGACGCCGGCCCGGCCATCGACGCCGGGATGTCCCCGCTCGGGATTGCGGTGGATGCGGCCGGCAACCTGCTGATCGCGGACAGTGGCAACAGCCGGATCCGCGTGGTGGCCGCCACGATCGGCACGTTTTACGGGAAGGCGATGACTGCCGGCGACATCTACACGATCGCCGGTGACGGCGTCTCGGGGTTCTCCGGGGACGGCGGCCGCGCCACCATGGCGGAGCTGAACGGCCCGTGGTCGGCGGTGCCAGATCACGCCGGGAACCTGGTCGTCACCGACACCGGCAATGAGCGGGTGCGGGTGGTGGCCGAGACGACCGGGACGTTCTACGGGCAGGCGATGACCAAGGGTGACATCTACCTCGTCGCGGGCAACGGCACCCCCGGTTTCGCCGGGGACGGCGGCCCGGCCACCAGTGCCGAGTTCCACAACCCCGATTCGGTGGCCGTGGACGCCGCGGGCAACATCGCGGTGGCCGACACCGTGTCCGGGTCGGTGCCGGCGGACATGGGGAACAACCGGGTACGCGTGGTGGCAGAGGCGACCGGCACGTTCTACGGGCAGGCGATGACCAAGGGCGACATCTACACCGTGGCCGGCAACGGCACCCAGGGCTACTCCGGGGATGGCGGTCCGGCTACGGGGGCCGAGCTTGACCAGCCGTTCGGGGTGGGCGTGGACGCTGCGGGCAACCTACTGGTCACCGACCTGTTCGACGGCAGGGTCAGGGAGATCTCCCGCTAAGCCGACGCCACCGCGGAGCCCTGGCTCGCGGCCCGCCTCACCGGCCGCGGGCCCGGCCGTCCGCGGCCCGTGACGGCGGGGCGAGGAAGCCCCGGAG
>CAVPMG010000016.1:0-15104 GCA_963706115.1 uncultured Actinomycetes bacterium | reverse complement strand
TCCACCCCCTGGCAGTCAGCCTCGGTCGCCACCCCGGCCAAATGCTCGTTCTCCACGACGACCACCGCGCCGTGCGCTCGCTTGGGCAGCAGGCTGAGGGCCTGGCCGGTGGTGTCGGAGGGGCCCAGTGCGATCGGGGTGTCGTGGACCCCATGCCGGCCCTTCACCCAGGCGACCACGTCGGCCACCACGTCCGCCGGGATGTCCTGGGGGAGCACGGCCATGCCGCCGCGCCTGGCCACGGTCTCCGCCATCCGGCGGCCGGACACCGCGGTCATGTTGGCTACCACCACCGGGATGGTGGTGCCGCTTCCGTCGCTGGTGGCGAGGTCCACATTGAGCCGGGACGCCACCGACGAGGCGCATGGCACCAGGAACACGTCGCTGTAGGTGGCCTCATGCACGGGCGGCTGGCCGGACAGGAATCGCACTTAACGATTCTGCCCGATGCGGCCCTATGCTCACTGCCTGTGCAGAGGCGGACATTGCGGCTCGGGCAGCGGGAGTGGCCACCAGGCTCCTTCGGCATCATGGCGGTGGTCAACCGCACCCCCGACTCCTTCTTCGACAGGGGAAGGACGTACGGTTTCGCGGCGGCCCTGGAGGCGGTGGCCGGTGCCGTCGCGGGAGGCGCGGACATCGTCGACATCGGCGGTGTCAAGGCGGGCCCGGCGACGAGGTCGACCCCGCCGAGGAGATCCGCCGGGTGGCCGACCTGGTCGCCGCGGTCAGGCGGCGACATCCCCGGCTCATCATCAGCGTCGACACCTGGCGCGCGGAGGTCGGCGAGGTCGTCGCCGAGGCGGGCGCCGACCTGCTCAACGACACCTGGGGCGGGGTCGACCCCGACCTGGCCCGGGTCGCGGCCAGCACGGCATCGGCCTGGTCTGCGCGCACGCCGGACGGGTCGCCCCCCGTACCCGCCCGCACCGCATCGCCTACGCCGACGTGGTCGCCGACGTCATCGGCTACACCGTCGGACCGCGCCGAGCGTGCCGTCGCCGCGGGGGTGCCCAGGGAGTCGATCCTCATCGACCCGGCGCACGACTTCGGTAAGAACACCTGGCACTCCCTGGAGGTCAGCCGCCGGCTGAACGAGATGGTCGCCACCGGCTGGCCGGTGCTCGTCGCGGTCTCCAACAAGGACTTCGTCGGCGAGACCCTCGGCGGGCTCCCGGTGGACGAGCGCCACGCGGGAACCATGGCCACGCTCGCGGTCTCCGCCTGGCAGGGGGCCCGGGTCTTCCGGGTCCACGACGTGGCCGCCGCCAGGGACGCGCTGGACGCGGTGACGAAGATGCGCGCTGTTACCCCGGGTTGAACGCGGCGAACATGATCGCGGCGATGCGCTCTTCCATCTCCTCGCGGGGCAGCCTGACCTCCACGGTCAGCAGGTAGTTCACCCGTTCCAGCATCATCAGGCAGGCCACCGCGGTCAGTTCGGCATGCTCGGCCGCACCGGTGGCGGCGGTCATCCCCTGGGCCATCGCCTCGGCGAGCCGGAACAGCAGCTTCAGCCCGTCGCCCCAGACCTCCTCGCCGACGATCTCGGCCTGGCTGAGGGTCCTGATGACGGCCGCGTGCGCGGCGTAGACCTCGCAGAACTCGTGCACCCAGCGCTGCAGCGCGGCCCGGCCGGCCTCGTTGCGGGTCACCACGGGGAACTCGTCGGTGACCAGGCTCATGTCGTGCAGCGCGTCCCGGAGCAGGGCCCGGAACAGGTCTTCCTTGTTGGAGAAGTACAGGTAGAAGGTCCCGTGGGAGATCTGCGCACGGCGCACGATGTCATCGACCCTGACGGCCTGGAAGCCGCGCTCGTCGAACTCGGCGAGGCCAGCCTCCAGCAGGTTGCGCAGCGTCTGACGGCCTTGTGCCCGCAGTTCCCGGTCCTGGGCAGGCCGGCCGCCGAGCGACGCGCGGCGCGGCCGGCTACCGAGCCTTGGCCCCGGGAGACGGTGGCGGCGGCTTGCCAGTGTGTTTGCTTGCCTCTCCCGGCACAGCACCGGGCACCGCATCCCGACCCATGACTGATCAGAGTAACGTGCCCGCGCCCGGGCCGGAGGGATTGACCCGCCCGAGAGCCCTCCGCAGTAACCTTATGTTTCCCCCTGGTTTAGTTAGATATGGCGCAACCAGGCCTTTTACTGGAAAGTGGGGTGCGCCCTCTTCATAGATGGCCAAGCCCCGGTTATGGTGGACAACGCTATGGGTCGCCTCTCGTGGCGCAGGACGCCACACCCGGCTGCCGTCCGCAGCCCCGCACGGCGGGGCGCGACGGTCTACGGCGCCTTGGCGATCGCGATGGCCGGCGGTCTGCTGCACTACATTCCGGGCCCGCCATCCGGCGGCGCGAACGACGGCACGGTCCAGACCGCCGCGGCGTTCCACCGGATCATCCTGCCCGACCTGGCCGTGATCCAGGCTGGCGGAATCAGCGACGCCAGCCTCGCCCGGATCGGCAAGATCCACGGGGTTACCCAGACGCTTGCGCTCGACGGCGCCAAGGTCACCAGCGGCGGCACCAAGGTCAACGTGATCGGCGTGAACGCCCAGCAGTTCCGGTCGTGGACCCCGCTGAAGACAGCGTCCAACGAGCAACTGTGGACCACGCTTGACTCGGGCGGCTTCGTTGCCTCGACTGACGCACGCCACCAGCTTGGCCTGCACAAGGGCGGCAGCTACTCGCTCACCGGCACCGGCACGGTCAGCCTGCAGTTCGCCGGCGCGGCATCGCCTCGGCGTCGCGGGCATCGACGTGGTGGTGAGCAACAAGGTCTCGGCCCGGCTCGGGCTGATCCACCACGTCGCCGCGCTGATCAGCGCGCCCGGCCTGAGCATGAAAATGCTCCGCCACGACGTCAAGTCCGCGCTGGCGGGCAGCGCTGCTTCGCTGATCAGGCTGCGCCCGCAGCACGCCCCGCCGCCGGTGGCGACCGGCCACGTCCCGTCCGGCCGGCCCACCAGCTACATCCAGCTGTTCCAGGAGTCCGCGGCGCAGTACTGCCCAGGGCTACCGTGGACCGTCCTCGCGGCCATCGGCCAGATCGAGAGCGGCGACGGCGCCAACACCGGCCCGTCCACCGCGGGCGCCCTGGGACCGATGCAGTTCCTGCCGTCCACCTGGGCGAAGTGGGGGATCGCGGCGTTCGGCGAGCAGGGCCCGCCGAACATCATGGACCCCTTCGACGCGGTGCCCTCCGCCGCCCGCTACCTGTGCGCGGCCGGCGGCGCGACCGCGGCGGGCCTGCCGGGTGCCATCTTCGCCTACAACCACGCCGACTGGTACGTCACCGAGGTCCTCGCGCTCGCCAAGGAGTACCAGCAGGCCTACGGCTAGTGCTGGCCCGGGGGAGCGCCCCCCGGAACCCCCCGCTGGCCTGGAGGAGCGACCCGCTGCGGCTGGTTCGCCCGGCGAGCCCTGGTTGGATGGGAGCATGCCGGACTACGACGCGTTCCTGCTCGTCTCCTTTGGCGGCCCGGAGGGCCCGGCCGACGTGATGCCGTTCCTGGAGAACGTCACCAGGGGCCGGGGGGTGCCGCGGGACCGGCTCGCCGAGGTGGCCCGCCACTACGACCTGTTCGGCGGAGTGAGCCCGATCAACCAGCAGAGCCGCGACCTGCTCACCGCGATCGGCAAGGACTTCGCGGCGGCCGGGGTCGACCTGCCGCTGTACTGGGGGAACCGCAACTGGCACCCCTATCTGGCCGACACCGTCACGCAGATGGCGGCCGACGGCGTGCGTCACGCGATCGCGTTCGTCACCTCCGCTTACGGGTCCTACTCCGGCTGCCGGCAGTACCTCGACGACATCGAGGCCGCCCGCGCCCAGGCCCCGGCGCACCGCGCATCGACAAGATCCGTCATTTCTTCAACCACCCAGGTTTCATCGGTCCGGTGACCCAGGCCGCCCGCGCGGCAATCGGCCAGCTCCCGGCCGGCGTAGCGGATGATGCCTGGCTCGTCTTCACGGCGCACAGCGTGCCCGCGGCGATGGCGGCGGCCAGCGGGCCCGCCGGCGGCCTGTACCCGGCGCAACTTGCGGAGGCGGCGCGGCTGGTCGCCGGAGAGCTGGCGCAAGCCGAGGGCCGCGAGCGTCACTGGCGGCTGGCCTACCAGAGCCGCAGCGGGCCGCCGTCCGTGCCGTGGCTGGGCCCCGACATCGGCGACCAGCTCACCGAGCTGTCCGCGAGCGGCGCGGCGGCCGTGGTGGTGATCCCGGTCGGCTTCGTCTCCGACCATATGGAGGTCGTGTTCGACCTGGACACCGAGGCGGCGGGGCTGGCGCGCCGGCTCGGCCTGCCGATGGCCAGGGCCGCCACCCCCGGCACCGACCCCCGCTTCGTCTCCATGATCACGGAGCTGGTGAACGAGCGCCGCGGCCAGCCGGCGCAGGTGCCAGTGCTCGGCTCGCTGCCGGTTGCGCCCGATTTTTGCCCAAACGATTGTTGCCGGTTGCCCGCCGCCCGCCCGCCGGCGGGACCCGGGGCTGACCGATGAGCAGGCCGGAACCCGGGGAGCTGCTCGGCCTGGCGATGGCTGCTGCCGGGACGGCGGCCGGGATGCTCGCCGCCGGGCGGCCGGCCGGGCCCAAGGGGCGCCCCGAGGTGGCGGGCACCAAGTCGAGCCCCACCGACGTGGTCACCGAGATGGACCGGGCGGCGGAGGAACTGATCAGGGCTCAGATCCTGGCCGCCCGCCCGGGGGACGCGATCCTCGGCGAAGAGGGCGGCGCCACCGGGCAGGCCGGCGCGGGCGAGGTGCGCTGGGTCGTGGATCCGCTGGACGGCACCGTGAACTACCTCTACGGCCTGGCCGACTGGTCGGTCAGCATCGCGGCGGAACTGGACGGCACGGTGGTGGCCGGCGTGGTGACCGCGCCCGCACTCGGCGAGGTGTTCACCGCCACGCTCGGCGGGGGCGCGTGGCTGCACGCGGGGGGCGGCCCGCCGGTCGCGTTGCGCTGCAACACCGGGGTGCCGCTGGAGCAGGCGCTGGTGTCCACCGGGTTCGGGTATGCGGTGCCGCGGCGCGTCGTGCAGGGCCAGGTGGCCGGCGCCCTGCTGCCCCGGGTGCGGGACATCCGGCGTGGTGGCTCGTGCGCCGTTGACCTGTGCTCGCTGGCCGCAGGCCGGGTGGACGCCTACTACGAGCGCGGGGTGAACTACTGGGACTACGCGGCGGGCGGGCTCGTCGCCACCGAGGCGGGCGCGGTGCTAGGCGGGCTGGCGGGCCGCCCGGCCTCCTCCAGCATGACCATCGCGGCGGAGCCCGTGCTGTTCGGGCAGCTTCGCGATCTGCTCGCGAGCCTGGACGCGGAACGGGACGCCTGAGACTAGGACTGGCGGGTCAGGTTGCCGGCCGGGTTGTTGCCGCCCCTGCGCAGGAACGTGAACGTCAGCGTGCGCTGGCTTCGGACGGCCAGCTTGATCACGCCGGGCACGCAATTTTTCTGACCCGAGGTGATGGCCAGGCGGAAGGTCAGCACCGAATGCGTGGCAGAGACGAGGCCGAGCCGGCCGGTGCAGCCGATCTGCGGGTAGGCGAGAGCGCCGCGCGTGCTGCCGCCGGGCAGGGTCAGCCGCACGGCGAGGCTGAGCGACGGGTTGGTCTGGTGAATGGTGCCGGACCAGGTCCCGTTCACCTGCCTGGGGATGGGCAGGTTCGCCTTGGCCAGCGAGCCGCCGGCGGTGGTGCCCTGCACCCGCGCCGGGGTACCGGTACCTGGATGCCGTCCGGTGATGAAGAACACCGCGGCCGCGATCGCCACGATGCAGGCCAGGCACGCAGTGGCCCACAGGGCCGCGCGGGAGCGGCCGCCACGGGCCTGCTGCTCCTCGCCGGGAACCGGGAGGGCCGGTGCCGGGGCGCGGGTGGCCATCCGGCTGCGACGGGCGCCCGCGGCCAGGAGCCCGGCTGACAGATCGTCCCCGCTCAGCAGTTCGGTCAGCAGGGCGCGGGCATGCGGGCGCGCCACGGGGTCGGGGATCAGGCAGTCGGCCACCACCGGGCGCAGGTCATCAGGGAGCGCCGCCAGGTCCCACCCGGAGGCGGGCAGGTGCCCCGCGGCCGCGAAGCCCACCACCTGCGCCCAGGCCAGGATGTCGGCGGCGGGGGTCGCGGCGCCGTACGGCGGGGTGGTGCTGAAGTGCACCACCCTGGGACCGTCCTGGCCGAGTACCACCATGTCCGGGCCGAACTGGCCGTGCACGAGCCCGGCCTGGTGGATCGAGGCGATCCCGGTGGCGCAGCCGACCGCCAGGGCCCGGATCTCCGCGGTGGGCAGCGGGCCCTCACTGTGGACCACCTCCGCCAGCGACGGCCCGGGCACGAACTCGGTGATCAGGTAGGGCTGGCTGCCCTCGACACCCGCGTCGAGGATGCGGGCCACGCAGAACGGGGGAATGTTGCGGGCGACCCGGGCTTCGGCGACGAACCGGTCCCTGGCCGCGGCGTCGTCCGCCCGCCCCGTCCCCGGGAAGGCGGCCATCACCGCCTCGCCGTCCACCCGCTGGGCGAGGAAGACGTCCTGCCGCGCCATGTCCTCCCCGGCGAGGTCGTCCACGCGGCCCGTGAGCCGGTAGCGGCCGACCCGACGGGGATCGCTGGGCCGCAGTGGGGTGACGTTGGGCATCCTGCGTCTTCCCGTATTGCGGGTGTTTGCGTGGTTAGCGGTTTGTACCCTACGCACTCGACGGGCTTCAAGGCCGGCCATCAGGGGAAGTTGAGGATCGGGTGAACGGCCGCACAGCGTTCCCCGGCCGTTGACCGCTGGTTGCGAGCGTGTTTCCCAGCGGTTATCAGGCCGCGAACGCCGTCGCGGGCGCAACACGGTTCCCAGGAACCGCCACCTACGTGTGCCCGGTCACGCGACGTGACAGAATTCCCCGCCGGAATCGGGCACAACCGCGGGGCGCCAAGCGTTACACGCAAGGCGCATATTGATGGAGGGGGTGTAGGACCCACATGGCAACGGACTATGACAGCCCGCGCAAGACTGACGATGAGCTGACCGAGGACAGCCTGCAGGAGCTTCAGGCTCGCCGGCTTGACAAGTCGTCGTCCACGATCGACATCGATCCGGACGACGTTGCCGAGTCGCTGGAACTGCCAGGTGCTGACCTGTCCAACGAGGAGTTGTCCTTCCGGGTGATTCCTCGCCAGGCAGATGAGTTCACCTGCTCGCGCTGTTTCCTGGTGCACCACCGCAGCCAGCTTGCGGAGGACAGGGACGGCCAGGCGATTTGCCGGGAGTGTGCGGCCTGACGCTGCTACGCTGCCCCACTCATGTGGTCAGCGGCGCCGCGACCCGCCGGGCGTGCCAGTGATGGCCGCCTGGCGATGAGGGCTGCCCGCAGCGCGGTCGCGGCGTGCGCCGTGGCCGCCCTGATCGCCGGATGCAGCAGCTCTCCGGCCGCTCACCACGAGGCGGCCCGGCCATCGACCGCCCCGGCCCGCCCATCCCCTTCGCCGCACAGCCGGGTGCCGCCACCGGGAGCGCCGGTCCACACGCTCATCGTGATGCTGGAGAACCACAACTACAGCCAGGTGATCGGCAGGCGCTCGGCCCCCTATCTGAACGAACTGGCCCGCAGCGGCGCACTGTTCACCAACTCCCGGGCGATCACCCATCCCAGCGAGCCGAACTACCTGGCCCTGTTCTCCGGCAGCACGCAGGGGGTCACCGGCGACGGCTGCCCGAAGCACTTCACCGGGCCCAACCTCGCCTCCGAGCTGCTCGCCGCGGGTTACACCTTCGCCGGCTACGCCGAGAGCCTGCCCGCCACCGGATCGAACACGTGCGACGTCGGCAGCTACGCCAGAAGGCACGTGCCGTGGACCAACTTCAGCACCGTGCCGCCGTCGTTGAGCAAGCCGTTCACCGCCTTCCCGGCGGGGAACTTCGCCGCGCTGCCCACGGTCTCGTTCGTGATCCCCAACCTGTGCCACGACATGCACGACTGCTCGACGGCCACCGGGAACGCGTGGGTGCAGGCGCATATCGGCCCGTATGCGAACTGGGCGATGACCCACCGCAGCCTGCTGATCGTGGACTTCGACGAGAACGACGACGCCCCGGGTAACCAGATCCCGACGATCTTCTACGGCGGGACGGTCAAGCCCGGCCAGTACGGCCAGCCGATCACGCACTACAGCGTGCTGCGCACCATCGAGAACCTCTACGGCCTGCGCCCGCTGGGCCAGGCGGCCCACGCCACGCCCATCACGAACGTGTGGAAATGAGGGAACGAGCACCGTGCGGACGACGACGCTGGGACGCGGCGGGCCGGTGGTGTCCCGGGCAGGCCTGGGCCTCATGGGGATGTCCTCGGTCTACGGGCCCGCTGATGACACCGAGAGCATCGCCACGATCAGGGCGGCGCTTGACGCCGGGGTGACCCTGCTGGACACCGGTGACTTCTACGGCATGGGCCACAACGAGATGCTGCTCGGCCGGGCCCTGCAGGGCGTGCCCAGGGACAGCGTGTTCATCTGCGTGAAGTTCGGCCCGCAGCGCGATCCCGGCGGCCGGCCGCTGGGCCTGGACATGCGCCCGGCGGCGGTGAAGACCGCGCTGGCCTATTCGCTGCGGCGGCTGGGCAGCCCCCGGGCTAGCAGGGCCAAGGCCCCGTGACGAAGGAACGGGGCCTTGAGCCAGCGGGGGTTCCGGGGGTCGCCCCCCGGGCTAGCAGAGTCCTGATCCTCAGCCGCGGTAGGCGTCCGCGATCGCGGTGAGCCTGGCATGGGCGCCATTCATCGGGCCGGCCGCCGGCAGGTAGTCCTTGGCGATCTTGGCCACGCTGGTGTAGTTCGGGTCGCAGACGTTGGCCAGCGGCGACTCGACGGCCTGGGTGAGGAGCTGGTAGGCGTCCAGCGGGTCGAGCCCGTAGTCGGACCCCAGCCACTGCACGAGGTCGAGCTGTGCGATGCGGAACGCGTCCTCCAGCGGCCGCGCCGAACCGGCCGACATGATGTGCGAGGCCGACTCCAGCCGCGGCCACGCGCATGGCCTGCCCTTGACCAGGTCCACCGCGAGGACGGTGTTCATCGCGGTCTCCACCGCCACCCCGCAGGTCTCGCCCTCGCCCTGCCGGGCGTGGCCGTCGCCGAGGGAGAACAGCGCGCCCTCCACGTTGACGCCGAGATAACAGGTCACCCCGGCGCGCATCTCCGGGGTGTCCATGTTGCCGCCGAACGCGTCGGGGACCAGGGCGCTGCGTACCTCCAGGTTGGCCGGCGCGACCCCCACGGTGCCGTGCATCGGGTCCAGCGGCAGGTCCACCGCGAAGTCTCCGCGCCGGGCGGTGAACCGGCAGGTGCCCGCGCTCGCGGTCGAACTGCCACATCCAGACCAGCTCGGGCAGCGGGTCGTGCAGCAGGGCGGTGGCGTGGGTGCCGGTCAGCGCGCCGAAGAACGGCACCGTGGTGGAGGCCCCCCAGTCGCGCGCGAGCTCGATCGAGATGAAGTGCACGGCGAGCGTGTCGCCGGGCTCGGCACCCTCGACGTAGAACGGCCCGGTCTGCGGGTTCAGGTACGGGAACTCGCAGACCTGCGACACCAGGTCGTTCTCGCTGCGGACCTTGCCAGCGAAGCAGTCCTCGGTGAACACCTCCAGGATCACCGGCGGCTTGACCCGGGCCACCGGGGGCGCGCCGCCGAACGTCCAGGCGTACTGGCTGGGGTCCGGCCGGAACTTGATGACCTGGGGGTCACTCACTTGGGTACTCCTCCAGCGGGTCCAGGTGCACCAGCCCGACCTCGACGACCCGCTGCGGGTGGCGCTGGTACAGGTAGATCAGGTAGATCACGCCGAGGAGCATGAAGCCGCCCACGCCGGGGCCCATATAGGAGTACGGGGGGGCCAGCGGGGCCACGAACGAGAACACCTTCAGCCCCGCCGAGGTGAGCCACGCGGGCACGAAGGTGGCGATGCCGAGTATCGGGATGATCAGGTGTGACACCACGTTGAAGTTGTGGCCGGGCCGGGCGAAGTAGCCGATGCACGCGGCGTTCATCAGGATGTAGATCGCGACGAGGACGATCACCAGGCCGGTGGCCACCATGATGAAGGCGGTGACCGGGTCGTAGCCCAGGCCCAGCCCCAGGGTCACCGCGACGGTGATCACGAAACCGGTGACGATGGCCGTGACCGGGGAGCGGTGCTTGGGATGCACCTGGGCCAGGAAGCGCGGGAAGGCGCCGATCCGGCCCATCGCGTACGCGGTCCGCGACGACACGTTCACCCCGGCGTTCGCGTTGGCGATCGTGGAGTTGACGATGGCCAGGAACACGAAGAACCAGAACAGGCCGTACAGCGAGCGGGCCAGGCCCTCCCAGGAGTTGGGCCCGGTGGTGCTGAAGGTGCCGAACTTGGCCGGCCCGAAGGCCACGTCCACCGCGTAGGTGGTGAACACGTACAGCAGCCCGATCAGCAGGGTGGCCAGCAGGATCGCCCGGGGGATGATCCGGCGCGGGTTCTTGGTCTCCTCGGCCAGCGGCGCCGCCCCCTCGAACCCGCCGAACGCGAGGATCGTGTAGACGGACCCGCCGATCACCCCGGCGATGCCGTGGAAGGCGGGGGGCGTGTACTTGGTGGTGAACACGCTCAGCGTGTTGTTGCTCCCGGCGTGGAACAGCAGGAAGATCGCGAGCACAAGGAAGACACCGATCTCGAACACGCCGAGGATGGTGCCCAGCCGCGCCGAGGTCCGGATCCCGTAGAACCCGGCGGCCAGCACGATCACCGCGCCGAGCAGCGACCACGGCCACCACAGGTTCGCCGGGTAACCGGATATCTCGGCGTTGAGCGTCCCGGCCGTGGTGAACCCGAGCTGGAGCAGCACCAGCGGCGGTATCAGGAACCCGACCAGCACGTACCCCCAGGCCACCAGGAACCCGACCGACGGGTGCAGGCCGCGGGCGGCGTAGGTGGCCAGCGACCCCGCGGACGGCATCTCGCGCGCCAGCTGGCCGATGCTCCAGGCGCAGAACAGGCACGCGATCAGCGCGAAGACGACGGCGAGCGGCAGGGATCCCGCCGCGAAGAAGACTCCGGCGGGAATCGACGCGGCGATGGCCGCGCCGGGTGCCATGTCGGTGATGCTCTGGAACAGGACCTCGCGCAGGCCGATCGCGTCCCGCCGCAACCCTACGCCGGTGTCTGTCCGCTCCGTTGTCGCCACAGCCGCCTCCTTGGACGGTCCCAAACGATCACTGCCGGGATGTTCTCACGGCAGGCGGGGACCGGGCCAGACCCCGGACGCCACGAAACGCGGCTATTTGTGCGCTAATCGCCCAGTGGTGGCCCTGAAAGTGGGTCAGCCGGAGCTGTGGTGGCCGTTCGTGCTGAAACCCTGCCTTCCTGGCAGGGAAACCTCGGCAGTGACGTCCGCGGCCAGCCGTATCCGGTCGCCGTCGCCGATGCGCACGTCGGTGCCGGGCAGCACGCGGTCGTCGTTGACGTAGGTGCCGTTGGTGGAGTACTCGTCCCGGATTGTCGCGTGACCGGTGTCACTGACCGTGATCGTGGCGTGCCGCCTGGATACGTTCTCGTAGTTGGCGAAGGCCGCCGCCACCAGGGACTCGCCCGGGTCCCGCCCGAGCACCAGCGAGGTGCCGGCCGGCACGTCCACGTTGCCGGCCGGGAAGGAAAGCCGCAGGACCACCGGTGAGATGGGCCCGGTGGCCGGTGTCGGCCCGCCGGGCGCCCCGCCACCGGGGCGCAGATACTCCTGCATCACCGTGGGGGGCGTGGTCTCCTCCTGCGCCGGGCCGCGCCGGGGCAGGTTCGTGCCGCAGGTGAAGCAGATCAGGTCGTCGTGGCTGACGATGGCGGCGCAGCCAGGACAGGTCAGTGTCGCCATTGCGTCCTCCGGGGCCGCGGGGGCAGGTGGTCTGGACCATGTGTCCACCTGAGCGTAACGCGGAGAGCGCCGCAACAGTGCCCGGCTCAGGGCCGCCAAGTAGCATCACAGGCACACCGGCCAGGTGACGGGGGCTTCCTACCGGAGGTCTTCGCGACGAGGGCTGGTGGGCTCGCAGAGACCCTGCAAGGAGACCAGCCATGATCGGTTACCAGCTCACCGACGAGCACGAGGAACTGCGCGCGACCGTCGCCGAGTTCGCCCGCGAGGTCGTGGCGCCGGTGATCGCCGACTACTACGAGCGATGCGAGTTCCCCTACGACATCGTGGCCAGGATGGGCAAGCTCGGGTTGTTCGGGCTGCCGTTCCCGGAAGAGTACGGCGGGATGGGCGGTGACCTTTTCGCCCTCTGCCTCGCCCTGGAGGAACTCGCCAGGGTCGATTCTTCCGTGGCGATCACGCTGGAAGCCGCCGTGGCGCTCGGCGCCATGCCGCTGTATCGGTTCGGCAACGAGGAGCAGCGCCGCCGGTGGCTCCCGGATCTGTGCGCGGGGGAGCGGCTGGCCGCGTTCGGGCTGACCGAGCCGGGTGGCGGTTCCGACATTCCCGGCGGGATGCGGACCACGGCACGGCTGGAGGCCGGGGAGTGGGTTATCGACGGCTCCAAGTCGTTCATCACCAACGCGGGCACCTCGATCACCTCGCTGGTGACCGTGCTCGCCCGCACCGGGGGTGAGCCGGGGGCCGGGCGAGGCCACCGTGAGATCTCGACGATCATCGTCCCGGCGGGCACCGAGGGCTTCACCGTGGGCGGCAAGTACTCCAAGGTCGGCTGGTCGGCATCGGACACCAGGGAACTGGCCTTCGACTCCTGCCGGGTTCCCGCCGGTAACCTGCTGGGCGAGCGCGGCCGCGGCTACGCCCAGTTCCTGCAGATCCTGGACGAGGGGCGGGTGGCCATCGCGGCGCTGGCCACCGGCCTGGCCGCCGGGTGCGTGGCGGAATGCCTGCGCCACGTCGCCGACCGTGAGGCGTTCGGCCACCACCTCGGGCACTTCCAGGCGATCCAGTTCAAGCTGGCGGACATGGAGTCGCGGGCCCACTCGGCGCGGCTGGCCTGGTACGACGCTGCGGCCCGGCTGTCGGCCGGTGAGCCGGCCAAGAAGCAGGCGGCGATCGCCAAGCTGGTTGCCTCGAACGCGGCCATGGACAATGCGCGGGACGCCACCCAGATCTTCGGCGGCTACGGGTACATGAACGAGTACCCGGTGGCCCGGTTCTACCGCGATGCCAAGGTGCTGGAGATCGGCGAAGGCACCTCAGAGGTGCAGCGGATGATCATCGCGCGCGAACTCGGCCTCAACGCGATCCGCTGACCGGCCCCGGCGCCGGGGCCGGTCAGGGCACGATCAGGACCCGTTCGGCTTCACCACGATGGACTGCACGTCGAAGTTCTTGGGCAGCGTGCCGAAGATGTACATCAGGTTGACCACCCGCTGCAGGTTCGGCGCCGACGTTGTGGTCGGGTAGGTGCCAAGGGTCACCATGGCGGCCGCCTGCGCCTTCAGGCCTGCGCTCTTGGTCAGGGCGGTCTGCAGGGGCGCCGCCATCGCGGCCTGTGCCTGCGCCTTGGCGAGCGCGCTCCGGAAGGCGGCCAGCACCTGGGCGTTCTTGCCGGCGTAGGACTTCGTGGTGAAGTACCCGGCGAGCGGCAGGTTCGCGGTCGCCCCGGTGCAGGAGTCGACCACGGGGACCGCGCCGAGCTGGCTCTCCGCCTGGTAGATGGTCGGCTCGGTGGCCAGGATCGCGTCCACCTGGCCGGACTTCAGTGCACCGATCAGGCCGCCGGGCTGCATGGGAGCCCAGGTGATCGTACTGACCTTTACGTTGTCGCTGGCCAGCACCGACCAGGTGGCCGCGGTGTCAATGCTGTAGGGCTGGAACTGGTGATTGGCGTTCTGGGTTGGTATCGCCTGGTTCGAGGCGGTGCCAATGACCTTGTTCTGCAGGTCCCCCGGCGTCACGATCTTCGAGCCCGGCAGCGTCAGGACTTCCATGACGTTCGGCCCCGCGTCGTAGCCATCCGCGAGTGCGAGCAGGTGCGGCGAGGGGTTCTGCTCCTGCGCATAGAACATGTTGGCGTAGTCGCCAAAGGCGATATCGGCGGTGCCGTTGCGCAGCGCCGCCACCTCCTGCGGCACGGAGGAACTCTTAACGACGTGGACGGTCAGGCCGACCCGGCTGAACAGGCCGTCCCGCAGGCCAATGTAAAGGGGCGCGTCGGGCACGCCGGGGGCCGCCTCGACAGTGACCGTGCCAGACGCGGTGGGCCCGGCCGCCGCCGATGACGAGAACCCGGGGACATGGCACCCGGTCACCAGAATCAGGCCGGCCGCCGCGGCCACCACGCCCGCGGCGTGGCGACCCGGGCGCCGCACCCGGCCGCCCCGTCGGGCCTGGTCAGGGGCAGAGACATGCCTCATGACTCTCCTTGGCGGGCAGATAGGACTTAGGTGGACACTTCGGAACACGGACCGCAGCGCCAGACAGTACCCTACTTGCAGCGTGTGCTCGGTAAACGTCCGTTAGATCAAAGTCATCGCGTGATGCGGGAATTGCTGTCCGCTAGCCGTTTTGACGTTAGGGTTAGCCCCTAGTCGCCCTGTTGAGCTGAGCCCGCCTTAAACGTCGCCGCGGAAGGGGTCTGCTATGTCGGTTCTGCCGTTGGCCCTCCCGCCAGCGGGCTCGCCATGGCATCCAGCTGAGAGGTCATGACGCGTGCGGTCCCGTAGCAGAAACATCCCCCCCGCTGCCCCCGTGGCCGTAGGCGACCAGGCGGGGAACGGCTCGGCGTTCGGCCGGGACGGGGCGGAGGCACCCGGTGGCGGCCTCGGCAGGCCCGACGGGCAGGCCGACGGCAACGGTGCCGGGCATCCAGAGGTACCCAAGGCCCGGCCGGCGTCAAGGCGGGCGCTGAAGAACTGGCGAGTGCGCTCGCGGCTGCTGCTGCTGATCACCATCCCGACCCTGACGGCTGTGGCGCTGGGCGGTATCCGCATCGCCTCGTCGGTGCAGAGCGCCCTCGCCTACCAGCGGGTCCTGCAGCTGACCACACTCAGCTCCGACATCACCGTGCTGGCCCAGCGGCTGGAAGACGAGCGGGACCAGACGGTCTATTACATCGCCCTCGGAAAGGCCGGCGGCCGGTCCGGGTTGCCCTCGGACAAGGCCGTGGCGGCCA
>CAVPMG010000015.1:0-165543 GCA_963706115.1 uncultured Actinomycetes bacterium | reverse complement strand
AATTCGGTGTACCGGCGAACAACTCTGCCCAGCCACTAGAACCCGGCGGGCCAGGATCATGCTCCCATGGGTTCCCCCGCACGTCGCTCACGCTGCCCCCACTCCGTCGTGGCCGGGAGGTTCCACGCAGCACGCCGATTCCCGGCCATATCACCCCCGTCGAATAGGAGGGCAACGCGCCAATTTGGAGATGGGCTGTGAATGCCATGGAGATGGTATGGAGAGCGGCGGCTACACAGCCTTCTGGCTTTTGGGCGACCCTTCCGCCCGGGGACACGCGCTAGTGGCGCAGGCTCGCCCGCAGCGCGAGTATCCGCTGCACCGCGGTGCGGAACGCCGCCTGGTCCAGGCTCGCGTGCCGGTAATCCTTGGACAGCGCGACCCTCGCCTGGTAACCCTGGCCGGGCTGCTGCGCCGAGCAGAGGATCAGGTCCATCCCGGCACCGGCCGCCACGGTGGCCCGGTGCCCGGTGGTGCCGTACGCCTTCAGTGCGCCGGCCTCCAAGGCATCGGTGATCGTGACACCGGTGAAACCGAGCCGCTGCCGCAGTTCGCCGTTGACGATCGCGGACGACAGCCCGGCCGGCCGCCCCGGGTCCAGCGCCGGGTAGATCGCCCACGACACCATGACCAGCTTGACCCCGGCCCGGATGGCGGCACGGTAGGGGTACTCATCGGTGCCGCGCAGCGTGGCCAGCGGCACGTTCAGCGTCACCGGCTCCTCGTCGGTGTTCTGCGCGGTCGCGGCGGCGCCCAGCCCGGGGAAGTGCTTCGCGGTGGCCGCGACGCCGGTGGCCTGCTGCGCCTTGACGAAGTCGGCACCAAGGTAGGAGACCTTGTGCGGGTTGGTGCTGTACGAGCGCCCGAACTGGTCGTCGAAGTCGCCCGGCGTCCGGTACACGTCGAGCACCGGCGCCAGGTTCACGTTCAGGCCGGCCCCGGTCAGGTTCTGGCCCGCGCCCCGGCCCGCGGCCCTTGCCGCCACGGCGGGATGGGTCCCCTCGCCGATCTGTTTCTCCGACTCATCCGGCGCGCCCGGCAGGCGGCGGACCAGGCCGCCCTCCTGGTCGGTCATGAGCAGCAGCGGGTAGTGCCGCATCGGGTTCTTCGGGCTGGCATTGGCCTTGTTCAGTTCGGCGGCGACCGCGGCAAGCTGGGCCTGGCTTGAGATGTTGGAGCCGAAGAAGATGACGCCGGCGACCTTGCCCGCCCGGATCCAGCGGAGCAGGTTGGCCGGCGGGGTCAGCCCGGTGTAGCTGTAGATCACCCGCTGGCCGGCCAGTTGCGTGGCCGACAGCGGCGGCAGGGCGGCCGTCGCCGAGCCCGGGCGGACCTTGCTCGAGCCCTCGATGGCGGATTTCGCCGCACCCGAGCCCGCCGCGGCGCCGTGCTTCACCGGCTGCCCGGCGCCGGCCGACCGCACCAGGCCAACCCCGGCGACCACGGCCACCGCGGCCGCGCACACCGCGACGATGACGGTGAGGGCGGTCCGCAGCCCGCGGCGGCGGCCCCCAGGGGCCGGCGCGTGATCGTTGGCCGCCGGCGCTCCGCGCGGCCTTGCCGGGACGGTCATATGTCTCTCAATGTCGTAAGCCACGTTCGCAGTCCTGCCCCCTGGCCCGCGACCCCGTCCTGCATTCCCACGGTAGACGGTATCAACCAGGCCAGAGGCGGCCATGCTGCACGATGCGTGAGCGAGATAAACGCCTGTGTCACCGCAAACCGGGCACCCGTCACTCGTAGAACAGCGCTTCCATCACCGCCCGGGCCCGGCGCGCCGCCTGACGGTAATCCTGCACCAAATCCTGGGCGGATCCGGCCTGGTAGCCGAGCACCGACGCCACCGCGGCCAGTTCGGAAGCGCGGGCGGGCAGCACATCCGCGGCCCGGCCGCGGACCAGCACCACCGCGTCCCTGATCCGGGAGGCCAGCCGCCAGGCCCGCGCCAGCACGTCGGCGTCCTCCTGCGGCACCAGCCCGGCCCGCGCCGCCGCGTTCAGCCCGGCCAGGGTGCGCGTGGTGCGCAGCTCAGGCACCGCGTGGGCGTGTCTGAGCTGCAGCAACTGCACCACCCACTCCACGTCGGACAGTCCGCCTGGCCCGAGCTTCAGGTGCAGCGCGGGGTCCACGCCGCGCGGCATGCGCTCGGCCTCCATCCGTGCCTTGAGGCGCCGGATTTCCAGGACGGAGGACTCGGGGATGCCGCCGTCCGGATAGCGGAACTCGTCCGCCAGCACCGTAAAGCGGTCTCCCAGTTCGCTGTCACCCGCCACCGGCTCGGCACGCAGCAGGGCCTGGCTCTCCCAGGGAACCGACCACCGTTTGTAGTAGGCCCGGTAGGAGGCCAGGGTGCGGACCAACGGCCCCTGCCGTCCCTCCGGGCGCAGGCCGGGGTCGATAAGCAGGGGCGGTTCCGGGCCTGGCTGGGCCAGCAGCGCGCGCAGCTCCTCGGCCGCGGCATGCGCCGCGGCGGTCGCCTCCTGCTCGTCCGCCCCTGGCAGCGGGTCGTGCACGAACATCACGTCCGCGTCGCTGCCGTATCCGGACTCGTGGCCGCCGAACCTGCCCATCGCGACCACGCACAGCCGGGTGGGGAACTCTCCGCGGCGGTCCGCCACCGACCGCACCGCCACCTGGAGCGCGGCCTCGATGGTGACCGCGGCCACGGCGGTGAGCGCCTCTCCCGTCTGCTCGGGGCCCGACCGGCCGAGCAGGTCGGCCATGGCGGTCCTGAGCAGTTCCCGGCAGCGCAGCGCGCGCAGCGCCGCCACCGCGGCGGCGGCCTCGCCGTGCCGGCCCACCAGTGCCGCGGTCTCCGCATGCAGCGCCGCGCGCTCGCGCGGGGCAAGCTGGGCGTCGTTGCCGAGCCAGGCGACGGTCTCGGGCTGGCGCAGCAGCAAGCCCGCCGCGTACCGGCTGGAAGCGAGCAGTCGTGCCATACGCTGCGCCACGGTCATGTCGTCCCGTAGCAGCCGCAGATACCAGGGACTGGTACCGAGGGCATCGCTGACCTGGTGGAACGCCAGCAGCCCGGCGTCGGGGTCCGCCGCGTCGGCGAACCAGCCGAGCATCAGTGGCAGCAGCGTGCGCTGGATGGCCGCTCGCCGCGACACACCGGCGGTCAGCGCCCCGATGTGCCGCAGCGCACCGGCCGGGTCGGCGTAACCCAGCGCCTCGAGCCTGGCTTCGGCGGCCTGCGGGGTGAGCCGGGCCACCTCACCGGGCAGACTCGCCACCGCGTCGAGCAGCGGCCGGTAGAAGAGTTTCTCGTGCAACCGCTGGACCTGGCTCGCATACTCACGCCACCGGGCGAGCAGTTCCTCGGCCGGGTCCAGCCGCCCGGCGGCGCCGCCTGCCACGCCCCGGCGGCCGTCCCCATCCGCGCCGCGCCCGCGGCCGTCGCCCGTCCTGGCAGGCCCGGCCGCTGCGTCGCCGTCCTGTGCCGCCTGGCCCGCGCCGGCCAGCCGCAGCGCGCGGCCGATCCGGCGCAGCACCTCGGGTTGCTCGGGCATGGTGTGAGTCCGCCGCAGGTACCTGAGCTGGAGCAGATGCTCGACCCGGCGCAGGAACCGGTAGGCGGCGGCCAGCTCGGCCGCGTCCTGCCTGCCGACGTACCCGCCCGCGGCGAGCATGGCCAGGGCGGGCAGGGTGGCCGGTTCGCGCAGCGTCTCGTCGACCCTGCCGTGCACGAGCTGGAGGAGCTGGACGGCGAACTCGATATCCCGCAGCCCGCCAGGGCCGAGCTTGATCTCCCTGCCCGCCGCCGCCGCGGGCAGCGTGCCGATCACCCGGCGCCGCATCGCCTGCACGTCGGAGACGAAGTTCTCCCGCTGGGCGGCCTGCCAGACCAGCGGGTTCATCTCGGCGGCGTAGGCGGCGCCGAGCGTGGCGTCTCCCGCGACCGGCCTGGCCTTCAGCAGCGCCTGGAACTCCCAGGTCTGTGCCCAGCGCTGGTAGTAGGCGCGGTGGCTGGCCAGGGTCCGCACCAGCGGGCCGTTGCGCCCCTCGGGCCGCAGGTTGGGGTCCACGGGGAACAGCGCGCCCTCCGGGGTGCTCTGTGAGCACACCTGGATCAGCCCGGCGGCGAGCTGGGTCGCGGTGCGCAGCGCCGTCGCCTCTCCCCCGTCCCCGCCGGTCCCGGCAGGCTCCGCGACGAAGATCACGTCCACGTCGCTGGCGTAGTTCAGCTCCCTGGCGCCGCACTTGCCCATGGCGATCACCGCCAGCCGGCACGGCGCGGCCCCCGGTGGCAGGTTCGCCCTGGCGATCGCCAGGGCCGCCGCCAGCGCCGCCGCCGCCAGGTCGGCCAGCTCGGCGGCGACCTGGTCGAAGGACGCCTCCCCGGTGAGGTCCCGCGCCGCCAGCGGCAGCAGCAGCCGCCGGTACGCCACCCGCAGTGCAGCCACCGGATCGGTGCCGGGCTGGCCGGTCCCCGGCGAGCCGCTTCCGGCCTGGGCCGCGACCGGCTCCGGGTCCTCGGCGCGGGCACCGACCGCGGCCAGCAACTCGGCCCGGACCTGGGCCGCTTCCGGGACGGGAAGGTCGTCCTCCCCGGCGAGGACCCGCCAGTGCTCCGGATGCCGGGCCAGGTGATCCCCCAGCGCCGCGCTGGCGCCGAGCACCGCCGCCAGCCGGGCCCGCAGCCGGGGGCCGCCGCCCAGTGCCCGGATCAGCTCCGCGTCGCGGGGCATCCGCGCCAGCGCGGCCAGCGCCAGATCGGGATCCGCCGCGGTCGCCAGCGCGTCGATCAGCCCGTCGCCCGCCTGGCTGGCGTCCATGGCGAGATCCCCGGTGAGCAGGAGCTCCGCCCGGGCCGGGTCGGCGAAACCCAGCCGGGCCAGCCGTGCGGCAGCGGTGGTCCTGCGCGGCACGCTCACCCCAGCACCGTAACCGTACGGCGCGCTCCGGCTGACGCCGGTGAGCAGATCGCGGGATCAGCCTGCCCGTCGCCTGGGTGCGCTGGTGCGGCGCCGGGGAGGTGGCCGTTGCTCAGTTGAGCGGATGGCTGGTCCAGTTCGCCGGGTTGGTGCCGAGCAGGCGCATGTGGTGCTTGAACAGGCTGGCCACGTCGATGGGTGGGTGGGGGCCGGACTCGATGATGGAGAGCCAGAACCCGCCGGCGTGGGCGGCGCACAGTTGCTGTTCCGGGACGCCGCCGATGGTCATGCGTTTCACGACCACCCGGTAGCCGTTGATGGTCTCGCTGGTGTTGTTGCTGGCCGGGTCGTGCGGGGTGCAGGTGCCGCCGCGGGGGGCGGGGTGGATCTGGATGTAGGGGGCGTTGGTCCAGATGCCGAGGTCGCCGATGTGCGGGAGGTAACGGGCGGCAGGGGTGGTCAGCGTGTAGGTCTCGGCGCGCAGTACCCCGGCGTGGGGCTGGTAGTACACGTCGCTGATCTGCCACTGGCTGGGCAGGCCGGTGAACTGGGTGGGGAACACCAGTGGTGTGGTCGCATCAAACCGGAGCCGCCCGGCGATTTTGACCGCCTGGCGCTGCATCCTGACCGTGTGCTGCCGCGGCGTGCGGGCGCGCGGAGCGGAGCCAGACCACGTCAGCGCCGCCCAGCCATCGCGGGCATATTGCCAGGCAAGGCCCGTCTCGGTCCAGAACGCACGGTCGCCGTTTACGGCGGGCGCCCGCGCGGTGAACGTGAGCCGCGCTGTCGTGCCATCCAGGCCCTCGTGAGGGCAGGCCAGGCCGCGGGCCGGGCCGGTGGGGTGGCACCGTCCCCGTGCGTAGACGTTGAGCCACCACGCGGAGGGAGTTGACCCCACGGCCAGGAACACCTGCGTCGGCCGAACCTCACCCGAGTAGAGAGATTCCCCGGCAGGCAGCCAGCCGAACGACACGTACGGGATCAGCGGGTTGAACTGGCGCGGCGCCGCGGGAAGGTGCGCCGACCGGGCGGGCCGCCGCGTCCCGAACAGCCCGTTCGACACCGACACCGCCAAGCCGATCACCAGTACCACGGCCGCGGCCGCGGCGATGGGAACGGCCCAGGCCGACCGCCGCCCGCCGCGAGGCCGGGCCCTCCCGCGCCGGCCGGGAGGCTCAGGCGCGGCCTTAAGGGCGCGGAGCAGGTCCGCCGCGGCCGGTGCCTCCTCGTCGTGGCTGACCATGACCTGGCTAAGGATGTCCTCGACGCCACTCACGGCCGATCTTCCCTTCCGACGCTGGCGGGTACGTCCAATTGCCGCAAGGCCGCGAGCCCGCGGCTGGTCAGGCTGCGCACGCTCGCCTCGCGGCAGCCGAGCAGCGCCGCGATCTGGTGGTCGGGCAGGTCCTCGTAGTAGCGCAGCACCAGCGCCGCACGCTGGCGTGCGCTCAGCGCCGCCAGTGCCGTCCACAGCTGCGCCCGGTCGGCGATCTGATCTTCAGGGCTGCCGACCACTTGCTGCTCGGGCAGCCTGTCGGTCACCACCTCGGCGCTGCTGCGCAGCCGCCGGGTGCGCAGGTATTCGTTGATCACGGCCCGGCGCAGGTAGGCATACCAGTCCTGGGGCGGGAGGCCGCGGCGGCGCATCGAGCGGTAAACCCGCAACAGCGCATCCTGCACCAGGTCTTGCGCTGCCGCCGGGTCGTGGGTCAGCTGATAGGCGACCCGCAGCAGCCGGTCACCGGAATGTGCGACCAGCTCCGCCAGCGCATCATCAAGATCCACGCCACCACCTCGGGTCTACTCAGATGATGCGCCGGCCATGCCCATCTGTTGCGCCGGTGGTCGTCAGCCTTCCAGGCAGAACTCGTTGCCTTCGGGGTCGGCCATCACGATCCAGCTTGCCCCTGGGGGCTGGTCGTCGAGGACGCGGGCGCCCAGGCCGGTCAGCCTGGCCAGTTCGGCCTGCTGGTCGTCGCCGGGCGGGAGCAAGTCCAGGTGGATCCGGTTCTTGGCCGTCTTCGGCTCCGGGACAGTGGTGAAGTACAGCCTCGGGCCGCCCGGTGCGGGCGGTTCCACGGCGTATTCGACGTGCCCGGGGGTGGCGTCGCGCTCCTGGGCGGTCCAGCCGGTCACCGCCGCCCAGAACGTGGCCTGCGCCCTGGCATCCGCGCAGTCGAAGGTGAAGTTGAGAATGCTTGCGTACATGGCTGCTCCGCTTCGGTCGGCGGGCGGACTATCGCATAATGGGCCACCCCGCTGCCACCTGGTAACCCGGTTAGCCCTGGGCGGGCGGCGCGCTCCCCCGTACGGCGGCCAGGACCGTGTCGTGCACGGTGACCTCGGTGCCGTCGGGGGTGGTCGCGGGCCGGGGCCGTGCCTCGCAGGCCTGCACCGCCCATGAGTCGCCGAGCAGCCCGGCGATCTCCTCCGGGGTGTAGAACAGCTCGGGCATCGGCGGCCGGGGCACGCCCGTCTCGAGGTCGGACGGATGATGGCCGACGATCAGCAGCATGCCGCTTTCGCGGACCGCGGCGGCCAGCGCCGTGAACAGGGGGACGCGCCGGTCCGGCGGCAACTGGATGAACTGCGCGGAGACCAGGTCGAAGGAGCCAGGCTGGGGGTGCTGGGCGAGCAGGTCCGCCTGCCACCAGTGGATGCGCGCCGCCGCGGCCGGGTCGGTGTCGTCGGCGTGCCGTGCGGCTCGCTCCAGGGCCACGCCGGAGATGTCGGCGCCGATCACCATCCACCCGGAACCGGCGAGCCAGATGGCGTCGGCGCCTTCGCCGCAGCCCACGTCCAGCGCCAGGCCCGGCGCCCGGTCAGCCACCTCGGCGACCAGTTGCGGGTTCGGCTCGCCGCTCCAGACCCGGTCCGCCGACCGGTATCGCTCGTCCCAGAAATCCGCGCCGAACATGTGGCCGGCATCGTCAGCGTGCTCGCCCATCCGCCCAGTATCACGCCTCGGCGCCGGCTCGGCCGGTGAAAATGCCGAGGCCCGCCGGCGTGTTGCCGGCGGGCCCCGGGTGCCGTTAGTTACTGGTTATTTGGACAGGACGATGAACGCGTCGACGTCGATCCGCGGGTGGCCCGCCGTGCCGAGCACGTTGACCACCAGCTTGTGCGACCCGTTGGCCGCCGCCGTGACGACGTCCACGACCTCCGCCGCATGCGGCGAACTGGTGTTGGTGTTAATCGTTGCCGCCGTGCCGGAGTCCAGCTTGACCGTGGCCGAGCCCCGGGTCGGGCCCTGGGTCGACATCCACGCGACCTGGAACCCGGTGAACGTCAGCGTCGCCGTCTTCCCCTTCACCGTGGCGAAATCAACAGACCCGCCGTTGGCGCCGGACAGGGTCTGCCGGGTCCAGCCAGGCGTCGTGTACTTGATCGCACTGGCGTTCTCCTGGACCAGCGACAGCTTGTAGACGATGCCCTGCGTGGCCGCGCTGGTGTTGCCGGCGTTGTCGGTCGCGGTGACCTCGAACTGGTAGGTGTGACCGGGCCCGAGGTTCTTGTTGAACGTCGGCGCCGTGGTGGTGGCGGCCAGCGCGTACGCGCCGCCGTCCTTGCTCTCATACAGCGAGTAATGGTTGATCCCGCTGGTCGCGTCGCTCCCGGCCCACGACATCGTCACTGGATCCGCCTTGGTCACCGGGCCTGCGTTGTTCCGCAGCGTCACGGTCGGCGCCGCGCTGATGGTCGGCGCCACCGAGTCGAAGCACAGCGGGCCGCGGGTGACGTCGCCGGACTGGAAGCCCATGTTGTCCCAGGCCTCCACGTTGACCGTGTTGCACCCCTGCCCCTCCGCGGCCAGGTCGATGGAGCCGCTCGTGGCGTTCTTGAACTCGGGGCCGTTGTAGAAGGAGTTGCAGCAGCCCGGCGTCGCCGCGCTGAGCGGGTCACCCGGGTCGAAGTTCCAGGCGTCGCTGAAGCCGGCCACGCCGCTCGGCGCGAAACTGCCGCCGGTGTCGGCGACCGAGATCCCGATCGTCTGGTCGGTGTTGTACCAGACCCCCGGTGTCGGCCCGGAGTACGTCACGACCGGCCGCCCGGCTTCGGGAATGTTGCGCCAGTTGAACGCCCAGGCGAGTTGCAGCATGTTGGCCGAGCCCCACCCGGTCACCAGGTCATACCCGGTGGTCGCGCAGAAGCCGGTGCCGATGTCGTTGCTGTTGCACCCGGACGTGATGTCGTACATGGGGTGGTGCGGGGTATTTCCGAATCCCGCCTGGTAGATCCCGAAGTTGGCGTTGCCGATCGGCCCACAGACCGACGAGCCCGAGCCGCAGATGTTCCCCACCGACAGCAGGTAGGCATTTTCCTGGGCGAAGAACCCCGCCAGTTCCGGCGCGACGATGCTGGTCCCGCCGTTCCCGGACAGGCTGCCGAAGTAGAAGTTCTGCGGGGTGTGGAACCAGTCCGCGTTCAGCGAGATGTCCGGGACGGCCCGGGACCCACTGCCGCAGGGCTGGTTGGACTGGAACGACGGGGCGGTGAAGATCACGCTGCAGCCACCGCCGGACCCGCCGTCGTTGGAACCGCACCCGTCCGGACCGCCGGACCAGGCGACCTCAAAGTTGTACAACGGCCCCGAGCTGAGGCTCAGCTCGGTCCCGCCGGCGCCGACCACATCCGGATCCGAGGCCGGGTAGGCAACCGACAGGTGGGAGCAGTCATCGAAGGCTCCCCGGTCACCGGATGCGGCGGTCAGCGCCCAGCCCTGGCCGACCATCTGGTTGAAGATCGCGTGCCGGGTGCTGATCGTGGACGAACTGCAGCCGAAGTTCTCGGTGCAGGACCAGCTCGTGGAGAACACCCGGGCGACGTTGTCCGTCACCATCTTGTTGTACATGTCGGTGAACGTGGAGTTGTTGAAGTTGGCGCCGTCGTAGACGTACACCTTGGACGTGTTCGCGGCGGCGCCGAAGCTGTTGGACATGGCGGTGGACCACTCCATGTCCATCGTCCCCTCGGCGTCGCAGCACGCCGGGGTGCCGTCGATGAACACCTCTTGGACGTTGTAGGCCAGGTAGGTGTACTGGTTGTGGAACCCCTGGATGTCGCTGATCCGCTGCTGGCCGAACGTGGCGATGGCGATCGTCGAATTGGCCGGTGACTGGCCCGGGTTGCCCAGCGGGTTACAGCAGTGCCCCTGGTTGTAGAGCGCGTTGTAGTCGTAGGCCTGCGAGCTGTAAATGTCCGTCGGGTCGTAGGAGCCACCGGTGATGTGCACCTTCGCGCCCCCGTTGGCCCGCAGCTTCCGGGCGGAGGCCCGCATCGCCGCGCGCAGCTTCGTGCGGCTGCCGTTGGCCGCCGCGTGCGGGCCATTGGCGGCAACCGGGCCTGGCACATACACGGGGCTGGCCGGCTCGTGGCCGGCCGGCGAGGCGGGGAACATCTGCTGCAGGCTGGTGAGACCGTCGACCGAGGCCACGATGCCCGCCACCGACGCCGGCAGCACCGGGTCGTGGTTGTTGGAGAAGAAGGTCTTGGTACCGAGCCGGTAGTTGTTGATCTGCACGCCCAGCGCCTTCGCGATGGTGCCAACGGACCCGGCCAGGTCCACGACCAAGCGGTTCGGGTACAGGTGCGTCACGGTCAGGCCGGCGCCCTTGGCCCAGGCGACGACCGCGTTCTGCGCGGCGGCGCTCGGGCCGAACCGGGCCGTCCAGGCCGCCGGGGTCAGATAGTGGTGGAACAGCGGTGAGTGCTTGTCCTGAATCGCATTCAGGAACTGCTCCTCGGCGGCCATGTGCGGCGGGCGCAGCCCGACGGCCAGCCGGATTGTCTGGGCCGGGTTGTACGGGCCAAGATCTGTCGCTGACCCGTTGCGTACCGGCAGTGGCGTTTGCGACGTCGGCGGCGAGCTATGCTGCGCCGCCACGGCGCCGGTCGCGGGCAGCACAAACGCGGCGCTGACCCCGACCGCCACAAGCCCCGCAGCCGTCCGCAGACGGCGCATGGAACTTCGGATGCTCATGCTGAGTTCTCCCTCGTCGACTTACCGGCCCGGAATGGCAGCCGACCTGCCCCCGTGGCCGCGGGGCGGCCTGAACCCCCTCGTGAGTTACAGAGCAAGTCACATGCTGGTAAATACAAGGCAAAGTAGCAAGATCGGTAAGTGCCCAATTTGCGCAGGTACGCGCCAGGATCACCGCCCCGGGCGAGCGGATGCGGCCGCAACCGTGTGCGGTGACCCGCGGGGCGGAAGCGCGGCTAGTGCTGCGCGGCGCGGACGCCGGCCGCGATCGCGCGCGCCACGACCTGCGCGGCGACCGCTTCCACGGCGTCGAGAGGCGCCTGGACCGCGCCCGTGGCCAGGCAGAACATGGTGTCGCCGTCGTACAGCGTGTGCGCGGGCCGGACCGCACGGGCGATGCCGTCGTGCGCCACGGCGGCGACCCGGTTGGCCTGCTCCTTGGTGAGCACGGCGTCGGTCACCACGGCCCCGATCGTGGTGTTGCCGCCGGGGATCATCGGCGATGAATAGTCCCAGGCGGTCAGTGGCGCGACCCACTCGTGGCGGTCGTCGTCCCAGATCCCGCCGAGGCTGTTGGCCACCATGACGGCGGCCACCACCGCGCCGCCGGCCTGGGCACTGGCCAGCCCCACGCCGCCGGGGCGTGGCTCGTTGCCGCCGGCCTTCGCGACGCTGGCCCCGGTGCCCGCCCCGACCGCGCCCTGGTCCGGGCTGGCGGTGGCCGCCTCGCAGGCCGCGTAGCCGGCCTCCGGGCCCGGCCGTGCGGCGGGATCACCGGCCAGCAGGTCGAAGATCACCGCGCCGGCCACGATGGGCACCGCGACCGAGCCGAAGTTCAGCCCGACGCCGCGCTCCTCCAGGTAGCGCAGCACTCCGGAGGTGGCGCTGAGGCCGAACGTGCTCCCGCCGGTGAGCAGGATGGCTTGCGCCTGCTCGGTGACGGTGCCCGGCCGCAGCCCGTCGGTGTTGATGGTGCCGGGGGCCCCGCCCCGGACGTCCACGCCCGCCGCCGCGCCCCCGGGGACGAGCAGTACCGTGCACCCGGTCAGGCCCTTGGCGTCGGTCCAGTGGCCGACCGACACCCCGGCCGGAAGCTGCGTGCTCACGTGTGCCCTCCCAGGCGGCCGCCCGCCGCCCGGCTCACAGCACGGGCAGGTAGCGGTCCAGTTCGAACGCGGTGACCTGATGACGGTAGTCCCGCCATTCTTCCCGCTTGTTGCGCAGAAAGAAGTCGAACACATGCTCGCCCAGCGTCTCCGCCATCAGTTCGCTCTCCTGCATGACGTTGAGCGCCTCATCCAGGCTCTGCGGCAGCGGCGCGATGCCAAGGATGCGGCGTTCCCGGTCGGTGAGCGCCCACACGTCGTCCTCGGCCTCGGACGGCAGTTCGTAACCGGCCTCGATCCCCTTGAGCCCCGCCGCCAGGATCGCGGCGAAGGCCAGGTAGGGGTTGCAGGCGGAGTCGAGCGACCGGAACTCGATCCGGGTCGCGTTTCCCTTGTGCGGCTTGTACATCGGCACCCGGACCAGCGCCGAGCGGTTGTTGTGCCCCCAGCAGACGTACGCGGGGGCCTCACCGCCGGCCCCGGCGGTCCGCTCCGCCGCGCCCCACAGCCGCTTGTAGGAGTTCACCCACTGGTTGCACACGGCGGTGATCTCGGGAGCGTGCTTGAGCAGGCCGGCGATGAACGCGCGGCCCACCTTGGAGAGCTGGAACTCCGCGCCCGGCTCGTAGAAGGCGTTCCGGTCGCCTTCGAACAGCGACATGTGGGTGTGCATGCCCGAGCCCGGGTGGTCGGTGAACGGCTTGGGCATGAACGAGGCGTACACCCCCTCCTGGAGCGCCACCTCCTTCATCACCAGCCGGAACGACATCACGTTGTCGGCGGTGGTGAGCGCGTCCGCATAACGCAGGTCGATCTCCTGCTGGCCGGGCGCTCCCTCGTGATGGCTGAACTCCACCGAGATGCCCATCTGCTCCAGCATCTGGATGGAAACATGCCGGAAGTCGTGGGCGACGCTGTGCGGCGTGTGGTCGAAGTAGCCGCCCGAGTCGATCGGCGCCGGGCTGGCACCTGGTTCCGGCTTCTCCTTGAGCAGGAAGAACTCGATCTCGGGGTGGGTGTAGAAGGTGAATCCGAGATCGGCTGCCCGGCTGAGCGCGCGCTTGAGCACGTGGCGGGGGTCGGCGTGCGACGGCGACCCGTCCGGCATCATGATGTCGCAGAACATCCGGCCGACGCCGGACTCACCGCGCCACGGCAGCAGCTGGAACGTCGACGGGTCCGGCTTGGCGATCATGTCCGCCTCGTAGACGCGGGCGAACCCCTCGACCGCGGAGCCGTCGAAGCCGATACCCTCGGCGAACGCCCCCTCCAGTTCCGCAGGCGCCACCGCGACCGACTTCAGGAAACCGAGCACGTCCGTGAACCACAGCCGGACAAAACGGATGTCACGCTCCTCCAGGGTCCGGAGCACGAACTCTTCCTGCCTGTCCATGTTCTTCCTGCCTCGTTTGTCAGCGGCCCTGCCGGGCGCTTGCGATCACGGCGGCCCCGGTCCCGGGCGGATCGGCCCTCCCCCACAGTCTGCCGCCCGCCTGTTTCCGGCAGGTTACACACCCGCCTGCAGCCTGGCCGCGGCCCGGCCCGCCGAGCCAGGCACAAAGGCCGCAACCGGGTACGGCACAACGTCGTCTTAAAGGTTGCAAAGCCACCATCCTGCAGGCCGGGGCGCCTTTTTATCGGTTAATTCTCAAGGGGGTCTTCGCGATGCGAAGGCAGATTCTGCGCGCCTTGTCCGCGGTACTTGCCGCGGGAGGGACAGCGCTGCTCACGGTGGGAGCCGCGGGGGCGGCAGCCAATGCCGCGGCGAACACGCATGCCGTCAGTCACCCGATCATCTACACATCCAGCCAGGGCGGATACACCGCCACTGGCCGGTGGTTCCGCTTCGTCGCCACCACCGTCAAGGTCCCGGCATCGGGTGCCTATTCCAACTACGCCGAGGTCGTGCTCGGCGGCGCGACCGTCGGCCCGGTCACCCTGGCCGTGGCGGCCGGTGGGGGCCCCACGTCGGTGGGCTGGAGCGTCGGCGTACCGCCCTTCGGCATGGGCGGCGGCGCGCTCACCAAGGTGGATCCGAGGGTCGGGGACACCGTTCTGATCGATCTCTACTACGACCGGTCCGGCGGCGGCGTGGTGGCCACCGCCAGCGACCTGACCACCGGCCACACCCAGGCAATCACCATCAGCGCCGGGACGAAGGCCCTGTTCACCGCGGCCGAGGTGGCCGCGGTGCTGCGGAACCCGGCGTCGCCGCCACCGGGCAACCTCCGGCTGTGGCAGTTCACCAACAGCGCCGTGACCACCTACACCGGTGTGCACGGCACGATGACCGGGCCGTGGACCACGAACGAGGTCATCGACACCACCAACGGTGGCGCGTCGGGGCAAACGGTGATGAGCCCGTCGTTCCTGTTCAACCACAACGCGGACTTCGGTGCCTGGATCCGCGCCTTCTTGCTGAAGTAAGAAGGCAGGGCCGATAAGTCCATCAAGCGCAACGGCCACGGCCCGGTGACGGAGGAACCGGGCCGTTGGCCACCGGGGGGTTCCAGGGGGGTCGCCCCCCAGGCCAGCACAGCGCACGCCCGGGCCGCGGTCGCCACCGCGGCCCGGGCCGTTGCGCGCGCCCCGCCTAAGCTGGCAAGCGTGCCGAAACTGAGGATCGCGCTCGCCCAGGTGAACTCCACCGTGGGCGACCTTGCGGGAAACGCGCAGACGATCATCGAATGGACCCGGCGGGCCTCCGCCCGCGGGGCGGACCTCGTGCTGTTCCCCGAAATGATGCTCACCGGGTACCCGGTGGAAGATCTCGCGCTGCGTGACTCGTTCGTGGACGCCTCCATCGCGGCCATCAGGGACACCGCGGCCCGGCTGGCTGCCGAAGGGCTTGGCGGAATCGCCGTGGTCGCCGGATACCTGGACCGCCAGGCAGGGCTGGCCCCGCGCACCGGTCAGCCGGCCAGCGCGGCGCTGGACGCCGCGGCGCTGCTGCACGGCGGTGATGTGGTGGTGACGACCGCCAAGCACCACCTGCCGAACTACGGGGTGTTCGACGAGTACCGGTACTTCGTGCCGGGCAACCGGCTGCCGGTCTTCCGCCTGCCCTGCGGCCCGGTACGGAGGAACCGGGCCGCAGGCCATCGGGGGTCCGGGGGTCGCCCCCCGGGCTGGCACGTGGGGTTCCGGGGGGCGGCCTGCCGCCCCGGGCTAGCAGCAGCGGGGAGCCCGGCGAGGCGGTCGACGTGGCGATCGCCGTCTGCGAGGACCTGTGGCAGGACGGCGGCCCGGTGACGGTGACCAGGCAGGCCGGAGCCGGCTTGCTGGTAGTGCCGAACGCCTCTCCGTACGAGCGGGGCAAGGACGCTGAGCGGCTGGAACTGTGCGTGAACCGGGCGGCGGAGGCGGGCGCCACGCTCGCCTACGTGAACATGATGGGCGGCCAGGACGAGCTGGTGTTCGACGGCGACTCGATCATCGTGGACGCCACCGGCAACCTGCTGGCCCGCGGCCCCCAGTTCGCCGAGGCGCTGATCGTCGCCGACCTGGACCTGCCGGACGCCGACCTGAGCATCCAGCCGGGCGACACGCCCGCCGATCCCCGCGACGGCACCCACATGACCATCCACCGGGTAGCGCTGCCACCCCCAACCGCTCGCACACCCGAGCCCGCTCCCCCAGACCAGCACGGCCCCGGCCCGGTGACGGAGGAACCGGGCCGGAGGTCATCGGGGGGTTCCAGGGGGGTCGCTCCCCCAGACCAGCAGGGTCGTTCCAGGGGGGTCGCCCCCCCAGACCAGCACATATGGCCGCGGCTGGACCCGCTGGCCGAGGTCTACGCGGCCCTGGTGACCGGCGTACGGGACTACGTGGTCAAGAACGGGTTCCCCTCGGTGATCCTCGCCCTGTCCGGCGGGATCGACTCGGCGCTGACCGCGACGATCGCGGCCGATGCCATCGGCCCGGAGCACGTGCACGTCGTGCTGATGCCCAGCCGGCACTCCTCTGATCATTCGGTGAGTGACGCCGAGGACCTGGTGAAGCGGCAGGGCGTGCACGCCCGTACGGTGCCGATCCAGCCCATGGTGGACGCGTTCCAGGCCGAACTGGACCTGACCGGGCTCGCCGCGGAGAACCTCCAGGCCCGGGTCCGTGGCGTGATCCTCATGGGCCTGTCCAACGCCGAGGGGCACCTGGCCCTGACCACCGGCAACAAATCCGAGCTGGCCACCGGGTACTCCACCCTGTACGGCGACTCGGCCGGCGGGTTCGGCCCCATCAAGGACGTACCCAAGACCCTGGTGTGGGACCTGGCGCGGTGGCGGAACGCCGACGCGGCCAGCCGGGGTAAGACCCCGCCGATCCCGGAGAACTCGATCACCAAGCCGCCCAGCGCGGAACTGTCGCCGGGCCAGCTCGACTCCGACTCGCTGCCGGATTACCAGGTGCTCGACGCGATCCTGGACGACTACGTGGTCAAGGACCTGGGTGTGGCCGGCCTGGTGGCCGCCGGGCATGACCCGGCGCTGGTGGATCGCGTGGTCGCGATGGTGGACCGGGCCGAGTACAAGCGGCGCCAGTATCCGCCCGGGCCCAAGATCACCCCGCGCAACTTCGGCAGGGACCGGCGGCTGCCGATCACGAACCGGTGGCGGGAACCCGGCCGGTCCCGCTGAGGTCCCCCGCGGCGGAACGGACGAAGTCCGACACCGCACTGGCGTATTGCAGCGGATCGTCAGCGTGCACGAAGTGGCCGGCCGCCGGGACCTCGAGCACCTGGCCGCGTGGCGCGGCCCGGAAGGCCTCGCGCTGCTCGGGACTGGTCAGCGGGTCGTGACCGCCGACGATCAGCAGCAGGGGGACCTGCAGCCCGGCCAGCAGGTGCTGCACCGGCTCCTCGGACGCCGGGTCCGCCACGATCGCCAGATGGTGGCGCAGGGAGCCCTCGTCGCCCGCCGAGCCGTCGGGACGCTCGTGCGCCTGCCTGACCTCCGCCAGCCGTGCCCGGGTGTCCGCGCTGGGGACGAAGAACGACTCCCGGTCCTCGCCGAGGGCACGCAGCGCCACCAGGTAGGCCTCGCGCAGCGGGCGGGCGGCCTGCTCGCCCCCGGCGGCCGCCAGGGCCGCCTGCGCCGCCTCGGTGTTGCCCCGCTCGGCCAGCATCGCGGCGATCGGCGGCAGTGCGGCACGGGCGCTGGCCACCATGTCCCACACCGGGTTCTCGAAGATCACCGCCGAGGTGCGCGCGGGATAGGCGGCCGCGTACCGCAGGGCCAGCCGCCCGCCGAACGACTGGCCCGCCACCGCCCAGCGGTCGATGCCCAGCTCCTGCCGCACCGCCTCACAGTCCTCGACCAGGCCGGCCACGGTGACGGTGGTCTCGCCCCCCGCCCGCCTCCCCATTCCCCCTTCACTGTCGCCCTGCACTGGCATGGGCGCGCTGCGGTCCACGCCGCGCTGGTCGATGCCGATCAGCCGGACCGACCGGCCCAGCAGGTCGCCCTGAATGGCCATGAAGTCGTAGCAGCCCTGCCCGGGCCCGCCGTGCAGGAACAGCAGTGCCGGGGCGCCGGCGTCGCCCCGGATGTCGGCGTAAAGCCCGTGGCCGGTAAGCCGGCGGCCCGGCGCGTGATCGGTGCCCATACAGGCATCATCGCGCGCGGCAGGCAGGCGATCGCGGGTGTTCGCGGTCAGCTCAGCATGAGCACGGCGTAGCAGGCGAGCCAGTGCTCGACCGTGTAGTCGTCCCCGACGACGTGTGGGAGCGCGGCCCCGGCGTGGGTGCGCGCGGCGGCGACGGCCGGACCGATGCGCGGGTCTCCGGCGGGCAGCGACTCGGCGATCCGGCGCCAGCACCAGGCGCGGCTGGCGTTCAGCCCGTGCAAGTGGGCGATCTGCCCGTCGGCCACGTCCGACACCACGGCCGGGGCGAACAGCGTGGCCGGCTCCCGCCGGCGATCCCCGGCAGGAACACCGACAGCCAGGTGCCGAACTCGCCGTCCGGCAGGATCCTGGCCATCAGCTCGGCCTCACACAGCGCTGGCGACAGGAAGTCGTGCCCGGACGGCTCCCAGGCAGCCGGGTACATGGTGTCCCCGCCGAACCAGTCGTATGCCTTGGCGGTGATCGCATCGAGCAGCGCGCGGTCCCCGGCGCGCGCCAAGGCGTGCGCGTGGTCAAGCACCCGGCTCATGGCGAACGCACTGTTGTGGTGCACGCCGTAGCGGACCGGGTACGTGGCCTTGGGCAGCCAGTCGAGAAAACAGCCGGTCACGGCGTCGGCGAGTGGCTGCAGGGCGGCTGACCACTTCTTGCCGTCCGGGTCATCGAGCGACGCCGCCTCATCTGCCAGGGCGAGCGCCCAGGCCCAGCCGTAGGGGCGCTCCCACAGGCCGTCCCTGCTGGTGACGAACTCCACCTCGGCGGCCAGCGCCATCGGCCGGAAGTGCGCGTTCAGCACGGACCTGGTCTCTTTGGCGGGGATGGCGTCCTCCGCGACCCGCAGCAGGCGCAGCAGCAGCCAGTGCATCTCCACGCAGGAGTGCCAGTCATAGCTGCCGTAGAAGGCGGGTGTGCGCGCCTTGGGGCGGAACGGGAAGTCGCCGGGCGCGGTCATGTCGTGGTAGACCCCGGAGGGGAACTCGCGCCTGATATTGGTGAGCGCCACCTGCGCGTAGTCCGCCGCCTCTGCGCGCAGCAGCTCAGCCCAGTCGTCCGCCAATTCCATGTGTCACCTCCGTGCCTCCCCGCCGCGCGCCACCGACGGCCCGAGCGTAGCGCCCGGCCCGGGCGGGCGCACCGGCCCGCGCCGGCCGGACTGGCAGACTGGAGGAATGGCGCTCGACGAATGGCACCAGCAGCAGGCGAATTCCTTCGGTGCCGTGGCTGAGGTCTACGAACGGGGCCGCCCGTCCTATCCGGCGGAGGCGATCGACTGGCTGGTCCCGGCGCATGCCACCCGGGTGGCCGACGTCGGCGCGGGCACGGGCAAGCTGACCCGCCAACTGCGCGAGCGGGGCCTGGACGTGATCGCCGTGGAGCCGTCGGCCGGCATGCGGGAGGAACTGCGCCGCTCGGTGCCGGGGGTTGCCGTCCTGGCCGGCACGGCCGAGCAGATCCCACTGGCCGATGGCACGGTGGACCTGGTGGTCGTGGCGCAGGCCTGGCATTGGGTGGACCCGGCGCGGGCCGTGCCCGAGGTGGCTAGGGTGCTGGCCCCCGGCGGCCGGCTGGCCCTGCTGTGGAACCGCCGCGTCGAGGACGAGCAGTGGGTCGCGGACCTGTCCACCATCATCGGCAGCCGCGGCACCCCCGGCTCCAGCCGGCACTTCCCGGAGATCGGGCCGCCGTTCGCTTCCGTGGAGCGGCGCTCCGTGGGCTGGGTGCACCGGCTGTCGCGCGCCGAGATGATCGATTGGGTCGCCTCCCGAAGCTACGTGATCACATTGCCGGATGACCGGCGCCACAGCGTCATGGGCCAGGTCCGGGATCTGCTCGACACGCATCCGGCGCTGGCCGGCGAGGACGAGATCGCCCTGAACATGGTGACCCGCTGCTCCCGCGCGGACCTGCGCTGCTAGCCCAGGGGCGGCAAGCCGCCCCCTGGAACCCCCCGGTGCTAGCCCAGGGGGTCTACCCCCTGGAACCCCGCTGGCCTCGGCCCGGCTCCTCCGTCGCCGGGCCGGGGCCCCGCTGGCTGAGCTGGCCGGGGCGGACCTCGGGGCCTTCGGTGGCTCAGTTCACCTGCAGGAAGCGCTCGACTTCGGCGGCGTCGGCGGCCAGGGCGGCCGCGTCGGCATCGGCAAGCGGCGCGAACGGCGACAGCGCGACCTTGCCGCCGGGCATGCTCCACGTGCCGACCGCACGGCCGCGAACCAGCGCGAACGGCCGGAACAGGCCGTTGATCGCGATCAGGCGACCGTGCGGGCCGACGACCGGGTCTCGTGAGTCCCAGCCGAGCAGCAGGGGGTCGTAGGCGCCGAGCAGGCGCGGCGGTGGCGGTGGGTACTCATCCCGCCGGCGGGATAGATCCGCGAGACCGTCGTCGCGGGCGGCGAGCCGCCCGGCGATCGCGGCCAGGCCGGACCTGGCGTCGCGCAGCGGCAGCCCGGCCCACTTGGCCAGGTCGCGGTCGGTGGCCGGGCCGTGGCCGGCCAGGTAGCGGGCGGCAAGCTCGGCCAGGGCCCGGTCCCGGTCGAAGGCCGCGTGCCGCGCGGGCGGGGCACCGAGCCAGTCGCGGACCAGCGCATAGGCGTGGTCGCGCCCGGCCATCGGGCCGCGCACGATGAGCCCGCGCAGGGTGGCCAGCGCGAGCAGATGGACGATGGCCTGACCCTGCGTGCGCACCCCGGCCGCGGCGATCCTCATCGCGAGCTGCGCCCGGGTCAGTGGCCCCTCGGCGGTCACCGCCCGCTCGATGACCGTGACCGCGCGCTCGGCGTCGGCGGGCGGCACGCCTTCCTGGGCGAGCCTGCGGGCGTTGCCGCGCAGCAGCGGCGGCGTGGTCAGCGGGTGCAGCCACCAGAAGTCCTCGGCCAGCACCAGGTGCAGCGTGCCCCGGTTCAGCCAGGTCACCACGACGCTGCGGTCCCGGGTGAGGGCGGCGTCCACGTCGGCGGCCGATTTCGCCCGGCTGCGGGCGCGCACCGCGAGCCGGGCCCCGCGCGGGTCCTGTGCCTGGACGGCCAGCAGCCAGCGGGCCACCTCGGCCGTGCCTTCGGCCGGGGGCCCGGAGAGCAACTGGGCCGCCAGCCGCTGCGCCTGCCGCCGCTCCAGCGCGGCGGCTGCGACGTCCGGTGTGGTCATGAACCCATTTGTAGCGCGGGGTCAGGTCAGTTTCAGCGCGGGCCAGGCCCGGGCTCAGCGCGGGGCCAGGCCCAGCAGCAGCTCGTCCACGACGCGCTCCACGTACCCGGGCGGCATGCTGGCCGGGTCATACTTCCCGCGGGCGAGTACAGCACCGGTCAACATGAACAGCGCGGCCTCGATATCGGTGCTCGCGCGCAGTTCGCCGGTGGCTACACCGCGGCGCAACACCGACCTCATCACCTCGCGGCGCGGCTCCAGCATCGTTTCCACGTAACGCGCCATCAGCCGGGGGTACTTGGCGCCCTCCCCGAGCAGCAGCGCGAACTCCCTGGCCCGGCGCGGGTCGGCGACCGAGTCGCGCATGGCGGACAGCACCGTCACCAGGTCCTCGCGGACCGACCGGCCCGCTGGCTGCGGCAGTGGCGCCTGCAGTGCCCCGATCGCGTCAAGCAGCAGGTCTTCCTTGCCCGGCCAGCGCCGGTAGATGGTGGCCTTGCCCACGCCCGCGCGGGCGGCCACCGTCTCGATGCACAGGCCCTCCGGCCCGGATTCGGCGAACACGCTGAGCGCGGCGTCGATAATGGCGCGCTCGGCGCGCTCGCTACGGGGCCGGCCAGGCCGGCGCGGGCCGGCCTGGGGTCTGTCTTCGCTCCGGCCGAAGCCATCACTCATCCCTCCCGCACCGCGGGCCCGCCCGGGCCCTCCGCTGCGACCTCGCTGGCGGGCGCCGCCTCGCCGACGAGCACCGCTCCGTTCCCCGGCACAGCTCCGTTACCGGGCACCGCCGCGGTCTCGCTCGCGGGCACTGCCCCATTCAGCCGCGCGGCCTCGCCGGCGGCCGCACCCTGGCCGATGGCACGGCCCGGGGCCGGGCGGGCGGCCGCGGCCGCGGCACGGCCGGGCATCCAGCGGATCACGACGAGCGCGCCGAGCAATGTGATCGCCGCGGAGATCAGCGTGGTGAGGTGCATGGCATGTACGAACGAGGAGTCGGCGAACGCCGACAGGTCCCGGCCCGCCGGGCCCAGCCTGGCGGCCACCGCCTGGCTCGCGGTGATTGAGCTCGTGGCGGCATTCCGGGCCGCGGCAGGCAGGGCGCTCAGGTGCGGGCCGAGCTGGTTACGGTAGGCCTGCGCAAGGATGGAGCCGAGCACGGCCACGCCCAGCGCACCGGACACCTGGCGGGCGGTATTGGTCAGCGCCGAGCCAGCACCGGCCCGCTCCCTGGGCACCACCGACATGACCGCCTCGGTGGCGGGCGGCATGACCAGGCCCATGCCCGCGCCCTGGACGAAGAACGCCACGGCCAGCACCCAGATCGGCGTGGCGACGTTGAGCAGCTGGTAGCTGATCAGCGCGGCGGTGACCAGCAGCAGGCCGCTCGCCACGACCCACTTGGCGCCGAACCGCCGGACCAGGCGCGGGCTGCGCGGGGCCGTCAGCATCTGCGACACCGCGAACGCCAGCGAGAAGGCGCCGGCCTTCAGCGGCGTGTACCCGCGCACGCTCTGCAGGTAGAAGCTCAGGAAGAACAGCGCGCCCATCATGCCGAAGAACACCAGCGACAGCGCGCCGATGGCCGAGGAGAGTCGCGCGTCGCGGAACAGCCGCACGTCCAGCGAGGGGTACCGGACCCTGGCTTCGTACCAGACGAAGAAGGCGAGTATCGCCAGGCCGCCGAGGGCCGGGCCGAGCACGTCCAGGTGAATCCAGGAGCCCTTGTCGCCGCCCTGGATGATGCCGTACACCAGCAGCACCAGGCCTGCGATGGACGCGAGCACGCCGACGAAGTCGATCCGCCCCGGGTTGGGGTTCTTCGACTCGGGCACAAGCAAGGCAATCGCCGCCACGCTCGCGGCGCAGAACGGCACGTTGATCAGGAACACCGAGCCCCACCAGAAGTGGGCGAGCAGCAGGCCGCCGACGATGGGGCCGATGGCGATGCCGATGCCGACGGCGACGGCCCAGATCCCGATGGCGCGGGGGCGTTCCGCCGGGTCGAACACGTTGGAGATGATCGACAGCGTCTGCGGCATCACCGCGGCCGCGGCCAGGCCCATCGCCGCGCGCGCCCAGACAAGCTGATCGGGCGAGTGCGAGTACGCGGTGATCAGTGAGAACAGGCCGAACGAGGCCAGCCCCACCATCAGCATCCGCTTGCGGCCGATGCGGTCACCCACCACGCCGAAGGTGAAGAGCAGGCCCGCGAACACCAGCGTGTAGGAGTTGATCGCCCACTCCAGCTGGCTCTGGCTCGCCCCGAGGCCCACGACGGGCTCGGCAATGGTCTTGAGTGCGACGTTGAGGACCGTGTTGTCAAGCACGATCGCCATCAGGCTGGTGATCAGCACCCCGAGGATGATCCAGCGCCGCCGGTACACCCTGGCATCGGTATCGGCGAGCGGGGCGACGCTGGAATTGCCAATACCGGGTGTGTCCATGGTTCCCTTTCCGGGTCCTTCAGGGGTGCCGCGGGCCCGTTCATCCCGGGGCGGCGGATCCGCCGCCCCGGGAGGGCCAGAAATACGGAACAGGTCCGTATCGCAAAACATTCCCAGGCTATCCCCCTGCCCGGACGGCGTGGCATGCTGAAGGCGTCCGGGGACGCCACCGCGGCGCCTCGAGGCAGGAGGATTCCCATGACCGCACAGCCCAGTGACTCGGGCGCGGCCGCGACCAAGGCGCGGACCGCAGAACCCCTTTATGGCGGCAGTGCCAGCAGGCGGGTCACCGTACGTGACCTCGCCGCCGCCAAGGCCCGCGGTGAGAAATGGCCGATGCTCACCGCCTACGATGCGCTCACCGCGCGCGTGTTCGATGACGCCGGGATACCGGTGCTCCTGGTGGGCGACTCGGCGGGGATGGTCGTGTTCGGGCATGACACCACCATCCCGGTGACCGTGGACGACCTGATCCCGCTCACCGCGGCGGTGGTCCGCGGTACCCGGCGGGCGATGGTTGTCGCGGACCTGCCGTTCGGCTCCTATCAGGCATCGCCGCGCGAGGCGTTCGCCACGGCCGCCCGGTTCCTCAAGGAGTCCGGGGCGCACGCCGTCAAGCTCGAAGGCGGCATGCGGGTGGTCCACCAGGTCGAGGAGCTTGTGCAGGCCGGCGTGCCGGTCATGGCGCACCTGGGCCTGACACCGCAGTCGGTCAACGCCTTCGGCGGGTACCGGGTACAGGGCCGGGGCGAGGACGGCGAGCGCCTGCTGCACGACGCCAAGGCAATGGAGACGGCGGGCGCCTTCTCCGTCGTCCTTGAGTGCGTGCCCACGGAACTGGCCTCCCGCGTCACCCAGAGCCTGTCCATCCCGACGATCGGGATCGGCGCGGGCCCGGACTGCGACGCCCAGGTCCTGGTCTGGCAGGACATGGCCGGGCTCACCCCGCACACGGCGAAGTTCGTGAAGAAGTACGCCGACGTGGCCGGGGTACTCGGCAGCGCCGCGCGTGCCTTCGCCGAGGAGGTCGTCGGCGGGCAGTTCCCCGACGCGGAGCACTCCTACCGCTAACGGGCGCGTGGTTTGGGCCGGTCGCGGCGCCGTTACCGGGACGCTTTTATGGGGTCTGGGCCTGCTGGCCGCCTTCCCATTCCCAGGTGTCCAGCGGGGTGCTGGCCGGTGCCGTGCCCGTCGGAGGCTGGCCGTTGGGCGGGCCGTGATGCCCGGCTGTGGCAGTGGCCAGCAGGGCGGGGGTGTGGGTGCGGTTGCCTACCGGCCGGGCGGGACCGGGGCGGCTGGGCGCTGGTGGCGGGTGCGGCGGAGGGCCAGGCGTAGCTGGGTGATCCGGGCAGTTCCGGCGGCGGCCATCAGCAGGGCGCCGGCGATGGCGGCTAGGAGCAGTGCCACGGCCAGCGACAGGTGCAGGTGGGCGCCCAGGAAGCTGATGTTCACGGCGTGCGTGTTCTGGATGATGAAGATCAGCACCACGATGAGGACGGCGGCGCCGGCGATCAGCCCGGTACGCAAGCCGCTGATCCGCGTATGCACCCGGCCGCGCCGAGGCGGCTCCGCTGCGGGCGAGGGCCGGGTGGCGCCGTTGGAG
This sequence comes from uncultured Actinomycetes bacterium, assembly GCA_963706115.1. Lineage (GTDB taxonomy): Bacteria > Actinomycetota > Actinomycetes > Streptosporangiales > Streptosporangiaceae > DASXKD01. The sequence continues at coordinate 140,770 of CAVPMG010000015.1, read as the reverse complement.
GGGGGCGGCGCGGTGACCGGAGGGGATGGGGTCTGTGCGGGCATGGCGTTGTCTTCCTTTCCAAGGACACGGCGTGAGGCGCTGGACCGCGGCCGGCGGTGCCTGTGCGGTCCGGGTGCGGCTCTCAGAGCTGGCGCCGCCGCAGCCGCCTCCCGATTTCCAGGCCGGCGAATACGAGGACGGCGATGATGATCAGGCCGATGAGCATGGCTCACTCCTTCGATGACCGGGCATCACGGGCCGTCGTCGGCGGGTGCTTCCGGTTGTGCCCTCAGCCTACGCTGGAAACAGAAAACTAGCAATTTTATTCCAGTATTGCTAATCTTGTGTCTGTGAAGAACTGGACGCTGCTGACCAGCCACGCTCAGGTACTGCTGGCCATCGCCCACGACCCGGGGATACGGCTGCGCGATATCGCCGCCATCCTGGGCATCACCGAGCGCAGCGCCTACGCCATCGTCACCGACCTCACCGAGGCCGGCTATGTGGCCAAGCGCAAGGACGGCCGCCGCAACCGCTACCAGATCCAGGCCCAGCTCCCGCTGCCCGGGCTAGCCAGCCGGCACACCACCATCGGCGAACTGCTCAGCCTGCTCACCGGCCGGCCCGAGATCACAGAACGCAGCTGACAAGCCGCGCCCCGCCAGCCCGAAGCGGGTACCCCCGCCGCAACTAACAACACCCGGGACAGAAGCTGCGGCGCGGGCGGCCAGGCAGCGCGGGCCGGGCCGCAGGAAGGCAAAAGCCGTCGGCCGCAGGCTGTCCTTGTTCACCAGGGACGGTTGGCGGGCGCCCGGCTCAGTCCTTGCCGCCGCTCGCCGCGCCGGCCACCAGGCCAAGGCCGATGCCGAGCATCCACACGTCCTTGCTGATCCCGGTGCCGGCCTGGGTCGGCCAGATGCTGCCCGGCTTGTGCAGCGCCGGGGTGCGCAGGTACATCGTGAGCAGGCTGCCGGAGAACCCGGTGAGCGCGGCCCCGGCCAGCACACTGGGCACCACGGGGGCGAGCAGCGCGGCGCCGAGCGCGATCTCACTACCGGCGAGCACCCGGGCAAAGCGCTCCGGCGGGATGCGCTCAAGGAACGGGAAGGCGCCGGACGCCGCCTTGTGCAGGCCCTTGGCCCTAGCCTCGTCGGCGTGCCATTTTTCCAGTCCCGCGTGGAGGATGTAGGCACCTGTCGCGACGCGCGCGGGGAGGTCACGTGCCTTGACGCGGAAGATCACGGGCGTCCTTTCGTTTCGCAGTGTTGTTGAAAGCTAAACATACTAGGCCGCGGCGCGGGGAACGGCCGCGGGGGCAGCAACGGCCACGGGCCGGGAAGCGGCAGCCGGTGCGGGCGTCAGACGTCGGTGACGCGCAGCCCGGCGTGGGCCTTGTACCGCCGGTTGATGGAGACCAGGTTGGCGGTGAGCGCCTCGATCTGGCCGCAGTTGCGCAGCCGCCCTGCGTACACGCCGCGGGCCCCGGGAATCCGGGTGGCGAGCGCCTGGACCAGGTCGGTGGCCGACCGGTCGTCGCCGAGCACGAGCACGTCAAGGTCGATGCTGGCGACCTCGGGGTCGAGCAGCAGCACGGCCGAGACATGGTGGAAGGCGCCGACCACCACCGAGCCGGGCAGCACCGCCGCCGCCTGCTGTGCGGCGCTGCCCTCGGGCACGCCCAGCCGGTAGCAGCCTCGCTGGTCGAACCCCAGCGGGTTCACGCAGTCGATGACGATCTTGCCGGCCAGCGGCTCGGCCAGCGACTTGAGCAGATCACCGTGACCGTCCCAGGGCACCGCCACGATCACCAGGTCCGCGGCGGCCGCGGCATCCGGGTTCGCCATGCCGCGGATGCCCAGGTCCGCACCCAGGGCCTGCGCGGCCGCGACGGCACGCTCTGGGCTGCGGGAGCCGATGATGACCGGGTTACCGGCCAGCGCGAACCTGCGGGCCAGGCCGCGGCCCTGGTCACCGGTACCGCCCAGGATGCCGATGGTCATGGTGGCGACGTCGGGGCCGGATGCTGCCTGCTGGTCGGACATGCCCCGATCCTGCCAGAGCACTGCCGGGCCATGGCACCATGGGGGCGTGAACGCCGAGCAGGTCGCCGCGCTGCGGACGCTGCTCGCCCCCACCGGCTGGCTGGACCGGGCCGCGGAATTCGCCCGCGCCATGCGCGGTTCGGCGCGGACGCCGGGCGGGCTGCTGCTCGTCGGCACGCCCGAACACGAGCCGTGGCATTTCGCTGCACACCTGGACGACGAAAGCCGTTTCGCTGGCCTGCCCGAACTCGCGCCCACCCTGGTCCGCTGGAACCCGCCGCCCGGTGCGCCGCCGCACCTGAGCGTGAGCCTGGCCCGGCTGGGTGACGCCGGGCGCGGTGACTCGCTGGTGGTGGTGAGCCCGCAGGAGGCACCGGACCGGCTGCTCGAGCGCGTCTGCGACGCCCGCAAAGGCGGGGCGACGATCCTGGCGCTGGACCGCGGCGACCGCCGCCTGGCCGATGTGGCCCACGAGGAACTCGCCGTGTCGCCGTCCGCACCACTGACGTTCGACGCCGTCCAGCACCTGGTCAGCGCCGCTGCCGGAGAGCGCGGCGAGCCACGACGGAGCCTGCGCGCCAGGCTCGCCAGGCTGCTCGACACGGTTTCCGGTCCCGTCTCCCCGTAGCCGGGCGCGCACTGCACTGCGCCACTACTGCCTGGAATCAGGCAATACGCCAGTCCGCCCCGGTGTGGCCCGGTTCGATCGCGGGTGGGCGGGCGCGCTGTCGCTAAGGTGAGGTCATGAGCGAGCTTTCCGGGCCCGCGGACCACAGCCTCATGCGAGTGTCCGACAGCGACCGTGAGCAGGCCGCCGACGTGCTCCGCGAGGCCGCCGGGCAGGGGCGGATCAGCCTTGACGAGCTCGACGAGCGCCTCGAATCCGCCTACGCCGCCAAGACCTACGCCGACCTCGCGGCGGTGACGCACGACCTGCCGCCGTCCGGGCGGATGCCGTCGCCGCCGGTCCAGGGAGCAACGCAGGTCAGCCGCATCGGCGGCACGCCCCGGTCCACGTTCTCCGTGGCGATCATGAGCGGCGCGCGGCGGATGGGCCGGTGGGTGGTCCCCCGCACCTACGTCTCGGTCGCCGTGATGGGCGGGATCGAGCTTGACCTGCGCGAGGCGCAGTTCGCCGAGCCGGTGGTCACCTTGCACGCCTACACGATCATGGGCGGCATCCAGATCACCGTCCCCGAGGACGTCGAGGTGGACGTGTCCGGGGTGGCCTTCATGGGCGGGTTCGACCACAACGCCAGCGGGCCCGGGGTGCCCGGCGCACCGCAGGTGCGCGTCCTCGGGTTCGCCCTGATGGGCGGCGTCGAGGTCCGGCGCAAGCCGCCGAAGAAACGGAAGGCCGCAGGCGGGTCTTCGGCCACGATCGAGGGCAGCCCCCGGGACGCTATCGAGGACTGACTGGGCCAGCCGCCATTGTGTTACGCTTCCGCTGGCGGCCGCAGGGAACGGCACGAGGAAGTGGCACATGCTTAACCGGGGAATATTGAAGGCCGCCATCCCTATAATCATCGCAGCTACCGGCGTGGTCGTGAGTACAACCCTCCCGGCCAGCGCGGCTACCAGCGGGGTTAAATTCAGGATCACCCAGCCGGCCATGAACGGCACCGGGACCATCCTCTGCCTCGACGCGGGGTTTGAGTTCTCCCGCTGCCAGTATGGCAAGAGCCCAGACGACCCGCCGGCATTGGAAAAATGGGCACTCGTTGCTTTGCCAAACGGCACGGATCAGATCAGGAACTTCAATTCCTGCCTGGATCTCAACGGCTTTACCGGACCGTGTACTGCTGGCGACACCAACCAGCAATGGGCGCGCGTGAGCGTCGGCAACGGCAGAGTTAACGTCGTTAACGTGTCTGCCACCGGCCAGCGGACGTGCCTGGACAGCTTCTGGACCTTCAAGACCTGCATCAAGGGCGACAAGCAGCAGATCTGGCGGTTCAAGCCGGTCTCCTGACGAGCAGGGCCCGCCACGAACCTGGTCCTCAGCCGTCCAGGCTGAGGACCATGGTGGGGCGTTCGATGACGTGGTCCTCGCGCAACGGCCGCACGGCGGTACCGATCGCGAAGAACTCGGTGGTGTGTGAGCCCCAGGTGTGGCTGTGCTGGCGAAGCTGCACCCCGACGATCCCCTCCGCGTGGTAGTCCTCCGCCTCGGCCTGCATCCGGCTCATCGCCAGCTCACGCGCGTCATACAACGCCTGGGTGAACTGCTCGAGCTCGACGTTCTTGCCGATGTTGCCGAGCACGCCGCCCAGGCGCTGGTGCGCGATGTGGTAGACGCAGGTGCCCATCACCATGCCAAGCGGCGCGTACCCGGCGCGGATCAGCGTCCAGAAGTCCTGGCCGCTCAGGTCCGAGGTGAACGGCTGGTTCTTGTTGTTGCGCCAGTTGGTGACGCCGCCGCCGCCCGCGCCTTCCTCGGCCTTGACCGCCGTGCCGATCGCGATGAACTCCGCGATGTCGGCGCCGAATTCCTTCAGCTCCACATCGAGGCGGACCCCGACGATGCCGTCCGCGCCCAGCGCATCCGCTTCGGCTTCCATCCGGCCCATGGCCAGCTCGCGCGCGTGGTACATGGCCTGGGACAGCACGTCCAGCTCCTGGTTCTTGCCCCACCGGCCGAACTGCAGCCCCACGTGGTAGATCGAGCTGCCGAGCACCAGCCCGAGCGGGCGGAACCCTGCCTCCCGGACGAGCAGGAACTCGTTGACGGACAGGTCGGAGGTGAAGATGGCACCGGGCTTGCCCGGCGTCAGCTCGGCCAGGCGTGCCAGCGCGTCATGCGGCACTCCGGCCGCGCTCAGCTCGGTGGAGGTCTGGTCGGTCATCGTTCTCCTCGGATCAGCATGGTGGACCGTGCCCGTTCTCAGGGGCCGAGCCGGACCCGGGCGGCCTGGCGGCGCTTCGGGTCGAGGGACAGGATCGCCAGGCTGGGCCGCTCCGCGGCCCGGGACCGGGCGTGGAAGCGGGCGATGGCGGTACCGATGAAGGTGGCCTCGACGATGTGGTCGCGCCTGCCTTCGGCGGCCGGGCAGTCACGTTCCCGCACCCGGGTGGTCACCGTGGTCACGACCACCCCGTCCGCGCCCAGCCGGGCCACGTCCTTCTCGAGTTGCTCACGTGCATCGTGGCGGGTGTGGGTCAGCACCTCGGTGTAGCCCTGGACCTCGGTGTTCCCCGCTCCCCACCGGGTCTGGGTGACGGTGAGCCAGTCGTCGTGGCGGGCCCCGACGGAGATGCCGAGCACCAGCCCGGCCGGCATCCAGCCGTCCATGAACAGCTTGGCGAAGTCCTGGCCGGACAGGTCGGAGGTGAACGGCCGCGCCAGTGGCGGGCCCGGGCCGCGCACCGCGGTGCCGATCGCCTTGAACTCCAGGCCGCCAGCCGGGAAGGCGCCGATGCTCAGGGTCACGCCGACCACGCCATGGCCGCCGAGCGCGGCGCATTCGGCCGTCATCCGGCCGATCGCGTCCCGCCGCGCCTGGTACAGCGTTGCCACCATGGGCCCGAACGAGGCGAAGTTGCCGTCGCCGGACACCGTGGTGATGCCGACCGCGGGCACCCCGTACCGCCCGAACCCGGTCCAGGCGCCGGGGCAGGAGAACCCGCCGGTGTAGCCGACGTTGTAGACGGCCGCGCCGAGGACCTGGCCGACCGGCTCGAAACCGGTGCTGCGGATCGCCGCGAACTCGGCCGTCGACAGCGCCGAGCCCCAGGTGCCGCTCTCCCGGATCTCGGCCATCCGCGCCGATGCGGCCGAGGGCAGGCCGGTCTCGCTGCCACTATCGGCCACGCGCGGCCCCCTTCGGTCAGTTCCGGCGCCGCTTTCACGATACCGGCCTGCGCGGGGATGGCTCAGTCGCCGTGCTCAGTCATCGTCTTGGGAGTCCCACTCCTCGTTGCGCCGGCGCACCGTCTCCAGTGCCCGGGCCGCCTCCTCCTGGGTGGGATACGGCCCAAGCCGGTCCTTGGCTGGGCAACCTTCTTCGGGTTCAACCGTGTGATGCCGGAGGCAATACCACCAGCGGTGTCCGGAGTCCATGCCGATTAGACTCGCAGACCATGGCGACCTTGCTCCAGCCCGGCCGGATTTCTCCTATGCGGCAGGTGCCCGCGCACATACCGCGGCCGGAGTACGTGGGCCGCCCCCGTCCCAGGACCGGGGAGCCCGACGTCAAGGATGCGCAGACCATCGAGCGGATGCGCGCGGCGGGCAAACTCGCGGCCCAGGCGCTGGCCGAAGTGGGCCGGCACGTCATGCCCGGGGTGACCACGGACGAGCTCGACCGGATCGGGCACGAGTTCCTGTGCGACCACGGCGCCTACCCCAGCACGCTCGGCTACCGCGGTTTCCCCAAGTCACTGTGCACCTCGCTGAACGAGGTGATCTGCCACGGCATCCCGGACGACACGGTGATCGCCGAGGGCGACATCGTCAACGTGGACATCACCGCGTTCCTGAACGGGGTGCACGGGGACACCAACGCGACGTTCCTCGCCGGGGACGTGGACGAGGAGTCCCGGCTGCTGGTTGAGCGGACCCACGAGGCGATGATGCGCGGCATCAGGGTGGTAGCACCTGGGCGGCCGCTGAACGCGATCGGCCGGGTGATCGAGTCCTACGCGCGGCGGTTCCACTACGGGGTGGTCCGTGACTTCACCGGGCACGGGATCGGGACCACGTTCCATTCCGGCCTGATCGTGCCGCACTTCGACGACCCCGCGGTCAGCCTGATCATGGAGCCGGGCATGACGTTTACCATCGAGCCGATGCTCACGCTGGGCACTATCGACTACGACATCTGGGCGGATGGCTGGACGGTGGTGACCAAGGACGGCAAGCGCACCGCGCAGTTCGAGCACACGGTCCTGGTGACCGCCGACGGCTACGAGATCCTCACCCTCCCGTAGCGTGGCGCGGGCGGCCGGCTACCGGAGGGCTCTGGTCCCGGCGCCGTGGCCCGGCGTGCGGGACAGCCGCGCCCCCGCGACGGACAGCAGCGACGCGCTGGGCCGGCTGGTCTCCAGTGCGGCCAGGAAGTCCTCGCCGGCGATACGGAAAAGCGTGGACTGCCCGACAGTGCGCACCGTGGCCGTACGCGGGATGCCGTGCAGCAGCCCAAGCTCGCCGACGTAGCCGGGCGCAACCACGGGCCGCAGCTCACGAGGCCCGGCCCCGCCATCCGTGGTGGACACCGATAGCTCACCCTGGGCCAGGACCCAGAACGCGTCGGCGTCATCACCCTCGCGGATCACCACGCTGCCGGCAGGCAGGACGACCTGCTCGGCGGCGGCGGCGAGCCGTTCGAGCGCGTTCCGGCCCGCGTCGGCCAGCAGGTCGAGCGTGGACAGCAACTCCACCAGCGGGCGCAGCCGCCTGGCGGCCGCTGCCGAGGCTCGATCGGCACGCAGCAGGGTGGGCAGGCCGATCAGCCCGAGCACGGGGATCCCGGCGCCAACGGCGATCAGGGCGACCTGAACGTCGGCATGCGCGAGCAGGATGCCGATCCCGAGGCTGGCCAGCAGGATGGCCGCCAGCACCACGGTGTCGAGTATGCCGAGCACCCGGCTGAGCACGTCAGCGGGCAGGTCCCGCTGCAGGCTCGTGATCGCGAGCACGTCCACGATGATCATCCCGATACCGGAGGCGACCTGCAGGGCGCAGGCCACCGCCGGCGAGTGCACCGCGATGGTGGCCAGGTACGGCAGCGCCTGGAGGCAGATGCTGCCCATGATGACCGGGGCCAGCCGGGCCGCCCCGCTCAGCCGGTTGGCCAGGGCCGCACCCAGCACGCCGCCCAGTGCGCCGCCGGCCAGCAGGTAGCTGTAACCGTTGGCGCCGGTGCCCAGCCTGATCGACAGCGGCACGAACAGGACGGTACTCGCGCCATACACGGCGGAGTCGAGCGCGGCGAACAGCATGATAGCCAGCGCAACGGGCTGTGCCCGCAGCGCCCGCATCCCCGTCATGAACTGCTGGAAGGCGCCGGCTTCCGCCTCTGCGCCGCCACGGGACCGCACGCGCAGCCGGGTGGTCACGCCGGCGGCGACGAAAAAGCTGGCCGCGTTGATCGCCACGCCGATAACGGGGCGCCCGGTCAGCAGGAGCAGGCCGCCGATGCCTGGCCCCACCACGACCACCAGGTTCTCCAGGGCGGCAAAGATGGAGTTCGCCGCGGCGAGGTCCCGCTCGCCGACGACGTCGGGAGTCAGCGCCCCCGCGGCGGGCCGGTAAGGAGCCAGCGCCGCCGACCCAAGAGCCGAGAGGAGCAGAACCAGGATGACCGGGGCCCCGGTAGCGACCACGATCGCCATCCCGGTCATCAGCACCCCGCTGGCCAGCGAGGAAACAACCAGAACGGCCACCCGGTCGTAGCGGTCCGCGAGCACCCCGCCGTAGCTGGCGAGCAGCAGGTTCGGCCCCCAGCGGCAGATGCCCAGCACCGCCAGCCACTGGGTGGAGTGGGTCCGGTCGAAGACATAGACCGCGATCACGACGACGTAGGCCCAGCTCCCGATCTGATCGATCAGGAACGAGGCGATGAGCAGCCGCAGATCGCGGTGGCGCAGCGCGTCCCGATAGCGGCCGCGCGAGTGGCCGGCGCCGCGGCCCGCGGGAGCGTCAAGTACCTCGCTCACGGCCGCTGGGTCGTCGGGGGCCGGCGCCGTGGTCATCAGGCCCGCATCCGGGGCTTGGACGGCATCAGGTCCGCGGCCCGGTCCAGCAGCGGCTGGCAGCGCAGGCCGCCGGCGATGGCCTGGGCCTCACCCACGGCCAGCGCGGCCGCCTCGCCGTCACCCCGGCGCGCGAGGTACTGGGCATGGTCGAGCAGGCCGTGCGCGAGGTGGTAGGGGGTGCTCCGCTCCCGCTGGCCAGCGATGGCCGCGATGAAGGCATCCGCAGCGGTGTCGCTCCCATCGGCGCCGTTGAGCCGGGCCCGCGCGAGCGCCTGCTCGGCGCACAGCATGGGACCGAGATGCCCGGGCTTATGGTCATCGAGCATGGCTAGCAGCTCGCGGCCGGCCGCGGCGTCACGCAGTTCGTGGGCGGCGCGGGCGGCCAGCGGCCAGGCCCACCGCATGCAATCGAAACTGATCCCCAGGACATCGGCGAACGCAAGCGCCGCGCGGGCATGACGCAGCGCTTCCGCCCGCTCGCCCCGGGCAGCAGCCGTGGCGGCCTCCAGCAGGCTGATCGTGGAGCTCTCCTGCGGGTCCTCACTGGCCCGCAGGTCCCCCAGCCCGCCGAGGACGGCCTCGGCGGCGGCGGTGTCGCCGCGCAGTGCCGCGAGCAGCGCTCCCCAGCAGGCCAGGAACTCGTGCTCGGCCAGCCCGTCGGCATCCGCGGCCTGGGTGAGCTCGGCCTCAGCGCCGTCCCAGTCCCCGAGTATCAGCAGCGCCTGGACCAGGTTCGTGAGCGCCCACGCCAGCATGTCCCTGGCACCGGCCCGGCGCAGGTGGCCAGCACCGGCGCGAGCCGCCTCAGCCGCGGCCGCGGGGCTGGTGACGACCAGTATCTCCGCCAGGTTGAACAGCACTCGTCCCAGCTTGACGTTGTCGGCCGCCTTCTCGGCGAGCCGCGCGGCCTCGCGGTAGTACGCGCTCGCCTGGGTACGCCGCACGGCACTGCTGAAGTAGAAAGCGCGCGCGAGCAGCAGGTCGGCGAGCAGGCCATCGTCGACGTCGATTGCCTGGCCGAGGATGAGCGCCTCGGTGGACAGTTCGTCCGCCTCGGGCGAGCCCGCCAGGACCTCCACCAGCGCGAGTTCCTTCAGCGCCTGCACGGTGTCGGTGTCAGGATCGGCCCGCAGGATCTCCAGGGCGGCGGCGAGCTGATCGCGCGATTCGGCGTACCTGCTGCTCAGGCGCAGCGCCCGCCCGACGATGGCCTGGGACCGGGCCGCCGCCCGGACATCCTCGCGCTCGAATTGGTGGTCGCGGGCACGGCCGGCATACCCGATCGCGGCGGACCAGCTGCCATCGGTGATCGCGGCCTCGGCAGCACGCACCCACAACTCGCCGACCTCGGAGTGCCCGCCCGCCAGGCTCAGTTCCGCCGCGGTGGCGTAGTTGCTGGCCGCCACCGCCGGGGCTCCGGTGCGTTCGGCACGCTCACCGGCCCGGACGAACGCGCTGATCGCCTGCTCACGGATCACCGCGATGTCCGGGTCGGCAGGGACGGCCTCCAGGGCATCCAGGTAGTGGCGGGCGATGACGTCGGCCACTTCCTCGCCATCACCGGCGAAGGTGGCGCGCAGGTGAGCGGCCACCTTGAGGTGACGAGCCTTGCGGTCGCGGCGGGACAGCGTGTCGTAGGCGACCTGCCGGAGCATGTTCTGGGCGAACTGATAGCTGCCACGTTCAGGTGACAAGCGGTCCGCTGACACGCTGAACACCTCACGCCGCACGAGCTCGGCCAATGCTGCCCGCACCGCGGGCTCCTGCTGGCCGGAGACCGCGATCAGTGCTTCGGCGGGGAACGTGGTGCCCAGCACCGCGGCATCGGTCACCAGCCGCCGCACGTCCGGCTCCAGGGCGTCGAGCCGTGCGGCCAGCAACGCGTGCAGGCTGTCGGGCACCACCAATGGCCCGAACTCACCGACAAGCCGGTAGACACCCTCGATCGGCTGGACGACATCCTGGTCGATCAGCGACCGGATGGTCTCCACGGCGAACAGCGGGATCCCCTGGGCCTGGCTGGTGACCGCCGCACGTGCGGGCGCAGGCATCCGCGGCACCAGGGCGTCGGCCAGTTTGTCCATCGAGGCGGCATCCAGCGGGTCCAGCGTCAGCGTGGTGCGGTTCCGCCCGGTACCGAAGCCCGGCCGCGCATGGCCCAGCTCGGGACGGGCCAGCACCAGCACGAATACCGGCAGTTCACGGGCCCAGTCGACGAGCGAGTCCAGGAAATCCAGCAACCCGGCGTCGGCGTACTGCGCGTCCTCGATCACCAGCACCACCGGCAGTTCCGCGGCAAGGCGCTCGAAGAACAGCCGCCACCCGGCAAACAGTTCCTCCCGGCTCAGCGAGGCCCCGGAATCGCCCGCGAACTGGACGCCGAGCAACCTGCCCAGCCGGGCTCCGACGTAGGCCCGCTCCCCCGGCTCTGGCACGAACTCGGCCAGCCCGTCCGCGAGCTTTTGCTCGGCTATGCCGCCGGGGTCCTCTTCGGCGATGCCCAGCCGCTGGCGGACCATTTCGGCGAGCGCCCAGAACGCGACCCCCTCGCCGTAGGACAGGCACCGCCCCCGGTGCCACCACATCTGTGTGGCCAGGCCGTCCGCGTACTTGTCGAACTCCCAGCCAAGCCGGGACTTGCCGACCCCGGCCGGCCCGGCCACGACGACCATCCGCGGCACCCGACGCTCCGCCGCCGCGTGGAAAAGCTCCTTGACAGTGCGCAGTTCCGCGTCCCGGCCGATCAGCGGTGCCTCCAGGCCGTCCACCCGCTGTGCTCCGCCTGCCCCGGCCAGCACCCGGGTCGCCCGCCACAGCCGCTCCGGCTGCCCCTTGCCCTTCAGCCGGTACGACCCGGCCTCGGCGAACCCGATGGCGCTGCCCGCCAGTCGCTGCGTCGGGGCGTCAACCAGAACAGACCCCGGTTCGGCAGCCGCTTGTACCCGGGCAGCGGTGTTCACCGCGTCGCCGGCCACCATGCCCTCGCCGACCGCCCCCAGCGTCACCGCCACCTCGCCGGTTACCACCCCGGCCCGGGCCGCGAGGTCCGGCATGCCAATCTCGGACCCGAGGGCGCTCACCGCGGCCACCAGTTCCAATGCAGCCCGCACCGCCCGCTCCGTATCCCCCTCCGCGGCTACGGGCGTGCCCCATACGGCCATCACGGCGTCACCGATGAACTTCTCCACCATTCCGCCGTACCGGGCAACCACGGTGCGCGCCGCATCGAAGAACCGGGACAGCAATTCGCGCACCATCTCGGGATCCCGCGACTCCGACAACGCGGTGAACCCTGCCAGGTCGCAGAACAGCACCGAGCACACCCGGCGCTCGGCGACCGGCTCATCGCCCGCCTGGGAACCCCTCGCGACCGCTGGGGCCTGCAGTCCCGATGCTGGCCCCTGGGCCGGGTCCGCGAGCGCGAACCCGCACGCCCGGCAGAAACGTTTACCAGGAGGAGCCTGCTCACCGCATGACGGGCAGCTCAGCGCGGGAGCGCCACAATCCCCGCAGAATCGGTCGCCCACCCCTAGGGACGCGCCACACAGCGCGCACCTCGCCACGCAGCTACTTTAATCCGAAATTGCCCGGGGACGCTCCTTCGATTCAGAAACCGTGCCACAAAGGAGTTCTGGTCGGTAATCCCACTTGGCCTGCCCAGCGCTGATTGCGCTCCACGGAAGAGGCGGAGATTAAGCCATCCGCCCTGCCGCCTCTGTGCTGCTAGCACGTGATGTGGGCCTCGGTGTCGGCTATGTCCGTAGTGTGATTCCGTTCGGTCACGATCGCATCCGCTGCCCGAATTTCCGGCTTCTGGAATTTCTGTCCGTCTTCGCGGCACGCCCGCTTGCGGCGGGCACGCCAGCCCGCCGGCCGGCTGGATTGCTGTCCGCTGCCCGAGTGCTATTTGCGGGCGAATCGGCCAAGTGCTTCCGCCTTTTTCGCGGTACGGCCCGCGGCGCGGATCGGTCATGATGAAGCCATGGGCGAGCTGATCGTGCTGCGGCACGGAGAGACCGAGTGGAGCCGGGCTTTGCGCCACACCGGCCGCACCGATCTTCCGCTGACTCCTGCCGGTGAGGCGGCGGCCGCCGCGCTGGCGCCCGCTCTCGCGGCCAGGCCGGTGCGGGCCGTGTTCACCAGCCCGGCCCGGCGCGCCGTGCGGACCGCGGCCCTGGCCGGGCTGACCGGTGCCAAGGAAGACCCGGACCTGCAGGAGTGGGACTACGGCGGGTACGAGGGCCGGACCTCCGCCGAGATCAGCGCCGAGCGGCCCGGCTGGTACCTGTGGCGGGATGGGGTCATTCCCGGCGACGCCGCCCACCCCGGGGAGACCCTCGCCGAAGTGGGCGCGCGAGCCGACGCTGTCCTGGCACGGGTGAGGCCACTGCTGGCCGACGGCGATGTCGCGCTCGTCGCCCACGGCCACCTGCTGCGCGTGCTGACCGCCCGCTGGCTGCGGCTGGAGCCCGCCTTTGGGCGCCTTTTCCAGCTCAAGACGGCGACCCTGAGCACGCTGGGCACCGAGCACGGTGAGCCGGTGATCACCTCCTGGAACGTCCCGCCCACGGCCGTCCCGGGCTAGCTGCTGGCCCAGGGCGACCCCGGGCCAGCACGGCCCCGGCCCGGTGACGAAGGAGCCGGGCCGCAGGCCACCGGGGGGTTCCGGGGGTCGCTCCCCCGGCTAGCAGGGCCCCGGCCCGGTGACGAAGGAGCCGGGCCGCAGGCCACCGGGGGGTTCCGGGGGGTCGCTCCCCCGGGCTAACACAACTCAGGCGGCGCCGTGGGCGGTGAACGTGCACCAGTTGACGAAGCTGCCCGGCTCCTCGGTGTCGGTTGCCTCGCGCGCCTCATGCAGCGCGCGGGCGAGAGTGGTGCCGCGGGCCAGGCGGCGGTGCATCGCGGCCATCAGGCCCGCCGCCGGGACGTCCGGAACCACGGCCGCGCTGGCAAGGATGCCGGCGGTTCCCCGGGCCAGCAGCGCACCCACGAAGCCGAGCACCTCGTCGCCCGCATAGCTGGCCTGGGAGCCGGACTGGCACGACGCGAGGATGAGCTGCCGCGGCGCGAGCCCCCGCGCGTAGATCTCCTGGAGCGTCATCGGGCCGTCACTGAGCAGCAGGGAGGAGAACATCGGGTTGTCCGCCCGCAGCACGCCATGGCAGGCAAGGTGGGCGAGATCGGCACCCGCCAGGGCGTCGGCCACGGCGCCGGCGGTGCTCGCGGGGGGCATCAGGCGGCGCGCGGTCACGTAGAGGCTGGCCAGCGTCTCAACCTCCTCGACGGCCCCGGGCAGATCGGGCCCGGCCACGAGTGCCACAGCCTGGCCCGGATCGGCGGCGGACGGCCCGGCGTGCGCCGCCGCCGCGGTGCGCGCCCAGATGGTCGCGGATGGCGCCACGGCAACGGGGCCCGCGTGCACCGCCGCCCACGGGACGCCGTCAAGGCCCGGCACGGGAATGACCACGAGTTCGTCGCCCGCGCCCACGTGCAGCGGGGCCAGCAGCAGTTCGGTCAGCCGGCGCAGGCGCAGGTCGGCACTGGCCCTGGCGGCGGCGTGCCCGGCCGGATTCCCTGGCTGCGCGAGGCGGCGCAGCGCGAATAGCAGCGCACGCACCTGTTCCCGGACCGGCCGCAGCGGCCCCAGGGGGGCGATCCGGCTGCGCCGGGAGCCGATGACCACCGCGACCAGTTCGTCTCCGAGCAGGCCGTACGCGACAAGCATCCGGCCGGCCAGCCGGTCACGCAGCGCGCCGATCGCAACCGGTGCCACGGAGGCCTCCGTCATCGGGTCAGCCCGCCAGGTGGCGTGCCGGATCCGCTCCTCGAGTACCGCCTGCTCGGGCCCCGGCCGTTCGGCACGCGCCGCTGCCAGGCTCTGGCCCGCGGGCTCCCGCGTCCCGGCCGCCGCCGCGCGCAACGCGGCGATGTCCGCGCTGATCGGCGCGAACGCCGGTGGCTCGATGGCCAGCAAGGCGGCAGCGCGGCCGCGCTCCATCCAGTTCAGCACCCGGGCCGGCGAACCGTTCCTGACCACCACCTCCAGCCCGATCCGGCCCAGTTCCGCGCCATGCCCCGACGCGAGCGCGCGCAGCTCCACCGAGGGCAGGCCGTTGCGGTGCCGGGCAAGATCGGTGAGGCCGCGGCGGCAATGTGCCAGTGCCTCGCGGTCGCGGTTCTTCAGGCTGGCGGCGAGCGCGCCGGCGACCTGGCCACGGAGCCGGACCAGCACCGCTGCCCCGCGGGCCAGCGATCCGGCCCGGGCCAGGGCCGCGAGCGCCTGGCGGTGCCGGTCAAGGGCGGCCGCGAGGCGCCCGGATACCAGGAAGCCTTGCACCGCCGCTGCGGTGGACCCGGTGCTGGCGAGCAGCCGGGCTGCCCCGGCGGCCTGGCGCAGTTCCTCCAGGCCACCGGTGCCAGCGCCCAGACGCGCCTCCGCGGCGACGAGGACCGCCCGGGCACGGAAGGCCGCGCGGGTTTGCCGCCCGAAGGCCGCCGCCGCGGCGGCAGCCGCAGTGACTGCTGCGTCGTAGTCACCGGCCAGCAGGGTGAGTTGCGCGACCCGCAGCTGGGCCTCGGCCGCCATGAGCGGGATCCCGGTGTCGGAGAATTCGCGCACCGCCCGGCGCGCCGCATCGGTGGCCTCGGGCAGCAGCCGCAGCTCCATCAGCGCGTCGGCGTACTCGATGTAGTGCTCTCCCAGGGGGAGCGCGGCGGCCTGGTAGGCCCGCGCCGCCTCCTCGAAGATCCGCAGGCCTTCGGCGAACCGCCCGGACTTCATGGTGACCCAGGCCCGGGTCTGGGTGAGGGTGGCGGTGAGCGCGGGACCGACCTCCGCACTGTCAGGTGTCTCGCCGAGGCGCTGCAACGCCGCGCCGAACCGGCCCTGCTCGGCCTCGATCAGGGCAAGGTTGTTCGCGCAAACGGCGCGCCGCCAGGTGCTGATGCCTGAGTCGGCGAGCAGCCGGTGATAGATCGCCGCGGCATCGTCCAGCCGCCCGCTGTTCTGCAGCAGGACGCCGCGGTTGAAGTCCAGTTCCAGCGCGGCAGGGCCGGTGACAAGCGCCGCGGCGGCGGCCAGGTCCCTGCGGGCGGCCGGGAACCGGCCAAGCTCCTGCTGGACGGCGGCGCGGCTCATCAGCAGATCCGCGAGCGTGTCCCGCAGATGGTGGCGGCGCGCGATCCGGCAGGCCTCGTCAAGCAGCACGATCGCCGTGGCGTCGTTGAGCCTGGATTGCTCGGCCAGCGCCAGCGCCCGCAGCGCCAGGGCGAGCGCCTGCGGGTGACGCGCCTGTCGTGCCTCGACGACCAAAGCCTCTGCTACCGGCCGGAATAGGTCCGGATTGGCAGCCACGTCCTGATGCGCGCGTTCGGCGCGTATCACAAGCCCCCCTGGGGGCTCTGTGTTAGAAGGAGATGGTTCCGGCTGACCGACGACGTCACCCCCGACACTGCCTGCCATGCCTAAAGGATCGGTGAATCAGATGGTTTCTGACCAGCGAAATTGGGGCGTTCCGTTTCCCGATCACTTCTCGGATTGGCACAGTGACACACCAGGGGGCACGCCGGAGGACGTGCAGTGGGAAGTGCAGCAGCTGGCGCAACTGCGCTATGAGCCTTCTGTCCGGCATGAGCTGCTCAGGCTCCTGAAGGAGCGCCGCGAGCGCGGCGGCGAAGACGTGGTGCAGTTCGACCACCTGCCGGTCGAGGTGGGCTTCGACACCGTGCTGGTCAAAGGCGAGCTGCTGATCACCATGGAGTCGTACCTGGGCTACCCCGGCGGATTGCGATGGACGGGCGCAAGCCTGAGCGCCAAGCCGTACCTGGACGCGCTCGGGTTCGAGCCGGTCCGGGTGGACTGCCCCGAGCTTGCGGACAGGATCGTACGGCTCGTGCCCAGCAAGCACCTCGACGCTCACGTGCTCGCCGACATCGCCAGGGATCTGCGGCTGCGAGGGTTTTCCGCGTCCTTCAACTACTGCACGCCGTCCGCACCGGTGCACAAGCACCCACCCGCGCCGCTGCCAGCCCCCAGCCAGGCGCCACTCGCCGCCCCCCGGCCCGGCGCCCCAGCCAGCCGCCGATCAGCCGCAGCCGGAATCGCTGCGGGCCCAGGTCCGGCCGGCCAAGGTGGCCAGGGTGGCGATCATCGACACCGGGATCGCCAACCAGGCGGTGGACCGGGCCGATGGCTTGCTCGACGGAGTCCCCCGCACCCCGGACAACATCGACCCGCTGACCAGTTTCCCCATCGGGGGCCCGCACCAGTTTCTGGATTTCGACGCCGGCCACGGCACGTTCGTCGCCGGGATCGTCAATCAGGTCGACCCGTACGCCACGCTCAGCATGTACCGGGCGATCGACAGCGACGGCATCGGCAGCGAAGTCGACGTGGCGTGCGCCATGATCGAGGCGGTCAGAGCGGGCAACCAGATCATCAACCTCTCGCTCGGCTGCCGTACGCAGGATGACTTCCCGCCGATCGCGCTCGAGGCCGCCTTGGCGGTCATCGCCGAACTGGACGCGGGCAAGCCGGACGACGAAAAGACGATCATCGTCGCCGCCGCCGGCAACTGTGGCGACACCCGGCCGTTCTGGCCGGCCGCCTTCCCCGGGGTGGTCTCGGTGGCCGGCCTGAACCCGAACATGACTCCGTCGCTGTGGTCCAGCCGCGGGTTCTGGGTGACCTGCTCGACCGTTGGGCAGGGACTGCGTTCCACCTACGTCTACGGCAAGGAGAGCCCGCTGATCGACCCGGCCGAGACCGAGTTCCTCCCGCCGGATCCCTTCGCCGTGTGGAGCGGCACCTCGTTCGCCGCCCCACAGATCACGGCGGCCATCGCCCGGCTGTACCAGGCCCCCGGCGTCACGCTCCGCGGCGCGCTGGACGAGTTGCTGCAACTGGCCGTGCCGATACCTGACTTCGGGCGGGCGGTACAGATACTGAAGGGGATTTAATGTCTCGATTTCGCCAACTTCGTATCACCGCCGCGCCGCCACGCTCCCTAGGAGTAGACGGGGGCGCAGGAAGCCCGTTGTGCCAAATCCCCCCGTCGGTAGGAGGATGGAGGGCATGGGGGACAGACCGGAGGTCGGCCGGTTGGTCCGGGCCAGCGCGGATGGTGACCAGGCAGCATGGAATGAGCTTGTTCGCCGCTTTGCCCACCCGGTGATGGCCGTGATACGAAGCTACCGTCTCACCCCGGCGGACGCCGAGGACGTCTACCAGACCGTATGGCTGAAGCTGGTCGAGAACCTCGGCAGCCTGCGTGACCCCGAGGCCTTGCCCGGCTGGCTGCGCAGCACCACGATGCACGAATGCATCCGCCAGGTAGATCGCCTTCGGCGCACGGTACCGGTGGATCCACAGTCCGGCGAGACAGCGAAGCAGCCGAGCGCCGATGACATCGAGGCGGCGGCCATGCGGGCCGAGCTCCGCGTGGCTCTGCGCGACGGGCTCGCCGAGCTCAGCGAGGAAGACCAGGCCCTGCTGCGGCTGTACGCCCTGGCGGAGCCATACAAGAACGTCTCCGAGCTACTGCAGATGAAAACCGGCAGTATCGGGCCCACCCTCGGGCGCTGCCTGGCACGGCTGCGGCAGACTCGTGCCCTGCGGAGTTACCTGGGCACCCAGCCAGCCGCCGAGCATCAGAAGGGCGGTGATCAGCTTGAGCTCGCCCCGCTGGACCGATGACGAGCTCCTGCGTGAGCTACGTGCCGCACTGCGGGAGCCACCCGTGGACGAGAGATTGATCCGGGCTGCCCAGGCGGCGTTCACCTGGCGGACCGTGGATGCCGACCTGGAGATCCTCAGCCTGGAGACCGAGCTGACGGTGCGCGATACCGCCCTGGTGCGCGATGCCGGGCAGGGCTCACCGCGCGTGTTCACCTTCCATGGTGAGCGGCTGAGCGTCGAGATCGAAATCGACGACGACGGGATCGTGGGGCAGCTGACACCGCCCGGGCCAGCGCGGGTCACGCTGGTGACCCCGGACGGCCCGCAGGCGGCCGCGGACGCGGATGAGGTCGGCTGCTTCAGCCTTCCCGCGCCCCCGCCCGGGCCGATGCGCCTGGACTGCCAGCGCGGCAGCGAACACTTTCTGACCGAATGGACCACCACCTGACCACGCGGCGCATCGCGGCGGCGGTCCCGGCGGCCCGCACCGGTCAGGACCTGAGGGTCTCTTCCTCGATCCAGCTCAGGAAGCCCTCCGAGCCCGCCACGATCGGCGTCGCGACGATCTCCGGCTCGTCGTAACTGTGGCTGCGGGCGATGAAGTCGGCGAGCGCCTGGTACCCGCTGGCGGGCAGCTTGAGGGTGAGCAGCCATTCCTCGGCCCGCTCCACCGTTCCCTCCCACCAGTAGGTGCTGGCTACCGGGCCGCTGACTTGGGCGCATGCGGCAAGGCGGGCCTCCACCGCCCCACGGGCAAGCTCCACCGCCTCGGCGCGTGAGTCCGTGGTGGTCTGCACCTGCAGGAAACGGCCGCTCACCTGGGACAGCCCGGCCTCGGCCGCTTCGTCGTCACCCGACATGGCATCCGATCGTACGCCTCCCGCGCCGTCGTGTTCGGCACCACAAAGGCCGCGGCTTCTGGCGCGCCGCCCGGCGGCGCGGGATGATCGCGGATGCAGGCGAGGGAGGCACCAACGTGACCGGCGATACGTACTGCTTCGTGGTGAACCCGGCCGCCCGCCACGGCCGGGGTATCCGCCGCATGCCCGCGGTGCTCGGGCCGCTCTCGGCGGCCGGCGGCACCGTCCGCGTGGAGGAGAGTTCGAGCCTCGACCATGCCGCCACGCTGGCCGCCGATGCCGCGGAGCGGGGCGAGATCGTCGTGGCGGTGGGCGGCGATGGCACGGTCGGCCGGATGGCCGCCGCGGTGGCGGCCGCGGGCGGGGTGCTCGGCATCATCCCGGCGGGCCGGGGCAACGACTTCGCCCACATGCTCGGCATCCCCGCCGACCCGGCGCGGGCGGCCGCGGTCCTGCTGCGCGGCGGGCACCGGGAGGTGGACCTGATCGGTGTCCGTGCGGGTGACGGGCCGGAGCAGGTGGTGGCGGGCAGTGTCTACCTGGGCATCCCGTCGGAGGGCGCGCGGATCGCCGCCGCCAGCCGCCTGCCGCCGGGCGGCCTGGCCTACCAGATCGCCGGGCTGCGCGCCCTGCTGGCCTGGCAGCCGGCCAGCTTCGCGATCGGCACCGGGGCCGGCACCCCGGCAGCCTTCCCCGGCTTCTGTGTCGTGGTGGCCAACTCGGCCTACTTCGCCGGTGGCACGCCCGCCGCGCCGGACGCCGACGTCACCGACGGCCTGCTAGATGTGGTCACGGTCAGCGATGGCTCGAAGCTGTCCTTCGTGCGGGTGATGCTGCAGGCCAGCCGGGGCAGGCACACTCGGCTGGCCCAGGTCGGCATCACCCGTGCGGCCAGCGTCACGGTGACCGCGGATCGCGCCATGTTCGGCGGGGCCGATGGCGAGCCGCTGCCGTGCGCGTCCCCGCTGGCCACGGGCGTTCCGTTGGGCATAAGAGCGCTTCATGGCGTGCTGCGGGTGGCGGGGCGCGAGCCTGAGCCTGCCGCGGCCTGAAAGTTAGCCCTCCGCCGACCCGACTGGCCGTGCGCGGCCACCGAGGAACGACTCGATGAACTCGGGGCTGGCCGACAACTCCGCCGGCGTCCCTTCCATCCGCACCTCGCCGCCGCCCAGCACGTACGTGCGGTCGGAGATGGCCAGCACGGCCTTGGCGCGCTGCTCCACGATGAGCACTGCCGCGCCGCTGGCGGCCAGGCCGCGCACGTGTTCCTCGAGCAGGGCGATGGCTATGGCGGGCGCAAGGTTCGCGGTTGGCTCGTCGAGCAGGAACAGTCCCGGGTCGAGCATGAGCACCCGGCCCATGGCCAGCATCTTCCGCTCGCCGCCGCTCAGCTTGCCGGCGCTGCGGCCGGCCATCCCGGCCAGCCGCGGAAAGACCGTGAGCACCTTGTCGATCCGGCCGGGCACCTCGCCGCGCGGCAGCAGGTACCCGCCCATCTCCAGGTTCTCCCGCACGGTCAGCGGGCCGAACACGTCGTCGACCTGCGGCACGTAACCGACGCTGGCGCGGGCGATCTCCTCCGGCGCCATGTTGGTGACCTGCCTGCCGCCGACGGTCACCGTGCCCGACGAGACGTGCACGATGCCGACCAGGCCCTTGAGCAGAGTGCTCTTGCCGGAGCCGTTGGGACCGACCAGCGAGACCACCTGGCCGGGATCGACGCTGACGGTGATGCCCCGGATCACCGGGTCGCCGCCATAGCCGGCCGTGATCCCTTCGGCGCGCAACGGCAGCCCCCGCAGCGTGACGTCAGCCGACAAGGTAGGCCTCCACGACCTCCTGCCGCCCGCGGAGCTGCTGCATGGTGCCCTCGGCGAGCACCGCCCCCTCCGCCATCACCACCACCGGATCGCAGAACTCGTCCATGATGGCCAGTTCGTGCTCGACCATCAGGATGGTCATCCCCTCGGCGCACAGCGCGACGAGCTCGTTGCCGATCCGCCGTGCCAGGCGCGGGTGCACCCCGGCCATGGGCTCGTCGAGCAGCAGCATCCGGGGCCCGGCCATCAGCGCACGCATGATCTCCACCAGCCGCCGCTGCCCTCCGCTCAGGTCCCCCGCATAGCTGTTTGCGTTGTCCGCAAGGCCGAACCGCTCCAGCAGCTCCGAGGCACGCCCCACCGCGGCGGCCTCGTCGGCCCCCCAGTACCGCCGCCCGCCCATCGCCCCGAGGAAGGAATCCCCGCGGTGCCGCTGCACCGACGACACCAGGTTCTCCATCACCGTCAGCCGCTTGAACTCACTGGCCAGCTGAAACGTCCTGACGAGCCCCATCCGCGCCCGCCGGAACGCCGCCAGGGACGTCACGTCATCCCCGAGATACAGCACCTTCCCGCCGGACACCGGCAACGTCCCCGCCAGCATCGCCAGCAACGTCGACTTCCCCGCCCCGTTAGGCCCGATCAACCCCGTCAACGTCCCTTGACGAACGCTGAACGAGACATCATCAACCGCCCGCACTCCCCCAAACTCCCGGCTGAGCCCCACCGCCTCCAGCACCACGGCTCCCGTCGGCTCCGAGGAGCCAGAGTTCCCCGAATCCCCTCTCGCTCTCCCCCCCTCCCCGGCAGTCGGCTGAGGTACCGGCTGCGGGGATGCGCCACTGGCGTTTTGTTGCCTTCCGTCACCGCCCGGTTCACGCGTCTCAGGCACCGACAAGGCAGGCGTCGCATCGGCTCGCCAGCCCGTGGCGCGCCGCGCGGCCGGTGCCGCCCACGCCCGCCACCGCGTGTCACGCGCCCCGGACGGCGCCCCCACCGCGATCACTCGTTTACGTTCAGGCACCAATCCCTGTGGCCTGAACCACAGGAAACCAATGATCAGCACCCCAATAGCGACCCACTCCAGCGAAGGAATCAGGTTCGGCGGCAAATTATTGGACGTGGGTATGTACCTGGTGACCTCTTCAAACCCCACCGGCACCAGCGCGGCCCCGAGCACCGCACCCCACTGGTTCCCGGCCCCGCCGATGATGACCGCCGCGAACAGGACGACCGTCTCGGCGTATCCCCACTCCGCCGGCGACCACGTCGTGATGTAGGTGACCAGGATCCCGCCGGACAGCCCGGCCACCGCTCCCCCGGTTACCAGCATGGCGGTCCGCATCGACAGCAGGTTCTTGCCGAGCGAGTCGGCCACCGCGTCGTTGTCCCGCATTGCGCGCAGCGACCGGCCGTAAGGGGATTCGGTGAGGCGGCGCAGGAACGCGAACACGCACACGGCCAGGATGATGGTCCCGGCGGTGAAGCCCCACTCGTAGCTGAGCGGCTCCACGCTGAACATGTTCTGCCCGCGCAGCGGCGTCGGGATGAGCGACAGTCCCGCGTCTCCGTTCAGCAACGGCCGGTAGTTCGTCACGAGCAGGTTCAGCAGCACGGCGGTGACCAGCAGGGCGACCGCGGCAAAGTCGCCGCGCAGCCGCCGCCCGAACAGGAAGACGAACGGGAGCGCGACCAGGCCGCCGGCCACCGCCGCACCGATCCACGGCAGCGGGAACGGCAGGTTCCAGCCACCGATGTAGGACTGGAACCCGCCGTTGGCGCTGTCGGGGGGGATGGCCAAGATCGCGGCCGCATACCCGCCGGCCGCCTGGAACACGATGAAGCCGAAGTTGGTGACGCCGGCGACCCCGAACTGCTGATTCAGGCCGAGGCAGGCCATGGCGTCGACGGCCGCGTAGACCAGGAGGTTGATCAGATAGAAGGAGTTCACGCGCGGCCTCGTTCCGGTGTCATACCCGCTCGCCGAGCAAGCCGGTGGGGCGCACGCCGAGCATGACGAGCAGCGCCACGAACGCGATCACGTACTTGTAGTCGGCCGGGATGAACACGGCACTGACCTCCGTGGCCAGGCCGATGACCAGCGCACCCAGCATGGCACCGTAGGGCTGGCCTGGGCCGCCGAGGAAGACCGCGGCCAGGATGAGGACCAGGAACACATCCGTGGAGGTCGCGTCGAAGCTGCCCGCGTCGATCGCGAAAACCGTGCCCGCCAGGCCGCACAGCGCGCCGGTCAGCGCCCAGGTCGCGGCGATGACCCGGCCGGTGCGGATGCCACAGTTGCGGGCCAGGGTGCGGTTGGCGGCGGTGGCGCGCATCGCCTTGCCCAGCTTGGTGTACCGCAGCAGGGCATGCACGCCGAGCATCACGATTACGGATATGGCGATGATGACCAGCTGGACTCCCGTCAGGGTGAAGGAGCCTGCCGTGAAGGTGGGGCCGTTGCCCATGGTGTAGGAGACCGGGACGCCGCCGGCCACCGCCTCCACCCCGAACTCGATGATGAGGGTCATCCCGAGTGACACGATCACCATGGTGATCGGGCTGGCACCGCGCCGCTGGAACGGGGTGTAGATGACCCCGTTGAGCAGTACCGAGACCATAGAGCAGGCGGCCATCGCGACGAGCATCCCGAGCCACACCGAGATGCCGTGTTCGTTCACCAGGTAGGCCAGAAAGGCGCCGAGGATCATGATCGCGCCATAGGCCAGGTTGAGTATGTCGGTGACGCCGAACTGGAGGGTGAACCCGACCGAGGCGATTGCCAGCACCGACGCGGTGACCAGGCCGAACCCGATGGAGGCGAGGAACAGGCTCACGGTATGCCCGCCCCCCGGGCGCCGGGGGGTGCCCCGGCGGGCACTGGCCGGGGCACCAGTGCCCGCGCGGGACGTTCCGGGGCAGGCCTCAAGGCCACGCGACGCAGTCGCGAGGCCTTGAGGCCAGCGGGGGTTCCAGGGGGTCGCCCCCCTGGGCTAGCACTGCGGATCAAGGCTGGACGGCCCGCAACTGTGCGGCGGTGATGTTACCGGCCACGTTCACCTGGCCGGACGGGCTGTAGGTGTCGATCTGGAAGATGCCGGTCGAGTCGTGATAACTGTCGAAGGCGGTCGGGCCGCCGGGGCCCTCATACCTGATCGACTTGCCCGCCTTGAGCGCCGCGGCGCATTGCACGAAGCCATAGCAGACGGTGGCGCCGGGGACGCCGTCACCGATCTTGATGATGTCCGGGCCGTATACGGCCGGGCTGGTGCTCTTCGACATCAGCATGGCCAGCGCGGCGAGGTTGATGCCGTCGTAGAGGTGGACGCCACCGGGAGCACTCAGATAAGTGGTGAAGTTGCCGGCGGTGCCGGGCACCTTGCCCTGCTGGGACAGCAGCGCCGCCTTGAACGGTCCATAGGCGGGCCCGCTCGTCTCGGTGACCAGGTTGTCCGCGTGGAAGCTGGACGCGAACGTGCTTCCGCCCACGGCCGCGGCCGCCGCCTTGTAGAAGGGCGGCGAGATCGCCGCGGAGGTGGCGATGATCGGGATGGTCTTGCCGTGGTTGAGCTGCTTGATCTCGGCGAACAGGGTGGGGTCGGCGGTGCCGAGCGCCTCGGTCATGATCGCCTGCGGGTGGGAGCCGATGATCGCCGCGGCCTCGGTGCGGAACGTGGTGGCCTTCAGGTCGAGCGTCTGGCTGGTGGCAACGGCTATGCCTGCCTTCTTGAGCGAGGCGATGGCCGGCTGCACGAACGTCTGGGACCCGATGTCGTTGCCGAACGCGAGCGCGACCCGCTTGTAGCCAAGCCGCTGGGCGATGTCCACCATCGCGTAGGACTCTTCGAGGTCCGGCGGGACCAGCCGGTAGAAGTAGGGGAAGTGCACGTGGTCGAACTCGGACTGTCCGGTCATGCAGAACATGGCCATCTTGTGGGAGTTGACGATCGGGACGACGGACGCCGCCTCGTCCGAAGTGCAGCCGATGACCAGGGCCAGGTTGGGCGTGCTGGCGAACATCTGGTTGACCGCGGGCACGGCGTCGGCAGGCTCGCCGCGGGTGTCCACGCTCTTGCAGGTCAGCTTGTGCCCGAGCACGCCGCCGTGAGCGTCGATGACGCTCGTGGCGCCGTAGCAGGTGGCGAGGTAGGTGGGACCAAGAGCGGCGTCGGGCCCGCTGAACGGGGCGACGTCGGCGACGGTCAGCGTGGCGCCCGAGGCGGCCGAACTCGAGCCGCTGGACGGGCTGGAGGAGTTGCTGCTGCCACAGGCGGCAAGCGTGAGTGCGAGAGCGGCGGCTCCAGCAACCGCCCCGAGGGACAGTATTCGCGGAGCAGTGCGTGGTGCGTGTCTCTGATCACCCGCAGCCTTGGCCACGGGGACCGGTGTCGTCGACTTCATGGACTCTCCGGGAGATGGAGTGACTGGTGGGAAGGGAGGACAGCGGCCCGGCCATCCGGGTCACAGCCCTGGCCGGGCCGGGGAGCCACCGGGGTGCCAGCGCCAGTCGGACGGTGCGCCCTCCTCGGCAACGACCCGGTTGCGGATGGTGCCCACGTCCTCGACCGTCACCTCGATGACGTCGCCGGGCTCCATCCACACGGGCGGGGTGCGGGCAAAACCAACGCCGCCCGGCGTGCCGGTGGCGATCACGTCACCGGGGGCCAGGCGGGTGAACGAAGAGAAGAACTCGATCGCCGCGGGGACGCTGACCAGCATCTGGGAGGTGCGCGCCGACTGCATCACGGTCCCGTTGAGCGTCGAACTGATGGCCAGGTCACCGACGTCCACCTCATCGGTGGTAACGACTTCCGGGCCGATGGGCATGCTGCCCACGAAGTTCTTGCCGGCCGTCCACTGGGTGGCCGCCCGCTGCCAGTCGCGGCAGGAGGCGTCGTTGACCACCACGAAGCCCGCGATCGCGTCCAGGGCCTTTTCCGCGCGGATGTACCGGCCTCCGGCACCGATCACGATGCCGAGTTCGGCCTCATAGTCGAACTTGCTGGTGAGCGCCGGCTTCACCAGGTCGGCGTAGGGGGGCAGGACGCTGTCGCTGCCCCGCACGAAGGCGTCCGGCCAGGTCGGCACGGCGCGCCCGCCCTCGAGAGCGTGCTCGCTGTAGTTCAGGCCCAGGCACAGGATGCGCGGCGGGGCTGGCACCGCCGCGGCGAATTCGGCCGGCTCGACTTCGCGGCCATCCCGGTCGGCCAGCGGCCGGATCGCGTCCATCGCCCGGTCCCCCGCTGTCAGCACGTGCTGGAGGGAGGACATGTGCTCGTCGCCCGTGGCCTCACCGACATCGACGTAGCCGGAGCGCGCCTTGACGTGCAGGCGCGGTCCCCGGTCCGTAGCAATGGTGGCCAGCCTCACCTGGGAGTCTCCTTTACGCTCGCGCCCCAATCGTTTGCGGTCTCGGCAGCGCATCGGTGGCGCGAGGCAGGTGACCGGCCGCGATTGGTTCTGGGATGCGGATTGGTTGAGAATAGGTCCGCTTCAGATACCAGGTCAAGTATTACGGATAGGTGAATAATGCGTGGCGGCGTCACAGTCTGGTCACGATTGGTATGATTGGTTGAGCTTTGTTCTAGAGCGAGTAAAGGAGCGGACGGGGATGGGGAAACCGCCCGGGGACATCCCAGCGCAACCGTCGGATCACCGGCACCGGCTCGCGGAGGTCATCCTTGACGAATCGCGGCGCGCCGGCCTGCGCCGCGGTTCCCGGCTGCCCACCGAACGGGAGCTTGCGGCGAACCTGGGGGCGACCCGCACCTCGGTGCGGCGTGCCCTCACGGTCCTGGAGGCGGAGGGGCACATCTCCCGTGAGGTGGGCCGCGGCACCTTTCTGCGGGAAGAACCCGACGGGAGCACCGGGGATGGGGCAACCGCCGGCCAGACCGCGAGCGCGGACATGGTGGCCGAGCAGTACCTGGGCCCGGGCGGGCGCCCGGCCGGCCAGGGCGGCTTCGCACCAGCGGACGTGATGACGATCCGCCGGCTGCTGGAGCCGCCGGCGATGCGCCTGGTGGTCGCGTGGGCCACGGCCGCCGATTTCGAGGAGATCGGCCGGTGCCTGGCCGGTGGCGAACGCGCCGCCAGCTACGACGAGTTCGAGACCTGGGATCTCGCGCTGCACCGCAGCATCATGGCGGCCAGCCACAGCCCGCTGCTGACCAGGCTGTACGCGGTCATCGAGGAGGCAAGACACGGCCGCTTCTGGGGCGACCTGAAGCGCCGCAGCGCATCGCGGGACCGCCAGCGCGCCTACCAGGCCGACCACGCCGAACTGGTGGCCGCGCTGCGGGCCAGGGATGCCGACCGCGCGGTGGAGGCGATGCGCGCGCACCTGGCCCGGGTGGCCGGCCACCTGTTCGACGAAACCGCCTAGCCAGTGTTAGCCCGGAGGGCGACCCCCTGGAACCCCCGATGGCCTGCGGCCCCGTTCCTTCGTCACGGGGCCTTGGCCGCAATCTGGTGGCAGAGCCAGGCCAGCGACAGCGGGTACCGGTAGTCGATGCCCATGTGGGTGGCCTCGAAAAGCTCGAACCTGATCCTCTCGGCGGGAACGCCCGCCGTCCGCAGCCCCGCGTTGACCGCCTCGGCGCCGATATCGAGGAACCACTCGTCCCGCACGCCGGCGTCGATCCAGATGGCCCGCAGGCCCCGAAGCGCGTCGGCGTACTTCGGGATCATCCGGACCGGGTCCCAGTCCAGCCAGCGCTGCCAGACCTCGGGCCGGATCACCCCGGTCCTGGGGTCGAAGGGCAACTGCACCGTGCCGTCCGGGTCGGCCGAGAAGCACGCGGCCACGCCGAGCAGCGTGAGCAGGTCGTGGTCGGCCTCCTTGGTAAAGGACGTCCGTGAGCCGAAGTCCGCCCACCAGCGCCAGATGTCACCGTCGTACTCGCGCAGGTGGCGCACGGCCTTGCCGAATTCCGGGATGTAGCACAGCTCGTAGAGCGAGTCGCCGGCGTGGGTGGCCAGCGCGCCGAACAGGTCGGGCCGCAGCATCGGGGTGATCATCGCGCCGAACCCGCCGCTCGACTTGCCCATGATCGCCCGGTGGCCGGGGTCGCCCAGCGTCCGGTACCGCGCGTCCACCCACGGGACCACCTCGTCGCAGAGGTAGGAGTGGTAGCGGCCGGTGCCCGGGGAGTCGACGAACTGGCTGCCGCCGTACGCGGTCCACGCATCCACGTACACCACGATGGCGGGCGGCGCCTCGCCCGCAGCGAACACCGCGTCGGCGGTCTCGGGGAACGGCTGCCGGAACGGGGCACGGTTGTTCCACATCGCCAGATGACCGGTATAGCCCTGGATCACGTACACCGAGGGGTAGCGGCGGTCCGGCTCCGCGTCATACCCCGGCGGCAGATACACCCACAGCGGCCGCTCAAAGGGATCCTTCAGCGGGTTGTCCTTGAGCAGCTCGCTGGTGATCGTCTGCTGATCGATGCGACCCCTCAGGTCGGCGGACCAGGGCAGCATGAAGCCTCCTTCGTTGCTGGCAGGCGGGCCCGGCACGGCCGGCCTACCGCCTACGGTAGACGCATGAGCCAAGCGGCCGACGAGCGCACGGGCGAGGCGGCGCGGGAGCGGGACGCAGTGGAGCGCCACTTCGCCAGGTCGATCCTGGCACTGCTCGCGGTCACCCCGGGCGAGACCGGATAAACCGGCCGGTCACCCGTCCAGGTGGGCCAGGAGCGTGGCGGTGAATTCGGCCGCCGAGGACACGTTGGCCAGGTGCGAGGCACCGCGGATGACCCGTAGCCGCGCACCGGGGATCGCGGACGCTATCACGGCCCCGTGCCACGGCGGGGTCGCCGGGTCCTCGGCCCCGCTGACGACGAGCGTCGGCGCGGTGACCGAGGCGAGCAGGGGCCGCAGATCCATCGCCGCGATCGCGTCGCAGCAGCCCGCGTAGCCCTCGGGGGCGATGTCTCGCTCCAGCGTGGTAACGAACCGCGCCACGGTGCCCGGATGGGCGGCCTCATAGGCAGCGGTGAACCAGCGCCCGACGACCTGCTTGGAGATCGAGCCGAGCCCGTCGCTGCGTACCGCCGCGGCCCGGTCCACCCACAGTTGCGCGGGCTGCAGGTACGCCGAGGTGCAGCACAGGGCGAGTGCCCCGATCCGGTCCGGGGCGTTCGCGGCGAGCCACATGCCTACCATGCCGCCGAGCGACACACCGGCGTAGTGCGCGGTGGCGACCTCGAACTCATCGAGCAGCGCCAGCACGTCGGCGCCGAGGCCGGCGATGGCGTAGGGACCCGGTGGCGCGGGTGAGCCGCCGTGGCCCCTGTGCTCGTACCGCAGCAGCCGGAACCGGCGGCCCAGCGCGTCTAGCTGCGGCTCCCACAGTTCCATGGTCGTGCCGAGCGAGTTGCCCAGCACCAGGACCGGCGCCCCGGACGGCCCGCTCATGCGTGCGGACAGTTCCACCGGCGCCGGCGACCGTGCCCCTCGATGGGGCAGCCCGTTTCCGCCTGGCTCAGACATCGAAGAAGACCGTCTCCTGATCTCCCTGCAGGTGAATGTCGAAGCGCAGCAGGCCCGGCGCGTCCGGGTCCGCCGCGGCGATCAGGGTGGCCACTCTGGCCGGGTCGATCGAGGCGAGCACCGGGTCCGCCCCGTTCGCCTGCCCCTCATCGGGGAAGTAGACCCGCGTCACCACCCGGTCGAGCAGCCCGCGGGCGAACACGGAGACATCCAGATGCGGTGCTTCTGTCCCCCCGTCCGGGCTGGGCAGCGGCCCCGGCTTGAGCGTCACGATGCGATACGCCCCCTCGGGGCCGGTGGGGCACCGGCCGAAACCGCGGAACCCGGGGCTGGCCGCGCCGCGAGGGTCGTCGGGGTGGGCGAACCGGCCGTCCGGGTCTGCCTGCCAGGTCTCCACCAGCGCGTCGGTGACCGGGTCCCCGGCACCGTCGAACACCCGGCCGGTGATGGTGACGGCCCCGGCGGTGCCCTCGGGCACCACGAACGGACCGTCCGGCCAGGGCAGCCCGATCGCCAGGAACGGCCCGACGGTCTGGGACGGCGTCAGCTTCGCGGTCACCGGTGGCCGTCCGGCTGCTCGAAGAAGGTGGCGTCGCGGCCGCGGAGCACGATGTCCCAGGCGTAGCCGAGCGCCCACTCCGGCACGGTCAGGCCGAGGTCGAACCGGGAGATCAGCCGGTCCCTGGCCGTCTCGGGCACCGAGTTGAAGATCGGGTCCTGGAAGAACAGCGGATCACCAGGGAAGAACATCTGGGTGACCAGGCGCTGGGCGAAGGCGCGGCCGAACAGCGAGAAGTGGATGTGCGCAGGCCGCCAGGCGTTCGGATGGTTCCGCCACGGATAGGAGCCCGGTTTGATGGTGACGAACCGGTACCGGCCCTGCGAGTCGGTGACGCAGCGGCCCAGACCGGTGAAGTTCGGGTCGAGCGGCGCGGGGTGGTCGTCCACCACGTGCCGGTAGCGGCCGCCCGCGTTGGGCTGCCAGATCTCGATCAGCGTGTCCGGCACCGGCCGGCCGTCAGAATCAAGCACCCGCCCGGACACGATGATTCGCTGGCCCTGCGGCTCGCCCTCGTGCTGGGCGGTCAGGTCGGCGTCGGCCGCGGTGACCCGCTCGGCGCCGAGCAGCGGGCCGGTGATCTCGGTCAGCCGGTGCGGGAGCAGCACCAGCGGCTGGTGCGGCGCGCGCAGTGCCGTCGAGCGGTACTCGGCGAAGTCCAGCGGCGGATTGACCCCGGCCGGCCGCACGTAGGGCAAGGCGAGCCCGGAGCCGGATGCCGGCGGGTGACTTGGTCGGGGTGGTGGGGTCGGGGCTGGCCTTGGGCGGGGTGGTGGGGTCGGGGCTGGCCTTGGGCGGGGTGGTGGGGTCGGGGCTGGCACTGCCATCAGCGTGATCCTTCTGAAGCCGGGGTCATGGCCTGCAGCGCCCGCAGGGCGGAAAGCTCCGCGGCCGAGGGGGGCGCCAGCACCTCGAGGCTGCCGGAGACCGCCAGCTCCCAGCCCGTGCCGGCCTGCGCCTGCTCCGGCGTGACCCCCGGATACACGCCGGTCAGGGTCAGCTCGCCGGTTTCCGGGTCCGGTTCGAGCACGCCGAGGTCGGTGATGACCTTGCGTGGGCCCGCACCGGTCAGGCCCAGCCGCTCACGGTCACCCCGCCCGGTGCCGTACCCGACGGACGTCACGAAGTCCACCCGCTCCACGAAGGACCGGCGGCTCTGCCGGACGATGATGATGACCTCACGGCAGAAGGCGGCGATCTCCGGGGCTCCGCCGGCACCGGGCAGCCGGACCTTCGGGTTCGCGTAGGTGCTGCCGATGACCGTGGTGTTGATATTGCCGAACCTGTCCAGCTGGGCCGCGCCGAGGAAGCCAACGTCGATCCGGCCCGGCTGCAGCCAGTAGTTGAAGATCTCGGGCACGCTGACCACCGCGTCCGCCGTCTCGGCGAGCACCCCGTCGCCGATGGACAGCGGCAGCCAGCCAGGCTTGGCGCCGATCGTGCCCGACTCGTAGATGAGCACCAGGTCCGGTGCGTGCGTGGCCCGGGCCAGGTTGGCCGCCGCGCTCGGCAGGCCGATGCCGACGAAGCAGGTCATTCCGTCCCTGAGGGCGCGGGCGGCGCATGCCGTCATCATCTCGTCGGCGGTGAACTCGCCCGCCGCTGCAGCCGCGCGGCTCATGCGCCTTATCCTTCCTCGCCCGCTGCGGCGCTCGCTAGCCGGGCCGGGTCCGCGGCGCCGAAGACGTCGGTCTTCAGCCAGTTCAGGAACCGTTCCCGGTCCCTGCTGATGGCATCCCAGGTCACGTAGTAGTCGTTGTCACGCTGCGAGTAGCCGAGGGCATACGACGGGTGCGCGCCGCCGGGAGCGTGGGCCACATAGTCGACCGTCCACGACGGCAGCACGATCGCCTGTGTCCTGGGCGTCAGTTCGTCCACGATCTCCTCGACCGTCACCACCGAGCGGCGGGCCCCGAGCACCGCCTCCTTCTGTACGCCGGTGATCCCCCAGAGCTGGATGTTCCCCGCCCGGTCCGCCTGCTGGGCGTGGATGACCGCCACGTCGGGCGTAAGCGCCGCGACCGCGGTCAGCCGCTCCCCGGTGAACGGGCAGGTGATCGTGCGGACCGCGGGCTGGCCGTCCAGGCCGGGCAGGCTCTCGAGCCCGGTACCGCCATACCCGCGCAGCACCGCGAACGGCAGCCCCGCGGCGCCGGCCACGTAGCGGTTCGCCATGCCCGCGTGGCTGTGCTCCTCCAGTTGCAGCGGGCCGGGCCAGGCGTTCTCCACCGCGTCCCGGAACCTGTGCAGCGACCCCACGCCGGGGTTACCGCCCCAGGAAAAGATCAGCCTGCTCGCGCAACCGGCCCCGATGAGCTGGTCGTAGATCACATCCGGGGTCATCCGGATCAGGGTGAGGTCGCGGCGCTGCTGGCGGATCAGCTCATGCCCTGCCGCGAACGGTATGAGGTGCGTGAAGCCCTCCATGGCCACGGAGTCGCCGTCATGAATGGTCGCGGCGATGGCCTCGGCGAGTGACACGATCCGCGCCATGCCTTAGTGCCTCCTGACCCGATGAGGGCAGCCGTAACAATCCTCATCGTCATTGACCGCAATCTGTACAAGCGTGCGAGATACGGACACTCTAGCCTCCACCGCCGCCCACCCGGTAGAGGGGTCCCGGTCAACACGGTGCCCGCTCAGCCCGCCTGGCTCTTGCTATCCCGGTGGGGCGACCCCCCTGGAACCCCCCGATGGCCTACGGCCCGGTTCCTCCGTCACCGGGCCGTGGCCGTCCTCGCCGAGCACCCGGTTGGCGACGGCGAACGCGCGGTTGGCCGCAGGCACGCCCGCATATACGGAAGTGTGCAACAGCACCTCAGAGATCTGCTCTGGCGTGAGCCCGTTGCGCAGCGCGGCCCGCAAATGCATCGCAAGCTCCTCGTCCTGCCGCAGCACCATGAGCGCAGTCAGCGTGATCATGCTCCGCTCCGCCCTGGATAGTCCCGGCCGCGACCAGATCTCCCCCCACGCATACCGCGTGATGAAGTCCTGAAAATCCGCCGTAACCGCGGTGGTGTTGGCCACGGCACGATCCACATGCGCGTCCCCAAGCACCTCTCGCCGCACCCTCATCCCCTCCGCCGCGCGCTCCGCATCGTCCATCTCGCCTCCACGGTTTCATCGCGGCGAACACTACCGGGGCACCACCTCTCGCCAAACCTAGGTGGCGACCGGTGGGATGTGCCGCGAGCGTAGCGTGGCCCACGGTCAGCGTCCGCCCCACGCGCCTCGGGCCAGACCAGGCAAGCCCTCGCATCGTCATCCCAGCCGCGGCGCGCCCGCCGGACGCCGCCCCACCGCCGCATCGTCATGCCAGCCGCGGCGCGCCCACCGGACGCCGCCCACCGCATCGTCCTGCCAGCCAGCGGCGCGCCCGCCGACCGCCCCCACCATCAAGAGTTCAGGTAAGCCAGAACCGCGAGGACGCGGCGGTTGTCGTCCTGGTCGGCCGCCAGTCCGAGCTTGGTGAAGATGCTGGTGGTGTGCTTGCTGACCGCCTTCTCCGAGATGAACAGCCGCTGCGCGATCGCCGTGTTGGAACGCCCCTCGGCCATCAACTCCAGCACCTCGCGCTCCCGCCCGGACAGCCGGCTGATCGGCTCATCCCGCGAATGGCGGCCGAGCAGCTTGGTGACCACCTCGGGATCCATGACCGTGCCACCGGCGGCCACGGTACGGAGCGCGTCCACGAACTGGTCGTCGCTGAACACCCGGTCCTTGAGCAGGTAGCCGACCGCCCCTGCCTGGTCGGCAAGCAGCTCGCGGGCGTACAGCTGCTCGACGTACTGCGACAGCAGCAGCACCGGCAGGCCCGGCACCTCGCGCCGGGCCGCGAGCGCGGCCTGCAGCCCGTCGTCGGCAAATCCCGGGGGAAGCCGGACGTCCACCACCGCGATGTCTGGCCGGTGCTCGAGCAGCGCGCACAGCAGTCCCGGTGCGGAATCCACCGCTGCGGCGATCTCGAAGTCGTGCGCGGAAAGCAGCCTGGCGAGCCCGTCCCTCAGGAGGAACAGGTCTTCGGCGACAACAACGCGCACGGCACCTCCATGGCGATCATGGTGGGACCTCCCGGCGGGCTGCTCACGGCCATGATGCCATCGAATGTGCCGAGCCGCCGTTCCACGCCCTTCAGCCCGGTTCCCTGCTCCGGGTCCGCGCCGCCGACCCCGTCGTCGGCCACCTGGATCCGCAGCAGGCCCGAGGAGTAATGGATGCGGATTCCGGCATGGCGCGCGCCGGAATGCTTCACCGCGTTGGCCAGTGCCTCGGCGATCGCGAAGTAGCAGGCCGACTCGACCGGCGCGGCCAGGCGGCCGGGCAGGTCGACCTCGAGCGCGGTCGGCAATGGCGTGTCCAGCACCAGCGCCTGGACCGCGTGGCCGAGGCCGCGGTCGGCGAGGACGGGCGGGCAGATGCCGCGGATCAGGTCGCGCAACTCGCTCAGGGCCCGGACCGAGGTTTCCCGCGCCTCGGCGACCAGCGCGAGTGCGGCTTGCGGGCTACTGGGAAGCACCCGCTCCACCGCCCGCAGGTTCATGCCGAGCGCGACCAGGCGGGCCTGCGCCCCGTCGTGCAGGTCCCGCTCGATCCGGCGCAGTTCGGCGGCGGCGGCGTCCACGGCGTGGCCGCGGCTCTCGGTAAGCCGCGCCACCTGGCCCACAAGGTCGTCGTCGGGGGCCGTGCGCCAGTGCGCACCGATGGTCCGGGGTACCAGCCAGGCGCCGAGGGCAAGGAACGCGCTGGCCTCGGCCCCGGCGGCGATGGCCGACTTCGGCCCGTCGACCAATACCGGACCGTAGAACATGGGGTGCTGGTAGAGCCCCGGCGACGCCGACTGCCAGCGCGCCGCGATCAGATACCCGATGGCGGCGAGCGCGGCCAGGGCGAACGGCACCAGGTCGGCGGTGATCACCGGCCACCGGATCACGATCACGAGCAGCGCCGCGACGACTGCGGCGATCGTCCATGGGTGCGCGCCGAAGGCGGCCATGCCGACCCCGACCACCGGTGGCAGCAGCAGTGCCCAGCGGTTCGCGGCCAGCCACTGCCGCAGTTCCGGCATCCGCGCCGCGGCCATCGGGCGCAGCCCGCGGAGCATGCGCGGGGCGAGCCAGAGGCCGATGGTGAGCAGTATCAGGGCCACCGGCACCAGCAGGTGCCCCTGCCACCAACTGGGCGGCTGGCTGATGACACCGGCGACCGACCACGCCTCCGTCGCTGGCGGTTTGCCCGGAACAGGCACCCACCTGAGCACTGGAGGGTTGGGGACCGGGCGGACCGTCGAGTATCTGACCCACGGTGCCTGCGGCATTACTCCTGTCGGGACGAGCGTGCCTTTCACCGGCACCTGTATCCCCTTGGGACCCACCCAGGCAGCGACCGGGCCGCCGCCCTTCGCTTGGCCCGTCCTCGCCGGGAAGTAACCGACGACCGCCTGGGGCAGCGCGACCCAGGCAGTGAACGGCTTGCGCGCGACGCTGCGGACAAAGTAGTTCACCGACCCGCCGGGGGTCATCGCGGCCACCACCAGCCCGGACAGGCCCGCGGCCACCATGCTGAGCGGCAGCAGGGCCGCGGCCAGCAGCGGTTTTCTGAACACCACGGCCAGCGCGATCAGCACCAGGGCCACGGTCCAGAAGTGCACACCGGCCAGGGCCATCCCCATCGCGGCCACCGGAACCAGCAGGCCGCCCGAGCCCACCCGGCGCAGCAGCCTGCCCATGATCCGCCACATCAGCAAGATGAACATCCACATGATGCCATCGTGGCCCCTGCCTGGCCTGATCCGCCATGGGGCAGCACCCAGTCCCGGGTAGGCCTGAACCTACTTTTCGCCCGGCTCTGGCGTCGGCAAGGACCGCCGCCCATGCGCGGCCAGTGCCGCGTCGGTGAACGCCCCGGCCGAGCCGAGGTAACCCGCCGGGTCCAGTGCCGCGTCGATCTGGGCGCCGGTGATGCCCGCACCGTCCATCCAGCCGGCCAGTTCGGGCACGCCGAGCAGGGCTTCGCGCAGCGTGCCGCCGACCGCGACGGCGTGCGCGCTGGCCCGGGCGACCAGGTCGTGGGCGGCGGCCGCTCCCAGCGCCGGGGCCAGCAGCCCGGCCACGCGCTCGGCCAGTGGCAGCCCGCGGGTGGCGTCGAGGTTCGCCCGCATCCTGGCCGGATCCACCACAAGGCCGCCGGTCAGGTCCACCGCCCAGGACGCCGCGGACCCGGTGACCCGGAGCACGTCGGCGAAGGGCTCCCACTCGGCGTGCCAGGCTCCGGCGGCGCGCTGATGCTCCTGTTCGGCTGCGGCGGCCAAGGTGGCGAGCAGGCCGGGCACCCTGCGGGTGCAGCCGAGGATGGCGATGGCGGCCACCGGGTTCTGCTTATGCGGCATCGCCGACGAGCCACCGCGGCGTTCCCCGCCCGAGCCTCCGCCGCCTTCCCGCACCTCAGCTACCTCGGACTGGGCCAGAAGCGTCACATCCCTGGCAATCTTCGCCAGTGCCCCGGCCGCGACGGCGCAGGCCGCGGCGACCTCGACGATGCGCGATCTGTCGGTGTGCCAGGGCAGCACCGGCAGCGCCAGGTCCAGTTCCCGGGCGAGCAGCCCAGCCACGGCGGGCCCTTCGGGACCCAGCGACGCCAGCGTTCCCGCCGCGCCGCCGAACTGCACGGCCAGGCGCTGCGCCCGCACCCGCGTCACGGCGTCGC
Organism: uncultured Actinomycetes bacterium; assembly: GCA_963706115.1. Lineage (GTDB taxonomy): Bacteria > Actinomycetota > Actinomycetes > Streptosporangiales > Streptosporangiaceae > DASXKD01. Next base: position 103,937 of record CAVPMG010000015.1, on the reverse strand, counting down.
CCGCCTCGTCCAGGCCGGTCAGCCAGCCCGCCGCGACCAGGCCGAAGGTGACGGGGACGGCCTGCTGGAGCAGCGTGCGGCCGATCAACAGGGTGTCCCGGTGGGCCGCAGCCAGCACGGCGCAGCCCTCGGCGGCGGCGGCCAGGTCCGCCGCCAACGCGCCCAGTGCGTCCCTGGCCAGCAGCATGGCCGCGGTGTCGATGATGTCCTGGCTGGTCGCGCCGCGGTGGACGGTGTCGGCCACTTCGGCAGGCACGGCCTTGCGTAGCGCGGCGACCAGCGCGGGAACCGGGTTGCCTGACAGCGCCGCCTGCCGGCCGAGCACGGCAGCGTCGAAGGTTCCCGCCGCCGCCGCGGTCACCGCCGCGCCCGCGCCGGCGGGCGCAAGCCCCGCCCGCTCCAGCGCCCTGGCCAGCGCCGCCTCGGTGTCCAGCATGGCCCGCAGCCACGCCTGGCCATCGGTCGCCGCGGCGCCCCGCGAGAACACCCCGTCGAAGAGCCCAGTCACGGGGGAACCCTAGGGCATGCCCCTTGACTCATCCAGCTTGCCGGGGCGATGAATGTGAGTCTGGTGCCACAGGAAGGGCCTCGTTGTCACGTTCATGCCCTTCGCCCTTAGGCGCTGACGGCCCGCTGGGAACTGGACGCGCGCACCATCAGGCCGACCAGCACGCCCGCCACGAAACCGAAAACGTGCGCCACGTAGGCCACGCCGCCGCCACCGGCGGCGAAGCCGAACGAATACGCCCACTGGAGCACGAACCAGAGGCCGAGCACGATCCACGCGGGGATCTTCAGCGGGATGAAGAACAGGAACGGCACCAGGCTCCAGACCCGCGCCCGCGGGTAGAGCACCAGGTAGGCGCCCAGCACCCCGGCGATGGCCCCGGACGCGCCGACCAGTGGCTCGACGGAGCCGGGGTGCACGAATGCGAACCCGTACGCGGCCACGTACCCGCAGGCCACATAGAAGATCAGATATGGGATTTTGCGGAATCTGTCCTCGACGTTGTTCCCGAAGATCAGCAGGAACAGCATGTTGCCGAGCAGGTGCAGCCAGCCCGCGTGCACGAACATCGCGGTGAACACCGACAGCACCGGATTCTTGTGATAGCTGGGCGGCCCGACCACGCAGGCCGGGCCGCGCTGGGTGAGTACCGCTTGGCCCGTCACCACCGCGCGCAGCGGCCGGTCCTTGACCAGCTCCCTGGGGATCGCGCCGTAGCGGTAATCGAAGGCCTCCTGCCGGCACACCGTGGCCGCCTGTGGCAAGCTGCCAGGCAGCATCCCCGGGGTGAGCAGCAGAATAACGACATTCGCCGCGATCAGGACGTAGGTGACCCAGGGGGTGCGGCGCAGCGGGTTGACGTCGTGAACCGGGATCACCATGGCCAAAGCCTGCCAGGCAAATGTGTTCCGGGCGACCCCGGAAACCGTGCAGCGTTGCACGGTCACGCGGTACTCGTATGTGATGTGACTCAGATCGCGCCTACTGTTGGCGGTGCGGGAGACGCGGTGAAGGCCAGGGAGCGTCAGCAGTTCGAGGAGTTCATGACCAGCCGGTGGGCCGGTCTGGTGCGGCTGGCGTTCGGCCTGACCGGGGACAGGTGGCTGGCCGAGGATCTCGCCCAGACCGCCCTGGCGAGCGCCTATGCATCCTGGTGGCGGGTACGCCGGGCGGACGACCCGGACGCCTACGTGCGCCGGATCCTGATCAACGCCAGCAAGAGCCGGTGGCGCCGGAGCCGGGTGGCCGAGCAGCAGGTGGAACCGCCGGCCGAGGTCCCGGATCCGGCGGCGGACCCGGCCGCCACGGTCGGGGATCGGTCCGTGCTGCTGAAGGCGCTCGGCGCGCTGCCGCCGCGGCAGCGCGCGGTGGTCGTGCTCCGCTACTGGGAGGACCTCAGCGATGCCCAGGCGGCGGCGCTACTCGGCTGCTCGGCCAGCACCGTGCGCAGCCAGGCGGCCCGGGCGCTGGCCAAGCTGCGCGCCAGCGGGGCACTCGCGGAAGCCAGCGCCGGCGATGCCGCGCCGCCCAGCCAGGCGGGAGGATCCCGATGAGCGACGACCAGCTACTGCGCCAGCGGCTGCACGAGGAGTTCGGCGCGCTGGAGATCTCCCCGGCCCCGGTGCTGCGGATAACCGGCCGCGGCCGGGGAGTCCGCGCCCGCCGCCGCGCCCTGGCCGTCTTCACCGTGATCCTGGCGGCGGTCGCGGTCGTGGCGGCCGCGCGCTTCAACCCCAAGACAGCCACGACGCACGGGGTCACGCTCAACGCGCCCAATCCGGCCGCACCGGGCGGGGTGTTCGCCTCCGGCACCGCCAACGGGAAACCCTGGGCGCTGGCGGTGCGCAACATCGCCGCCGCACCCGGCACCCACTGGTGCCGTGCCGCGGTCATGTTCAACGGCCAGGACGGCGACGTGCTATTCAAGGTGACCAAGGGCACCCCGTCCTTCGGCAACCCCGCCTTGCTTTCGCATATCCACGGCTTCCCCCGCGTCGGCGTGGTCTTCACGCAGGTGGCCCCGGACACCACCCGCCTGGCACTCACGTTCCCCAGCGGCAGGCAGATCTCCGCCATGCCCGTGCGGGTGCGGGCCTGCGGCACCTCGTTCAACCTGGCCGGCCTGGCCTACGACTCGCGGCACGTCCCCAGCGAGATCGCCACCTACACCAGGTTCGGGGTCGGCGACGCCCTGGATGTCAACTTCGCTATGGACACGAGCGTGTTCGAGTTCACCACCCCCGGCATCTGGACGAACCTGGACAACTCCAGGGCCGATATCGTCGCGTCCCAGGCCGGGCACCCGATCGGCACCGGCACGGTCAACGGCCAGATCTGGCACATGTGGTCCTCGCTTGGCCTGTACGGCCAGTGCTACACCGCTGCCGGGCGAGTCCCTGGCCACGGCCGCGGGCAGGGGTCCGAATGCGTTCCGGTGACCATGCCACCGCGCACCGCGGCGCTGACGGCCGTCCCGGTGTCCACCGCGCAGACTCAGCTGCCCGGTTATGCCGGGCTGGTCAACCCGCGCACCGCCTACGCCTACGCCAGCATCGACAACGGGACCACGCACAGGGTGGTTCCGGTCCGGGTGGCGGGCCGGGCCTACATCGCGCTCGTGGCTCCGGCCGGGTGCCGGCTGATCTCTTTGAGCCTGTTCGACGCCAGCGGGCACTTGTTCACCCACGTCGGAACGTTCACCCAGCCGATCCCCGGACTTCCTCCGCCCGGCTAAGTCGGCTATCCGTAACCACGCGATCACATGCGGCGTAGGCGCAGGTCATCGCGGGGAAGTCGTTCGGCACAAAAAGGAACCTGTGCCCTATCGTCGGTATATGACTATGCCTACGCCGGCCGGCGGACCTGGGCTCCCGCAGGAGCGCCGCCTCGTCACCGAGATCCCCGGGCCCATCTCCCGCGACCTGCTCGCCCGGCGCCAGGCCGCCGTGGCCCGCGGGGTCAGCCACGTGCTGCCGGTGTTCATCACCGCCGCCGGGGGCGGCGTACTGCTGGACGCGGACGGCAACTCCCTGATCGACTTCGCCTCCGGCATCGCCGTGACCTCGGTGGGGAACAGCACGCCACGCCTGGTCGAGCAGGTGCGGCACCAGGCCGGCCAGTTCACCCACACCTGTTTCATGGTCACGCCGTACGAGGGGTACGTGGCCGTGTGCGAGAAACTGGCCGAGCACACCCCCGGCAGCCACGACAAGCGCTCCGCGCTGTTCAACTCCGGCGCGGAGGCCGTGGAGAACGCGGTCAAGATCGCCCGGCACGCCACCGGGAGGCAGGCGGTCGTGGCCTTCGACCACGCCTACCACGGCCGGACCAACCTCACCATGGCGCTGACCGCCAAGAACATGCCCTATAAGGACAAGTTCGGCCCGTTCGCCGGTGAGATCTACCGGGTGCCGATGGCCTACCCGCTGCGCTGGCCCGGCGGCCCGGACCAGTGCGCCAAGGACGCCCTCGACGTGATCACGACCCTGATCCACACCCAGGTCGGCGAGGACAACGTGGCCGCGGTGATCATCGAGCCGATCCTGGGCGAGGGCGGGTTCATCGTCCCGCCGCCCGGCTTCCTGCCGGGGCTCGCGGAGTTCTGCGCCAGGCACGGCATCCTTTTCATCGCCGACGAGATCCAGAGCGGCTTCTGCCGGACCGGCGACTGGTTCGGCTGCGACCACGAGGGTGTCGTGCCCGATCTGGTCACCACGGCCAAGGGCATCGCCGGCGGGCTGCCGCTGGCCGCGGTGACCGGCCGGGCCGAGATCATGGACTCGGTGCACGTCGGCGGCCTGGGCGGCACCTACGGCGGCAACCCCGTCGCCTGTGCCGCCGCCCTCGGCGCGATCGAGACGATGGAGGCCGAGGACCTGGCCGGGCGGGCCCGCCGGATCGGCGAGATCATGGTGCCCCGGCTGCGCAAGCTGGCCGGCACCTACCCGGTCATCGCCGACGTGCGCGGGCGCGGGGCGATGATCGCCATCGAGCTCGCCGAGCCCGGCACCCTCACCCCCGACCCGGGCCTCACCGGGCAGGTGGCCAAGGCCTGCCACGCCGCCGGGCTCGTCGTGCTCACCTGCGGCACGTTCGGCAACGTGCTGCGGTTCCTGCCGCCGCTGGTCATTGGCGAGAACCTGCTCGACGAGGGTCTGTCGATCCTGGAGGACGCCTTCGCGCAGGTCAGTAGGTGACCGACACGTCGCCGGATCCGTCGGTGACCGTGATCACGTGGTCGGGTGCCGTCGTCTGGAGCACGCCCACGTTGCGGTTGCCGGAGTCCGTGGTGGCGTTGACCTGGTAGCGCACGCCGCGTGGAAGCACCACGTTCACGTCGCCGGATGAGTCGCTCACCCTGACCCGCGTGGGGACCTTGGTGAAGGTCAGCGAGATGTCCCCGGATCCGTCGGTGACCACCACGTCAAGGCTCTCCAGGCTGTCGATGGCAATGTCGCCGGAGCCATCCTTGAGCGTGACCTTGGACCCGGACAGCGCGCCGCCGGTGATGTTCCCGGATCCGTTCTGCAGGCTGACCCTGCCGGTCAGCTCGTTCGCCTGCACGTTGCCGGACCCGGACCCGACGTTCACCGGCCCGGTCAGGCCGCGCAGCGCCAGGTTGCCGGAACCGTCGGAAAGGACGGCCCGCTTGCCCGCGGGCAGTAGCGCATGGAAGCTGAACGAGCAGTTGCCGACGAAGAAGTGGCACTGTGGCGACACGACCACCCCGGACGGGGTCCGGTGCCAGGTCACGTCGGAGCGGAACAGCGAGTAGGTCGCCTTCCCCGTCAGCCGGAGCGTGCTGCCCGCCGCCTGGGTGACCTGCATGTCCGCGGCGCCGACTGAGAGGCTGACCGTGCTGCCATGCACCGGCACCGCCAGCCCGACCGGGTAGCTGCCCTGCCCGGCGTAGGCGACCTCGGTGAGCCCGGTCCACGCGATGAGGGCAAAGGCGACCGGGACACCCAGGAGCAGCGCCAGGATCCTGCCCCTCGTCATCGGCAACGGCGTGCTCATGCTCCGTCAGCTCCTAGGTAGCGCAGCACGGCGAGGACCCGCCGGTGGTCGCGGTCGGCGGGCGCCAGGCCGAGCTTGGCGAAGATGTTGTTGATGTGCTTTTCTACGGCACCGTCGCTGACCACGAGTTCGGCCGCGATCGCCGCGTTGGACAGGCCCTCGGCCATCAGGCCGAGCACGGCCAGTTCCCGCGGGGTGAGCTGCGCCAGCGGATGACGGCTGCGGGCGAGCAACTGCGCGACGACCTCGGGGTCCAGCGCGCTGCCCTGCGCCGCCACCCGGTCCAGCGCATCGAGGAACTCGGTCAGGTCGGCGACCCGGTCCTTGAGCAGGTACCCGACGCCCTGCGGCCGGTCGGAAAGCAGTTCGGTGGCGTACCGCTCCTCCACGTACTGGGACAGCACGAGCACCCCGATCGCGGGCCACGTCCGGCGCACCACCAGCGCGGCACGCAGGCCCTCGTCGGTGAACGTCGGCGGCATCCGCACGTCGACCACCACCACGTCGGGCCGGTGCTCGCCGACCTGGCGGAGGAAGTCCTCCGCCTCGCTGGCCGCGGCCACGACGTCGTGGCCCGCCTCCGCGAGCAACCGGGTCAGGCCCTCGCGCAGCAGCACCGAGTCTTCCGCGATCACGACCCGCACGGCAGCGTCACCTCCAGCGTCGTCGGGCCGCCGGGGGGGCTGATCACCCGGAACTTGCCGTCCACGCCCGCGACGCGGGCCGCAAGGCCGGACAGGCCCTGCCCCGCCGGATCCGCCCCGCCGACGCCGTCATCGGTGATCTCTACCGACAACTGGTCGTCGACGCGGACCACGAGGATCCGGGCATGATGCGCGTGGGCGTGCTTGGCGATGTTGGTGAGCGCCTCGGCAACGACGAAGTAGGCGATGGCCTCGATCGCGGCGGGCGGCCGGGACGGCAGTTCGACCGACACGGTCACCGGTACCGGGGACAGCGCCGCCAGCCCGGACAGGGCGGCGTCGAGGCCACGGTCGGACAGCACCGGCGGGTGCACGCCGCGGACCAGGTACCGCAGTTCCGCGAGCGCCTCCTTGGCCTGGTCGTGGGCCTGGCTGACGATCTCGGCGGCCGCCTCGGGGTCGGTGCCGAACTTCGCCTTGGCCCGGCCGAGTTCCATGGCCAGCGACACCAGTCGCTGCTGCGCGCCGTCGTGCAGGTCCCGCTCGATGCGCATCCGCTCCATCTCGGCCGCATCCATGACCTTGGCCCGGCTGGTCTCCAGCTCGCCGATCCTGGCGGTCAGCTCTTCCCGGCCGGAGCCGAGGAGTCCCCTGGCTACCGCCGCGTCTCCCGCGGCCATCCAGCGGGTCAGCGCCGGCGCGGCCAGCAGCAGCACGAGCCCTGCCAGCACGCCAGTGATAAGTGCCCCGGGATAGCGGATCAGGTGCCCGGCGATGTGGGCGCCGCCACCGGGCAGCGCCCAGTCGTAGGCAGGCGCGGTGATCAGCACAAGCGCGAGCGACCACACCACGGTGACCAGCACGAACTGCAATGTGCTGAGCGGGAACCTGATCAGCCCGTACAGGACTGTGCGCCAGGCCGCCCCGGAGCTCAGCGTGGCCCATAGTCGGCGCAGCCAGCCGCCGCTGCCCGGCAGCGGCGGGCCCGGGATGTCCGTGCCAAGCATTACGGCGAACCTGCCCCGTTCGGGATACGCCATCCAGAGGGACACCCAGAGCGTGCCCGCCAGCATCGGGATGCCGGCCAGGAAGACAGGCATCAGGGAGACCGAGGTCACCAGGAGGGTCAGCAGCACGGTGAAGGTCACCAGGCCGACCAGGAATCCCGAGATCAGGTGGACGAAGGCGAGCCAGGTCCTGGCCGAGACGAGGTCGTGCAGCACCGCCACCGGGCCGGCCCGCCGGCTGGGGGTCACGGGCGCTCCTGCGCCGACAATGTCTCGACTCACGGGACACACCCTAGGCGGCCCGGCAGCGCGGCACCCATCCCGCTGTCCTCCGGTTCCGGGGTGAGGCCAGCCCTACCCCGGATCGGGCCGCCTGCCGGATGTCGCCGCACGGGCCTGCCCAGAAGGCTTGAGGGCGTCCTTCAACGACGGCCGAAAGACTCAGCGAGGCTCCCATGAAACCCCAGTCCGCACTGCTCTACGGTGCAGAACCCACCTCCCAGCCGCCGCCGGGCCGGACGTCAGCCCCGGTGGTGGAACGCATCGCCGGCTGGAGCGCCAGGCACCGCAAGACCGCGCTGTTCGGCTGGCTGCTGCTGGTAGTCGGCGCCGTAATGATCAGCAGCATGCTCGGCAGCAAGAACCTGAACAGCTACGACCCCGGCCAGGCGGGCCAGGCCGAGCGCGTGCTGGGCCGGCCCGGCGTGGTACAGCCCGCCTCGGAGACCGTCCTGATCCAGGCCAAGACCGGGACCCGCACCGTGGCCTCCGACCCGGAGGTCCGCCGGGCCATCAGGCAGGTGACCGCGGCGCTGAGCGCCATGCCCAAGGTCGCCACCGGCATCGAGTCGCCGCTGGCCCCGGGCGGCGGCAAGCTGATCTCGCGGGACGGGCGCTCCGCGCTCGTCACGTTCAACCTCGTCGGTGACCCGAACAACGCGGACCAGACGGTCGTCCCCGCCGAGCGCGCCGTCGCCGCCGTCCAGGCCGCGCATCCGGGCCTGCGGGTGGCCGAGTCCGGCCAGGCCAGCGTGGGCCGGGCTACCAACAACATCATCAGTTCCGACTTCCGCCGTGCCGAGGTCACCTCGGTGCCGATCACGCTGGTGCTGCTGCTGTGCGTATTCGGCGCGCTGATCGCGGCGGGCATCCCGCTGCTGCTCGCCGTCACGTCAGTGGTCACCGCCATCTCGCTGCTCGCGATTCCCAGCCACTGGCTGCCGATAGACAGCACTACGTCGTCGGTCGTGCTGCTGGTCGGCATGGCCGTGGGCGTCGACTACTCACTGTTCTACCTGCGCCGCGAGCGGGAGGAACGGGCCGCGGGCGCCGACACCTACACCGCCGTCCGCAGGGCTGCGGCCACCTCGGGGCGCGCCATCGTGGTGTCCGGCCTCACCGTGATGATCTCGCTGTCCGGGCTGTTCCTGACCGGCATCGACGTCTTCTCCGGGTTGGCCGTGGGCACGATCATGGTGGTCGGCGTCACCGTGCTCGGCTCGCTGACCGCACTCCCGGCGGCGCTGTCGCTGCTCGGCTCCTGGGTGGACCGGGGCAGGATTCCGTTCCTCGGCCGCCGCCGCACCGCCGCGCGCCCGTCCAAGGTGTGGGGCGCCCTGGCCCGCCGCGTGGTGGCCAAGCCGGTCCTGTTCGGCGGCGTCGCCGCGCTGGCGCTCGCCGCCCTGGCCGTGCCCGCGCTCAGCATGCGGCTGGCCGAGCCCGGCTTCCGCGACCTGCCCGCCAACGTCCCCGTGGTGCAGAACCTGCTGGCCACCCAGAAGGCGTTCCCCGGCGGCCCGTCACCCGCCGAGGTCGTCGTGACCGGAGACAACCTCACCGGCCCCGCGGTGCGGCATGCCATCACGGCCCTGCAGGGGCGGGCCGCGACGAGCACTCTGCTGCGCCAGCCGGTTACCACCGCGCTGCTCGGCCACGACCAGGTGATGGTGGTCTCGGTGCCACTGGCCGGGGGCGGCACGGACGCCACCTCCAACCGGGCCCTGGCTCAGCTACGCGACCAGGCGCTGCCCGCCACGCTCGGCAAGGTCAGCGGCATCAATTACGCGGTGACCGGCATGACGGCGGGCAACCACGATTTCGACAGTCAGCTCACCGCCAGCCTGCCGCTGGTCTTCGCCTTCGTCCTCGGCCTGGCGTTCCTGGTGCTGATGGTCAGCTTCCGGTCGGTGTTCATCCCGATGGTGTCCATCGCGCTGAACCTGCTGTCCATCGGCGCGGCCTACGGGGTGCTGACCTTGATCTTCCAGAACGGCCACCTGCACGGGCCGCTTGGGTTCAGCCCGTACGGCGGGATCGTGCCGTGGATGCCGCTGTTCATGTTCGTGCTCCTGTTCGGGCTGAGCATGGACTACCACGTGTTCATCCTGAGCCGCATCCGCGAACTGCGGCTGCGGGGCATACCCACGCGGGAGGCGATCAGCAGCGGCATCGGCGCCAGCGCGGGCGTGGTGACCAGCGCCGCGCTGATCATGGTGGCGGTGTTCTCGATCTTCGCGACGCTCTCGGTGATCGAGTTCAAGATGATCGGCATCGGCCTGGCCACCGCGATCCTCATCGACGCCACCGTGGTGCGCGGGGTGCTGATGCCGGCCGCCATGTCGCTGCTCGGCGAGCGCAACTGGTACCTGCCCCGCTGGCTGGCCTGGCTGCCCGGCGGCCAGGGCCGCCACGCCGCGGCGGAGGTGACCGGGGTCAGGTAACCAGGGAGCACACCTGACACCGGATCGGGGCGCAGGTGCATACGGCAGCCGCCGTGTGCGCCTGCGCCCTAAAACGTGGTCTTGACGGGTTAGAGGCACAGTGATTACTTCTGGGTAACTAGCCGCTCTCCGCCCGTGGAGGAGAACTTGTTAGAGCCCAGGATCCCGCACCGCCGCCGCTTCCCTGCCCGTCCCGCCCGGTTCGCTCTCGCCGCTGCTACCGCCGCCACGGCGGCCCTGTCCCTGGTGCTCACCGCCGCCCCCGCCAGCGCCGCAGTGAACTACGTGGCGCTCGGCGACTCCTACGCCTCGGGCCTTGGCGCGGGCAACTACTCCGGCGGTTCCTGCGATCGCAGTTCCGGCGCCTACCCGCAACTGTGGGCGAACGCCAACCACCCGTCCTCGTTCGCGTTCGTGGCCTGCTCCGGCGCCACCACCACCGACGTGATCAACAATCAGATCTCCGCGCTGTCGAGCGCGACGACCCTGGTCTCGGTCACGATCGGCGGCAACGATGTGGGCTTCTCAAGCGTGATGGAGACCTGCGTGCTCGGCTCCACCAGCACCTGCGTCAACGCGGTCAACCAGGCGGAGGCGGAGGCCAGGAGCCAGCTTCCTGGTTCGCTGAACACCTTGTTCAATGACATCTCGGCCAGGGCGCCGAACGCCCGGGTGGTCGTGATCGGCTACCCCGAGTTCTACGACCTGAGCAGATCCTCGGGGTGCATCGGGCTCAGCACCACCGACCGCACCGCGCTGGACGGCGGCGCGGACCTGCTCGACTCGATCATCCAGACCGCCACGGCGGGGCACGCCGGCTTCGCCTACGCCGAGGTCCGGGGAGGCTTCACCGGGCATGAGATCTGCGACTCGAGCAGCTGGCTGCACTCGGTGGACTGGCTGAACCTCGGCGACTCCTACCACCCGACCGCGTCCGGGCAGTCCGGCGGGTACTACCCGGTGTTCAGCGCGGCAGCCTGACCGCCACCGCATAACGGGACAGGCCCCGGGGGATTCCCGGGGCCTGTCGCGCGGTACGGGCTACTTGTTCACCGGGAAGCCGAGGTTGACCCCGCCGTGGCTGGGATCGAGCCACCGCGAGGTGACCGCCTTGCCCCGGGTGTAGAAGTGGATTCCCTCGGTGCCGTAGACGTGGGTGTCGCCGAACAGCGACGACTTCCACCCGCCGAAGGAGTAGTAGGCCATCGGCACCGGGATCGGCACGTTGACGCCGACCATGCCGACCTCCACCTCGGACACGAACCGGCGGGCCGCTCCCCCGTCGTTGGTATAGATCGCCACCCCGTTGCCGTAGGGGTTCTCGCTGACCAGCCGCAGCGCGTCGGCGTAGCTGGGGACCCTGACCACGGAGAGCACCGGCCCGAAGATCTCGTCGCGATAGGCGCTCATCTCCGGCGTGACGTGGTCGAGCACGCTCGGGCCGAGCCAGAAGCCATCGGCGTCGCCGCCGATGATCGGGTGCATCCGGCCGTCCACGGCCAGCGTGGCGCCCTCCTTGACCCCGGTGTCCAGGTAGGAGGCGACCTTGTCGCGGTGCGGGCCGGTGACGAGCGGGCCCATCTCCGAGCGCTCGTCGGTGCCCGGGCCGACCCGCAGCCCGTGCACCCGGTCGGCGATCTTGGCGACCAGTTCGTCGCCGACCGAGCCCACGGCTACCAGCACCGAAACCGCCATGCAGCGCTCGCCCGCCGAGCCGAAGCCGGCCGACACCGCCGCGTCGGCGGCCAGGTCGGTGTCCGCGTCGGGGAGCACCACCATGTGGTTCTTGGCGCCGCCAAGCGCCTGCACCCGCTTGCCCGCGGAGGTTCCCGTCTCGTACACGTAACGAGCGATCGGGGTGGACCCGACGAAGCTCACCGCGCGCACGTCGGGGTGGGTGAGGATCGCGTCCACGGCCTCCTTGTCGCCGTGCACCACGTTGAACACGCCGTCGGGCAGCCCCGCCTCGGCCAGCAGCCCGGCCAGCAACAGCGAGGCCGAGGGGTCCTTCTCCGACGGCTTGAGCACGAACGTGTTGCCGCAGGCCAGCGCGATCGGGAACATCCACATCGGCACCATGGCCGGGAAGTTGAACGGGGTGATCCCGGCCACCACGCCCAGCGGCTGGCGGATCGAGTAGGCATCCACGCCGGTGGACACGTTCTCCGAGTAGTCGCCCTTGAGCAGGTGCCCGAGGCCGCAGGCGAACTCGACGACCTCCAGGCCCCTGGCCACCTCCCCGTCCGCGTCCGAGGTCACCTTGCCGTGCTCGGTGCTGATCAGTTCGGCAAGCTCTGTGCGGTGGGCGTTGAGCAGCTCGCGGAAGGCGAAAAGCACGGTCGTTCGTTTGGCAAGAGAAACAGAGCGCCAGCCGGGGAGAGCCTTCGCGGCCGCTGCGACCGCGTCGCCGACCACGGTGGCGGAGGCGAAATCCACGGTTCCGGTGACGTGGCCGGTGGCCGGGTTGTAGATGTCACCGCGCCGCGCCGCGGCGCCGTCCCAGGGACGGCCGCCGATCCAGTGACTTACGTGCTTCGCGCTCATTTCGCCGCTCCCGCGTCTACCGCGCGGAGGGCGTCGATGAGCAGGCCCAGGCCCTCCTTGGCCTCGGCCTCGGTGATGTTCATCGGCGGCGCCATCCGCAGCGCGTGGCCATACAGCCCGCCCTTGCCGATGAGCAGGCCGCGTTCGCGCGCCTCCTCGAGGGCGCGGGTGGCCAGCGCCGGGCTGGGCGCGCCGGTGCCCGGGTCCACCAGGTCCACGGCGAACATCAGGCCCTTGCCCCGGACCTCGCCTACCGCGTCCAGCCGCTCGGTTGCCTCGTGCAGCCCGTGGATGATCATGGTGCCGAGCGTGGCCGCGTTGCGCTGCAGGTCGTGGTCGAGCACGTAGTCCAGGGCCGCGTTGGCCGCGGTGGTGGACAGCGGGTTGCCGCCGAACGTGGAGATACCGTTGCCGGGCACGCCGTCCATCAGGTCGCCGCGCGCGATGACGCCGCCGATCGCGAACCCGTTGCCGAGGCCCTTGGCGAACGTGATCATGTCGGGGGTCACGCCGTGCGCGCCGATCCCCCAGAAGTGCTCGCCGGTACGGCCCCAGGCGGTCTGCACCTCGTCGGAGATGAACAGCACGCCGTGCTCGGCGAGCAGGTTGCGGTACGCGCCGAGCAGCCCGTCCGGGGCCATGGTGAACCCGCCCACGCCCTGGATCGGCTCGGCGATCAGGCAGGCCACGTCCCGGGCGGTCGCGGCGGTGAGCAGGTGCCTCACGTCGGCGACGCACGCCTCGGTGTACTCGACGTCGGACATGCCCGCGAATGCGGGCAGGTACCTGTCCGTGCCGTGCAGGTACTGCACGTTGAACGGGGCGAGCTGGGAGCTCTTCCACGCCACGTTGCCGGTGATCGCGACCGCGCCGAACGAGCGGCCGTGGTAGCTGCCGCGCATCGCGAGCACCTGGTTGGACTGGCGCGCGACGGTGGCGAGCATCAGCGCGGTCTCGTTGGCCTCGGTGCCCGAGTTGGTGAAGAAGACCTTGGCGTCCTTGATCCCGGACAGCCGGGCCAGCTTCTCGGCCAGCTCCACCTGGCTGCGGATCAGGTACAGGGTCGAGGTGTGCACGATCCCGGTGGACAGCTGGCGCTGCACCGCGTCGCGCACCTCGGGCAGGTCGTACCCGAGCATGTTGGTGAGGATGCCGCAGAAGAAGTCGAGGTAGGTGCGGCCGGAGGCGTCGGTGACGCGGCTGCCGCTGCCGCTGACCAGCTCCAGCGGGTGCTCGTAGTAGAGGCCCATCCAGTTGGGCAGGACAGCGCGATGCCGGTTAACGAGTTCAGTCATGCGAGCCAGTCTCGTGCCTGCGCCGGGGCCGCAGGTACATCAGTCTGTAAGGTAATAGCTGAGAACATTTACATCTTGTAAGCCAGCGAGTCGTGGACCGTTCAGGGCTGGCGCGGGCAGGGCGGCGCGGGACTGACGCGGAGGAGGGCGCGATGCTGCCGACGGTGGCGGAGGTGCTCGCGCTGGAGGCGGTCCGGCGGGGGCAGCCGCGGGTGGTGGCCGGGGCGCACCGGCTGGACACCCTGGTGCGGTGGGTGCACGCGATCGAGTTCGCCGACGCCGCGCGGCTGCTGCGTGGCGGCGAACTGGTGCTGGCCACCGGGATCGCGCTGCCCGACGAGGGCACGCTGCTCGACGCCTACGTCGCGGACCTCGTCTCGGTGGGGGTGGCCGCGCTCGCGGTGGAACTGGGCCGCCGGTACACCGGCGGGCTGCCGGCCGGCTTCGTCGCCGCGGCGGAGGCGCACGGGCTGCCGCTGATCGTGTTCGGCCGGGAGGTCCCGTTCGTGGAGATCACCGAGGCGGTGCACGCGCGGATCATCGACGACCAACTGGACCAGTTGCGCGCCTCGGCCCGGCTGCACGAGGTGTTCACCGACCTGGCGGTGGCCGGCGCGGGCCCCGCGGAGATTCTCCGGCAGACGGCGCTGCTGGCGGGCAGGCCGGTGATCCTGGCGGACCTGGCGCACCACGTGCTCGCCTGCGAGCCGGCCGGGGCCGACCCCGCGGCGCTGCTCGACGGCTTCGAGACCAGGTCACGCGCTGTCGTGCTGGCCGAGCGGACCGGTTACGACGAGCCGTCCGGCTGGCTGGTCACCGTGGCAGGCGCCCGGGGCGAGGACTGGGGCCGGGTCATCCTGGTCTGCGGCGCCCCCCCGGCCCCCGGCGACCTGGTGCTGATCGAGCGCACCGCCACCGCGCTCGCGCTCGCGCGGCTGCTGACCCGCCAGCACGAGAGCCTGGAACGGCAGGCGCACACCTCGCTGATCGGCGCGATCGTGGCCGGGACGTACGCCGACCTGGACGAGGCGGCGGCGCGGGCCCGGGCCCTGGGCGTCCAGGTCACCGGGCGGCAACTGATCACCCTCGTGGCCGGTTTCCGCCACGGCGGCCGCGGGCTGCCCGCCCACGCACGGGCGGGAGAGGTGGCCGATGCGCTCGCCGACGCGTGCCGCCGCGAGCGGGTTCCCGCCCTGGTCGGCTCGCTCGGCGAAGCCGAGGTCGGCGCCCTGCTGTCGGCCGACCGAGGGGCGGACCCGGACGCCGTGCTGACCGCGGTCTGCGCCGCGGCCAGGCAGCGGCTGCCCGGCGGCGACGCGGTGATCGGGGCCGGGTCGACGGCGGGCTCCCTGGCCGAGGCGCGCCGGTCGCTGCTTGAGGCGCAGCAGGTCGCCGACGCCGCAGCCGCCTCGCCGTCGGCGGCCCGGGGCCGGCCCTACTACCGGCTGGCCGACCTGCGGCTGCGCGGCCTGCTGCACCTGCTCGCCGACGACGCTCGGCTGGCCACGTTCGTGGAGCGGGAACTCGGCCCGCTGATCGCCCACGACCAGGCGCACGGCACCGGGCTGACCAAGGTGCTCGGCGCCTACCTGGCCGAAGGCGGCAACAAGGCCGCCGCGGCGGGCCGGGCACACCTGGCCCGGCCCACCTTCTACGAGCGGCTGCGGCTCATCGAGCGGATCCTCGGGGTGAGCCTGGACTCGGCCGAGTCGCGCACCTCACTGCATGTGGCCCTGCTCGCGTTCCTGAGCGTCAGCGCCTGGCGCGCGGGCCCCGGTCCCGGTGCAGAGCGCGCGAATGGCCGCGAGGTCCCCCGCTGACGCGAGGCCCGCGTGGTAGAGCCGCAGTTCCGTGGCACCCGCCGCGCGCACCGCGGCGGCCTGGGCGGGCAGCGTTGCCGGGTCACCGCCGAGCCCGGCGACCGCCAGCAAGGACGCGGCGACGGCGGTACCTGGTGCCACCGTTGCCGCGGCGCGTGTGACCAGGGCCGGGGCGGTCGCCGGATCCCAGCAGGACAGCACGATCCCGGCCGTGTAGGCCAAGGCGGCGGGATCGCAGCCAGGGTTGGCTCCCGTCGCCCGCGGGTCGGGGTGGGCGTGCAGGTAGATGGGCTTTCCCGGGGCGGCGTCCCTGGCTGCCGAGACGACCTCGCGCTGGAACCTGGTCGCGAGAGCCGCCCGGACACCGAGCAGGACGCTGGCCGCCGCACCGGGCAGCGCTCCCCCGGCCGGTGCCGCCGCACCAGACGCGGGCGCCGCTCCCCCGGGCCCGTCCACGGCGGCCCGGACGGAGGCGGCCAGCCACTCCGGGTCCGCACCGGCGGCCGCGTACTCCCGCCGGCACGCTGTACAGAAGCACACCGACAGCAGCCACTGCGCCGCCGCCCCGGCGGCCGCGCCCGCGGTCTTGTCGTGCGCGCTCAGGTGCTCGACGCCGTACCAGCCGCAGGCCTCGAACTCGACCGCGCCGGCCTCGGGCAGGGCAGCCACCTCGGCGGCCAGCGTGATGGCGTACTCCCGGACGGCGGGCGCGGCCAGGCACAGTGCCCACGGGTATGTGTCGCCGAAGGCATTGCGCACCGCCGCGGACGGCACCACCGCGCCCAGCCGGTCGTTGTGCGTCAGCACGGCCCACGCCGTCACCGCCAGGCCGCGGGCGCGCAGCACGGCGGCGGCACGC
Organism: uncultured Actinomycetes bacterium; assembly: GCA_963706115.1. Lineage (GTDB taxonomy): Bacteria > Actinomycetota > Actinomycetes > Streptosporangiales > Streptosporangiaceae > DASXKD01. The sequence continues at coordinate 87,524 of CAVPMG010000015.1, read as the reverse complement.
TCGAACGAGCCCGCGGGCCGGGCCACCGCGGGCCGCAGCCGCGAGGGCCGCGGCGCGGTCCCGCGCCACCGGGACGGATCGGCGCGGTAGTAGACCGCCGCGTCCCTGGTGACGATCCGGTGATCAGGGTGGAACGGGGTCACCGCCCGCACCGCGTGGTAGGCGGCGGCCAGGGTCACCCCGGTCAGGCCCAGGCCGGCGATCCGGTCCGGCGCCGCCGGGTCGCCATCCACGTCCCACGGGTAGAGGTTCGCCCACGCCCGCATGCTCGGCCTCCCGGATCAGGGGATTTCGGCGTCCATGTCGGGCAGGGTGAACTCGCCGCCGAGGTAGCGGAGCACCGGATCGGCGGGATCGGGCTCGCCGAACTCGGCGATCACCTCGCCGGCGAACGGCTCAGCGTCGTCCTGCGCCCGGTAGCCAAGCGCCTCCGCCTCGGCGAGGCTGACCCAGCCGCCGCGGGTGTTGGCCGAGACGCCGTAGATCACCCGGAACCCGGGGTCCGGCGCGGTCAGGCAGGCTTCGAACAGCCGGCCGGCATCGTCCGGGGACAGCCAGGTGGACAGCGCCCGCGCGCTGGGCGGCTTTTCGAAGCAGGTCAGGATGCGAATGCAGATCGTGTCCAGGCCGTACCTGTAGTGGTAAAGCCCGGCCAGCCCCTCGCCCGCCACCTTGCCCACGCCGTAATAGGTATCCGGCGCCGGGAAGGCGTAGTCCGGCACCGGGAAGCTCTCCCGCGGCGTGAATCCGACCGCGTGGTTGGACGACGCGAAGATGACCCTGGGCACGCCCGCGCGCCGCGCCGCCTCGAAGGCCACGTACGTGCCCTGGATGTTGACCTTGAGTATGTCGTCCCAGGAGGCCTCGCCGGAGATGCTCGCCAGGTGGATCACGGCCGAGGCGCCGCGGCAGGCGGCGGTCATCGCGTCCATGTCGGTGGCCGAGGCGCGGACCACCTCCTCCCCGGGCCCGGCGGTCATCTCGGCGACGTCCAGCAGGCGCAGGGTCCGGTCCTGGCGGGCCAGCCGCGGGCGCAATATGGTCCCGACGATGCCGGCCGCCCCGGTGATGAGGATCGTTGGCACGGCAGCCAACATTACGCGGTCGCCCCGGGACGCCGGCGGGGCAGTTGGCCAGGCACGGCCGGCGCGGGCTACTGCGGGTTGGGCTCGGGGTCCGGGGTGGCGCCGGTACGGGCCAGGAACTCGAAGTCGCAGCCCTCGTTGGCCTGGGTGACCTGCTCGCTGAACAGGGCACCGTAACCACGCCCGAACCGGGGCGGTGGCGGCTGCCAGGCGGCACGGCGCCTGGCCAGCTCACCGTCGTCCACCTCCATCCGCAATACGCGTTCGGCCACGTTCAGGGTGATCGGGTCGCCGCTGCGGACCAGCGCGAGCGGGCCGCCCACCCACGCCTCGGGCGCCACGTGCAGCACGCAGGCGCCGTAACTGGTCCCGCTCATCCGCGCGTCGGAGATCCGCACCATGTCCCTGACCCCCTGGGCCAGCAGGTACTTGGGAATCGGCAGCATTCCGTACTCGGGCATGCCGGGCCCGCCCCGCGGCCCCGCGCCGCGCAGCACCAGCACCGAGTCCGGGGTCACGCCGAGCGCCGGGTCGTCGATCCGCTCCTGCATCTGTGTGTAGCTGTCGAAGACCACGGCGGGCCCGGTGTGTGCGAGCAGGCCCGGCTCGGCGGCGAGCGGCTTGATGACCGCGCCGTCGGGCGCCAGGTTGCCGCGCAGCACGGCCAGCCCGCCGTCGGCGGACAGCGCCTTGTCCGGCGACCTGATCACATCGGGGTTCCAGACCTGGGCCTGGGCCAGATTCTCACCGAGGGTCGCGCCGTTCGCGGTGATCCGCTCCGGGTGCAGGGCGCCCGGCACCAGGCTGAGCTGGGCCAGCAATGCGGGCAGGCCACCGGCGTAGTAGAAGTCCTCCATCAGGTAGGCGCCGGTCGGCCGGACGTTCGCCAGCACCGGGATCCGGCGGGAGGTGGCGTCGAAGTCGTCAAGCGTCAGCCCGGCACCGCACCGCCCGGCCATCGCGATCAGATGGATCACCGCGTTCGTGGAACCGCCCAGTGCGAGCACGCATGCGACCGCGTCCTCGAACGCCGCCCTGGTGAGGATGTCCGCCGGGGTCAGATCCTCCCAGACCATGTCCACGACCCGCCGCCCGCTCGCCGCCGCCATCCGGTAGTGGGCCGAGTCGGGCGCCGGAATAGACGCGGCACCGGGCAGCGTCATGCCGAGCGCCTCGGCGGCGGAGGTCATGGTGGACGCGGTCCCCATGGTCATGCAGTGGCCGGGCGAGCGGGCGATGCCGCACTCCAGGTCGGCCAGCTCACAGTCGCCGATCAGCCCGGCACGGTAGTCGTCCCAGAACTTCCACTGGTCGGTGCCGCTGCCGACCGGCTGGTCCCGGTAGTTGCCCCGGAGCATCGGGCCGGCCGGGACGTAGATGGCCGGCAGCCCGGCGCTCGCGGCGCCCATGATCAGTCCGGGCGTGGTCTTGTCGCAGCCGCCCATCAGCACCGCGCCGTCGGCCGGGTAGGCGCGCAGCGTTTCCTCGACCTCGATGGCGAGCAGGTTCCGGTACATCATCGGTGTCGGCTTGCAGTAGGTCTCCGACAGCGTGGACACGCCGAACTCCACGGGGAAGCCGCCCGCCTGCCACACGCCGCGCTTGACCTGTTCCGCGCGCTCGCGCAGGTGCATGTGGCACGGGTTCAGCTCGGACCAGGTGTTCAGTATGGCGATGACCGGCTTGCCCTCATGCTCGGACGCGGCCACCCCGAGCTGGCGCATCCGCGACCGGTGACTGAACGAGCGCAGGCTCCGCGGCCCGAACCAGCCCGCGCTGCGCAGCGTCTGCGGTGTTTTGCGGGTCACCGGTGCTCCCCGCCCACCGGCAGGCCCCAGTCGCCGAGGATCCCGGTGATCTGGGCCCGCACCTCCTCGCAGACCCGGTGGCTGGGCGGGCGCACATCGGGCCGGCACAGCCCGAGCTGGGCGAGTGCCTCCTTGACCACGCTCACGTTGTCCGCGGAGGAGTCGGCGGCGCGCAGTTCCTCGAACGCACGGCAGTCCTCCCACGCCTTCATGGCACCGGCAGTATCCCCGCCGCGCAGCGACTCCAGCATCGACAGCGACAGCGCGGGCGCCACGTTCACCAGCCCGGAGGTGAACCCGCGGGCACCGGCTGTCCAGCAGGCCGGCGCGGTCAGCTCGGCCAGCCCGGCCAGCCAGGTGAACCGGTCCAGGCCTGCGTCCCTGGCGACACCCGCGAACTGGACCGGGTCCCTGATGCCGTACTTGACCGCGATCACGTTGGGGCACAGCTCCCCGAGCAGCCGGATGTGGCGTGCCCCGATCCGCGGGTCCCGTATGTAGAGCACGACGCCCAGGCCGGGCAGTGCCCCGGCGATGGCCCGGTGGTACTCCAGCCAGCCCGCCGCGGACACGTACGGGCCGACCGGCTGGTGCACCATGATCATGCGCACGCCGTGGTCCTGGGCATGCCGTCCGGCCTCGATCGCGCCGGGCAGGTCGTGCCCCACCCCGGCCAGCACGTCGGCGGGCCGCCCGGTGCCGCCGGCCGTGGCCACGGCCGCCACCGCCGACTCGGTCGCGCGCCGCGCCTCCGCGGCGGTGAGCGCGTAGAACTCGCCGGTGTTCCCGTTCGGCGTGATCAGCCGGACGCCAGCGTCCACCATGCGCCGGATCACCCGGTCATGGGCCGCCCAGTCGACCTGGCCATCGGGCCCGAACGGCGTCACCGGGATCGCCGCCACGGTCGCCAGCGCGCTGCGGAGCTGATCGGCGGAGCCAGGGTCGAGTGTCATGGGGCATTTCCTTCCGGCGGGCCACTGCTGTCCACGCTAGGGAGAGCACCCCGTTCGATCAAACCCGCGACGGCGGCCGGCAGCCAGGCCCATGCCCCTTTTTCATGCGCTACGACGGCCTTGGCCGGCGTCATTCGCCCAGGTAGCTCATCACGTGCTTGATACGCGTGTAGTCCTCGAACCCGTACATCGACAGGTCTTTGCCGTAGCCGGAGTGCTTGAACCCGCCGTGCGGCATCTCGGACACGAACGGGAGGTGGGTGTTGATCCAGACCGCGCCGAAATCCAGCAGCCTGGCCATCCGCATCGCCCGGGCGTGGTTGCGGGTCCACACGCTGGCGGCCAGCCCGTATTTGACACCGTTCGCCCAGCGCAGCGCCTCGTCCTCGGCGGCGAACCGCTGCACGGTGATGACCGGCCCGAAGATCTCTTCCTGGATCATCTCGTCGTCCTGGCGCAGCCCGGCCACCACGGTGGGCGCGAAGCAGTAGCCGCGCTCCCCCACATGGGTGCCGCCGGTGACGATCCGCGCGTGGTCCGGGCGGCGGGCCAGGAAGCCCTCCACCCGCGCCAGCTGGTTCGGGTTGTTCAGCGGTCCGTAGTCCGCGTCCGGCACGTCGAGGCCGCCCACAGTGGTCTTGGCCGCCTGCTCGGCGAGGGCGTCGGTGAGGTCCGCGGCGATGCCGGGGCCGGCCAGCACCCGGGTGGCCGCGGTGCAGTCCTGGCCAGCGTTGAAGAACGCGGCCGGGGCGATGCCCGCCGCGGTGGACGCCACGTCGGCGTCGTCGAAGACGATGACCGGCGCCTTGCCGCCGAGTTCCAGGTGCACCCGCTTCAGGCCGTCGGCCGCGGCCCGGGCAACCTCCATGCCGGCCCGCACCGAGCCGGTGATCGACACCATCCGCGGGATGTCGTGACCGACCAGCGCCCGGCCGGTCTCGGCGGTGCCACAGACCACGTTGAACACGCCGGGCGGCAGGAAGCTGGCCGCGATCTCGGCCAGCAGCAGCGTGCTCACCGGGGTGGTGTCGGAGGGCTTGAGCACGACCGTGTTGCCCGCGGCGAGCGCCGGGGCGAACTTCCACACGGCCATCATCATCGGGTAGTTCCAGGGCGTGACCTGCGCACACACCCCCACCGGCTCACGGCGCAGCACCGAGGTATGCCCGGCCAGGTACTCCCCGGCCGAGGTGCCCTGCAGGACCCGGGCCGCGCCGGCGAAGAACCGCAACTCGTCCACGAGCGGCGGGATCTCCTCGGCCATGGTCAGGCCCACGGGCTTACCGGTATTGCGGCATTCCGCGGCGACGATCTCCTCGGCGCGCGCCTGCACCGCGTCCGCCATCCGCAGCAGCGCCAGGCTGCGCTCGGCCGGCGTGGTGTCCCGCCAGGCCTCGAACGCGCCCGCCGCGGCGCCCAGCGCGGCCTCGACGTCGCCCGGTCCCGACACCGGAGCCCGCGCGTATTCCTCGCCGGTGCTCGGGTCCACGACCGCGGTCGTCTCGGTGCCTGCGGCGGCGACATACTCGCCGTTGACGAAGTTATTCAGCAGCTCAGATGTCACGGCTCCGACCCTCGCAGACAATCGAATCGTTCACAAGTGATTCCGTAGCAGATAGCATTAGAATCTACTAAATCAGTTGACAAGGTCCCGGGGCATGGCACGATTGCCTTGCGAAGGAGGCGACGCATGGCTCACACGCCCGCGACGGCCGTCATCCCGGTCGCCACAGGCGCCGCCAGCGGAAGGCGTGGCCGGGCCCGTCGCCCCAATGCCGCCCGTGTGGTGCTCGATGACGTTTCCAAGATGATTATCGAGCAACTGCAGCAGGACGGACGGCGGTCCTACGCGGCGATCGGCAAGGCCGTGGGGCTGTCCGAGGCCGCGGTGCGGCAGCGGGTGCAGCGGCTCATCGACGGCGGCGTCATGCAGATCGTCGCGGTGACCGACCCGATGACGCTGGGTTTCCGCCGGCAGACGATGATCGGCATCAAATGCGAGGGTGACCTCGAGCGGGTCGCCGACCATCTCGCGCACATGGACGAGATCGACTACGTGGTGATCACCTCGGGCTCGTTCGACATTCTCGTCGAGGTGGTCTGCGAGGACGACGACCACCTTCTGGAGATCCTCAGCCGGGTCCGCGGCGTGCCGAGCGTCACCAGCACCGAGACCTTCGTGTACCTGAAACTCCGTAAGCAGACCTACAGCTGGGGGACCAGATGACCAGTGCCAATGCACGCCGCCGACATGAACGCCGAGGCGCTGCAGATGTCGGCCCACCGCCACCTCTGGCTGCACTTCACCCGGATGTCGTCCTACGACCAAACCGACATGCCGACGATCGTGCGCGGCCAGGGCCAGTACGTCTACGACTCCCGGGGCAAGCGCTACCTGGACGGCCTGTCGGGCCTGTTCGTCAGCCAGATCGGGCACGGCAGGACCGAGGTCGCCGAGGCGGCCGCCCGCCAGGCGTCCGAGCTTGCCTACTTCCCGCTGTGGTCCTACGCCCACCCGCGGGCGATCGAGCTTGCCGAACGGCTGGCCAATCTCGCGCCGGGCGACCTGAACCGGGTCTTCTTCACCACCAGCGGCTCCGAGGCCGTCGAGTCGGCGTGGAAGATGGCCAAGCAGTACTTCAAGATCATCGGACAGCCGAGCAGGTTCAAGGTGCTCAGCCGGGAGATCGCCTACCACGGCACGTCCATGGGCGCTCTTGCGATCACCGGGCTGCCGGACATCAAGACGCCCTTCGAGCCGCTGCCCCCGGGCGGCGTGCGGGTGCCGAACACCAACTTCTACCGTGCGCCCGGCTTCGTGGCCGATGACGTGACCGCCTTCGGCATATGGGCCGCGGACGAGATCGAGCGCGCGATACTCCGCGAGGGCCCGGATTCGGTGGCCGCCGTGTACCTGGAGCCGGTGCAGAACTCCGGCGGCTGCTTCCCGCCGCCGCCTGGCTACTTCGCCCGGGTACGCGAGATCTGCGACCGCTACGGCGTGCTGCTGGTCTCCGACGAGGTCATCTGCGCGTTCGGCCGGCTGGGCTACTACTTCGGCTCGCAGCGCTATGGCTACCAGCCGGACGTGATCACCTTCGCCAAGGGCATCACGTCGGGCTACGCGCCGCTCGGCGGCATGCTCGTAAGCGACCGGCTGATGGAGCCGTTCGCCGGCGGGCCCGCGACCTTCCTGCACGGGATCACCTTCGCCGGCCACCCGGTATCGTCGGCCGTTGCGCTCGCGAACCTCGACGTGTTCGAGAAGGAGGACCTGCTCGGGAACGTCCGGGCCAACGAGGACGCCTTCCGCGCCACCCTCCAGAAGCTCAACGACCTGCCCATCGTGGGTGACGTGCGCGGCGACGGCTACTTCTACGGCATCGAGATGGTCAAGGAGAAGTCGACGCGGGAGACGTTCACCGACGAGGAGTCGGAACGGCTGCTGCGCGGCTTCCTGTCGCACGCCCTGTACGACGCCGGGCTGATCTGCCGTGCCGACGACCGCGGCGACCCGGTCATCCAGCTTGCGCCGCCGCTGACCTGCACCCAGGAGCACTTCGACGAGATGGAGCAGATCCTGCGCAGCGTCCTCACCGAGGCCTGGAAGCTGCTCTGAGCACGGGCCGGCTCAGCCGGCTCATCTGGCGCCGATAGTTGTTATTGCGCGGCGAAACGGCGGGCGCTGGGATAACCCTGGCCACCATCCACGACGATATTGGCGCCGGTGATCCAGGAGGCCCGCCGGGACAGCAGGAAAGCCACCACGTCCGCCACCTCCTCCAGGTGGCCGAGCCGCCCGAACGGGAACTGGCTGTCAAGGAACGCGGCGAAGGCTTGCGGGTTCTGCGCGCGGAACCGGTCCCAGCTGCCGCCGGGGAACATGATCGAGCCGGGGCTGACCGCGTTCACTCGGATGCCGGCAGCCGCAAGCTCGGCGGCGGCCGTGGCGGCCAGGTGAATCTCGGCGGCCTTGGCGACCGCGTAGGTGGTCCTCGGGGCCGGGCGCATGCCGGTGATCGAGGAGACGATCACGCACGAGGCCGTCTGGGAGTCCTTCAAGTACGGCAGGCCGGACCGGATCAGCTCGGCGGCGTGCCCCGCGTTCAGCGAAAAGGTCGCGGCGAAGTCGCCGGGGGCGGAGTCGGCGATGTTCCCGCCGACCGTACCGCCGGCGTTCGCCACCAGGTGATCGAGGCCACCAAGCTCGCCGGCGATGTGCTGGACGGCAGCGCCGAGCGCGGCCGCATCGGTGACATCGGCGGCGGCGGTTGCCACCGGCACGCCGCGGGCGGCCAGCCGCCCGGCGGCCGCGGCCAGTCCGTCCGCGCCGCGGGCGACGATCCCCACGGCGGCACCCTCGGCCGCCAGCGCATCGGCGACGGCGAGGCCGATTCCGCGGCTGCCGCCGGTGACGAGGGCACGGGAACCACGCAAACCAAGATCCATGGTCCCTCAGGCTAGGGCATGCCCCATGGACCTCCAGCCAGCCGCAGGTCGCCCTGGACCGCGACCAGGGGCACCGGCCTCAGCCGGATACCACCTCCAGCGAGATATCTGTTCCCGCCAGGGCCTTGCTGACCGGGCAGCCGCGCTTGGCCTGCTCGGCGACCTCGGCGAACCGTTCCGCGGTCACGCCGTCGGCCGAGCCCCGCACCGTCAGCTTGATGCCGGTGATCCGGAACCCACCAGCCGGGTCCGGGCCCAGGCTGACCTGCGCACCGACATCGAGGGATTGCCCGCTGCCACCCGCATCGCCGAGCATTGCCGAGAACTGCATCGCGAAGCAGGCGCTGTGTGCGGCGGCGATGAGCTCCTCCGGGCTGGTCACCCCGCCCGCCTCGTCGGCCGCCCGCCGGGGGAAGCTGACCTCATAGCTGGCGATACCGGAGCTGACCAGTTCGACCGTGCCCTTGCCGTCCTGAAGGCCACCGGTCCATGTGGTGCGAGCGCTGCGAGTAGGCATCGATTCTCCTTCTCCTCGGGGAGGTGGCGCGGCCGCCACCGGGGCCGCCGGGCCGCAGGACACAGCTTGCCACCGCGCGGGCGGCGCCGGGCCCGCGGGTGCCGGCCCGCGGGACACGATCTAGGTCTAGGCCGTGGCGCCCCCGTCGGTCACTGCCCGAAGCTCGCATTGCTTCCGGATACCCGGATCACCACGCCCTGCGGGCTCACCGTGACGGACTGCACCGTGAGTCCCAGCGGGAGCGCGGGTATCTGCACGGTCAGATGGCGTATCGGGTCGAGCAGCGCGGCGGGCACCCCGCTGGCGGAGACAAGCCGCAGGACGATCTCGTGCGGGCTGGCCAGCTTCACCCGGGCGATGGCCGAGGCGGCAAATATCGCGAGGTTGGCGGACAGCTTGACCATGTGCTGCCCGGCGCCGCTGATCTTCAGGCCGGGCACGGCCGCGAGGCCCGGCAGCTTCGCCAGGCTGGCGAAGGTGATCAGTCCGGTGCCGTTGAGCTGCCCGATGGTGCCGGACTGGTAGCCCGAGTTGAGCGTGATGTCCGTGGCGTGGACGTCGATGCTCGCGGTGACCGAGCCAACGGGGAACTCCGGCGCGATAACCTCAACGCCGTCGAGATGCCGGCGGATGAGCTGGGTCAGGAACGGGAATCCCTGGACCGTCACGGTTGGCTCGACCGGGAAGCCCTCCGTTTGCAGCTTGGCCGCGATCCGGTCCGCCGTAATGGCCGCCGCGGCCCGGTCCAGGCCGAAGAGCAGGCCGAGGATCGCCAGCAGGACGATGACCAGGATCAATATCCTCCGGCCTCTCCGTCGCGCCCGCGGGGGCGGCATCATCGGGGGCGGCACCGTGTACGGCGCCGTCATGTCAGATGACCGATCTTCACGGCTTGTACCTGCCCGGAGCCGGTATCGACCACGAGCAGCCTGCCGCCGCGCGGCTCCAGCGCGAACTGCCGTGGGGTGCTGCCCGTATGCAGGAAGCCGGTCAGCGCCGGCTGCCGGTGCAGCGCCCGCTGCACGTCGATGACCGCGAGGTTCGCGCCGCCTCCTGGCGCGTCGTCCCTGTTGGAGTCCGCCACGATGAGCTGCGCGCCGCGATTCACGAGCACCAGGCCCAGCGGCCGCTGGCCGACCGCGACCCGGGCGAGCAGGGCGTGTGCCGGGTCGCTGAGCAGCCTGGCCGCGGAGAAGGCGACGACCGCGTTCCCGCCGCCGTCGCTGACCCAGACCGTGCGCCCGTCGCCGGAGACCGCCACCCGGTCCGGGCCGCACCCGGCACGGATCTTCTTCAGCACGGACGTCGCCGGGCTGGTCTCCGCCTTGCGCAGGTCGATGACGCTCAGCGAGCCGTGCCCCGAGGCCGGGGTGGGGGTGGCCAGGCCGCTGGCCACGTAGAGGTACCGGCCATTGGGTGAGACGGTGAGGCCGATCGGGTTGGCACCCACCGGGATCCGGCCGACGAGGTCGGCCGGGCCGAAACCGGAGCTGAGTGCCCTCCCCAGATTGAATACGGCCACGGCGTGGCTGTATTGCAGGGTCACGAAGGCGAACCGGTCATCCGGGGAGACCGCCACCTGTACCGCATGTCTGCCGGGGCTGGTCAGGGCGCCGACCGGGGTGGACAGCCCGTGTTCCAGGTCGCTGGCCCGGAACACGGTCAGCCCGCCGTGCCCGCTGACGAGCAGGTATTTCTGGTCGTGCGTGAGTGCCTCGCCCAGGGCCGAGCTGAGCAGCATGACCCGCAACACGGACGGCTCAGGCCCGGTGGTACGGAGCACGTCGAGCGACGAGGTCAGCGACACGAAGGCGTAGCCGTTGGCCGTGACCACCACATCGAACGGCTTCCCGCCGGCTTTGACCAGGTGGCTGGGCACGTTCGCCAGGACACCGGCGGAAGCGGCCCTGGTGGTGCACCGGGGCACCGCGAGCGGGGCCACGCCCCCGGTTCCGGCGGTCCCCCGGCCGCCGAATATAAGGTATCCCGCGCCGATGACGCCCAGCAGCGCGACGCACGCGACCAGGACGCCCATCCGGGACCGCCGGGACCGCGGCGCGTTGCCCGGCGGCAGCCGGTACCCCGGTGACGCCGGGGCCGGCCGACGGCGATCAGGCGGCACGGCGGGAGGAGCCGGCGTGCCGGGAGCGGCCGGTGTGCTCCCGACGGCGGGCATGCCGACGGTCACGGGGGCCGGGGATGGCTCCGGCTCCGGTGGCGCAGGTTCCGGTGGCAGGGACGTGACCGGCTCCGGCGACTGCGGCGGGGCCGGCGCTGCGGCGGCCGGCGGCAGGGCCGGCCCGGCGGCGGCAGCGGCGGGACCGCGGGCACGGTCACCGTGGGGGCCCACTGGCCGGCCTCCGGCGCAGCCGGGCCGCCCGCGTCTGCGCGGAGCCCGCAGGCGCGGCGCAGCGCCGCCGCGAACTCCAGGCAGGTCGCGTAGCGATCGCCGGGCGCCTTGGCCAGCGCCTTCGCCAGCACCGGGTCGGCCGCGGCGGGCAGGTCCGGGCGGCGGCTGATCAGCGAGGGCGGGGTCGCGGAGACCTGCGCCCACATGATCGCGAGCGTCTCGTCCTGCTTGAACGGCGGCGCACCGGTGAGCATCTCGAACGCGGAGCAGGCGAGCGCGTACTGGTCGGACCGGCCGTCCACCGCGTGCCCCTCGATCTGCTCCGGTGATACGTAGTCCATCGTGCCGAGGAACTCACCGTAGGAGGTGAGCTGGCTGGCGGACCGCCCGTGCTTGCTCAGCCCGAAGTCGGACAGGTAGACGTGGTCGGGGTGATCGTCCCCGGCGGCGTCGTCACGCAGCATGTTGGCGGGCTTGACGTCCCGGTGCACCAGGCCCTGCTCATGCGCCGCGTCCAGGGCCGCCGCAACCTGGGTGACGATCTGGCACACCCGGGCCACGGGCATCGGGCCATTCTCTTCGATCAGCGACAGCACGTCGCGCCCCGGCACCAGCCGCATCGCGATGTACAGGACGCCGTCGGCCTCGCCGGCATCGTAGATCGGCACGATATTCGGGTGGTCCACCGCGGCCGCGGCCTGGGACTCCCTGATAAACCGGCGGCGGAACGCCTCGTCGCGGGCCAGTGGGGCGGCAAGGACCTTCAGCGCGACACTGCGGCCGAGGCGCTCGTCGAAGGCACGGTAGACGACGGCCATGCCCCCTCGGGCGATGATCTCGTCGAGGCGGTACCCGGCCAGGTGGTCCCCGATGGCGAGTTCGCCGGGAACCGGCGTCTCGTCGCTCACCGCACCTCCCGCTCAGTCCCCCGGCGCCAGGTGCCCTCGCGGCCGAAGAGCCAGTACGCGACCAATCCGCGGCGTCCAGCGCGCTGGCCACCTGCCAGATCCTCTTGGGCCCGCGACCTGTGCGGCCGGACCGCAGATCCCGCCAGGAGAGTGTCACGGCGGTGAGATGTACCACGGCGATGATGGCGAGAACCAGCTTGTTCGGCTTGCGTTTGGCTGCCACACCTGCCGAGAAACGCCATGCCCCGGCCCGGCACGCCCTATGCGGCCTCTTCGCACTCCTGCGGGCCGGGCTTGCGGGCGGTGAACATCAGCACCTCGTCCACGGCAACCATGACCGCACCGAAGCCAAGCGTCTGCAAGCGCACCAGCAGCGTGGACGGTTCGACCGGGTGACAGGTATCGCCCTCGTGGAAGCAGTGCAATCCGTCGCTGGGCAGGCTGTCGGAGCCGACGAGCACCCCGCCGGGCCGCAGTACCCGCAGCGCCTCGGCCAGGATCTGGTTCTGCAGCGCGGTGGTGGGGACGTGATGGAGCATGGTGAACGAGCCCACCGAGTCGAACGAGCAGTCCGGGTAGCTCATCGCGGTGGCATCCCCGACCGCGACCTCGACGCCGGGGAACTTCTCGGCCAGCTTCGCGGCGGCGGTCTCGTCGCGCTCAAGGGTGGTCAGCCGCCCCACCCGCTGCCGCAGCCATCCGGTCGCTGCGCCGGGGCCCGGGCCGATCTCCAGCATCTCCTGGCCGAGGTCGACCTGTGCGGTCACGACCGGCAGCACGTCGTCCTGGATGTGCGCCGCCCACTCGGGGCTGCCGCAGAGCTTGTCGTGGTTGGGGTTCATACTGCCGACGCTACGGTCCGCCGCACCGCCGGCCTAGGGCGTAACGTGCCATGTTGTGTCGCGGGATGGACATCGCGCAGCGCCGCCAGGCGATGCGCCAGAAACCGGGGCAGCGCCGCCAGGCGATGCGCCAGAAACCGGGGCAGCGCAAGCAGGCGATGCCCCGGAAACGGGAGAACACCAGGGCGCGGTGATCGTCGCCACGTTCCCGATGCCGGCCGGGCTGGTGTTCGACTGGCACACCCATTCCGAGCATCAGCTCGCCTGGGCGGCGAGCGGGGTGCTTACCGTCCGGACCGGGGACGCGACCTGGGTACTGCCTCCGACACGGGCGCTGTGGATCCCGGCCGGGCTGCGGCACGAGACCCTGTCGTCCGGCCCGGCGACCATGCGCTCGCTGTATATCCGGCCGGACCGCAGCCCGGTCGCCTGGGCGGAACCGACCCCGGTCGCGGCCAGCCAGCTACTCGCCGAGATGATCGGCTACCTCGGCAGCGACGCCCTGGCGGACGCGGCCCGTGCCCGCGCCGAAGCGGTACTCGCCGACCTGCTCCAGCCGGTGGCGATGGCCACGATCGACCTGCGCCTGCCGGAGGACGACCGGGCCAGGCAGGTTGCCCTCGCGCTGCTCGATCGCCCGGCGGACAAGCGCACCCTCCCGGACTGGGGCCGCGAGGTCGGCGCGAGCGCGAGGACGCTGGCCCGCGGGTTCCTCGCCGGCACCGGGGTACCGTTCGGCCGGTGGCGGACGCTGCTGCGGCTCCAGGCGGCGCTGCCCGCGCTCGCGGCCGGCGAGCCGGTGTCCACAGTTGCCCGGCGGGCCGGCTATGACACGGCGAGCGCCTTTGTCGCGGCGTTCCGGCGGGAGACCGGATCGACCCCCGCCGCGTACTTCGCGGCCTCCGCAGTCAGCCGGTGAGCGGGGGCGGGCGCAGAGAGGGGGCGGGCGCAGAGCGCGGGGGCGGGAAAAGCAGAGCGCGGGGGCGGGAAAAGCAGAGCGCGGGGGCGGGACTAACAGAGCCGTTCCCAGAGAAACTCAAGCACCAGCGCCCACTTGAGCGCCCGCTGCTCGTTGTCGGCGGCCGCCCCGTGGCCGCCCTCGATGTTCTCGTAGTAGCTGACGTCATGGCCCTCGGCCTCCAGCAGCGCCACCATCTTCCTGGCGTGCCCGGGGTGCACCCGGTCGTCTCTGGTGGAGGTGATGAACAGCACCGGCGGGTACCGGTCGGTGGCCGAAGTGTTGTGGTACGGGGAGTAGGGCCGGATGTAGTCCCACTCGGCGGGCTCACGCGGGTCGCCGTACTCGGCCATCCAGGACGCCCCGGCCAGCAGTTCGTTGTAGCGGCGCAGGTCAAGCAGGGGCACCTGGCTGACGATCGCGCCGAACAGCTGCGGGTACCTGGTCAGCATCACGCCCATCAGCAGGCCGCCGTTGCTGGCGCCTTCGATGCCGAGCAGGTCACGGGTGGCGATGCCCCGGGTGACCAGGTCCGCGGCCACCGCCGCGAAGTCCTCATACACCAGGTGCCGATGTTCCTTGATCGCCGATAGGTGCCACTGCGGCCCGTACTCGCCGCCGCCGCGGAGGTTGGCCACCACGTAGGTGCCGCCGCGGGCGAGCCAGCCGCGGCCGATGATGCCGCTGTAGGACGGGGTGAGCGAGATCTCGAACCCGCCGTACCCGGTGAGCAGGGTGGGCCCCGGGCCCGGGCGGTCCGGCCCGACCACGAAGTATGGCACCGCGGTCCCGTCGGCGGAGGTGGCGAAGAACTGCCGGACGGACATGCCGGCGGCGTCGAAGAAAGCAGGTGCCCGCTTGATCGGCTCGCTCACATCGCCGATGTGCCCGTAAAGCAGCGTGTCCGGCTCGGTGAAGCCGGTGGACACCAGCATGTACTCGTCGCTGTCGTAGGGGTCGGTACCGGCGATGTCGGTGTGTGCGAACTCCGGCACGCCGGCCAGGCCGGCCCGCCCGCCTCCCCATCCCCCTTCACCGCCGCCGGCCGGGGTGAGCACCGCCAGCTGGCTGCGCACGTCGTGCAGCATGTTCAGGATCAGGTGGTTACGGGTCCAGGCGTGGTAGCTCAGCGAAGTGTGCGCGTCCGGCTCGAACAGGACGGTCAGGTCACGCTCGCCCGCGAGAAAGGCGTCGAACCTGGTGGCCAGCAGCGCTCCGGCCGGGTAGCTGGTGCCACCCACGGTCCACGGTGACCTGGTCTGGATCAGCAGCCACTCGCGGTGCACGTCGGCGATGGCGTCCTCGGGCACCGGCACCTGCACCAGGTCGCCGGCATGCGTACGCAGCCACAGCTCGGTCCGGTAGAACTCGATATTGCGCACTACGAAGTCCCGCTCGAACCCGTCCGTCGGGTCATGGAATGCATGGACCCCTACATCGTCCGGTTTGCCCTCGTAGACCAGGGCCGCCTCGGACAGCGGGGTGCCGCGGCGCCACTCCTTCACCAGCCGCGGGTACCCCGACGCGGTCAGTGACCCGGGGCCGAAGTCGGTGCCCACATAGATCCGGCCGGCGTCGATCCACCCGGCGTCGGTCTTGGCCTCGGGGACGTAAAAACCGCCGTCGACGAAACTGCGCGTGGCGATGTCGAACTCGCGGACCACGCTCGCGTCGGCGCCGCCGCGGGACAGGTGCACCAGCGCCTGGCGGTAGCCGCCAGGCCGCAGCACACTCGCGCCCTGCCAGACCCAGTTCTCTTCCTCCTGGGCGGCCAGCGCATCGACGTCGAGCAGGATCTCCCACGCGGGCCGGTCCGTGCGGTACTCCGCCAGTGTGGTGCGCCGCCACAGGCCCTTCGGATGCTCCGCGTCCTGCCAGAAGTTGTACAGGTACTCGCCGCGCCGCCGGACGAACGGGATGCGGTCGTCGGCGTCGAGCACCTCGCGCGCCTCGGCGCGCAGGCTGGCGAACCGGGCGCCGCGGGACAGCGCGCCGAGGGTCACCTCGTTGCGGGCCCGGACCCAGTCCAGCGCCTCGGTGGCGGTGACGTCTTCCAGCCACCGGTACGGGTCCTGCTCGGCTATGTCATGCGCCTGGCTCATGTTGCCTAGTGTGCCGGGCGGCGGGCCGCGACGTCATCCCGCGCTCTGCCGGCCTCGACCCCGCCGCCCCGCCCTCCGCCGGCCTCGACCCCGCCGCCCCGCCTCAGCGGCGCGATGTCAGGCCCGTTCGAGCTGGCCGCGCAGTTCGGCGAGAAAGCGCTCGGCCTGGTCCAGGTGCGGACCGTGGCCGGAGTCCGCAATGGCCACCTCACGGTAGTAGCCGCCCGCGGCCGCATACGCGTCGAGCACGGCACGGGTCTGCGCCAGCATGGGCTGCGGCGGCCAGGTCTGCTCGCCCGGCCAGCCGGGGATCGCGCCGATCGAGCCCAAGTAGGCCAGGTCGTACAGCGAGTGGTCGGAGACGATGACGTCGTCGGTGCCGCGCAGCCACAGCACCGGCGGCTTGGGCTCCACGGCGGACAGACCGTCGATCCGGAAGTGAGTGGGTGCCATGGTGTTGAGCACGCCCCGGTCCCCCGGGGCCAGGCCCGGCCAGGAATCCACGGTCCGCGAGGTGCCCGGGTAGTGATCGTCGCCGACCCGGGTGGACAGCATCGATTCCACGAAGATGTCCAGGTGCTCGGGCACGTACGGCGGCTTCACGTAGTGGGCAAGCAGCACCTGCCGCGGCGACAGTGGGCTCTCGTCCGTCCGGTCACCCGCGGCCAGCCGCGCGACGAAATCCGGGTTGGCGGCGCCACCGCCGCAGCCTGCTCCGGCCGGGTCGCTGAGCGTGCCCCGGGCATCCCGGGTGCCGCCGAAACCGAACGGCGACACCGGGGCCACCAGCGTCAATGACGCCACCCGGTGTGCCGCCGGCCGGTCCACCAGGTACTGCATGGCCACCCCGCCACCCATGCTCCAGCCGACCAGGTGCACCTCGGGCAGGCCGAGTGCATCGATGACGGCGGCCAGATCGTCGGCGTAGTCCCGCAGGCCGCGGGTGGCGTCGACCGGTTCCGGGTCGGTGTCGCCAAACCCGCGCAGGTCGACGGCGAGGGGCCGGTAGCTTTCCGGCAGCGCGAGCATCGTCGGCTGCCAGAACAGTGCGGACGAGACGTTGCCGTGCACGAACAGCACCGCCGGGCCGCTGCGGCCGGCCACGGAAAGCACGCCGGCCGTCAGCCGGCTGGTAGCCAGCCGCTCGGCACTGATCCCCGCAAGCAGCGTCTCCATGGTTCCCCTCCAGCGCGGTATGGGGCTCCATACTCCCGCAAGCGGGCGAGGAGGCGAGCGGCCGCCCCGGCCGCTGCGGGTCAGGCCTTCCGCTGCATGCTGCTGCGGGCGGGGTTGCCCTGCTCGGCGGCCTTGGGATCACGCTCGCCCTGCTTGGCCCGGACACCTGCCTCGCTTGGTCAGGTCGAATGGATTGACTTGCCTTCGGTTGTGTAGAACTTCAGCGCGAATCCGCGTGGGTCCCGCCAGGTGTCGGGACTGCCCCGCTCACCTGCCACGGTGGAGAACCTGGCCACCATGTCGGTGCGGGTGCCCGGCTGGAATACCGCGGCCTTGGTGTAGCCGCTGACGTCGTTGGTGACCTGGAAGTGGCCGAAGGCGCCGCCGCCCTTGGCGTGTGGCTGGCGTTCGGGGATGCGCTCCCTGTT
The DNA here is from genome assembly GCA_963706115.1 of uncultured Actinomycetes bacterium. Classification (GTDB taxonomy): domain Bacteria; phylum Actinomycetota; class Actinomycetes; order Streptosporangiales; family Streptosporangiaceae; genus DASXKD01. The sequence continues at coordinate 69,948 of CAVPMG010000015.1, read as the reverse complement.
GAAGTTGGCCATCTGCTCGATGAGGTAGTGATCATGGAGCAGGACTGGCCCGTTCGGGCCCACGGTCAGCGAAAATTCGTCGCTCTCCACCGGGATGCCGGCATCGGTCGTCGTCACCTGGGGCTTGTCGTGCGTCACTGTCATACCTCCTCGCGTTGGCCGGCACGCCGCTGCATGCCTGTCCTGAAGGCCCCTACCTGAATCCGGCCAGGGTTAACACGCGCGATGCGGCCTGGCCGGTCCGCGGGCCTGGCTAGAAGCTGCCGGACAGCGACGTGGTCAGGGTGAACGCGTTGCAGTAGAACGTGCTCGTCGAGGTGTACGGGCTGGCGATCACCATGTGCCCGTCCCACGCGCTGGCGACCCACGCGTGCCCGCTGGGCTGTGCTCCACGGAGCGTGACCTGGATCGTCAGGGTCGACCGGATGGGAACCGCGTCGGCCGGTTTCCCGCAGGGGAAGATGCTGGCCTTCGTCTTCCCGGTGTAGACGGCGCCGGCCCGGGTCAGGGTGGCCTTGATGGGATGCCTGTTGAGGTCCCCGGTCAGCTGCACGGTGCACGGCCCGGCGGTGCACTGGGGGCTGGCCCGCCACGTCTCGACCCAGCCCTTGCCGCCCTTGCCGCGCAGCGCGTCAGCACCCTTGACGATCTTGATGTTGACGCTCCAGTGGCCCTGCCAGCGGGCCGCCGAGACCGGCGGGGAGGTGGTGTTCACCGTGAGCACGGCCGACAGCGGGGACCGTTTGCCGCCGCGCAGCGCCGCGACCCGGTACTGGTAGGCGGTGTCCGGCGCAAGGCCGCCCACCCGGTAGGAGGTGATGTCGCCGGTCACTGTGCCGACCACCTTGCCGCTGGACAGGATCTGGTAGTGGTCGGGTTGCGGGCCCGACGCCGGATCTGACCAGTGGAACACCACCGAACTGGGGGTGGCGGTGCCGGCCTTGAGTCCGGTCGGCCGCAGCAGCGGCGACGGCCGCCACGGTGCCCAGATCAGCACACCGGCGGCTATCACCAGGACCAGCACGGCCCCGGCGGCCAATCCGGGCCACCGGCGCCGCCGCTGCCTGCGGCGGCTCGGGCGAGGGCTGACGGGTGGAGCCGCCACTAGAGCCAGCCCGCGCGGACGAGCGCCGGTCCACCGGCCCACGCATCCGGCTGAGCGCCGGCCGCGGGCGCCGCACCGTCCGGCGGGTTGCCCAGCTCGCCGGACCGCACCTTGTCAAGCAGCCTGCGGGTCACGTCCACGATCTCCGGCACCGCGCGGCGCAGGTCGTCCGCGTCGGACGGGCCGGCGACATCCGGGGAGACCCCGGCCGAGGCCAGCAGCGCATCCAGGTCGGCCAGCTGGGTGCGCAGCCAGCCGAGCGGGTCGGCGGACAGTTCCTCGACAAAGACCCGCCTGCCCGGATTCCAGCCGGTGAAGGCGGGATGGTGATGGGTCCGGTCGAAGCTGCCCGGGCGGCCCGCCACCGATTCCAGCAGGTCGGCCCGCCAGATCGGCTGGCCCACCTCGATGGGCTGCGCCGAGTAGATGGTTCCCTTCAGCTCACCTCGGCCGAGAACCCGCAGTTCGAGCCGGACGCCGTGCTCGGCTCCCTCCTGGCCCTCTCGCGGATTGGGGTCGACGAAGTAGAGGTCGCCCACGACCACGCCGACCCGCTCGAATCCGAAGGCATAGAGCACCGGGAGCCCCTTCCTGGCCGAGGCCATTCCCCGGCCTGTCCGTCATTGTCACATGAGCCGCCGTCACCGGCCGGCGCGCCGGGCGGGCGGTTCGCCCCGGTGCCAGCAGCTTTAGGCCTGGTGGGATCACCCCAGACGTGGTGCGATGGTGACCATGACCGCGCGTATTGATGAAAAATTGCAGGCTGCGGTGGCTGCCGGGGCAGTTCCGGGAGTCGTCGCCATGGCAGCAGGCACCGACGGCGTGCTCTACGAGGGCGCGGCGGGCCAACGTTCCGCGGCCGCTGACGACCCGATCACGCCGGACACGATGATGCGCATCGCGTCGATGACCAAGATGATCACCACCACGGCCGCACTCCAGCTCATCGAGCGCGGCAGCCTGAGCCTGGACGCGCCGGTCAGTGAGTACCTGCCAGAGTTCGCCGACCTGCCCGTGCTCAGCGGGTTCGACGGCGACACTCCCCAGCTTCGCGCGCCGAGTGTCCAGGCCACGGTGCGGCATCTCATCACGCATACCACCGGGCTCGGCTACTGGTTCTGGAACGCCGACATCGACCGCTACGAGCAGATAACCGGCACGCCCAACCTGCTGCCCGGGACGATCGAGATGTTCAATGCGCCGATGGTGTGCGACCCGGGTACCAAGTTCGAGTACGGGATCAACATGGACTGGATGGGCCGCGTGATCGAGGCGGTGAGCGGGCAGCCGCTGGACGGCTACTTCCTCGAGCACATCACCGGCCCGCTCGGCATGACCAGCACCACCGCGCGGATGACACCCGAGCAGCGGGCCAACTCCACGCCGGTTCACGTCCGCGGCGAGGATGGCGCCTGGGTCGCCACCGACATCGACTGGGCGCAGGAGCCGTACTGCTGGGGCGGCGGTCACTTCCTCTACAGCACGCCCCGCGACTACCTGAATCTCCAGCAGATGCTGCTTGGCTGCGGGACGCTCGGCGACGTCCAGATCCTGGAGCGGGCCACGGTGGCCGCCGCGTTCACGAACCAGATCGGCGCACTTGACTTCCCAGCGGCCATCCCCACCGCACACCCGGAGCTCAGCGCCGACGTGAACCTCGGACCCGGCCTCAAGTGGGGCTTCGGCTTGCTGCTCAACCCCGTCCAGCAGCCGGGCATGCGGGCGGCGGGCAGCGGCTCCTGGGCCGGCCTGTTCAACACCCATTTCTGGGTGGACCCGGCCAGCGGGGTCACCGGCGCGATCTACTCCCAGACCCTGCCCTTCGCCGACGCGCCCGCCTTCCAGCTCTACGCCGACTTCGAGCAGGCCCTCTACGCATCACTCTGAGTTGAGCTGGCCGTGGGCGTCATAACGATGGCGGATCCGGCGAGCAACCGCTGGCTACGGGGGAAGCTGGACGCAGGGTTCCCTCATTTCCGGCAGGGAGCGATCACCGAGACCGTGGAATCGGGCACGCTCATGTCGGGCTGGGCCGGGCTGAAACCGATGGGCCCCTTACCTAGCTCCCGCTTGTCAAGACGATTAGCTAACACGACTGGTTGACGCCGAACCCGCCAAGGAAGCCGATGGGGTGGGCGGGCCTTCGGCTGGCCGACTCCGGCACAGACGTGGTGTAGCGAGACCCGCCCATCGCCAAGGCGCGGGCGCCCGGAGCCGGCTGACAGCACCGGCTCCGGGCGGGGGGACGTGGCGGCGTGCCCGCCGGTGGGATGGTGGTTACAGCTTCGGCGGCAGGCCGTGCCGGACGGGGGTGGTGGCCAGCTTCGCGTTGCCGGCCGGGCTGTTGATCAGCACTCCGGTGATGGCGCCGTTGTAGAAGGAGGTCTGCGAGACCGAGTTGTAGTCGGAGCAGAGCACCTGGAGGTTGGTGCCGGCCGGGAGGTACAGGCTCCCGCTGAGCGGCACCGTCTGGTAGCTCAGGTTCGGCACGTCGCCGACCGTGGCGAAGGTGCCTACCTCCGTGCCGTTCTCGGCCCAGACGCAGGCCACACCGTCACCCGCACCCACGGTGAGCATGATGCTGGCGTTGAGGTAGTAGGTGCCTGAGGTCGGTACCGGGGTGATCGCCAGTACTTGCACCAGGGTGTTCCCCTGGTTCAGGGGGACATTCGTATTGCTGCTTGCCGAGATTCCCTGCGATACCCCCGCGGGCCCTGGCGGGCCCTGCGGGCCGACCTTGTTCCAGGTGAGGGCCGTGTCGCCGGTGGGGCACGCGACCGAGCTGCCGACGTGGCTCAGCGGGACCAGCGCGGTGCCGGTTTTGTAGCAGGCCTTGATCGTCCCGGTGGGGGTGGCGGTGCTGCTCGCCAGGGCGTCGCTGCAAACACCGGCGAGGGCGAGAGTTGCGGAGGCTATCGAAACGGCGGCCACGCTGAGCCAGCGTCGGGTGTTCATCACGGCGTTCCTTCCTAGGCTGTGGTGTCCCTTCAGCCTGGCCGCGCCGCTGGCCGGTGCCATCCGTGCCCGCCACGGATCCACCACTGAACCGCCACTGAGCGGTGTCAAGATGCGCCCGCCGAGCCCAGCCTGACCCGTGAGATCCCCCGTGACGGGTGAAGTGCGGCGGCTCCGCTGCCATGAGGCTTGCGGCGTGCTCGCCGGTCATTTTCTTCATAACGATGCGCATGCAGCTGGGATGCGCCGCCGCAGAACCGTGCGCGCGGTCCTCATCGGGGCAGCCCTGGCTGCAGGTGTGCTGGTCACAGGGTGCAATGGAAGCCTCAGCGGCGGGAGCCTGCCGACCCGGAGCCCCAGGGCAACCCCAGCCGGAGCGGCGTCGACTCCCGCGGCGGCGTCGACCCCGGCAGCGACCAGCAGCTCCGGGTCGTCGCTCATCTGGCTCTGGGTAGCGCTCGGTGTGCTTGCCATTATCATCATCGCCGTCCTGATCGCCCGGTCCGGCCGTCGCGGGCCCAAGGCCGCCGACGTTTGGCAGTCCCGGGCCCTCGACGCCTACGCGCAGGGGGCGGCGCTATACGACGCGATGCGGATGGCGGAGGCACCCGGGGCACTTATAGCACCGGACGCCGCCGCCCGCTGGGCCGACATCCAGCGCCGCGCCGACGACCTGGGGCAATCGCTCTACGCGATGCGTGAGGCCGCGCCCGACGAGGACAAGCGGATGCGCACCGCTGATGTGCTCGCCGCCCTGCAGGCGGTCCGCACCGCGATGGCAGCTGAGCGCGGCACCGATGTCTCCCAAGTGCCGCCGCCGGACCAGGTCCGCAGTCGGCTCCAGTCCTTCAGGGCGGCGCTCCAGGCCCTCCGGGAACCGGACGACCGCATGCCCTACTGAGGGTTAGCGCCCACGCTCTTGGGCCGGGGGAAGCAGGACCCGGACGTTGCTCATCTGGCCCAGGAACGCCTCACCGAGGCCGGGGCGGCGCGGCGAAATGTCGACCGGCCGCGCGCTTCGCGGCCGCCCGGCCGGGATCGCTTGCACGACGAATTCCTGTATCCGTGCCGGGTTGACCGGGGTGAGGTGGATCATGCACAGCAGCTCACCCCGCGCCCCGGGGATGGACCATGTCACGTCGGCGGACGTCGCCGCGGACACGATGTCGGTGACCGGGGTGGGATCGCCCAGCGGGCCGATCTCACCGGCCAACTGGTCGATCTCGGCGCGGCGTTCCTTCAGGGGGCGGTCGAAGTCGACGTTCTCAGCAAAGATCCGGCCGGCCAGCGCGTCATCCCAGTTGCGGATCAACTGTTCGGCTGACTTCCGCAACTCCACGGTCTCCCGCCAGAGAACGATGGTTTCGGCGGCGGTGCTGTTCCTGGTCAGCACCCGTCCGAGTGCCTCAGTGGCCAGTGCGGAGGGTTCCCCGCGATGGCTGTTGGTCAAGACGACGATTCCGCTACCGGAATCTGGATGCCAGCACATGAACAGAATGAAGCCCGGCAGGCCGCCGGCGTGAGACACAACGGTGCCGTGGCGCAGGTCCATCGATATGAACAGGCCTAGGCCGTAACCGCTGACGCCGACATGCAGCCCACCGTCAGCGTGCGTGGTGATCGACGGCGTCTCGACCATGTGGATCCGCTGCAGCTCTCGCCGTGAGCCTCGGCTGAGCGGCCCGGTGTCCCGCGAATTCGGTGCCCGGAATGCCGAGCCCAGCCAAGTCACCCAGGTGGCCAGGTCGCGCACCGAACTCATCAAGCCACCGGCCGCTGCGAAAGCGCCCGACGCCACGTGTGGGAACGGAACCCACTGACCATTGGGATCAAGCGAAAATCCGGTGGCACGCACGATGTCCGCCGGCGCGGCGTTGTCGAAGCACGTCGACGTGAGGCCGAGCGGCGCCAGCACCTCGTTCTCGACGAAGCGCTCGATGGGCTGGCCCACCGCCCGGGCGACCGCGAGACCGGCGAGCGTGTACCCGAGGTTGGAATACTCATAAGCGGTTCCCGGCAGGTGGCTGTAGCGCAGGCCGCGGCCGACCTGGGCGAGCAGATCCTGTTCGGTCGCGTCAATGAACGGGTCGACCCATGAGTTGTCTTCGGTCAGGCCGCCGGACATGCTGAACAGCATCCTCATGGTGGGTGGCTGGCACGGGTCTTCCGCTGTCCCCACAGCGTTGAACTCGGGAAGCCATTTGGTGATCGGGTCCTCCAGCGAAAGCGCGCCGCGATCGCGCGCCAGGAGCGCCGCGCACGCAACGAAGCTCTTGGACAAGGAGGCGATGGGGAACACAGTGTTCTCGTCCGGCACGAGTCCCGCGTCGTTCACCGCACCGAATCCGGCAGAGTGAAGCAGCCCTTCGGTGCCCACCAGCCCGTATACCAGGCCGCGCGCCTGGCCCGCGGCTGTGTATTGGCTGAACAACGCGTCCAACTCGGTTTCGACCGGGACAGGGATGCTCTCATCCGACATGCAGTTCAGCTTCCTTTGGTGCGGCGGCCCGCTGACTCGTCAGTGGCAGCGCTCGATGGGCAGGACGAGACGCGACGGCAGGCCGGCTGACGCCGCCCCGGGGCGGTGCCTCCCGGCTGCGGGCTTGACATTACGGACATAAGGAATCCCTGCCTCAAGTCAGTCTCACCAAACCACCAGATGTGTCAGCGCCATCCGCCGCATCGCGGTGGCGCGGTGCCGCCGACCGCGCCGCGCTCGGCGAGGAAGGCGGCCCCTCACCTCGTCGGATGACTTGGCGGTCGCCCACATTTACCACCCGGCAGGCCACGGACGGGACCGCCACTCCCAGGTTCTACGAAGGCTGGGACATCCTCTAGCTGGGCTGTTAGCTATCATGTCTCGCCATGGCGACATCAGATTCTGCGGCGGGACCTCAAGAGGGGCCGCGGAACGAGCGAGCGGTTTCAACGTCCGAGCGGGACTCGCTACTGCGCCGTACAGGGCGCTTGTTCCCAGATGCCGCTTTCATCCCAATTGTTGCAGCAATGTTCGCACTAGGTGTGGTGCTGATCATTCTGTACGTGGTTTCCACAGTCGGCCCTCATCTTCGCTATATTAGCGTTGGCCTTTTTACAGCGTGCGCAGCGTTCCTAATTGGAACTCTGGCCGGACTCGTACTCGCCATCCCCCGTGTCGTGTCCTCAGGCTTTTACGGGCATCAGATGTCGATCCAAGGAATTAATCGGCTGTCAAACCAAGAGCCAGATGGCCCGGGCCTGGCTGATGCTGAGGCAGAGCCAGTCGCAGCAACAGGTGAGCGTGTTCAAGGGCAGAGAGAAGTGCCCGGTTTCCTGCCGAGTACTAATCTTGCGGAAATAAGTGATTGGTTGACAAAGCTACTGCTCGGCGCTGGACTGGTATCGCTTGCACGCCTTGGCCATTCGCTAGGCGAGCTCATTGATACTGTAGCCCGCGGCCTGGGGGGTGCCACAGTCTCAGGAGGAGTAACAGAATCGGCTATAGTGATTGCAGGGGCAATCCTGGTCACTTATGTTATACTGGGCTTTCTTGGTGGCTACTTGACAACGGCCTTCTGGTATGGAAAAGTACTGGAGAAAAATGAGGGTATTTAAGCCGGGCTTTGTTTTGTCGTTTTAATTTTATGTAGCTTAAACTTGAAGGCCGCTGAGTCAGGGGCGGGGACGAACCGCTGACCTTCCGCTTTCAGGCCGGGGACGACCCAAGGTGGCAGAGATCGTCCGAACGTTAGGTGCTGTCGCTGGTCGCTGCGGATGGCCAGTGGTCGCTGCTGTTGCTGTCACCGTTGCTGTCAATTGCCTTTGATTGAGCCGGGGGAGCTTCCTGGGTTAGAGGCGGTCAGCAGCCTTTCGATCCGGGCCAGCCGCTCGTCAAGTTCGGCCAGCGTCACCTCGCGTTGGGCCGGTTCGTCCGGCCGGGCAGGCTTGGCCCGGCTGGCACTCTGAGCGACGAAACTGGACGCCACCTGAGCGGTGATCACCGCCAGCGTGAGCAGCCCGGTGCCCATGATGAAGCACGCGGTGATCCGCCCCCAGGTGGTGACGGGGTAATAGTCGCCGTAACCGACGGTGGTGACCGTGACAAACGACCACCACACGGCGTCTCCCAAAGTGTGGATGTTGGAATGTGGGGCGTGCCGCTCGAACAGGTACACGATGACCGCGCCGTTGAGCACCAGCACCGCGGCGGCTACCAGGAACCGGCTCAGGTGCCCGCGCCGGAACATCGAGCGGACCAGCCGGAAGCTGAACAGTACGCGTACCGGCGGGAGGATGACCGCGACGAGGGCCAGCGGATGGGTGAGCGCATAGCGAACATGGCGGGGGGCCAGGGCGCTGCGGATGGCGATGTCGATCCCGTAGACCGCCGACAAGGCAACCCGGAAGGCGAGCACGAGGGGCACCACCTCATGCCCGAAGTCGCCCGGGGGGACCACAACGAGCCACAGCGTGGCCAGGGCCAGCAGGTCAAGCGGCTGCTGGGTCTTGGCTTCATACTCGGCTAGGCGGCCCGGGCCGGTCCCAGGAAGGTCGGCATCGGTGCCTCGACCCGAACGGTCGTCATTGTCACTCATGGTCATCAGCGTTCCAGCGGGCTCGCCAGTCGGCCAAGCACATCCGCCACTCCGGTTGGCCTTGCTGGCAGCACCTCAGCCGCACGAGCTGGGATCGGCGGAGTATCCGGCGACCTACGCGTCACGAGCGTGCACCAGGCCACACCGTACAGGTCAACGCCTGAGACTGCCGCTGACCTGGACAACCGACTTACCGCTAGTGACCGTGATGGACCCTGTGACACCAGGGTTAATGGACCGCTTTGCGGCCTGGACAGGTCAAGGCAATGGTCTCGGTCGCCCGGGTCTAACTGCCGACATACCCCGGCTCACCAACCTGCGCAGGGTTGCTGGTGCTGCCCGGCCACCTTCGCCTGGCTGCAGGCGTTACCCTTCGGGCTTGTTGTCGCGGAGCTGGATGTCGGGCGGCACCACATCAGTGTCGGGGCGGGTGACCGCGCGGCGACCGCTCGCTGTTTGCCAGTACGTCTCCTTGCCGAGCAGCGACTCACCGAACCGGTCGAACTCGGCAATGACCTTCTGCGTTGCCGTGCTCACCGCCTCCTGGGTCCGCTCGCCCAGCTCCTCCAACTGGCGGGACACCTCACGCTGGATATGGGCGGCAACCTCGTCCTTCGTCAAGTCCTGCAGCTCCCGCTTCGCCTCGCGGACCGCAGCCCGCAGGTCCTTGGTGGCAGCGTGCGCTTCGCGGATCATCTCACGGCATTCACTGACTGCTGCTTCCAGTCGATCGAGTTCACTCACAAGCAGCCTCCCTCACCCCGCGACTGGCCGCGGATCGTTCCCAGTCTTGGCCGATCATCGATGTGAGCGCAACGTGGCGACCTCGCCGAACGGGCTCAGGCATGGAGCTGCCGATCGGGGCCACGGTCGAGCCCACCTGCGTAGTGGCTCCAAGCCGCGTATTAAGAGCTTGAGCGTAACGAGTTCACCGGGGTGTTCACGGGCCGGGCACTAGGGGCGAGTCACTCGGCGTCCGATCAACCGTCATCGGCTTCCACGTGGTCGGCGTCCAGACCGTCGAGGAATTCCCTCACCGCCCGCTTGGATCTGAGCACGTGAAGGGCCACATGCTGACCGTGCTGCGAAATGATTTCGTGTTCGTGCTCCGGCTCTGACCGGCGTTTTCGCCAGATGCAGACGGCCAAACGCCACTCATCGCGCAACCGCAGCCAGCCCGAATAGTCGCACCCTTCGGGCAACTCGCTCGGCACTCGGAAGCCACGCAGGAACGCGCGTCCTGCGCAAGCCACCAGGAATGCAGCCACGTCCTGGCCCGGGCACCCGCCAGGCGATCCGCCAGATCTACGGTCTCCTGAAACAGTTCGCGGCCCGGGAGAAGCCCGGGCAGGCCACCATAGGCAGATGACCCAGGACCAGCCCGAAACGCCACGCGAGCAACTCGCCAGGCAGGCCGTTGAGGCCTACAACGAGCTGACCGCCCATGCGGAAGAACTCTCACCGGCCGCGGCGCGAGCAGTCCGCAGCCTCCGGGAGGCGCTGACCAGCCTCGTCGCCCTCGGCACGGCCGCCGATCTGCAGATCGCAGACATGGAACGGACCATGGAGGAGTTCGAGGCCATCTTCTACAGCGGCGACGTCACCGTATCCGCCCGCCTGCTGCGCCGCCACCTGACACCAGAGCAGCGCGGCGAGCTAGCCCAGCTCATCACCGAGCCTTAATTGCCGGGCGAAGGACGATAGACGTCGCCTTGGCTGCTGCACCGGGTTGTCGCAACTGCGCATTTAGCAACACGCTCTAGGCACTGTCGCTCGACGCGGTGATTTCCTGAGGCATTTGAGTTTTTCCTTGGGGCGGCTAGGACTCGAACCCAGGACCGGCGGATTATGAGTCCAGCACGCCAGAAGCTGGCGTCATGTTGTCTGACCTGCGCAGACACGAACTTACGCGATCATGGTTGCACCCATTTGGGCACGTATTTGGCATGATCAAGGTCGCTTCCACTCGGATACCGAAGGGTCACGGTTGCGACCGGTGATAGATCTCCGAGCGGTGGTCAATGTCGAGCACGTGAACAACGCGGCTGTTCTCGTCGATCCGGTAGACGATGCGATAGGTGCCGCGCCGGGCACCGTGACAGCCAGCGAGCGGCCCGAACAGCGGCTTGCCAACCCGGTGGGGATTAACCGCTAGCGCGGCATCACAGAACTCCAGCACGGCGGCGGCAACGGCTTCGGGGAGCCTCTGGGCGATCGCTCGCCGTGCAGCAGGCTGGAACCGGATCTCGTACCGCAGCCCAGGTTCGGCTGTCACTTCCCGGTGGCGCGGCGCCGGGCCAGATCCTGGCGAACAGTGGCCATGTCGGCGCCAGGCTCACCACGCCCCAGAGCCGCGAGGCTCTCCGAGATGCGCGCGACAGCATCGGTGTCGCCGAGGATTTCCAGGGTCATCTCCAGGCCCTCAAGGTCATCCACCGACAGCAGGACAGCCTCGGGCTCGCCATTGCGGGTCAGCGTGATCCGCTCATGCTGCTGCCGTACTCGCCTAGCCAGCTCCGATAGACGCGCCTTGGCCTCGGACAAGGGCACAGGCGTCGCGGCAATAGTCATGGTTAGAAATATAGACCGAGTTAGTCTGCTTTTCGACCATCGGGGAGCCCAGGAGCGGCGCAGAGCGGCCGACGATGAGTATGCCTGTGCCTGAACGTGGCGGGACAGGTCTCACGTCCCGGCGACGTAGTAGCCCTTGCCGATCACGGGGGCGATCAGCCCTTCGTCCTTCAGCGTGGTGAGCGCCCGTTCGGCAGTGATGTGGGAGACGCCGTGCTCCTGGCTGAGTGTCTTGACGCTCGGGAGCCGCTTGGTGATCGTCCCGTCCTCGATCTGAGTACGCAGCAACGCTGCGAGCTGCATATACAGCGGCATCGAGGACTCATGATCAATTCCCACATGATCACATTAGGTCTCCCTTGTATCCTTCCTCATCCCAGGGAGTCCAGCAGGAACCATATGGTTCCTGTATCCTTATCGCTTGGGCCCAGACCAGACGGCTCGTACTGCCGGAGGACGTATGCAGGATGAGCAACCGCCTACCAGTTCGGCGATCCCAAGCGAGGACATCTCGGACTGGTGGCCATATGCCGCTGAGTTCCCCCAGTGGCATGTCTGGCGCGGCGTATGCGGCTTGGTGTACGCGCGGCGGCCACGCACCAGCCCCCTCTCGTGGTACGCGCGGACAGCCCCGGGGATCTGCTCGCTCAGATCAGGCGAGCGGAGGGCAAGACGGCCTGACGGCATCTCCTCACTCGCGCTGACCGCTCTGAACCCCGGATTAGTCAAGAGGAGACATGGGTCGTGTCCCCGTCGCTGGGTTATGAGAAGAGCGATACAGGTTCCCGTTGTCTCGGCTGGTCTCTGGAAGTGGCGCCAGCCTCACTGAATGCCTGTGCATCTGGATCTGGCGTCTCTCTGCGTGCTGCGCCGCCTGCCGCTTTCGAGCGGCCCGTGCACAAGTCCGTGCACGAGGCCTGGTTGGTAACACCCGGCTGGGCCTTGCCGGGCAGTGCGTAGAGTCTGGTTCATGCTGGACTCGCTGGCGCTACCGCCGCTGCCAACGTTGCACGGCGTGCGGGTCATCTTGCGTGGCCCGCGGGACTCCGATGTTGATGACCGGCTGCGTCTTCCCATCGACCCCGAGGAAGAAGACCTCTACGGCTCGGCGTGGCGGAGGGAGTGGGATGGCCGCCGCTACCACACCCGGGAGTATCTGACCGCGGGCAGCTCCCCGCCAGATCCCCGCGCCTACGCCTGGAAGGTTGAATACGACGGCCACTGCATCGGCAGCGCCGCCCTTGATGTGAACCCCGAGCAGCACTCCGCGGAATACTCGGTGGGCTTGTTCGTCGCCGCTCTGCGCGGCCAGGGATTGGGCCGTGAAATTACCAGGCTGGTGCTGGCTTGGGCGTTCGATGTGCTGGGTGTACACCGCGTCGAGTTGCAGGTCCTGGCGAGCAATAGCCGTGCTATCAACTGCTACCTGTCCTGCGGCTTCCGCCGGGAAGGAGTCCGCCGGGAAGCCGAACTCTACCCCGACGGCTGGAAAGACTTCATCATGATGGGCGTCTTGCGCTCCGAGCACGCTGCCCAAGCCTGGATTCCCGGCCGGGCGGATTCTGCCGACTCTCCTACCGCATAGCCGACGGTTTTACAGTCCTCCGGCGGAAACGCTGTGACCTACATGAACGTCTGTGTGAGCCGCGATTTAGGCACGCATTGGGCATGATCTTCGCGCGTGGCAGAATTTGAGATCCGGGCAGCCAGCGCCAGAAACTGAACCCTGTCCTCGGTTTCAGCCGGGAGGTGAGCCCTATGGAGCATATGCGAGCGCTCATCCGCCCTTACCACTCCAGCGACCTCGATGCCTTGTACCGGATCTGCCTGCTGACCGGCGACGACGGCCAAGACGCAACCTCGCTCTACGACGACCCCAGGTTGCTCGGGCACTTCTTCGCGGCTCCGTATGGGTTGTTCGAGCCAGCCATGGCCTTCGTGGCCGAAGATGCCGCAGGCGTGGGCGGCTACATCTTGGGCGCCCTCGATACCCAGGCCTTCGAGGAACGGCTGGAACGCACATGGTGGCCGCACCTGCGCGCCCGCTATCCCGATCCCCCGGCTAGCGTTCCTGCAGGGCAGCGGACACCCGGCCAGCAGGTGGCGCACATGATCCACCACCCCTGGCGCACCCCGGACAAGCTGATCGCCCGGTACCCCTCGCATCTGCACATCGACCTGCTGCCGCGCCTGCAGGGCAGCGGGCTGGGCAGCCAGATGACCAAGACACTGATCGCGGCCCTCCGCGACCAGGGATCTCCAGGGGTGCACCTGCACGTCCCCCAGGGCAACCAGCACGCAGCCGGGTTCTACCGGCACATCGGCTTCAGCGAACTCCCCGCCACCCCCGACGAGCTCCCGGCCCCCCACCTGCTCCTTTTCGGCATGGACCTACAGGTCAGGGCCTAGCGTTGCCGGGCTGCAGGCATACCACATTGTCAACCGCGGGGCAGAGTTTAATCAGGGCATTAAAGAGCCGCACAGCGACCGACAGTCCGCTAATGAGTGTTAGCGGGTTCGCCGTCCGGGCAGACTCGTTAGCTGGTGGCCGCCGGCAGGTGAGCACTGTTGTCCGCCGGGCCTGGAGCCCTGTGAAAAGACCGTGCCCCTGCCGGTGACCGGGAGAGTGGATCGCTGCTGGGATGTCGTGCCCGCCTGCTGGCGTGAGCACTGTTTCATTAGGGCGCTGATGGTTCTCCCGCAGGCTGCTGACCGTATAGGGCATTTCAGGCGGGAGAATTGATGCGCTTGTTCGTCGGTGATGACTGGGCTGAGGACCATCACGACGTGGAGCTGATGAATGAGCAGGGCCGGGTGCTGGCTCGTAGGCGGCTGGCGGAAGGGGTAGCCGGGATGGCCCGGCTGCACGAGCTGATCGGGGAGCAGCTGGGCGAGGACGCCGATGATGCGGAGGTGATCATCGGAACCGAGACCGACCGCGGCCCGTGGGTGGCCGCGCTGGTCGCGGCCGGGTACACGGTTTACGGGGTGAATCCGCTGCAGGCCTCGCGGTACCGGGAACGCCACGGCGTGTCCGGCGCCAAGAGCGATACCGGCGACGCGCACGTGCTGACCGACATGGTGCGCACCGATTCCCACCAGCTGCGCGCGGTGGCAGGCGACAGCCCGGGCGCGGGGGCGGTCAAGGTGGTGGCGCGGGCCCATAAGACGCTGATCTGGGAACGGACCCGGCAAGTCCAGCGGCTGCGCCACCAGCTGCGGGAGTACTTTCCCGCCGCGCTGGGGGCTTTTGAGGACCTGGACGCGCCCGATGCGCTGGAACTGCTGGCCAGGGCGCCGGACCCGGCCCGGGCCGCGAAGCTGACCCGCGCGCAGATCTCCGCCGCGCTCAAGCGCGCCCGCCGCCGCGACATCCCCGGCAAGGCGACCGCGATCCTCACCGCGCTGCGCGGCGCTCAGCTGGGCCAGCCGCCGGCCATCACCGCCGCCTACGCGGCCACCGTCCGGTCCCTGATCGCGGTGATCACCACCCTCAATGAGCAGGTCAAGATCCTGCAAGGGCAGGTGGAGGCGCATTTTGGCCAGCACCCGGACGCTGAGATCTACCTGTCCCAGCCCGGCCTGGGACCCGTCCTGGGCGCCCGGGTGCTCGGCGAATTCGGCGACGACCCGCACCGGTACTCCAGCGGCAAGGCCCGCAAGAACTACGCTGCCACCTCCCCGATCACCCGCGCGTCGGGGAAGAAGAAGATGGTCATGGCCCGGTTCATCCACAACGACCGGCTCATCGACGCGCTCATGGCCCAGGCCCTGTCCGCGCTCGGCAGCTCACCCGGCGCCCGCGCCTTCTACGACGCCCAGCGCACCGCCGGCGTCGAGCACAACGCCGCCCTGCGCAAGCTCGCCAACCGGCTCGTCGGCATCCTGCACGGATGCCTCAAGACCCGCACCTTCTACGACGAGTCAACCGCCTGGTCCCACCTCAAAAGGACCACTCAATCTGACATCGCCGCTTGACACCTAAGCTCCTGGGATGTCTTTTCAGGCCGGACATCTCCCCAGTTGGCGCGGATCGTGCGAGCGTTATGCGCTGTCGCCGGTCGCTGCTGCGAGCCGTTGGCTGCTGCTGTTGCTGTCACCGTTGCTGTCAGCCGTTGGTAACACCCGCGGACCGAGACGGGCCGCCAGGCTCGCAGGCTAGGCGCCCGTTCCAGCCGGACAGGCCTGTGAGACCACGGGTCAGCGGCCTAGCATCGGCTGTCAGCCGGGCAGGCTCTTCTCCATGTAAATGCGCCGGTAGCCGTCCTCGGCCTGGCGGCCGATCTCGGTGTAGCCGAAATGGGCGTAGATGGCCTGGTTCTCGGTCATGACTTCGTGGGTGACCAGGGCCATTCGGGTGAACCCTTGGCGGGTGGCTTCCCGCTCGGCGAAAACCAGCAGATCCCGGCCGAGGCCGTGGCCCTGGGCGCCGGGATGCACGGCGATGTTCTCGATGAGCAGATGGTCCTCGCGGGGGTACAGGGTGAGCACGGCCGTGATCGGGGAACCGGTGACCCAGGCGGTGCCGTCCTCGACGGACGGCCCATAGTCACGCAGCATCGGGGCAGGCGGCTTGTCCATCCGCGTGAGGTATTTCGCGTAAGCGGCGTCAATGAGCGTCTTGATCGCCGGCAGGTCGGCGGCACTCGCATGACGGAGGCCGGACGGCCCCAGCGTGACATCCGGTGGAGGCGGCACGAAACCGAGTCTACGGAGCGGCCACGTGTTCACCCTCGAACCCGCGACCGGCTGCTTAGGAGGACGCTGCCCGTCCTGCTGAAACCTGCGTATTCGCAGGTCAACGACCACCCGGATTGCGCGTGAGCGACTGCCAGTCCGCCCTAGTCTCCCTGCGGTGTGGCACGAGTGTGGCACGCTCCCGTGCGGTCTACCCCTCCACCCGCCGGGCCGCCGAGTCGGCCTGTAGGTCGGGCCTAGATTCCGTGCCCGTCTCCCCTGCGACGGCGCGCCGTGAGTGTCGTCAAGTGATTTGGCTCCACTGATCGGCGTGAATTTTGGCCCCGGTGTCATCAGGTCTTGTGCTTGGCGGTGGTCTTGCTGGTGCGGAGGCGGTAGGACTGGGTGCCGGTCTCGAGGATGTGGGCGTTGAAGGTGACCCGGTCGACGATGGCGGCGACGAGGCGGGGGTCGGGGAAGACGGTGCCCCATTCGCTGAACGGCAGGTTTGTCCCGATGCCGATGCTGGCGCGTTCGTCCCGCTCGGTGATGATCTGGAAGAGCAGTTCGGCGCCGCGGGGGTCGATCTGGACGTAGCCCAGTTCGTCGAGCAGGAGGAGGTCGAGGCGGCCGTAGCGGCTGACGACGCGGGTTAGCTGCCGGTGGTCGGCGGCTTCGGCGAGTTCGTTGACGAGCTGGGCGGTGGTGGCGTAGCGGACCCGGCGGCCTTGTTCGCAGGCGGCCAGGCCGAGCCCAATGAGCAGGTGGGTCTTGCCGGTGCCGCTGTCGCCGAGCAGCACCAGGGGCTGGCCAGCGTCGATCCAGGCGCCGGTGGCCAAGGTGGCGAGTTGAGCTGGGGTGATCGAGCGGACGGCGTCGGTGTTGAAGTCGTCCAGGCGCTTGAGGCGGGGGAACTTCGCCTCGGTGATCCGGCGGGCCCGGCGGCGGGCGGAGCGGTCGTCGAGTTCGGCGGACAGGACCTCAGCGAGGTAGGCCAGGTGGGTGTGGCGCTGGCGGGCGGCGATCTCAGCGAGGCGGGTGGCCTCGGCCCGGACGGTGGGCAGGTGCAGCTCGCGGGCGGCTGCGCCGATGGCGGCCTGGGCGGCGGGGTCGGTGACGGTGGTCATGGAATGCTCCTGGTCAGCAGCTCGTCATAGCCGGTCAGGGCGGGGACGGGACGGTCGTAGCGGGCGAGCGCACCGATTGGGATGACCGGCGCGACCGGATCGGCGGCGTGACGGCGAGCGTCGATCAGAACCACCTGTGGGTCGAGGACGCCGGAGTCGGCTGCCCTGGTCATCGCTGCGGTCAGGGCGCTGGCGGGCAGGGTGCGGTGGGCGAGCAGCATTTCGATCAGCGCTCTGGTCCCGGCGGCGTCGCCATGCGCCCGGCGGGCGGCGTCCCAGTACCGCTGGTGGGTGGCGGTGAACGCGCCGGCGGCCCGGGCCTGGGCCAGTGCGGTGGCGCCAGGCAGCGCGCCGGGCTTGTATTTCAGGACTTCCAGGTAATGGTCGAGGGCCAGGATCTCGGCATACTTGCCTGCGGCCCGCTCGTGCCGCGCCACCACCGCGGGCCCGTCGAGCGCCTCGACCACCGTGGCGGACAGCCGCACGGCCAGGCGGCGGCCGGCATAGCGGGCCGGGACCGAGTAGTAGTTTTGCCGCACGCAGACCCGGGCCCGGCCATCGACCCGGGCGGCCAGCAGCCGCGCCGGATCGAAGGGCTCGGCGGGCAGGGGCAGCATGGCGGGCTGCTCGGCAGCGAACGCCGCCGCCACGGTGATCGCACGGCCGGTGATCACCCGCCCGTCATCGATCATGTCGGCAGCCGCGATCAACTGGTTCAGCGCCGCCAGCGACGCGACCGCGGGGACGGGCACCAGATGCCGGCGGCGGAACCGGCCGATCTCGCCTTCCACCCCGCCCTTCTCATGCGCTCCGGCCTGGCCGGGGATGCAGAAGAAGGAGGTCGAACCCGTAATGGGAGCGCAGCGCGATGAACCGCTCGGCCTCGGCCCGGTCCCGTCCCTTCAGCACTCGCACCACAGCTGAGGTGAGATTGTCGTAGCGGACCCGGCCCGGTACCGCGCCGAACTGCTCGAACGCCAGCACGTGACCTTCCAGGAATGCTTCTTGCGCCTGGGTGGCGAACGCGACATGAAACGCCCGCCCCGAATGCGACAGGCGCAGCACGAACATCCACAGCTTGATCAGCGTCCCGGCGATCACCGCGTGGAACTCAGCGAAGTCCACCTCGGCCTCGGCACCCGGCAGGTGCGCCTGCGGCACCATGACCTCGACCTTGTCCAGGCCCAGCTCGGCCCGGCGCTGCGCCACATACCGCGACACCGTCACCTCCGACACCGTGGCCCCATGCTCGGCGACCAGCCGCTGCCAGATCCGCCGCGCCGTATGCCGCTGCTTACGCGGCACCTCACGGTCCGCCAGCAACCACCCGTCGATCACCTGCGCATACGGGTCAATCGCCGGCCGCGGCCGCCGCGAATAAGCCTTCCGCGGCGGCGGGACCGCGCTGGCCAGTGCCTGCCGCACCGTCCGCCGGTGCACACGATGCCGGCCGGCCAGCTCCCGGATCGACGACCCACCCCTCCGCCAGTCCCGCCTGATCTCCTCAAACAGCTCCACCCTCGACCGCGCCATCCCCGGACCTCCACGCCGGCAGCAACGACGTGAAGATCAGAACCAGGGTGGGGCCAAAATTCGCGACGACACGCCGCCCCACCACCCAGCGCGAGTCACCACCCAGGCGGAGCCAAAATTCGCGACGAAAACCGGCCCAGCCGGGGCCAGTTCAGGTGACCACACTCAGCGCCGCGAACCAACCGTGGTTGCTGCACTTTGCTGCTACACAACGCTCCCCCACTCCCCCGCTAGCCTCGTCTGCCCCTCGATGCGAACTAATGGCAGTGCGGTCGGTGAAGGTCACTGGCGCAGGTCCGAAGGCCGCCGAAGGCGGGTGGAACGTGGTAGGCGTCAGTGCGGTTGCTGCATCTCGTGCTGCACGTGGCCTCTTTTCCCGAGTCGGCGTCGCATGCTTGGGCTGGGGAGTCCTGGGCTTGATCTTCCTACACTGTCCGCCAAAACCGTTCGAGGCTGATGATCACCCGCTTGCGGGCTGGATGGAAGCTTGACATCTCAACAGCAGTCGTTTGGAGTTGAGGTGGGCCTGCTACGCATCGTGCCCGGTGCTGACCTCAGGCCTCGACTGCAATCTGAGCTGTACCACGCTCTCTAAGACGAACGGGCAGCCCCAGGTTACAAACTGTACGCAACTACCCGTCTAGGCAGAAAGGAACTTGGCCATCATGAAACGACCAGCATCAGTAATGGCTACCGTGATCCTGGCGGCCATTGCTGCCATATTCCCGTTCACCCAAGGCGCCTCCGCGACAACAGTCTACGAAGGACAATATTGCTACTCCGATGGGAATGTCTGGGCGTGTTTGAACGCATGGAATGGCGGTCCCTGGGTTCGCGTGTACGAGAACGTCGGCACCACGAATAACAACTTCGAAATCATGGAGACGCCTAACAACTTCTGGGTCATCCAATATTTCGGCAAAGGTAACCCGAACGGAGGGTGCGTCGGTGACGCTTACAACCAGTCCGGCCGCGCGGACGCCAGCCTAGACCCATGCGGCTCAGGCTGGGGAACCAATTTCATTCTGGTTCCCAACCCCCCGGGAGGAGGAAAATTCGCGTTCTACAACAACCACTGGCGTGGATGGCTCTGCCCATCCAACAATTATAACAACGGAACTCCGTTCTACCTCAATTCCAACCAAGAATGCGGGTTCTACGCTTTCAATCTGGCCTAGATAATGCCAGCAACAGGCCCCGCGTGGGCCCACGACCAGGCCCAGCGTCACACGGTCACAGTGTTTCTGAGGGAGATAATCTGCCACCACTTTAACCGGTGATACCTGGCGTCCACCGATACGCTTGCGTCCTCCCGATAGGTGCCGGTCTCGCCGTGGAAGATCAGTATCAAGGGTGGCGTTTACGCCATCGCCGCAGGCGACGTGCCCCAATGCCGCGAAGTTAAGGATCTGGTGCGTTTGCCCAGGAGGTGTTGCCTGGCCGTGTGTTGAGCGCGTAGGTGCCGTAGTCGGTGTGGGCGAGGAAGCCCAGGCGTGACCATTCGGCCAGCTGGGTGAGCAGGTTGTGGAGTTTGATCTGCAGCCGGGCGGCGAGTTCCTGGCCGGTCCAGGTGCGGTTGGGGTCGGTGTTCATCAGGGCGATGACCTGCTGTCGGCGGGTGGGCGGCCGGGGTGGCCTGGGCTTGTTGCCGTTGGGTGCGGGGCGGGGGCGGCGGGGCCGCAGGTCCAGCGGTGGGGTGGTGATGGTGATGCCGATCGCGGTGATGACGGTGGTGGTGTGCGGCCGGGCGTCGTCGCGGGCCTGGTAGCGGGAGGTGGGGGCTTTGATCTTGCGGGCGCTGTAGCGGGGCCGCCGGGCGGGCAGCAGGGTGGCCAGGACGGCTCGGCCGATGACACCTGGCAGGTCAGCTGGGCCGGTGGGGCAGATGCCGCGGGCGGCGGTTAGTTCCTGGCGGGCGGCTTCGAGGGCAGTGGTGAAGCTGGCCCGGTCGGGATCGGTGCCGGGCCTGGTTTCGACGGCGGTGACCATGGCCATGCGCAGGAGCTGGTAGAGGGTGAGCAGGGCCCACAGTTCCTGCTCCACGCCGGGCCGGTCCCCGGAGCGGAGCACCCGGCCGTTCAGCAGGGTGTGGCGCAGGGCCAAGAACGCCGACTCGATCTCCCACCGCTCGTGGTAGAGCCGGATCAGGGCGGCGGCGGGGAACCGGCGGTGATCGGTCAAGGTGGTGATCAGCCGGTAGCGGTCACCGATGCGGCTGCCGTCAGCGCCGGTCACGACCAGGTCAGCTTCGATGATCCGGACCTCCAGCCCATCCAGGCACGATAGGTAGGAGCCGTCGGGCAGGTGCTCGCGGACTTGGGGGTTGCGGGAGGAGCAGGCCCGGGCTAGCAGCATCGCCCCAGTGCTGGCCACCTCGGCGAAAAACCAGCCGGCGTCGAAGCCGCGGTCCAGCAAGACCAGCATGCCCGGCCGGAGCAGATGCAGCAGCCGGGCCGCCAGGGCGATCTCATCCCGGTCGGTCACCGAGCCGACGGTGGCGCCCAGCAGGGCCCGGGTGCCGGTCTCGGCCAGGGCCATCAGCCGCAGCGTGGGGTACCCGGCCCAGCTCATCCGGCACCGGATCCGGCCGAGCCAGGTGCGGTTCCGGCCGGTGTCGGGGATCTTCACCGAGTTGCAGCCGTCAAAGGCGACGGTGCGCAGCCCGCCAAAGCGCACCCCGGGCGTGTGCGGCTGAGCCAGCGGCCCGGCCACCACCTCAAACAGCGCCTTCAGCGGCGCCGGGCCCAGGCGGCGGCGCAGGTCCCGCAGCGCCTTCTCCGACGGGCACGCCAAGCCCAGCCCGCCCAAGCCCGCGGTCAGCTTCCCCCACACCCGCGCGTAACCAAGGCGGGGGAACATGCCCAGCGCCAGGACGAAGTACACCCCGGCCCGCGACGGCAACAGCCGCAGCCGCCGCTGCACCGTCCTGGTCTGCGCCAGAACGTCATCGACCAGCTCAAACGGCAAGTACTGAGTTAACTCACCCAGATGGCCCGGGGCGAACACCCCCGCGGCGACAGTGACGGCATAGGTGATGGTGGCAGTGGCAGACTGAGTACGCAACGGGACCCCTGGTGGCTAGGACGATCGTGACGGATCACCCCGGGCCTACCAGAGGTCCCGTCGCCACATCAACCCCGCCGCCTCCCAGGCCCACACCCTTGACCTGCCCACAGATTCCCTTAACTTCGCGGCATTGCGACGTGCCCTTGGGCGCGCCCTTGATGGTGATCTTTGCGCGGCGTCAGGCTGTCCGGCGCGGGAGGACCGCCCGGTATAGCTCTTGCAGGTGCGGCCACCAGGGATGCGTGACGGCGGGAGCGTCACTCGGGCGGGTGCGGGGCTGACTGCGTTGCGGCAGCGGCCCGCGCCGGTGCGCCGCCGCGCTAGAGGCGGCGGGCCAAGCTGCCGCCCACCAGCGGCGAGTGCCCCCTTCCACCCCTGCCCCGGCGGCGGGCCTCCCGCTGGTTACTCGCTTCTGCCCCGGTGATCCACGCTCATGCTCAGAGTCTTTGCCGAGGCTGGCCCCTTGGCGCGCCCGGAGGGCGTGCCCTTGAAATAGTAGAGAAAGTTGTCACAACATGGACAACACCCGTTTGTCCGACTCCGACTGATGGTTGACACGTTGGCTTCACCTGATGCTTGACACCGCCCGCCTGGGCATGCCCCGCCGTGACGTCGTTCGCGGCAGGGGGTGGCCGGGCCATGCTCGTGGAGTTGAGCGTTATGGAGCAGCGCTATCACGCCGTCATGGAGGTCGTATCCGGAGCACCGGTCAGCGAGGTGGCCCGCCGTTACGGTGTATCCCGGCAGGCGGTGCATGGCTGGCTGGGCCGGTATGAACGAGAAGGGCTAGCTGGGCTGGCCGACCATTCTCACCGTCCGGCCTGTCAGCCTCGCCAGCTGGACGCTGAGATTGAGGCGCTGATTTGCCAGTGGCGCGGCGGGCATCCGCGGTGGGGCCCGCGACGGTTGTTGTTCGAGCTGGGCAAAGCAGGCGTGAGCCCGCTGCCGTCGAGGTCCACGGTGTACCGGGTGCTGGTCCGCCATGGCCTGGTTCCGGCCCGTAAGCGCAAGCGGCGCCGTCAGGACTACAAGCGCTGGCAGCGCGAGGAGCCGATGCAGCTGTGGCAGCTGGATGTCACCGGGTCGGTGTTTTTGGCCGATGGCACCGAGCTGAAGCTGATCTCGGGCCTGGATGATTGCTCCCGGTTCTGCGTAATCGCCACGGTGGTGCGCCGGGCCACCGCCCGCGCGGTGTGCCGGGCATTTGTGGCCGCGATGCGGCGGTATGGCATCCCCGATGAGGTGCTGACCGATAACGGGAAGGTGTTCACCGGCCGGTTCGGCAAGCCCCGCCCCGCGGAGGTGCTGTTCGAGCGGATCTGCCGCAAGAACGGCATCAAGCAGCTGCTCACCAAGCCCTATTCGCCGACCACCATCGGTAAGGTCGAGCGGTGGCACCAGACCCTGCAAACCGACTTCCTCAACGACGCCGGGCCGTTCGCCACCGTCGAGGCCGCCCAGGCTGGGGTGGATGCCTGGCGGGCCGAGTACAACCAGGACCGGCCGCACCAGTCGCTGGACATGGCCACCCCGGCGTCGAAATTCCGGCCCTCGCCGCAGGCCGTGGAGGATGGGCTGTCCCTGTGGGCGCCTGCGGACCTGGAGCCCATCACCGGCCCGCCATCGTCCCCCAGCGACTCGGCCACCGCTGCGGAGCCTGCCCGCTGGCCGGATGCGGTCGAGGTGGACCGGGTGGTCCCGCCGTCGGGGAACTTGTGGGTCGGCGGGCAGCAGTTCTGGCTCAGCCCCGCCCGGGCCGGGCAGACGGTCACCCTCTGGATCGACACCACCACCTGCCACCTGAGTATCGGCGGGTGGCGGATCAAGACCGTGCCCTCCCGCCTGTCCGAGGTGGACCTGGCCCGGCTGCGCCGCGCTGATGGCCGCCCCGCCGGGCCGCCGCCCGCAGGCCCATCACCAGGTGTTCTGGCCGCCAGCAAGTGCGTGGAAGTGGACCGGCTGGTCAACGGCATCGGCGGGGTCACCCTGCTGAACCGGCTGATCCTGGTCGGCTCCCCGCTCGCCGGGCAGCGGGCCCGCCTGCGCCTCGAGGGCCAGCTGATGCACGTGATCACCCAAGACGGCGTGCTGTGGCGCACCCTGCCCTGCCCCATCCCGCCCGGCCAGCGGCACCGGCTCCAAGGCGTCCGCCTGGCCGGGCCCGCCTCCCTGTCCGAGGCCGCTCCCACCGTGCAGCGGCGGGTCTCTTCCCGCGGCGGCATCCAGGTCGCCCATCAGAAGATCCAGGTAGGCATGACCCACGCGGGCAAGATCGTCACCGTTGTCACCGAGAACAACATCTTCCGGCTGGTCATTGACGGCGAAATCGTCGCCGTGGTGCCCCGCACCACCAGCCACGAAATCGGCCGCTTCAAGGCCTACGCCACGCACCCCAGAAGGCGGTAACCCCCATGCCCGAAATCAAGCTCGACGTCACCGACGCCGCCGAACTCGCCGAAATGCTGCAATTCCTCAGCGGCTGGCTGGCCCACGACCCCGGCCGCCTCGGCCCATCGCTGGAAGATTTCGTCGGCCACCCCGCCTACGGCACCGGCCAGCTGCGCCAGGACCTGGAGCGGTTTGTCTTCCTGCTCGGCGGCAGCGACGGCGAGCCCCTCTTCGGCCCATGACCGGGGCTTCCCCGGGCTCGGCCGGGACGCGCTGCCGAACGACCGTCTTGTCGCCGTTCCTGGCATGTGCTAGCTTTACTTTGCATATGCAAGAAAGGATGTCGTGAACAACGCGGACATGACCGGGGACCAGCTACTGCGGGTGCTGGCCACCCTCGCCAACCCGCACCGGCTGCGGGTGGTGGCAGCCCTGGCCGACCAGCGCAACTACGTCAGCCAGCTCGCCCGCGAGCTGGGCATCAGCCGGGCCCTGCTGCAGGTCCACCTGCGCAAGCTGCAGACAGCCGGGCTGGTCTCGGCGGTCATCGAGGTCTCAGAAGACGGGAAAGCCATGAAGTTCTACGAGGTAACGCCGTTCACCATCCAGCTGACACCCAAGGAGATCATGGCCGCGGCCACCACCCTGACCGCGGGCAGCGAGCCGGACGCGGAGGTGGGTCATGAGTAGCGCGGTCGCCGTCGCCTTCGTCGTCGTCGTCCTGGTCGTCGGCGGCCTGATCGGCTACGCGATCTACCAGTGGGGACGGCAACATGCCATCAGCAACAAGACACGGGCCGAGCTGACCACCAGCGAGGAATACCGGCGCCTGTCGGAAATGGCTATCACCGCCCAAGAGCACACCGACCTGAAACTCGCCGAGATCAACATGCAGCTCGCCCAGCTGCGCGACCAGCTGGACCAGGTGCAGAAAGTCCTCAAAGACGTCGAGTAAAGACCAGCCAGCCGAACCCGCAGCCCCGAACCGTCCGCACAGAAAGCCACGAGACCATGGACTACGACAGCGATGAAGGCCGCCTGGCCGCAGCCGAGCAGCTCGCCGCCCACGACCCGCGGGCCGCCGCCGAAGCGCTCCGTGCCATCGCCTGCGATGACGGGGTCGGCGACGAGGTGCGCCTGTCCGCAGCCGAACTGCTGCCCGCCCTCGACCCGCAAGCCGCCGCCCAGGCCTGCCTGGCCATCGCCAGCGATGACGGGGTCGGCGACGAGGTGCGCCTGTCCGCAGCCGAACTGCTGCCCGCGGTCGACCCGCAGGCCGCTGCCCAGGCTTGCCTGGCCATCGCCTCGCGATAACGGACGTCGGCGACGAGGTGCGCCTGTCCGCAGCAGAACTGCTGCCCGCCTCGCCAACGCCGCTGCGGTAAGGCTTACAACCCGCGCACTACACGATTGACGAGACCTGGTGCCTAGAAACCGTCAAGCATCACCTGAAGCCAAACCGTCAACGATCAGCTGAACCTAGGCATGGACAACACCCGTTGTCTAGGGTCAATGCGGGAGATTTCCGCTGGTCAGGCAGCTACCGCCAGGCGTTGGTGGTCACCAAGGGCCGAAAACACGTGTTTCCAAGTGTCGGTTGATGCTTTACACCAACCTCTTCGCCGACGATGAGTCAGGCCACACGGTCCTCATGGCTGGAACCGTCGCGGTGGCGACGCTGGTAGTACTGGCGTGCCGCCTGCCTGGTGACCCCGAGCCGGGCGGCGATCTCTGGCCATCCGATGCCCTGATCGACGGCATAGTCGATCAGGGTGGCGAGTTCCGCCTCTGCTTCGTCCCGCACGTGCCGGGCGTGCTCGATCTGCTCAAGCACCTGGGGTACAGACGGGTGGGTGACCCTTCGCGCCATGCCTGCGGGTTCTCCTGACGCCTGCTGCCGCGACCGCGACTGCACGTGCTTGCTTCTCGGACTAGACCGGCGCCTCGACTTGCCCATGGAATCCAGCATGCGGCCCACGTATGACAACCCCGGCCATCACTCGCCTGAGGGCCGATAACCGGTGGGCTGGCTGAGCCCCCCTGCTCATGTGAGCTACGTCACATCCTTGCTGCCACCGCGGTCGCTGACGGACGCTGACGGTCAGGTACGGACGTCTGCGGACACTGCCGCCCCGGCCCCGGCATGCGGGCGGTGTTTGCGTGTCGCTGAGAGTGGCTACACTCTGGATGCAGGAGCCGACATAACGTTGCCGAAGGTGCCGGGCTGAACGCCCAGGGCACCGGCAAGATCAAGAACGCCTTACCGGCGTGGCTGAGGAACCGGCGCATCACCTGCGGGTCTGCTTCCCGCCATTCCGCGCCAATCGCATGGGCATCAGGCCGACAACCTGTTTCCGCCTGACTGCGGCAAGCAGGGGCCGCCTGCTCTGCGCCCGCCACTGCGGCTAATGCCGCCGCACGAACAGGACGGATTCCTGGGACGAATCCAGTCCTGCCTGGTTCCCCACCACCCGGAAGGAGAGTCACCATGGACAATCGGCTGGGCCGGTTAGTTCGGCGGTCTGAGCCGGACGACTGGCGCGGCACGGCGGCCGGCAGGTGCGCGTCATGCCCGGCGTTGACGAGGTTCGCGGCCGCCGAGAGCGGGACAAGCTCACCATCGCGGAGGTGTGCGCCGATCTCGGCATCAGCAGGCGGACGTTCTACGAATGGCGGGCGAAGGGCAGGGCGCCCAGGTGCATCACGCTGCCGAACGGCAGCCTGCGCATCCGGCGGTCGGAGTACCACCGCTGGCTGGCCTCTCGTGAGGAGGCCGCCTGATGAACGACGGGACGACCTACGACGCCAGCGTCTACCGGACCGAGGTCTACAAGGGCAAGAAGACAACGACCTACCACGTCCGGTGGAAGGTGGGCGGCAAGCTCTGGAGGGAGGGCTTCCGCACCGCCGCGCAGGCCGACAGTTTCCGCAGCGCGCTGCTGACCGCTGCCCGGAAAGGCGAGGTCTTCAGCCTCGCCACCGGCAGGCCAGCGGCCTGGGAGCGCACGAAGGCCGCCACCACTTGGTACGAATTCGCCTGCTCGTACGTGGATATGAAGTGGAAGCAGGCCTCCGCCAAATACCGCAAGGACATCGCCCGGGCGCTGACCGCCGCGACGCCCGTCATGCTGGCCGAGGCCCGCGGCAGGCCCGACGATGCCAGCATTCGCCAGGCGCTGATCCGATGGGGCTTCAACACCAAGCAGCGCTCCGAACCACCCGGCGAGGTTGCCGAGGTCCTCGCGTGGGTGGCGAGGAACAGCGCTCCAGTGTCAGCACTAACCGACGCGGCGATGGCCCGCAGGATGCTCGACCAGGCGACCGGCCGGCTGGATGGGAAGAACGCGGCAGCCAGCACAGCCCGGCGGAACCGCACCATCCTGGCCAATGCGATGGACTACGCGATCGAGCTGGGCCTGCTGGAGCTGAACCCGATCCGGCGGATCAAGTGGACCATGCCCAAGGTCTCCAGTCAGGTGGACCGGCGCAGCGTTGTGAACCCGCGCCAGGCCCGGGCACTGCTGGAGGCAGTGCGCGCCCAACGGCCAAGCGGACCGCGGCTGGTCGCCTTCTTCGCGGTGATGTACTACGCCGGGCTCCGCCCCGAGGAAGCGATCAACCTCAGCCGGGACAATGTGCTCCTGCCGCCTCATGATCAACCCGGCGATGACGCCTGGGGCGAGCTGCATATCCGCAGCGCCACGCCCGACGCGGGCGGCGAGTGGACCGACGATGGCAGCGAACGCGACATGCGACAGCTCAAGCACCGGGCCGAGGGAGACAGCCGCGTCGTGCCCACCCATCCCGAGTTGACGAGGCTTCTGCGCGAGCATCTCGACAAGTTCGTCACGGCCCCCGATGGCCGTCTCTTCGGCGGTATCCGGGGCGGCGAACTGCCGACGATCACCTACCGGCGCGCCTGGATCAAAGCGCGCCAGACAGCTCTGAGTGCGGCGGAGCAAGCTTCCCCGCTCGCCCGGCGCCCGTACGACCTCCGGCACGCCTGCCTGTCCACGTGGCTCAACGGCGGCGTCTACCCGACCCAGGTAGCCGAGTGGGCCGGGCACGGCGTGGACGTGCTGCTGCGGATCTACGCCAAGTGCGTCGTGGGCCAGGACGAGCTTGCCAAGCGCCGGATCAGCGAAGCGCTGTGCCAGGACTGATCATGGGTACCGCCCACCTCGGGGAGCGAAATTTTGGCACGTATTTGGCACAGCGACCTGCATTTCCCCGCGCACGGCCACACACAGCCGCACATCTGGCTGAGAGGCAAGATCACGAAGGCTGCGCATTACCGCAGGTCACAGGCCCTTATCTGCGGTTTTGGAGAGTGGGGCGGCTGGGACTCGAACCCAGGACCGGCGGATTATGAGTCCGCTGCTCTGACCGGCTGAGCTACCGCCCCGTTGATTCACTATCTGAGCTGCGGTTTTGTTGACCTCCTGCGTCTAGCGGACGTATGCACAGCGCTCATAGAACTCCTACCTGGACTCCGCGAAGCGACTCGAAGCCTACCTGCTTGAGCCTGGCTCCCGATGCCTGGGGAGCCCGGTCAGCAGCAGTGGAAGGCCAGAGCCTGCTGGGCCTGGCTGCTGGTGACGTACTCGCCGACCGCCCAGGCGTTGCTGGCGGAGTTCGCCGCCACCCCGTCCAAGTCGTTGAACCGGCCGGGGCCAGGGCTGGGGCTGGGGCTGGGCACTTGCGTCCAGGTGGTGCCGTTCCAGTGCTCGACGAGCGTCAGGGTGGCGTGGGGGCGGGCACTGCTGATGTAGTCGCCCACCGCCCAGACGTCACTGGGCGAGGTGGCCGCCACCGCTGTCAGCCGGTTGGTGAATGGGGCCGGGGACGGGTTGAGGCTAGGAACTTGTGTCCAGGCCGTGCCGTTCCAGTGCTCGACGAGCGTCTTGAGCCGGAGAGCGCCGGGGGTGTGGTAATACCCCACCGCCCAGGCGTCACGGGCGGAGGTGGCGGCCACACCGGCCAGCACGGCCGCTGAGACGGGACTGGGCACCTGCGTCCAAGCGGTGCCGTTCCAGTGCTCGATCAAGGCGCCCACTGAAGACTGGCCCACCGCCCAGGCATCGCTGGGAGAGGTGGCGGCCACCGCGGTCAGAGTGGCGCCGCCGGTGGTGCCGCCGGGGGTCGGGCTGGGTACACGCGTCCAGGCGGTGCCGTCCCAGTGCTCGGCCAGGGTCCGTCCTTCCGTGCCGCTGCCGGTGTCGTATCCGCCTACCGCCCAGGCGTCGCTGGCGGAGGTGGCCGCCACCGCGTGTAGCAGGCTGTCGCCGGTGGGGCCGCCTGGGCTGGGGCTGGGCACGCGCGTCCAGGCGGTGCCGTTCCAGTGCTCGGCCAGGGTGTGGAAGGCGAGACTGGCCGGGTGGTTGCTGTACTCGCCGACCGCCCAGGCGCTGGTGGCGGAGGTGGCCGCCACCCCGAACAGGTCGTTGTACGCGGAGGCCGGGCTGGGGCTGGGCACGCGCGTCCAGGCCGTGCCGTTCCACCGCTCGATCAGGGTCCGCAAGTCCCCGGCTCCGGTAACGTAGTCGCCCACGGCCCAGGCCTGGCACGAGAAGACCGCCACGCTGAAGAACCGGTTCTGCGATCCGGGGCGCGCGGGCTGCCCGGTGCCGCTCCCGCAGGTCGACGCGAAGGCCGTGCCCGGCCCCAGCCCGGTCAGCGCCGCCGCCAGCAGCAGCGGCACCACCACCAGCGCCCGTGATCTAGGTCCGGCCACCCGCCGCGCGCACATCAGCGATCCCCTGCCAGCCCGGTTGTTGAACATCGAACGCTCCTCACCCGGCCCGGGCGCACCCGGTCATCCGTCAGCCGCCAGTCCCGCATGCCTGCCCGGATCATCACACGAGCCGCCAGCGCTCCGCTAGCAGGGATTAGGGCGGCGGATTTGCCGCACAGCGCTCCGTCCAGACCCGGGTTTTCGCAGGTCAGCACAGCGCTGGGGCCGGAAGCATTATGAGTCCGCTGCTCTAACCGGCTGAGCTACCGCCCCGCCCGTGCACCTTACCTCAAGGCCCCACAGCCCGCGCAGGCGTCAGTGCACGCTCATCTGGACCGCCATCGCGTGCTCGACCAGCGCGATGAGGGTCGCCTTGGTGGACGCCCTGCTGCGGGCATCGCACTCCACGATGGGCACACTCGGGCTTACCGACAGGGCTTCCTGGACGTCGGTCATCGTGTGCGGGAACTTTCCATGGAAGCCGTTGATGCCCACGATGAACGGCAGGCCCGCGGTCTCGAAGTAGTCGACCGCGGGGAAGGAGTCGGCCAGCCGCCGGGTGTCCACCAGGACCACCGCGCCAATGGCGCCCTGGATGAGGTCATCCCACATGAACCAGAAGCGGTGCTGTCCGGGAGTACCGAACAGGTAGAGAATCAGGCCTGCATCCAGGGTGACCCGGCCGAAGTCCATCGCCACCGTCGTCGTGGTCTTGTCTGGCACATGCGAGAGGTCATCGACCCCGGCGCTCGCGGCGGTCATCACCGCCTCGGTGGTGAGCGGGGTGATTTCCGAGACCGACCCGACGAAAGTGGTCTTGCCCACGCCGAAGCCGCCGGCGACGACAATCTTCACAGAAGTCATCGCCGCCTCCCCCGCGTTGCCTCGGAGAGGGGGTCTAGAGCTTGCGAAGTCCACTGAGTACCCTTTCGAGCAGGTTCAGGTCCGGACGACCCTGCGCGTGATCCAGCTGATGGACCCTGACCAGTCCTTCCACCGCCATGTCGGCGATGAGAACCCTGGCCACGCCCAACGGCATCCTGAGCACGGCAGATATTTCGGCTACGGAGCGCCAGTCACGGCAAAAGCCAAGGATCGCCTGGCACTCCGGGCTGAGGACCGAAAGGTCGCGGGCCTCATAATGTGATGCAGCCACCATCGCTTCGATTTGAAGCTGGTACCGCGGCTTAGTCCGTCCTCCGGTCACCGCATAGGGCCGGACCAGGGAACTCCCCGGAGTGTCCGTCCCGCCCGAGCGTTTCCCGTTCAGGAACCCGTGCCGTCCGCCAGCTTGCGGCCAGTCATCCCGGCCGGGCCCGGACATCAACCTCTCCAGTCGTCACTGCCTGCCATCCTCCGACCGAAACGCACCGCGCATGTCCGGGGTGAGCGCGCGCCCCACCCGCTCCACGAGCAGCGTCATCTCATAGGCCACCAAGCCCATGTCACAATCAGCCGAGGCGAGCACAGCCAGGCTCGACCCGTCGCTGATTGCCATTACCAGTAGCAGTCCGCGCTGCATCTCCACGACCGTCTGGGTGACTGGGCCACCCTCGAACACTCGAGCAGCGCCTTGTGTCAGGCTGGTCAGCCCCGATGTCACGGCTGCCAACTGGTCGACCCGGTCCGCAGGGAACCCGTTCGAGAACGCCAGTGGCAGGCCATCCGCCGACACGACGATCGCATGGGCAACGGACGGAACCCGCTCAACGAAGTTCGTGATGAGCCAGTTCAGATCCTGGACCGGTCGAGCTAGCGGGCTCACACCCACTCCTCTCTGCGTGGCCTCAGCGTGACCACCTCCTCCGACAACGCGGTGTCGTCATACCAAGACGGCATCGCATAACGCGTCATATAACGCGTCCGATAACGCATCGCCGCCACCATCATCGTTCGAGTTGTCACCCTCCTGCGCGGCGGACCGCGCATCACGGACGCCTCTCTGGAAGCTGGCCAGGCGCTCCCTTGTCTGCGCCGCCGACCTGGCGGGCGCTGGCGCGGCGGGAGCGGTTCCGCCGCTCACGCCGCCAGGGACCAAGTTTGCTTTGGGCACGCGCTTGGGCAGCCCCACGGCGGTCGTGCCGCCAGAGACCGGCGCGTGCGCCACTTCCGCAGCCTCCCAGCCCGCGTCCGCTGGTGAAGTCCAATCGCCGGAGGTGGTACTGACCGCCTCGGCCCCAGCCCTGGCAGGGTGGTCCGTTCCGTGCCGGCCACGGCGGAACCAGTCGGACTCCACGGACTCGAATATAGGCAGCCTGTTCTCCTCTCCCAGGCTCGCCGGAGGCGGCACTACCACGCCGTGCTGTGCCGTCTGGCTGACTTCGCTTCCGAACGAAGACCCCCCGAGGCCGCCGAGGGGACCTTCCTGGGCACCGTCGCCCCCCATCGGCGTGCCGAAGGAGGAGGCAAGTGGGCCGGACTGAAGGCTGGCCGGCGGATCCGCCACGGCGCCGACGGCCGGACCGCCCGCGTCGTAGCTGGCCGCTGTGTCAAAGCTCATCCCCGTGTCTGTCGCCGACAGGGTGCTGGCGTCCGCTTCCAGTGCAGAGAACGCCGCGGTGTCACCGAGGTCGGGCCGCAACGGTGCGAACCTGGGCATCCGGGAGGCGTTGACCGCCTGCATCGCCGCGGTGCGGTCCTCGGGCTGGCTGGGCTCTGGCCATTCGGCCAGCCGGGCCGCACTGGTCGGGGCAGCCGCAGCGCCCGGAGTCGTCTCGAACCGGCGCAGGCCAGGAGGGGTGGCGGCGTTCTCGTGGGCGATGACCTCGTCGGGCAGCCAGACCAGCGCGGTCAGCCCACCCATCGACGCCGGCCGCAACCGCACCCGGATCCCATGCCGCGCCGCCAGCCGCGCCACCACGAACAACCCCATCCGCCGCGACACCGCCACATCCACCACCGGCGGATTATCCAGCCGCCAGTTCGCATGGGCCATCTCCTCCGCACCCATGCCCACACCCTGATCGGTGATATCCAGCAACACACCACCACTGTTCAGCAGATGCCCGGATACCGCCACCGGCGTCTCCGCCGCCGAGAACGACGTCGCGTTCTCCACCAACTCCGCCAGCAGGTGGACCACGTCGTTGACCGCCTGCCCGCGCACCGCGATCCCCGGCTGCACGTTCAGCGTCACCCGCTCATACTGCTCGATCTCCGACACCGCGGCCCGCAGCACATCCACCAGCCCCACCGACTGCGTCCACCGCCGCGACACATCATGCCCCGCCAGCACCAGCAGGTTCTCACTATTGCGCCGCATCCGGGTCGCCAGGTGGTCCATCTGGAACAAGTTCGCCAGCCGCTCGGAGTCCTGCTCGCCCTGCTCCAAGTCATCGATCAGCCGGATCTGCCGCTCCACCAACGACTGCGACCGCCGCGACAGGTTGACGAACATCGCGTTCACGTTCCCGCGCAGCGCCGCCTCGTTCGACGCCAGCCGCACCGCCTCCCGGTGCACCTGGTCAAACGCCCGCGCCACCTCACCGATCTCATCGGTGGAATCCACGTCGATCGGCGCCACGTCCAGCGGCGCCCCGGAGCCCTCGCCCTCGCTCATCCGGCGCACCGTCTCCGGCAGCCGCATCCCGGCGACTTCGAGTGCGCCCGCACGCAACCGCCGCAGCGGCCGCACCATCGACCGGGCCACCACGACGGTGAAGAACAGAGCGAGAGCCAGCACGAACAGGATGACTACGCCGGTGATGATGGCTGCGGTGACCGCCTCGTTGCGCAGCGACGACGCACGCGCGGTGATCTGGTTGACCAGACTGTGCTCGACCGCGCCCATCTGATAGTTGATGATGTGCGATTCCGCGCCATACCAGTCGTCGGCATGGGTCTGGTCGGCGGCCAGGCTGCCGCTGTTGGTCTGCAGGTTGATCGCCTGCGTCTCCTCGTTCGGCGCCAGGTAGGCGATGGGCCCGGTGCCGGTGCTGTTCCAGAGCTGGCGCTGCGCGGCGGTGGCCGTGAGGTTGAACTCGCCCAGGTTCGCTGCCTGGTCCGACTGGGCGTTGGTCAGGTCGCTGAGCGCCTCGTTGGTGAGGTTGTGCTGGATCAGCGCCGCGGCGAGGATCGCACGCTGTTCGGAGGCGTCCTCTTTCATATGCGACACCAGCCCGAGGACCCGGACGCTCTGCGCCAGGGTGGCGTCACTGGCGCCCTGGCCGGTCGCGTCCTCCAGGACCAGCAGGTCGTCGATGAGGCCGGTGTACTTGCGGCTCACGTCAAGAGCAGGCAGGGAGGTACGGGTGGCCGCGTCGCGCAGTTCGCCCAGCGCGTCCAGTTCGGACAGCGCGGTCGTGGCTTCCTGCTGTGTCTGTGCCGGGAACGAGCCACCGACCTCTTCGAGCTGGGACCGGACCTGCGCCACCGCTTCGTCGGTCTGCTGCTGATAGCCCGTGACGACGCCGAGCGCCACGGCCTTGTTTGTTTTCGCCGACCGGCCGCCGTTGCCGCCAAGGGCGATGTAGTAGACCGTCTGGTCCCGCTCGTCCTCCAGCCGCTGGGCCAGCACAGTGATGTCGGAGCTGAGCGTGGTCAGCTGCAGGACCCGCTGGTAGGCGAGGGCGCTCTGCACCGACGAGGCGATACGGATACCGCCCAGCGCTACAGCGGTCAGGGTCGGGATGGTGATCAGCAGCAGCAACCGCGAGCGCACTCGCCAGTTCTTCAGCGCCCGCCGTGACGTCGGCCGGGCCTGGGGTACCTCTGGTTGCCCGGCACCGTTGCCGTCGGCCGACCCTTCGGGTCTGCCGAGGCCACCACCGGGTGCCTCCGCCCCGTCCCGGCCGAAGGCCGAGCCGTTCCCCGCCTGATCGCCGACTGCCACGGGGGCAGCGGGGGAGATGCTTCTACTACGGGACCGCACGCGTCATGACCTCTCAGCTGGATGCCATGGCGAGCCCGCTGGCGGCAGGGCCAACGGCAGAACCGACATAGCAGACCCCTTCCGCGGCGACAGTTTTAAGGCGGGCTCAGCTCAACAGGGCGACTAGGGGCTAACCCTAACCGTCAAAACGGCTAGCGGACAGCAATTCCCGCATCACGCGATGACTTTGATCTAACGGACGTTTACCGAGCGCACGCTGCAAGTAGGGTACTGTCTGGCGCTGCGGTCCGTGTTCCGAAGTGTCCACCTAAGTCCTATCTGCCTGCCAAGGAGAGTCATGAGGCACGTCTCTGCCCCTGACCAGGCCCGACGGGGCGGCCGGGTGCGGCGCCCGGGACGCCGTGCCGTGGGTGCCGCGGCCGCGGCGGCCGGCCTGATTCTGGTGACCGGGTGCCAGTTCCCCGGATTCTCGTCATCGGCGGCCGGCGGCCCCACAGCGTCCGGCACCGTCACCATCGAGGCAGCCCCCGGCGTGCCTGACGCGCCCCTTTACATTGGCCTGCGGGACGGCCTGTTCAGCAAGGCCGGCCTGACCGTCCACATCGTTAACAGCTCCTCCGTGCCGCAGGAGGTGGCGGCACTGCACAGCGGCACCGCCGATATCGCCTTTGGCGACTACGCCAACATGTTCTATGCCGAGGAGCAGAAGAACTCCCCGCATCTGCTCGCGGTCGCGGATGGCTACGACGCGGGGCCGAACATGGTGGAAGTCCTGACACTGCCGGGCTCGAAGATCACCGCGCCGAGGGACCTGCAGTACAAGGTCATCGGCACCAGCTTGAACCAGGCGATACCCACCCACAACGGCAAGGACCAATCCCAGCCCTACAGCATTGACACCGTGGCCGCTTGGTCGGTACTGACCAGCGACAGCGTGCATGCTAAGACCATCACCTGGGATCCCATGCCGACCAACAGGCTGCTAGGCGCCCTGCAGAACCATCAGGTGGACGCGATCCTGGCAACCGAGCCGACCATCTACGCGGCCGAGAGCCAACTCGGCGCGGTCCCGGTGGTCGACGCCTGCACCGGGGCGACCGCGAACCTGCCGCTCAACGGGTATTTCACCACGAAGGCCTACGCCAGCAAGAACCCCCAGGTAGTGGCCGCCTTCCGGGCCGCGCTCGCCAAGGCGCAGGCCCAGGCCGCCATGGCGGCACCGCTGCAGAAGGCGCTGACCAAGAGCGCGGGCCTGAAGGCCCAGGCCGCCGCCATGGTTACCCTTGGCACCTACCCCACGACAACGTCGGCGCTGAACCTGCAGCGGGTGGTCCAGCTGCTGTGGGACTACGGCTCGCTGGCCAAGACCTTCGATGTGCGCGCCATCGTGGTGAAGCCGAACGGATCCTGATCGCGGCCTGAGCGGGCCGGCCGGTCAGCGGATCGCGTTGAGGCCGAGTTCGCGTGCGATGATCATCCGCTGCACCTCGGACGTGCCTTCGCCGATCTCCAGCACCTTGGCGTCGCGGTAGAACCGGGCCACCGGGTACTCGTTCATGTACCCGTAGCCGCCGAATATCTGGGTGGCGTCCCGCGCGTTGTCCATGGCCGCGTTCGAGGCGACCAGCTTGGCGATCGCCGCCTGCTTCTTGGCCGACTCACCCGCAGATAGCCGCGCCGCGGCGTCGTACCACGCCAGCCGCGCCGAGTGGGCCCGCGCCTCCATGTCCGCCAGCTTGAACTGGATCGCCTGGAAGTGCCCGAGGTGGTGGCCGAACGCCTCCCGGTCGGCGACGTGGCGCAGGCATTCCGCCACGCACCCGGCGGCCAGGCCGGTGGCCAGCGCCGCGATGGCCACCCGCCCTTCGTCCAGGATCTGCAGGAACTGGGCGTAGCCGCGGCCGCGCTCGCCGAGCAGGTTGCCGGCGGGAACCCGGCAGGAGTCGAAGGCCAGTTCCCTGGTGTCCGATGCCGACCAGCCGACCTTGGAGTACTTGCCGCCCACGGTGAAGCCCTCGGTGCCCGCCGGGACGATGATCGCCGAGATCTCGCGCTGGCCTCGCCCGGCCCCCGGCTCGCCGCCGGTGCGGGCGAGCACGGTCACCACCGAGGTGATCGAGGTGCCCGCGTTGGTGATGAACGCCTTGGAGCCGTCGATGACCCACTCCCCGGCCTCCAGCCGTGCGGTGGTCCGCATCCCGCCGGGGATGTCAGAACCGCCACCCGGCTCGGTCAGCCCGAACGCGGCCAGCCGCTCCCCCGCGCACAGATCCGGGAGCCACTGGCGGCGCTGCTCCTCACTGCCGAACCGGTACAGCGGCATGGCGCCGAGCGCCACGGCCGCCTCCAGCGTGATCGCCACGGAGGAATCGACCCTGGCGAGTTCCTCCAGGGCGAGGCAGAGAGCGAAGAGGTCACCGCCCATCCCGCCGTACTCCTCGGGGAACGGCAGCCCGAACAGCCCGAGCTTGCCCATCCTGGCCACGATGTCGTAGGGGAACTCGCATCGTTCGTAGAAGTCGGCGATCACCGGGGACACGACCTCGCGGGCGAACTCGGCGACGGTCGCGCGCAACTCCTCGTGTTCGTCGGTGAGCTGGTAATCGATCATGGCTGGTCTCCTTGCAGGGTCTCTGCGAGCCCACCAGCCCCCGCCGCGACGACCTCCGGTAGGAAGCCCCCGTCACCTGGCCGGTGTCCCTGTGATGCTACTTGGCGGGCTGCCCCACGAGCGCCGTGCTAGCCGGGGGCAACCCCCGGAACCCCCGGGGGCTCAGGCCCCGTTCCTTCGTCACTGGGCCTGAGCCGGGCACTGTTGCGGCGCCCGCCGCGTTACGCTCAGGTGGACACATGGTCCAGACCACCTGCCCCCCGAGGTCACGGAGGACGCCATGGCGACACTGACCTGTCCTGGCTGCGCCGCCACCGTCAGCCACGACGATCTGATCTGCTTCACCTGCGGCACGAACCTACCCCGGCGCGGCCCGGCGGAGGAGGAGACCACGCCGCCCACGGTGATGCAGGAGTACCTGCGCCCGGGAGGCGCGGCGCCCGCCGGGCCGGCACCGGCCACCGGGCCCATCTCACCGGTGGTGCTGCGGCTGTCTTTCCCGGCCGGCAACGTCGACGTGCCGGCCTGCACGTCGCTGGTCCTCGGGCGGGACCCGGGCGAATCCCTGGTGGCGGCGGCCTTCGCTAACTACGAGAATGTATCAAGGCGGCACGCAACGATCACGGTAAGTGACACCGGGCATGCGACGATCCGGGATGAGTACTCCACCAACGGCACCTACGTCAACGAGGACCGGGTACTGCCGGGCACCGACGTGCGCCTCGGCGACGGTGATCGCGTCCGGCTGGCCGCAGACGTCACAGCCGAGGTCTCCTTGCCCGGAAGGCAGGGCTTCAGCACGAACGGCCACCACAGTTCCGGCTGACCCATAGCGCGCCACTGGGCGAACAGCGCACAAATAGCCGCATTTCGTTGCGTTCGGGGTCTGGCCCGCTCCCGGCCTGCCGTGAGAACATCCCGGCAGTGATCGTTTGGGACCGTCCAAGGAGGCGGCTGTGGCGACAACGGAGCGGACAGAAGCTGGCGTAGGACTGCGGCGGGACGCGATCGGCCTGCGCGAGGCCACGTTCCAGAGCATCACCGACATGGCACCCGGCGCGGCCATCGCTGCGTCGATACCGGCCGGGGTGGCGTTCGCGGGCGGCTCCCTGCCGCTCGCCGTGGTGTTCGCCCTCATCGCGTGCCTGTTCTGCGCATGGTCGATCGGCCTGCTCGCTCGCGAGATGCCCGCGGCGGGTTCGCTGGCCACCTACGCCGCCCGGGGGATCCACCCGTCCGTGGGGTTCCTCGTGGCCTGGGCATATGTGCTCTGCGGCTGGCTGATACCGCCCTTGGTGCTGCTCCAGCTAGGGTTCACCACCGACGGCACGCTGCATTCTGAGTTCCATGGGTACACAGCGAACCTGTGGTGGGTGTGGTCGATCCTCGGCGCGTTGATCGTGCTCGCGGCCGGCTACTACGGCATCCGGACCTCGGCCCGGCTGGGCACCATCCTGGGCGTGTTCGAGATCGGCGTCTTTCTCGTGCTGGCCGTCTTCCTGGTCGTGCACGCGGGCAGCAACAACACCCTGAGCGTGTTCAGCACGAAATACACCACGCCGGGATTCCACGGCATCAGCGGGGTCATCGCCGGGTCGGTCTTCACGATCCTGGCCTTCGGCGGCTTCGAGGGAGCCGCGCCGCTGGCCGAGGAAACCAGGGATCCGCGCCGCAACATCCGGCGCGCCGTGCTGCTGTCCACCCTGCTGATCGGCGCGCTGTACGTGTTCACCACCTACGCCATTGACGTTGCCTTCGGGCCCGCGCAGTTCCACAACTTCACCACTGGCGCCTCCCCCACCGCCTCGTGGGTGGGAGTGGCCCGGTCGCTCTACGGCATCTTCTGGTTCTTCGTCTTCCTGGCGATCGTCAACTCGACCATCGCTAACTCCAACGCCGGAGTGAACGTGTCAAGCAGGACCGCATACGCCATGGGACGTATCCGGGTTTTCCCCTCGTTCTTTGCCCACATCAACGCCAGGCACCGCTCCCCCATCTACAGCATCCTGGCAGGGTTCGTGATCACGATCGCGGTCACGCTCGGCCTCGGCATCCATTACACGGCGCCGGTCGCGTTCGCGATGGTCGGAACCGGCATCGTGATCCTGCTCGTGGCGATCTACATCCTGATGAACGTGGCCTGCATCGGTTACTTCGCCCGCAAGCGCACCGGCTTCAACGTGCTGTCGCACCTGATCATCCCGCTGCTTGGCATCGCCGCCTTCGTGCCCGCCTGGCTGAGCGGGGTCGGCATCAAGGCGTTCAACTTCATCACCCCCCTGTCGCCGCCGTACTCCTATATGGGACCGGCCGTGGGCGTCTGGATGGTCATCGGGTTGATCTACCTGATCTTCCTCTACGCACGCCACAAGCAGCGGGTCACCGAGGTCGGCACGGTTCACCTGGATCCACTGGAGGAGTACCCGAGTGAGTGACCCTGAGGTCATCAAGTTCCGGCCAGACCCCAGCCAGTACGCGTGGACGTTCGGCGGCGCGGCACCGGTCGCCCGGATAAAGCCGCCGGTGATCCTGGAACTGTTCACCGAGGACTGTTTCGCGGGCAAGGTGCGCAGCGAGACCGACCTGGTCTCCGAGGTCTGCGAGTTCCCCTATCTCAACCCGCAGACCGGGCCGTTCTACATCGAGGGCGCGGAGCCCGGCGACACGCTCGCCGTGCACTTCATCTCGATCGAGCTCGCGCGTGACTGGGGGGCCTCCACGACGGTTCCGTTCTTCGGTGCGCTCACCGGGACCCACGCCACCGCCCTGCTGCACGACCCGCTGCCCGAGCTGATCTGGATGTGGCATTTCGACCGCGACGCGGGCACCTGCCGGTTCACCGCCCGGCGCGGCGACTTCGCGGTGGACCTGCCGCTAAACCCGATGCACGGCACCGTCGGGGTCGCGCCCGCCAACCTGGAGGTGCGCAGCGCCCTGGTCCCCGACGCGTTCGGCGGCAACATGGACACCCCGGAGATGCGCGCCGGGGTGACCTGCTACCTCGGCGTCAACGTGGAGGGCGCGCTATTCTCCCTCGGCGACGGCCACGCCAGGCAGGGCGAGGGCGAGACCTGCGGGGTGGCGGTGGAGACCGCGATGAACACCGTCCTCGCGGTGGACCTGGTCAAGGGCAGGCCGTCCGCGTGGCCCCGGCTGGAGTCGGCCTCACACATCATGTCGGCCGGATCGGCCCGGCCGCTTGAGGACGCGTTCCGCATCGCACAGCTCGACCTGGTCCAGTGGCTGGAGTCCGACTACGGGCTCGATCCGCTGGACGCCTACCAGCTCGTCACCCAGGCCGTCGAGTCGCCGCTGGCCAACGTCTGCGACCCGAACTACACCAGCATTGCCAAGATCGCCAAGGACTACCTGCCAGCGGCGGGTGCCATGAACGGCGCCCACGCCCGGCTCACCGCGATCGCGGACGCCTACCGGAGCTAGTTAGATCGCTCGCTGTCCAGGGCGGCCATCTGCGGCTCGTCGTAGCGGTCCCCCGCCACGGCGCCCGCGGGCACGGCCGCCTCGATGGCGGCCAGATCGCCGGGCGTGAGTTCCAGGTCAAGCGCGGCCAGCGCCTCGGCCAGCCGCTCGCGCCGCTTGGTGCCGATCAGCGGGACGATGTCGCTGCCGCGTGAGCGCACCCACGCGAAGGCGAGCTGGGCGGTGGTCACCCCCCGCTCGGCGGCGACCGCCTCGAGCGCCGCCACCAGGGCCAGGTTGCGCTCGAGGTTCTCGCCCCGGAACCGGGGGAACCGGCCGCGGGAGTCGCCGGGCCCGGACGGCCTCGCGGTGGCCGGGTTCAGCAGGCCGCGGGACAGCACTCCGTAGGCGGTGACGCCGATGCCCAGTTCGCGCACCGTGGGCAGGATCGAGTCTTCGATCCCCCGGCTGAGCAGGGAGTACTCGATCTGCAGCCCGGTCACCGGGTGGACCTGGTGCGCGCGGCGGATCGTCTCCGCGCCCATCTCTGACAGGCCGAGGTAGCGGACGTACCCGGCGTCGATCATCTGCGCGATCGCGCCGACGGTGTCCTCGATCGGCACGTCCGGGTCCAGCCTGGCCGGCTGGTACAGGTCGATATGGTCGGTGCCCAGCCGGCGCAGCGAATAGGCCAGGGACGACTTCACCGCCGCAGGGGTGGCGCTGAAACCGAGAAATGCGCCGCCCGGGTCCCGGCGCGCCCCGAACTTCACCTGGATGAACACGCTGTCCCTGGGCACGCCCTGCAGGGCCCGGCCGAGCAGCATCTCGTTGTGGCCCATGCCGTAAAAGTCGCCGGTGTCCAGCAGGGTCACCCCGGCGCCCAGCGCCGCCCTGATCGTGGCGATGCTCTCGGTCTCATCAGCGGGCCCGTAGACCGAGGACATGCCCATGAGGCCCAGGCCTGCCTGGGAAACCACCGGCCCACCACGTCCCAGCGTCGTCGTCCGCACGGTGCTCGCTTTCTATCTCCACACGTTCGTGATGGGCGCGGCGTGGGCCGCGTGGCCCAATGGGCGCAGGTGATACAGGTGCTCGATGGTGCGCAGCACGCTGTAGTGCGTGACCGGCTCGCCGTACTGGCCCGGCTTGACCATCTCGCCGTAGAAGATCGTCGGGATCTGGTTGCCGGGGGCGTCGTCGTTCTCGTCGAAGTCCACGATCAGCAGGCTGTGGTGGGTCAGCGCCCAGTTCGCGTACGGGCCGATATGCGCCTGTACCCAGGCGTTCCCCGTGGCCGTCGAGCAGTCGTGCATGTCATGGCACAGGTTGGGGATCACGAATGAGACCGTGGGCAGCGCGGCGAAATTCCCCGCTGGGAAGGCCGTGAACGGCTTGCTCAAAGACGACGGCACGTTGCTGAAGTTGGTCCATGGCACATGCCGGCGTGCGTAGCTGGTCCCGACGTTGCACGTGTCCGAGCCGACGCCGGGCAGGCCCTCGGCGTAGCCGGTGAAGGTGTAGCC
Organism: uncultured Actinomycetes bacterium; assembly: GCA_963706115.1. Lineage (GTDB taxonomy): Bacteria > Actinomycetota > Actinomycetes > Streptosporangiales > Streptosporangiaceae > DASXKD01. Next base: position 27,830 of record CAVPMG010000015.1, on the reverse strand, counting down.
GGCGGCGAGCAACTCGGAGGCGAGGTTGGGCGCGGTGAGGTGCTGCGGGCAGCCATCGCCGCTGATCCCCTGCGTGCTGCCGGAGAACAGGGCCAGGTAGTTCGGCTGGCTGGGGTGGGTGATCGCCCGGGAGTTGGTGAACAGCGCACCGCCGCGGGCCAGTTCATTCAGGTAGGGGGCCGAGCGCTTGCCGATCACCTGGCTGTAGTTGTGGTTCTCCAGCATGACGACGAGCGTGTGGACCGGCGCTCCCGGCGGCACCAGGCCGTGTGGCGAAGGGGATGGGCGGGCCGAGCCGGCCGACGTCGGGACTGCCTGGTGGTGACCGGCCGGAGAACTGCAGCCCGCGATCAGGGCGGCTGCCGCGCATGCCGCCGCCGCGCTACGGGCAGCCCTCATCGCCCGGCGGCCATCAGTGGCACGCCCGGCAGGTCGCGGCGCCGCTGACCACATGAGTGGGGCAGCGTAGCAGCGTCAGGCCGCACACTCCCGGCAAATCGCCTGGCCGTCCCGGTCCTCCGCAAGCTGACTGCGGTGATGCACCAGGAAGCAGCGCGAGCAGGTGAACTCGTCTGCCTGACGAGGAATCACCCGGATGGACAGTTCCTCGTTGGACATGTCCGCGCCTGGCAGTTCCAGCGACTCGGCAACGTCGTCCGGATCGATGTCAATCGTGGACGACGACTTGTCAAGCCGACGGGCCTGGAGCTCCTGCAGGCTGTCCTCAGTCAGCTCATCGTCGGTCTTGCGCGGGCTGTCATAGTCCGTTGCCATGTGGGTCCTACACCCCCTCGATCAATATGCGCCTTGCGTGTAACGCTTGGCGCCCCGCAGTTGTGCCCGATTCAGGCGGGGAATTCTGTCACGTCGCGTGACCTGGCACACGTAGGCGGCAGTTCCTGGGAACCGTGTTGCGCCCGCGACGGCGCTCGCGGCCGGATAACCACTGGGGAAACACGCTCGCAACCAGCGGTCAACGGCCGGGGAACGCGGCACGGCCGTTCGCCCGATCATCAACTTCCCCTGATGGCAGGCCTTGAAGCCCGCCGAGTGCATAGGGTACAAACCGCTAACCACGCAAACACCCGCAAACTAGCCTCGACCCACCACCCCGCACTCTGCTGGCCTCGACCCCACCACCCCGCCCTCTGCTGGCCTCGACCCCACCACCCCGCCTTTATACGGGAAGACGCAGGATGCCCCACGTCACCCCACTGCGGCCCGGCGATCCCCGTCGCGTCGGCCGCTACCGGCTCATGGGCCGCGTAGACGACTTCGCCGGGGAGGACATGGCGCGGCAGGAGGTCTTCCTCGCCCAGCGGGTTGACGGCACGACGGTGCTGGCTGCCTTCCCGGAAACCGGCCGGGCGGATGACGCGGCGGCCAGGGACCGGTTCGTCGCCGAAGCCAGGGTCGCCCGCAACATCCCCCCGTTCTGTGTGGCCCGCGTCCTCGATGCCGGCGTCGAGGGCAGCCAGCCCTACCTGATCACCGAGTTCGTGCCGGGCCCGTCGCTGGCGGAGGTGGTCCATGACGAGGGCCCGCTACCTACGGCGGAGGTCAGGGCCCTGGCGGTCGGCTGTGCCACCGGGATCGCGTCCATCCACCAGGCCGGGCTCGTGCACGGTCAGTTCGGCCCGGACATGGTGGTGGTCGGCCACGACGGCCCCCGGGTGGTGCACTTCAGCATTACCCCGCCTTACGGCGCCGCGACCCCCGCCGCCGACGTCCTGGCCTGGGCGCAGGTGGTGGCCTTCGCGGCCGCCGGGTACCTGCCCGCCTCCGCCGGGGATCTGGCGGCGCTTCCAGACGACCTGCGCCCGGTGGTGGCCGACTGCCTGAGCCCGGACCCGGTGTCGCGCCCGCATGCCCGCGCGCTGCTGACCGAACTGCTGAGCGGGGACGATCTGTCCGCCGGGCTGCTGGCCGCGGGCGCCCGCCGCAGCCGGACGGCCACCCGAACCCCGGCACCGGCCCCCCCGGTACCCGGCGAGGAGCAGCCCCGTGGCGGCCGCTCTCGCGCGGCACTGTGGGCGGTGGCCTGCCTGGCCTGCATCGTCGCGATCGCCGCCGCGGCGTTCTTCATCATCGGCCGGCACCCCGGTTCCGGTACCCCGGCGGGGACGGGCGGCGCCACCGCCGGCAGCCCACTGGCCAAGGCGAACCTGCCCATCCCCCCGCAGCTGAGCGGGACCTGGTCCGGCACCATTCACCAGACCAACCCCTCGCTCAAGATCGCCGTCAAGCTGACCCTGCCCGGCGGGAGCAGGCGCGGCGACCTCGCCTACCCGCAACTCGGCTGTACCGGCCGGCTCGGCCTGGTCTCCGCCACGCGTTCGGTGCTGACCTTCCGTCTGGCCATCACCACGGGGCGGAGCAACTGCGCGAACGGCGTGGTCAAGCTGGCCGTCCGCAACTCAAGCACGCTGACGTTCACATTCCTGCGGCAGGGCGGCAGCAACCCGACCGGCAACCTGACCCGCCAGTCCTAGGGTCGCTCCCCCGGGCTAACACGGCCCGGCCCGGTGACGGAGGAACCGGGCCGTAGGCCACCGGGGGGTTCCGGGGGGTCGCTCCCCCGGGCTAACACGGCCCGGCCCGGTGACGGAGGAACCAGGCCGTAGGCCACCGGGGGGTCCGGGGAGTGATCCCCGGGCTAACACGGCCCCGGCCCGGTGACGGAGGAACCGGGCCGTAGGCCACCGGGGGGGTCCGGGGGGTGACCCCCGGGCTAACACGGCCCCGGCCCGGTGACGGAGGAACCGGGCCGTAGGCCACCGGGGGGTCCGGGGGGTCGCTCCCCCGGGCTAACACCGCATCCCGCTCCGCGTCCAGGCTCGCGAGCAGGTCGCGAAGCTGTGCGAACAACTTGGGCTCCGCCGCGATGGTCATGCTGGAGGAAGCCGGGCGGCCCGCAAGCCCGCCAAGCACCGCGCCCGCCTCGGTGGCGACGAGCCCGCCCGCCGCGTAGTCCCAGTAGTTCACCCCGCGCTCGTAGTAGGCATCCACCCGGCCAGCCGCCAGCGAGCTCAGGTCCACGGCGCACGAGCCACCGCGCCGGATGTCTCGCACCTGGGGCAGCAGCGCGCCGACCACCTGGCCCTGCACGATGCGCCGCGGCACCGCGTACCCGAACCCGGTGGACACCAGCGCCTGGTCAAGCGGCACCCCGGTGTTGCAGCGCAGGGCGACCGGTGGGCCGTCCTCCGCGTGCAGCCACGCGCCGCCGCCGAGCGTGGCGGTGAACACCTCGCCAAGAGCGGGCGCGTTCACCACGCCCGCCACGACCGTGCCGTCCAGTTCAGCCGCGATGCTGACCGACCAGTCGGCCAGGCCGTAGAGGTAGTTCACGGTGCCGTCCAGGGGATCCACGACCCAGCGCACCTGGCCCGCGCCCGCCTCCCCGATGGCGCCGCCCTCCTCGCCGAGGATCGCGTCCCCCGGCCGCGCAGCCAGGATCTGGGACCTGATCAGTTCCTCGGCCGCCCGGTCCATCTCGGTGACCACGTCGGTGGGGCTCGACTTGGTGTCCGCCACCTCCGGGCGCCCACTGGGCCCGGCAGGCCGACCGGCGGCGAGCATGGCGGCCGCAGCCCCGGCGGCAGCCATCGCCAGGCCGAGCAGTTCCCCGGGATCCGGCCTGCTCACCGGTCAGCCCCGGGTCCCGCCGGGCGGCGGGCGGAGGGCAACCGGCAACAATCGTTCGGGCAAAAATCGGGCGCAACCGGCAGCGAGCCGAGCACTGGCGCCTGCGTCAATTGGCCGCGGCGCTCTGCTTTCCCCGCCCCCGCGCTCTGCTTTTCCCGCCCCCGCGCTCTGCTGTCCCCGCCCCCGCGCTCCGCGCCCGCCCCCGCTCTGCGCCCGCCCCCGGCCGGCGCCCACCCCCGCTCTTTCACCAGCTCCGTGATCATGGAGACGAAGCGGGGGTCGGTGCCGGGGGTCGCCGCCCTGACCATCGGCAGGCCGAGCCGGCGCGCCAGTCCCGCCGCCTCGGTGTCCAGGTCGAACAGCACTTCCATATGGTCGGAGACGAAGCCGACCGGGATCACCACCACGGCCGCCGCGCCGCCCGCGGACAGCTCGGTGAGCTGGTCGCCGATGTCAGGGCCGAGCCACGGCACCGAAGGCGGCCCGCTGCGGCTCTGGTAGGCAAGCCGCCACTGACGCTCGCGGCCCTCGGCTCGCGCCAGCTCTCCGGCGACCAGCCGCGCCGCCTCCGCCAGCTGCGCCGGGTACAGGCCGCCGGCGGGCCCGCTGGCGGCCGCCATCGCCTCGGGCACGCTGTGCGCCGTAAACACGAGCCACGCATCATCCGCTACGCCGGCCGGCAGCTGGCCGATTGCCGCGCGGGCAGCCTGGGCCACCGAACCGATAAAGCCTGGATGGTTGAAGAAATGACGGATCTTGTCGATACGCGGTGCACCGGGGCCGGCCTGGGCGCGGGCGGCCTCGATGTCGTCGAGGTACTGCCTGCAGCCCGAGTAGGACCCGTAAGCCGAGGTGACGAACGCGATCGCGTGGCGCACGCCGTCGGCGGTCATCTGCGCGACCGTGTCCGCCAGGTAGGGGTGCCAGTTGCGGTTCCCCCAATACAGCGGCAGGTCGAGCCCGGCCGCCGCGAAGTCCTTGCCGATCGCGGTGAGCAGATCGCGGCACTGCTGGTTGATCGGGCTCACCCCGCCGAACAGGTCGTAGTGGCGGGCCACCTCGGCGAGCCTGTCCCGCGGCACCCCCCTGCCCCTGGTGACGTTCTCAAGGAACGGCATCACGTCGGCCGGTCCCTCCGGGCCGCCGAAGGAGACAAGCAGGAACGCGTCGTAGTCCGGCATTCCCCCATCCAACCAGGGCTGACCGGCCACCTGAGCCGGGCACGGCCGACGGAGGGCGCTTGCCCGGCCAGCACGGCCAAGGCCCCCGCGACGAAGTCGCAGGGGCCGCGGGCCATCGGGGGGTTCCAGGGGGGTCGCTCCCCCGGGCCAGCACTAGCCGTAGGCCTGCTGGTACTCCTTGGCGAGCGCGAGAACCTCGGTGACGTACCAGTCGGCGTGGTTGTAGGCGAAGATCGCGCGGGGCAGGCCCGCCGCGGTCGCGCCGCCGGCCGCGCACAGGTAGCGGGCGGCGGACGGCACCGCGTCGAACGGGTCATAGATGTTCGGCGGCCCGGACTCGCCGAACGCGGTGATCCCCCACTCGGCCCAGGTGGACGGCAAGAACTGCATCGGGCCGAGAGCGCCCGCGGAGGACACCCCGGGGTTGGACTGGTCGCCGCTTTCGATCTGGCCGATGGCCGCGAGAACGGTCCACGGCAGGCCCGGGCAGTACTCCGCCGCGGACTCCTGGAACAGCTGGATGTAGCTGGTCGGCTTGCCGGTCGGGGCCTGGCCGGCGGGTGTCACCGGCGGTGGCGCGTGCTGCGGGCGCAGCACGATCAATGACGCGGAGGCGCCCGCGAGCGCGGTCTTGATGTCGTGGCGGAGCTTCTTGATGCTCAGGCCGGGCGCGCTGATCAGCGCACCGACGTGGTGGATCAGCCCCAGCCTGGCAGAGACCTTGTTGCTCACCACCATGTCGATGCCCGCGACGCCGAGGCGTGCCGCGCCGGCGAACCGCAGGCTGACCGTCCCGCTGCCGGTGAGCGAGTAGCTGTGGTCCTTGTGCAGGCCAAGCTGGTGGCGAGCGTCGGTGGACGCGACGAAGCCGCCCGAGTCGAGCGCGTTCCACAATTGCTGGTCGGACGCTGTCTTCAGTGGCGTCCACGACCGGAACTGCTGCGCGTTCACGCCGATCACATTGACCTTGGCGCCGCCGCTTGTGACCGCGGCGCCGTCCAGCGCGAGCGTCTGGGTGACCCCGTGGATCTTGCCGATGCGGGCCAGGCTGGCGTCGCTGATCCCGCCGGCCTCGATCACCGCGAGGTCGGGCAGGATGATCCGGTGGAACGTCGCGGTGGTCCCGGCCGGGCCGTAGTTCACGTCGCCGCGCGCCGGGCCGGGAATGTAGTGGAACAGGCCACCGGCCATCGCGATCGCCAACGCTCCGTAGGCCGTCGCGCCCCGCCACGCGGGGCTGCGGACGGCAGCCGGGTGTGGCGTTTTGCGCCACCAGAGGCGACCCATAGCGTTGTCCACCATAGCCGGGACGCCGCGATGTCTGAAGAGGGCGCACCCTACTTTCCGGTAAAAGACCTGCTTGCGCCATATCAGACTAAATCAAGTGGAAATATAAGTTTCCGGCAGAGTGGCCTCGGGCGGGTCAATCCCTCCGGGCCGGGCGCGGGCACGTTACGCTGATCAACCATGGGTCGGGAAGCGGTGCCCGGTGCTGCGCCGGGCGAGGCGAGCAAGCACGCAGGAAAGCAGTCGCCGCCCTCTCCCGCAGCCAAGGCTGCCAGCCGGCCGCGCCGCGCATCGCTCGGCGGCCGCCCGGCCCAGGACCGGGAACTGCGGGCACAGGGCCGCCAGACGCTGCGCAACCTGCTCGAGGCTGGCCTCGCCGAGTTCGACGAACGCGGTTTCCAGGCCGTCAGGGTCGATGACATCGTGCGCCGTGCGCAGATCTCCCACGGAACCTTCTACCTTTACTTCTCCAACAAGGAAGACCTCTTCAAGGCCCTGCTCAGTGATGCGCTGCACGACATGAGCATGGTCACCGACGAGTTCCCCGTGGTGACCCGCAACGAGGCGGGCCGGGCCGCGCTGCAGCACTGGGTGCATGAGTTCTGCGAGGTCTACGCGGCACACGCGGCCGTCATCAGGACCCTCAGCCAGGCCGAGATCGTGGGCGAGGAGGTCTGGGGCGACGGGCTGAAATTGCTGTTCCGGCTCGCGGAGGCGATGACTCAGGGGATGACCGCCGCCACCGGCGCGGCCGAGCATGCCGAACTGACCGCGGTGGCCTGTCTGATGATGCTGGAACGCGTGAACTACCTGCTGACCGTGGAGGTCAGGCTGCCCCGCGAGGAGATGGAAGAGCGCATCGCCGCGATCATGTTCGCCGCGTTCAACCCGGAATAGCCGTACGCAGGTCCGTGACCGCCGCGAGCGCATCTCTGGCGGCCGCCACGTCGTGAACTCGAAACAATCGGGCGCCCTCCCAGGCGCATATGGCGAGCACCGCGAGCGTGCCCTCGCCGCGCTCGGTGAGGCCCAGTCCCAGCGCCTCACCGACGAAGTCCTTGTTCGACACCGCGACGAGCACGGGCCACCCGGTGGCGGCCAGGTCGGCCGTGCGCCGGGTCAGTTCCAGCGAATGCCAGGTGTTCTTGCCGAAGTCGTGCGCGGGGTCGATGACGATCCGGTCCGGGCTGACCCCCGCGGCAGCGGCCCGATCAGCCTCCGCCGTCAGCGCGGAAATCACCGCTCCGGTCAGGTTGGGGTGGGCGGAGCGGTGTGGCCGCTGTCGTGGGGCCAGCCCGCCAGCATGCGCGCAGACCAGGCCCAGGTCGTGCTCGGCGGCCACGTGGGCAAGGTCGGGATCGGCGCCGCCCCACGCGTCGTTGAGCAGGTCGGCTCCGGCGGCGGCGACCGCCGCGCCGACCGGCGCGCGCCAGGTATCGACGGACAGGACGACGCCGGGGTGGCGTTCCCGCAGCGCGGCGACCACGGGAACCACCCGGCGGACCTCCTCGGCCACGGTGACCTCGTCCCCCGGGCCGGCCTTGACCCCGCCGATGTCGAGGATGTCGGCTCCAGCGCGTACGGCACGGTCAGCGGCCCCGATCGCCGCGCCCAGCTCGTAGGTGGCGCCCCGGTCGTAGAAGGAGTCCGGGGTCCGGTTGATCACCGCCATGATGCCGAAGGAGCCCGGCGGCCACTCCCGCCGCCCGAGCCGCAATGTCCGCTCATGCACAGGCAGTGAGCATAGGCCCGCATCGGGCAGAATCGTTAAGTGCGATTCCTGTCCGGCCAGCCGCCCGTGCATGAGGCCACCTACAGCGACGTGTTCCTGGTGCCATGCGCCTCGTCCGTGGCGTCGCGGCTCGATGTGGACCTGGCCACCAGCGACGGAAGCGGCACCACCATCCCCGTGGTGGTAGCCAACATGACCGCGGTGTCCGGCCGCCGGATGGCGGAGACCGTGGCCCGCCGCGGCGGCATGGCCGTCCTCCCCCAGGACATCCCCGCGGACGTGGTGGCCGAGGTGGTCGCCTGGGTGAAGAGCCGGCACCTGGTCCACGACACCCCGATCACGCTGGGCCCCTCCGACACCACCGGTCAGGCCCTCAGCCTGCTGCCCAAGCGCGCACACGGCGCGGTGGTGGTCGTGGAACACGTGCGCCCGGTCGGGGTCGCGACCGAGGCGGACTGCCAGGGGGTGGACCGGTTCACCCAGCTCCGCCAGGTCATGTCCACGGACCTGCTCACGCTCCCGGCCGGGATCGACCCCGAGAAGGCGTTCGGGCTGCTGCACGAGGGCAGGCACCGGCTGGCGCCGGTGGTGGACGCCGAGGGCGCACTGACCGGCATCCTGACCCGTACCGGGGCACTGCGCGCCACGCTCTACCGGCCGGCCGTCGACGCCACGGGCAAACTGCGCGTCGGGGCCGCCATCGGCATCAACGGCGACGTGGCTGCCAAGGCGGAGGCGCTGGCGCGGGCGGGGGTGGACGTCCTGGTCGTGGACACCGCGCACGGCCATCAGGACCGGATGCTCGGCGCGCTCCGTGCGGTCAGGGCGACCGGCATCGAGGTGCCCATCGCAGCGGGCAACGTGGTCACCGCCGAAGGGGTCGCCGACCTGGTGCAGGCCGGAGCGGACATCGTCAAGGTCGGCGTGGGGCCCGGCGCGATGTGCACTACCCGGATGATGACCGGGGTGGGCAGGCCGCAGTTCAGCGCGGTCCTCGAGTGCGCAGCGCGGGCACGGGAGCTGGGCGCGCACGTCTGGGCGGACGGCGGGGTGCGGCATCCTCGGGACGTGGCGCTCGCGCTGGCCGCGGGCGCCGCCAACGTGATGATCGGCTCCTGGTTCGCCGGGACCTACGAGTCGCCGGGCGACACGTTCAGGGACGCCGACGGGCGGCTGTACAAGGAGAGCTTCGGCATGGCCTCGGCCCGGGCGGTGCGGCTGCGCTCGGCGACCGACTCGCCGTTCGACCGGGCCCGCAAGGAACTGTTCGAGGAGGGCATTTCCACGGCCAGGATGTACCTGGATCCGCAGCGCCCCGGCGTGGAGGACCTGATCGACCAGATCACCGCGGGCCTGCGCAGCGCGTGCGCCTACGCGGGTGCCAGCAACCTGGCCGGGCTGCACGAGCGGGCCGTGGTCGGCCTGCAGAGCGCCGCCGGCTACAGCGAGGGCATGCCGCTGCCGACGAGCTGGTAGGCCACCGGGGTCGCTCCCCGGGCCAGCACGGCGGGCTCCGGGGGGTCGCTCCCCCGGGCTAGCCGGCCCCGGCCCGGTGACGAAGGAACCGGGCCGCAGGCCACCGGGGGGGCTCCGGGGGGTCGCTCCCCCCGGGCTAGTACCGCCAGGATCAGGGGGATTTGCCGGCCAGGGTGCGGCAGGCCTTGTCGAAGTTGTCGGCCGAACCTGCCCTGAGCGTGGCCCGTGCGGTGCCCGCATCCTTGGTGGAGGTCGTAGTCCTGATCGCCCCGGCCGGGGTGAAGACTTCGGTGAAGGAGTTGTCGGTATTCGCGACCGGCAGTTCGGCCCCGTGCCAGGTGCCGTGGAAGGCGACCACCCACCCGCCGGGCAGGCGCTGCGGGGTGCCGCCGGTCAGCTCGATGCTGGTCTTCGAGCCGTTGGTGGTGTACCAGCCGTGCACGCCCCCGGTCAGCTCGAAGGTGTAGTGCTGCCCGCCCTGCGTGCATAGCTGCGCGGTCCCGATCAGGCTGTCGCATCCGGTGAGGCTGCAGGTGGCGTGGCCGCGGTCGTTCACGATCCCACCGCGCAGGTGGGTGTAGAGCAGGTAACGCCCGCCGTTGCTGGCCTGGACCGGGCCATAGCCGTCCCACTCGCCGAGCGGGCTGAACTTGCCGCCCATATGGAAGGCCCAGGGAGTGGGCAGGATGTAGACGCAGAGCCCCACGATGACCAAGATCAGCACTATGCGGAGCAGGAGGTGGCGCTTGCGGGGCTCGCCCTGGGACGCTGACTTCCGACTCCGCATGGCTGCCTCCACCGCGCGGGCCCCTGATACGCTCCGCCGCACGGAAAAGCCGAATCTAGCGAAGTCCGTTGCCATATGCCACGACAAAACATGGATAATCCCAGGCAAAACTGGCCCGGGGACAACGCCCCAGGCCACCCGCTGGCCTGCGCCCCCGCGGCTTCGTCGCGGGGACCCGGGCCGCACCACGAGGACAGGAGCCGCCCATGTCCGTGCTCAGCGCCCTTACCGACGCGCTGGCCAGCGCCACGGTGGAGGTCATAGACCTCACCGCGCCGCTGTCGTCGTCGACCCCCGTGCTCAAGCTGCCGCCGCCGTTCAGCAACACGGTGTCCTTCGCCCTGCACGAGATCAGCCGGTTCGACGACCGCGGGCCCGCCTGGTACTGGAACGACATCACCACCGGCGAGCACACCGGCACGCACTTCGACGCGCCGTGCCACTGGGTGACCGGCCGGGACGGCGAAGACGTGTCCCAGGTGGCGCCGGGCAGGCTGATCGCCCCCGCGGCCGTGCTCGACTTCAGCGCTCAGGCCACCGCGGATCCGGACTTCCTGCTCGAGGTGGAGCACATCAAGGGCTGGGAGGCCACCCACGGGCCACTGCCCCAGGGCGGCTGGCTGCTCTTCCGCACCGGCTGGGACGAGCGTTCCAGGGACCAGGAGCGGTTCCTGAACGCCAACGAGACCGGGCCGCACACGCCCGGCCTGTCGGTGGAGTGCTCCCGGTGGCTGGCCGAGGAGTCGCCGGTCATGGGCATCGGGGTGGAGACCGTGGGCACCGACGCCGGGCGGGCGCACTCGTTCGACCCGCCGTTCCCGTGCCACTCAGCGATGCTCGGGGCGGGCAAGTACGGCCTCACCCAGCTGCAGAACCTGGCGCAACTGCCGCCGACCGGCGTGGTGCTGATCGTCACCCCGCTGCCGATCACCGGCGGGTCCGGCAGCCCGTGCCGGGCACTGGCGCTGGTTGACCGGGCCGGAAGCTGACCTGGCTGATGCAGGTAAGCGAGGCGGTCGGAGCCACCCTGGCCAGCCTGGGCGCGGACACCGTGTTCGGGGTGGTGGGCAGCGGCAATTTCCATGTGACCAATGCCCTGATCGCCAACGGGGCGCGGTTCGTGGCCGCCAGGCACGAGGGTGGCGCGGCGTGTGCCGCCGATGCCTGGGCCCGGGGCACCGGGCGGCCCGGGATCCTGTCCGTGCACCAGGGCCCGGGGCTGACCAACGCGATGACCGGCATCACCGAGGCCGCCAAGAGCCGCACACCGCTGCTCGTGCTGGCCGCGGACGTCGCGAGCGCCGCGGTGCGGTCCAACTTCCGCATCGACGTGGCGGGGCTCGCGGCGTCGGTCGGGGCGGTGGCGGACCGGCTGCACTCCCCCGCCACGGCGGCCGCCGACGCGGCCCGCGCCTACCGGACCGCGGAGCGGGAGCGGCGCACCGTGGTGCTGGCGATGCCGCTGGATATCCAGGGGGCACAGTGCGACCCGCCGGTCATCCGCCCGGTGCCGCCGCTGGACCCGCCGGCCCGGCGCCGGAGGCCGCCGTCCGGCTGGCCGCGGCGCTCGGCGCGGCGGAGCGCCCGGTGTTCGTCGCGGGCCGCGGTGCCCTGGCGGCCCGGGCCGTGCTGGAGGAGCTTGCGGACGCGTGCGGCGCACTGCTCGCCACATCGGCGGTGGCCAAGGGGCTGTTCCATGACAGCCCCTGGGACCTGGGGGTGAGCGGGGGTTTCGCCTCGCCGCTGGCGGCCGAACTGATCACCGCCGCCGACCTGGTGGTGGGCTGGGGAAGTTCGCTGAACATGTGGACGATGCGGCACGGGAAGCTGATCGGCCCCGGGGCGCGGGTCGCCCAGGTGGACGACGACAGTTCCGCGATCGGCGGCCACCGGCCGGTGGACATCGGCGTGCACGGCGACGTGGCCTGCACCGCCCGCGCGGTGCTCGCGGCGCTCGGGGGGCAGGCCAGGGCCGGGTACCGGTCCGGCGACGTGCGGGCGCGGATCGCCCGCGAGGTCCGCTGGCGCGATGTGCCCTACGAGGATCAGGGCCGTGCCGGCCCGGACGGCGTCATCGACCCGCGTACCCTGTCGATCGCGCTGGATGACCTGCTGCCCGCCGAGCGGGTGCTGGCCATCGACTCGGGCAACTTCATGGGCTACCCGAGCATGTTCCTGTCCGTGCCGGACGAGCATGGGTTCTGCTTCACCCAGGCCTACCAGTCGGTCGGCCTCGGGCTGGCGTCGGCCATCGGCGCGGCGCTGGCCCAGCCTGACCGGCTGCCGGTCGCGGCCCTCGGTGACGGCGGTGCGCTGATGGGAATCAGCGAACTGGAGACCGTGGTGCGGCTCGGCCTGCCGATGGTCGTCGTGGTGTACGACGACGAGGCCTACGGTGCCGAGGTGCACCATTTCGGGCCGGACGGGTTCGCGCTGGACACGGTCAGGTTCCCGCCCGCCGACATCGCCGCCATCGGCCGCGGCTTCGGCTGCGCCGGGGTGACCGTGCGCAGCCAGGACGACCTCGGGCCGGTGCGCGACTGGCTGGCCGGGCCGCGGGACCGGCCGCTGGTCATCGACGCCAAGGTGGCCTCGGCCAGCGGCTCCTGGTGGCTGGAAGAGGCCTTCCGCGGCCACTGACCCGCGGCCGGGCGGATGGAAACACGCCGGTCCGTTCAGAGCGTGAAGCGGGTACCGACGCTGTTGGGCACGAACGCCTCGCCGAACCGCGCGCCCATCGCGTGCTGTGCCCGCCAGCCGGTGCAGTGTGCGGGCACGACCACGCTCGGCGCCAGTTCGGCAAGGTCATCGAGGACCTGAGGGATGAGCGGCTCGAACAGCGGCCCGTTCAGGTGGAAACCGCCGAGCACCGCGTAAATGGGGCGCTCCCGGGTGAGCCGGCGCGCGTAGCGGCAGATGTTCACCACGCCCGCGTGACCGCACCCGGTGATCACCAGGAGCCCCTTGTCCCTGATGTCGACGATCAGCGCCTGGTCGTCGAGCACCAGGGGATCCGGCGCCCAGCGCCCGCCGAGCCAGGCCTGCTGCGGCGGGAACCCGGGCTCGTAGCCGGTGGTGCGCGGTACCTCACCGGTCACCAGGACCGACCGCTGGAACAGGAAACTGGGATGCCCCTCCTCGACCACCTCGAACCCGGCACCGGTCAGCGCGCGGCGGCTGGTCGTGGGAATCTCCACGCGATCCCGGCCGGGAATGGCCACCCGGCGGCGGCGCCAGAAGTGCGGGTGAATGAGCACGGGGAGGTTCACCGTGCCACCCAGCCGCCGGATCAGGCCGTCGAGCCCGGTGGTGTGGTCGTAGTGCCCGTGGCTGCAGACGATCGCCTCGATCGAGGTGGGGTCGATGTCGAGGCGGCGCATGTTCTCCACCACGCCGTCGGGGCTGACGCCCGCGTCGAACAGGACGTGGTGTTCCGAGCCGTCCTTGGTCACCGTGACCAGAGCCGAGAAGCCGTGCTCGGCCACCAGCGCGTCGGGGCCGTCGCCGTCTTCCATGATCCCCACCGGCCTGCGGGCACGGGATCCGCCGGGCGGCCTGCGGGCTGGCCCCTGGTCCGGCATGAAGTTGTCGGTGAGGTTGTCCATCAATGTGGTCACCGTGACCGCGTCCACCGGTTCGAGGTCGAACACCACACCGGGATCGAAGTCATGCAGGACTTGCGGGTCCTGAGCGTGGTGCGCGGCGGGCGTCTGGTCGGTGCACATGGCAGCGCCTCCTCACGGTGCCGGGCCGGCGCGCGGCCGGTCCGGGGCGTCAGGGCACGATTGTGACGGTCCGGGTCTCGGTATAGAAGTCCCTGGCCGCCTGTCCCTGCTCCCTGGGGCCGTAGCTGGACTGTTTCGCGCCGCCGAACGGCGCGTGGAAGTCCACCCCGGACGTGGGCGCGTTGACCCGGACCATCCCGGCGTCGAACTGGTCGGCCAGCCGCAGCGCCCGGCCCAGGTCCTGGGTGAACAGCGCGGTGACCAGCCCGTACCTGACATCGTTGGCGATCCGCACCGCGGTTTCGGCGCTGTCGGCCCGCAGCACCGCCGCTACCGGGGCGAAGACCTCCTCGGTGGCCAGCGGGCCTTCCGGCGAATCCAGTTCGACCAGCGTCGGCGCCAGGTAGAACCCGGGCGCGTCCAGCGCGGTGCCGCCGGTCAGCACCGTGCCACCGGATCCGGCGACCGCGGCCAGCGCCGAGTCACGGGCACGCTCGGTGATCACCGGGCCCACGAGCGTGCCGTCCTGGCCCGGGTCGAGCACGCCAAGCGTGGCAATGGCGGCGGTGAGCTGATCACGGAACTTGGCGTAAGCCGCGTCCTCCACGATGATCCGGCTGGTCGCGGTGCACTTCTGCCCGGCGTAGCCCATCGCCGCGTAGGCGATCGCGGTGGCGGCCCGCTCGAAATCGGCGTCGGCCAGCACCACCGAGGCGTTCTGCCCGCCCATCTCGGCCTGGACCCTGGCGCCCCGGCCGGCCGCCCGGGCCACCACGTCATGCCCGGCAGGCACCGACCCGGTGAATGACACGGCCGCGACACCCGGATGGCCGGTTAGCGCGCGGCCGGTCTCCCCGGCACCGAGGACGACCTGGAACACGCCCGGAGGCAGGTGCGGGGCGAGGATCTCCGCCAGCATCAGCGCCGAGGCGGAGGATTCCTCCGAGGGCTTCAGCACGGTCGCGTTGCCGAACGCAAGGCTCGGTGCCGCCTTCCACAGCGGGATGGCTACCGGGAAGTTCCACGGCGTCACCAGCCCGGTGACGCCGAGCGGACGGCGGCGGGCCATCAGCAGGGCGCCGGGGCTGGCCGCGGGGAGGGTGTCCCCGTCGGGCAGCAGCGCGGCCTGGGCGAAGTAGCGCAGGATGGCGACACCGCGGGCCACCTCCCCCGCCGCTTCCGAGCGCGGCTTGCCGACCTCCCTGATGACCAGGTCGGTCACGGCCGCGGCCCGTTCCGCCAGTGCGTCGGCCACCGCGGACAGCGCCGCGGCCCTGGCCGGGGCGGGCGTGTCCGCCCACCCGCGCGCCGCTTCAGCCGCACGGCCGACCGCGGCCGCCACCTCGGCCTCGCTGGCCGCCTGCCATTCGCCGATGACGTCGGCCGGGTCGTGCGGGTTGCGGCTCGTGATCGTCATGACCTCACCTCCGGCGGAGCTTGCGGCGAACCGATCGTCAGCATCACCTTGCCACGCGGGCTTTCCGAGCCCCGCAGGGCGTCCAGGGCGCGTTGCCAGTCCGCCAGCGCGAACCGGTGCGTGACCAGGAAGTCCAGCCGGAGCCGCCCCGAATTGAGCAGCGCGACCACGTCCCGCCAGGCCGTGGAGGTGTACGAGAAGCTGCCGCGGATGGTCAGGTCGTTGTTGACCACGTCATCGACGGGCACCGCCGCGGTGTCCCCGTGCGGGGGCAGCCCGATGAGCACCACGGATTCCGCCACGGCGCGCCGCCGCCAGCGCGGTGAGCACCGCATCCGTGCTGCCCGCCGCCTCGATCACCAGGTCATAGCCGGTGCCCGCCGCCCGCGGCGAGGTCTCGAACCTGGCCGCGCCCGCGGTGGCGGCGAGTCCCGCCTGGCCCTCGCGCTGGCCGAGCATGACTACCTCGCCGGGCGACCACAGGCCGAGCAACCGCACCGCGAGCAGCGCCACGGTGCCGTCCCCGACCACGAGCGCCCGGCAGCCGGGCGCGACCGCGCTGCCGGCCAGGGCACGGTAGACCACCGCGGCCGGCTCGACCAGCGCGGCATCCTCCGCGCTGACGGCCGGCCCGATGGCGTGCACCATCGGTGCCGCCACGGCGACATACCCCGTGGCCGCGCCGTCGCGGGTGAAGCCGAACTCGTCGTAGGTGGCGCACAGGTTCGTGTCCCCGGTGCGGCAGCGCGCACAGTGCCCGCACGGCACGATCCCCTCGGCGACCACCCGGGTCCCCGGCGCGAAGGCCGAGCCGTCCGCACTGGCCACGATCCCTGACCATTCGTGCCCGAGAATCAGTGGGTAGCGGGTATAGACGGGATCGATCTGGCCGTCCACGATTTCCAGGTCGGTCCCGCACAGGCCCACCACGTCCGGCCGGATGAGCACCTCCCCCGGCCCCGGCACCGGTGCGCCCCGCTCCTCAAGCGCCACATCCCCGGGCGTCCGCACCACCAGCGCCAGGCTCCGGCCGCCACTCATCTCACAACCACCTCTCCCGCCTCAGCCCACCACGTGCTCCGCTTCGTGATCATGACCTTGGTGCTGCTGTAGGCGCACCAAAGTCATGATCACGAATGGTTCGGCCGAGGCTTGCCGCGCCGCAGGGCCAAGGCCGCACGATCACGTGGCGATTTCTGCATAACGGCTGCCGCCGAGTGACTCGGAGACCCGGTCCGCGCACCGCCGCACGGCCTGGCCAAGCTCCTCGACCCGCCAGGCGGGCAGGTCCCCCTTGATGCCGGTCACGCTGACCGCTCCCCCGCAACCGCCGTCGTGGCCGAAGAACGCCGCCCCCACACAGATGACGCCCTCGGCGTCCTCCTCGTCGTCGACCGCGAACCCGCGCCGCCGCACGGCGGCCAGGTTGTCCAGCAGCGTGCCGATGTCGGTGATGGTGTGCGCGGTCCTGGGCCGCAGCCCGGTGTCGGCGCACACCTGGCGCACCACCGCCTCGCCCAGGGCCGCGAGAATCGCCTTGCCCGCCGCCGAGGCGTACGGCACCTCCCGCTGGCCCAGCGGGGTGTGGAACCGGACCGTACCCGGGCCGTCGACCCGGTCGATGAACACCGGGTACCCGCTGTCGTTGACCGCCGCCCGCGCGGTCATCTTGGTTTCCCTGGACAGTTCGTCGATCAGCGGTCGGCACAGGTCGCGCAACGGGATCTGCTGGCCGGCCATGTCCCCCAGCCGGATCAGCGCCGTGCCCAGCGCGTAACCGCGACCGTGCGTGGCCTCGCGCAGGTACCCGTAGGCGGACAGGGTGCGGGCCAGGGCCAGCGTGGTGCTCTTCGAGGTGCCCAGTTCCCTGGCCAGGTCGCTCAGCGAGCGACCGTCGGCCGGGCCCTCCGCCACCGCCTCGACCAGCCGCAGCGCGCGGGCCACGCTGCGCACCGTGTACCGGCCGGCGACCGGGTCTCCCGAGGCCGGTTCGTCATCGGAAACCAAAGTCGGTCTATCGTTCGGCATTACCAACCACGTCGCCGCTCTACTCCTCTTTGATCAAGGTTGACACGGTCTGACCTGGGTGATTGCATATCAAGGTGATTCTATATCACAAAACGTCGTTCGGTAGAGCCGAACGAGGTGGCCGACGCTGCTTGTTGCCTGACGGCGCCTTCGCCCGGGCCCGCAGTGCTGATCCGGGGGGACGACCCCCCGGAGCCCCCCGGTGGCCTGCGGCCCCGCTGGCCCGGCCGGGCAGCTACCCGGAGCCCCTCCGTGGCCGGCAGCCCCGTCGGCTCGGGAAGGGCGGCTCTTCGTGACGCGCAGCGTGCTGCGGGCACAGGCGGCGCGGGAGCGGATGCTGCCCTGGCTGAAAGCCGAAGGGCTGGCGGGGCTGGTGCTGACGCGGCCGGGGCCGGTGTCCTGGCTGACCGGCGGACTGCCGCCGCCCGTGGACCGGTCGGCCGCCACGGACCTGGTCTGGGCGGTCGTCGCCGGTGCGTCCGCCGCGCTGATCACCACGGTGGTCGAGGCGGACCGGATCGCCGAGGAGTACCGGCCCGGGGCGCACGGCTTCACCGAACTGGTGGCCGTGCCCTGGTACGACCCGGAGGCGTTCGTGCGCGCGGCCGCGGACGTCGCGGGCGCACCCGCGAGCGCGCTGGCCTCCGACGGGCACCCCGCGTTCGGCACCGACTCCTCCGACGACCTCACCACGCTCCGCCTCGCCCTGTCCGGGGCCGAACAGGACGACCTGCGCGCACTCGGCGCCGATGCCGCCGCGGCACTGGAAGGAGCGCTGACCTCCTGGTCGCCAGGCGAGCGCGACCTTGACATACAGGCCCGGGTGGCCGCGGCATTGGAAGCCCGTGGGGCGGACGCCCCGGTCCTGATCGTCGGCGGGGACGACCGGGTCCGGCGCTACCGTCACCCGATGGCGGCCGGCGCGCCGGTGCGCCACCTCGCGATGGCGGTGGTGGTCGCGCGGCGTGGCGGGCTGCATGCCGCGGCCACCCGTTTCGCCACTGCCGTGCCGCTGAGCGCGGACCTGCGGGCACTGTGGGAACGGGTGCGCCGGATCGAGACGGCCACCCTGGCCGCGGTAAGGCCGGGGCACACCTACACAGACGTGCTCGCCGCCCTGGACCGCGGCTACGCGGCCGAGGGTGCGGCTGGCGGCTGGGCCGGGCACTACCAGGGCGGCCCGATCGGCTACGCCCAGCGCGAGTTCGAGATCGCCCCTGGCCAGGGCGGTTCCCGCTGGCCGGACGTGCGCATCACACCGGGCCACGCGGTCGCCTGGAACCCCAGCCTGCCCGGCGGCGCCAAGGCCGAGGACACCTACCTCGTCCACGCCGGCGGCCTGGAACGGGTCACCACAGGCCCGGGCTGGCCGGTCGGCGAAGCCACGGCAGGCATCCCTCCCCGTCCGCTCGTTCTGGAGGTTCGCTCATGACGCCAACCGGGGCGCAGGTGCTCGCCCGGCACGGGATCACCGCGGAGCCGGCCCCCACGGCCAGCAGCCAGAGATTCCCCGACGGGGCGCACTTCCGGATCGAGATCCCCAGCGTCGAGGGCCCCGAGGTGCTCCGCGCCGTGATGGACCAGGCCAAGGCCGAGGACATTACGGTCAACCGGGTCTCTCAGGGCAGCGGCGCCATGCTGCTGTCCGCGGCCGAACTGGACGAGATGGCGCGGATCGCCGCCGACCATGGCGTCGAGGTGTCGCTGTTCGTCGGGCCGCGGGAGGAATGGGACGTCGGCAGCCTCGCCCAGTCCGGCGAGGGGCCGTCACGCGCCGGGCTGATTCGTGGCGCACGGCAGCTCAGGTACGCCATCGATGACGTACTGCGCGGGGTGGACCACGGCATCCGGGGCTTCCTCGTCGCCGACACCGGCCTGCTCGAGGTGCTGGCCGGCATGCAGCGCGGCGGCGAGATCCCCGCGTCGGTGGTCTGGAAGGTCTCCGCGATGCTGGCGCCGGCCAACCCGCTGACCGTGCGCCAGCTCGACCGGCTCGGCGCCTCCACGGTCAACGTGCCGTCGGACGCCACGCTCGGCCAGCTGGCCGAGATGCGCGCGGTGACCAGCCTGCCGATCGACCTGTACGTGGAGGCGCCGAGCGGCATGGGCGGCGTGGTCCGCGGGCAGGAGTCGGCCGACCTGATCGCGGTGACCGCGCCGATGTACACGAAGTTCGGGCTGCGGAACTCGCGCCCGCTGTACCCCAGCGGCCTGCACCTGGTGAGCGAGGCGGCCCTGATCGCGCGGGAGAAGGTGCACCGGGCCGCCGTGGCCCTGGAGTGGATCAACCGCAGCGGCCTTGACCTGGTCCAGTCCGGCCCCGCCGCGGCCGGCCTCGGCGTCCCGGAGCCGCCGCCATGACCAGAGAGCGGGGGCGGGCGCAGGCCGCGGGCGGGCGCAGGCCGGGGGCGGGCGCAGGCCGGGCGGGCGCGAAGCGCGGGGGCGGGAACAACAGAGCGCGGGGGCGGGAACAACAGAGCGCGGGGGCGGGGGCGGGAACAGCAGAGCGCGGGGGCGGGGAAAACAGAGTGGGGGCGGGCGCAGGCCGGGGGCGGGCACGAAGCGCGGGGGCGGGAAAAACAGAGCGCGGGCGCGGGAAAAACACTGCGCTCCGATGCATGGCTGACCGGCGATGACGAGGCCGCGATGCAGCACCGGGTGGCGTTGCGCACCTCCGGCCTCACGGTGGGCCGGGGCGGGCGCCCGGTGATCGGCATCGCCAACTCCGCCAGCGACCTGAACCCGTGCAACCTGCCGTTGCGGGCGCTGGCGGGCGCGGTGCGCCGGGGCATCGAGGACGCGGGCGGCATCCCGGCCGAGTTCGGCACGATCTCGCTCGGCGAGGACCTGATGAAGCCGGCCGCGATGCTCTACCGCAACCTGCTGGCGATCGAGATCGAGGAGATGATCCGCAGCAACCCGCTGGACGGCATCGTCATCCTGGCCAACTGCGACAAGACGGTGCCCGGCGCGATCATGGGCGCGGCCAGCGCGGACATCCCGACGGTGGTCGTCACCGGCGGTGCCCGGCCGGCCGCGGTCTTCCGTGGGAAGCGGATCGGCGCCGGGACCGCGCTGTGGCGACTGTGGGACGAACGGCGCGCGGGCCTGGTCAGCGACGCCGAATGGCGCGACCTGGAGACCTGCCTGGACTGCGGCGCCGGCGCCTGCAACACCATGGGCACGGCGTCCACCATGGCGCTGATGGCCGAGACGCTCGGCCTGATGATCCCGGGGTCGAGCACGATCCCGTCGGGCCACCCGGCCGCGCTCGATGCGGCACGCGAGGCCGGGCGGTGCGCGGTGGCGGCTGTCGGCAACGGCCTGTCCCCCTCGGTCGTGCTGACCTCCGCCGCGTTCGGCAACGCGGTCCGCGTCCTGCACGCGGCAGCGGGCTCCACCAACGCCGTGATCCACCTGCCCGCGATCGCGGGCCGGGTGGGCGTACCGCTGCCTCTCGGCGACTTCGGCCGCCTCGGCGCCGGCGTGCCCGTGCTGGCCGACATCCAGCCGTCCGGAGCCGGCCTCATGCAGGACTTCCACGCGGCCGGCGGTCTGCCTGCCCTGCTGGCCGAGCTGGCGCCGCTGCTCGACCTGTCCCCGGTGACGGTCACCGGCAAGAGCCTCGGCGAGATCATCACCGCCGCCCCGCCGCCGAAACAGGGCGGTGCGATCAGGCGCCGCGACGACCCGATGCGGGCCGACGGCGCGTTCGCGGTCGTCCACGGGTCACTGGCACCGCACGGCGCCGTTATCAAGGTCAGCGCCGCCGCCCCGGAACTGCTCAGCCACCGCGGGCCCGCGGTGGTCTTCCACGGCTACGGCGACATGCGCCGCCGGGTGGACGACCCGGACCTGCCCGTCACTTCCGATACCGTGCTGATCCTCACCGGCTGCGGCCCGGTGGGCGTCCCCGGCATGCCGGAATGGGGCATGATCCCGATCCCCGCCAGACTGGCCAAGGCCGGGGTCACCGACATGGTCCGGGTGACCGACTCCCGGATGAGCGGCACCAGCTTCGGCACGGTGTTCCTGCATGTGGCGCCGGAGGCGGCCGTGGGCGGCCCGCTGGCGCTGGTCCGCGACGGGGACATCATCGCGGTGGACACCGCCAACGGGACGCTCGACCTCGAGTTGCCGGCGGATGAACTAGGCCGCCGGGAGGCGGAATGGCGGCCGCCGGCCTCGCCGCACCTGCGCGGCTGCGCCGGCCCTGTACCGCGATCACGTACTGCAGGCACCCGAGGGCTGTGACCTGGACTTCCTCCGGGCGCCCACACCGGCACACCGCCGGTTCATCGAGCCAGTGGTCGGGAGGTCCTGACCAATGGGGCAAGACAGGAAGGGAGTAAAGCCGTGAGGCGATGGACACTTTTGGCGGGCGTGGCCGCGACGGCCCTGCTCGCCGCCGCCTGTAGCAGCAGCAGCGGCAATAGCGGCTCGGGCTCGTCGTCGAGCCCGGTCACGCTCACCATCTGGGAAAACTATGGCACCGAGCAGAACGCGACCGCGCTGCAGAATCTGGCCAAGGCATTCGAGAAGATCCACAAGAACGTCACCGTGAACGTGGTGAGCCAGCCCGCCGACAACTACTTCGCCTTGCTCCAGGCGGCGGCCGTGTCCAAGACCGGCCCCGACCTGGCGGTGATGTGGACCGGGTTGTTCACCCTCCAGTACAAGGACTTCCTCACCAACCTCAAGGGGAAGATCCCGGACTCCGCCCTGGCGCGGATCGACCCGGACGCGCTGAAGTGGACGTCGAACTCGTTCGACGCCGCGAACGGCCCCTACGTGATCCCGCTGGAGAACCAGTTCTACATCGGCTTCTACAACAAGGCCGACTTCGCCAAGGCGGGCGTTACCGCGGTGCCCACCGATTGGACCCAGTTGTTCGCCGCGTGCAAGAAGCTCAAGGCGGCCGGCTACATGCCGCTCACCTACGGCAACGGCGGCCAGCCACTGGGCGCGGAGTTCTACCCCTGGTACGACATGAGCTACATGATGATCGGCCAGTACCCGCTCAACGAATGGCAGAAGCTATACAGCGGGCAGATCCCGTGGACCTCCTCGGCGAACGCGGCCCAGCTGTCCACGTGGTCCAAGCTGAAGAGCGAGGGCTGCACCAACTCCGACGTGCTGACCAAGACCAACAACCTGGGCGACTTCGAGTCCGGCAAGGCGGCCATGATGGTGGACGGCACCTGGGACACCCAGAAGTTCACCAGCGCGCTCGGCAGCAAGGTGGCGGCGTTCGTCCCGCCGTTCTCCAACACCCCGATCAAGGGCGTGGTGGACTTCGCCGGCGATGGCCTGTCGATGATGACCTACGCGCAGCACCCGACCCAGGCGCTGCAGTTCCTTGAGTTCATGACCACGCCGCAGGCCGCCCAGATCATCAACGCGGCGGGCCTTATCCCGGCCATCAAGGGCACCTCCACGTCCAACCCGGTCAACCAGCAGATGCTCAACTTCGTCAGCAAGGACCACATGACCGCCTACCCGATGCTCGACAACGTGGTCCAGCCGAACGTGGTGAACACCGGCAGCAAGGAACTGCCCTCGGTGCTGAACGGCAGCATCTCGCCCAGTTCGGCGCTGTCGAGCCTGCAGACCACGTTCGGCCAGCTACCCTCCGACCAGCGGGGCACGAGTTACCCGTAAGGAGACGCACCTAGGTGAGCACCCTCACCGCGCAGTCGCAGGCCGCGGCCGGGCACCCGCCCGGCCGCGGCCACCCGCGCCGGTCGCGGAGCCGCCTGGCCCGGCGGCGGCGGCGGGCGGGCATCCTGCTCTCACTGCCGGCGGTGGTCGTGGTCGTGGCCCTGCTCGGCATCCCGATCGCGCAGGCCGTCTACTACTCGATGACCAACTGGAACGGGCTGACCGCGACCTGGATCGGCCCGAGCGCGTACTCCACGGCGCTGAGCGACCCCACGTTCTGGCGGGTGC
This sequence comes from uncultured Actinomycetes bacterium, assembly GCA_963706115.1. Taxonomy (GTDB): domain Bacteria; phylum Actinomycetota; class Actinomycetes; order Streptosporangiales; family Streptosporangiaceae; genus DASXKD01. The sequence continues at coordinate 4,600 of CAVPMG010000015.1, read as the reverse complement.
TGGAGAACAACGCGCTGTTGCTGCTGTCCATCCCGTTCGCGATCGGCATCCCGCTGGGCATCGCCGCCCTGCTGCACTCGCACGTACGGGGCTGGCGCTTCTTCCGCTCGGTGTACTTCCTGCCCACCGCCGTGTCCTGGGTGGTCATCGGCATGGTGGCGGTGCAGTTCTTCGCCTATCAGGGGCTGATGAACAGGCTGCTGGCCGACGTGGGGCTTAGTTCCTTCCAGACCAACATGCTGGCCGGCCAGCGCAGCGCCCTGGTGGCGCTGGCGATCACGTTCATCTGGTCGATGCTCGGCACGAACACGATCATCTTCCTGACCGGCATGGCGACCCTGGACCCGACGCTGCTGGAGGCGGCACGGGTGGACGGGCTCAACCCACGGCAGATCTTCTGGCGGGTCACCCTGCCGCTGCTCAAGCGCTTCGTCCAGTTCTCCTTCGTGATCACGGTGATCAGCGCGTTCTCGGCGCTGTTCAGCCTCATCTTCGTGATGACCAACGGCGGCCCCGGGTTCGGCACCACCACGCTGGAGTTCTTCGTCTACCAGACGGCGTTCTCGCTCGGCCAGTTCGGCACCGGCGCCCTGTACGGGATCATCCTGTTCGTCATCATGATCGTCGTGGGCCTGGTGCAGCTGCGCCTGATCAGATCCGAGGACGGTGAGGGCTGGTGACCGCGGCACCGGTGACGGCACCCCGGACCAGCCGGACGGCCGTGAAGGCGCGACGCCGGCTGCGCACCAGCACGCTGTTCGCGATCATGTGCGTGATCGCCGTGGTGATGCTGTACCCGTTCTTCTACATGCTGGACAACGCGTTCCGTAACCAGTCGCAGTTCGCCCGGGAGAGCGGCCACTCCTCGGTGAGCTGGGGTCAGCTGTTCACCGAACTCCCGGTCTGGCGGGAGCTGTTCAACTCCACGCTGATCTGCGCGATCTCGATCCTGCTCATCCTCGCGGTGTCCACCACAGCGGGGTTCGCGTTCGCCAAGCTCCGCTACCGGGCCAGCGGATGGGTGTTCCTCGGGGTGGTCGCCGCGCTGATGGTGCCGCTGCAGTCGATCATCATCCCGGAGTACGTGAACCTCGGGAAGCTGGGCCTGATCAACACCTACCTCGGCGCCATCCTCGTGTACGTCGCGCTGGGCACCCCGTTCGCGACGTTCCTGATGGCGACGTACTACCGGGGCATCTCCGACGACCTGATCGAGGCGGCGGTGATGGACGGGCTCGGCTACGAGCGCACGTTCCTGCGCATCGCGCTGCCGCTGTCCTGGCCGGCCATCGCCACGGTGACCGTGCTGCAGTTCATCCAGATCTGGGACGACCTGCTGGTCGGGCTGCTGTTCCTGCAGAACCCGCAGCAGCGGACGATCACGGTCGGCCTGGCCGCGCTGTCGGCGGGCCGTACCACCAGCATCCCGGTGCTGATGGCGGGCTCGTTCGTCAGCGCGCTGCCCGCGATCATCGTGTTCCTGATCTTCCAGCGGCACCTGGTCAAGGGCCTGACCCTGGGGATGGGCAAGTGGACGGGCAGGCGCCGAGAGTGAGGAACGACGATGGCCGCAATCGTCCTTGACAGCATCACCAAACAGTTCCCCGACGGGACGACGGCGGTGCGAGGGCTTGACCTGTCCATCGCCGACGGCGAACTGATGGTGCTGGTCGGCCCGTCCGGGTGCGGCAAGACCACGGCGCTGCGCTTGGTAGCCGGGCTCGAAGAGGTCACCGGCGGGACCATCCTCATCGACGGGCACCCGGTGAACGACACCGAACCGCGCGACCGCGATATCGCCATGGTGTTCCAGAGCTACGCGCTCTACCCGCACCTGTCGGTGTACGACAACATCGCGTTCAGCCTGAAGTACCGCAAGACCCCCAAGGCCGAGATCAGGCGGCGGGTCGAAGAGGCCGCGCGGGTCCTGGAGCTTGAGCCGTTGCTGGCCCGCAAGCCGCGGCAGCTTTCCGGCGGGCAGCGCCAGCGGGTCGCGATGGGCCGGGCCATCGTCCGCCAGCCGCGCGCGTTTCTCATGGATGAGCCGCTGTCGAACCTGGACGCCAAGCTGCGGGTGCAGATGCGCGCGGAGATCGCCCGGCTGCAGCGTTCGCTCGGGGTGACCACCATTTACGTGACGCACGACCAGACCGAGGCGATGACGCTCGGCAACCGGGTGGCCGTGCTCCAGCACGGGGTGCTCCAGCAGGTCGCACCACCGCAGCAGCTGTACAAGCGGCCGGCCAACCTCTTCGTGGCCTCGTTCATCGGTTCCCCGGCGATGAACCTGCTTGAGGCGACGGTCGAACGCGGCGACGGCGGGCCGCTGGTGTGTTTCGGCATGCACCGGCTGACCGCGGGCGAGCAGGCGGTGCGGGACCACCCGGCGCTCGAGGACTACCTGGGACGCAAGGTCATCCTCGGCATCAGACCCGAGAACCTGGAGGACGCCGCGCTGGTACCGGGCGCCGCGCCAGGTTCCGTTCTCGACGTGCAGGTGGAACTGCGCGAGGAGCTTGGGTCAGAAGTTGATGTGCACTGCCGGGTCGGGGTCGAGCCGCTGCATCCCGTGGCCGCAGAGGAACTCGAGGGCCCGGATGCCGCGGAGGAAGAGGTCGCGCCGCTGTCCGCGGCGATCGTGGCCCGGATGGACCCGCGGACCACGCTGGCCGAGAACCAGGCCGCCAAGGTGCACGTGGACCTTGACGCGCTGCACTTCTTCGACCCGGACACCGGGGAGAGCCTCCGGGCGGCCAAGGCCTCGTGACGGAGGAACGAGGCCGCAGGCCAGCGGGGGTTCCGGCCACGGGGTCCGGGGGCTCGCCCCCGGGGCAATGGAGTGTCCCCCGGGAAAGCACTGCTAGGCGGCGCCGGCGCGCTCCTCCTGCGGGCCGCCGCCGTCCGCGGGCGCCCGGGCTGCCGTCGTCTCATCAGCCCAGGTCGCGATGCGGTCCACCAGGGCATCGTTCGAGCCCGACTCGGCGTGCCCGAACCCGGGGACCACCCACAGTTCCTTCGGCTCGTGGGCGGCTTCGTACAACTGGTGGGCGTGCTCGACCGGGAAGTACGGGTCCCGGTCGCCGTGCACCGCAAGAAACGGGATGGGCGCGATACGGGCGGCCGCCTCCGCGGGCGGCATCGGCACCGGGTTCCACCGCCCGCCGCTGATCCTGGTGTTCAGCCACTTGCGGGTGATCAGCCGACCGAGGCGCCGCTCCACGGCCCAGTGCACCCGGCGCATCGGGTAGGTGCCCCGGTAGTACCAGCGCCCGGGCCCGCTCGACCGATACCGCGGCGTCAACGCCGCCGACCAGGCCCGCGTGCCTGACCACGATCGAGGCTCCCATGGAGAACCCGACGGGGACGATCCGCCGGTAGCCCAGTTCCCGCGCGTAGGCGATGGCCACGGCCAGGTCCTTGGTCTCCCGGTCCCCCAGCGTGGACAGCCCGCCGGACCTGCCATGGCCGCGGAAGTCGAACGCGATCACGCCGGCCGTGCGGTTCAGCCTCTTGGCGACCTTCCAGACCGCTCCGTGCTGCCAGGACAGGGTGAAGCCATGGGCGAACACGATCGCCAGGTCGGTGTCTTTGGGCAGGTGCATGGCCTCGATCGGCACACCATCCTCGGTCACCAGCGTCCTGGTCTTGAGCACGGGCTGGGTCAGTCTCCCCATTCGTGCGTGACCTGGCGGCGCTGGCAGGCCGCACGTCACCGATCCGCGGCGGCTGTGAGAGCCTTCACCGGGACGATCCCGGCCCTGCGGGCGGCCCGCAGAACCCCTTGAGCGGAGGCGATCACCGTGCAGATCGGTGTGCAGATTCCCGACTTCACCTTCCCGAACGGCCCGGCCAGGCTAGGCGCCGATCTGGCCGCGGTGGGCCGTGCGGCCGACGAGGTCGGGTTCGACTTCATCGCGGTGATGGACCACTTCTTCCAGATCCCGGTGATCGGGCCGGCGGACCGGGAGATGCTCGAGGCTTACAGCACTTTGGCCTTCCTGGCCGGCCTGACCTCGCGGGCCAAGCTGCTGACCCTGGTGACCGGCACCGTCTACCGGCACCCGGGGATTCCTCGCAAGACCGTGACCACGCTGGACGTGCTGTCGGGCGGGCGGGCCTGGCTCGGCATCGGCGCCGCGTGGAACGAGGAGGAGTCCCGCCGGGCTGGAATCCCGTTCCCGCCGGTGGCCGAGCGGTTTGAGCGGCTGGAGGAGACACTGGCAGATCTGCCTGCAGATGTGGCGCGGCGACCAGGCCCCCTATCAGGGCAAGCACTATCAGCTCGAGCGGCCGCTGAACTCGCCGCAGGCGCTGTCCAAGCCGCACCCGCCGATCATGATCGGCGGCAGCGGCGAGCGGAAGACGCTTCGGTTCGTGGCCGAGGTACGCCCAGGCGTGCAACCTGTTCCCCGGTCCGACCTGGCGCGCAAGCTCGACGTGCTCGGGCCACTGCGACGCCGAGGGCCGCGACTACGACGAGATCACCAAGACCTGCTACTTCATCTTCGACCCCGGGGAGAAGGGCGAGAAGACCGCCGAGATGGTGGACCAGCTCGGCGGACTGGCGCAGCTGGGCTTCCACGCGGCCATCGGCGCGGTG